>JADKDL010000051.1 GCA_016714605.1 Bacteroidales bacterium | reverse complement strand
ATTATGTTTAACTCTATAATCTTTTTTACAAACTCTTTATCATCAGTAAATGCAGAATTCTTAAATTTACATAATGGCATTATTATTCTTGAATCACCAACTGCAACTAACTCAAAATCTTTATTACAGATATAAGAATATGCTTCTAAATAGAGTTTTGATTTAATCTTGTGATAAAGCGGTTCTGCATACAGCAAAAAATTTTCATTAATAAAATCAGTTCTCTCATATCCTCCACGATAATTTAAATAAAAAACATTGATAATATTTAAACTATCAGACCCAAAACAATCAGATTTCTTATACAATTTAATTAATCTTTTGTTTAATTTTTCAATTTCATTATTTTTTATGAATTCTCTATCTGGTTGAGAATAACCAACGCAATATCCAAAACAAAGAAAAACTATGATATACAGCAATTTTTTCATATTCAATTATTCCTAAAAATTTTATACTTTTATAAACACCCCCCGATGGCGCGAGCTTGTAGCTCGTGCCGTATTAAACAATCAATTACAATTACTTCGTAAGGTCCGAGGTACAAACTCGAACCAGCGTTGCCAAGGTAGTCGGGCGCGGGAAATGCTCTACTTTTAGCCTATATCAATCTTTCAATGAACTCGTTGTAAATATATTGTTTTTTGATCTTTTGGCAAAAAATCTCTGATTTATTTATTATTCGCATTTAAAATTGCTTCTACTTCTGCTATACTTAATCCGGTCATTGCTGAAATATTTTCATTTGTTAAATTATTAGTATGCAGATTGTGTACTAAATTGATAATTTTTGCAAGGGCTTCTGATTCATTTTTGAGTGCTGCTTCTTTTGCAGCTCGTTCTTTTTCTTTATCTGCAATGGCTTCTGCTTCTTTTTTTAAAGCGGCTTCTTTTTCTGCTCGTTCTTTTTCTGCTTTTTTGTTTGCTTCTGCTTCTTTTGCAAGGGCAGTTTCTTTTGCAATTAACATATCTTTAAGCTCTTGCTCTATGGTGCGAACACCTTTTTCGTACTGTGCTGTATTTGAGACTACGCACCATGCCTTCATCAAGGGTAGCTTGGTTCAGGTATTTTACTATTTCTCCTATGTGCTTGTCTTTTTGCAGTTTCATCTAGCTCAATATCTATTAGGTAGTTAGCTTCTTCGCCATGCAGCTTTGAGAGAACAGACTTAGGAAATATTCTAGTCTGGTGCCTCGCAATTTTTCCGTTTCATTCCTACTTGGAATATAAAACACACATGGGTAAGCAGTTCTACGAAATCTAGTTTTTCTGTAATAGGGGTATCCCAAATAAGGTCTTTACATGTCTGCCTACTTGCAGTGCAAGTATGTCTGCCTGTGTGATTTGGTAGCCTAGTATATAGATAGTTACAATTGGCAGGGCTTGTTTTTGTTCTTCGCCGCTGCTGGTGATTATAGTTTCTTCTTTACGGTAGTTTTCTGCAAGATATTCCCTGAATCGCATAATAGGATCGGGGTGTTTGTATTTTTGCAGCTCAATGAGTATGGTGCGTTCTAGGTTGTCGTTGCCGCGTATGATTGCTTTAAAATCGTATCGCGCAGTTTTTCTGGTAGTATCGGTAAAAAGTTGTGTTTCTTGGGGTTTTGATTGTAACGACAGTACCGTTTCGCCCAAAATGATGCTCAATACCATTTTGGCAATTTGCTCATTGTCCATCAGGTACTTGAAGGCGTTGTCGTATAGTGGGTTGATGATTTTCATAAGATAATTTGAAAATGAGGAGATTTGATAATTTTATAATGTATTACATCGTTTATTAGATGCTCAAAATTAAGCATTTGAACTAAAATTTAATGCAAATATACAAAAAATCAAGGATATCTTTTTATCATAAAAATCATGATTCTGACATTTTCAAGACGCACGTCCGTGCGTCTCTACAGGAGATACTTTGCAAGGCGGTAAATTACAGAATTTGCAATTAACTACCATTTTGCAGCGTAAAGAAAATTCATGAATTTTCTCTACAGCGAAAAATCAAAGTATGCTAGAAGCCCTAATATATTCGCTAATAATGAATTAAATTGAAAATTATTGAAATGCCAATAAGGATGCAAAAAACTACCAATTAACCTAAGATAAACAAACCTAGAATAAAAAAACGCCAGTGTTTTTCACTGACGTTTTCAAAAAATCATGTTAATCTATAAATCCAATAAATCAAGGTTCAGACATTTTTATTAACAGGCCAGAGACCTTGATAGCTGCGACGAAGCGAGGACGCTTCGCTGAACAAGGAACCAATTATTCCTTTATAAAATTAACAACAGTACTTTTATCTATGTTTTTAAACTCAAATGTAATTGTATCAGGCGGTATAGGTTTATTTTCTGATATAAAGTCTATACTTAAAAAATCATTAGTTTTTCCTACACCATTTGTGTATCCATATTTTTTTCCATTATATTTCACATAATTTCTAATGTATATAAATTCATTTTCACATGTTTTACAATACTCATTTTCATTTTTCAATTCACAGTACTTTCCGGTTTCTTCATTTCTAATTGAAACAAAAAACTTATAAAAATTTTTATTTATTTCTTTTGAAAATTGGGTTTTAAACCAATATGTAGTCCATGTATCTAAAATTAAAAATGATTCTCCATTTATCATTATTTTATCTTGACTCGGCTTATATTTTGCTAATAATAAACCTTGCTCTTCTGAACTCATACTGCTGCGAGGTATATTAGGAAAATCTTTAACTCCGGGAATCATCCCCCAATTAAAATTTGAACCCTTTTTTAATATTAGAAAACCTAACAAAATAAATAAAATCAAAATTATTGAAAGAAATAAAATTCTTTTTTTCATTATATTACAAATTAAACGATGAACTATAAGCAGAATAATATGATAATTTTCTAAAATAAAAATTAATTTTGGGAATCGTCCCCGATGGCGCGAGCTTTTAGCTCGTGCCGAATTAAACAATAAATTACATTTACTTCGTAAAGTCCGAGTTAAAAACTCGTGTCTCGCGTACTATAATCTTGTACTTGCTTATACAACAAGCTCAGACTATCTAGGGAATTATTCAATAACTTTTAAACTCCAGCTTTCCACAAATGAAACAGAAACTTTTTTTACTTAAAGTAAGCAATGATTTTAACTTATTTCTTTTGAGCAAAGAGCCATTCATACAACCCAGGTGTATTAAGCGTTTCTTTTATGCAACCATGTCCGGCATCGAAAACGGTAAGTTTACTGTTGCCATTAATTTTCACGAGTGCTTCGTGTGTTTTTTCGCTCGTTTCTGATGTACAAATATTGTCGTGCTTACCATGAAAAAACCAAATTGGTAAGTGCTTTACTTTTTCAACTTTAGTTGTGTCTTTAGACCCTGCAATCATAAAGGCTGCACTAAACAAATTTGGGTATCTGGTAATTATATCCCATGAGCCTGATGCGCCCATACTAAACCCACAAACATATATTCTTGTGGTATCTATTGGGTATTTTTGTGAGAATTCTTTTATTAAATCTACAATTAGTTTTGTTTCAATACTCTCAGGTACTTCATCTTGCGAATGGAAGGCTATAGGGTATTGTTTATAATGTATGTCTAGAAATTGTTTATCATGAGGACATTGGGGTGCAATTACGAAAGATGGGTATTTTTCTTGAATAGAATCTGATGCTAAATTTCTAGCAATCTCTTCGAGCTGCGACCTATTGTTTTTCCCTCGACTCCCACCTCCATGCAAGTATATTACAAGTGGATATTTTTCATTTGCTTTGACTTCAGGGGTGAAATAACGGTATCTTAATTTCCCTGATATTGTTTCTGATTTGTGAACTGCCGGAGCAAAATTATGAACTTTCTTAGTTATGTAATACAAATACACAATACCAACAGAAAAAATGACTACTAGTATTGAAATTTTTATCGTTGTGTTCATCGTCTTGTATTTTATTATTAATATTTAAGCAAGTAATTCATTTCGCAGATTTACTAAAAAACTCTACTTCTTTGTTGTTCAAGTAGTATTAAGTCTGCTAAAGCAATAGCTGTTGCGCATTCTATAACTACCGGAATTCTAAGAGCTATACAAGCATCGTGTCTGCCTTCAATAAGAAGCGATTCAATTTTATTTGTTTTGAAATTGAAAGTTTCTTGTGTAACTCCAATACTTGAGGTTGGCTTCACTGCAACTCTGAAAACAATATCGTTACCATTGGTTATACCACCATTAATACCAGCTGCATAGTTTGTTTTGGTGCTACCTAAGTTGTTGGTAAATATGTCATTATGTTCGCTGCCTTTCATTCTTGCTGAGGCAAAGCCCGAACCGAATTCTATACCTTTTGTAGCTGGAATGGCAAAGATAATGTGTGCTATCATAGATTCTGTAGCGTCGAAAAATGGTTCTCCTAATTCTTTGGGCATATTGGTACAGGTGCATTCAATGAGACCACCAATAGAATCGTGAGCATCTACTGCGGCTTTTACAGCAGCTTCAATATTGGTTGAGCCTCCTGCTTCTATGAGTTTAGCTTCAATTTTAATAGGTGCAAGTATTTTTTTTGCAATAACTCCGGCAGCTACAATACCAAGGGTTATTCTCCCTGAAAAATGACCGCCACCTCTTGGGTCGTTGTTGCTTCCATATTTTTGTTGTCCGGTGTAGTCAGCATGACCAGGTCTTGGCTGATCCCAAAGATTTTCGTAATCTTTCGATTTAGTATTTGTATTCTCAAATACAACAGAAATAGGAGCACCCGTTGTTTTTCCTTTATATACGCCACTTACTATTCGTGGCAGATCGGGCTCAATACGCGGGGTTGTGCCTATACCTCCGGCTCTTCGTCGGGCAAAGTCTTCTTTTAAATCGTCTTCACAAAGTGATATTCCAGCCGGACAACCATCTACTACAACTCCTATTTGTATGCCGTGACTTTCTCCGTATATGCTGACACGAAACAATCTTCCAAAACTGTTCATCTTATAAATTTTTAAATTATTTTAAACTACTTATTTTTTCAAAATCATCGTAAAATCCGGGATACGATTTTGCAATACATTCCGGGTTTTCTATGATTACATCTGTTTGTGCTAAGATTGCTGCGCATGCTCCTGCCATTGCAATTCTATGGTCGTTGTTGGCATGTAGCATACCTCCTTTTAGCGTGCCGCCATGTATAAACATAGTGTCGCCTTCTAATGTTATTTTTGTGCCTAGTTTAGCAAATTCTGTTTTTAAAACAGTTGCTCTGTCGCTTTCTTTGTGTTTAAGTCTTTCTATGCCTTTAATTTTTGAAATACCCTCGCAGTGAGCAGCCAACGCTACCAAAGGTGGAAATAAATCGGGGCACTCGGTTGCATCAAATGAGTAGGCTTTCAATAAATTTTTCTTGATTTTCACTGAATTTTCAGAAATTGTAACAGTAGCACCTGCTTGTCTTATAGCATCTAATATTGCAATATCTGCTTGTTTAGAATTAGTACGCAGGTTGCCAACTTCTACCTCGCCTCCCAATGCACCTGCAACAAGCAAAAATGCAGCTCCACTCCAGTCGCCCTCTATGGTGTAAGTTTGAGGGTTGTATTTCTGATTGGCTTTGATACTGAATGTTTCATAATTTGTATGCTCTACACATACGCCAAAGTCTGCCATTATTTGAATGGTCATATCAATATAAGGCTTACTTTTTAAATCTATAACATTAAGTAATGTGTCTTTTTGAGCTAATGGTAATGCAATGAGCAACCCGGTAAGCATTTGTGAACTAAGCGATCCGTCTACTGTGGCTTGTCCGCCAATTATTGGTCCGGTAACCTCAATAGGAATAAACCCTCCGGTCGATTTTACAGTAACGCCCAATTCTTGAAGTGGTTTTTCGAGCATTGCAATTGGTCTTTTTCTTAAAGAACCTGCACCATCGAGTAAAAAAGTTTTATTGTATAATGAGGCAATAGGAGTAAACATTCTAATTCCTAAGCCTGCTTCGCCGCAGTGTAAGCTGTAATTAATAGGAGTTCGTCCGCCTGTAATTTCAACGATATTGTTTTCTAAGCTCACCATTGCACCCAATTTATGAGCAATTTCTAAAGCAGCTTCGGAGTCTTCGTTTGCTGTGTAGCCAATAAGCTTTGACGTGCCATGAGCCAAAGTAGCAATAGCAATAGCTCTCTGCATCATACTTTTAGAAGCCGGAGCGCTTATTTTACCATTTATTGCCGAAGGTTTTATTAATTTCGTCATAGATTTTTTCAGTGGTTAATTCTTTTAAATTTCTTTCAGTGCTTATGAGTATATCAGCCGTTTGTGCATAATAGTGTAATCTTTGTCCAAGTAATTCTTTTGCTTTAGCTAGTGGATCGGCTACTTCTAGCAGTGGTCTTTTGCCGGGTTTCAGTCTGGCAACAATAGCTTCCGGACTGGCAAATAGCCATATTACAAGCGATTGACTTCTTAAATAGTTTCGGTTTTCTTGGTTTACAACGATGCCGCCTCCGCATGAAATTATATGCGAACCATTCATTTCGAATATTTGTTTTAAAGTATTTTTTTCTAAATCTCTAAAATATGGCTCTCCGTGTTTTTCAAAAATTTCAGGTATCGTTTTATTTTCCTTTTCAACAATCATTTCATCAGAATCTATTGCCGGTCTGTTGAGCAACTGACTCAATAAAATGCTATTCTTTGTTTTTCCTGTGGCCATAAAGCCAATCATTGAAATTTTATTTAATTTCTTATCTAAATCATACATTCCTAGACCATTTTTCATTGCTACATGATCCGGTTCCATATCCATAAAAAGTCTAAAGGCAGGAATAGCTTGGTTTAGTAACCAGTTTTCTCCATTTATTATTTTGCAACCAATTTTCTCAGCATCTTCTTTGAATGGCGAATTTTTATAGTTTGCATCGAAAATGAGGTGGTTTTTTATTAAGCCATTTATTTTTATAGGGTTGACATTCTGACTCAGCGAAAAACAATAAGCGTATTCTCTGTTTTAAAATAGATTTTAGATTGTCAAACGAATCATATTTGCAACCGGGCCGTCTGAGCTGCTGCTTTTGCTTTTGCTAATGTTCTGTTTACTATAGTAACTTTAGCACCGTTTTTCACCAGTCCAAATGCAGCTGCTTTGCCTGCTCCACCTGCTCCAATTACTACCGCATTTATATCTTTCAAACTGATATCGGCTTCAATTATAGAGTTAGCAACACCGTAATGATCAGTATTATAGCCTATTAATTTACCATCTTTTTTCACAACAGTATTAACGCTGCCAATTTTCTGAGCATCATCGTCTATTATGTCTAAGAATGGCATTATATCTTCTTTGAATGGAGCGGTTACATTCATGCCGCTTAGTTCAGTTTTATTGAATAAGTAAATTGCTTCAGTAGCAGAGTCAGCAGCTATTCTTATGTAGCGAGCCTCTAAATTCATTGATTCAAAGGCATTATTAAACATACACGGACTCTTGCTGTGAAGAATGGGGTTGCCGGTTACTGCAAATAGTTTTGTTTCAGACATTATAGAAGTGAATATATTGTTTCAAATTCATTGAGAGTAAGTTGACCCGGAGCCGTTGCCGACAATGAGTCTTTTGCAGCAAAAGTAAAGGGAGCGCCTAATTTTAGAGCAGCCACTCTAGTTATTTTTCCTTTTTCGCCCATACCTAAAGCTATTAGATTTTTGTTCTTTTCATATAAACCTAATAAACGGGCAGCATCTTGCTCGGTATTTACCATTGTAGCAATTTTAGCTATGTTGGCACCTTCTCTGAAACACTGGTCTATAAGTATTTGAAGCGTTTCTTTTGAAGCAGTTTCTTTATAATTATGATATGAAATGATGATATTGCAATTATGTTTTTTTGCAAAAGATTTCATTTCTGATTTAAATTGTTCATTGGCTTCAATTTCAAGATCTACAAATGCTGCACCACCAGCAATGGCAGCTTTGAGCAATATCATTCGGTCTTGGTCTGAAATAGAATCGTATCTGCAAGTGGCTATTAAAGGAACATTGGCAGATTTAAAAAGATTAGACGTTTCTTCAGCAGTAAGTTGCGTAAGGTCAAGTCTTATTTCGGCCATTTCTATGTTTCTCAATGCATCAAGACATGCTTTGAGACCTTTATCCTGGATACACACACACTTCATATGCTATTTTTTCAAGTTCTTTTATCGTTATTTCTTCAATTACAGCTTCTCCAATACTTTTTAATAACACAAAATGAATAGAATCACCATCTCTTTTTTTGTCTCTTTTTAGAGCATTGAGAGCTTCTTCTGCTTTTATATCAATTTGTGTAGGTAACTGTAAGCTTTTTAATACATTTTTAATTCTGTCGGCTTCGGCTCTAGATAGCAAATTTCTAGAAACAGACAATTCTGCTGCTACTACCATGCCTATACTTATAGCCATGCCATGAGGTATTTGTTTTACCTTTTCAATAGCATGTCCGAAGGTATGCCCGAAATTAAGTTTTCTTCGTTCACCTTTTTCTCTTGCATCTTTGTTTACAATGCCCGATTTTATTACCACCGAATCATAAACAAAACGTTCCAATACTTTTGGGTCTGATTGGAGTGCTAATGCGGCATTTTTCTCTATAAATTCAAACAACGATTTGTCGGCAATAATTCCATGCTTTACAACCTCGCCCATACCACAGAGCAAATCTTCTTTTTTTAGTGACTTAAGCATTTCCGGATCGCAGATTACAAATTGAGGTAGATTGAAATTTCCAATCATATTCTTGTATCCCTTGAAGTTAATGCCATTTTTTCCACCTACACTAGCATCCACCTGAGAGAGTAGGGTAGTGGAGATAAAACCAAAGTCAATACCACGCATAAAACATGATGCTGCAAAGCCACTAATATCGCACACTATGCCACCTCCAATTGCCAAAATATATGATGACCTGTCGAATTCATTATTCGTTAGCTCTTCAAAAAGTCTATTACGAGTGTCTGCATTTGTTATTTACCCACAATTAATTATTTTAAATCTAGCTTTTAATATTATTTATAAAAGCTAACTATCTGCTTTGCAAAAATAATTTTTTAATCAGAATATAATACCAAGTCTTGTCAATATATAAAGTCGAAATTAGAAAAGAAAAAACATTGAATTTATTTTAATATTTTGGTAGTGTAAATCTGGCTTATAGCACAATGATTGTTTTCGTTATTCTGATGCAAAATCAGTAAAAATAGACAGGAGTTCCTTTAAAGTGGCAACTCCTGTCTGTTAAGAATTTATTTGTTAAGTATCTCAGTTTGTATACTTATAGACTCTTGGTGAATAGCTTTAAAAAAATTATTTATAAACTCTTCACTTAGACCTTTTTCTTTGCCTTTAATTATAGCAGTTTCAATAATTTCTTCCCATCTATTGCTTTGTAATATTCTAATATTGTTAGCTTTCTTACTAATACCAATTTCTTTAACCAGCTCCATTCTTTTCTCGATTACATCAATAAGTTGATAATCAATTTGATCAATTTGCGATCTAAGAACTTCAATTGATTCTTTGAATTGAGGATTGTCTATTTGTTCTTGTCTAATAACAAGTCTATCCATAACATCGGTAAATAATTGTTTTGGAGTTAGTTGCTGTTTTCCGTCGCTTAGAGCCACTCTCGGGTTTGGATGAGTTTCAATGATAAGACCATCTTGACCCAGATCCATAGCTTTTTGAGAAACCTCATAAATCAAATCGGCTTTACCGGCAATATGACTAGGGTCGCAAATAATTGGAAGGTTTTTCATCCTTCTTTTAAGCTCTATAGCTACTTGCCATTGAGGCACGTTTCTATATTTTTCTTTGTTGAAGCTTGAGAAACCTCGGTGTATTGCACCTAGTTTAGTAATACCGGCTCCGGCGATTCTTTCTATAGCACCAATCCAGAGTTCAACATCGGGGTTTACTGGATTTTTAATCAACACAGGAATATCTACACCTTGCAAAGCATCGGCAATTTCTTGAACAGAGAATGGGTTTGCTGAAGTTCTAGCACCTATCCAAAGTATATCTACACCACCTTTTAGAGCTTCGTATACATGTTTTACATTCACTACTTTATGGAGCTGCCAGTTTCGTCTTTTCAATTTCTTTCTAGCCAGTTACAAACCTACAGAACCTCCGCCTTCATATGTATCGTGTCTGGCACGAGGCTTCCAATACTTGCTCTGAATATTTTTACACCTTTTGAGAAAGTGCTTTTGCAGTTTCCATAACTTGCTCTTCTGTTTCGGCACTGCACGGACCAGCAATAAGCAGCGGTCTTTCACTTTCTACTCCCCACGAAGACATTGGGTCTATCTGTAATTTTACTTCCATTTTATAATTGTTTTATTATTTGCTTTGTCATAATTAAGATTATCTTTTGTTTATTGTCAATGTATCTTTGCTTAATATTTTTCTTATTGCATTTGCATCAGCAATTAGTGAAATATAGTTCGAAAATTGTTTTTTCGTTTTTTTCTATTTCTAACACCGTTAAACTCAAAGCATAAGCAATAACGTGGGTAAGATGAGAAACGTAAGCAATATGTTTGTCGTGTTCTTCTGCATTCATGTATATGATATTCATGCCCAGTATGCTATGAAGTTTCGGTGGGTTTAATACATCTGGGGTCCTTTTAATTCGAATGCAGATTACGGCGTTGTTTTTCCTTCATGCTGGGAAAAGCAGCTTCTGGTCCCGAATTTTCAGTACCTGCAATAGGGTGCGATGCTACAAAATTCTTGCGTTTTGGGTGATTACTTACAATTTCGCAAATACCTTTTTTTGTAGAGCCCATATCAATAACAGTAGTATTATCTCAGAGTAGCATCTACTATCCCCTAAGTAAATTCCTCTCCGCATCAACAGGTATTGCCAAATCAACAAGATTAAGTAATTTTCAAAGCCTCTTTGAGTTGTAGTTTTTTATCATTGATTCCAAGTCCGAGAGCTCTATTAAGATTGTCTTCAGCATCTACTCCAATTATTGTTGTTTGGAACTTTATTCTTAGGCCTCGAACCGCCAAGTCCGGTACCAATTATATTACTATATTCATTATTAATGATATCTTTATAAATACTATTATCTAAAGAAACAGTCTTCACCTTACTTTGAAAAAAATTTCTTGATTTCGGATATTCCCAAAATAGAAAGGCCGTAGCCTTTTACCATAGCATGAGGGCGTTTCATGATCATTTCTATTGTCCCACCTAGGTCTATATAAAAGAAATGGTTCATAAGGTCTATCCTAAGATAGCGAAGGATTGAATTCCAGTAAGGTTAATATTATTATTTGATAGAATGGTAAAATATCGGCAAGAGCACCCGGATAGACCCAATTGAAGAATGAGCGTAGTTGTGTTCTTCATTTCATTAGGTTTTTTAGTGGAATATAAGAAAACGGGGTGTAATTTTTTTATTCGTTTCAATGCCATGATCAAGAATTTCTAATCCATATATATTCTGTAGCTTCATTGCCGGCAATTGCACCAACGTTTTCCCATTTTATTTTCTGGATACCATTTTGGCAATTGAAGCGGTGTCGTCTTATCCGCACTAATTTTACTTGGGTAAGTACCAACAATCTTTTGTCTGCAAAATAGCTATTGGGTGAGAATGGTACTTTTCACATCTTTATATTTGTTCCCGGCAGTGCCATAAGGTTTTGTTTTATATGCAGCACTACTTCTCCAACAATTCTAAGCCTTGAATCTTTCTAGTGTGTGTAATTGAAAGTAAACTTCCTGCAATTGTGTTTCAATGGTAATGATTCCATGAGTAGCTTCTGCCTTTACCACGCTTTGAAATACTTGTTTGAAATTTAGGCATTGTATTGTTTCAACGTTTAGTCCAAAAATGTTGTTTGTCAGCTATTTCGTGAAATGCACCATATAGATACCTTGTATTGCCACTTTTACTTTTTATTCATACTTAAAATTGTTGTTTGGTATGTAACAAATTTTTTGAAAAAAAAAAAGCCCCGAATTTCGGCTTTCTATTATTTGTGCCTGCTAATACACAAACCCCAGTTCTACTTTTTAAAAGTAAAATAAAAAGAAAAAATGAGTTTGATGTTATTAAGCGATTTCAATATTTGTTGACAAATTTAATTTAATTTTTGAAAATTCAATGTAGATAAAGTATTAAAATTTAAAAAATTATTTTTCGTTATTTAATGAAATTATTATAACGTCTTTAAATTAAGAACTATACGGTCTCTTTTTCCATTTTTTGAATAAGAAACAATTATTCCAATGGCTAAAGAAACCCCTAATAACAGAGAGAGTGATAACCATTCTGGCATGTGAATATATTTAATTATCAATAGTTTTATTGAAACATAAAAACAATATGGCAATAACGCTGTATTTAAGATAATGGAATTTTGCAGCATTGCAGCCAAAAGGAGTACATAGATCGCAAAACCAAGTATTGCAAAAATGTTTGAGCTGAAAACTAAAACGAATCGGTTGTAACGGCAAGAATAGCAGGGATACTGTCAATTGCAAACAGAATATCGGTGAAATTCAATTATTACAAGCGCCCCAAAAAGGAGTAGCGTATTTTATGCCGTTTATTTTACAAAGAATTTCTTGATCATGTAAATTATGAGTCATCTTTAACCTATGAGCAATTTGCTTTTGCTCATATCTTGTTTTCATCTTCCTTTTGAGTATTTTCAAAGCGGTGAAGAAGAGTAATGCACCAAAACATATAAAGCTATCCAGCTTATTGCATTTATTGTAGCTACACCCAAGCCTATAAAACACCTCTAAAAAAATGATAGCCCTAGAATACCCCAAAATAAAGCTCTATGTTGATATTTTACCGGAATAGAAAAAGATGCAAATATCATAGCAATTACGAACAAATTATCTACACTTAATGATAATTCTATTAAATCTCCTTATTAAGGTAATTTCCAACATTGCTTGATAAGGCGTAATCAATGTTGGATTTGCTACGATTAGCAGAATATAGCCAATATACGACTACCGAGAAGCTTAGACCAATTAAAAACCCAAATTGTTTCCTTTGGCAGCTTGGGAGTTTGGCACTTTTTTATTCATTTCAGTAGGAATTCTTTTGTGCAGAACTAGCATGTCAAGGTTAATAACAATACCACAAAAGTCAAGAAAATTACCCAAACGGTATCAATTTTATTTAATTCATGAATTATTTTATTAAAAATTTATAAATATAGAATTTTGTATTAGAAATTATTTTCGACACGATGTTTCGGGTCTTAGATATTTCTGAATAATTTAATATTCATAAAAATCCGGCAAATATAATTCAGTATTTTATGATATCTTTTATAATTCTTACTTATTTATTTTGAATATTGAGAATGAGTATTTTACAATTTGTAAAACATTTCTGCTTAAAAATGCACCAATTATTTAAAATGAACAATTAGGGAAATGAATTTTATTTTCATAATTGTAATTTACACTCATATCCGTAATGATTGCATATTTCTTTTACTAACATAAGCCTATTCCGGTAGATTTTTTGCAATGTGTCCTCCATGTACATATTTTAGAAACAGTGTATCAGGATTCACTTCAATATGATTTCCGGTATTTTGAAATAGTAAATATTCTTTTTGATTTATTTCAATACTAATTGAACCATTTATTAAATTGTGATTTATTGCATTATTTAATAGGTTGTTTATTAATATTTCTGCCAATGTGTGATTAATTTTTACCGCGTTTTCCGATTATAAATTCTATGAACGGTAAGATGTTTTATAGTCAAGTTGTTCTTTATTCTTCAATAGATAATCTTCAATAATCAGTTCTATATTTATTTTGGTTTCTTATCTAAAACTGATTGTTTTCTATTTTGAAAGCAGCAATAGAGCGTAATAAAACGTTTCATTTTATGCAGAGTAGAGTCCATCACCCAATTATTTTAGCAGAATGTTCGTTTAGTTGTATTTTGAATCAGCATCCATCTGTAATTGCCGGGCAGAAACCGGAGTTTGTAATTCGTGCGAAACATTGTCAATGAATTTTTTTGTCTTTCAAAGTCTGTACTTATTCTAGAAACCATTATTTTTAGAGTATCTGAGAGCTGTAAATTCCTTAGTCATTTGTTTTTTCAAACTCAGGAATATTTTTTTCTCCGGGTCTAAATCTCGAAATTGCCGCCAAGGTTATTTTAAAAGGTTCCCACATTTTTTTAGAAATTAATAGTTGTACTATTGATATGCCAATGGTGAGGAGTACAAATAATGAAATTGCAAATGTGGCACATTGTATATTAGAGAATCGCTTACAAAGGATTCATATAGGTTATAACATATTTTTATTTTTCATCATTACCGATGAAATAAGCACTTTCTCTGCTTCATATTCTGTACTGCTGGTGTCATGAATGGTTACAAATTTTAGTTGTTCATTCATTAAGTGCTATCTTCCGAATTTTTTTTTAATAACAGCTACAGGTTATACTTTATATAGTTCAGATAATGTCATCTTTATTATTATTTATAAATTCCTATGTCTTCTTTATCTTGAAAAAGTGTTGTGTCAACTTGTTTGGTAATCACTAATTTAAGAAAATAGTAAAACCACTCATGCTTATTAGAACAATGGAACTGATACGAGCATGTACCATAGTAATGTTTTTCTTAATAATTTCAATTGTCTTTAGGTTTGGTGTTATCTGCATTTTTTAAAGTTTTTATCTGCAATTTTTCAAATTGAAGGTTATTGATTATCTGTAAGTATTTTTAGAGAGGTACAATTTTATTCTTAGAAAAACATAACTAATGCTGTAGACTGTTTTTAT
>JADKDL010000050.1 GCA_016714605.1 Bacteroidales bacterium | reverse complement strand
ATAATGAATTAAATTGAAAATTATTGAAATGCCAATAAGGATGCAAAACTACCAATTAACCTAAGATAAACAAACTCAGAAAGGACGCCAGTGTTTTTCATCGACGTTTTCAAAAATCATGTTAATTCCATAAATCCAATAAATCATGGTTCAGACATTTTATTAACAGGCCAGAACCTTGATAGCTGCGACGAAGCTTGAGGACGCTTCGCTGAACAAGGAACCACTTATCTTTATAAAATTAACAACAGTACTTTTATCTATGTTTTAAACTCAAATGTAAATTGTATCAGGCGGTATAGGCTTATCTACATAAAGTCTATACTTAAAAATCATTAGTTTTCCTACACCATTTGTGTATCCATATTTTTTCCATTATATTTCACATAATTTCTAATGTATATAAATCTACTTTCACATGTTTTACAATATTCAAATTCATTTTAATTTACAATAATAATGGTTTCTTCATTTCTAATTAAAACTAAAAACTTATATATATTTAAATTGATTGTTTTGAATTTTGTTTATTAGAAATCAATAAGAAGTCCAAGCATCTAAAAATTAAAAAAGATTCTCCATTTATCATTATTTTATCTTGGACTCATCTTATATCTTACAATAATAAACCTTGCTCCTCTGAACTCTTACTTGCTTAAAGGTAAAACAGGAACATTATAATTGTCTGAAATTTTATCCATAAAAATGTTAGAACCATTTTGAAAACAATAAAAGCCAATAGGAAAATCGAAATCAAAATTATTGAAAGAAATAAAATTCTTTTTTCATTATATTACAAATTAAACGATGAACTATAAGCAGAATAATATGATAATTTTCAAATAAAAATTAATTTTGTGAATTGTCCCTGATGGCGCGAAGCTTGTAGTTCGTGCCCAAAACAATAATCCATTACAATTACTTCGTACGTTCTGAGTTACAAACTCGTGGTCTCGCGTACTATAATCTTGTACTTGCTTATACAATAAGCTCAGACTATCTAGGGAATTATTCAATAACTTTCAAACTCCAGCTTTCCATAAATGAAACAGAAACTTTTTACTTAAAGTAAGCAATGATTTTAACTTATTTCTTTGAGCAAAGAGCCATTCATACAAACCCAGGTGTATTAAGCGTTTTTTTAAAATCCAATGTCCGAAATGAAAACGGTAAGTTTACTGTTGCTACTAATTTTCACGAGGTGCTTGTGTGTGTTTTCTTCGCTCACTTCTTGATGTACAAATATTGTCGTGCTTACTGAGAAAACCAACTGGGTGCGCTTTCTACTTTTTCAACTTTAGTTGTGTCTTTAGACCCTGCAACTCAAAAGGCTGCACTAAACAAATTTGGGTATCTGGTAATTATATCCCGTTTTGAGCCTGATGCGCCCATACTAAACCCACAAACATATATTCCTTGTGGTATCTATTGGCATTTTTGTGAGAATTCCTTTATTAAATCTACAATTAGTTTTATTTCAATACTCTTAGGTACTTGCGGCTTGCGAATGGAAGGCTATAGCGTATTGTTTATAATGTATTGTTCAGAAATTGTTTATCATGAGGACATTGGGGTGCAATTACGAAAAGATGGGTATTTTTCTTGAATAGAATCTGGATGCTAAATTTTCAGCAATTCCTTCGAGCTGCGACCTATTGTTTTTCCTTGACTCCTACCTCCATGCAAGTATATTACAAGTGGATATTTTCATTTGCTTTGACTTCAGGGGTGAAATAACGGTATCTTAATTTCCCTGATATTGTTTCTGATTTGTGAACTGTGCCGGAGCAAAATTATGAACTTTTCTAGTTAAGTAATACAACTACACACTACCAACAGAAAAAATGACTACTAGTATTGAAATTTTTATCAGCTGTGTTCATCGTCTTGTATTTTATTATTAATATTTGAGCAAGTAATTCATTTCGCAGATTTACCAAAAAACTTACTTTTTGTTGTTCAAGTAGTATTAAGTCTGCTAAAGTATAGCGTTGCCAAAGATTCTATAACCAATTGAATTAAGAGCTATACATCGTGGATTCGCCCTTCAATAAGATACGATTCAATTTTATCTGTTTTGAAATGTAAGTTTCGTGTAACTCCAATTCTTGAGGTTGGCTTCACCGCAACCTGAAATCAATATCAGTTACCATTGGTTATACTACCATTAACACTAGCTGCATAGTTTGTTTTGTGGTGCCGCCTTCAAGTTGTTGGTAAATATGTCATTATGTTCGCTGCCTTTCATTTGCTGAGGCAAAGCCCGAACCGAATTCTGTACCTTTTGTAGCTGGAATGGCGAAAGATAATGTGTGCTATCATAGATTCTTAGCGTCGAAAAATGGTTCTCCTAATCTTTTGGGCATATTGGTACAGGTGCATTCATCGAGACCACCAATAGAATCGTGAGTATCTACTGCAGCTTTTACAGCAGCTTCAATGTTTAGTTGAGCCTCCTGCTTCTATGAGTTTAGCTTCAATTTTAATAGGTGCATTTTTTTTTTTGTAATTACTCCGCCAGTCTAATCAAGGGTTATTCTCCTGAAAATGACCGCCACCTCTTGGGTCGTTGTTGCTTCCATATTTTGTTGTCCGGTGTAGTCAGCATGACCAGGTCTTGGCTGATCCCAAGATTTTCGTAATCTTCGATTTTTATTTAACATTCTCAAATACAACAGAAATAGGAGAGCCTATTGTTTTTCCTTTATCTACCACCTACTATTCGTGGCAGATCGGGCCTAATACGCGGTTGTGCCTATACCTCCAAACTCTTCGTGGGAAAAGTCTTCTTTAAATCGTCTTCACAAAGTGATATTCAGCCGGACAACCATCTACTACAACTCCTATTTGTATGCGGTGACTTTCTCCGTATATGTTGACACAACAATCTTCTAAAACCGTTCATCTTATAAATTTTTAAATTATTTTAACCACTAATTTTTTCAAAATCATCGTAAAATCCGGGATACGATTCTATAATACATTCGGGTTTCTTAGATTACATCTGTTTGTGCTAAGATTGCTGCGCATGCTCCTTGCCATTGCAATTTATGGTCGTTGTTGCTGTAGCATTCCTCCTTTTTAGCGTGCCGCCATGTATAAACATAGTGTCGCCTTTAATGTTATTTTTGTCCTAGTTTAGCAAATTCTGTTTTTAAACAGTTGCTCTGTCGCTTTGTGTTTAAGTCTTCTCTCCCTTTAATTTAAATAATCCCTCGCAGTGAGCACAACGCTACCAAAGGGAGGAAATAAATCAGGGCATTCGTTGCATCAAATGAGTAGGCTTTCAATAAATTTTTCTTGATTTCACTGAATTTTCAGAAATTGTAGTAGCACCTGTTTGTCTTATAGCATCTAATATTGCAATATCTGCTTATTTAGAATTGGTACGCAGGCCCAACTTTCACCTCGTCTCCAATCCACCTGCAACAGCAAAAATGCAGCTCCACTCCAGTCGCCCCCATGGTAAGTTTGAGGTTGTATTTCTGATTAGCTTTGATACTAATGTTTCCATAATTTGTATGTCACACATACGCCAAAGTTCTACATTATTTGAATGGTCATATCAATATAAGGCTTACTTTAAATCTAAGAAATTAAGTAATGCTCTCTTGAGCTAATGGCATGCAATGAGCAACCTGGAAAGCATTTGTGAACTAAGTGATCCGTCTACGGTGGCTTGTCCGCCAATTATTGATTCCGGTAACCTCAATAGGAATAACCCTCCGGTCGATTTTACAGTAACGCCCATCTTGAAGTGGTTTTTCGACATTGCAATTGGTCTTTCTTCAAAGAAATCACCATCGAGTAAAAAGTTTTATTGTATAATGAGGCAATAGGAGTAAACATTCTAATTCCTAAGCCTGCTTCCTTGCAGTGTAAGCTGTAATGACTAGGAGTTCGTCCGCCTGTAATTTCAACGATATTGTTTCTAAGCCTCAACATTCCGCCACTTTATGAGCAATTTCTAAAGCAGCTTCGGAGTCTTCGTTTGCTGTGTAGCCAATAAGCTTTGACGTGCCGCGAGCCAAAGTAGCAATAGCAATACTCTCGCATCATACTTTTAGAAGCCGGAGCGCTTATTTTACCATTTATTGCCGAAGGTTTTATTAATTTCGTCATAGATTTTTTCAGTGGTTAATTCTTTTAAATTTCTTTCAGTGCTTATGAGTATATCAGCCGTTTGTGCATAATAGTGTAATCTTTGTCCAAGTAATTCTTGCTTTAGCTAGTGGATCGGCTACTTCGCAGTGGTCTTTGCCGGGTTTCAGTCTGGCAACAATAGCTTCCGGACTGGCAAACAGCCATATTACAAGCGATTGACTTCTTAAATAGTTTCGGTTTTTCTTGTGGTTTACAAACGATGCCGCCTCCGCATGAAATTATATAAAAACCATTCATTTGAAATATTTGTTTTAAAGTATTTTTTCTAAATCTCTAAAATATGGCTCTCGTGTTTTCAAAAATTTCAGGTATCGTTTTATTTTCCTTTTCAACAATCATTTCATCAGAATCTATTGCCGGTCTGTCGAGCAACTGACTCAATAAAATGCTATTTTTTGTTTTCCCTGTGGCCATAAAGCCAATCATTGAAATTTTATTTAATTTCTTATCTAAATCATACATTCCTAGACCATTTTCATTGCTACATGATCCGGTTCCATATCCATAAAAAGTCTAAAGGCAGGAATAGCTTGGTTTAGTAACCGGTTTCTCCATTTATTATTTTGCAACCAATTTTCTCAGCATCTTCTTTGAATGGCGAATTTTTATAGTTTGCATCGAAAATGAGGTGGTTTTTATTAAGCCATTTATTTTTTATAGGGTTGACATTCTGACTCAGCGAAAAAACAATAAGCGTATTCTGTTTTAAAATAGATTTTAGATTGTCAAACGAATCATATTTGCAACCAAATGTCTGAGCTGCTGCTTTTGCTTTTGCTAATGTTCTGTTTACTATAGTAACTTTAGCACCGTTTTTCACCAGTCCAAATGCAGCTGCTTTACCTGCTCCACCTGCCCAATTCTACCGCATTTATATCTTTCCAAACTGATATCGGCTTCAATTATAGAGTTAGGAACTACCGTAATGATCAGTATTATAGCCTATTAATTTTACCATCTTTTTCACAACAGTATTAACGCTGCCAATTTTCTGAGCATAATGTCTATTATGTCTAAGAATGGCATTATATCTTCTTTGAATGGAGCGGTTACATTCATGCCGCTTAGTTCAGTTTTATTGAATAAGTAATTGCTTCAGTAGCAGAGTCAGCGGCTATTCTTATGTAGAGCCTCTAAATTCATTGATTCAAAGGCATTAATAAACATACGGACTCTTGGTGAAGAATGGGGTTGCCGGTTACTGCAAATAGTTTTGTTTGGACATTGTAGAAGTGAATATATTATTTTCAAATTCATTGAGAGTAAATTATTATAGGCCGTTGCCGACAATGAGTCTTTCCGCTGAGGTAGTGGAGCGCCTAATTTTAGAGCTGCCACTCTAGTTATTTTTCCTTTTTCCCATACCTAAAGCTATTAGATTTTTTAGTTCTTTTCATATAAACCTAACAAAGGCACATCTGCTCGGTATTTACATTAATAGCAATTTTAGCTATGTTGGCACCTTCTCTGAAACACTGGTCTATAAGTATTTGGAGCGTTTCTTTTGAAGCAGTTTCTTTATAATTATGATAGTGAAATGATGATATTGCTATTAGTGTTTAAAGATTTCATTTTTGATTTAAATGTTCATTGGCTTCAATTTTAAGATCTACAAATGCCACCGCCAGAAATGCACTTTGAGCAATTCATTCGGTCTTGGATCTGAAATAGAATCGTATCTGCAAGTGGCTATTAAAGGGAACATTGGCAGATTAAAAGATTAGACGTTTCTTCAGCAGTAAGTTTAAGGTCAAGTCTTATTTCGGCCATTTCTATATTTCTCAATGCTTCAAGACATCTTAGAGACCTTTATCTAGTACACACACCTTATATGCTATTTTTTCAAGTTCTTTTATCGTTATTTCTTAATTTAAGCTTCTCCAATACTTTTTAACCAACACAAAATGAATAGAATCACCATCTCTTTTTTTATCTCTTTTAGAGCATTGAGCTTCTTCTGCTTTTATATCAATTTGTAGGTAACTGTAAGCTTTTTAATACATTTTAATTCAATCGGCTTCTAGGCTCTAGATGCAAATTTCTAGGAAACAGACAATTCTGCTGCTACTACCATGCCTATACTTTGAGCCATGCCAGGTATTTTGTTTTACCTTTTCAATAGCATGTCCAAGGTCAGTTCGAAATTAAGTTTTTCTTCGTTCACCTTTTTCTCTTGCATCTTTGTTTACAATGCCCCGATTTTATTACCACCAATCACAAACTAAAACGTTTCCAATACTTTTGGGTCTGATTGGAGTGCTAATGCGGCATTTTCTCTGTAAATTCAAATAACGATTTGTCGGCAATAATTCCGTGCTTCACAACCTCGCCCATGCCACAGAGCAAAATCTTCTTTTTTGGTGAACTTAAGCATTTCCGGATCATAGATTACAAATTGAGTAGATTGTTAAATGTCAATCATATTCCTTGTATCCCTTGAAGTTAATGCCATTTTTTCCCTACACTAGCATCCACCTGGGAGAGTAGAGGTAGTGGAGATAAAACCAAAGTCAATACCACGCATAAAACATGATGCTGCAAAGCCACTAATATCGCACACTATGCCACCTCCAATTGCCAAAATATATGATGACCTGTCGAATTCATTATTCGTAGCTCTTCAAAACATTTAAGGTTTCGAATGTCTTGTGAGCTTCTCACCTTGTTTTATTTTTGATTATAATATTGGCTTCCGGAAAATCTTTACCATATAAATCAAAGATAGTATCATCTGTAATTATGGCTAATTTTTTCTTTGGCAAATAGGTTGAAACATTTTTAAAACTTTCACCTACCAAAATTTTTGAAGTTCCTATAGAACTGTCTATTACGAGTGTCTGCATTTGTTATTTACTCCCAATTAATTATTTTAAATCTAGCTTTAATATTATTTATATAAGCTAACTATCTAGCTTTGCAAAAATAATTTTTTAATCAGAATATAATACCAAGTCTTGTCAATATATAAAGTAGAAATTAGGAAAAGAAAGAATTAATTTATTTTAATATTTTGGAGTGTAAATCAGCTTATATACATTCATTGTTTTATTCTGATGCAAAATCAGTAAAATATCCAGAGTTCCTTTAAAGTGGCAACTCCGTCTGTTAAGAACTTATATTTGTTAAGTTCTCAGCTTGCATCTTATAGATTCTTGGTGAATAGCTTTAAAAAAATTATTTGTAAACTCTTCACTTAGACCTTTTCTTTGTTTTAATTATTGTTTCAATAATTTCCTCCCATCTATTGCTTTGTAAGATTCTAATATTGTTAACTTTCTTACTAATACCAATTACTTTAACTAACTTCATCCTTTTCTCGATTACATCTGTTGATAATCAACTTGACTCAATTTGCGATCTAAGAACCCCAATTTGATTTTTTGTAAATTGAGGATTGTCTATTTGTCTTGTCTAATAACAAGTCTATCCATAACATCTGTAAATAATTGTTTTGGAGTTAGTTGTTGCTTTCCTCTGTCGCTTAGAGCCACCTGCGTTTGGATGAGTTTCAATGATAAGACCATCTTTACCCAGATCCATAGTGCTTTCTTTGAGAAACCTCATAAATCAACTCGGCTTTACCGGCAATATGACTAGGGTCGCAATAATTAAAGGTTTTCATCCTTCTTTAAGCTCTATAGCTACTTCCCATTGAGGCACGTTTCTATATTTTTCTTTGTTGAAGCTTGAGAAACCCCGGTTATTGCACCTTAGTTTAGTAATACCGGCTCCGGCGATTCTTTTCTATAGCACCAATCCAGAGTTCAACATCGGGGCTTACTGACTTTTAATCAACACAGGAATATCTACACCTTGCAAAGCATCGGCAATTTCTTGAACAGAGAATGGGTTTGCTGAAGTTCTAGCACCTATCCAAAGTATATCTACACCACCTTTTAGAGCTTCGTATACATGTTTTACATTGGCTACTTCTGTTGCGGTGAGCATGCCAGTTTCTTCTTTCACTTTTCTAAGCCATTGCAAACCTACAGAACCTACGCCTTCAAATGTATTAGGTCTGGTACGAGGCTTCCAAATACCTGCTCTGAATATTTTTACACCTTTTGCAGAAAGTGCTTTTGCAGTTTCCATAACTTGCTCTTCTGTTTCGGCACTGCACGGACCAGCAATAAGCAGCGGTCTTTCACTTTCTACTCCCCACGAAGACATTGGGTCTATCTGTAATTTTACTTCCATTTTATAATTGTTTTATTATTTGCTTTGTTTATAATTAAGATTATCTTTTGTTTATTGTCAATGTATCTTTGTTTAATATTTTTCTTTATTGCATTTTCATCAGCAATTAGTGAATATAGTTTTTCGTTGTCTTTATTTTCTATAGCAGTTTTAAAATCTTGTAATATTGACATATATTGATCTATAGATTCTATCAGGTATTTTGAGTTTTGGACTAATATTGGAGTCCACATGTTTGTTGAACTTTTTGCAATTCTCACGGTAGAGCCAAAACCACTGCCAGCCATATCGAAAATTGTTTTTTCGTTTTTTTCTATTTCTAACACCTGTTAAACTCAAAGCATAAGCACAACGTGTGGGTAAGATGAGAAACGTAAGCAATATGTTTGTCGTGTTCTTCTGCATTCATGTATATGATATTCATGCCCAGTATGCTATACAGTTTTTCAGCGGTTTTAATACATTCGGGGTCGCTTAATTCGCGTTCGCAGATTATGGTTGTTTTTCCTTCATACAAGTTAGGAAAAGCAGCTTCTGGTCCCGAATTTTCAGTACCTGCAATAGGGTGATGCTGTGTACTTTTGCGTTTTGGGTGATTACTTACAATTTCGCAAATACCTTTTTTTGTAGAGCCCATATCAATAACAGTAGTATCATCTGCAATAGCATCTAATATCCCTGGAAGTAATTTCTTTCCCGCATCAACAGGTATTGCCAAAACAACAAGATTAGCAATTTTCAAAGCCTCTTTGAGTTGCATTTTTTTATCAATAATTCCAAGTTCGAGAGCTCTATTAAGATTGTCTTCTGAAGCATCTACTCCAATTATTGTTGTTTGGAATCCTTTTATTCTTAGGGCTACCGAACCGCCAATAAGTCCGGTACCAATTATTACTATATTCATTATTAATGATATCTTTTATAAATACTATTATCTAGAAAATAAGTTCACCTTGCTTTGAAAAAATTTCTGCTTTCGGATATTCTCCCAAAATAGAAAGGTTGCAAGCCTTTTTTACCATAGCATTGAGGGCGTTTTCATAATCATTTCTATTGTCCCACTTAGGTCTATATAAAAAGAATATTCATAAGGTCTATTAAGTAGCGGAAGCGATTGAATTTTAGTAAGGTTAATATTATTATTTGATAGAATGGTTAAAATATCGGCAAGAGCACCCGGATAGTGACCCAATTCGAAGCATAAAGAAGCTTTGTTGTTTTCTTCTATTTCATTAGGTTTTTTATGGAATATAAGAAAACGGGTGTAATTTTTTTTATTCGTTTCAATGCCATGAGCAAGAATTTCTAATCCATATAATTCTGCAGCTTCATTGCCGGCAATTGCACCAACGTTTTCCATTTTATTTTCTGATACCATTTTGGCACTTGAAGCGGTGTCGTTCCATTCAATTAATTTTACTTCTGGGTAAGTATCAAAAAAATCTTTTGTCTGCAAAATAGCTATTGGGTGAGAATATACCTCTTTAATATCTTTTATATTTGTTCCCGGCAGTGCCATAAGGTTTTGTTTTATATGCAGCACTACTTCTCCAACAATTCTAAGTCTTGAATCTTTCAATAGTGTGTAATTAGAAAGTAAACTTCCTGCAATTGTGTTTTCAATGGCAACGATTCCATGAGTAGCTTCGCCTTTGCTCACGCTTTGAAATACTTGTTTGAAATTTAGGCATTGTATTGTTTCAACGTTTAGTCCAAAATGTTGTTTTGCTGCTATTTCGTGAAATGCACCAGGTATACCTTGTATTGCCACTTTTACTTTTTTATTCATACTTAAATTGTTGTTTGGTATGTAAATAAATTTTTTTGAAAAAAAAAAGCCCCGAATTTCGGGGCTTTCTATTATTTTGTGCTTCTATAATACAATAAACCCCAGTTCTACTTTTTAAAAGTAAAATAAAAAAAGAAAAAAAATGAGTTTGATGTGTTATTAAGCATGATTTCAATATTTGTTGACAAATTTAATTTAATTTTTGAAAATTCAATGTAGATAAAGTATTAAAATTTTAAAATTTATTTTTCGTTATTTAATGAAATTATTATAACGTCTTTAAATTAAGAACTATACGGTCTCTTTTTCCATTTTTGAATAAGAAACAATTATTCCAATGGCTAAAGAAACTCCAATAACAGAGAGTGATAACCATTCTGGCATGTGAACATATTTAATTATCAATAGTTTTATTGAAACATAAAACAATATGGCAATAACGCTGTATTTAAGATAATGGAATTTTTGCAGCATTGCAGCCAAAAAGAAATACATAGATCGCAAACCAAGTATTGCAAAAATGTTTGAGCTGAAAACTAAAAATGAATCGGTTGTAACGGCAAGAATAGCAGGGATACTGTCAATTGCAAATAGAATATCGGTGAATTCAATTATTACAAGTGCTCCAAAAAGGGGAGTAGCGTATTTTATGCCGTTTATTTTTACAAAGAATTTCTGATCATGTAATTCATGAGTCATCTTTAACCTATTGAGCAATTTGCTTTTTGCTCATATCTTTGTTTTCATCTTCCTTTTTTATGAGCATTTTCAAAGCGGTGAAGAAGAGTAATGCACCAAAAACATATGTCATCCAGCTTATTGCATTTATTAAAGCTACACCCAAGCCTATAAAAACACCTCTAAAAATGATAGCTCCTAGAATACCCCAAAATAAAGCTCTATGTTGATATTTTACCGGAATAGAAAAAGATGCAAATATCATAGCAATTACGAACAAATTATCTACACTTAATGATAATTCTATTAAGTATCCTGATATGTACTTCAACATTGCTTGATAAGGCGTAATCAATGTTGGATTTGCTACATGATTAGCTGAATATAGCCAATATACGACTACCGAGAAGCTTAGACCAATTAAAACCCAAAATGCTGTTTCCTTGGCAGCTTGCGAGTTTGCACTTTTTTTATTCATTTCAGCAGAATTCTTTTTGTGCAGAACCAGCATGTCAAAGGTTAATAACAATACCACAAAAGTCAAGAAAATTACCCAAACTAACATATCAATTTTATTTAATTCATAATTATTTTATTAAAAATTTATAAATATAGAATTTTGTATTAGAAATATTTTCGACACGATAAACGGTCTTAGATAGTTTCTGAATACTCTAATATTCATAAAAATCCGGCAAATATAATTCAGTATTTTATGATATCTTTTATAATTCTTACTTATTTATTTTGAATATTGAGAATGAGTATTTTACAATTTGTAAAACATTTCTGCTTAAAAATGCACCAATTATTTAAAATGAACAATTAGGGAATGAATTTTATTTTCATAATTGTAATTTACACTATATCCGTAATGATTGCATATTTCTTTTACTATTGATAAGCCTATTCCGGTAGATTTTGCAATGTGTCCTCCATGTACATATTTTAGAAACAGTGTATCAGGATTCACCTCAATATGATTTCCGGTATTTGAAATAGTAACATTCTTTTGATTTATTTCAATACTAATTGAAACCATTTATTAAATTGTGATTTATTGCATTATTTAATAGGTTGTTTATTAATATTTCTGCCAATGTGTGATTAATTTCTACTATAAGCTTTTGATTATAAATTCTATGAACGGTAAGATGTTTTATGTCAAGTTGTTCTTTATTCCTCAATAGATAATCTTCAATAATCAGTTCTATATTTACTGGTTTCTTATCTAAAAAACTGATTGTTTTCTATTTTTGAAAGCAGCAATAGAGCGTGGTTTACCCGTTTCATTTTATGCAGAGTAGAGTCCATCACTCCAATTATTTTAGCAGAATGTTCGTTTAGTTGTATTTCTTGAATCAGTAATTCAATTTGTGTACTAAGCACAGAAACCGGAGTTTGTAATTCGTGCGAAACATTGTCAATGAATTTTTTTTGTCTTTCAAAGTCTGTACTTATTCTAGAAACCATTATTTTTAGAGTATCATTGAGAGCTGTAAATTCCTGAATATTTGTTTTTTCAAACTCAGGAATATTTTTTTCTCCGGGTCTAAATCTCGAAATTGCCGCCAAGGTTATTTTAAAAGGTTCCCACATTTTTTTAGAAATTAATAGTTGTACTATTGATATGCCAATGGTGAGGAGTACAAATAATGAAATTGCAAATGTGGCAATACTGTATATTAGAGAATCGCTTTTTACAAAGGATTCATATAGGGTTATAACATATTTTATTTTTCATCATTACCGATGAAATAAGCACTCTTCTTACTTCATATTCCAATGTACCGCTGGTGTCATGAATAGTTACAAATTTTAGTTGTTCATTCACAAGGCTATCTTCCGGAATTTCTTTTAAATAATAGCTACAGGTTATACTTTTATATAGTTCAGATACATCATCTTTATTATTATTTATAAATTCTGATATGTCTTCTTTATCTTGAAAAAGTGTTGTGTCAACTTGTTTGGTAATCACTAATTTAAGAAAATAGTAAAACCACTCATGCTTATTAGAAACAATGGAATTGATACGAGCATGTACCATAGTAATGTTTTTCTTAATAATTTCACTGTCTTTAGGTTTGGTGTTATCTATATTTTTTTTAAAGTTTCTTATCTGCAATTTTTCAAAATTCGAAGGTTACAGATTATCTGTAAGTATTTTTTAGAGAGGTACAAATTTTATTCTGTAGAAAAAACATAACCAATGCCGTAGACTGTTTTTATATAATCTTTACATCCTTTTTGAAGTAATTTTTCTCAAATTAGTAACATGCGTATAAAGAAAATCATAAGAATGAAAATCGTATTCGTCAGACCATAAATGTTCAACGATTGACTGTTTTCTAACTATTTTATTTTTGTTTACAATCAAATAATAAAGCAATTGAAATTCCTTGCTGGTTAGGTTTGTGTTTACATTGTTTACCATTGCAATATAAGCGTTTAAATCTAGTTTTAATTCGTTTTCAATAACTATCTTAAACCCCTTATAATGCTTACGACGCAAGAGTGCTTTTATTCTAGAATTAAGTTCAGAGAGATGAAATGGCTTGGTTATATAATCATCAGAACCTGAATCAAGACCTATGATTTTGTCATCTATTGAATTCTTAGCAGAAATAATTATAATACCCGATTCTTTGTTTTGCGATTTTATTTGTTGTATAAGTTCCAATCCATTACCGTCGGGTAACATAATATCTACTATTATTATATCATATTCGTTGATATATATTTTTTCTTCAGCCAACTTGAAGCTATTTACACCTTCGCAAATATATTTCTCACTTTGTAGATAAGTGAGCATACCATCAAGCAAATGATGTTCATCTTCAACAATTAGTAATTTCATGTGTAAATAATTTGATAATTTGAAAATGAGATAATTTGAAAATAAAATTCACTGTTATGTTGCAAGAATTTATCGATAATTGTTTGAATCAAATTTAGAATTATAGAATTTTTAAATTTGAAAATTATTCGTAAAAATAGTAATTCATTATAGAAAATTATTTTTTTTATGAGAAAAGCTAGTCTAATTTTTGGTTTTTATAGAAGGTAAATTATTTTTAATTAAATATGTATAATATAGTCAAAAATGAAAATTAAGTATAGCAATTTTATTTTGTTTTTAGTTTACTGATTTGTAAATATTTATATTTTTTAAAAATAACTAAATATTTACAAAACTTTAGAATTGCTTTAGTATTATAAAATACCTTTGTATTCGAATTATTAAACAATATAAAAAATATAAATATTATGAAAAAAGTTATTCTTTCTCTTTCGGTTTTATTCGCACTTTCTTTCGTAGCTTGTAATTCTAACAATTGTGCTGAAGGCGATGCTGCTGCTGCAGACTCAACAAAAGCAGTTGAAGAAGTTGTTACTGAAGAAGTTGCTGCTGTTGATTCTACAGTTGCTGATTCTACAGCTACAGATTCAGTAGTTGCGAAATAATCCAAAGGAAATAGCTTATAAAATCTTTTTTGTAAGAAATTTATGCCTGACTTTAATTAAGTCAGGCTATTTTTTTATTTTAAATCACAAATAACGTATTTCTTTCATAAAAATGCTATTGTAAAATAGGAAAGAAGACACCGTAGTATAAAGAGTTTTTCTACTTTTTTTTTGCGAATTCACATTCGTTTTAGTTCACTGATTTGTAATTATTTATATTTTTTTAGAAAAATCACAAATAATCACAAAACTTTAGATTTGCTTTAGTTTTATTAAATACCTTCGTTTTCGAATTATTAAACAATATAAAAATACAATTATTATGAAAAAAGTTATTCTTTGTTTTTTCCACCTCATTTATTCCAAAAGGTACAATCACTTGGATTAGAGATGCTTTTGATAGAGAAATTGAACCTAAATGGTTAGAGTCTTTGCCCCAGAACCTTATTGATGCAGTCTTAACATACGCATACCGAAATAATAAAGGTAATTATATAATGCCTTGGGATCATACAAAATATGTAAATCATAGTTTTTATGCCAATACAATGCTCACCCCTTATGGTTTTGAAATTGCAATAAAAGATATTAAACCTGGTGAACAAATAACAAATGATTATGGAACACTTAATATTATTGAATCTTTTACCCCAATAGATGAAGGTCATGATAGAAAAATGGTGCATCCGAATGATTTAGCAACATATTTTAAATTTTGGGATGCAGAAATTGATGCTTCTTTGCCTTTGGTCATAAATCTACAACAGCCCCTAAAAGCCTTTGCTACTGATGTTCAGTGGAATGATATAGAAAATATAGTTTCAGGAAAATCGTTAAAGCGCTCTATTCTTACTTGTTTATATAATGAATAGACATGTTAATCCCAACTTAATTAATCTCAGATAGAATTTTCACCACTTTATTATTTATTAAATTGGGGGTTCTTTTTATAAAAAAATGTACATTTGAAATAGGTAAATTATAATTGAGACGAAATTATGGGTTGGACTAATTTTCACAGCCATTCTACATATAGTGATGGGAAGGAGAGTATTGCAAAATGTGCAGAAATTGCGGTGCAAAATAAAATGGAAATTTATGGATTTTCCGATCATTCACCCATTCCATTTAAAAATGATTGGTCACTGAAAATCGAAAATCTAACTGATTATTTAGCAGAAATAACTCAAATTAAGGATTTATACAAAGGAAGTACAGAGTTTCTTTGTGGATTAGAGATTGATTATTTACCTGGTAGTGAATACTCTACACGTTCATTTATTGAATCTTTACATTTAGATTATTTCATTGGTTCGGTTCATTTTGTTGATTCTTTTAAGGATGGTACTCCTTGGAATATTGATACTGGTGCTGATCTTTTTGAAAGGTGTAAACGAGATTTTTAACAAAGACGGAAAAAAGATTGTAACAAGATATTACCAGTTGGTTGAGGATATGATAAATACACTCAATCCACCAATAATTGGACATTTAGATAAAATAAAGATGTTCAATATCAATGAAAGTTTTTTTTCTGAAAAAGATACTTGGTATCATGAAATAGTTGAAAGGTTGCTCGATATTTTGGCTGAGAAGAAAATTGTGATGGAGATAAATACTAGAGGGTTTTATAAAAAAAATGTTAGAAAATTCTATCCAAGTCCTTGGATAATGAATGAAGCCAAAAAAAGAAATGTTCCAGTTATGATAAATTCAGACTGTCACCATCCGGAAGAGATGATAAAAAGCTATAAAATGGCTGCCGAACTTTTACTTGATTGTGGATATAAAAAATTAACAATTATGAAGGCTGGAGAATGGAATAGTTTCGACTTTAATAGAGATGGTATTAAGTTCTAATTAGTATTATATTAGTTTGCAATATTTTCAAGGACGGTTTTTTGTGATATTTATTTTTTATAAATTCCTCATGTTGAGCTTTCTGAGAAAGTAAAAAGGGCTAATCGATTAAATACGAAAGCCCTTTCAAGAGTTAAATAAACCAATCATACTAACACTAAAAAAATCACGAACTATTTACTTTGCAGAAATTGCAAAATAATATTTTTAAATAACTGAAATTTTACACAAGAAAAACAAAATCCATCTTTTGCCAAATATATAATATTTTTTTAAATTTCAATACGTTTTAAACTTTATTTTTAAGTTAAAATATTATTTTCTGTAGTTATTTATTTCTTATAAAAGTAAAAAAAACTATAATATAGGTAATTAATTATTTTGAGTCAAAAAAAAACACCAGTACTATACCGGTGTTTTTTTAGTGAGTTTAAATGTTTTTAATTATCAAATTTTACAATTTTTTTATAGTCACTTTCCAACAAACCATCAGGTTTTTTGTCTGAAATCATATGCCAATCAAAATAATATAGCTCTTGGTTTGTACTAAGTATGAGTTTGAAACATCGTGCTTTTTTCTTAGTTCCTTCCGGACCTACCTTGTGCAAAAATACCACGTTTTCTGCATTATTGTCAATTGCTTGTTCTAGTTCAGTTCTTGAAACAAACTGAATTTTGTATGGGTAAATAGCTCCTATCTCTGGCTTTGAGTCTAATTCTGGAGCTTGTTCTTCTTTTATAAGATAAAGTGTTTTGTCTTTCAAGCTTTTTTGACTATCGTTATAATATTTGAACATATTATCATTTTTAAGAATTTCAGGATTGTTTTTAAGCAGATAAACGTGTGCTTGTAAAAATTTTAAAATTGCACCAAGTTTATACATTGAAGACTCCTGTGCAGCTCCTGTATAACCTATAGGAATAGCGCCTAGAACAGGCATGCTTTTTATAATAGAATAGTTACCTCCCATGAGCAAACTGAAGAAATCGTATCGAGCTTGAAGGTTGTCTTCAATAAATACGGTTTCTGATAGAACTAAAAAAGAATTATTTGGATCGGTTCTTTTTAAATGAAAAGTTTTTTGATCAATAAATTCATAAGGAGTTACTTTCCAGTATTTTTTTACTTGTTCTTCTATTTTAAAATTAAAATCGCTTACCGGATTGTCATCGAGCACTACATACGTTTTTGTTTCGAAAAAATGTAATACATCTTTTTGAGTTACAGGCGTGTTGTCTTGTCCTGAAAGCACTATAGATAAGGTTAATAATGTGATTAAGAAAAAAAATTTTTTCATGAGTTTGTTTTTTAATTGTTTACTAATTTAGAATAAGAGGGGTGAGATACATTTGTATCAATGTAAATATCTGTGTTTTTTATAGAATTTATCAAATATTAAGGAGTTAAATTAATTATTAAATTCAATATTATGATTGGCATTGTAACGTCTGATGAAATAAAAAATAAGATTTGATTTTTCATTCTGCTTACTATTTCTAAACTCATTCAAAAGTAGAGTATCTTTAGAAATCATTTCTTCAAGATTTTTAACCGAACTTTCTATAGCTATCCCAGTATTCATATCGAGGAGTAAATTTCTATCTTCGTAAGAATATTGTGTCCGTAAGCTGTTCTGACCGTATGGAGAATAAGGTGAATTATCTTGAACAATAGATTCTACCATAACTCTTGACGTAAATAGACTTATCGCTCCTAGAAAATGTAATCGGTAAAACGATGCACCTTGTCTAACATAGAAAATACCATTAAAATAAAATCCCCAAATATTTTCTACTTTTATACTATTTTGTAATCCAAATTGATCGAAATAGTACAAGTTTGCTTTTTCATTTGCAGTTACTAGAAAATCTTGTATTGAAGTGTTTTCAGGTATTGAAATTTGATGCTTTGTAATCGGGTTGTTTGCTTTGAACATCTCAAAATCAACAAAAACACCTTCATTTGGCTCTTGTGCTATGAGAACAAACGATGATAGTATTGCTATTGTGCCGATAATGAAACGATTCATTGTAAATTTAAAGTTTAACTTGTTCTATGCTATTAGACTCAATTGTTATGTTTTTTTCTACAGTAGAGAGCGATTCAGTTGCAATTTTTTTTCTAAATACAACTTTATAATTTCCGGGTTGTAAAATAAATGTCTCATTAGTATTGCTGTCAGGATTCAAATTTGCAACTAATTCTAGAGAATTTTTGTTCACATGATAAATTGCACCGTATCCTATGGTGTTTTTTATAATAATTGCTTGACCTGGTTGTCTTATTCTTAGAGTTGTTGTTAGACTTTGAGACACTACAATATTATTCATTATAATTCGAGGCAGACATAGTATTTCAATATCATATTTACCGCATAGATATTTTTCAGCTTTATTTACTCCTTGTACTGTTAGGGTGTTGCTTTCTCCTGCTTTTCTTACAATAAATTGCAAATCTTGGTAATAGTTTCCTTCGGGTTTTTTCAATTCTATTTGACCTTGAGGTGCGTCAATTGAGATTATTGAATGTTTGCCCGGACTTACCTCAAAGTTTTCTTTAGTAACCGTAGGTGTTGTGTGTATTACTAAGTTATAATTCATTAAAGGGTCGAGAATAAGAGTATCTGGCTGATTTTTTTCATTCATTGTATGGATGAAATTGTATTTTAATTGTCCAGTTAGACTATTATAAAAACTCATGTTCACATTTGTTTCAGTAGGTTTTTTACTTGTGTCGAGCAAGTTTACTTGTGCGGTTGTGTTGTTGAGTGCTTCTGATACGGCTATTTTCAATACATCTTGAAATTGATTTTCATTTGCAACATTAAACACCCTACCAGCGCATTTAAATGTTTTAGAGAAATCGGTGTCATACCCTAGTCCTATTACAAAAGGTCTGAGTACTACTCCTTTTTCTTGTAAAGCTTTTGAAACGGCGCAGGGGTCGCCATCGCATGATTCAATACCGTCTGTAATTAAGATTATAATATTTCTTACATTAATTGAAGCAGGAAAGTCGCCAGCAGAAAGTTCCAAAGAGCGTGCAATAGGAGTGGTGCCTTTGGGATCTAGGCTATTTATTTTTTGCTTTATCATAGCTGCATTATTGGGAAGAAACGGCACTTCAAGTTTTGTGTCGTTACAGTCTTGAGGTGGCACCGGACTTTGATGTCCGTATACTCTAAGAGCCAACTGAACATTAGGTATCATTGCCAAACTGTCAATCATTTCTGTTAATACTCTTTTTGCAGTTTTTATCTTTTCCTCTTTATTCCAAATACCGTACATGCTTTGCGAAGCATCAAAAACAAAAAGAATTCGTGTCAATGTTTGGGGTTTTTGTAGCGTCTGAGTTTGTGAATAAGTTGCTATTAGAAGTACTACAAAAAGTAACAAAATTTTTTTAGAGTGTATTTTCATTATAACGTTTCAAAATGTTTATTAAACATATGCTAAAATAGCATTTTTATATGAAAAGGTATTATATTTTTGTGCTAAGTTTAAATTTTGTGAGCCTTTTTAGTATGGAAATGATAAATGACATTTTGCATGAATTCGATTTACCGATAAACAATCCGGTTTTGGTATTCTCTTTAATTCTGCTTATCATTTTACTTTCTCCAATTTTATTAAGAAAATTGAGAATACCAGGTATTATCGGACTCATAATATCTGGTGTGATAATAGGTCCGTTTGGTGTGAATATATTAGAGAAGAATAGTGCTGTAACACTTTTTTCAACTATTGGCTTGCTCTATATTATGTTTATGGCAGGTCTTGATTTGGAATTGCAGGAGTTTAAGCAAAATAGAAACAAAAGTCTGGTTTTTGGAATACTTACTTTTATTCTGCCCTTACTTATAGGTTTTCCTACCTGTTATTTTTTATTAGATTATAGTTTTAATGCAAGTTTACTTACTGCTGGTATGTTTTCTACCCATACATTGGTTGCTTATCCAATAGTTAGTAAATATGGACTTACAAAATCAAGCAGTAGCTGTAACTGTAGGTGGAACTATCCCTTACAGATACGCTTGTACTTATTATGTTAGCAGTGATTGTAAGAAATAGTACCGGTGTTTTAGATACAGATTTTTGGGCAAAATTAGGTTTTTCTATTAGTATATTTTCCGCAATAATGTTTTTGCTTATTCCACGCATTACCAAATGGTTTTTCAAAAAACTTGAAAGTGAAAAATATGCACATTATATTTTTATATTATCAGTAGTTTTTTTCTCAGCATTTTTAGCCGAATTATCTGGTTTAGAGCCTATAATAGGAGCGTTTGTTGCAGGTATTGTGCTAAATCCGTTAATACCAAAATCTTCAGCATTAATGAATAGAATAGAGTTCATTGGAAATGCTTTATTTATTCCATTTTTCCTTATTTCTGTTGGAATGTTGGTAGATTTACGAGTTATCTTTTCTGGTACTCAAGCTTTAATTGTTGCAGGAGTGCTTACAGTGGTGGCTCTTTTGGGTAAATGGTTGGCTGCATTTTTTACACAGAAAATTTTTGGTTTTTCAATTGCAAGTAGAAAACTCATTTTCGGTTTAAGTGCTTCTCATGCAGCAGCAACCTTAGCAATTATTTTAGTGGGTTATAATAATGGAATTCTTGATGAAAATATTCTGAATGGTACCATAATCCTTATTTTGGTTACCTGTGTTGTTGCTTCATTTTTGGTTGAAAAAGCATCAAAAGAAATTTTACTTACCTCTAGCAATGAGACGGCTTCCGAGAGTGATATAATAAAATTACATAATGAACATATTTTGTTGCCCATAGCCAACCAATCAAATATTTCTAGGTTGTTGGAATTTGCTACATTGATCAAAGATAGAAAATCTGCAAATCCAATTACAATTTTATCGGTAGTGCCCGATAATGCTTCTGCTGAATCAAATATTCTATCAGCTAGGAAGATTTTGAATGAATTGGCTGTATTGAGTTCAGGCACAGAAACAAGAGTAAATACAATAGCCACATTAGATCATAATCCGGTAAGTGGAATTTCTCGGGTAGCTAGAGAAATTATGGCTGATAAAATAATTATTGGTTGGCCTCAAAATCTGGTTTTATTGATAAACTTTTGGGCGAGTTTATTCATAATTTATTGAAGAGTATTGATAAAAATATTTTCATTTCGCATTTCAATGGTCCTTTAATAACTAATAAAAGACTAATTTTATTTACGGCACCAAATGCAGAGAAAGAAATGGGTTTTGAAAACTGCATGAGTATATTACTGCGATTATGTAAGGAATTAAATATTAATATAGTGCATATTGGTAGTATAGGTACCTTTTCTGTTTTAAAAAGAAAGATAAAGTATAAGTATCCGCATTTATCAGTAGCTCATATAGAAAATACAAGTTTCGATACTATTCAGAATGTGTTAATTAAAATTGAAGATTTTGATATACTTGTATTTATGTTGGCAAGAGAAAACGCAGTTTCTTATCAAGCCAATTTTGAAGTTTTGCCTAGAGAAATTGAAAAAATCTATAGTTCACATAATAAGATGATTATTTATCCTCAGTCTTTTTCTCTCGTTTAAATGAAATTGAAGTCTTTTTATTAAATTTTATGTATTGTAAATAAACACGTGATTCCCAATTTCAATAGAATCATCGTGATAAATATCTTCACCCTGCAACTTCACAAATATTTAAAATTCTAAAAAAATGCGTACCTTTGTTTGTTAGAATTACTAAAATTAGATACACAATGGTAGAGGCGCAAGACGAGGAAAGAGATTCATTTGAACATTATAGAGTAGTTGCAGATGCGGGTCAGACTCTGTTGCGTGTCGATAAATTTCTTACCAATAGATTGGAAGATATTTCAAGATCTAAAATACAAGAAGCAGCAGATGATGGATTGTTATTGGCTAATGGAGTTCCCGTTAAGTCAAATTACAAAGTAAAACCATTTGATATAATTACAATTGAAAAGGAATTCCCTAAATTCGATTTAGAAATAATACCCGAGAATATTCCTTTAGATATTTTGTATGAAGATGATTATCTGCTTGTTGTAAATAAACAAGCAGGATTGGTTGTTCATCCCGGTTATGGCAATTATTCTGGCACATTGGTAAATGCACTTGCATTTCATCTGAGAGAGAATCCAATGTTTTCAACCAATAACCAACGTCCGGGAATGGTTCATAGAATTGATAAAGATACTTCTGGAATTTTGGTTATTGCCAAGACTGAATCGGCAATGACTATGTTAGCAAAGCAATTTGCCGAAAAAACTGCAAAAAGAGAATATATTGCTTTGGTTTGGGGACTTCCTAAGGAAATGCAAGGAACAATTACCGGATATCTAGGTAGAGATTTGAAAGATAGAAAATTGATGTATGTTTTTGATAATGAAGAACATGGCAAATGGGCTGTAACTCATTATCAGGTAATTGAAGAGATTGGATATGTTTCTTTGGTTAAATGTATTTTAGAAACCGGAAGAACCCATCAAATTAGGGTTCAGATGAAATATATTGGTCATCCGCTGTTTAATGATAAAACCTACGGTGGCGACCGTATTCTTAAAGGAACCACCTTTACCAAATATAAGCAGTATGTCCAAAATTGCTTTACTATTTGTAATCGTCAGGCTTTACATGCTCGGTTGTTAGGTTTTATTCATCCACATACCGGTGAATATATGCACTTTGAAGTTGATATGCCTAATGATATGCAAGCTCTTATAGATAAATGGAGAGCTTACGTTTCTAATCGAGATGAGTTTGTTGATAATAATGTTGAAGAAGAAGACTATGCTAATTAGTTACTTCTAAAATTCTTACCATATTTATAGCTCTAAAAAGTCATTATATCATTTTCAGATATAATAACTTGATTCCAAAACGCTCAAATTCCCCTTATAATATTCTCAAATTCAATAAAATGTGATTTTATTTTAAAATAATTCACATTTTATTTGTTTTTTATACTATTTCTCACTTACATTTGTAGTGTACTAGATAACTAATACAGTAAAGATATGTTTGAAATAAAAGAATTAGAATTTAGCTATAAAAAACACAGAAAGTTTTTTAGTGGTATTAATCTGCAACTAGAAGCAGGGCGAATTTATGGACTGTTAGGTAAAAATGGAGCTGGAAAATCTACGCTTCTTAAAATTATGAGCGGTCTGCTTTATCCCAAATCAGGTACTTGTAGTATTTCTCAAGTATCAAGTGCAGAAAGAAATGTGCGGTTTTTACAGGATATTTTTATAATTCCTGAAGAGTTTGAAATGCCATCAATCAAGATGAATCAATTTGTTTCGGTAAATAGTGTTTTTTATCCTAGATTTGATAATGCGCAATTTCAAAAGTATTTAGCTGAATTTGAATTGCAGGGCAATGAAATGTTGCAGTCGCTTTCTTTTGGACAAAGAAAAAAGTTTTTTATAGCGTTTGCATTGGCTACAAATACCCGAATAGTCCTGATGGATGAACCAACAAATGGTCTAGATATTCCATCAAAAAGTCAGTTCCGCAAAATAGTTACATCTGCTTTAGACGATAATCGTATATTCCTGATTTCTACCCATCAAGTGAGAGATTTATCGCAGCTTATAGACCACATAATAGTATTAGACAATGGATCTATTCTATTCTCTCATAGCACATATAGTATTTCTGAGGCTCTAACTTTTTGTCATGTTAAAGATGAACTTAATGATAAAGTGCTTTATAAAGAACAAGTGTTAGGCGGCTTTTCTGCAGTATGTAAAAAATCAGTAGATGATATTGAAACTGAAATAGATACAGAGTTACTTTTTAATGCAATTATTGCAAATCATATGATTTTAAATGACGTACTCCGTAAATGGTAAGTGAGTGTTTAAATTTGCATTTTTAGATTAAGAATCATGCTTATAGAAATCAATCTACAAACACTACTATCTTTATAATTAAATGGTTATATATTAAAATTTTAAAAAAAATGAGACTATGAAAGAGGCTTTTTCAATAAATTTACCGACTATATTTGCACTTATTAAAAGGCAAATAGTTATCAATAAAAATGCTTTTCTTATTACAAACGGTGCTATTATTGCGTTTATTTTTGTAATACTCTGTGTTGAGTTGTTTGTTCAAGGTCATTTAACAACACAATCATACACCGATCTAATTTTCCCTGTTGTGTTTATTGGCGGATTAATCTATACAAGTACCATATTTGGTGAATTGAATAAACCGCTTAAAAGTATGTTTTATATTATGCTGCCAGCCACTATTTTAGAAAAACTACTTGCATCATGGGCTTTATCTTCTATTCTGCTATTGTTGAGTTCTATATTACTTACCTATATTCTTAACCTAGTTTTTATAGTAATTGGAATGTCATTCTTATCTACTGATGTTATGGTTGTAAATCTTTTTACGAGCGATGCTTTAGAATTTTATACAGCATATTTGTTTTTACATTCCTTATTTTTCATGGGTGCAGTAGCATTCAAACGGTTAAATTTTTTTAAAACCATTCTGGCTACTTTTATATTTCTTTTTTCTTTTGCAATGATAACAGCAGCTTCTACTTTTATCATATTTAGCGATTTTCTGAAAAACATTGTCAATGGTAATATGAATAATTTTGAAAATAGCATATTCTTATCTCAAGGCCCTGAATCGGGTGGGATTTACTCGTATCTTATTTTTTCTGCAATAGGATTATGTTTAATACTTATTTCATATTTTAAACTAAGAGAAAGGCAGGTATAAGATGGATTTTATTAGAAATCAACCAATATACATTCAGATAGTAGACTATTTCTGCGACAATATTCTGTCGGGAAATTGGAAAGCTAATGAAAAAATACCATCAGTAAGAGAAATAGCTGTAAGTATGGAAGTTAATCCGAACACTGCAATAAGAGCTTATACTATTTTGCAAGATAAAGAAGTGATATTCAATAAGCGCGGAGTTGGCTATTTTGTAACATCTTTAGGACCTATTAAAGTTTTGGATATGAAAAGAGATGAGTTTTTGACTACAGAAGTGCCTCAACTATTCAAGACCATGAATCTTTTACAAATAAGTTTTGATGACATTAAGAAGTATTATGATAAATATATAGCCGAAAATAATGCTTAAATACAGAATATCTTTCACTTATAATTGAAATACAACATGATTGATATAGTGGTATATAAAACAGTAAATGAACAGTTAATTAATAAAAATATGAAGACAAGTAATAAAATAGTTTTAGTTCTTTTTTTTAGTATGTTTCTCGCTTCTATTATTGGAATAATATATGTAAAAAATGTATTATTGTCTGATTTACACATAGGTGATGCTAACCTTAAGGAGTATTCTGCATCTTTGGAAGCTTATTCGAAACTCAAAATAAATAAAAATGTGCGAGTTAGTTTTGAGCAATCTGAGCAATATGGGTTTACTTTAGTTGCCGATAGCAATGTGATAGAACAGGTGCTAATCGTTTCTGAAAACAACGTTGTTTCTATAAATGTAGAAGGTGTTTTTGTGTCATCAAAACCTATAGAAATACATTTGCAAGGTAAGAATCTGGAATCAATTATTTTAGATAATGGAGCACAGTTAAATATTGATAATCAAATACAGGTATCTAATTTGGATGTTGTGGTTAATGAAGGTGCATATTTGTTTATGAATGGTATTTTTGATTCTCTTTCTGTAAACTCTAACACCGGTTGCAATACTGATTTGATGGGTAGCTGCAAAAATTTATACATACATTCATCTGCGGGAAGTAGGCTAAATGCCGACAGTCTTAAAGTAAATAACTGCAAAATAAGCACGAGTACCGGTGCAGTTAGTAATTTACATGTATTAGAAACGTTTGATGTAAATGCGAGTAGCGGAGCAATTATAAATTATTCTGGAACTCCAAAAATTATAAATAATGAAATATCAATGGGAGCGAAGTTAGTTTCAAAATAGTGATTGGCATACTATTTTGAAAAATTGAAATTGTCACAGAAAATTGGAGTTTCTTGAGATTTTTATAAAAAGTAAAGCCGGATTTGAAATTATCAAATCCGGCTTTACTTTTAGTGTTTTATTAGTCAATATATTCAAATCCGGTAAGAGCCACAAGGCATTCCGGTATTTTTATACCTTTTTCAGTCTGATTATTTTCCAAAAGAGCAGCAACTATTCTCGGCAAAGCTAGAGCGCTTCCGTTGAGAGTATGTGCTAATACAGTTCTTTTTTGTCCCTCTTCTTTGAATCTTAGTTTTAATCTATTTGCTTGATATGATTCAAAGTTTGATACCGAACTAACTTCAAGCCATCGTTCTTGTGCCGAAGAGTATACTTCAAAATCATAGGTAAGAGCAGAAGTAAAACTCATATCGCCACCGCAAAGTCTAAGAATTCTATATGGTAACCCAAGTTTTACTACCAAAGATTCAACATAGCCAACCATTTCTTCAAGCGCCTGATATGAATTATTTGGGTGTTCGAGGCGTACTATTTCAACTTTATCAAATTGGTGCAATCGGTTCAATCCTCTTACATCTTTTCCATAAGTACCTGCTTCTCTTCTAAAGCAAGGAGTATAAGCGGTACATTTTATCGGAAAGTCCGAAACATTTACAATTACATCTCTGAAGATATTTGTAACCGGAACTTCGGCCGTTGGTATTAGGAATAGATTGTCTTTGCCTACATGATACATTTGTCCTTCTTTATCAGGAAGTTGACCTGTACCAAACCCAGACTCTTCGTTTACCACAATTGGTGGCATATATTCAGTATAGCCTGCTTTTTCAGCTTCATTCAAAAAGAAGTTGATAAGGGCTCTTTGTAATTTGGCTCCTTTGTTTATATATAGAGGAAATCCGGCTCCGGCAATTTTTGTACCTAGTTCAAAATCAATGATATTGTATTTCTTTGCCAATTCCCAATGCGGTAATTTTCCGGCAGACGAAGGCATTTCGCCAACGGTTTTTATCAGTTGGTTATCATTAGAAGATTTACCTTCCGGTACCGATTCATGTGGTGTATTTGGAAGTAAGACCAAAAGTTTGTCTATCATTTCAGAGACTTCTTGGTGCTTGTCTTCTATCGATTTTATTTTATCTTTCAATACCGACGTTCTTTCTTTTGCTTGGTTGGCTTCGTCGGTTTTATTTTCTTTGATAAACTGACCTATCAATTTAGATAGATTGTTTAGTTCAGACTGGTCGTTATTTAACTCAGCTTGCAATGTTTTGCGTGAGTCATCAAGCGTAAGCAAATCATTGATGATACTGCCCGATTCGAAATTTTTCTTTGCTAGTTTTGCAATTACTAAACCTCTGTTTTCTCTAATTTCTTGAAGTGTAAGCATAGTGTGTAATAACTCTAATATATGAAGTTCAAAATTACTCAACCTTTTTGAATTTACAGAAAGATTGTGTAATGAATTTTTTACTCATAATCAACAATTTTATATCTATAATTCCATTATGCGCAACTTTTCAAATAATAAATATTTGAGTCTTTAATCAGAGAACACCTAAGTTTTTGAAATTTAAGTCCAGATTTTTTGGGTCAAACCCTGAAAAGCGGATTTTAGGCAATAATGAAGATATAAAAAATTGCTTTTATATATAAACGAAAAAATCATCGGGTAATTATAAAAATAGCAGAACTAAATATAATAACCCGATGATTTATATTGAATTATAAAACAATTCAGAATAATTGAACCGAAGCTTAAATTAAATTAAGCGTTAAGTGGCTGAATTGAAACATATGATCTATTGTCTGCTTTTCTTCTAAAAACAACAATACCATCAGTAAGTGCAAATAGTGTATGATCTTTACCTATACCAACATTATTTCCAGGGTTATGAGGAGTACCTCTTTGTCTAACTATAATGTTACCGGCTTTAGCAAACTGACCACCATACACTTTAACGCCGAGTCTCTTACTTTCTGATTCTCTACCGTTTCTTGAACTACCGACTCCTTTTTTGTGTGCCATCTCTTAAGTAGTATTATTTTGGTTTAACCTTTAATTTCTTCTATTTGTACTTGGGTAAGATATGGTCTGAAACCAGATCTTTTTTGATATCCTTTTCTTCTTTTTTTCTTGAAAATGATAACTTTATCTCCTTTTAAGTGAGATACTACTTTTCCTGAAACCGATGCTCCTGATACATTTGGTGTACCAATTTTTACATCACTTCCATTTTCTATCAAAAGAACATTGTCGAAAGTTATTTGCTTTCCTTCTTCTTCTTTCAATCTGTTAACGTAGATTTTTTTATCTTTCTCTACTTTAAATTGCTGACCTGCTATTTCTACTATTGCGTACATTGTACTAATTTTTCGTAATTCATAAAAGTTTTGGAGTGCAAAAGTAGAAAACTTTATTTTAATCTCAAAATATTATACATTTTTTTATCTTTGTATATCATTATTTTTATCATTTATTTTTTTTTATGTTTAGACGCACATCAATTTTGGCATTAATAGTATGCCTATTTTCTGCTTGTAGCAGTGGTTTAGAAGAGCATGTATTGTCTCAGTATCCTAATGGAACTCCTATGCAAATAGAGTTTTATTTGAAAAATGATTCTTTAAAGGTTCCAGTTAAGGAGGTTCGTTATAATTTAGATGGTGAAAAGGAGCATGAAGGAACTTTTGAGAATGGGAAAAAGCACGGACTTTGGAAATCTTGGTACACCAACGGAGAGAAAAAAAGCGAATATAATTTTAGTGCTGGAATGAAAAACGGTGAATTTACTGAGTGGTATGATAATGGAAACATTATGTTCCAAGGTTCATACGCAAATGATATGCCTTCGGGCAGGTGGATTTTTTGGAATATAGAAGGTAAACTAGAAAGAGAAAAGCAGTATTAATATAAACATATAGCTAAAATTATATTATTATGCCAATTAAAAGTGAAAATGAAGTTATAGATGCTGCACTTTATCGAGTTGCTGAGCAAATGCTTGTTGCTGCTCGCACTGCTCCTAAAGGTAAAGGCTTCGAATCTATTGAATTAAAGATAGTGCAAGGCGATACCATTATAGAAATAGCCGATGAGCTTACAAGATTGGGAGTAGAAAATGATATTCCATCATTCAGAAGAGATGCCGAGAATATTAGAAAAGCTCCAGTAATGCTTCTGCTTGGTGCAAAAATTGCTTCTATAGGATTGAAAAAATGTGGAATGTGTGGTTTTGCCAATTGTGCAGAAAAAGATAAAAATCCATCTATCCCCTGTGTGTTTAATATAACAGATTTAGGTATTGCTGTTGGTTCTGCTGTTAGCATTGCTGCCGATTGCAGGGTAGATAATAGAGTCATGTATACGGTGGGTCAAGCGGTAAAAAATATGAATATTTTAAACTCAAATACTGTTGTTATTTATGCAATTCCATTGAGTGCTTTTTCGAAAAATATTTTTTTTGATAGAAATTAATGATTTTTTTTGCATTTTAAAAAATCATTTGTAAATTTGCAAACCCTAATTCGAGGGCGTTATTAAAATGGTGGTTGTAGCTCAGTTGGTTAGAGCATTGGTTTGTGGTTCCAAGGGTCGTCGGTTCGAACCCGATCTCCCACCCAAAAACAAAAAAAGGTATCAGTTGATGATACCTTTTTTTATTCCCGAAGATTTAGTATTTATCTAATTATGATTTTTACTTGACTCGCAGAATTTTCAACGTTAATATTCAGAATATATAAACCTTTTCTATTTATTGTAAATTCCAGGTATTCTCCTTTTTTAGAATCAACACGTATGCCTTGGGTTGTGTAAAGTTCAGTTGAAACTACTTTTCCATTGCCGTTTATAGTTAATAATGAACCATTTGTCGTGATTTTGTACGGTATTTCTGTCTTTTCAAAATTGCTACTTATTATGTAAGGAGGCAGCAATTCAAAATACCGACCAATACCGTTAACTATTACTTGTGCCGTCATATCAAAATCTTTTGCCTCAGCGCAATTCATATCTTCATAAGTTAGTGCCAATACCTTTTCTGCATGGTTTAACCAAAACCAACTTTCGGGGTATTGAGTAGGTGTAGTACTTGTCCACGAAACAAAATAATTCCAGTCTTCAATACCGTTTGTCCATTCAGATTTTACATGATTTATAAATTTTTTCTGCATATCTACATATTTTGCCGATGTGCCTGCTTCTGCATGATATACAAAATACCTTTTGCAGTTCGAAGCAGAGTGCATGTTCAACGCAATATCTATAGGAGTACTTGTTTTCATAAGTGAGTCTAAAACTCTTTTAAGCACCTGTACTTCTATTTCGGGCGATGCTGATGACCAGTTGCTTTCAATATTTACTTGGTTTGCATTTTCTCTGCCATATCCGAGTTCTACTCCGTCCGGATTAATCATTGGAACAATATTGATAATACATTTTTCTCTTAAGGTTGTAATATATTCATCATCAGATAAAAGATATTCAATTATTTCATTGGTTACAAAGGTAGATTGTACTTCATTGGGGTGGGTACGTGCATGAATCCAAATTCTAAATTCTTTTTCATTTGTTTTAGAATCGGTTATTGAAAGCATATAAATTGTTCTGTTTTGAACAGAAGCTCCTATAGAATCTATTTTTACAAATTCATCTTTTTGCCATGTATCAATATCGTTCTGTAAATCGGCATAAGAATATCCGTAACCAGCTTTCAGAAGTGAGTTCATAAAGTCTGGAATGTATGCTCCGCAGGGGTCTTCTTCAACGATTGTGGGTTGCGCAACTGCTATTGATGCAGACAAAAGAAACAAGATAAGCATTATTGATTTTACCATTGTATAATTTTTTTAGGGGTTATAATTATTTGAAATACAAATTATAACAAAATTATATTTAATTATGGTAATTACAATGAAAACTTTGATTTCTTATTATTCTTTCACAAGGTTTGCATTGTATTCCGGATATATTTTATAATAAAAGATAAGTAATGCCAGAGCCGAGAAACACGCTGACAGAATATAAATAAATCTTAATTCTATCAGTTCTGAAACATAACCAAACAACATTGAACCGAGTCCTACACCTAAATCAAAGGCAATAAAGAATGTTGAATTAGCAGCACCTCTGTCCGATTTGCTTACAACATTATTAGCCATAACTTGAAATGTAGGCATTACAAGTCCAAATCCTAAACCTTGAATAAGGGCTGCCACTAGTAAAGGGAGCGTATTGTTGGTGTAATAAAGCAAAATAAATCCAAGGGTTAAGAGGAGTGTGCCTGCAAATATATTTTTCTTAGGTCCCGATTTATCAACCAATTTTCCGCCTATGAGTCTGGAAATACCTATTGCAACTGAAAAAACTAAAAAGAAAATACCTGCATGCTCCGAATTTATTTCTTTAGCAAATAGACTTATATAAATGACTATAGATGAGTAGCTTAATGTGATAAGAAAATTGTTCAATGCAATAGGAATTGCTTTATAAGCAAATAGATTTCTAAGGTTGAAATGTTTATTCGATTTGTATTTAGGTATTTTTAGAAATAATATAATTAACGTTCCAATTAATCCGAATGCTATTGCTAAGCTAAAAACCCAATCGTAGCCTAGCTTATCCTTTATGGTCAAGCTCAGAAAAGAACCTATAGCCATTGAAATAGGTACAGATAAACCAATTATTCCTACGCCTCTACCTCTTGTTTCTTTGGGAATAACATCTACTACTATTGTCGAACTACTCGTTGTGGCAATACCCCAAATAAAACCTTGAAGTCCCCATACCAAGTAGAGATAATTGAGGCTAGATATGAAATAATAGGCAAAAACAAGTAGAATAAATAGCAGTGTGCTATATAGATATAGTTTTTTCTTGTCGTAAGTGTCTAATATAAAACCGCTTATTGGTCTTGAAACAATTGCACTCCCGGTAAATATCATCATTAATATACCTACGCTTTTGCGATCAGCTCCAATGACTTCTTCAATGAAAAGTGGCCAAATAGGAAGCAGTAAATAAAATGCTGTAATTATTAATCCTGAAATAATGAAAAGTAAAGTAAAATTCTTATTCCAAACACTTTTTGACATCTATATTTTTATTTTAACTGATTGCTTGACCAAGTAGTATTTTTACATGTTCATCATCAGGAACGCAATGTAATGCTTTAAAAAAATATTCCTTTGCTTTTTCTTTATCACTCATTTTCAGATAGCATTCTCCAAGGTTTCTTAGGGCTCTAAATGAGTCGGGAATGAATTCTATAACTTTCTTAAAGAAGGTTGCCGCTGTTTCATAATCTTCTAAATACCAATAGCAAACACCTATATTGTGTATGACTAAATAATTTTCATTATCAATATTCAGTGCATTAAAGTAAGCTTTTATAGCTTCGGCAAATAAATCTTTTTGTCGGTAAGCATCGCCAAGGCAATACCAATTTTCATCGTTTTCAGGGTTGAGCTCGGTGAGTCTTTGAAAACATTCTGCCGATTTGTTGTAATTTTCTAATAAGAAATATTTTACTCCTAATTTTTTCAAAACCAATTCAGAATTTGGTTCAATAATGAGAGCTTCTTCCAAATGCAACACAGCATCATCTCGTCTTCCTTGAGCTTCGCAAGATGCGCCAAGAGAAACTAGAGCTTCAAAGAAATTGGGTTTTAATGATATGCAGGTGAGTAAAAATTTTTCTGCTAAAGCATGCTCTTCTTTAAATCCGTGAGCTATTCCTAAATAATACCACACACCAAACCATTTCGGATACTGTTGAGCAACCTTTTTCGATTCTATTATTAGCTCTTCAAAATTACCCTTTTCTGCCAATTTATGCAACGTAATTCCTGCCTCTTGAATGCTTTCCATACCTGTTTATAAACTTTTTTTATTTAATCAAACTATTTTCATTTACAATAATCTTTTTTGAGTAAAATAAATAATATACCATGTGCTTGATAGTTAGTCATGTACGCAATAAAGATGATTTGAAATATGTTTTAAATTATTTTAGTGTTAATTTACATTGTATTGTATTATTACCAATCAATATTTGGGTAAAATATGTAAACATTTATTAACATTGTTTTTTATACTTTTCATTAAAAAAGATTAAGTTTGAATATGATTGCTAAGGTGCTGGGGAGTGAATTGGTTTACTAAGAATATTTATTTGTAAATGAGGAAGTTAAAAAATAGCGAATTGAACAGGCATAGTTTTGAAACCTACAAAACTGTTTCAAAATTGCCTTATGCCATAGTATTAGACAATGTAAGAAGTGCCAATAACATAGGCTCTGTATTCAGAACCTCTGATGCTTTTCTTGTTGATAAAGTTATTTTGTGTGGAATTTCATGCACCCCACCTAATACTGATATTCACAAAACAGCATTAGGCTCTGAAGATGCTGTTGAGTGGCATTACCAAGCAGATTGTTTTGAAGCGGTAAAACAGCTCAAAGAACAAGGTTACCTCGTATATGCTATAGAACAAGTGGAAGGAAGTATTTCTTTAGAAAATTTTTCAATAGATGCTACTCAAAAATATGCTTTTGTTTTTGGAAACGAAGTAAAAGGAGTAGCTCAAAATGTAGTCGATATTTGTACCGGAAGTATAGAAATACCTCAGTTTGGAACGAAACATTCTTTAAACATTTCGGTGTCAATGGGTGTTGTAATTTGGGATATTTTCAAGAAAATGCAATATGGGTTTTAATTAATGCAGTTTGCCGTTAGAACGTTATAACCTTATCGTTTTTACTTTTCAGATATTCTGTTAGAGTTCTTCCCATAAATTTTACATCAATACCCATTTTTTGAAATTGGTTGGTTGCTTCGTACTGGTTGCAGCAGTCGAGGCAGGCTTCTAGACTTATGCCATTGTTTTTCAACTCCAATATTTCTGTCTGTATTTGAGGGTCTTTGAGTACCAGTTCTACCGATGCTCCCCATAGTATGAGGTTTACTTTTTGCCACCAGCCATGTTTTACTGAATTAAGTGCATATAAAGAAATCATTGAGATAAATGATTCTTTATTATTATTTGTCCAGAGTATATGCAGGGTCATTTTCTATGTATTAGATAAAACAAAAAAGAGGCTGTTATAAACAGCCTCTTTTTGTATAATATTAAAAGAAATATATTAGTCTAAAATATCAATAAAAGGAGCTTCGTAATCTTCTTGAACCTTAACTTCAACTTTAATAGTACCTTTTTTAACATCAGCTTGTGTTAATTCAATAGAAGAAGTATATTTTACATCGCCTATTAGTTGATCAACATTAAGTTTCAATCCTAATTCAGGAATATTGCTCAGTGTAATTGCACCACCAGATGCTACCATATCAGGTATATCATCAAAATATTCATCATTAGTATATTCAATTTCAACATTAAAAGCTCCAGCAGGACTTATCCATCTATCTTCAGCATCATCTCCAATTACCCAATCAGGATCAATTTGACGATATTGAACAACTAAGTTTAATACTTTTGGATAAAGTACTTGAGTTGTAAAAGTTTGTTTAGCGTCACCATAATAATCAGTAGCTGCAATGCTAGCTGTATTCATAATAGTAGAATAGCCTTCTTTTTCATATTTTACAATATACTCACCCGGAGCAAGACCTTCAATTGCGAAATAACCGATAGCATTGGTTTTTGCAGTTTTACCACTTATGGTAACAGTAACATCTTTAAGTGCGCTATCTACAGCACCTGTACCTTTAAATACATATCCATCAACTTTTGCTTTGATGTCATTACTTAAATTCACATTATAAATTGGATCCTCGTCTGAACAGCCAACTGCAAAAATCATTGCTGCTGCAGAAATCATTAATAAGATTTTTTTCATAGTTTAATATTAAATTAATTACACAGTTAATTATGTAGGCAAAATTACTTATTTCTTTTTATTGACAAAATTTTAAGTGCGAATTTTTATTTATTTTTTCAGAAATTATGACTTTAGTGTTTTTAAATATTCTAATACATTTTTCTCTATTCTCTGTGTAACGTTAGTGGTGTCTGCTTTTTCAAAGCTTTTGCCGGTTATACTTTCAAATAGTTCAATATATCGTTCAGATACTTGATTTATATATTCATCGGTCATTTCGGGTATTGTTTGACCATCTTTTCCTTGAAATCCATTTTCTATAAGCCACTGTCTTACAAACTCTTTTGAAAGCTGTTTTTGATTCTCACCTTTTAGCAATCGTTCTTCGTAGCCTTGTGCATAGAAATATCTAGACGAGTCGGGGGTATGAATTTCATCTATAAGTACAATCTTATTGTCAATCATTCCAAATTCATATTTAGTATCAACCAAAATAAGACCCATTTTGGCAGCTATTTGGCTTCCTCTTTCAAAAAGTTTATTGGTATAATCTTCTAGTTGTGTGTAAAGTTGTTCAGAAACAATACCATTTTTTATGATATCTTCTCTTGAAATATCTTCATCATGACCTACAGATGCTTTTGTTGTAGGGGTAATAATTGGTTTACTGAATTTCTGATTTTCTTTCATACCATCGGGCATACTCACGCCGCAAAGAGTTCTTTTTCCTGCGCTATATTCTCTCCAAGCATGTCCGGTAAGATAGCCTCTTATAACCATTTCTACTGCAAATGGTTCGGCTTTAAGACCTACCGTTACGGTTGGGTCTGGTGTCGCTAATTTCCAATTGGGTACTATGTCTGAGGTAGCATCAAGAAAAGTAGCTGCTATTTGGTTGAGTACTTGTCCTTTATATGGTATTCCTTTAGGCAACACTACATCAAAAGCAGAAATTCTATCAGAAACAACCATGACCATATATTTATTGTCTATAGTGTACACATCTCTTACTTTGCCTTTATATACGGCAGTTTGTCCGGGAAATGAAAATGTCGATTTTACAATAGCGTTACTCATAGTTATTATTTTTTTGATAATTATCGAATATATTTACAATGCTCTTTACTAGTTTGTGTCTTAAAATATCTCTTTCATTGAATGAGATAACTCCAATACCTTCTGTTTCATTGAGTAGTTGGATGGTACGCGTAAGACCCGATTTTCTTTTGTCGGGTAAATCTATTTGGGTAACGTCGCCGGTAACCATAAATTTAGAATTTTCGCCCATACGGGTTAGAAACATTTTTATTTGGTTAAGCGTTGCATTTTGGGCTTCGTCAAGTATTACAAATGCATGGTCAAGGGTACGTCCTCTCATATAAGCCAAAGGTGCTATTTGAATTAGATTTTCATCAAACATCTCTGCAAGTTTCTTTGGATGAATCATATCTTGCAATGCATCATAAAGCGGTTGGAGGTATGGATTTAGTTTTTCGCGCATGTCGCCGGGTAAAAATCCTAATTTTTCCTCGGCTTCAACAGCGGGTCTGCACAGTATTATTTTTTTCACCAACTTATTTCTAAGGGCGTTTACAGCTATTGCAACGGCTGTATATGTTTTCCCAGAGCCTGCCGGTCCTACTGCAAATACAAGGTCGCACTTTTGTTGAATCTCTACCAATTTTTTCTGATTCTCAGTACGTGCCTTTATTTGTTTGCCGTTGTTGCCAAAAACAATAGTTTCATTATCTATTTGAACATTGGGCTCTTCTCCTTTGGGCATGGTATTAATTAGAATCTCTTTTATTACAATTGGAGATATAGAATTGTAACGAACAAAATACCTTTTGAGAATATCAAATTTTTCCTCAAAAATAGTTAACTCATAACTTTCTCCCATGACTTTGAGAATGTTGTCGCGAGCTATAATTTTAAGTTTAGGAAAGAAAAGCTTAATTTGATCTATGTTAGAATTATTAACCCCGTAGAAATCTACCGGATTTATTGAATCTAATTCTACAGTTTTTTCTATCATTAATGAATTTAAGAGGGTTGATTACTATTTTGATACAAAGAAAATTATTTTTTTTCAAATTGTTTATAAAGAATTATACTCAATCTTATTTTGTATCACATTAAAAATATACTCTTTACTAAAAAACATTTAGTAAATTGAAATCAATAACATAATTTTTCCGAAATTTACTAAATAAGCATTGCAAAAATAAGTATTTTTGGAGTGTTTAAAGCTTATAATGCTTTAATTTTATTTTTCTATTTAATTAATGAAAATCATAACATTAACAACAGATTGGGGAGCTGATGGTACCTATGTAGGTGCTTTTAAGGGGCGATTATTGTCGCTACTGCCCGAATTGACAATTGTTGATGTCTCGCATCAAATTACACCCTATGATATTGGTCAAGCTGCTTTTACCCTTCGAGGTTGCTATAAGCTTTTCCCTAAAGGAACAATACATGTACTTGGGGTAGGGGGCGAAATTAGTAGAAAACAACCAACGTCTAGAAATTATATTGCTTTTCAGAAAGACGATTATTATTTTATTGGTAATGATGATGGTATTTGGAAATTAATTTTTGAAGATATAACTGAAGATATTTATAAATTACCCTCAAACAAAGCTATCAATGAATTTGCTGCATTTCCCGAACTAGGTATTTATGTTGATGCAATTCAGAAAATTTATGCTGAGAAACCACTGAGTACTTTAGGAAAACTGCATGAATTTCAGATATTATTCAATCCGGGAAGGGCTGCTATTCACTCATCTATGATAAATGGTGAAATAATACACTTCGATACTTTTGGCAATGCTATTACAAATATTACCAAAGAAGATTTTGAAAGAGTAGGGAAGGGTAGGAGTTTTGAGATATACATTGGAAGCTACCATAGCAACTATAAGATAGTGAAAATAAATAATGAATATTGCGAAACTATTTCAGGCAATTTACTTGCAATATTCAGTTATGCCGGATTTTTAGAAATTGCTATTGCAAACGGAAGGGCTATAGATTTGCTCAATGTGAAGCAAAACAAAGAAGTACGTATTAAGTTTTCTGATAAGTAATTGCTGTTTCTTCTTTTTACTATTTGTTTCATAATCAACGCCATTATTTAAATCAATTAGCATCAATTTGTTGCCATAAAAAAATAAGTTAATATATAGTTTATTAATCATGAAAGAAACATTACAGTCGTTCGAGAAGTTATTGAATATCATGGACGAACTCAGAGAAAAATGCCCGTGGGATAAAAAACAAACAATTGAAAGCATTAGAAATTTAAGTATAGAAGAGACCTTTGAATTGGCCGATGCAATATTGAAAAACGATATGGTTGAAATAAAAAAGGAACTGGGCGACATATTATTGCACATTGTATTTTATTCAAAAATTGCATCAGAAACCAATGAATTTACAATTAAAGATGTGATAGATAGTTTGATAGAAAAACTTATTTACCGCCATCCGCATATATTTGCAACCGATAAAGTGAACGATGATAAAGAAGTGCTAATAAAATGGGAAGAGCTAAAACTAAAAGAGAAAGGACGAGAGAACAAATCTGTTTTGGCAGGTGTTCCTAATTCGCTACCAGCATTAATTAAAGCCAACCGAATACAGCAAAAGGCTAGAGCTGTAGGTTTCGATTGGGAGAAAAGAGAGCAGGTGTGGGAAAAAGTAGAAGAAGAGATAAATGAACTTAAGCATGAAGTATTAATTACAAAGGATAAAGAAAAAATTGAAAATGAATTTGGCGATGTGCTTTTCTCTCTCATCAATGCAGCCCGATTGTATGATATTGATCCTGAGACAGCGCTTGAGAAAACCAATAGGAAATTTATTTCAAGATTTCAGTATCTTGAAAGTCAGACTATTGCCAAGGGAGTAAACCTTAAAGAACTTAGTCTGGAACAAATGGATGTGTATTGGAATGAAGCAAAAGAAATTGAAAAAAAGAAATTAGACTAATGTTTTTAAAAACTGGTGTTTGGATATTATTGTTGTTTATAGCTCTCAGTTTGCATTGCCGAGCCCAAGATAGCGATTCATTGCAGCATGCCGACAGTATTAAAAAATTTACAAATCGCGGATATTTCAAATCATATATTACCGACGTAGGAGAAGTATTGAAAGCTCCATTGCCAAATTCAAGAAAGAATATTTTGTTGTTTGGGGTATTTGGAACAGCATTGACAACTTCATACTTCTTCGATGAATCTGTAAAAGCCTGGAGTAGCGAGCATAAACACAGGAGTATTGATGTTTTATGCCAATATGTGTTTGAACCTTATGGCAGTGGGTTGTATCCGCTTATTATTACTGGCAGTATGTATGCCATTGGTTCAATTATAAAAGATGATAAACTCAGATATACAAGTATGAATACTTTAAAAGCAGTAGTCATATCGGGGGCAATTGCAAGAATTTATAAGATCTCATTTAGACGAGAGCGCCCGTCAACTGCGAGTAGTAACAGCGAGTGGTTTAAGTCAATTAACAATAATTCATTTATTTCGGGTCATACAACATTGGCATTTGCCGTTTCAAGTATGTTGTTTTTAGAATATAAGAAAACAGTTTGGATACCTGTAGTGAGTTCTATTTTAGCATTGGGAGCCGGATATTCTCGTATATATGAAGATAAACATTGGTTAAGCGATATCTTGGCCGGGGCTATTATTGGCTATGGTACTGCTTATGTCGTATATAAAAGCAAGTCTTGGTTAACAATTATACCACAAATAAACCCAAATCAAGTAGGCATTAGTGTAGACATACGGTTTTAAACACAAAATATATATAAAATAGTATGCGGTAAGTTGTTTGTTATGAGAGTAATAAATATTATTTTAAAAAATCAATATAAAAATTGAAAAAAAAATAACCGAGAATTGCAATTTTAGTATATCTTTGTAACCATAATATTTTATTTTAATACAATTATAATGAGAAATGGAACAGTAAAATTCTTTAATGAAACCAAAGGTTATGGATTCATTATCGAAGCAGATTCAAAGAAAGAGTACTTCGTACACGTATCTGGTTTAGTAGGAGAAGTTAATGAAGGAGACTCGGTAGAGTTTGAATTAACAGAAGGTAAAAAAGGTTTGAACGCAATAAATGTTAAAGCTATTTAATTTTTATTACTTTTTTGCAATGAACTTGAGCCACCTGAAAAGGTGGCTTTTTTTTTGCCAATTTTTAAATTGGTTAAGAATGCAATTGTGAGTTGTATCAATAAATTTTATGTTTATGTTCGTGTCATTTTAATTTGAATTAATAAACTTTTTGTTCATATTTAATGTAAATTACTATATAGATAAAATAGTTTTATTAGTTGCTAATTTATGAGAAATGAGAATATTTAATCTTAAAAAAATAATTGCATTGTTGTTGTTGATTCAATGCTATTTTGTTGAAGCTCAGGACTATGTTGATATAGCTAAAGTTTATTATCAAGGTAGCCATGCAGTAAATTTTGATTCAGTTCCTGGTACCACAGGCATATTTGAATATGGAGCCGAAATATTTATCCCCTTAGTACTTAACGAAAATACCGATGCTCTTTTATTCGGAGTTGGCTATGATGCCCTTCGCATCGGATTGTCTGATATGAGTCCGTTGCTCAGTTTACATTCCATATCACTAAAAGCTGGTATAAGCTTGAATCATAGCAGCCGACTAAATTCCACAATCATTCTATTACCTAAAATAGCATCAAATTTTTCAGAAAATATTTTTTCAGATTTCCAAATGGGAGGTATGTATATTAGCAAGTTTGGGAAAAAGGAAAACTTTAAATACAAATTAGGTATTTATTACAATTACGAATCGTTTGGTCATTTTTTATCACCAATAATAGGGTGTTATTTTTTGTCTAAATCAAAAAAAACAGAGATAGATTTGAGTTTGCCGGTAGCCGCAGAAATAAATTATGCTTTAAATAAAAGTATTCATTGCGGAGTATCTTTTCTCAGTATTACCAAAACATTTAATAATAATCAAAGTCATTTTGGTCAAGCAAAAAACTATATTACAAAATCCACAAACGATTTATATGCTCATTTACGAATTTATTTTACCCCTCAAATACTCTTTTATGCACAATTTGGATATTCCATTGGTCGAAACTTTAAACTCTATGAATCAGGCGATAAGATTGGAGTTGCGCTTATGTTATTCAAAATTGATGATGACAGAACGTTGCTGAATGATGGTTATCAGGATGGATTCATATACAGATTAAGTCTTAGATATAGGTTTTTTAAAATAATATTTCCGAAATTTGGTAATATTTCTACACCAATAGTGTGATTATTCTTTATTTGGAGTTTTTATTAGCTTCAATAATATATTTTCAATATAGTAAGATTCCTTTAACAGATAAATTGTTGATAAGGAGTGTATCGCTAGAATTAACAATAAATAAAATTATAAAACAATGAGATTAATTTTTTGCATTACCGCATTTTCTGTTTTTTTCAATCTATTTAGTCAGACAGAAATAGTAAACCCTACATCTTTTAATAAAGAAAAGCTAACGCAGTTAGTTTTTGAAAAACTTAATAAGAAAAGAGATAGCGTAGGTGTTAAAAATCTAGAAAACAATGAAATACTAAGAAAAACCGCAGTTGATCAGGTGAAATATATGGCTGAGTTTTCGGTTTTAGAAGAGTCTGATCCGGGCGATAGATCAATACTTTATGGAGGAACAAGAAATGTGAACGAGGTGATAGGTAGAATAAATTTACTTATGGGAGCACAGCAGCAAACCTACGCTTCAATGGCCGATGAAATTATTGATTTTCTATTTATTATAAAAAAGAAAAACAAGTTATTGTGTAGTTCTTTATATTCATTTATAGGCTTTGATGCTGATTTTGATTTAACGAAGAAGAAACTTTATTTTTCATTGGTTATGGGCAATCAGAGTTCTATAGCACCAGTAATGGATGCAAGTTGGGCAAAATTTATTGGAGATAAAACTTTTGGCATTTATTATCCTGATAAGACATTCTGTAAACCCTGCACCAAATACGAAAATATTAATGAATTGGTAAATGAAATAAAAGTAGAAGAAGATAAGATTTATTTTGAATATAGTAATCTTAAGAAGCTACAGAAACTTTTAAAAAACCCCACAGACGGTCTTGCAATCGATGTAGTTCAACGAGCTCAATATCCGTGCAACGATGCCAATTTGTTGAATTATTTAGTGCCATACAAAGGCTTGTTTTTAAAGCCACTATATTTGCCTACACTACTCAAAGAGAATGAAATAAAAGACCCCAAAGCCAATAAAATTAGAGTTATGATGGGGCAACTACCCGAAGGTTTAACTTCTGGCTATGAACTTAATCTTGTGGTTTTATTGGGCAAATCATCATGCAGAAGTTTATATAGAAACTATGTAGAAAAACCACCGGTACATTCTTTTAGTTATGATATAACCTTGGAGAAAGATCCAAAAAATGCGGAGTCAAAATCAATCTCCTCAAAAGATATGGATGCAGCTTATCAAAAACAAGTATGTTACAGAGCTACTAACTCATATTTTAAGAATGCTCAGAATATATTCAATTGTACTTTTTGCAAATTGAGACTTACAAAAATATTTACAGAGACCGAATATAGTGCAATTTCACTTGAATTAGAAAAGCTTAAAATCGACCCAAAAGCTAATAAAGAATACGTAAAGCTTATGGAACTCGAAATGATAGTTAGAGTATTGAAAGAAATTCCATCTGTCGATGTTAAAAAAACTGCAATTGATAGGTTAGAATTAATAGACCTTAATAATTTAGATTTACCATTAGTCTATACACTTTTTGGTTTATTAATTGAAAATGAAAGAATTAATATGGCTTTAGATTTATTTTCATTGTATTATTCTAATCCTAAGATAGATGAAACATTTTTGTTTTCATACATAACTTATTGTACATTGTCGCCGGAGAAACTTTTGTCTAACGACTTTTTTGAAGCTGTAAAAATTGCCGATAATCTTTTTCATTCTAGACTTTGTGAAATAGTTGGTCCTGAAAAATTATCATTCCAAGTATATGAAAATATGCAAGTAAAAGATTTTATTTGCGAAAAATGTGGAGATAAATAGGTAGTGATATTCTATTGTCTACATGACTTTTATTAATTTTTTTGAAGAATGAATAAAAAATACTGATGATTGAAGAACAAGTAAATCTAATAATTAATGCAATTATACCTTGGAGTATAAATCATGGTTTGAAAATTTTGATTATCATTATTGGTACATTCGTATTACAAAAGATATTAAAAAAAGTAATTGAAAAGGGGATTCGTGTGGCAATAGTTCCAGGTAAATATGTTTCTAAACTTGCAGAAATGAAGCGAGAAGATACACTTATCAGAATTTTTAACGGTTTTACAAATGTTACCCTCTACACGATTTCTGTATTAATGATATTGTCTGAAATAGGACTTAAAACAGGTCCTATTCTTGCCGGTGCAGGAATAGTAGGGTTAGCGGTAGGTTTTGGCGGACAGTATTTGATTAGAGATGTAATTGCCGGATTGTTTATTATTATTGAAAATCAATACAGAGTAGGCGATGTAGTAAATTTTGATGGTACCGGCGGATTGGTTGAAGATATAACCTTACGGATGACAACTATTAGAGATTTAGATGGTACAGTACACCATGTGCCGCATGGTGAAATAAAAAAAGTTTCAAATTTGTCTAAGTATTTTTCGCGTGTAAATCTAAATATAGGTATTGCGTATGATTCTGATTTAGAACATGTAATAGCTGTGGTTAATAGAGTCGGTGAAGATTTGGCTAATGATGTGTTATGGAAAGAATTCATCATTAAAGCTCCTGCATTCCTGAGGGTCGATGATTTTGCCGATTCAGCTATAATAATTAAAATACTAGGTGAAACACAACCCATAAAACAGTGGGATGTATGCGGAGAACTTAGAATGCGATTGAAAATTGCATTTGATAAAGAAGGAATTTCTATTCCTTTTCCTCAAAGAGTTGTACATTATCCTAAATAGTGTATTTGATGATTTTCAAAACTGTTACTGTTTTATATAAGATTATAATTGAATCATATATAAAGAGTAGTTTAAAATCGTTACCCAAGCTAAATTAACATTGCATTATTTTTTTGCAATGTTTAAGTTAAGTTGTTTGTAAACATATAAAAAAAGTAGTAAGTTTGCAGCCACAATAAGCCCAGGTGTTGAAATTGGTAGACAAGCATGGTTGAGGGCCATGTGTCCGTTCGGATGTGCGGGTTCGAATCCCGCCCCGGGCACTTAATGTTCTTTTCAGACTGTTTAATTTGTAACAGTCTTCTCTAAATTTTAATAATAGAATTTTCTTGCTAGATGTGTTTTTGCAATGCCTTAAAATGGAATTAGTACATTTTAAAGCTGCAATTATCTTAGCAAACAACATTTTTAGAGCTTCTATGGGGAATTATGCTAGTTGCAGAATATTTAAGATAAACCAAATCAATTCCGAAAAAATTATAATTCGCTGGAATATGCCTTTGTAGTTTTTATTTCCTCTAATATAAAATATCTTTCCCAAAATAATAAGCAATGACAAAATTGATGTGTTAAATAGCTGAAACACCGTTAAGTTATTGAAATTTAGGATGGTCGTAATAATTATTATGATTAGACCAGTAGGGATGGCTATGTTTGCCAAGATTTTATGAATCAGTCCGTTTAGCGTTTTTTTGTTGGGTAAATCTATAGGGAAAACAGCAAGAAATGCAGCCGAAACTGACCAAATATTCAATAAAATGATTAAGGTTTTACCAATGTTTGACTGAAGGTAAAGGCTTGATAAAGAAGTTAAATAGCTTATGCCTCCTAATCCAATACATACAAAAGCTAGTTTTGTGAGCCAACCAAATTTATTGTAAACATATTCGCTTACTAAATTGCTAACCGGAGTAAGTTCCTTTTTTATTAGAAATGCTAGAACAATTAAAGAAATTGATAAAATGAAAAATAATAAAGAAATATATTGCATTGGAAATAATTATATAATTACAAAAGATGATTTTTTATTTTGCCTACAATTTCATTATTGTCAAATGGCTTAGAAAAAGCATCAATAACCCCGAAATCCATTGATGTCTCTAGATAGTCTTGAGGAGTTAGATATCCGCCTCCCGACATAGCTATAATTTTCACATCTTCCTTTTTCTTTTTTAAAGATAGAATAAATTCTATACCTTCCATTTCAGGCATTATGATGTCAGTGATTACAAGATCAAAAGTTCTTTCCTCAAATACTTCTAATCCTACTCTGCCATTGGTTACATGTTTCACGTCGAAGCCTTCTTTTTGCAAAAGTCTAAGAAGCAGTCTGCCAATCATCTCATCATCATCAACAATTAAAATTGACTTATTCATTAGTTTGATATTTTTAGTTTCTTTATATATTCTTAATCAATAGAGTTTCCTGAAATTTTTCTAGCATATTATATTTGTCAGTACTATCTCTATTTCAAGCATGTCTGTTTTTAACTGTTATATTTTTTTAAAATATTCGTAATCATCTGTAAGTCATAAGGTTTTACAATAAAATCTGTTGCACCTATCTCTCTACATGTATTTGCCAAATACTCAGCATTATTGCCCGAAATTAGAATTATAGGTATATTTGCATTGTCATTTTTTAGTTTTCTTATTCTTAATGTAGTTTCAATTCCATCTAAAATAGGCATAGAAATATCTAATAAAAGTAAGTTGAATGTTTCAGATTCAAGTTTTTCAATAACTTCTTGTCCATTTTCAACACAGGAAGTTTCAAACCCGTTTCTGCCAACAATTCTTGTTAAAAGTAAACGATTTTGTGCTTCGTCTTCAGCTATTAAAACTTTTTTAATATTCATATAAATAACAATACAAACCAAATATAATAATAGAATTTATTTCAAAAATAATAGTGACAAATATCAATTTAATTACTTTATTTAACGACTAATTTGCAGTTTTTTTAACAAAAATTTTTACTTGAAAAATGGAATCATTAACATTAACTACCCCTACGCTTTTATTTTCAGCAATTTCACTTATTCTTTTAGCATATACAAATAGGTTTTTGGCATATGCTACTTTGGTTAGAAGTTTAGCCAAAGAATATCAGGAGAAAAAAGATTCGATTTTTTTGGCTCAAATTAAAAATCTTCAACTCAGATTGCATTTAACCCGAGCTATGCAAATTTTTGGAATTGCAAGTTTGCTTTTATGTGTATTGTCAATGTTTCTAATATTTGTAAATGCGTTAAGCGTAGCTGAAGTTGTTTTTGCTATAGCTCTTGCTTTACTTATTTTATCTTTAGTAATTCTTATTTGGGAGATTCAAATTTCGCACGTTGCTCTTAAGCATCATTTAAAGAATATTGAAAAAGATCTTTTAGGTAAATAATTTTTATTTTGTATGTTAGTAGCTTATTTGTAGTTATTTAATCAATCTTCTGTATTCAAGTTTTTTATAAGAAAATCTGTCATTTTATTGTATAGATGAAATCTTGTAGCACCACCCGAGAGGTTATGATTTTTGTCGGGATATACGAAATAGTCAAACTCAAAAGCTCTGCCAATAAGTTTTTTTGCAAGTGTATGAGAATTTTGAATATGAACGTTATCGTCAAAGCTACCATGAATCAACAATAAATTGCCTTGGAGCGAATTTGCATTTTCTACGACTGAAGATTTGTTGTAGTTTTCTGTATTGAGTTGCGGTGTTTTCATATATCGTTCTGTATAGATGGTATTGTAAAACCGCCAGTCTGTAACTGGCGCAACAGCAATTCCAGCGCATATTTTTGAAGTTTTACACATAGAAAGTAGCGTAAGATAACCTCCATAGCTCCAGCCTTGCATTGCAATTTTTTGCGGATTGACATATGGCAATTTTTCTATATATTCAATACCTGCAATTATGTCTTCGGTTTCTATCTGACCGAGTTTTCCGTGAGTTATTTTGTTGAATTGATTTCCTCGGTTGCCCGTTCCTCTCGGGTCTATTGCAATTGTAATTATGCCTTTCTTTGCCAAATAGTTATACCAGTAAAGCATATAGTCATATTCCTTTGTCACTCTTTGTATAGAAGGTCCGCCATATACAGTGAGCAGTACCGGATATTTGTGATTTTTTTTCATCTTTTCCGGTTTTACCATAAATCCATACAAAGTGTCGTTGGCTTTGTTTGTAAATGTAAAGAACTGCTTATCTGCAATAGTATGCTTTTTATGTAATTCATCAACGAAATTGGAACTTTCCAGTGTTTTTATTATATCACCCTCAGCATTACATAATTGGGTTTTGGTTTTATTAAATTCATTAGAATAATAATCAATAAATAGGGAATACGAATTATTAAATTCTACATCGTGATAACCCGATGTGGTGCTAATTCTTTTGGTAGCATTGCTTTTAATATTGAAACTGTAAAGATGTTTTTCAAGCACAGAACTGTCAGAACTTAAATAATATATGCAATTATTGTTTGTTGAAAATCCTATTATTTTATCTATGTCGTTTTTAGATTTTGTAATTTGCTGTATGACTTTTTTTTGAAATGAAATTTGGTAAATTTGTTTGTTTAAATTCTTATCACTGAGTAGAATAAAGCTGCTACTATCTATAATGGTCAAATAATTAGGAAATGGAATGAAGGTATTGCTCGTTTCATTATAAATGTGTGCAATAGAATTTTTATTGGTATTATATGCAAAAATATTCAGAGTGTCTTGAAATCTGCTAAAGCATTGCAATAGAACAGTTTCGTTGGTAAACCATTGAATCACCGGTAAATATTCATACGTTACAGGAATTGTAATTTGCTTTGTCGATTTTGTTTCTAAGTTGTATATCCAAGCACTTACATTGGAGTTTGTGGTTCCAGCTTTCGGGTATTTATAGGTGAAACGTTGCGGATATACGGAATCGTATTTATCTATATTATAGTCAGAAACAGCGGTTTCGTCAAACTTTAGGTAAGCAATTTGTTTTGAGTCGGGCGACCACCAATATGCTTTTTTCAGTTCAAACTCTTCTTCATAAACCCAATCGGGTGCACCATTTATTATTTTATTCAGGCAACCATCATTAGTTATGGCTGTGGTTTCTTTCTTTGCGTCTTCTATAAATAGGTTGTTTTCAAAAAAATATGAATTGTATTTGCAATTTGGTGAAAAAGAAGCTAGTCTAATTTTTTTATTATCAGCAAAATCATCCCAAGAGTTGTTTTCAATATCATATACTATATAGCTAGAGTAATATGAACGCCTGAACTGCTGTTGTTTATCAACGGCAAGTAGAAGTTTTCCGTATTTGTATCCATCTACAATATCATGAATTGTTTCAGTGGTTTGTGCAAAGTCAATTGAATCATTTATAGAAAAATTGTTCAATTGGTTTATGTATAGTTTATTCTCTTTTAAATGTGCAATCAGATTAGTGTCATTGATAAAAAAGTAATTATTCGTTTTAGGGTAAAATATATAGTCTTTCCATATATCAGAAAGACTCAAGTTGCTATTTTGAGCAGACGCCGAAATTATAACATTACAAATAGTGAGTGTAAATGCAAGTAGAAATTTAGTAGACTTAATTTCTATATTCATTTTATTCATATTAGTATTAGGTATCTCTAAAACTTCCATTTTCCTTGTTAAACAATTTCATTAAAGCATTCATATTCAATTGGTAATAATCAATAATTTAATAAATTCGAACCTTTATAAGGATGTATTTATAGATGACCTAAAGATAATTTTTTTATTAATAAGGATGAAAATAATAATGAATAACATACATAGTATTTCTATTATGTTTATATTTAGCATTATAAACAATTATTAATGCTCATAAAAATGTTAATGAAAATCATAAATTTTATTGAGCAAAATGATAAAAAAAATTTGTATTGTTAAAAAAAAAATTAATTTTGTAGTCGCACTATGCGTAAGACAAATTAAGGAATATTCTATTACTACAGATTTACATTATGGGAGAAAAAATTCCAGGACAATTGTTTGATGATTCTGACCAGTTACAGTCTGAAATTAAATTGTTGCAATCGCACACAGACACGCTAATCGAGTTATTCAATTGGTCGCCGGTAGGATTGGGTTTAGTTCAAGATGGAATAATTAGTTTCGTTAATGACAAAGTATGTAAGATATTAGGCTATTCGCAAGATGAGATTGCAGGTAAAAGTATTGAAGTGGTACTTGGAATTGCCCAAGGTTCGATAAGCGGTTTAGCTTCAGCACCAGAAAATGGAGAACATAAACTGAAAATAAAAAATAAAAAATCAGAAACTATTGATGTTGTGATTACCTTTTCTGAATTAGGAAAAGTAAAAAACGGATACCGATTTAGCATAGAAGATATTACCAATAAATTGCAAACAGCTACTGCATTACAGAATTCAGAACGGCTTTATAGAACCCTCATAGAGACTTCGCCCGATTTGGTTATTATAATTGATAGTAAAAACAGAATTGAGTTTGTTTCATTGCCAGAAGATGGTTGGAGTTTGCAGTCGGTACAGATGGTTGGGAAATCTATATTCGATTTTTTCGATTTTGAAAACAGAATTAAAATCGAAAAGTTACTGCAAGCACTGAAGAATGGAATTAAGTGTGAAAGTTGTAAAGAATTTGCATTTGATATATCATATGACTGTTCGTATTATGTAGAAATAAACAGCAAACTCATAAGCGAAGCCAATGAACCGTGTAAATATTTATTTTTTGTAAGAAATATTACGCTTCAAAAAGAGACAGAACATGCACTTATTGAAAGTAAAGACAAAGCAGAAGAGAGCGACCGACTAAAGACGGCCTTTCTAGCAAACATGTCGCATGAAATACGTACTCCAATGAACGGAATTATGGGGTTTGCTCAAATGCTTACCATACCGGGGCTGTCAGACGAGAAGAAGAAATACTATGCAGATATTATCACAGAAAGTAGTCAGCAACTACTTACAATTGTAGACGATATACTAGATATTTCAAAAATAGAAACCGGACTAATAAAATTATATCCAGTTCAAACAAGCGTAAGTACTATTCTTAACAGCTTATATAGCACTTATCAGAACATTGCTCAAAAGGAAAATCTCAAATTACAATATGTAAATGAAGTTGATAAAGAATTTGAAAAGGTTTATATTGATGATGTAAAACTTAAGCAAGTGCTTAATAACTTATTGAGTAATGCTTTTAAATTTATTAAAAACGGAAGTGTAGAATTTGGGTGTAGAAAAAAAGAAGATTGGCTCGAATTTTATGTTAAAGATACCGGAATAGGAATACCTAAAGATCAGTACGATAGAATTTTCGAGAGATTTCACCAGATAGATGGAGCAAGTACAAGAAAATTTGGAGGAACAGGTTTGGGGCTTACTATTGCTAAAGCTTTTGTAGCAATTTTGGGAGGCTCTATTTATTTAGAATCTGAGATAGATAAAGGAAGTGTTTTTTATTTCACAATACCGTATCACTCGGCAAAAGAAGATTTGAGTATATCCAATAATAATTACCTGATTAGTAAAGAAATAAACAGAAATGTTATACTCGTGGTTGAAGATGAAGATGTGAATTACCTCTTTATAGAAGAAATTTTTGCCGATACCGGAGTTGTTACAATACATGCAAAAACAGGTAGAGAGGCTGTTGATATATGCAATACCAACAATGAAATAAATGTTGTGCTTATGGATATTAAAATGCCTGAAATGAATGGTTATGAGGCACTTGCTGAAATAAGAAAAACCAGACCAAACCTGCCTATCATAGCGCAAACCGCTTATGCTATGACCGAAGATAAGAAAAAAGTAGAGGAGGCTGGTTTTAATGACTATATCTCAAAACCAATATCTATTGAATTATTGATTGATACTGTAAATAAATATACCTCAATACCAATTTCACTATAGTTTTTTTTCTGAAATTAGTTTTGTGTTTCGTATATTTTACTATATTTGCACTCTTAAAAATTAGTATTAACCGTGTGATGAGCGTTGTATCGTAAGTAACACAAAAACAAATGGTTATGCAAGAGTATATCATTGAAGCAAAAAAAAGAACCGGACTCGGTAAAAAAGAAACAGTAGCGTTAAGAAACGAAAAAAGAGTACCTTGTGTACTTTATGGAGCTAAAGAACCTATTCATTTTCATGCCGAAGAAATGGTTATGGAAAAATTAGTAAACACCCCTAATGTTTATATTGCAAATATAAACATTGACGGTAAAGTAGAAAAAGCAATATTGCAAGATATGCAGTTTCATGCATTGACAGATAAAATTCTTCATGCAGATTTTCTTTCAGTTTTTGCTGATAAAGCTGTATCAGTAAAGTTGCCTGTAAAATTGGAAGGTACACCGGAAGGAGTATTGCAAGGTGGTAAATTGCAAATGAAAATGAGAAAACTTAAAGTAAGAGGAATTACTGAAAAGTTGCCTGAGTTTTTGACTATAGATATTACCAATGTAGGTTTAGGTCAGTCTGTTAAAATTGAAAAATTAAGTTTTGATGGTGTTGAGATTCTTGAACCTAAAAATGCTGTAGTTTGTGCAGTTAAACTTACTAGATCTTCTGTTAAAACTGCTACTGACGGAAAATAATTAAATTGTTAATATTTAAAAATCCGCTTTATTTTAAAGCGGATTTTTTTGTTTTATTGACTTTTGTATGCTCTACAAAAGATGATTTCTGAATGTTTTCCACCATACATTTGAAATAATTCTATTAATAATGAAAACTTTATTAATAGTAGGTTATCTCTAAAAATTAAAACCTTATAAAAATATATACGCATGAAGTATTTGATTGCAGGTCTTGGTAATATTGGAGCTGAATATGAAAATACAAGACATAATATTGGTTTTGATGTTGTAAACTTTCTTGCCAAAGAAAAAGATTTGCAATTTAGTTCCGATAAGTATGTGTTTAAAACTGAATTTAAGTGGAAAGGTCGCACGCTTATTCTTATTAAACCTACCACATATATGAATTTGAGCGGGAAAGCGGTAAACTATTGGTTGCAAAAAGAATCAATCCCTATAAGTAATTTGATGGTTGTAGTAGATGATTTGGCATTACCATTTGGCACCATAAGAATTAAAGGCAAGGGTAGCGATGGAGGTCACAATGGCTTGAAGGATATTCAAACCATGCTGGGGCATAGCAACTATGCTCGTATGCGATTTGGAATAGGTAGTGAATTTGCTAAAGGTACACAGGTAAATTATGTTCTTGGCACATGGCAAAAAGATGAGATGGAAAAGCTGAAAGAAAAAATATCATTCATGGCCGATGCTATTAAAACCTTTGCAAGCATTGGACTTGATAAGGCTATGAGCGAATTCAATAATAAATAGTATCTCTGCTTTATCTTTTAAAACTGAAAATTTAATTGAGTATTACTACATACTATTTTGCTAGGTTATTGCTGATAGGCAGATAATAAATATTCGTCCAACTAAACAGTAAAAAAAATAAATGTTTAATGTTTTTTGAGTGGCTTTTTTATATTATTTAAGAATGCTAAAAAGCAGTTTGATTAAAAAAAGCATTTCTTTTTTAGATTTTTTTCTTTAAACTAATCAATTAATAAAACAACAACAATATGAGACGTATATTATTTATATTCATTTTTATAGCACCCATATTTAAACTACTGGGGCAAGATGGAAGTATTGAGGGACGGGTGCACGACGAGCTAAACAACGACCCAATAGAATTTGCCAATATCATAATTACGGGTTCCAACAATGGAACTGTTTCTAATGAAAAAGGATATTTCAAAATAGAAAACGTAAAGTCTGGTTTTGTCTCTGTAACTGTCTCATATATTGGTTTTGAGACAACAACTTCACGAGATGTTAAGATTATTAATGGTAAAACAGTATTTGTAGATATTCCGGTAAAACGTTCAGATATAGAACTTGGCGAAGTAACCGTTAAAGTTTCTCCATTTAAGAAAACCGATGAGAGTCCGCTTTCGCTTAAAACTGTTGGACTGAGCGAAATAGAAAATAGTGCAGGTAGCAATAGAGATATATCTAAAGTTATACAGTCTTTCCCCGGAGTTACATCGGTGAGCTCTTTCAGAAACGATTTGATAATTAGAGGCGGTGGCCCAAGCGAAAATTCATATTACCTTGATGGGGTAGAAATTCCAACAATAAACCATTTCTCTACCCAAGGTGCGTCTGGTGGTCCGGTAGGAATTATAAATGCCGATTTTATTGGAAGTGTAAATATTTTTACAGGTGCTTTTCCTGCAAATACCTCCGATGCTCTTTCTGGTGTAATACAATTGACACAAATAGAAGGTAACAAAGACAAACTGAAACTGAGAGCTACATTGGGAGCATCAGAAATTTCTGGTACTATAGATGGACCTATTGGTAAAACAGGCTCTTATATACTTTCTGTAAGACGATCGTACCTTCAAACCTTATTCAGTCTCATAGGTTTGCCTTTTCTACCAACGTTTAACGATTATCAGTTTAAATATAAAACGAGAATAAACAGCAAAAATGAGTTTACTCTTATTAGTATTGGTGCGCTCGATCAGTTTAAGCTTAATACCGGAATAGAAGAACCTAACGATTTTCAAGAATATGTACTTACCAATATTGCTGTGAACGAACAGTGGAGTTATGCAATAGGCGGTATTTGGAAACATTTTGCTGAGAAAGGTTTTCATACCTTTATTTTGAGTAGAAATATGTTGAATAATAATTATTACAAATATCCGAATAATGATGAATCGCAACCTAAGAATTTAGATTTTCTCTCGCAAGAAATTGAAAACAAATTCCGTTGGGAATATCTTACCCGAGTAAAGAGTTATAAAATAAACTATGGAGTAAATGCCGAGTGGGTAAAGTATAGCAACGATACTTATCAGAAATTTTTTGCAAATGGTAAGGTCGATGAATATAGTTACAATTCTTCATTCAATTTATTGAAATATGGCTTGTATACCCAAATTACCAAGAAATATTTCTCTGAGCGCTTGACCGTATCTGCTGGAGTTCGTTTTGACGGTAATACCTATTCCGCTGCGATGCAAAATCCGCTCAACCAGATTTCTCCGCGACTTTCATTGTCTTATGCATTATTGCCAAAAGTTAGTTTAAATGCTAATGTGGGCAGATACGCTCAAATGCCTAGTTATACTACCTTAGGTTTTAAAGACAACAATGACGTATATATTAATAAGGAAAACAACATTTCTTATATTAAAGCTAATCATTTTGTAGGAGGCATAGAATACAATCCTTCAAAAACTATGATATTTACCTTAGAGGGTTTTTACAAATTTTATGAGCAATATCCGGTTGGGGTGAAAGATTCTATAAGTTTAACTACTCAAGGTGCCGATTATGGAGTTTTTGGCGATGAAGCTGTAATGTCTGTTGGTACAGGTAGAGCCTATGGTATAGAGTTTATGAATAGAATACAAACCGATAATGGTTTCTTTTCAATAATTTCATATACCTATTCGCATAGTATTTTTGATAGTGAGAAATACAATCAGATACCAACCTCGTGGGATAGTCGTCATTTGCTTACTACTTCATTAACCAAAGACATAAATAAAAAGTGGCAAATAGGAGCAAAGTGGCGTTTTGTAGGCGGATTGCCATACACTCCATTTGATATAGAAAAAAGTGCAGTGAAAGCGGTTTTCGATGCCAACAATGGACCTGTTTATGATTTAAGCCGATTAAATTCTGAAAGACGAGAAGCATTTCATCAGCTTGATTTGCGTGTAGACAGACGGTTTAATTTTAAGAAATGGTCATTTGCTATATATATTGATATACAAAATGTTTATAATTCAAAATCTACCTCGCAAATTATAGTTCGTGAAAAAGACGATTTTGGAAACTACATAACTACCGACAATGGTGAGAAATATAAACTAAGAGTACTAGACTCTGAAGACGGTACTTTATTACCAACCTTGGGTATTATGATTGAGTTGTAAGCTTATCACATAAATTTTATCACAAAAAAAAGGGGCTTTGTTTTTAAACAGAGCCTCTTTTTTTTGTATTATCATTACTCCCAATTCATATTCACATCATATTCTATCTTATTCCAAACATGATATTCTTTCGCATTATATTCTTTTAAATAAACTATGATAGAATCTCTTTTATTTGTGATATTACATAACCCATAGTTAAAAGAATAGTTGCATGAGCAGCGGCATACGCAGTTTACGGTGCAGGTGTCTTGTATATATACTTCAAAACCTTTTTGGCCAATCACAACTGAGTCTATTGGCGCTCCGCAGCAGTTATAATTCATGTTGACATGCAGATTCATTATATCATTCTCAAATTCATAATATATTGTATCAATTCTTTTTTCGACCAGACGTGATTTTTTTGCTTCGGTCTCCTTCTTGGTTTTAAAACATCCTACATAATATTTGTTAAATATTGTCATTGAACCAGAAGTGAAATTGGCTTTATGAACATTAGCAAATGATAAGATATTGTCTTTTGGGGTAGCAATATCAAGAATTCTTTGTTCCATGTGTCCGGCAGAGTCTATACTTACCAGTATTTCTGTTTGAGGTGGATAGGTTTTTAGACAGGCAAAACACTGTATTTCTACACTTATAATATTTTTACACTTTGTAATTCTTTCTAAGAGAATTGCAATGTTTTCAGATTGTCCGCTAGGGTTTGAGTCTGATGGAAATGGAACTAAGTCGAAACTTAATTTTTTAATTTCTTTTTCTAAAGCGACCGGGTCACATTGCAGAAGGGCGTTTGCCAGATTTGTACTATCGAGCTGATTTCCTGAGGATGCTACATGTTTCTGGCAGGAAACAAAACCTATGGATAAGGTAATAAGGGTTAAGATGATAAGATACTTCATAATTATGTTCGGTTTAATAGTGAGCTAACGAATTACAATAGGCATTATTTTAAGACTGGTTATCTTTTCTCGGAAATATCAGCCTACTGACTCCTTTTTTTTATTTTTTATTGTTGTTTTATTTTTCATTTCATATACAAAACAACAATACTTCAATTTCGTTGCAACTTTATTAAACAAAAATATCAGGAATTTTGTTAAAATCTTAACAAAACCCCTGATATTTATTAACAAAATGAAAATAATTATTCTATATCTTCTGATTCTTTAATATAAAATACTGTTTGTGTTGGATATTGTCCTGTTTCAAAACTTTCTACTTTTGTTCCATCGGGTTTAAATATGTGCATTTTTCCATTCCCGGCGCTTGCCGTTTCTGAAGCCCAAATATAGCCAGTTTCAGGGTCAATGTCTATTCCATAAAAATTACCAGCAATAAAATTTGTATCAATTGTTTCGTTAAAAAAATCATATTTACAGATTCCTTTATGAATAAAATATACTATGCCATTTTCATTAGAAGCCATTACGTTGCTTCCATTGCAATCTATCTGAAAACCTAGATCTACTGATCCTATTACATAATTACCGAAATAATCTACTTGTACCAAAAATGAATTAGTTTTATTTATTGGATTCCAATTCTCATCATATTCTGTTTTCCCTTTGCAAAAAACCCAAAAACTATAACTGAAACCTTTACATATATCTATTGGTTTATCTTTTACAGTAATAGTAGATATTACCTTTTCATTATAAAAATCAATAACTGAAATAGTGCTATCGTTATCGTATCCACCTGAATTTAATACAAATAGTTTATCATCCAATTTTATTAATCGTTCCGGTCCTTTTCCAACTTTTATAGAGTCTGTTAAAGTTCTTGTTCTGATGTCGGCAATGTAAACATAATTGTTAGCAACTCCATTTCCGTTTGTAATAAACAGCCTGGTTGTGTCATTATCGGCTGTCATACAATATCTGGGATAACTCAATCCGGTAATTTTTCCTACCGATTTGAAATCATTTAGATTTACTATTTCAATTTTTTGAGAATTATTCACTACAATAAAACCTAATTCTTTTGCGTGGGATAAATGCATAGATTGAGCAATATCTCCTAATGTTTTACTATTTACCAAGTTGAAGTAATCGTTTTTTGCTTCTTTTGTTTGCTTGTTGTACTGAGTAATTTCTGCTGTATTGGTATTAAAACCGCCTTCATTTACAATATAAGCACATTTTTCTGGCCGTTTAGTTTCCGGATCTGGTTTTTCTTTTTCACATGAAATGAAGCTTATACTTACTGTAAGTGCAAAAGCCAAAATGCTTGTGTTTTTTTTCATGAATAATTTTTTATTAGTTTATGTGTTTATAAAATAGTTTATATTGAAATTTCCAGAGACATTGGGAATGATCTATAAAGTTCGTTTTTTAGAATATTGATTGTTTTCTCCTTTATTTTTTTTTCGTAAGCCTGTTAATTAAAAATAAAATTTCTCTTTTCTTTGTCTGCTTGTTGAAATTTCTAAGTTTGAAGCGAATTACCTAGAATGTCGTCTTTTGTTTTGTGTTTGATCAGTATAATTTATTAAGTATTTCTAAACTGAGTTGTAATTAAAATTTAATTTATATTCCAAACTTTATCAACCACGGTGCCAATTTGCCTCTCAGCCGCAGCCACGTTATCATTCATTCATAAGCAGATAAAAAACTGTAATTCATTATTCAAATCTACTTTATGAATATTCTATGCCATTTCTGTTGGGTCAATTTGCCTCAGATATCAAAACTTTCATATATTTTGTTGCCTAAGTCTCGAATTCAATTTATTATCAAATAATTTGAGTTGTGTTCCAATCCCTAATAGTGGTTTTGTTTTTTGCTCAATAAATTCATATTCGTTGCAACTTTATTAAACAAAAATATCAGGAATCTTATTAATACATTAACAAAATTCTGGTATTTATTAACAAAGTACTAATAATAATCTAAACCGCTTGTTGTTTCTATTAAATAATGTTTGTGTTGGATATTGTCCGTTCCTCGGGTTTATATATGCATTTTCCCATTTCCTACACTTGCCGGCTCCGAAGCCCAAATATAGCCAGTTTCAGGGTCAACGTCTATTCCATAAAAATTACCTTCAATAAAATTTGTTTCTATTTTATCTGCGAGTATATCATATTTACAGATTCCATTATTTATGAAATAAATTATTTGGCCATAAATATTCATTGCCATTACATTGCTTCCATTGCAATCAATTTGAAAACCTAAATCCACCTTTTTTATTACACTATCTTCTAAATGATCTACAAGAACCAAAAATGAATTAGTTTTATTAATAGGTTTATTGTTGCTGTCATAATCTGTGTTTCCTTTGCAGAAAACCCATAAATCGCTCCAAGCAGAACCTTTACCCATGTCAATTGGTCTATCTTTTACCGTTATAGTAGTATCTACGGTTTTATTATTTATATTAATAATAGAAATAGTGCTATCCTTTTCGTATGCTCCTGAATTTAATACAAATAGTTTATCATTCAATTTCATTAATCGTTCTGGTCCTTTTCCTACTTTTATTGAGTCTGTTAAGGTTTTTGATTTGATGTCGGCAATGTAAACATAATTGTTAGTTATTCCATTTCCGTTTGTAATAAACAGCCTGGTTGTGTCATTATCGGCTGTTATACAATATCTGGGATAACTCAATCCGGTAATTTTTCCTACCGATTTGAAATCTTTAAGGTTTACTATTTCAATTTTTTGAGAATTATTTACCACTATAAATCCTAATTCATTTTTATATGAAAGATGCATAGATTGAGCTATATCTCCCAATGTTTTACTATTTACTATGTTGAAGTAATCGTTTTTTGTTTCTTTTGTCAGCTTGTTATATTGAGTAATTTCTCCTGTATTAGTATTGTAACCGCCTTCATTTACTATATATGCACATTTTTCTGCCTGTTTAGTTTCGGGATCTGGTTTTTCTTTTTCACATGAAATGAAGCTTATACTTATTGTAAGTGCAAAAGCTAAAATGCTTGTGTTTTTTTTCATGAATAAATTTTTATTAGTTTATATGTTTATAAAATAGTTGATATTGAAATTTCGCAGAGGCATAGGGAATGATCTATAAAGCTCGTAGCTCGTTTTTAGTATATTATTAAGTTCTGCTCTAATACCCATTTTTATTTTTTTTGCTTTTATTTCGTAAGCCATACCGGTATTAATTAAAAAATAAGGCTCCAAATAATAATTTACTCTATATGATCTTTGTCCGGTATATGAAGTGCTTACAAAAGCGTTGAAATTTCTAAGTTTGAGTAAAACTTGAAAATCAATTTTTATTTTTGGCACGTAAAAAAGCGAATTACCAGCTTGTAAAATGTCATTGTCTTTAGATTTTGTGATTTTTGAATCAGTATAATTTATTATGAAAGTATTTTTAAAACTGTTCTTAGAATTGAAGTTGTAATTAAAATTTAATTTATACTCCAAACCTTTATTTACTCCTTGCGAAAAATTGTACGGATGCCAATCACCATCATCAGCAGGCAGCCACGTTATCATATCATTCATAAGCAGATAAAAAACCGATAATTCATTATTCAAATCTACTTTATTTATTTTTAATATAGAATATTCTATACCATTTTCTATAGTAAATCCATACTCCGGTACGAGGTCAAGATTGCCCCAGATAGGCCAATATTTGTCATCGATACTGGGTCGGCGATATTTGTTTGCAAAAAGTGCTCGTAATGTCAATTTATTATCAAATAGTTTAAGTTGAGAACCAATACCAATTTGTGGTTTTGTTTCTTGCTCAATAAATTCATATCTGCCCGAGAGTGTTGTAGTCAATTGCCTAAATGAATACTTTATAGCAACTACTGCCGATAAGCTGTTTTCTTTTTAGAATCATTAAATCCGGTCACAAATGTATTTATTCTATTATATACAAGTCCTATATCAGTTTTTATGTTCGAATTAATAAGGCAACGGTAGTTTAAATCAAGAAAAAGCGGTTTGTTGTATATTTCAGAATGTTTTGTTTCTAAAGAACTTGCTTCAGTATATCTGGTAAAGTCTGTAAAATAAGCAGTTTTTAATTTAATGCTGTGTTTGTTTTTTACATAGCTAATATCTGCAAATGTTTTTAGGGTTGAGTCTTTTTGATGTTCTTGTATATATGAGGTTTTTCCAACAATTGAAGGAATGTTAATATGCTTAATTCCATACCATGCGCCAATTCCTATTTGAATTGTTTTTGTTGGTTTAAAGTATAAGTAATGAACGGTTCCAAAATTTCTATATTCTGCATTTTCTCGTTTTCGGGTTATTTCATTTACATAATCGTAATATCTGTAATTAGAAGCGGAACTATTGTATGTAGTTGATTGAAAATATTGGAATTTTGTATTTCCTGTCTTCAAAGAAATTTCGTTGCCAAAGGTTTTAAAACTACCGTAGCTTGTAGAGTAATTAAGGTTTGTAACGGTATCGTATCTTGGCTTGTATTCTAAATCTACAGCACCACCAAACGAGCCACTACCATAAAGTGTACCTACTGCACCATAATTTATACTTATGGAATTGAATCCGGAAGCAGGAATCGTTGAAATATCGCAGCTCCCCAAGCTTGCTGAGTTAAGAGGAAAACCGGCCCATGTTATAAGTGTTCTATTAGAACCGGCGCCTCTAAGCGATACAGAACTTGCCGAATATGCTGTACCATACGTTGAAACGTTTATTGATCCCAATTTTGTAAGTAATTCGCCCAAATTGCTGGTTTTATTGGTAGATAACTGTAGTGAATCAAGCACAATTCTTTTGCTGCCATCGCTATAAAGCGTAGGGCGCGAGGTTTGAACTGTTACTTCATTGAGCAGTACTGAATCAGTAAAACGTGCTTTTTGGGCGAATATACTATTCCCAATAAACAAAATAAACAATAAACAAAAAAAAATATATTTCATTAAAATGTAATTAAAAAATGATTGTTCCGATCATTCTAATGTCTCGGTTTGCATTCAGGCAGGTCTTCTGACTTATCTCGGCTTGTACCGCCTTCCCAAGAATTGTTTTTCTCAGTGGCATTGGTTGTGGTACAGCTTTTTAATGAGATTTACAGCTGCGGAAACAGCTCCGGATTTACACCGAATTCCCTTTTCACTTTCTACAACGATTGGTTGCAAAAAGAACCTTAAAGCGCGGCAAATTTATTATTAATTTTTATAATTTCAATTAATTTTTGTGACTGATTTCAATTGCATTATTTTTTCAACGTTGAATTTTCAGTGCAAAAAAAAAGTATTGGTATTTCTATATCTGGTAGTTATGTTTAAAATTTTAATGGGATTCTGTAGATAAAATATATTTTTTATTAGCTCATACAAAGTTTAGTTGCTTAAAATAATGTACTTTTGCGCTTCAAATAAAAATACAGAATATGATTACAGTTACAGATTTAGCTATTCAGTTTGGTAAACGAGTTCTTTTTCAGGACGTTAATGTTAAATTTCTTGATGGCAACTGCTATGGCGTTATTGGTGCTAATGGAGCAGGAAAGTCTACATTTTTACGCATAATATCGGGCGATCTAGATTCTACCCGAGGCTCGGTTTCGCTTGGGTCTGGTGAGCGTTTGTCTGTTTTAAAACAAGATCACTTTGCTTTTGATGCTTTTTCGGTTTTACATACCGTAATGATGGGGCATACAGAATTGTGGCAGGTTATGCAGCAAAAAGATGCTTTATATGCAAAAGCAGATTTTACTGATGAGGATGGTGTAAAAGCTGCCGAACTTGAAACAAGATTTGCAGAAATGGATGGTTGGAATTCAGAAAGTAATGCTGCAATGCTTTTAAGTGGATTAGGCATCAGAGAGGAACTGCATTATAAATCAATGCAAGAGCTTGGAGGTAAAGAAAAAGTTAGGGTTTTGTTAGCTCAAGCACTATTTGGTAATCCTGATAATTTGCTGTTGGATGAACCTACAAACGATCTTGATATAGATACGGTAACTTGGTTACAAAACTATTTGGCTAATTTCGAAAAAACGGTACTTATAGTATCTCATGATAGGCATTTCTTAGACTCTGTTTGTACCCATACTGTTGATATTGATTACGGTAAAATTCAGCTCTTTGCAGGAAATTATTCGTTTTGGTATGAGTCTAGTCAGTTGGCACTTCGTCAGCAAAGTCAGCAAAATAAAAGAGCCGAAGAAAAGAAAAAAGAACTACTTGAATTTATTGCCAGATTTAGTGCAAACGTTGCTAAATCTAAGCAAACAACCAGTAGAAAGAAAATGTTGGAAAAGCTCAATTTCGAAGAGATAAAGCCTTCTACTAGAAAATATCCGGGGATCATTTTCACCCCAGAAAGAGATCCGGGAAATAATATTCTAGAAGTTTCCAATCTTAGCGCCATTTCCGATGGTCAAATTCTCTTTAAGGATGTGAATTTTAATTTAGATAAAGATGATAAAGTCGCATTCTTGTCGCGCGACCCACGTGCTACAACAGCTCTTTTCGAGATTCTAAATAATAATAAAAAACAAGATTCGGGCAAATTTGAATGGGGAGTTACCATTACAACCGCATATTTGCCATTAGATAATAATGAATTTTTTACTCAAAATTTTACTTTGGTAAATTGGCTCGCTCAATTCTCTAGCGATACTAATGAATCATTCATGCGTGGGTTTTTAGGTAAAATGCTATTTGCAGGTGAGGATATATTTAAAAAAGCTGATGTTTTGTCGGGTGGTGAAAAAATGCGTTGCATGATAGCTCGTATGATGCTAAAAAATGCCAATTGTATGATTCTAGATGCACCAACCAATCACCTTGATTTGGAGTCTATTCAAGCATTTAACAATACTTTGATAAATTTTAAAGGTATCGTACTTCTATCATCTCATGACCATGAGTTTATTCAAACGGTTTGTAACAGAATCATTGAGCTTACACCAAATGGAATTATAGATAAGAGAATGGATTATGATGATTATATTGCCGATGAGAAAATAAAAGCTCGTAAAGAAGAGTTGTATAAGTAAAAATATAATTAAGGGCATCTCTTTAAGATGCTGTAAATAAAAAAGCCACCTAATAAACATTAGATGGCTTTTTTTATTTCATAAAGCAACTTAAACTAGCAAGTTGTATTGCTTTCTTTCAACCAAGCATCGGCAACCGCTTTAGCTATTTTTAAAGGTATAGAACGATCAAACGGATCTGGTAATACTTTATCTGCACTTATGTCAGTTATGCTATCTGCTAACGCATAGGCAGCAGTAATTTTCATAGAACGAGTAATTCTTTTAGCTTTTGAATCAAGTGCCCCTCTGAAAATACCTGGAAACGCCAATACGTTGTTCACCTGATTAGGAAAATCACTTCTTCCGGTTCCAACAATTATTGCACCTCCTGCTTTAGCTTCATCGGGGAAAATCTCTGGAGTAGGGTTTGCCATTGCAAAAACGATAGGGTCTTTTGCCATTGTTTTAATATCGTTTCTGTCAAGCAGATTACCTTTTGATACTCCAATAAAGCAATCCATGCCCACAAGTGCATCTTTAATAGACCCGCTAACATTGTTAGGATTGGTATATTTCAAAATTTCTTTTTTCTCGCTGTTTAAATCGGTTCTTTCTTTAGATATAATACCTACAGAGTCGCAAACAACAATTTCTTTTACCGATGTACATACCGATGAATCGTAACCAATACATTTGAGAAGATTTACAATTGCCAAACCGGCTGCACCTGCACCGTTTACTACAATACGCAAATCTTCAAATTTTTTGCCTGTTATTTTACAAGAGTTAATGAGAGCAGCTAATAATACTATTGCAGTTCCGTGCTGGTCGTCGTGAAAAACAGGAATGCCTATATCTTGCAATTTTTCCTCTATTTCGAAGCATTTAGGAGCTTTTATATCTTCTAAATTTATACCACCAAAAGTAGGGGCAATTGCTTTTACTGTATTTACTATTTCTTCTATAGTATGTACATTTAGTACAATAGGTACACCGTCTATTCCTGCAAATTCTTTGAATAGTAAAGCTTTACCTTCCATAACAGGAATACCTGCTTCCGGACCTATATCGCCTAATCCTAATACTGCAGAACCGTCAGAAACAATTGCTACAGTATTTCCTTTCATGCTATGGCTATAAGCAGCAGCCGGATTTTTTGCTATTAATTCGCATGCAGCAGCAACTCCCGGCGAATATGCTAATGATAAATCTTGTTTATTATTTAGAGGTACTTTTGATTTAATTTCCCATTTTCCTCTATTCTCTTCATGTAGTTTCAGAGCTAATTCGTATACATTCATTTTTCCTGTTTTTTTGTTCCTTTTTTTAAAACGTTATTTCATAAAAAATCCCCTGAAAAAGAGGGGATTTAATGGTTATAAAATGCTTAAATATTTTATTTTACCTCCCAAGTATCTCCACCGTAGAAAAGATCGTTCAGTGTTTTTATTTCTGATTCTTTTTTTGCGGTTTCAATTTGTTTTTCTAATAGACTTTCATATGTATCAGCCTTAACTTTTCTAATAACACCCATGGCTACCGGTAGGTAAGGAGATTTCATGTTTGCCAACATAGTATGCAATGTGGTATCTGGAGTCGTAGCATCATGTACTAATATATCTGCTTCTGTAATACCATTTTTACCCAGATTTACTACTTTCAACGAAAGACCTTTCAAAACCAATCCTTTATCATTTTTCTCACCAAAAAGCATTGGCTTACCATGTTCTAAAAATATCTGACGGTCGTTGCGTGTATCTCTGTTTGTTACATATTCATGAGTTGCATTATTGAAAATAATACAATTTTGAAGTATTTCTACTACCGATGTACCTTTAAAAAGAGCAGCTTCTTTCATTACTTCAGTCATCTGCGGTATGTTGTTGTCGGTAGTTCGGGCAAAGAAAGTACCTTGTGCACCTATTGTAAGTTCACCCGGATTAAATGGGTTTTCAATAGTACCATGGGGCGATGATTTAGTAATTTGTCCTTTTTTTGTAGTAGGCGAATACTGACCTTTTGTAAGACCATAAATTTGATTATTGAAAAGAATTATGTTCAAGTCAATATTTCTTCTTACTGTGTGAATAAAATGGTTTCCACCAATAGCCAAACAATCGCCATCGCCGGTTATTTGCCAAACGTGAAGTTTCGGATTTGCTGTTTTTACACCACTTGCTATTGCCGATGCTCTGCCGTGAATGGTATGCATTCCATAAGTTTCCATATAATAGGGTAACCTACTTGAACCAATACCCGAAACTACAACCAAATCTTCGTGATTTACACCAATCTCAGGCATAGCTTTTTGCAGTGCATTTAATATAGCATGATCTCCACAACCTGCACACCATTTTACTTCCGAACTGCTTTTTAAATCTTTTGCTGTATATGTTGCTGTCATTATCACTTTTATAAATGTTTCAAAAATGCTTCTTTAAGATCTTCTACAATAAATGGCAAGCCTTCTATCTTATTGTATTGTAGATAAGTAAATTCAGGTAGAGTCATTCTTAGATAATTTACAAATTGACCAAGATTGAGTTCGCAAACAATTATTTTTTTGAATTTACCAAAAACCTCAGCGGCATTTATTGGAAGCGGATTAATATAATTAAAATGTGCTAATGTTATTTTTTCGCCTTGTATAAGTAATTCATCAACAGCAGAAAGCAAGTGACCATAAGTGCCACCCCAGCCCACTACAAGTAAGTCGCCATATTCATTGCCGTGAATTTCAAGCGGAGGAACAAACTGTGCTACTCGTTTTACTTTCTCAGCTCTTGTAACACACATTTTGTGATGATTGGAAGGTATGAGCGATGGATTTCCTGTTTCATAATCTTTCTCAAGTCCACCCACACGGTGCATGAGTTCTTTTGTTCCCGGAATTACCCAGTTTCTAGCTAAAGTAGCATTATCTCTAATAAATGGAGTATTATTACCAATACGTTCTTTTACAATTCTTGTATTAATGTGGGGTAGAGTATTGGTATTTACCACTTTCCACGGTTGCGAACCATTTGCAAGAAAGCCATCAGTAAGAAGTATTACCGGAGTCATGTGTTCTACTGCTATTTTACAAGCTGCAAAAGCAAAATCAAAGCAGTTTGACGGAGTTGAAGCAGCCATTACTACACATGGCGATTCTCCATTTCTTCCATAGAGAGCCTGCATCAGGTCTGCTTGTTCTGTTTTTGTAGGTAATCCGGTTGATGGGCCGCCTCTTTGAACATTTACAATAACTATGGGTATTTCCATCATTATGGCCAATCCAATAGCTTCGCCTTTAAGTGCAAGTCCGGGTCCTGATGTATTTGTAACTGCTAAATTTCCAGCATAAGAAGCACCTATTGTAGTACAAATACCGGCAATTTCATCTTCTGCTTGAAATGTTTTCACGCCAAGTTCTTTGTAGTGAGACAATTCATGTAGTATGTCTGATGAAGGAGTTATAGGGTAAGAGCCAAGAAATAAAGGCAATTGCATTTTTTCTGCGGCAGCCATAAGTCCCCATGCAGTAGCAGTGTTGCCATTAATATTTTTGTAAATTCCTTTCTCAATATTTGCAGGCTCTATTCTATAAGGAGTTAGTGCATGAATATTTTGTGCAAAAATATAACCTTCTCTAAGTACTTTTTTGTTAGCCTCAATTAGTTCAGGTTTTTTGTGAAATTTCTTTTCGAAATATTGTTCTGTATATTTTAGTGGGCGATCAAATAACCAATAAGAAACACCAAGTGCAAACATATTTTTAGATCGAATTATTGCTTTACTGTCAAGCCCTGAATCCATTAAAACCTGTTTTGTTTGGCTCGTTATAGGGGCATGTATAACTTGGTAGCTTTCTAAACTTCTATCATTTAGCGGGTCTTCTGTATAGCCTGCTTTTAAAATATGTTTTTCATCAAAAGAATCAACATCTACTATGATTGTACCTCTTTTCACCCATTTTAAGTTAGCTTTGAGAGCAGCCGGATTCATGGCTACCAAAACATCAGCATAGTCGCCGGGAGTATTTACTTTGTCTTTTCCTATGTGAACTTGAAAACCGGAAACTCCAGCAATTGTACCTTGAGGGGCACGTATTTCTGAGGGATAATCTGGAAATGTAGAAATATCATTTCCGTAAAGTGCAGAGGCATCAGAGAATAACGTTCCGGTAAGTTGCATACCGTCTCCAGAATCTCCTGAAAATCTGATAGATACTTTGTTCAATTCTTTTGCAAATTCCTTTCCACCCATATCAATTAATCGTAACTATGTATTTATAATAACTGTTCCTCAACCAAATACCATAGGAATGCCTGAATTTTTTATAATCATAAAGTTTCTATCTATGAAAGTTCATTTTTTATTCAATTCTCCATTTTTTGACCTGAGAATGCAAATTTAATAAAAAAAGTTTTTTTATAATACTTTCTCAGAATATATATTTGTGTTTTTTTTGGAATTATTTAAATAATTATGTAATTTATATATCATGAAAAATATAACAGGGGATATTTTTATTTTCTTAAGTGTAGCTTCTCTATTTGTAATTAAATAGAGAAAAATGTGTAAATGAAAGAAATACTTTCTTTTAAATAGTATTATTTTCTGTTTCTATTTTTTTCATAATATACTTTTTACCAATTCTGCATTTTAAGCAAAATCCAGGCAAACAGTATTCATTGTATAATTCTAGAAGAGCTTGTGATTCGTGGGCGCATTTGGGTTTAAAACCAACTTCTTCCCATTTAGAAATAATACTGTTTTTCTCTGCCGACATAGATTCTAGTAAATCTATAGCCTTTTGTATATAGTTCTGATTATCTGTTTTTTGACCATAATAAAAAAGCACTGGCAGGATACCATTTATTATGAGTAAATCTTTAGCAATGCTGTTCATACTGCTATTATTAGAAGTTTTTCTTATTTTATAATTTCCATCAAGTCTAAAATGATTTTGCCAATATTCGCTTGTTTCTAAATTAAGTAATTTGCGAAGTTCATCAATATTCTGCACCTCCAATATTTTAGAAAACAGGTGTTTAGAATGGTAAATAAGTCCGGCAAACTGTGCAATCCTCATTTCAGGAAAGTTTTGTGGTCTTAGTCTCAAATGTTTCCACAATGAAGGTTCTATGGGTGAAGTAATTGTGGTTAGCATTTTTTGAAGATGCTGATATTCTTTTTTAAGTTTTAGTGCATATTCGCATGTTAAATCATTTGATAGAAATCCTGACTGTCCAAATAATAGTGCTTCTATTTGAATGAGTGAGTTTTTTATTTTCGCAAAATTTTCGAGAGGAATTGATTCTGCTAATTTTTCAAATGGATAGGCGTTTATTTTAAAACCAAAATGTTTTGCTAAATATTGGTATAATGTTTTTTCCCAGTTCTGATTCTGTTTATTGAATAGCAAAGCAATATCATTAGATTTTCTTTCTAATCGGGTAATGAGTAAATGATACAAATATGATTTAAAATAAAATGTATCGTTCTCAGAAATAAATGAATAACAGTTATTTATCTTGTTTTTGCTTTTTAAGGTATCGTAGTTTTTTATAAGTTCATCTGGGATTTTTAGTATTAATGTTGGTATCTCTTCGCCTGTATGTCTTTTTACTGCAACATCATTTTCGGTTACAACATGTAAAATTACAGTGTTATATTCTTTATTGGTTTGATGTTGGTGTTTGAACCAATCGCTAGATTTCAGGTGCATTTCTACTGTTCCGCACCAAAGAGTATCATTTATTTTTACTTTGGCATCGACAAAATCTGGCCCCGAATTGCTGTTTATTTTTCCAAATGAAACAACTTCTATAGTTTGCCCGCTCGTTGTAATAAAGTTATTTTCAGGCAAGTATGCACTGCTCCATAAAAACTGCAAGAGTTGTTCGGTCATTTTTTATTTAATGTAGAATATTAGATTTTGGTGTTGTAGCTTGAAATTCCTTTAGGTAAAAAGGTTCATAATAGGCAACATCAACAAAGTTGTCTTCCTGAAAAAGTAATTCGGCTAAGGCAACCATATTCTCACTTGAAGTATGTATGTTGTCTATAAATATTGCATTTTTATGAACTATGCTCGATTTGCATTTTGCCGAACCGTCACCAAAAAAATATACAATATTTTGAAGCTCTTCCAGAAATGATATTTCAGATATTATTTGAGGTAAAACTGGAATAAGTTGCTGTAACTGCCTGTCATATTGAGAAGTATATACCTCCATTCGTCTTGCATCAATCATTGGAACGAGTAATGCGCTTGGGTGTATATTTTCATATCCAATTCGTTTTTGTACCGCCGAAGCCATTGCTTGCAGTGTGTCTATGGCTATAAGTGGCTTGTCTGTAGCGTAACAAAGACCTTTTGCTACCGAAGTACCAATTCTCAAACCGGTATACGACCCCGGCCCTTGACTAATTGCAAAAGCATCAATTTCAAATGAAGAAAGACCGGTGTCTTTTAGGAGACTGTCTATCAGTAATGTAAGCGATGAGGAGTGTGCATTAGGTGAGGATAACAATTCTTTTTTACAGAGTAGTTGTCCGTCTTTTCCTATGCTTACAGAGCAGATTGCAGTTGCTGTATCTATAGAAAGAATAAGTGCCATTTATTAATTATAATTATTAAGGTTAAAGAGTATTGTTTATTTTAGAAACGGATTATTTTTTTTTTCATTGCCTATGGTTGTCGTTTCTCCATGTCCTGAATAGACAATATAATCATCGGGCAGAGTTAGCAATTTTGATTTTATTCCATTGAGTAAAAGATCTAAATTTCCCCCGGGTAAATCTGTTCTCCCTATACTGCCTTCAAATAAAACATCGCCAACAAAAACTATTTTTCGTTCTCGGTTTACATAACATAAACTTCCTGGTGAATGACCCGGTACGAAAAGTATTTCAAAAACAGAATTGCCTACGTTTATTGTATCTCCTTCTTCTAATTCTTTGGTTAGTCGTGGTGGTTGTTCCATTTTAATTCCAAACCGAAGACCTTGATTTATAGCATCATCTATAAAAATAGATTCGTTTTTATGACCAGCTATTTCTAAATTATTGTAGGTGTCGTGAAAAAATCTTGTCCCAAAAGCATGATCTAAATGACAATGGGTAAAAATAATTTTTGTTAATTTAAGGTTATTAGACTCAATATATTGTAATAATTTTTGTTTTTCCTGTTCAAAAAAGCATCCTGAATCAATAATAGCAGCTTCTTTAGATTCATCAAAAACCAAATAGGTGTTTTGGCTAAAATGGTTAAATACAAATGTTTTTATGTTTATCATATAGTTATTTTAAATCAAAAAAAGAATATTGTCTATAAGTAGTTGTCTTACTACATTGCAACTTTGCAAAATAAGCAATTTAAATGGTATTCTACATTAACGTAGTGTTATTTTATTATAAATTTTTTGAATGTATTTTAATTTTATTTACTGTTTTTAATCGTTTGCTGTGCCTGTGAGCATTGGAACAAAAGAAAAATCACCAAATGTTTCTTTTAAAAATTCGGTTTCATTTATTTTTTTTATTCTCAACATTGTTTGAGACGCACCATTATTGAGTGGAATTACAATATATCCATCAATTTTCAATTGATTTATTAAAGTAACTGGAATTTCTGGAGCAGCAGCGGTTATTATAATTTTATCGAAAGGTGCAAAAGTGGGTAAGCCTTTAAATCCATCGCCAAAAAACAATGAAATATTTGTTAGATGCAGCGTTTCAAGTAATTTTTTTGTAGAATTGTACAAGTTTTTTTGGCGTTCTATAGTATAAACTTTAGCTCCCAGTTTACTTATTACTGCAGCTTGATAACCCGAACCAGTGCCAATCTCAAGTATTTTCTCTCTTGGTTGTATGTCCAGCAATTGTGTTTGAAATGCAACAGTGTATGGCTGTGAAATGGTTTGACCAGAACCAATAGGGAAGGCTTTATCTTGGTATGCATGGTTCTGCATTCCAGTAAGATGAAAAAAGAAGTGTCGAGGAATAGCATTTATTGCTTCCAATACTTTTTCACTACTTATACCTTTTTGTCTTAAAGATTCTACCAGTTTAAGTCTTTGCCCTTTATGTACTGTTGTGTCAATCATATTACTGATATGCTTTAATTTATGATTTATATCATGTTTGAGACTGTCAATTTGCAGTCAAATTTTTGATTGATTTCCTACAATGACTACGTATATTTGCTTACACACAATTAAGAGGATCTCCCTCGTATATCAGTCATCTGCTATACAATGAGGCGTCGCTATCTAGCAATTCCATCACCCCCACACACAGCGACGCCCCTTTTTTCACTATTTCAAAATATCTAAAATCCAAGCACAATCTTCTTTCAAATTTGCGGTACTAGTACCTGAGTATCTATTAGAAAATTTCGCATTCCAAAACCATTTTTCTAGTTCTTTTCTATGTGATTCTATTATTTCTTCATCGGTCAATTTGTAAAAATAGAATTGAATCATTGGAATTAAAGTATGATAAGGCGTGAAATCGTCTTTAATACCCATAGATTTAATGAAATCTATAGATTGTTTTATTGATTTAGCCGTTTTGGACCAAACTTTTTTGCAGTTTGATGCATCTAACTGCAACTGTATAAGGTTATTGTAGTTGTTGAATATATTTAGACAAAGGGCAAATACTATGGTTTTATCTTGTAACTTACCGTATTTTTCAGAATCAAAACTGTTATTAAGTTTTTGAATATTCTCGTTTAAATCAAAATTTGGCGACCATGTTGAAGCCTGCACCAAATCAAACGCTGTAAGTCTTTTCCCGCCCTGATTTATTCTTTCAAAAATCTCAACAACATCATCCAAATTATTGTTAATAGTTCTTACAATACTCAGAGGGTAATTAACAAATATTTCATGACATTCTCTCCAAATAGACGCGAAATTGGTTTTTTTCTCTCTATCTACAATTGCATAATCGGCAAGAATTTCACCGTAGGCTATAGGGTCTAGGAGTTTCCATGCAGGTATTTCATGCTTCATTGTTTTAGCTTTAGAGACGGTAAATTCTCTTTTTTCTAAGTGAAAACAAATAGTTCTATAGTCTTGTTCTTCAAATAGTTTGCCTTTAAGGGTGATGTAAAGAGAGGTAATTCTCTGTTGTCCATCTAGTATAAATTGATATTCATTTTGGTTGGTATCATCAGGGAGACCCAGTTCTTTCCAGTCTCTTATATAATTTTTATATTCTTTGGGAGCTAACCACAAGAATATGGAACCTATAGGATATTGAGCATAAATACTATTGAGTAATTTGGTGATTTTAGATTTTTCCCAAATATAACCTCTTTGGAATCGAGGAATTCTTATCAATCCGCTTTCTAGTTCTTTAAAAAACTTGGAAAGATTCCAATTATTTATGATTTCAATTTTTTGTTCCATTTTATTTTCAATTTTTTATAAAAGATATTTAAAAACAGCGCCTTCTTTGAGCGAATAAGATGACTGGATAATGGTTTTTATTGAATATTTCTTTATGATGTAATTAACAAAAACACTGGCAATTGGCAACATTTCTACCCGCATCAAATCTATTGAGTCTATTTGTCTCAGAGTATCTTGTGTTTGAGTTGTAAATATTGTATGAAGATATTCAAAATCATTATTCGTAAATGAATAAGATAGAGTAGGTGAGGAACTTGTGTTTGAGTCGTTGTTTTTCTGTTCGAGCATTTGTCTGAATGTATCAAAACTTCCCGATGATCCTACTAATATATTTGTAGGATATTTAAGCAAAGCATCGGTAAGCTCAAGGAGCTGTTTATCAAAATATTGTTCTAGCTCAGTTAAGTCTGTTAAGCAGATTGGGTCTTTGAGCGGAAACATATTTAATAGTCTTTGCATTCCAAGTTCAAAACTTTTTTTCCAGTATATGGTATTTTTATCTGCAATAATAAACTCATTGCTTCCACCTCCAATATCTAAAATGAGTGAAGTAGTTGGCATTTCTACAGCCCATTTGTTTCCCAAAAAGATAAGTTCGGCTTCAGCATCGCCACTTATTACAGTTATGTCTATGCCTGTTTCTTGTTTAGATTTCTTTATAAATTCATCAGCATTTGTGGCATTTCTCAGAGCTGAGGTGCCAAATGCTAATACTTTAGAGCAATTGAATTTTTCTATAGTTAATTTGTGTTGTTTCAAACATGAAATTCCCCGTTGCATTGCTTCCGGTGTAATAATTGAATTATGAATACCTCCTCTTCCAAGTTTCGATTCAAGTTTATTACTATATTTTATGTTGAATTTTCCTTGTGTTAATGGCTCAATTATCAGCAAATTAAATGTATTAGTGCCAAGGTCTATAACTGCAATATTCACAGGATATTATTTATCTGTTGATTATGGATTTATTTATCGAATGTTTGTTGGAATGTAGGGTTGGGCTTTCTGGTGCCGTCTTCATTCCACAGTTTTTGGTCAATATTCTTGCCAGCTTTGTACATAATTTCTTTCGCTTTCACTCCATTGGCATGCCAGTACATTGTGAGTCCTTCCATCTGATTATTCACGAATGCACTTTCTCTTTTTTTAGTTCCATCAGAGTAGTACCAAATCCAAGTTCCTTCTTTCAAACCATTTTTTATCTGTCCTTTCAGACCAATTTTACCGTTTTCATGTTTGGCAAAACAGTTTCCCGAATAGAATTTACCATTTAAATAATACATCTCTTCTTTTTTCTCAAGCAGGTTGATATCAGTTGCTTGTGAGAATAATATGCTGTATGAAAGCATACTGATGATTATAAGTATTAGCTTTTTCATATGTAAATAATTTGATAATTAATTTTTTTGTTTGATGAAACACTCATATTAATAATAAATACAAAATATAAATATACGTTTCATTCTTTTGTTCCGAAATTATAATTTTTATTGTCTTTTGCAGTAGAAATTATAAATGAAATTACAATTTCTACATCAAGTTTCAAATATAAGTTATTTTTAATCATTTTTTATTCCAAAAATTCATACATATTATAAAAGCAACAATTTTATTTGAATGCAATTTCAAATAAAAAGAAAAACATTAAGATAAATTGAGATAATGCAGTTATACATTTGTTTTAAATCATAAAAATATATGATATTTGTAAATTAAAATTAACAAATGATTAAGTTGTCTAGATTTTTATTATTTCCTTTTTTACTTGTCTTACTTTTTAAAATTGATGTTTATTCCCAAAAAGATTTCCTTGTGTTTGGGAAAGTAAGACTTGATGGTATTACCGATAGTGTTTCAATAAAGGTGAGTAATTCTGAAAAAGTGCTTTTTGAGAAAAAAACTACAGCACAAGGTGATTATGAGATTTTTTTGAACTACGGTGAAAATTACACTCTTACGTTTGCTTATAAAGATTATACTACACTACAGTTTATGGTTTTTCTAAAATTACCTGTTGGAGTTAAGCAGTGTTGTTTTACACCCTTAAATTTCACATTTCATTTATTTAAACCCGATGGTGTAAACGATAAATTATTCCAAAAACCATTGGTAGAAGCAAAATATATTGAGAAATTTAAGAATTTCAATTATGATATTGATGTAGATTTTATTGTACAAAAAAAGATAATAGATGCCGAAGTAGCACGTAGAAAATTGGCGCAAGATGCGGTGAATTATAAGGCTTATCAAGATTCTATGCTTATTGAAAACAGATATATGGACTTGATAAATAGAGGAAATTTACTTTATGGAGCAAATCAATTTACATTAGCTAAAGATTATTTTGTTAAAGCACATGAGCTCAAACCTACACGCAGATATCCTAAATATAAACTAGAAGACATTCAGACTGAATTAGAAATATTCAATAAAACAGCAGATTCTTTAGGAATAGCAATAGATTCAATTATGCCTAGAGAAATTAAAATTGATAGCGTAAAAGCTCTGGCAGTTGTTGCAAAACCAATGACACAAGAGCAGTTGATGCAGAAATTGATGAATGATTTGAAACGCAATATCAGTAGTGCTGTAAAAGATACTAAACAATTACGTTCAGCATTATCTTATACACAGCAGAAGATAGATGTTAATAATAATTTGAGTAATGAAAAGGTTGTACTTGTCGTTGATTCTAAACCAGTTGAAACAAAGAGTGTTGAGGTAAAGAGTATAGAGAAAATTGAGAACGTAAAGAAAACAGATACTGTTCCTGTGATTTCTCCAGTTGAAGTTAAGATACCTAAAGAAGTTGTAGTTATTGAACAGAAAAGCACGGTTATATCAAAACCGGAAGAGTTTGATCCCGTAGTATATCAAGATTCACTTGCTAAAATATATCCAACTACTAAAACAATAGAAGTAGAAGAAGATATGTACAAAAAAGTAACAAGAGTAATTATAAACAAAGATAATTTTGTTACAATATATCTGAAAGTTGAACACAAATGGGGTGCAACCTATTATTTCATAGATAGAACTCCTTTTGATCCTGAAAATATAAGTTCGAGTTTCTTTGATTTTTCGACCAATGTGGAAAATTAACTTCCTTTGAAATTTATATTGTTCACAAGGAAAGATTTTACATCATCTTGAATTTTGCTACAATATTATGACTTTTAATAAGAGTGAAAATACCCAATAGAAATTTTTCTGAAATTCTTGGGTGAAAATATTCGTTTTATTCATAATTTTTTTTATATTTTTGTAGTATATGGAATTGTATTAATAATTATTTAAAGTAAACTATGAGAAAGATTTTTGGAAAGGTTATTCTTTTAATTTTCGTTTTTGTCCTTGGATTTTCTGCATTTTCACAGGATTGTTTATCATATCATAAGTCGTGTAGAGATGCAGCAGCACCTAATGAGTATAGTTTCAGTGATGTTTCTAGAAGTGGGCTGTTCTTAAAGGGTCAATCGGCTGAGTTTGTATTTGATTTATATCAAGGTAAAGACTATAGATTGACAATGTGTTCTGACGAAGTGTTTGGAACCAAAGTTCAGTTTAAAATTATTGATTACGATTATGGAGATGTTCTGTATAACAATGCTGATTTTAATTTTGCAAAAGAATTTGAATTTACAGTATTACAGTCTAGAAAAATAAAGTTGGAAGTTAATGTTCCATCTGACGAGAAAACGCAACAAACAACTGCGGTAGGAATTAAACCAAAACCGACACAAATGGGATGTATTGGTGTTTTAGTAGAATTTATGGTTACACCAAGAAAAGGATTTTAACATATTAATTTGATTTTATTATACATATTAGAGCTCTGTACTTTTTGTACAGAGCTTTTTTTTTTACATTTGTACCCTTTTGGGAGTAATCTCTAATAACAGAACAATAATTATTAATTAATACAATTTTAATATTATGACAAAAGCAGAAATTCATACCGTTAAGGGTTTGATGAAAGTAGAATTTTTTGACAATGATGCGCCGATTGCAGTTGCAAATTTTGTAAAACTTTCAAAAGAAGGTTTTTATGATGGTTTAACGTTTCACCGAGTTATACCTGATTTTGTAATTCAAGGAGGTTGCCCAAAGGGTACAGGAGCTGGTGGTCCGGGCTATACAATTAAATGTGAATTAACTGGTGGCAATCAATATCATGACAGAGGTGTGCTTTCTATGGCTCATGCTGGTAGAAATACAGGTGGTTCTCAGTTTTTCATTTGCCACAGTCGCAAAAACACTTCACATTTAGACAGGAATCATACTTGTTTTGGTAAAGTATATGAAGGTCTTGAAGTTATAGATGCTATAAAACAAGGCGATGTGATTGAAAAAATCGTTATATTAGACTAGTTTAGTATTCAATACAAAACAAAAAAAAGGCTGTCAGATTTTTATTCAGACAGCCTTTTTTATTGATTTTATTTTTATTATTCTACAACAATATTAGTTGCTCCAAGTCTTTGTCCATCTGTATAAACTTCAATGTCATAATTTCCTATTGCTAGTTCTTTATTTAATTTGTATTTAATACAGGTGTTAACCTCTTCATTTTGGTAGTTTACCGAGCCTAGAGCTGTAAATGCAACCTCTGTTCCATTAAGAGAAAACAGATTGTCTTTTGATTCTACTAGAATATTTCCGTTCGGTTCAACAACTCTCAAATAAATATCTCTATCTCCTTTAGGAGCCAATGGGTTTGCAATAAGCGTGATGCAAACTTCAATAGTAGTTATTTTTTTAGCTTTATTCTTGTCATTTACTTTTCCTTTTTCATTATAGGTATATGCTTTTAGATTCACACCTTTAACTTTAGAAGCAAGTTCTACTTTGCCGGATAGTAATTCATTTTCTGATTTAGATTTTTCAAATTCACTATTTAACTCTTCGTTTCTTGTAACCAATATTTCATTTATTTTTGCAAGCGAATCAATTCTGTGCAAATAGTGGTCTTTGCTCTTAGATAATTGGTTGGCTTGAGCTCTATAATAATCTACTTTAGCGCCTTTTTCTTCAAGTTTGTTTATTTGTTCTAATAATTCTTTGATTTTTTGTTTCTCTTCTTGGAGAGTCATATTCAATTCTTTATTAGAAGTTTTAACGCTTTCATATTGTGCAAGCATTTCTTGAAGCTGTCTATTCAAGTCTTCTTTTATTTCTTTTAAATGAGTATTCTCTGTTACTAATTCAGTGTTTTTAGATTCAACTTTGTTTGTTTGCATATATTGCCAAAAAAACAAACCAGATACACCTAAAAGTAATACTGCTAAAAGAATTACAACACTGCTTTTCGATTTTTGCTTTACATTTTCAGCAGATCCTGAGTTGTCATAATCTGTTTTTTTCTTAGAAAACGACGATGAACTTGCTGTTGTTTTTGCTTTTACCGGAATAGGTTTTTTCTTTTCTTCGATTTTTTGCTCTACTTTCTTAGCCGATTCAAATTTAGAAGTTGCTATTTCACTTTCTTTAGCAGTATTTGCTGCTATTGTTTCTTTTACTGTTTCAGTTGGTATTTCCTTAACCTCTTCTTTAACTTCTTCCTTAATTTCAGCTTTAACCTCTTCGCTCTTATTTTCTATACCAGAATAAGCAGACTCTGTAGATTGCTGATTGTATGAAGTTTCTGAAGTAGGTTCAGAAACAAAACTACTTGTTGTAGCTTCCGGTTTAATCTCTTCTACCTTATTTTTACTTTCGTCTAATTCAGATGCTTCTTTGGTTTTTTCCTCATCTTGTTTATTCAAGCTGTTCAATCTTTCTTGAATTCTTCTTCTCAGCTCTTCTGCTGAGTGATCTTTCTCTTCGCTCATAAATATCTCAATTATTTTGTTATACTACCACCTTTTATAAATGCTTCATTCAAATTTAAAGATTTTTTTTTTAAAATCATAGTATATTACGCTGTTTTAAATACTTTTTGATTAATATTTTAATTAAAAAAAACTTTAAAACGGTATAGAAAACAGCTGAAATATCATTATTAAATGACGATTTGCAAATAACAATGTTGAATATTATTTCAAAAGAGTGTTAAAAAATTATTTTGTTGGTAAAGTTATTGTGAAGGTGCTGCCTTGCAAAGGAGTACTATAAATATTCAGTGTGCCTTTATTGATTGCAATAAATTCCTGACAAATTTTTATACCTAAACCGGTTCCTTTTTCATTATTTGTACCATAAGAAGTGTAATATTCATTTGGTTCATTTAATTTGTTCATTTGTTCATTTGTCATACCAACACCTGAGTCAGAAATAATAATTTTAACCTTTTTATTAGTACTATTTTCAACTGAAATATTTACTAAACCTTCATTAGGGGTAAATTTTATGGCATTACTTACAATATTTCTTATTACAGTGCTTATCATTCTCTCATCTACAAAAGCCAGTATTTCGGGTTGAGCATTAAATAGAATTTCTATTTTCTTAGTTTTTGCAGTCTGGTTCAAAAGTGAAAGCGTGTTTTTTATAAGTAAATTTAGATTTGTAATTTGAGGTGTGTAATTTAAATTTTGAGTTTGAGCTCTTGCCCAGTCTAAGAGATTAACAAGCTCATGTTGAATTTTTTGAGCCGAGCTTAACGTTACTTTTACGTATGATTGTTTTTTGTCATCGGAATATTTATGAAAATTAGAATCAAGAAGTTCCAAAAGACCTACAATTGCACCTATTGGGTTTTTTAGGTCGTGAGCAATGATAGAAAGTAATTTATCTTTTGTAACTATGGTTGTAGATAATTCGATGTTTTTTAATTCAATTTCTTTTTGATTTTTAAAAAGTTGTTTATTCTGGGTTTCAATTTCAACATTAGCTTCGGTTAGTTGTACCGTTCTTTGTTGAACTGTATTTTCGAGAATTGTTTTTTGTTTCATAATATTTCGAACACGCAAGTAGAAAACAAAAGCAATAATTAAGCTTATACAGATTATCATAATTAGTCTAAACCACCATGTAGACCACCAAGGAGGTAATATGGTAAACGTTATACTCTCACCCACATTATTCCAGAAGCCTTCGCTATTAGCAGAAATTACTTTAAAAGTATATATACCCGGAGAAAGGTTTGTGAATGTAGCCTTGCGTTCATTGCCCACAGAATATTTTTTATCGCTATGGCCAAAGAGCCAGTAAGCATATTGTTTTTTTTCTGAATTATGATAACCGGGAGCTATGTATTCAAAACTTATAAATCTACTTATATCAAATGGTATATTCTGGAGGTCTTTTCCTAGATAATTTACCATATTCAAATTACCACCTTGATGTTCATCATTATTATTCCAAAGATTAAGAGCAGTAATGTAAACATTCGTTTCCATCGAATTTTCTGAAAAAAGATTTGGGTCAAAATAGTTTAATCCATCAGAACCTCCAAAATAAAGCATTCCGTTGTTCGACTTCATTACCGCTTTGTCTGAATAGGCATTACCTTGAAGCCCATCTTCATATTGAAATGTTCTTACAGAGTTGTTTTTAAGGTCAATACAACTGATTCCATTATTAGAACTCACCCAAAATTTATCGTCACTTTCTTGAACTATTGCTTTTGTATTTTTGGGCAAGTTGGAGTAAGATATATTAACATTTGTAAATGTGTTGGAATAAGAATCATACTTCATTAGTGCATTACTACAAATCCAAAGATGATTGTTGCTATCTTCATACACCATAGAAATATAGCTATTTAGTGGGTTTTTTTCTGCTGAGGGGTGGTTGTTGAAGTTAGTGAGTTCTTTTCCATCCCATTTATAAAGACCAAAAGCAGTGCTGAACCAGAAATTGTTTTTGGAATCTTTAAAAATATCGTTATTCCAGTATGGTGTTGCCAAATTAAAATTAAATAATTTACTCGGATTTTCGGTATTATAGAATTGGTTTTGAGCAATATCGTAAATGTTTACACCATTACCGTGACATGCTATCCAAAGGAAATTTTCATCTTTGAAAATTGCTTTTACATTTTTATTGTTAATCCAATTTGCTTTATTTATCTCGGGTTTATAGGTGTTACTTTTTTCTGTTTTTGGGTCAAATAAACAAATACCGCCTCCCCACGTAGCCAACCACAATTTACCATCGCCGTTGGGCTCAATGTCTAGCACTGCATTGTTTGAAATATATTGAGGTGCTGAAAAATGTTTGGTTGTATTTGTTTGAAAATTGAGATTATACAACCCGCCGCCATCAGTAGCAATCCAAAGTGAGTGAGCAGATTCTTCATAAATTTTAGTAACCGGAAATCCACCGGTATGAAGTTTTTCTGAATTAGAATCACCTATGAATTTGAATCTGTTTTTTCTCATATTCAGAATATTTACCCCGCCCGAATGAGTACCAAAAGCATGTCGCCGTTTTTGGTTTCAAAAATAGTACTTATACTGTTTGAAGAAATAGAAAAATTGTCAAGTTTCGTATAACTATGGTGAGCTAGAGCATTATTATCAAGGTTTAGTGAATACAATCCACCGTTAATTGTTCCAATCCAGATATTGTTTTTCTTATCAGCAAAAAGACTAAATATTTCATAATTTAGAAATGGATTAATCTTTGAATTTTTATCACCAACTGATATAACTTCATTTGTTGATGGATTTATTTTTAGTAGTCCTTTTTGAACCCGTACCAACCCAGATATTGTTTTGAGCATCGGAAGTAATACCTAATATTCCGTTCAGATACATTGGTTTTCCGTTTGCCTCAAGTATATTGAATTGCTCAATTTTGTTTAATTTAGGGTTGAATTTCAATAGATAATCTGCTTTGAGCAGGGTAAACCAAATACTTCCATCTCTGGCAATAGTATGTCTGAATGCTATTTTGTTGATGAATGATTCTGTATTTGTACATTCTGTAAACCATTGCCAATCGGCACTATTGTTTTTGCGTTTACCAATTCCATAAGAGCTTAATACCCAAAGAGTATTCTCTTTATCAAAGAAAATTTCTCTAATGCTATTTTTTGCAAGTTTTACAGAATCTATTGCATCAGGAATTTCAAGTCGGCTAAAATTATCATTATAACGGTTATAAATAGAGAGACCTTCAAACCGATGGGCTATATAAACATTCTTATATTTGTCTTCTGCAATACTAAATATACCATTGCCTGCCAAAGAGTTAGTGTCTGATTCTAGGTTTTGGTATTCTTTTGCTGTTTGTCCGTTGTAGCGGTATAAACTAGTATTGGTACCAATCCAAATAAAACCATAGCTGTCTTCATGTAGACATTCTATATACTTATTGTTAATATTTTGCGATATGCCAAGATGGTCAAACTTTAGAGTCTGTCCATTTCCTAATATAGAAATAAGCAGAAATACAATAAAGATTGGCATCGACCTATATAAAGCAGATGAAAAGACAGACAAAATATTTCGAAGTGTAAGGTTAACCATCAAAATATATGTATATATTTTGTAAATGATTGAACAAAAATTGAAAAAAAGTATTTGATTTTTTAATAACTAATTTGCTTATAGCATTTTTTTTATTAAATGTTTTAGTCTGAAATTATTTTAAAATTAAACAAATAGTAGGTGACGAATATTTAATAGTTCTGAAGTAACTATTTTAATTTGTGATATACATCATAACGTCAGATATTTAACTTTATGATATTTAACATAAATATTCTTAATGTTCCAATTTTGTTTGAAGAATTGATATTTAACATTGATATATATCATAGATAGATAGTTAATGTTAAATACATTGATTTACTTATAATAGATACTATTTTTATTACACATCAAGTGTCTAGAATACGCATATATGGGTTTTATTTATCACCAATACTATTTTGATTTAAAGATTTTAAAGTAAAGAATAATTAAAGCTAAACATAATGTTATTGAATTTGCTATTATGATAGGTAAGTTGTTTAGAAAAATGCCATAAATAAGCCAAAGTAACACGCCTAAACTAAAGAAAATGTACATTGAAAGCGAAATACCATCGGTGTTTTTTGTCTTTATAATTTTGTATGCTTGTGGAATAAATGAAGTTGTGGTTAGAGTAGCTGCAAGTATGCCTATTATTTCTATGTGAACCATTTTTTAGTATTTGTTTAAGGAAAATATTAATGGAATATTTTTTTCATTTTTACAATAAAATTTAAATTTGAAAATACTCTGCAAAATTACATATTGCTAGAAATATTTTTGTTCTAAAACACATCTTTATTAGAAATATTTAAATTTTTGTAGTATTAAGTTAAATGGTTTGTTTTTGTAATGAAGAACATTGTATTTCATCAAGGGGTTTGAGTTAAATGTTTGAGTATAAAAACTAATAAAAATCATTTTATATTAATAATTCTATTTCATACCTTTGCACGATAAATAAGAGTTGATTGTAGTATAAAAAAATGCAAATATTTTAATAAGAAAACATATAATCGAAATTCGTTTTTAGAACTATAATTACTTTTATTAGCTGTTCCGCAGACCAAAAAAACAATTAAATAAACAGATGAAGCACCAAATTTTTATTTTTTTGTTTACCGTTTTTTGTTTTTCGGTTGAAGCTCAGGAGTTTTTAAGTTCGTTGCGATATGATTTTATAGCCGATAATAGAGAGTATTTCAATCAATATTCTACACCTCAAACTATTATAGGAAGTAGACTTGATGTTCAGACTGGCTTCAAGTTTGATTCCGTGCATCGGGTAATGTTCGGAGGCAGTTATCTTTATGAGTTTGGACATAGGTTAGATGGTCATATTCCGGTGCTTGATTTGTATTATAGATATTATGATACAAAATTCGATGTATTGTTGGGGTCTTTTCCTAGAAGAAATTTGTTACACTATCCTTTGATAATGTTTGCCGATACGGTAGAGTATTTCAGACCTAACATACAAGGTGCATATATATCTTATAACTTTAAGTATGGCAGTCAGAGTGTTTGGCTCGATTGGACAGGTAGGCAAACTGCAACAGTAAGAGAAATGTTTATTACAGGAATAAGTGGCAAATTACAATATGGTGTGGTATATATTAAAGATCATTTTCATTATTGGCATAGAGCCGGCATGGCAAATGATTCAATAAGAGATATAAGAGATAATAACAGTTTTTCAATTTTGGCAGGGCTCGATTTTGCAGAAAAAACAAAATTAGATACTTTATATTTCGGGGTAGGATTTGTAACAAGTTCAGACAAAGTTAGACCCGCTCAGCCATATACTTCTGTAGGTCTTTTATCAGAGTGTAGTGTTTTTTATAAAAGAATAGGTTGTCAAGTAAGTTATTATTACGGAGAAGCTCCATCTATAGCATTTGGCGACCCAATTTATTCCAGTAAAAATTATCTCCGAACAAATATTGTATGGATTCCTTTTAAACATAGGTTTGTGCATTCAAAAGTAGTTTTTGGAATTCATTTAGTTAATGGAGATATTGATTATTCGCAGCAAATACTAGTAAGTGTAAATTTAAATAACAAGTAAAAATAATTAAAATGTTTAGTTCTGAGTTTATTTTAAAATTTTTAAAATTCGGTGTCGTTGGAGGAATAGGATTTGTCATAGATTTCTCACTTACCTATCTGTTTAAAGAGAAGTTGAAAGTTCATAAATATATTGCCAATGGGGTAGGCTTTTTTGTAGCTGCTACTTGCAATTATGTTTTGAATAGAATCTGGACATTTCATAGTAACGACCCTGAAGTTGCATTGCAATTTGTAATATTTCTTGTTGTATCTATCATCGGGTTTGGCATAAATACATTATTTTTATACTTGTTTGAAATTAAATTCAAATTAAATTTTTATGTAGCAAAACTTTTGGCAATAGGAGTTACAATGTTTTGGAATTTCGCAATTAATTATCTTTACACGTTTCATTAATTATGTTTATTTTTGATCTTAAATATTTAATAATCATACTTTAACTGGTGAGTAATTTTCTCGATACAGAAATTCAATTTTTGCAAGGCGTTGGTCCCAAAAGGGCTGAGGTGTTGAATAAAGAATTGGAAATATATACTGTTAGAGATTTATTAAACTATTATCCTTACAGATATTTAGACCGATCTGTTTTTTACAAAGTGAATCAGATAAACGGGTCGCTTCCCCTATATTCAAATTAAAGGCAGATTTGTAAGTGCTCAAACTGTAGGAACACAAAAAGCCCAACGTTTTACAGCCATATTTGCCGATGAAACCGGAGCTGTTGAATTGGTTTGGTTCAAAGGGCTTAAGTGGGTTAAAGATTCTATAAAAACAGATATTGACTATGTAGTATACGGCAAACCATCAGAGTTTGGCGGGCAAGTAAATATCGTACATCCTGATTTTGAGCCTTTTGAAAGGTTCAAGGTTCAAAAAGGAAATTATATTCAGGCTATGTACAATACCACAGAAAAGATGAAGAAAGCAAATATACTTTCTAAATCTATTTTGAGTCTGCAGCGTTTTATAGTTGAAAAGTGTACTCAAACTACAATTTCCGAATCACTTCCAGCTTTTATAATACAAAAATTAAAACTGCTTACGCTCAAAGAAACGTATTTACATATTCATTTCCCGTCAGATTTTGAGAAACTTAAACAAGCTCAGTTTCGAATTAAATTTGAAGAATTATTTTATATCCAGTTGCAACTTATTTATCAAAAAATTGCTATTAAACGAAAGGTATCAGGACTAGAATTTAAGAAAAATGATGTTTTGTTGAAAGAATTTTATAAAACCTTTTTGCCATTTACATTAACAAATGTTCAAATTAGAGTTGTAGGTGAAATAAGAAAAGATGTATTGAGCAAACAGCAAATGAATCGCTTAATACAGGGCGATGTTGGGAGTGGAAAAACTCTAGTAGCATTTATGGCAATGCTTATGGCTATAGACAATGGTTATCAGACATGTTTGATGGCACCTACCGAAATACTTGCAAAGCAACACTTCAATACACTTTTAGAATTTACAGAAGGTCTGGGGCTTAATATGCAAGTACTTACCGGATCTACAAAGAAAAGTAAACGAAATATACTTCATCAGCAATTATCTTCCGGTGAAATACATTTGCTTATTGGCACACACGCACTTATAGAAGATGAGGTTATTTTTAAGAATCTGGGCTTGTGTGTTATAGATGAACAGCATAGGTTTGGTGTGTCGCAAAGAGCCAAACTTTGGAAGAAAAATATTCATCCACCTCATGTTTTGGTTATGACTGCAACACCAATTCCACGCACATTGGCTATGACACTTTATGGCGACCTCGATGTGTCTGCAATTGATGAATTGCCACCAGGCAGAAAACCTATAAAAACAATTCATTATTATGACTCTAAACGTTCACTTTTATTTGGATTTTTGCGTGAACAAATAAAGCTTGGCAGGCAGATATATATTGTCTATCCGCTTATATCTGAATCGGAGAAAATGGACTATAAAGATCTTGAAGATGGTTATGAAGCCATATCAAGAGCTTTCCCTATACCCGAATATCAGATAAGTGTGGTGCATGGTAAAATGAAAGCCGAAGATAAAGAGTTTTCCATGAAAATGTTTGTTGAGGGCAAAGCTCAAATTATGGTTGCAACTACCGTTATAGAAGTGGGAGTAAATGTGCCCAATGCTTCGGTTATGGTTATTGAAAGCGCAGAACGGTTCGGACTCTCGCAGTTGCACCAACTAAGGGGAAGGGTTGGGAGAGGTGCCGAGCAGTCGTTCTGTATTCTGATGAGTTCATATAAATTATCGGAAGAGGGAAGGGTGCGCCTTGAAACAATGGTGAGAACAACAGATGGATTTGAAATTGCCGAAGTCGATTTAAAACTGCGCGGTCCCGGCGATATGGACGGTACAAAGCAAAGTGGAATGCCATTTACCCTTAAAATGGCTAATTTGGCTAAAGATGCCGTTATTTTAGAATTGGCAAGAAATGTGGCAAGTCATATTATTGAAAACGATTCGGAATTAGCAAAAGAGGAAAATCAGTTATTGAAAAGGCATATAGATGGCTTAAAAAAGAAGCAACTCTTATGGTCTGAAATTAGCTAATTTTATGTCGCAGGTATTTTTTCTTTTTACCCCAAAATCATCCATCGTTTGCCGAATAAAAATATTTTTTTGTAAGTATATCTGTTATTTTTGCGTTTAATATAAAATATGTTTTCTATGTATATAAGAGTTATTCTATTTTTTGCAGCAATACTGGTTATCTTTTCACACTTTTATTTTGGTTTTAAATCGGTAATTCCTTCAAATTCCATAGCACGTTATAATTTCCTTTGGCTCATAATTCTCCTTGTATTTTTGTCTGGAATGATAGGGATGGTTGTGTTTTTTATGAAAGGAATAGGTGAGCAAAATATTCTGGTGAATGTAATTTTATTGGTCAATTTTCTTATTGTAATACCTGTTGCAATAATGTCAATATTCATGCTCTCGCTCGATTTTATAAGACTTATAAGTTCATTTATTTTGTGGATAGGACAACATCGACCTATGTTTCCAATGGTAGCAGCTCCTATAATCATCTATAAATCTATAGCTTACATAGGTCTGCTTTTTGCGGTTTTAGTGCTTTGGGGTGGAACATTTGGTAAATATTGGTTCAAAGTACATGAACAACATTTGTATTTTAATGATTTGCCCAAAGAATTTGAAGGTTTTAAAATTGTTCAGATTTCAGACATACACACCGGGAAGTATTGACTATAAAAAGGCAATAGAAAAGGCAGTAGAAAAAATTAATGAACTTAATCCGGATGTAATACTTTTTACCGGAGATCTTGTAAATGTAAGAGCAACAGAAGCTTTACCCTTTATTCCAATTTTTAGAAACATGAAGGCTACAGACGGAATATACTCAGTTTTGGGCAATCATGATTATGCAACTTATGGCGATATTTCTGAATCATTTAAGAAAGAAAATCATTCTTTATTGATTGATGTTCACAAACAAATGGGCTTTAATTTACTAATGAATAGTGCCATGAAAATTTCTAGAGGAAATGCTTATATATATATATGAGGGGTAGAAAATTGGGGTTTACCTCCCTTTTCCTGATCATGGCGATTTGGATAAAGCACTAATTCAAACCGAAGCTACCGATTTTAAAGTTTTACTATCGCACGACCCAAGTCACTGGGACGAGCAGGTTAAGAAGCATACTAAAAATGTTCAACTCACCCTTTCGGGCCATACACACGGTATGCAGTTTGGTATCGATTTGCCTTGGTTCAAATGGAGTCCGGTTTCGATGAAATATCCGAAATGGGCAGGAATCTACAATGAAGCTGAGAAAATGTTGTATGTAAACAGAGGTTTGGGTTTTGTGGGTTACCCGGGGAGAGTAGGAATAAGACCAGAGATAACCTTAATTGTTTTGCATACAAAATAAAATTGAGCGTAATGTAATTAGCTATTTATTAGTCAGTTGCAAATAAAAATTTTGATTCATAAATAAAAATATAAAGAATGGATAGACTTATCCCAATTTTAAAAACCAATGATATACCCGAAAAATATATTCAAACTCCCGTTGCCCAACTTTTAGAATATCATGATTTAAATACCCCATTTGAAACCTATGATAATGCACAATTACTTATAGGTATGTGTATGGATAATAGGAAAAATCTGAATATACCAGATAATTTTGCCTATATAATTCGTACCGGAGGTGGAAATCTTAGATATAGTGAATTTAAGGTTTCCTATGCCATTGCAATTGGAAAAGTCAAATACATTGTACTTATTGGTCACAGTAATTGTGGCATGGTAGATTTGTTTTCCAAAAAAGAAGCATTCATATCAGGATTAGTTGAAGAAGCTGGTTGGCAGAGAGATTGGGCAGAAGACCACTTTATTCATTTTTCACCAATGTTTGAAATAGGCAGCGAAATAGATTTCCTTATGAGCGAAACAAAAAGATTACGATTAAGATATTCTAAAATAAATATAGTTCCAATGTATTATCAATTAGAAGACAATAAATTGTATTTGATTGAAGAGCATTAAGTTACTGATAAAATTTGAAAGTAAACTATCTTAATTTTCAAATTTATAATGCTCAACCCAAATTAAATCATTTGTATTATAACCCAGATTTTTCGCAGTTTGTAGAAACTGATTTTTTATAGTATCAGGTATCGTAGTGCTTCTAGAAAGAATCCACAAATATGATAAACTTTCACCAGCAACAAGTGCATATTTATATTCCTTATCAATTGCTACTACGGTGTATGCAGAATAAAATGGACCAAAGAAAGATACTTTCAAACGACCTTCGTTAGTGTCTTTTACAAATTTTGCTTTACCTTCGGCTGTTTTCCATTCATTTTTTTCGTAAGCAAACCCTTTGTTCAGAACTTTCACCGTACCATTTTCATTCAAATTGTATTGTGCTGTGGTATTGTTGAGTCCTCGCTCATATTTAAAATCTAAACGAGCTATTTCATACCACAAGCCAAGGTATTTGCTTATTTCAAAAGGTTTAACTGCCGGTGTTTCTTCTTTTTTTTCTTTACAAGCTGCAAACATAATTATGATTGTGATTGAAAGTAAATAACATATTTTTCTAATGATCAAACGCTTCATTTTTACTAATATTTAAATGTTTAGAATTTCTAGTTTTTCACATTTCTAATTTCTATAGTTTCAGTACGTTTTAATTCGCTTATTTTATGGGTTTTAACACATGCTCTTAGGGAGTTTGAATTGGTAATGCAATAATAATTGAAGTGCCTCTATCTACTTCCGATTCAATTGCAAAAGTGCCTTTATGTTCTCTAATTATGGTATAAGTTATAGACAAACCAAGTCCAGTTCCTTCGCCAGGATCTTTCGTTGTAAAGAACGGGTCGGTTACCTTGTTAAGGTTTTCTTTAGGTATGCCACAACCAGTGTCTGAAATGGTAATAACAGCTGTTTTTGCTGATGTTTGTATTTTTATTGCAATAGAACCCTCCTTTTCTATTGCTTGACAGGCGTTTGTAATTATGTTCAGAAAGACTTGATGCATTTTCCCCACATTTCCATTTAATATTGGCGACTGGGGCAAATAGTTTTTCGATATTGTTATTCTATTTTTAATTTTATTGTTGACCATAGATAAACAGTTATCAATAATTTCTTGAATGTTGCATTGTTCGCTGAACGCTTCATTGCTTCTACTAAACTGGTTGAGTCCGTTTACAATCTCTGCTGCCCTTTCTACTCCGGTTTTTATACTGTGAAGCAGGGTTTTAAGGTGAGGATGTTTTTCCAAATCTGGCTGAGTAAAGAAGTTTTCCAACCCATAATATCCACCCATTATGTAATTGAGCGGATTGTTTATTTCATGCGCAACGCCTGCGGTAAGAATACCGAGAGAAGCCATTTTTTCTGCTTGATATAGTTGCGATTGAGTTTCTTTTAGTTCACCAAGCATATTTTTAAGCTCTGAATTTTGAGATTTTGTAATTTCGCTTTTTTCAAAAAGTTCCTCATTCATAGTTTGGTACTCTTCATTGGTGGCAACTAACTCTTCGTTTGTGGCAGCCAACTCTTCAGTTCGCACTTTTACTAGGTGTTCAAGGTTAAATCTGTAATTTTCTAGTTCATTTTCAATTTTTTTCCTTTCGGTAATATTTATAGATGAACTTAAAATGAGTGGAGTTTGGTTTATATTAATAATTTTGCATGAGAATAATACATATTCAGTTCTTCCATTAGGCTTATTTACAGCGGATTCAATGTTTTCTACAAACCCAGTTTCTGTAAGTTTTTTGCCAACAAATTCAAGTGTATTGCTATCAACGAAGTATCCAAAATCTTGAGCAGTTTTTCCAATAGCATCTTCTTTTGAGCAACCTAGTTCTTTGCTATAGGCATCGTTTATAATCAAGTGCTTACCGTCCATGTCTGTAACCATAACCGAGTATGGAAGCAATTCAATCATAGCCTTAAATTGTTCTTCGCTTTGTTTGAGTTGTTCTTCTATTGCTTTTCTGTCGGTAATATCTAAACCAACACCCATAAGCATTGGCCCCTCGTCGGTATCAAGTCTTACTCCTGTCAAGAGAAAAGGAACTGGTACATTATCTTTTCTATGTAAATTAGCTTCAATGTTTTGGAAGGAATCATGTTCAATTACATAGTTAATTGTGTTTTTCACAAAACTAATTTCCTCTTCTGTTCTGTACCATGTTTGAATTGGAATATTAAGCAGTTCTTCGTCACTGTATCCGAGAAGATCTACATGTTTTTTATTCCATTTTTTAAGTTTTAACTCTCTGTCATACAGATAAAATAGTACTGGTAAACTGTCAAGTAATTTTTCAACGAAAAGATTTTCTTTTTTCAGTGCCTTTTCTGCATTTTTTCGTTGAGTGATGTCTACTAGAGAGTATTGCAAATATTTATCATTATTCAAAGTAAAGCTTTGCAGATGAACTTCAGCATCCCATAATCTGCCGTTAGGATTTTGATGAAGCCATTCAAATACTACCGAGCCTTTTTCAATTGCTTCTTTAATATAAAAAGTAGCTTTTTCTTTTGATGGTGTACCGTCATACTGAACTGGAGCAGAAAGATTTTGAATGTTCTGTTTGAGTGTTTCTTTTTTAGAATCGTGTTGGTATTGTTTTACGGCAGCAGTGTTGCAATCTATTATTGTTTGAGTATCACCATGAATTATTACAATAGGTAGCTGTGAATTTTCAAATGTTCTAGAAATGAAGTCTTTGTTTTTCTGTAAAATTATTTCTGCTTCTTTCTTTTTTGTAATATCTAAAATAAATCCATCAATATATTCATAATTTATTTCGTCATTTTTTATAGATCTACCTTTCTCATAAACCCATTTTATAGAACCGTCTTTATGTTTTATACGGTATTCCATTTCCCAAGCTTTATTTGCCTCTATCGCTTGTTTTACAATACATTCTGTACGAGATATATCTTCAAAGTATATCAGAGAGCTATAGCTTCGTTTTTCATTGTATATAAAGTCTGATGCCGGATATCCGGTTATAGTTTCAATTTCTGAGTTTACATAGAGTGTTGTATAGTTTTTGTCATATAAACTTCGATATATCACACCGGGTATATTTTCAGACAATGATTGTATTCTATCTTTGCTTTCTTTAATTTCTTTTTCTGCTGCTACTCGTTCAGATATGTCAACAATAACTGCTCTTACGCCCAATATTTTATCGTTTTCTGTTATTGGAGACGAGAAAACTTGTATAGGACAAAGTGAGCCATTTTTCTTAACTCCCAGATATATATTTCCTGTTTTATTATCTCCTGTCAAAATACCAGAAAAATTTTGCTTTGCCTTTTTATGATCTACTTCTGCAATTGTATCTAAAATAAAAATACCTTTTTGAAAGTCAGCTTCATCATAGCCCAATAGTTCAAAACCATGTTTATTTATATAGGTGTATTTGCCAGTCATATCGGTTTCGACCATTGTTTGAGGGAGAAGTTCACTCATTTCTCTGAATTTTTTTTCGCTTTTCAGTAGTGAAAGTTCTGCTTCATTTCTAGCATTTATGTCTTGAGTTGCTCTATTTAGTGCTGTTTTGTTAATTTTAATATTACTATATGCAACAATTCCTGTAAATATCATTGCAATACTACTATCTATTAAAAAATCATATAAATCTATGGTGTGTAGATGTTCCGTTTTTATTAGAGAAAAAGTAAAAAGAAATAAAAGTATTAAGTTAACCAGAGTATAAATTGTAATGCAAAATCTTTTGTTTGATACCAATAATGGCGTTGTTGAAATAATAACTAGTATATAAACAACGGTGTCAATTTTAGTAAGGAGTCCTGTATTATCAAAATACATTATTCCCCAAATACTAGAAAAAATTGTAATGAGAAGAAAATGTGATACAATACGGTGATGGCCTATTCTTACCAACCAAATCAGAAAAATATAAATTAGTAATAGAGCATATTCTATTACTACTATTAAGTTATATAAACCTTCTTTTATGAAATTTTCGGATAAGAGTAGACTATTTAAAATAATTACAAGTAGCGTGACTATTGTAAAAGACAGTAATAATTTATATAGAAATTTTAATCTTAATATGGTAATAAAGTCTTCATTTTTATATTTTTCAAGAATATAATCAGTACTTAAAAAGTTAAATGTTTTCTTTAAGAAGTTATTGTTCATATGGTTTAAAGTATAGTAATTAAGTGGCTATATCTATATTTTATCAAATAAATATTTTGTTAGATTTTTCTGTAAATATAAATAATATCTGTAATTATTCATAGGAATTGTTAAGTAAAATTACTCATTGTTTTTGTCTTAATAGTATTGAGTTGAAATTATTATTGTATTAGTGATTTTATATCTGAAATTCTATAATTAAAATTAAATGTGTCTTTAATGGATATAACCTTTTATAAAAAAAATACTAGTTTTGTTTAGCTTTTCATTGTATTGAATGAATTGGTATTTAATAACTGTTAAAAAAAGAGTAATTTTATTTAAAATATAGTTTATGATAAAATATGTAATGCTTTTATTTTCAATCTCTTTAATTGCTTGTTCTCAGACTAATCTTGGAAAAGCAGATCTTTTTTTAACAATTCATTGTAAAGAAGTTGATCCTCATGAAGTTGTAGAATATTTTGCTCAATTGAATCTGCCGAAAACCAAAATTAAGCTGCAAAATGATACTATTTTCTTTCGTTGTATACCAAATTTTGATTCTACACATATTGCTAAATTGCGAAAGTCAGGATTGAAATATGAAATCTATCCGATTGTAACAATCCCTCATACTAAATATAATGATAGCTTATTGGGTTATTCTAGAGGTGAAATTCTTGAGGTAAGTGAGATTGATACTAACATTTTGAAAGAAGTAAAGAAAATACCTGAAATTGCTTCTCTTGCTTTACAAGATGAATGGTTTTATTGGTCTAAAAATACTAATATGTTTAATCTTAATATTGTTGATAAACGAGAGGTTTCAGTTTTTTCTGGAGATCATATAAACGCTATTTCTATAGGTTTTGAAGATGAAAGATTGGTCATGGAAATAACTCATACAAAACTTGGCCAAAAGCTATTTTATGAGTACACCACAAAAAATACCAATAAAACTGTAGCGTTGTTTTTACAAAATAATTTAATTTTCAATCCCACGATTTTAGAACCAATAAATTCCACTTCAGTTTGGATTACTAGTGTTGGAGAACCTTCTCTATTTGAAGCTGTTGTGACAAGTTTATTTAGTACCCCCTTTTATGACAAAGTCTCAATTATTGACTTTGATATAAAATAAGTCTTTGATTTTAAATTTGCTTTGTTTATTTTATATATGTATTCTTCTTTAATATAATAAAAATTATAAAGCCCATGAATATCTTCATTTAATGTTCATGGGCTTTATGTATAAAAGTATACTTCAAATAATTTACGTTTTGATGAGGTCTAGAATTTATATGTAAATCCTACTGCAATTACCTCTTTAAATTGAACTCTATCTTTTATTTCATTTGTTTCAATTATTTCATTTTTATTTTCGTCTTTTCCAATCTTAATGTCATAGTCATACAAAAGTTTTGTTGAAATAGAGGCGGTTATATATTTGTTTACTTTCATGTTTATGTCTAAGTCCCACATAATATCTATTTTTTCGGGCGACTTTAAATAATTTGAAAACAAATCGAGTTTGGTGATAAGAGTCATGTTTTTAAGTATCTCTTTTTTGTAATTAATTTTTATAGCACCCCCAAATTCCGATTTTGACGTTTCACCCGGTGTTATTAGTTTACCTGTTACTTCCGAATAAACAGCAGGTTTAACGCCATAAGCTCCTGCATTTGCCAGTGTTTCATTTTGTACAAAAGTAAATTTGCCTGCCAACGGAGCTATTAGGAGAGAAAAGCTCGGATTTGGCTTGTAATCCATACCTATAGAGAACGATAAATATCCGGGAGACATAAACTCAGAGCTGAAAATTGTATCGCTCATAAAACCTTTATCAAATTGGGTATTGAAACCGGCTATTATACTGTAATACCAATTTTTATAGCTCTTGTAACCAAATTTTGAACTGATGTCTATGATATCGTCGCTTTTTTTCCTGCCATTTGTTTTTTGCCACACAATACCGTATCCTAGTTTAAAAACATTTTCCCATTGAGATTTTTTATTTATGTAACTTATATTGTACAAAAACAGTGATCCTGCTGAAATAGCGGTTTCTCCACCCGAAGCCCAATTGGTGTATGATGCTTGATTGGTTGTAAGACTAAATGATCCCATGAATTTCCATTTTTTCAAACTGTCGGCTACTGCTGCGGAATCTTTTTTCGTATCATCTTGTGCGAAACTAAAAAACGGTAAAATTGCCAATAAGTAAAGGATAACTCTTTTTTTCATTATGTATTTTTTAAAAATTAAATTTTGTATTTGATAATATTTAAACAGGTTATAAAGTCTGTTTTTTATCTGTATTTCTTACAACTTCAAGCAATTTTATTATAAACGCTTCCCATTGAAATTTTTTCTTTTCTATTGAAACATTCATTGTAAAAAATTCTTCTTTATTGTTAATATAAAAGTCATGTATGGCATTGGCTATCTGTTTGGGATCTTTTTCAACCACATAACCTACTTTCTCATTAGGCACAATCTCCGACAGTCCGCCAACATTGGTTACCAGCATAGGCTTGTCAAAGCTATACGCAATTTGAGAAATTCCACTCTGAGTGGCTGTGTGGTAGGTTTGCGTAACCAAATCTACAGCCGAAAAATAGTATTTTACAAAGTCTGTATTTATGAATTTATTGTGAATTATTACTCTACTTTCTAAGTTGTATTTTTTTATTAGTTGTAGATAGGTATCGGGGTCGTCATAAAATTCACCAGCTACAATCAGATTTACATCAATTTGCTTAAGATTACTTTCTGCCATAGCCTCCAATAGTAAGTCAAGTCCTTTATATTTTCTTACCATCCCAAAGAATAGAATATACTTTTTGTTTAAATCTATACCCAGTATTTTACGAGCATCTGATTTTGATGTTTTTTCCCCGAAAATATCGTAAATAGGGTGGGGGGTAAATTGTTTGTTTTGGCTTGGAGTAAAATATTTCAAATCTTCTAACACAGATTTTGCTAAAGTAAGAAATCCACTGCAATGCTTTGTAATATATTTGGTTAGCAGAAAATCAAATTTACTTGATTCATGAGGCACAACATTGTGACAAAGCAAAATAACAGGAATATTCTTCTGCTTAATTTTTTTTGCAATTGTTCCTAGTGCTGGTGCAAAGAAAGGCATCCAAAAATGAATTATTACAAAATCAGGTTTTTCAGTTATAATTTTTTTTGCTGTTTTGTACCAACTTATTGGGTTCAAAGAGCTAATTGTGTTATTTATAGTAAGTTTTGGAGGTTTAGTACCTTCTCTAAATTGTGTTTTTCCCGGAAAAAGCAACTTAGGGTATTGTAAGTAATAGGAGTATAAATGAACATTGTGTCCTTGATCTTGCAGTGATAGAGCTAGCGTTTCATTAAAATCTGCTATTCCTCCGCGTAATGGGTATGCCGGTCCTATTGATAGTATGTTCATTATTATGTTTGCTATTTATTTTAAAATAAAAAAGAACTAAATGATAAATTGAATTCATTTAGTTCCTAGAATCTGGAAGTCGGGGTGTGACTATTTGAAAAATAGTGTTTCATTTTTGCCAACTTGTATTAAGTCAACCCCTTACTTTTATGTTTTTTTAAATTTAAATTAATTTGTATTTATTGTTTCATCTATATTATAATATTTTTTATCAGACGAAGCTCTTGTTGTTAACTCTGCCAAAAATCCGGTGAGAAATAATTGAGTACCAACCAGTAAACAGATTATACCAAGGAAAAATATTGGTCTTTGGGTCATATTATAGACCGACATAAATATTTTACAATACGTTAAGTAGGTAAGAATTATAAACCCTACCAAAAAACAAAACACGCCTAATGAACCAAAAAGGTGCATTGGTTTTCGTCCGAATTTTGAAACAAAGACAATGGTTATCAAATCAAGCATTCCTTTCATTCTGCCCAATCCGTACTTGCTTTTGCCATACTTGCGTTCTCTATGGTGAACTACCTTTTCGCCAATTTTAGGAAATCCGGCAGCTTTAGCAAGAGCAGGTATATAGCGGTGCATTTCACCAAAAAGCTCAATGTTTTTAACAACATCTTTTCTGTATGCTTTAAGTCCGCAGTTAAAGTCGTGTAGTTCTATGCCGGTCATCATCTTGGCCAAACCATTGAAAACCTTGCTAGGAATGGTTTTACCAATTGGGTCGTTTCTTCTTTTTTTCCAGCCGGAAATCATGTCCCAATCTTGCTCCAAAATCATTTTGCATAATTCAGGAATTTCATCAGGACTGTCTTGTAAATCGGCATCCATAGTAATAACTACCTTACCCTGAGCTTGTTGAAAACCACATTGTAAGGCAGCTGCTTTACCGTGATTTCTTCTGAATTTTACTGCTTTTATGTTTTTGTTCTCCGAACATAATTGTTTTATTACCGTCCAAGAATTATCGGTGCTGCCGTCATTAATCAAGATTATTTCATAAACCAGATTATTATCTTTAGCAACTTTATCTATCCACCTGGTAAGTTCAGGAAGCGATTCATCTTCATTAAAAAGTGGAACTACAACAGAAACATCTATATCTAGCATGATATCTTTAATTTTTTAACAAATGTATTTCTTATCATTAAATTATACAAGATAGATTAGGCAAATATTTCATTATTTTATTTCTCGCTTAATAATATATATAATTTTCGTATGTATTTTATTCATAATTATTTATATATATACTCTAATTCATTTTTTATTTATGAATTGTATTTGTTTATGATAATTATATTTTTTTGTAAAAACATTTTAAGTATAAAAATGTTTTTTCCCCATTTTGTAAGATATTTGCCAGACTAAAATTTTATAAAAAGACTATAATACCATTATCATGGTTAACATTTATTTTGTTTTAAAGATTGTAAAAAATATATTATTAATTATTGCAGCAGCAATGTTACTGTGTGTTTTTGTTGCATTAATTTATTCAGAGCCAATATATTATTTTATAACTAATGCAATCATAACCTTTTCTATAAGTATTTTCATTCATTTATTTACAAGGCATTTGTCTAAAGAGAAAGCTATACATAAAAGAGATGCAATAATTGCAGTAGTTTTTCTTGGTTAATTATTTCTTTTTTTGGTTGTATACCCTATTTTCATTCAGGAGCAATACCACGGTTTGTAGATGCTTTTTTTGAAACTGTATCAGGTTTTACAACTACAGGAGCCTCAATATTATCTGATATAGAAGCCTTACCCAAAGCTCTACTTTTTTGGAGAAGTCTTACACATTGGATTGGGGGTATTGGTATTATTGTTTTGGTAATTGTAATTATGCCATCTTTCAAATTAGGTGGTTATCAATTATTTACATTAGAATCATCTTTGCAAGAGCGAATTCAACCCAAGGTTAAGTCTGTTGGTTTAAGACTATTAATAATTTATCTAGCGCTTACTTTTCTAGAAACCTTTTTTTTATTACTAGGAGGCATGGATTTTTTTCATAGTATATGTCATTCATTTGGAACTGTTGCAACAGGCGGATTTTCACCCAAAAACACAAGTATTGCAGAATATTCTCCTTATATTCAGTATGTTATTATGATATTTATGTTCTTGGCCGGATTGAATTTTGTGGTTTATTATTATCTATTCAAAATGAGTTTCAATAAATTATATAAAAATGAAGAGATAAGATTTTATTTTATAATGACCGTTATAATAGGTTTAGTACTTACTGGAGGCATTTATTTTCAAATGCACAAGCCTTTTGAAGAATCTTTTAGAGATGCATTTTTTCAGATAGTATCTATTATTACATGCACCGGATTTGCGACAACAGATTATTTACTTTGGCCCCAATTTGCTTGGGTTTTAATATTATTCAGTATGTTTTTAGGAGGTTGCACTGGTTCTACATCAGGCGGTATTAAGATGGCAAGACACTTATTATTGCTTAAGAATGTAAAAAGAAGATTAAAAAGCCTCATGTCTAGAAATGCTGTAATACCAATCAGGTTAAATGGAAATTTGATAAAGGAAAATATTAACCGTTCTATTCTTACATTTATTGTTGTTTACTTGTTCATTTGTCTACTAAGCAGTTCAATTTTGCTTATTTTAGGTATAGACGGACATACATCTATAAGTGCGGTTGCAACTTGTATGGCTGGTATTGGGCCAGGTATAGGTACCGTTGGTCCGGTTAGCAATTTTGGTCATTTACCAGATATTGCAAAATACATATTGTCGATCAATATGCTGTTAGGAAGACTTGAAATCTATTCTCTCCTTATAATTTTTACTCCGGTATTTTGGAAAAAGTAATTTTTTTGAATTGTAAAGTATTCAAATTAAGCAGAATAGTAATTATTGAAATTAGTTTCAATAATTATTTAAGAAAACACTTGTAAATTATAATTAAGTTATTAATTTTGCAGCGGGTAAGTCTTATACGACCAGCTCCTGCTGAACCCCCTCAGATCCGGAAGGAAGCAAGGGTAGGTGGTTGAGCGGTGCGATATAAGTAGCTTACCCTTTTTTTATGAACTAAATTCAAGACCAAACCTTTCTTTTATTTATCAAATCATTTCCGATAAGAACAATATGTAGATTTTTTTTAATCTTACACATGTTGCTTTCATTCTTTTGAAAAAATATTACAACCATGGCTGAATTTTTAAAATTATATAACGAAAATCCTAACGAAAAACAAATTCGCAAAATCGTTAATTCGCTTCAATCAGGTGGCGTTATAGTATATCCTACCGATACTGTTTACGGAATAGGATGTGATATTTTTAATCACCGAGCTGTTGAAAAAGTAGCTCATCTGAAAGGAATAAATGTAGATAAAGCCAATTTTTCATTTATTTGTTATGATCTAAGTCATCTATCAGATTTTACAAAACAAGTAGATACAAGTGTGTATAAACTCATGAAGAAGCATTTACCCGGTCCATTTACTTTTATCCTAGATGCTAATAATAACGTACCGAAAATTTTTAAGAGCAAAAAGAAAACTGTAGGTATAAGAATTCCAGATAATAATATTATAAGAGAGATAGTTAAGGAGTTAGGCAATCCTATTGTTTCTACCTCTATTCACGATGATGATGAGATATTAGATTATATGACCGATCCGGAACTTATATATGAGAAATATAAAAAAGATGTAGACATCGTAATTGATGGTGGTTATGGTAATAATAATCCATCAACTGTTGTTGATTGCTCAGGAGCTGATTTAGTGATACTTAGGCAGGGTATTGGTGTTTTAGAAATATGAAAATTAACAGGAAACAAAATTGTTTTCAATTAATATTATTATTGTTAATTTATTTTATTTATTTTTAGACGATAAAAATTATAGCAATGCTTATGATTAAGATAACCGTATTTTTGTTTTTTATTTCAGCGTATGTCTGTTTTGCTCAGGTAGATACACCTTTAAATTCTAAAGTTTTTACTAATTGCAATGAAATAACAGAGAAAAAAGAAGAAGTTCTTTTATTGAATCTTGAGCATCAACGAATGGAAGTTTTGCCTGTTTGTTATCTTCAATATCAAAATGTTAATAATCTTTCATTAGCCAATAATTCCTTTTCTGTCTTTCCTAAAGAAATATTAACATTTAAATCATTAAAGTTTCTGAATCTGAGTTTAAATGAGTTAATTTTTTTACCTGTTAATATTGGAGAATTGAGTAATCTTATCAGTCTTAATTTAGAAAGAAATCAGATAGAAATATTGCCCAATGAATTATGCCTTATAAAAACATTAAAATCTTTAGAGGTTTTTGGTAATAATATATTCGATTTGCCTACTGATATTGGTAATCTGCAAAATTTAGTTGAGTTAGAACTTGGTCATAATTATATTAAATCATTGCCTGAGTCTATAAAAAAGATGAAAGCTTTGAGAGAATTAAATATTGCAGATAATGAGTTTACGAGTCTACCTCCCGAAATAGGAGATTTAACGTCTTTAGAAATACTTATTGCATCTAATAATGCAATAACTTCTATTCCTGTTACTTTAGGTAATATAGCCAATCTTTCAATTATAGCTCTTAATGATAATAAAATTGCAAACTTGCCAGAGCAAGTTTTTCAAGAACAAGCTATTACAGAAATTAATCTGAGTGAAAATAAACTTATCTCTTTGCCCACTTCAATAGCTAAACTAAGTAGATTAACCACAATTTATTTGCAGAAAAATAAGTTCGACAGATTTCCTGAAGCACTTTGCAATACCCCTAATCTAAAACATGTTGAATTATATTTAAATCAAATACATAGCATCTCAGCTTCAATTCAGAACTTGCAATCTTTAGAATTTCTTTTACTTGATGATAATTTGTTGTCTGAACTTCCAACAGAATTTTCAAAACTGAGTAATTTAAAATATCTCTATCTGTCAAATAATTCTTTCAAAACGTTTCCTTTACCAATTACAGATTTACAAAAGTTAGTTTATCTAAAACTTGATAAAAACCTCCTAAAAGAATTACCAAAAGAAATTGGAAAACTTAGCAAATTGCAAATACTTAATCTTTCAAATAATAATTTAACTGTTTTGCCTTCTGAAATTGGTAAACTTTCAAATCTTAAAAAGATATATTGCATGTCAAATTATTTGCAAGAACTACCTATCGAATTTTCTGCTCTGGCAAATCTTAGAGAGTTAGGATTAGAAGTTAATAATCTAAATGCTTTCCCTGCTTGTATTCTTGAGATGGAAAATTTAAAGGTTTTGAATCTTGATATGAATAACATTTCAGAAATTCCAAAAGAAATAAATAAATTAAAAAACTTGGAAGAGCTTTATATTGGAGGAAACAACATAAAAACTCTTCCAGTAGAACTTGGTGAATTAAAAAATTTGAAAATACTTTGGTTAGAAGGTAACCCGTTACCAAATAAAGAAATAGAGAAAATCTATAATCTCTTACCTAATACTGAAATAAATTTGTAGTTTTTGAAAATGTGTAACACATTTCTAAATAGTTAAAAATTTTATTAGAAAATTTAATCAACTCAAAAGCAATGAAAATAAGATCTGCTAAACATACATTACTTCTTATCTTTGTACTATTATGTTCTTCATTAGTAACTTATTCGCAAGATATACCGGGATATAGATTTCTTAAGAGAATTAGAGGAATTGCTATTGAAGAAAGTAAAATTCAAGAGATACTGGTAGACGAAAGAGCTAATAGTATAGCTATAAGCTACCGTTCCAAAAAAATATTATACCTTTCTATTTACAAACTTTACACTTGGGATAAAGTTAATGACTACAGGCTTGATGGAAGTGTAGAATTATATAATAGCTGTTTTGATGTAAAAGGTGATGAGTTTTTTGCAAATTTCGAACCATACAAATTATTGTTTGCTCACATAGTATTAGCATCAGGTGCTGTTGATACTGTTGGTTGCTCAAAAACACCTCGAGGATGCGCTCCTGCTACTACTGCGCAATACAAAATTTCATACAATAGCAATGATAAAATGTATCTCTTCATGCGCGATGAAGAAAGACCTAATGATTTATTAGTTTATGTAGATAAGCCATTTATGTCAAGTATTGAGGATAAAATGGAAGTTGAATTAGGTAGAGATGTAAATCTAAAAGAAGTTAAAGATAAAATGGAAGAAGATGCTCGCAAAAAGTATGGCTCTGTAGCTCCACCTAAAGTTGCAAGTGCCGTTCCTACTGAAAATACTACTTCTACTACTTCAACAGGAACTTCTACAACTGCTGCTCCAACCAAAAGCATTATTATTACAAAAGATGACATTATAAAACTAATGGAAACAGGAAGTTTTCAGAAAGGTGATATGGCTGTAAAACTTGATACCGATGCAAAGAAAGCATTACAGACAGCTACTTCAAATCCTGCGGTTGGTAGTACACCCAAATCATTAGATAACACTAGTTTCCAAGTAGGTGAAGTTGTTAAACTTCAAAATATTTTATTCGCTCAGGGAAAATCAGAACTTCTTCCCGAATCATTTACAGAGCTTGACAAATTGGTTGCTATTATGAAAAGTCATCCAACGCTTGAAATTCAGGTAAATGGACACACTAATAATATTGGAACACATAATTTAGAAATTTCGGAGCAACGAGCCAAAGCGGTAGTAGATTATGTAGTGACCAAAGGAATTGTTGCTACTCGTATTAAATATAAAGGCTATGGCGATACTCAACCTATAGCTAGTAATGATACGCCTGAAGGACAAGCAAAAAACAGAAGGGTAGAATTTATTATAACCAAAAAATAAATGGTATCCCAATATGAAATTATTCTTTCACCTTATAAGAGAGGATTTCATTTAATAACGTCTAAAGTTTTAGAAAAGCTAAAAGAATTACCCCAAAGCGGAATTTGTAATGTTTTTATACATCACACTTCGGCTGCATTAACCATTAATGAAAATGCAGACGCTTCTGTAAGGGCTGACTTTGAAACTTTTTTTAATGCAATAGTTCCTGATGCTTTTAAAGGTTTCACTCATATTTTGGAGGGCTCTGATGACATGTCAGCACATATAAAAGCCTCTATTTTAGGATATTCAGTTACTATTCCTATTGAAAATTCAAAATTAAAATTAGGAACGTGGCAAGGTATTTATTTGTGTGAATTTAGAAATGACGCATCATCTAGAAAAATTACTGTTACCATTATCAGTTAGAATTTTACTAAATAAGTTTAAATCTCAATTTTGTATTAAGACCAAATTTTTAAATATGAACAAATTAGTAGTGTTTTTTTTCGTTTTATTATTGGGAGTTAATTCAGTTTCGGCTCAGTCAGATACATTGCGATTTTTGTTCGTAGGCGACGTAATGGGCCATGATTCTCAAATAAATGCAGCTTATAATTATAAGACAGGTAAATATAATTACGATACCTGTTTCAGTTATGTATCGCCAATATTTAAGAAGCATGATTTTGTTGTTGCAAATCTCGAGGTTACACTAAATTGCAAACCATATAGCGGATATCCTGCATTTAGTTCACCTGCCGAACTTCCTGCCGCAATGATTAAAGCTGGTGTAAATGTGTTTGTTACAGCCAATAATCATAGTGCCGATAGAGGTTACAATGGAGTTGTGAAAACTGTAAAAGCTCTTGATAGTCTTAATGTACTACATACAGGAACTTTCATAAATACTGAAGATAAAAAGAAGAACAATCCTTTAATTCTTACAAAAAATGGTTTTTCAATTGCTTTATTGAATTATACTTATGGGCTCAATGGCATACCTATTCCATCGGGTACATTTATAAACATGCTTGATACAAATACTATAAAAACGGACATAGATTATTGTAAAAATTTAAATATTGATAAAATTATAGCATTTGTGCATTGGGGCAATGAGTATGAAACTGCTCCAAATCTAAGTCAGAAACGTGTAGCAGGGTTTTTCAAGAGAAATGGAGTAGAAATAGTTATTGGTTCTCATCCTCATGTAGTACAACCCTCATATTTTGAAAATGACATTACTAATGAAAATCAAAGTCTTGTAGTCTATTCATTAGGTAATTTTATTTCAAATCAGCGCACTCAGCCCAGAGATGGAGGACAAATGATTCAACTTACATTGGTAAAAAATAATGGTAAGATTAAAATTGAAAATGTTTCAAATTATCTTACTTGGGTTCATGCTCCTTACTTCAAAGAAAAAAAGTATTTCTTTGTTCTTCCAGTTGCGCAATTCGAAACAAATCCTGATTTTTTATTGGGTTAAATGCCTATGATACAATGTTAAATTGTGTAAAACAAATGCGTGCTGTATTAGAAAATGGCAACGTAAATGTTAAAGAAATTAAGCATTAAATTCCTCGCGAATGTTCTTTTCATTTTTGTCCTATTATGGAAATAACTTTAATTAGACACTTCAAGGTTGATTTCCAATGGGATTTTGTATATAATTCTGAAGGATTTGCAAAAGCATGTTCTATTTATAATTCTTCAAATGTTATTGTAGAAAATTTGAAAATGGATACTGATAAAACAATCATTTCCAGTTCAATGCAAAGAGCCATAGATACCACACATTTAATTTTTAGCAAACCACCCAACATCGTAAGTAAATTGTTGATAGAAGTTCCCATAAAACCATTTATCCAAACAAATTTAAAATTACCTGCAATTTTCTGGCTCCTGATAGGTAGAATTCAATGGCGACTAAACTCTAGGAAGCAACTAGAAACTTATATAGAAAGTAATTTACGGGTAAATTCTTTGCTCGATGCAATTATAAATAAACATGAAGATTGCATTATCGTTGCTCATGGCTGGATAATTAAAATCATAATAAAAAGGCTTATTAAAGATAATTTCCGTGGCACTTCTCCTATGCGAATTAGAACCGGAATTCCATACACTTTTAGTTTATAATAGTATTTTTTTTTACCAATTAAATATAAAATCCTTATTGCAATATATATAATATGCTTTTGTAGGAATTAGTGTAAAAGTATTTGCATTGTTTGTAGAACCTTTTATATATTGGTTATCAAAACTTCTTATTTTCTCAACATTATCCCAATTCTCAGCAAACAAATCAATAGCTTTCTGTGCAGATACTAATGAGTAGGGAAATAAATTCCACCTCTTTTTCAGTTGTATTGAATTTGATAGATTTAAAAGTGAGCCCGAAATCTGAATCGTTTCATCAATATTGTTTTTTATTAAATATGCCACACCGGATTCCGATTTTTGAAGACTCTGTAAAAATAACAGATTCATTTTATTGAAATAAGTATCCATAGTCTTTATTTCGATAGCATTCGGGAAAAACTCGTCAATATTTTTTGAAGGCATATTAAATGGAATTGTTACCAAATTCCAGCCTTTTTTTAGTTCTATATTTGCAGTTTTATAGGTTGGTAATATTTCATTGTCGGCATGGAGTTGCGATTTTGGTATAATACTTTTCTCTTGTGAAGCAGATTTCCACCACAATTCTATTGTCGCAGGCTGTTCTTTAAATACTGCTGCTATTTTAATTTTGTACTGGTGAGTAGGTAATATTGGTAATTCATATTCATATTCTTGTGTGGTTGAACCTTCGCCAGAAATTACCAAAATATCATTAATCCATACTTTAATTTTTGCACTTGTGTTAATGTAAATAGAGTATGCTTCGGCAAATTGAGTTTCTAGTGAACCAGACCATTCAGTACTAAAATTTTCTAAAGATACTCCCGAAAAGGCTCTTTTCCCAGTCCATTGGTAGTTTATAGAGTCTAGGTTTTGGTATGCAAGATTTGAGAAAATGGTATCATTATAGTATGCGGCTCTTAAACCTGTACCATTTCCTTTTTGTAAATTTTCCAAAAGATAATATGGAACTATTATTTTGTTTTGCATTTGAGAGAATACAAAGCTTAAAATATGATTTTCTACAAGTGCTTCTCTGTCTATAAGTCCCTCATTTATCATTGATTTGTCTGCACTTATATCTAAGGCTGTCCATTTTTTCCATTTATTCTGAGCCGAAGCAAAATAAATTCTATAATCGGGTGCTATTACGTACAAATTATCGAACTTATCTATTGCTATTTGACTTCTGTTTCTAGAAATTGCAGGTATAATATCATTTTGCCAAATTCCGTTTTCATCCTTGTAAATATGACGAAGGTAAGCTTTATCTCTCGATGCCCAGAAGTTTGATGAATTATCTGGCTCTGTATTGAGCATATATGATTGCAAAATATGAATCCCTCCTTTACTATCTACAACTTGCGATTCTTGATTTATCAAACCTCTATTTTGAGCAATAGAGATTATTTTTAGCCCCGAACTTTCTAAACTCATTACATCAGAATTGGCTCTCCCAATTATTTGGTTTTTATCATTTTTCCATGTAAATCCGTTATCATCGCTAAAAGCATAATAAACATCATGGTTCGTTACCGCATTAGGAGTTTGTCTCCAAACCCATGATGTATGCAATCTTCCATTTTTGTCGTAATGAATGCCATTTATGTACGCATTTTGATCAGGATCAAGTGAAATTCCATCAATATATTTCCCAATTTCTGACCACATTCCACTCGCTGCCTTATATTGCCATAGATATGAGTCTCCACTTCCGCTTGTCCCTATTCTACATTCATAAAGCAAATCGCCGTTTGGCATATTTACAAATCTAGGATAAGTAACCAGTTCTATTGGCTTACCACTTATTAAGAAGTTTCTTATATTTCCGAAAAGAGAAGCATTCCAATTTTTTGACTCTGGAGTATTGGCAATACCTTTTTCAGAAACTCTATAATGCAAAATATCTCCATGATGATCAAATGCCATATGAATTGTTCCATCATTTTTACAGATACCAAACGATATAGAGTAATGAATTTTGATTCAGCACCTTCAATTATAAAAGATACGCATTCAGCATCAAGAGTATTACCATTGAGTGCGTTGTTCGATATTTCATAACTTATATAAAAGAAGTTTTTTCCTGATTCCAGTTTGGTTGTTCCGTTTAATTCAATTAGACCGGTTTTGGTGCCAGAAAATTCGCAAAATAAATTTTGGGTAGAAAATGTTGTGTCTTTGCCAGTGTAATATACTTTAATAGAATTGATATCTGCTAAATTGCTTGTTCCATTACAATTAATAGTTAACTTTTTTAAAAGTAATGCTTGAGCAGTATTTTGAGTTTCAATTTCTATTCTGCTGATAGTTGAAGTTTTATTATGCACCGAAATTTCATTTAATGGTTGCCAAACATTTGATTTTAAATATGTCATCGGAGCAAATACATCTGATGGTTTATAGCTAGCTCCGTTAATAATACCATTATGCTGATTTGTGGTATAGTCTGTTGCAGTAATTGCCTGATCGTCAAATTTCCAATATCCTAATAGATTATTTTCCGTTCCCGAAAGTGTAACATATTTATTTTGTTCAATTTGTGCAAGGCTTTTCGCTTCATTCCAAATTCTTACTTCATCTATATAACCTTTAAAAGTTCTGTTAGGTAATGCATCATCCCATCCAATTTTTATGTTTGTATCAAAGTTTTCTATTTTATTGTTTGTTGACATATAGTCAAATAGCTGTCCGTCTAAGTATAAATATCTGTATGAACTAGTTACAACGAGTGCTACATGATGCCAAACATCATTTTTTACAATCAAATTTGTAGATGTGGTAGATAAATCGTTGCTCCAAATACTTCTTATTTCGTTGTTGATAGTCGGTCTTATAAAAATTCCGGTAGGAGTAGAGGACCCATTTCGCGAAAATAGAATACTTGCATAATCATTCTGGTTACCAACTGGTTTAAACCATGCTTCAATAGTTATTGGTAAATTTGTTGTGTTCAGTGCAGGAATTGTTATGTTATTTAAAGTACCTTCAATATTACCTTCAAAGTATGCAGCATAATTTTGCCCTTGAAGTTGATATAATTGGTTGATAAATAATAAAGTAATTATAGTTTTTAACCAAATTTTAAATGATTTATTTTTCATTTTGGTAATATTTAATTAATTAGTTATATTGTTAAAAAAATGAGTATCGCAAAACTAGTAAAAAAAAAGTATTATTTAGTTTACTTATATATTAATAATGATGAATTTTGATATGAAATTTGTTTCTTTTTTCTTCAACATTATTTTGCTAATACACATATATTTCTATAATTCAGTTTATTAAGTATTATATTGTTGATTGCATTAAGTTAATGTTTTAAATTAGTAATAGCCCTATTTTGTAAATGCCATAAAGAATATTTTCCTTATATATTTAACTATATTTCAGTTATTTAACAAAGTTTCAAGTCGTTTACGCATAAAAAAAATAAACTCATATATATTTTCTAGCTGTATTCAATAGTAAATTTTATATTTTTGTTTCAAAATAGAATTTATAAAGATGACCGTAGTAGACAAAATAAAACAATCAGACAAAGCATTGTTTTCATTTGAGATTTTGCCTCCATTGAAAGGAAAAGGCATTGAATCAATTTACAATACACTAGATCCATTAATGGAATTTAATCCGCAGTTTATAAATATTACTTCGCACAGAGAGCAGTATGATGATAATAATAAGCGCGTAAGAAAACGTCCGGGAACAGTTGCTATTGCAGCAGCTATTAAATATAAATACAACGTAGAAGTAGTACCTCACATACTCTGTGGTGGTTTCACCAGAAGCGAAACAGAATATGTACTTATTGATTTAGATTTTCTAGAAATAGATAATATTTTATGTCTCAGGGGTGATCCTTTAAAAGTTGAAGGTGTGTATAAGCCTGAAGATGAAGGAAATGTGCATGCGCAAGATTTAGTTCGTCAGGTTAATAATATGAACAAAGGTAAATATCTTGACGATACCGAATTTAATGCTTCAAAGCCAACCAAATTTTCATGTGGAGTAGCAGGATATCCTGAGAAGCATCATATAGCACCAAGCTTATCGTCTGATATGATGTATCTTAAACAGAAGGTAGATGCTGGAGCCGACTATATAATTACGCAAATGTTTTTTGATAATAAAAAATATTTTGACTTTGTTAATGAATGTAGGGCTATGGGTATTACAGTACCTATAATTCCAGGCATAAAACCAGTAGGCTTAATAAATCAGGTAGATATATTGCCAGAATTGTTCTACATAGGTTTACCCGATGAATTGATAAAAGAATTAAAGGCTTGTAAAACAGATGAAGATGCTAAATTAGTTGGAAATGCTTGGTCTATTATGCAAGCTAAAGAATTGATAAAGAGCGGTGTGCCCTATTGTGCATTTTTATACTTATGGAAGTGCAAAACAAACGTATGACATTTGCAAAAGTGTATTTTAATAAATTTGTATAAGCATTTTAATTTTTTTTAACTAAATATTAATAATTCCTCGTAGTTATTTTCTGCGAGGTTTTTTTTTGAGATATGATTTCAATAGATAATTTAACAATCAGATTTAATGGCGAATCGCTGTTTGAAAATCTGTGCTTTATGATAAATCAAGGCGATAAAATAGGTTTAGTAGGGAAAAATGGAGCAGGAAAGTCTACTTTAATAAAAACTATTAAAGGTATAATGGATCCTGATGAAGGTGGAGTGAGCATACAGAACGATAAAACTGTTGGATATTTACCACAAGAACTTGATGTTGCTGATACCAAATGCCTTAAAGAGGAGGCTCTAACAGCCTTTGAAGAGGTTAATAATCTTAATGAGCGATTAGTTAAACTCAATAACGATATTGCTTCTCGAACAGATTACGAAAGTGAAAGCTATCTGAAGTTAATAGATACCGTAAGCGAAATATCTCATAAAATTGATGTGCTCGGTGGTAATTCATTGGAAAAGGAAGTAGAAAGAGTATTGAATGGTTTAGGATTTAGCAATGAAGATTTCCTCAGACATACTTCCGAATTCAGTGGCGGGTGGCGAATGAGAATAGAATTAGCTAAAATTTTACTACAAAAACCCAGTGTCCTCCTTTTAGATGAACCAACCAATCACCTTGATATAGAATCCATACAATGGGTAGAACAATTTCTAAAGCAATATCCGGGTGCTGTTGTTTTAATCTCACATGATCGTGCGTTTCTTGATGCCGTAACCAATAGAACTATTGAAATAGTTCTTGGTCGGATAGAAGACTATAAAGCCCCATATACTCAATATCTTGAACTTCGAAAAGAAAGAAGAGGAATTGCAAGTTTCTGCTTATGAAAATCAGCAGAAAAAGATACAAGATACCGAAAAATTTATTGAAAGATTTAGGTATAAATCCACTAAAGCAGTGCAAGTTCAGTCTAGAATTAAACAGCTTGATAAGGTTGATAGAATTGAGATAGACCAAGAAGATGTCGCAAATATTCATTTTAGATTTCCACCCGCACCTCGATCCGGTACAATTGTAGTTGAAGCTAAGTCAGTTACTAAAAACTATGGTTCCAAAATAGTTTTTAAAGATATAGATTTTGCAATAGAACGGGGAGATAAAGTTGCTTTTGTAGGTAAAAATGGCGAAGGGAAAACTACATTTTCTCGTTGTATTATTAGTGATTTAGATTTTCAAGGCGAAATTAAACTGGGTCATAATGTTACCATTGGTTATTTTGCTCAAAATCAAGATCAACTTCTAGATGGAGACAAAACGGTATTCCAAACGCTCGATGATATTGCCGTGGGCGATGTGCGTACTAGAGTTAGAGACATATTAGCGTCCTTTCTCTTTAAAGGCGAAGACATAGAAAAAAAGACGAGTATTGTCGGGAGGAGAAAGAAACAGGTTGGCTCTTGCTAAACTGATGCTTAAACCATATAATTTATTGGTGCTTGATGAACCAACAAATCATCTTGATATAGCATCAAAAAATATATTAAAAAATGCACTTAACAATTATGATGGCACATTGATTCTTGTTTCTCATGATCGTGATTTCTTAGACGGACTTGCAAAAACTATTTATGAGTTTAGAGATAAGGGCGTAAAACAGTATCTTGGGGGAATTAATTATTTTTTGGAAAAGAAAAAAGTTGCAAATTTCAAAGAGTTCGAGAAAAAAGATGTAGTATCTATATCTGATAGTTCTACGTCGCAATCTAACTCAAGCGATTTATATCAAAAGAAGAAAGAAATAGATAAAGATATTAGAAAAGCAGAGAAGATTGTCATAGAATGTGAACAAGAAATTATGAAAAAAGAGAAAGAATTAGAAGAGATTTCTGTCCTTTTAAGTAATCCTGAAGAAAAAAATATAAGTTCATTGTATCAAAAACATGGTGAAATACAGAAAAATATTGATTCTTTTATGCAAAAATGGGAGGACGCAGCCCAAGAAATAGAACAATTAAAGAAGCTTAAAGAAGAATTACTAAAAAAATAGATGTTTTTATTTTTGCATAATCATCAGATATTTAGATTATTATAAATTATTTTTCATTTTTATTAAAAAAAGTTGTTGAATAATTTGGAAAAGGGAAAAAATAAGTATTAAATTTGCATCCGCTTTTGAGAGATAAAGCAGACGTTCATTGAGAGATACGCAGAGGATTAGAGAAGGGTAGATAAGGATAGGAAACTAGATTTATAAGAAGGGAAGAAACTTTAATCGATATATAAAGCATAAAAAAACAAGAGAAAGAAAATAGAAGATATTTTTAGGAAACTCAAAGGAAAAGATAGAGTTTAAGTCTGAGAGAAAAGGATAGTTTAGTTTGTGTAGAAGAAATAATTAATAATTTTATACAACGAAGAGTTTGATCGCGCTCGGGATGAACGCTAGCTACAGGCCTAACACATGCAAGTCGAGGGGCAGCATAGTAGCAATACTGATGGCGACCGGCGCACGGGTGCGTAACGCGTATGCAACCTGCCTTATACAGGGGGATAGCTTTCGGAAACGAGAATTAATACCCCATAACATTTTGGTAAACCTTTACTGAAATTAAAAACCTCCGGCGGTATAAGATGGGCATGCGTGACATTAGCTAGTTGGTAGGGTAGCGGGCCACCAAGGCGATGATGTTCAGGTTCTGAGAGGATGATCCCCCCCCACCCTGGTACTGAGACACGAACGAGACTCCTACGGAGGCGCAACAGGAATATTGGGCAATGGAGGCAACTCTGACCCAGCCATGCCGCGTGCAGGAAGACAGCCCTATGGGTTTTAAACTGCTTTTATACAAGGGCGAATTCTGTTACAGTAACAGGTTGACGGTACTGCATGAATCCGGCTAACTCCGTGCCAGCAGCCGCGGTAATACGGAGGATCCGAGCGTTATCGGATTTATTGGGTTTAAAGGGTGCAGGGCGGTTCATTAAGTTCAGTGGTGAAATCCTATCGGGCTCAACCCGGTCATCGCCATTGATACTGGTAGACTTGAGTACAGGTGACGGAGGCGGAATTGGACAAGGTAGCGGTGAAATGCCTAGATATGTCCAAGAACACCGATTGGGAAAAGCAGCCATACGAAACTGTAACTGACGCTGATGCACGAAAGCGTGGGTATCGGGAACAGGATTAGATGTACTTGGTAGTCCACGCCGTAAACGATGATTACTGGTTGTTTGTTTGAATAGATAAGCGACTGAACGAAAGTATTAAGTAATCCACCTACATGGTACGTTGGCAACAATGAAACTCAAAGGAATTGACGCGTTTAAGCGACAGGTGCATGTGGTTTAATTCGATGATACGCTGAGGAACCTTGACCCGGGCTTAAATGTAGAGTGGCATAAAGCGTAGAGATGTTTTTCTCCTTCACGGGACTCTTTACAAGGTGCTGCCTGGTTTGTCGTCAGCTCGTGCCGTAGAGGTGTCAGGGTTAGAGTCCCCTAACGAGCGCAACCCTTGTCGTTGGTTGCCACCGGGTTAAGCTGGGCACTCTAGCGAGACTGCCGCCGTAAGGCGCGAGGAA
>JADKDL010000049.1 GCA_016714605.1 Bacteroidales bacterium | reverse complement strand
TCATACTTCTAAATTTTATACATTTAAAAGACTTATTATTAATTCCGGTTCTCTTTTGTACAAAAAATATAGGACCTCTTGAATTGAACATAATAATAAGTGCCATCAAAGGTAAAAACCAAGTAAATAAAAGGGTAATAACTAATGTTGAAAAAGCGATATCAAAAATTCTCTTTTGCATTCGAGAACCTACATCGTCAAGAGGTATTTCTTGTGGGTTGATAAGCATTATACCTCCAACTGATTCCATATTGACGTTATTTGCAAACCATCGCTGACTTTCCGGTACTAAATACAAACGCACTCCTTTTTCATTACAGATTTGTAAATAGTCTTTAGTTTTTGAGATACTTCCATATATAGAAATTACTGCAAAAACTACTTGAATGTTTTTTGTATCAATAAAGTGAGCCAACTGATCAGTGCCTCCAATGACCCAATCTTTTGTGCGGTATTCATCGCATAAAAACCCGTGAAAGATATAGCCTAAAAGTGGGTGTTTTTCAATAATTAGTTTAAGTGCTTGTGCTGTATCTACACAATTTAAAATCAAACCACTATCTACATTCAATTTTCTTCGTCTCTTGAACGTAGAGTATCTGTTTAAAAGGAAATAAAATACTACTTTAGAAAAATTCACCAATATAATATATTCAATGATGAATAATCTAGAAAATCCTCGTGGCATTATGAGGAAACCTAATACGATACCTACTACCATGAAAATAACCATCCGTTTAGAAATTCGGAGCAACCGGTTTAGAAAGTTATTTTTTATGTGAAATTTCTTTTTAACAAATACAAAGTAAGTAATAAGCCATGATAAATTTCCATGTAGTAAGTACATACTAACATTTCTAAACTCCCATGCTTTTATTTCAAATTCTAATGTGGCGGTTGCAATAATGCAAGCGTTGATTATGATTAAATCAAAAATTAAGTAAACGAAAAGTAACTGTTTTTCTCTGTTTTCCATACATTTATATTTCTAGTACCCTTGATACTCGATGATAGTATTAATACTCAATTCTTCCTTCGTTTTATACCTGACAAATGTATATTTTTTTTTATTAAACTAAGAAAAAAAAATGTAAATAATTTGTTAGCGTTATATATTAAAAAAGAGAAAAATTTGTTATTTATTTAAAAAAAACATTAGAAATAATTTGTTTTGAATAGTCTGTTTGTGCTTAAAGTATAGAAATTTAGAATTTTAAGTAGTAAAATATAATATTTAATACTAGAATGGTAGAGAAATAGGTAGGTAGAATATAAAGAAAAAAAATCGAGCTGCTTGTAATATTAAGTTGGTGAAAAACAAACAATGCGACTATTAACGTTAATAGGTTAATGAAAAAGAATAATTTTTTCTCTGTAAAGATTATTTTTCTGTGCAATTGATAAATTTTAATTAAAGAATTACTTATAAAACCTATTAAAGCTATTCCACCCGAAAAATAGAGGAAAAATTTTAGCGTTAAAAAAAAGAAATGAAATGATTCTATATGAAAACCAAATTCAAAATATGTTCTAATCATTTCTTTTGTCCTGAAGCATGAAAATATAGAAACAACAAGTGCCGATGTTGCTGCAAAAACAATCCAATAAATAAATATTTTTTTAAATTTAGCAAGTATCATTATTTTATTTTTGAGATAATAATAGGTTTCGACTCTGTAATTGTATTTCCGTTTAAATCTGAAACATATAAATATATTCTATATTTATAGTTTCCATCGGGTATCTTATATGAAAATGAAAATTTTCCTTTTTCATAGTTTGTTTCAACTATTTTTTTAAAAGTAAACTCTTCATAAATCATCCATTTGAAATAAAGTTCTTTTTTAGCAGTAAGATTAGTTGATGCTGCAAAGAATGTTATGTTTTGACCTTGCCAAAGTATTTCTTCGGGCGATATTATTGTAAAGTGCGGAATTGGATATTTGAGTTCTTTATTAGAGTATGTATAGCAGTGTTTGAGTGCATACCAACTTGGTTTGGTATTCCCGTATAAATCGGTAATACCAAACCAAGTAGCAGTACCTTCAAAACGATCTTGCCAACAGAAAGCTATAGCTCCAATTACATTTTTTTTGTTATTTATGTAGTTATCCCATTGATAAATAAAAGATTCTGCTTTTTCAAAAGAATTCTGTTCATAATAAAGGGTATCATAAACATATTTGTTGTATTCTTTATGCCAATAACCATCGGGTCCGAATTCTGATATTAGGTATTGTTTATCGGGTGCAACCTCTTGCATGGTTTGAGATAGTGTGCTAATATTTTGATCATAATATGAGTTTATTCCAAATGCGTCAATATTAGGTGCAAATCTTTCAAAAGCATATATTGCAGAGGCTAAATGCGGAGTGTGCTCTTCCATTACATATACCTGATGTAAGGTGTCTATCTGTTTTATTTTATAGCTAATTTCGGAAATCATTTCTATATATGCTTTTCTTACAAAACTAAGGTACGGTTCGCTATAATATCTTTTTAGTAGTCCCCAGGTTTCATTTCCTATAGACCATGATTGTATGGTTGTGTCGTTTTTATGTTCTTCAACAAAATTTAAAACCATTTTTTTATAACGGTTAGTCCTATTGATATTTTTATAAAAGTCTGTTTTCGGATCGAACCAAAATCCATAAAGTACTTTAAGATTATACGTTTTAGCTGTATTAAGAATATTTTGGTCGTAAATAGATTGACTATATCTTCTTATTGTATTAGCGCCCATTTCTTTTATAGAAGAAAAATCTGCTTCTAGTTTTTCTATTGTCAAAGGTATATTTTCTTTATTATCTCTCCAATCGTGCCCCGGATTGTATGCAACTCCCTTAATATATTCCTGATTTATTTGTTTATTATGAGCAATTTCAGGAACTGTTTGGTTGTTAAATATTGAAAAGTCAAAAGCCTCTATTATACTTATATCAGTTGGATTCCATGTTTTTATGGTTCTTTGATAAACAGATAGTATTGGAATAGCTGTTTTTCTTTTGTCAATTTTTATTTTTTTAAGTTCCGATTCATTTATAATTATCCAAGAAAGAAAATATTTATTTTTTTGAATATATGGGTCTTCATTCGGATTGCTTGTCTGCCATAACCATGTAACATTCGGATAAAATGCTTTGTTGGCTTGAGTTGCCAATTTATTTAAGCCGCAACTCAGATTATATGATGAACTATCAGTATTTGATTCTTCTAAATGTAAACTTAACATTATTGGCAAATAGTTTTTGCGTAATGTTTTGAAAAATTTATGTAAATGACTATTGTATTCATTATTGTTAATCTTTCTCAATTCATTCTCAGAAACATCTATAATTATGTATGGCAATTTATTAGCTTTAAAACATTTGGTATTAAATATAGAAGCTTTTTCAAAGAATTTGGTATTAAAAGTAATTGTATCAAAAGCAATATTACAATCTGATTTTAATGCATCTATGTGGCTACCTTTAAAATTGGGGATATAGAATTCGGTAGATTTTATTGTATTGTTTTTTAATTCATTAATTCGTTTTGATTCTCCATTTTTAAAAATTATTAGGGAAATAAATACAATAACGAGTATTGGAATTGTGCTAATTTGGAAGATTGAAAAAACTCGTTCTTTCAGATTTTTATAAAACAATCTGGTTTTGCTATTTTTTGAGATAAAAGAATTTCTGAAAATGAAGTGGGTTTTTATTATTAAATGTTGCATAGCCATGAGGTTTCCCAATGATAAAACTAAAATATTGGTAAAGGCTAATGCTGCCATAAATATGCTGTATGGATTGAAGTCTTTTTTCAGTCCGTAATAAATTGCGAAAGCAGATAATGCTATTATTATAAAATTTGGTAGCAATAGTTTTATTGGAGTTTCGGCACCGTTGTCTTTGGGAGTGGGTATGTAAGGTACTTTTTTATTTACAAAGGCATAAACGAGTCCGAGGAGAGTAGCCCACCAGGCCGATTTAAAGAGTGTACCTCCAAAAATAAATGCACCTTTTTCATGTTTTTCTAACAGCCATCGTTGGTTAAATTGCCTAATTGTGAAAGACATGATAAAGAACGGAAGAAAATATTTAAGAAATTCTGATATTGATACTTTTATGGGAACAATTGAAAACAACAGGGCAGCAATAGGAATTAGAAAATCTAAAATTGCAACCAATCCGAAAAGGTAGAAAACCGGTACAGATAGGTAGTAAGCTAGTTGTTTCCAACTCAGTTGTTTCCAAATTTTGGGTAGTACAGTCAAAAGTAGGCTATAGGTACCTCTAGACCATTTAAGCTGTTGTAGGCAATAGCCCGAGTAGTTCCAAGGCACAAGACCTTTGGCTACAATAACCGGATTGTATACAGATTTCCAACCCTTTGCATGAAGGAGCATAGCCGTGTGCATATCTTCGGTCAATCCTGGTGCATGTCCGCCAATGGAATCAAGAGCACTTCGCCTAAAGGTGCAATTAGCTCCAATAGCAGGTACTGCTCCCAAAGTGTTCAGTCCCATCATAAACGGTCCGTAAAATTGGTAGGTCTGCTGAGCTGCAGCATATGCTATAACGGTGTGGTCTTGATTGTAATAAGCCTGAACTACCTGTACAAATCCTATATTTTCGTCTTCGAAAAAAGGAAGTACTTCATCTAGAAAATTAGGTTGTGGCACATGGTCAGGATCTAGTATTAAGCATATTTCTCCATGAGCAACAGTCTGTAGGGCATTGTTTATATTTCCGGCCTTAGCATTTATCTTTTTTTCTCTTGTTACATGAACTATACCCAGTTCTTGACAAATAGCTTTAAGTTCAGGGTCGTTTGCCTCATCGCAAAGAAATGAATTGTGCGGATAGCTAATGTCTTTTATTGCATAGAGTGTATCAATTATCATAGCTTTAGGCTCTCCTGCACAAAAGGTAGTAAGTATATCTACCGTCCATTTTTTTGTGATTTCAGGTTTTTTAGGTACCGATAGACTTATGGAAAAAATCCATTCAATAAATCGAATGAGAATTTTGTAAGCGAAAATAAAAATAATGAGTAAATAGAGTGGTTTGTAGCCAACAAACGAAGGAGTAAGCAGCCAAACAAAAAAATTAACAGAAACCGATATACCTATAATAATAAGTACAATACTCAAAACTTTTTCTTTTTTTGAGGGAGCTGTATTTTTATTAATTCATTTCCCATGTAATATGTAGGTTCTGATATTTTTTTTTGTCTTATCCAAATATAAATTTAATTTTGAGTATTGATACCTTTTTTTAAAAGAAAACTACTCTGAGCTATGTCGAAATTATTATTCCTTTATAGTATTTTGCTTTGTTTCTTGTTTTCATGCAACAGAACCGATAGTTTCAACTATAAGGACAGAACCAAGCTACGGTTTGAAAAAGAAAATAACAGATGGATTTTGTACCGTGATAATAAACCATATTATGTAAGTGGAATTCATGGTTCAAGCAATTTAGAACTAGCAAAACAAATAGGAGCAAATTCAATATTAATGTATGAAAATGAATTGTCTGATAGTATTTTGCGCGTGGCCGATAGTCTTGGATTTACCGTCTCGGTCTCGTTAAATTTATGGAAAGCCAGACAAAAAGAGAATAGTTATACCGATACCGTATTTACCAATAAACAAAGGAAGCGGATCGGTGAAGTTGTGAGAAAATATTGTACTTACGAGTGTGTTTTATTTTGGATTTTAGGTAATGAGATTAATATTATGAATGTACATAACGTTCCTGAAATATGGAAGGAAGTAAATGAGATTTCAAAGCTTATACATTCCATAGATTCTATTCACCCTACAACAACCGCATTGGCAGCATATCCAAGTAGTTCTTATGAGCCACTGAAAGTAAAAATGTTTGCATCTGATTTAGATTTTCTATCGCTTAATATTTATGAATATGCTCCTATTTTGAAACGTGAAACAGAGAATTTCTTATGGGGTTTCGATAAGCCTTTTCTGGTAACCGAATGGTCGGGAATGCCATATTGGAATTTGCCAAAAACCGAGTGGGGAGCTATTATTGAACCTACATCTACAAAAAATGCCGATTATTATTCATATAATTATCAGCTTATTTTCCAGCAGAATTATGAAAAATGTTTGGGTGGTTATGTATTTTATTGGGGTCAAAAGCAGGAGCGCACACATACTTTGTTTAGTATGTTGCATGAGTCTAAATATAAAAAGCAGGTTTTAGAATATTTGCATTTCTACTGGTTAGGCAGTTTTCCTGAGAATTGGTGTCCGCGGATAACAGATTTTTCGCTTAAAGGAATTAGTACAGACAATATATACCTAGAAGAAGCTACAGAATATACCGCCATCTTGAAAACCGAAGATCCTGATAAGGATACCTTGCGCATGAGTTGGGAACTTAGAGAAGAGGGTAGGTACTTGAACAAAGTAGGAGGTGAGTTTGAAATGACTCCGGCTATTATTCTTAAATCAGATTCACTACAAGCCATCGATTCTGTTATTTCTTTTGTAACACCCAAAAAACAGGGAGCATATAGGTTGTTTGTCTATGTTTTTGATAATAGAAATTATGTAGCTACAGCTAATATTCCTTTTTATGTATTGAAGTAATTAATTGATATTTAGAACTTAAGTCTTGTTTTATTTATTATCAAATATACCTAGAGAGTGTCATGATGGAATTCTTTATTGAATTGTTGCTTTTCCAATGGAAATAGATTTTCACTAAACAATGTTTTTTCAATATAATAGAATATTGAATCTCTTTTTTTGAAAACTAACTTAAATGTATACATTTGCATAATTAACAATAAGAAACTGACAAGATATTTATTTTCTCAGTTTCTTATATTTGAACGTAATTTTTAATTTTAATAAAAACCGATGAAAAAAACATTACTTAAACTTACTTTAGTACTTTTTAGTATTTTATTATCTGGCAGTATAGCGCTAGCCCAAGAGTCTGGTACAATCTCTTACCAAGCAGTTATTAGAACTAGTAGTAACACTATTTTGAAAGAAAAAACTATTGCAATGCAATTAAGCATTTTGCAAGGAAGTGATACCTCAAAAACGGTGTACGTTGAACAACAAAAAACCAAAACGAACAAAAATGGTCTCGTTTCTATTGCTATTGGTGAAGGAACTTCAGATGATAATTTCAATACCATTGATTGGGCAAATGGTCCTTTCTTCATAAAAACAGAAATTGATATAGCCGGAGGTAGTGATTATAAAATTTCTGGTATCAGTCAGTTACTAAGCGTACCATTTGCATTGTATGCAAATACTGCAAAAACAGTATTAGATGCAAGTTTTGAAGTCGCAAAAACTATAACCCAAAGCGATATTAATAGATGGAATACATTACCGACTAAAGATACCGTAATACAGATAATATCTACAAAAGACACTTTGATTGTTGCGGCAGATACTGTTTTGATAGAAAAAGTTTATTCACAAAAAGATACAGTTTTTATTTCTTCTGTAGACACAATAATAAAAGCAGTAGAAACGCTTTATACCTATTCGACAGTAACGCATAAAGACACTGTTGTAATTGATACCCTTGTAATGCATACTATCCACACTCAAAAAGACACTGTATATTTTCATTCATCAGATACTATCGTAATTGCATCAGATACTTTGGTTTTGATAAAATTTGATGAAGAGTTTGTTAATTCTGCTGCGAAAACAATTACTAACGAAAACATTGATAGTTGGAATAATAAATTAGATTCATATCAAGAAACTGATCCATTATTCTCTGCTTGGGCTATGAATTATACTGATTTAGTAAACACGCCGATTATCCCTACAAAATTGAGTGAACTTGAAAACGACAACAATTTTATTACTCAAGAAGGCGACGCTGATTCTAATAATGAAATTCAAGACCTTAGTCTTAATGGTAATATCCTTACAATTACAAAAAACGGTAGTGCTACAGAAATAGATTTATCTAAATATCTAGACAATACAGACACTCAACTGTCTGAAGGAGATGTTGATAATATGGTAAGTAATAATGGATTTCTTACATCAGAAGGTGATGCAGATCCGAGTAATGAATTACAAAGCTTAAGTATATCAGGCTATACTATTTCACTTACCAATGGAGGTAGTGTTGACGTTCCACAGGGCTTTGATGGTAATTATTTTAGTCTTTACAATATTCCAGCAGCTATTGATAATGATTATACTGACGATGTTACGCTTTCTGGCGATCAAACCATTTCTGGAATTAAATACTTTAACGAATTTATATATGCTGATGTTTATGGTAAACATACCGGATCGGTAAATGCTAATAATAATAATATTACTAATGTAGCAAGCCCTATAAATGAAGGAGATGCTGTAAACAAAGGATATATAGATGTGCTTGAATCTAAAATAAATGATCTTGAATCTAAAATTTCAACACTTGAAACTTATATAAATAGAAATTTATCCTTTAACATTTCTGATAATGAAGGAAATGTCTATAAGGCAATTACATTAGGATCGCAAGTTTGGATGGCTGAAAATTTAAATTCAACAGTTTTAAAATGACAATACACCTATACCTTATATTGAGCCTAATGATTTGTGGTCGACTACAACTTCTCCTGCAAGATTTCCAAGCGCACAGGGTATGATATACAATGGGTATACCGCAACGACTGGTAATATATGCCCTTCGGGATGGCATGTATCAACAGAAAACGACTGGATGGTACTTATCTTATATCTTCAGAACAATGGTTATGGAGACCCTTCAAATAAAGAAGCAACTGCATTCTCTTTGGCATCAAAAACTGGTTGGTATGGATACTCTTCTAGTCCGGGAGCACCTATTTACAATCCGTCATCAAACAATTCTACTGGTTTTAATGGGCTCCCTATTGGTTTTAGATATGATGCTGGTGGAGAAATCAAACAAACTGGGATTGAAGCATTTTGGTGGACTGGTACTGCTTATGACGGCAATTATACCAATTATGCAAAAATATCTACTGATATTAATAGCTTGTCTATGTCAACAACAGGCAATCATTATGGTATGCACATTCGTTGTGTAAAAGATTAGTTTCAAACAAATTAATTAAAAAAACATGAAATTTAAAAAAACAATATTTTCAACAATACTTGCAATTATCTCCTTTACAGGAATAAATGCACAGCAAGCAACCGTAAGTGCCGGTGGCGAAGCTAAAGGCTCTAATGGTTCTGCAAGTTATTCAGTAGGTCAGGTTGTTTATTCAACAATTGAAGGGTCGAAAGCAAGCGTATATCAAGGCGTACAACATGCTTATGAAATATTTGCAACATCGGCAGAAGAAGTTACAAATATAGACCTTCAGATTGTTGCTTATCCAAATCCTACCACAGATGTTCTAATTCTAAGTTTTTCTGAAGATAATTATTCTGATGGTTCATTTATTTTAACTGACCTAAACGGAAAATTAATTCAGAAAAATACTATTACAGAAGATGAAACTTATATTGATATGAGTGATTTATCTCTATCGGAGTATTTCTTATCGGTGATTATTGCTGATAAAGAAATAAAAACATTCAAAATTATTAAGCAATAAACTTCTTTAATAAAAGAAAACTAAAACAAAAAAGCCAAGCAGTAATGTTTGGCTTTTTTGTTTGAAAATATTGTTTGATTTATCTAAAAAAAATAATGAAAGTTCTCGCTTGTTTGGGGTTTAGTTTCGCTGAGCAATTTGTGGTTGCTACCCAAACTCTAAAATTGTATTAATCAATTCATGTCATTGGGGTTAGAAATAGCAATGAGCTAGGGTGACCGCAACTGCAATCGATGTGCGATACATATAGTGTCGATTCTAAATCATATACTGTCGAGGCATGATACATTATGTATTGAGACGTTCGCAATTGCTTCTCTTGCATGAAAACATCGATACGATGGCTTCGCAATTGGTTTCGAGGAACGAAAACCTTGAATCGAGTGCATCGCAATAGCCATTGATGGGAAGAAAGGTAGGTTCTGGAGCTACGCATTGGTTACGAAAATTAAAACATATCGTACTATTATTTTGACAAAGGCAATATGTGACAAAACATTGCGTTATTGAATTCATAACAAAAAAATTGGTAAATGCTAGAATGTTTCTTTTAAAATAATAATTAATATAAAAACCAAAAATTATGGATTCAATTCAAAAGAGTAAAATAGGTATGGGTATGGTAACTCGTGATTATGTATTGCAAAATGCTACGATTACGGATTCGTTGCCAAATTTTTCGGTAAATTTTACATTATGTCAAAGTACTATAATTGAGATACAGGCAATTGCCGAATTGCAAGACTTTGAAAAAACAGGTATAACTGAAAGTAAAAGTCAATTAAGAATGAATTTGTGTAATTCGGCAGCTGACTATTCTCGTAAAATGGTTGCATTTGCAGCATTTACAAATAATGCTGTTTTATTGCAAGAAATAAAAATTAGTTTATCGGATTTGAAACGCCTAGCTGCAATTGATTTGAAAACGAAAGGCCAAGAATTGTATGACCGTGCACAATCTAATTTGGGTGAACTTGCTACGTATGGAATTGTGGCAGAGACTCAAACAACTTTAAAAACTTTAATTTCGGAGTTTAATGCATCTATACCGAAACCACGACTAGGGATTGATGAAAAGAAACAAGCAACTCAACAACTTGCTGCATTATTCAAAACTTTAGATACGGCTTTGAACAATATGGATTTAGCGATTGAAATTGTGAGACTTACACAGGTTAATTTTTACAATGGCTACAAAACTGCTCGTAAAATTATTGCTACCGGTGCCTCTACACTTGCAGTGAAAGGTCTGGTGAAAGATGCTACAACTGGCGCACCGGTGAAGGGTGCACAGGTTGAATTTTGCCGTGAAGGTGCTGCAATGATTATGGGGAAGGCTCAAACGGGAACATCGAAGATAGTTTTATCTAAAAAAACTGCTGACAAGGGAGGTCTTCTAGTAAAATTTTTGCCTGCAGGTAGGTATCAGGTAACGGTAAAAAAAGTTGGATATGCTGATGTGGTAACGAGTATTGATGTGAATGATAATGAAATGTGTTTGCTGTATGTGGAAATTATGAAGAATTAAGGTTTTGGGTTTTAGAATTAGTATCCCCTGTAATGGTAAGTTGCAGGGGATTTTTTTATAATGATTTTTTTTATGTTTTTAATATTTAGAATCTTTGATAGCTGTTTTTTTACCACATAGACTCATAGGAAACAGAGGGTTATTTAATTGACCTTTAAACCACTTAGACACATAGTACTCATAGAATGGAATGGAAAACATTCTCATAAAACAGGCCAGAGGCCTTGAATACTTCGACGAAGCGAGGACAGTGGCTCTGAGTCCTATTCTTGGCACTACCATCACTATATCTAGGCTTATACAGCGTGGATATGAACCTCTGCTTTCCTACTACAAACAAGTGAACCCAAGTTCACAAATACCATCCATATTCCCACTTGCATAACGAACCGCTGTATACGAGACCCGTACGTACAGTGGTGTGTGAGGCTCTCCGATAGGCTTTGCCTATCGGCAGTCTACACGATTGTGCGAGGTGTATTTTCTTTATTGATAGCAACTTGTTACTTAATACTTGTTGAATATCTATCCTCGGCTATGTTATAATATCCAAAGACCGAGTTGCCTCTCCAACCGACAAGTTTTCTTCCATCGCCTTTGTTGTCCTCAATTATTTTTATTTTCCGCGGTAAAATCCCTATCCAGGTGTACTGCTTAGATTCTGGTATAAACTCATAATTGTTTGTTGAATAAAAACCAATTATTTGCTCTTTATGAATTGCTTTTATCTTTTCAAATGCGACCCTTGATTGGTGCTGGTAGACGACATAGTAAATTATCCAAGATGAAATAATTCCTAGTCCAATGGTAAGGAATATTTTTCCAATGCTTTTTTGCATAATCATGAAAAATATTCCTAATATCATTAAAGCACAAAGAGTAAAAAACAAAAAGCTTGCATTTTGAATCACCTCAAACATTAGAATTAAGGTTACAGTTGTGGTTATTACAAGTAATCCTATTTTTTTAATTCTCATTATTATGATTCTATAGTTTGTCAATTCAATATTAGTATATAAAAATCTATTACGTTGCCATTTTTTTTTTACATCTCGCACAACATTTCAGTATCACCTATTGGTGATATATTCCATTTATCAACACCCTATTTAACTGGAGAAAATGATTTTTTTTGTAAGAAAAAGGGAGTTGTGTCAACATGGTTTGAAATGTTTTGTTTATTGTTTTATTCGGTTTTAAAGATAAACAAATTATCTAAAAATCCAAATTCTCAGGTTGGGTATTTATTTCCAATAACGTTGGTGAAGACACTGAGGTTGGCGCAGAATAAAAGCCTTTCTCATTTTTTGAATGGGCTAAAGCTACATTCTAATTCAATGAATTGCCTCTTGCTTTAGTAGGAGGATACATAAAATAAAACTCATTATTGGCTTTAGCTGAGTATATGAAAAACATTCTCTTAAAACAGGCCAGAGGCCTTGAATACTTCGACGTAGCGAGGACGCTACGTCGAAAGGGAATAAAATAAAAGGGCGTATTCAATACGCCCATACGGGAAAAGCATTGCGTATAATGGATATGATGATTGTAGGGGCGTATTGCATACGCCCATTTAAAAATTCATACCCTCAATTTAAAAATTGCATTTAGGAAAATCCAACGAGCCTAATAGATTATCGCTCCTGCGTTTTGGAATATTGCTCCTGCAAAATAGATTAATGCTCCTGTAAAATAGAATAACGTTCCTGCTTTTAGGAATAACGTTCCTGCAAAATAGAAACTGTCCTAAAATAGCTTCTATTACTGGCAAAGACATTGATTTTGTGAAACAGGTGATTAAAAAAACATTTGCATTTATCAAAAAATAATTAACATGAACATATTGAAAATACTACCTTTGTAAAGTATTATGTTTGATTTAAACATTGTAAAAAAAATATTTTCGTTTTTTGTGAAGTGTATTGCTTTGCTTTTCGACCAATTTAAGATGAGTTTGAATAGTGAAGATCAGAATTTTTATTTATCAGATAGTAAAATAAATTTTAAGAAACAATTCAATTGATGGAAAAGAACCTTTATGACACATCATATACCGATGATATAAGTAATATAACCCGATTTCAATCTAAAATAGTGAGCATTGGAAATACTCCGGTTGGCTATCCGTACCCTATTAGGGTGCAATCTATGACTACTACCAATACCAATGAAATTGAAGCAACCGTAGAGCAGTGTATCAGAATAATTGAAGCAGGTGGCAAATATGTTAGAATTACGGCTCAGGGTATAAAGGAAGCCGAGAATCTAAAACTCATAAAAACAGAACTTGTAAAAAGAGGATATACAACACCGCTTGTTGCCGATATACACTACAATCCGAAAGCTGCATTGGTTGCTGCTCAGTTTATTGAAAAGGTGAGAATAAATCCCGGAAATTTTACCGATAGTTCTCTCAAGGTTCATTATACCGATGCTGAATATAAAGAAGAGTTGGTGAACATTAGGTCTAAACTAAAACCTTTATTAGATGTTTGTAAAGAACATTTTACAGCTATTAGAATTGGGGTAAATCATGGTTCGTTGTCTTCCAGAATTTTGTCGAAATATGGCGATACACCTCTTGGCATGGCTATGTCTATGATGGAGTTTTTGCATATCTGCCAAGAGGAGCAGTTCTTTAATATTGTATGCTCTATAAAAGCCAATAATACAAGAATTATGGTGTATGCTACCCGTTTGCTCATTAAGTTTATGAAAGAGGAAGGTATGAAATATCCTATTCATTTGGGTGTTACCGAGGCGGGAGATTCGAAAGAGGGTCGTATAAAATCGGCTGTAGGTATTGGTGCTCTTTTGGCCGATGGGATAGGAGATACCATACGAGTTTCTTTGACCGAAGAGCCCGAATTTGAAATACCGGTTGCTTTGGTGTTGGCTCATTATGCCGACCAAAAAGCTTCTGATCTTAATAAGTTACCAACTATTGAAGAGTTTAGAAAAAATCCGTTCGATTATTATCGTCATCCATCCTATGAAGTTATGGGTATTGGTGGTTCGAAATTGCAGGTTGCTGTTGGTAATGAAAAAATCATAAATAAGTTGCAGCAGTGCTATGATTTTGTTTTTTCAAATACCGCAATTCAAAATACAAATACAATAATTCCTGCCCCATTGTGGAAGCAGGAAAAAGATACATTCCCCTGTTTCAGTATTGAGAATATATCGGAGAAAACGCAGTATTCAGAACAGTGCAATTTCTTTGTAGTAGCTCTTGATACTCTGCCTTTGTTGCTTGAAAAGTATGGGCTGTTGCCAAAATCATCGGTGCTGATATTTGATAATAAACACATTCATTTTACCGGAGCGGTAAGGGTGTTTTATTCGGTCTTGTTGCATAATAATATATTGAATCCGGTAATTTTAAAAAATGCATATAATATAGACAGCGTAGAAAATTTTCAAATTCATGCAGGTTTCGATTTTGGATCTGTTTTGTTAGACGGTCTAGGCGATGGTGTTTTTGTTGAAAATGCTCATGTTCCGGCTTTGGATGTCTTGGAAGCTTCATTTGGAATTTTGCAGGCTTCAAGATGTAGGTTTTCTAAAACCGAGTACATCTCGTGTCCGTCATGTGGACGAACCCTTTTTGATATACAAGATGCGGTGAAGCAGATAAAGGAGAAAACAGCCCATCTGAAAGGGGTTAAGATAGGTATTATGGGTTGTATTGTAAACGGTCCGGGAGAAATGGCCGATGCAGATTATGGTTTTGTGGGCGCTGGTAAAGGAACTATAAATCTATATAAACAAAAAGAGGTTGTGAAAAAGAATATTCCCCAACACGAAGCTGTTGATGCGTTGATTGCTCTTATAAAAGATTATGGAGATTGGAAAGAACCGGAGTGATTTGTAAATGTCTATTGCGAATAAAGATTTTAAACTCTCGTTCAGCATTCTAGAAGCTAGGGTAGAGAAATAACATCCTTTTAAAAGAACGATATGAACATGTAATTCATTATATTTGTACCGTAATGGTACGCGCTAAACTTAAAAGCTATGTTAGTTATCAGCAGTAGAGAATTTAGACAAAATCAAAGAACATACTTTGATAAAGCCGACAAAGGAGAACAAATAATTGTTCAACGTGGAAAAGATAGAGCCTATGCTTTAACCCCACTAAATGAGGACGATATTTTCTATAATGCACAAATGCTAGAGAAAATCAAACAAAGTATTAATGAAGTTAAAGAAGGTAAAGTAATGAGAATTACTACTTCTCAGGAAATAAGTAATTTGCTAGGCTTGTGAGTTATATTCTAGAGTTTTCTGAAACAGCTTTGTATGATATTGAAACTCACAAGAAAGTAGGAGACAAAGCGGTTTTGAAGAAAATAGATAAGCTCCTTAATGAGTTGATGAAACATCCGACCACAGGAACTGGTCAACCAGAAAAGTTAAAACATGATTATGCTGGTTTGTATTCGCGGCGAATCAACAATAAACACAGATTGATTTACTCAATTGATGAAAACATTGTGACAGTGCAAGTCTTAAATGCATGGGGGCATTATTTAGATAAATAACATTCTATTTTTAAACTGAAAACAGATAGTATGCAGAGCAATATTCTGAATGATATAGTTGAATCTGAAATTATTAAAGAATTCCATCATCCTCATATTTATATAGGTAGTAGTATTTATATAGCCGGACAAAATGCTGTTTTGGCTCGTGAAACTATTGCTGTTGGTGAAATTCTCTTTTTTTATGAAGCGCCCGTTTCTTTAAAGCGTACAAGAACTTCTATTCAGATAGATGCTCAGTTTCATTTAGAAGTTGGTGAGTTTGGTTCATATACCATCACTCTTGTAATCCTAATGCGCGCGTAGTAACTTCTTGTAATCCAAAACTCAAAGAGGTTCTGTAAAATTGATTGCTGTGTGTACTATAAATAAAGGAGAAGAGGTGAGATTTGATTATGCAACTACAGAAACTGTCCTTACTCAGGATCTGGCTCAAACTCCTTGTTTATGCGGAAGTAGTAATTGTAGATTGTTTGTAAAGTCTTATTCAGATTTATCTACTCTAGAAAAAGAGCAACTAAAAAACGCCGGACTTTTAGCTAATCATATTTTTTAATTCAGGCTTCATTATATTTTTTTAATACCACGATATTTTTTTTTATGATAGATCAATATCCTTCAAAGTACCTTGAAAATGCTGTGTTAGAAATTTCTAAACTTCCCGGAATAGGAAAGAAAACAGCTTTGCGATTGGCTTTACATATTCTCAAACAAGAGCCAAATTATTCGCAATCATTAGGTAAAGCAATTATAGAATTGAAGCAGGAAATTAAGTTCTGTAGGAATTGTCATACAATTTCAGATTCTGATATTTGCAATATCTGTTCTAATGCAAAAAGAGATGCCTCCACAATTTGCGTTGTTGAGTCAATGAAAGATGTAATGGCGGTAGAAAATACACACCAGTTCAATGGTCATTATCATGTTTTGGGAGGTTCTATTTCTCCTATGGATGGCGTTGGTCCGGCCGATTTGACAATAAATAGTTTATTGCAAAAGATTGAACAGCAAACTATCAAGGAGATTATATTTGCCCTGCCTGCTACTATGGAGGGCGATACTACGTGTTTTTATCTTTACAAAAAATTATCAGCATATTCGGTAGCTGTTACATCTATAGCCAGAGGAATTTCTGTGGGCGATGAACTTGAATATACCGATGAGGTTACTCTTGGGCGCTCAATTATTGAGAGAAAAATCTACAGTTTTAAATTGTAAATATTGAAATAAAAAGAAGGTGCGAAAATGTTCCGCACCTCTACTTAAACAACAAAACAAAACGTCCCTTAGTCTATTTCTTCACCAAAATGGTATGCGATTTTACAAAAGTATCATTTACAAAGTATATAAAATACACTCCATTATTTAGATTCTTAGCATTATATGTAGCTTCATGCTTACATTCAATAACATCTAGTAAAACTCCTATTTCTGAGAATAAATAAACAGTACATTCTATTTCAGAATTTAATGAAAACGTATTTGAACTTACCGTTGGGAATACGTTCGTGTTGAAATGAGGAATGTTTTTTATCAGTCCGGTTGTGGTATTAGACGCACCCGGACTGCCGAGTAGTTCCGAAGCACTCCAATTTTCTGCTATATTATTGTCATTGTTTATATCTGCTAATATAATTGTTCTTCCGGTTCCGTTCGCTGTTATTGGCCATGGAGGTGCAGAGCTGAATCGAACAAAATCTACCAAATTCTCAAATTTATCATACAAATATACCTCGTCGGCAGTACTGTTTAGACCAAAGTTTATATTCAGAACATTACTTATTTCCGGATATATAAGTTGAAATTGAGTTGCCGATTGTACCAAAACCAGATAAGCACCGGCTGTAATTAGCGTATTATCAGGAACAATGTAAATGTTTTGACTTGCGTCTTTTACAACCCAACCCGAAATATCTATAGCACTGGTGCCTTTGTTGAATATTTCAATCCAATCGCCACTGTTACTGTTTTCGTGCGAATTGTAGTTGATTTCATTTATTACTATGTTTTTGTTTGCTTCATCATTGCTGTATATTGTATTTGCAGCACCCGGACTGCCATGAAGCTGTGCAGCATTCCAATTGGTTTCTGCATTATTATCAATATCAATAAAATTGAGTTGTAGTGTATAGCCCAAACCGTTTGCTTTTGTAGGCCAAGGTTCTGTTGTATTATATTCTACTTTATCAATAGTGTTTTTTAGAGAATCAAGCAGAAATATTGTTTCACCTTGGTTAGAAAATGAAAACGACATATTGCCTTTATATTTGGTTGTAGTTGGGTATTGCTTACTAAACTTTATAGAATCTTTTACAATTACAAAGTAAGATTTTGCCGGTAAAAAGGTACCTGCTGGTATGGTATAAGTATTATAGTATCTGGAGTCTTTAATGGTCCAACCGGAAATGTCTTGAGAAGACGATTTTTTATTGTAAATCTCTATCCAATCTTCTGAATCAAATTTATCGTTTGAATTATAATTAATTTCTGTAATAATTACTTCGGTAAAAGATTCTTATCAAATTCAAAAACAGCATGAAGCGCAACATTGGCACTTTGGTTTGTAACTGTTATTGTGGTGTTAGTAGAATTGTCATCGCCCTCCCAACGTATAAAACGATATCCGGGAGCAGGTATTGCTGTTAGAGTAATTGGAATATCATTGAAATATTTACCACTCCACGGGAAACGGTTCAAAGATATGCTGTTTAAGGATATGCGTCCGGCATTTTCGCTTGATAATGTTAATGAAAGATTAAAACTTCCTTGGGTATTGAAGTACGTTTCATAGTGACTTCTGGCAATTTCGGGTCGTTGTTCTGCAAAATATTTTATATTATTAATGTTTGCATTAAAATAGTCCATATCGCCATTCCATCTTTTGTTGTGAGATTCTATTTCACTTGCAATAAGATAGTGAATAGAATCAATGTGTATCAACACAGAATCGGTACAGAATGTAGTATTCAGACGGTCGGCCGCGCTATTGAGAAAATCTATTTTAAACGAATTGTTTTCCATCAATTTGCGAAGTAAAAAAGTAGCTTCAGGGCTATTAGCATAGTTTTCCGACAAGGTAGCTAATGCAAAAGATACCATGTCGTTATTAAATTTTTCAACTTGCCAAGTACCAAACCCAAAATCGGTATCAAACAATATTGGTCGAATCTTAGCATCGGCTCTACTTGAAGTCCACATTCTGTAGTTATTGCCTGGCCAATCTTCATTAACTATAAATATCTCAGAATTGTAATAGTTAATAAAACTTTGTATGTCAATTTTTTGTTTTACAAGTTGATAATTTGCATCGTCAGACAAATTATTGTTTTTTAAAAAAGAAATTAATTCAGTGTATGCTTTATTTGAGCCATTTAAAGGAGCTCCATTCCATTCAAAAGTCTGCACTTCAAAGCTATTCAATCCATGATTTGCAGCAATAAAATGCTCATTTATTTTCTCTCTTAGTGCCATTGTACCCCAATATTCTCCATTGAGGTAAACTTTTACCGGACGATAAGCTTGTCGGTCGATACCCATATTACGAACCAAACTGCTTATCATTCCATCTCGCATATTTGCATTAAGAAAGTCGCCCCCCGAATTTCTGAGTACAATATTTTCAAATTCTTTAATTGGCTTATCTTTAAAAATTTGATGTTTAATGAGTTTGCTACCATATTTACTTCTTGTAAAGAATGCCAAAGATTTTTGAGGATTAGCCCTGCTCCAATTGCCGAATATTTTCACACCTGCATCAACCGAAAAACCGGTAGAACCATCTGTTTCAAACATTTCTATATGAATAGGTTTTTCCCAGTCTTGCCAAAAATTTGCACCAAAATTTGGTTGTTCGGCTTCTGCATTGACCAAGTTCATATATACCTGTATAATAGTCGAAGAAATCTTCATGCTTTGCTGTGAGTGAAATTACAGGCATTTTAAGCGTTCCTTTAATAAAAATATATGATTCAGTTTTTACACTACTTGGTAAATATCCATCTTTAAAAACTTTTGCTTTTATACACATATTTTTCCCAACAGTAATTGGGTAAACAGCTATTTCTGAATTTTCATCTGGGTCGGTTCCATTGGTAGTATATCTTACTACTGATCCAAATTCTTTTGTAGAGATGCTAACCTGAAATGAAGTTTTGTAAACTCCACCATTGTGAGAAAAATCTGGAGAGGGCAAGGTTTTGCTTGGGAAAATAGGCTCTTTATTGGCAGATGCCGGAGTGGGTACAGAAAAATAAAAGGCAGTATCAGTGTTTGAGTTAAGTCTCCCTATTGAAATATCTGTAGGAATTTCATTAATAATAATTTTATCAATGAGAATTTTGTCTTTAAAAAGATAAATTGTATCTGATTCTGCATCAATTCCAAAATAAAATTTCTGATTGCTTTTCGTTTGTCTATTTTTTAGGGGTAGTAGGGGAGAGAGTGGCGGCATATTCACAGGCTCATCAATAAAACCCAAAGTTAGAAATGGGATTGCGGTTAGGTCTGACGAATTTAAACTTGTATTGTGTACTTGTAGCGATAAAACGTTTTTTCCCGTAACAAGTATTTCTGCAAAATTTGGAACAATAAAAACAGAGGGTAAGCCTCCGTTGTACATAACCGCCTCATGTCCAGTAGCAAAATCCGTAAACAATGGAGTGTAGCCAATCTCAAATCCTGCACGTGCTATTTCTATGCCATTTATATATGCAACAAAACCGTCGTCGTAATCTATGTGTAATAGCAATTCCTTAACTGCCTCTACCGATTCAATAATGAATTCTTTACGTAAGTAAACCGATGAGGTTTGTGGCAAAATGGTGGCATCGTCATTATCTTCAAAGCCAAATCCGCTAATACCTGTGAGCCAACTAGTATCTGCAAATTGAATAGTTTTCCACCATTCATTTGGTTCTGTGTCTGGTAATAGGTATCTGAATGATGCTCCTTTATCTATTATTGTAGAGTAGTAGAAGCTAGAATTTGCAATATATGCTTCAAATAAAGAATCGCCGTTTAGAATATTTAGGTATCCGTTTGCCGAAATTGTTGCATTGTCGGGGAACGTAAACAGATAAGGTTCTTTTATCTTGTTAGATAATGAGAACCCTTTCATTGAAACTATCTCTGATGAGGTATTGTGCAACTCAATCCAATCAGGGGTGTTTGCGTGTTCGTCTGTTATGCCTGTTGAGTTGCTAGGCATAATTTCGTTAAGAATTATTGTTTGTGTAAATGACGTGCTTGTTAGGAATAAAAGTAGTAAAAAGCTCCATACCTTTTCAAATAATTTCATAACGCTATTAAGATTGAGTTAGGTCAAAACTCTTTTGAAAAAGCAATATTTATAACATATTCTGTCCCTTTTTCTAAAAGATTATAATTACAAATAAACGCAGTATTTAACTTTGTTTTATACTTCATCTTTGTAACGAAGCCGTAAGATAATCTAAGTCCTTCAATATCCAAAACAGAAACATTACTTATTGCATGAAAACTTTCAATAGAAAAGAACGGATCTGTCTTGAATTTTCTAATATTATAACCAATTTTTAGTCGGTTTCGGTTTTCATAATTTGGATACAAATCTGTTTGTTCGTTGCTGTAAGTGTCTTTATAAAGCAAAATCCGTGAGCGCAATGCAAGGTCAAATGAACCAAATTCTTTCTCTGCTTCTAAGCTAATACCAAATCTATGTTTAGCAAAAAAACCATTTTCATGTTGGTTCAAACCATACCGATAAGCCATATCTGCTTTAAAAATTTTAGATAGTTTTACCGATAATTGTATTTCTGTATTTATTGCTTTAAGATTTGAAATATTATTATTGAAACGCATCTCTTCTGATAAACCGAGCGATATTTTCTTAGTTAAGTCTTTCTTTAAAGCAACTTCTCCCCATAAAGCTAAGTCTTTTTCTTGTGCATGTAATTGTATTACTGACAAAAAAAAGACGCTTAGCAATATCTGTAAAACAATGTTTTTCAATCTGTAAAAAATTATAGTGAATTATTATCTGTTTGACTTCTTACTTCTTCAGGAACATTATTGTCATGAGTAAAATAGAATATTCTGATTTTTGCAGCATCTCTTAAAAAATCAATGTTACCTACTTCCAGTCTATTTATCTTAAGCCCGGTTCTTTGTTCAATATCATTTTTAAGCAGTTCTATGTTTTGAGATTTTACCAGTTCTATCTTGTCATAGAGAATCACCTTCATGGTTTCATGTTTGAGCAACCATACTTTTTCGAGTATAAAAGCTATTGCAAGAATTGCAAAATTGGTAAACAAAAGTTCAGCATAACTTACTTTTTTATTTGATAATGCATTTATAACCGACAAGCCAATAATAATAAAAAGATAAGACATTTCTTTAATAGGCATTGCATCGGTTCGGTATCTAATAATGCCGAATATAGCAAACAAGCCAAGAGCAAATCCAAGTTGTAACTTTACATTTTCAAGCAAGAAACAAAGTAAAAATATTGTTGCAGCAAGTAAAATATAGGTAAACAGATAATCTTTACGGCGCGTACCTGCGTAATATAGAAATCGTACAATTACTACTACAAAAGTCATGTTAAATAAAAAACGGGCAACTAGCTCACTAAAATCACTCACATTAATGAGGTCTATTCCAAAAAATTCCATACAGTATTTGCTTTTTTTACTTTTTATAAATAGGATTAATTTTCAATCTAAACAATATATTTTTTTTAATTATCAGATCTCAACTTTTCAAGATTTCTCAATTTTTGTTTGAATCTATTCTTTTTTATGTCATCAGAAACTGCTGCCAAACCAATGCAATACTTGCTCATGCCATTTGAAGTAACTCTATGTTTCAGTAATATGTCGGCAATGCCCGATATTCCACTGTTTTTATCTCTCTTAACCTCAATTATACAGATATGGTCAAAATCTTCCGATTGTTCATTATGATTAAACATATTTACTTGTAAATTATAATCAACCGTAACTCTCTCTCCATTAGCTATATTTACAAAGGTTAGTCTTATGTACCGAACCTCTGATATTGGAAGTAAATCTTCTGCCTTATATGGTGAGTTTTTTTGCAGAAATTCATTTGCTTCGCTTAAATTCTTAACCGGATAATCAAATGATATTCTTCTTTTTTCAGTTCGTCCTTTATTATTTTTAAATTTTATTTCTAGAAATCCGGCGTTTGTCGATTCGTAATTTCTATATCTCACTTTAAACCTGTTAAGTTTCCCGTTTTGATGCTCTACATACATTTTTTGGTCGGGAGTATCAAAATATATGGTATAGTATGATTGTTTTGATATGTCGTTTATATATAGCAGTCTATATTTATCGTGCATATCTGCTAAAATATCGGTTAACTTACAAATAGGCAATACAAATTTTTTGTCGGTACGGTTAAGCAACTTTACAGAATCCATCTCTTCTAACCCGATAGGAGCAAATTGTTCAATTACAGTATCTATGGCTGTTTTTATATTTTTATCTTTCATATTAAACCGACAAATATTATTGTTAATTTAATTTTATTATTGAAAAAACTCATAAGAGAATGTTTTGGTTTTCACCAATTTATTAGCAGAGTCGTATTCAGATTTTGATATCTTCAAACCCTTGTCGTTGAATTTATATACAAATTTTTTAGTCAATTTGTTAGATTTGTAGTGCTCTTCAGTTTCAACTTGATCAGCTGTATTATATGTATATCTAACTTCGGTCAATAATTTCCCTTCTGCCGAATATGTTATTTCGCTTATTGTATTTCCGCGAGCATCGAATGTCACTTTTTCATCAATGATTGGTTTTCCATTTCCATCTACAAAATCTGCTTTATATTCTGTTTTCGATTTTATTTTCAGCTTTGCTGTTTCAGATTTACTCTGTGCAAATAGTACAATATGAAAAAAAACAAGAGTGAATGATATAATTAATTTTGCAAGTAAATTTTTTTTGTACATAGTAGTTTTGTAATTAATAGTTTGATATATAAACAGGTGCTAGCTGAATAGATTTTGTTGAGTCTGTAATTTCAAATGTCATGAAAACCGGAATATCTTCGGTACTCAGTAATTGTTCTGAGAGGGTATAAACCTTGTATTTGCCGGGAATTAGATTTGTAAAGCAGAAGCTTCCATCGTAATGCGTTGCAGTTTTAAGTTCAAAAAAAGTTGTATCGCCATACATCAAATATAAATCTTTGTCTTGTGCTGCAATTGTATCTAAAGGGAATTTTGTTCCATTAATATAATTAATTTCTCTAACGTTGCCACATACCTGAGCTACGCCATCATTTACTTCTAATTGTTTATAAACCATAATTTCACCTAAGTCTATTGTTTCTTTTTTGTCTGATATTGTTAACATTTTATTAATAGTAATTTCATATTGTGCCTTGTAGACAGTTGTATCGTCTGAAAATACGTACACCGTATAATCGCCTGGAGTTAAATAATTGAAAGTAAATACACCTTCATCAGATGTTTCTATCTTATCACTTACATTTTCAGAATCTCCATATTTTATATATACATCGAAATCTTTTGCAATTGCCGCGCTGCCTACATTTTTAAGGAAATAATCAATGTTTTGAATTTTAACTACTCCAGTTATAGAAGCTACTCCGCCTTTTCCTTCTTCTTTAGTACATGATATTGCTGAAATAAATAAGAATAGTATTAAAACTATTTGAAATGAATTTCTTTTAAACATAATTAATTATATATTTTAAGTTGTATTAATTTTTTGATTATTAGTAGATTATGATAAATATAACACAAAGTTAATGAATTATTATATTATATTAACTTGAGTTATCTTGAGAATTACCCTAAAAAATTGACCAAAAACATTGAAAAAAATTAACACTAAATTAACATGTATGATTTTTTGTAGCATATAATTTATTAAAAACTAATAAATTATATATTTTTATTTTAATAACTAATTATTTTAATTCAAATTACATAATTATATTTTGCATTATGTAAAATATAATTGTTAAGTATTTTTAATGTTAATAAATTGTAAATATCATAGCAACCATAACCTAAATATACATATTTATTTATTTTCTAGTGCTATGAAAAATTATTATTAATAAATATTTTTTTTCCAAAATCAATTTCTATATTTGACCGACCGTTCAGTCAAAAAAAATATTTTATTCATACCCATGTCGCCTAGAACAGAAATACAAAATAATATAATTAAAGAAGAGAAACGTACACTCATATTAAATGTAGCATTAGAATTATTTTCTCAAAAAGGTTATTCTGCAACAAGCATGAGCGAAATTGCAAAAGCTGCGGGTATTTCAAAAGGTCTGCCTTACAGTTATTTTGAAAGCAAAGAAGAACTTCTGCTCAGTTTGTTCAAAATTGGAATTAATCAGGCTATGGAATTTTTCGATCTTGATAAAAATGGAATTCTTACGGCCGATGAAATGAAACATTATATTACCGAAGTTTTTAAACTGCTACAAGCAAATAGAAGTTTTTGGAAGCTCTATTTTAATTTATTTACTCAGCCCAATGTGTATGATTTAATTAAGACAGAAATGCATGATTTTACAAATGATATGTCTGCTATTTTGATTGAATATTTCAGAAAAAAAGGTTCACTTACTCCTGAAATTGATACTGTTGTTTTTAATGCTCTTATGGATGGCATCAGTTTTCAATATATTATTGAACCGGAGTTGTTTCCGTTGGATGCTGTTGTTGATAATGTTATTAAACAATATTGTTGATTTTTTTTGAATTTTGATTGCTGATATTGAATGTTTTAGAATATTTTCAAATTATCTTATTTTCAAATTAACAAATTATGTATGTATGAAAAAGGTATTAATTTCTTTTATGGTTATTCTGCTTACGGTTCAGTGTTTTGCTCAAGATGCAAAGCAAATTGTTGCCAAAGCAGATGAAAAGTTCAGGGGTAAATCTAATTTTACTGAGATGACTCTGGAAGTAATTCGTCCTAAATGGACTCGTTCGTATACTATGAAGAGTTGGAGTTTGGGTAACGAATATTCTTTGGTTGTAATTACTGCTCCTGCTTCTGATAAAGGACAAGCGTTCCTGAAACGCAGCAAAGATCTTTGGAGTTGGAATCCGGCAATAAATAGAATGGTTAAAATGCCACCAAGTATGATGTCGCAAGGGTGGATGGGCTCTGATATTTCTAACGATGACCTGATGCGTCAAAGTTCTTTGGTAAACGATTATTCTCACACAATTAAAGCTACCGAAACTATAGGTGGAAAAACTTGTTCTAAAATTGAATTGATTCCGGTTGAAGATGCCGATGTGATTTGGGGAAAAATTAATATGTGGATTTCTAAAGATGACTATTTGATTCTTAAGGCTGAATATTATGATGATGAAATGGACTTGGTTCACACCGAAAAAGCATCTGAAATAAAAACTTTCGATGGAAGAGAAATTCCGTCTAAACTTGAAATTATTCCGGCTTCTGATGAATCTCAACGTACTGTAATGTATTTTAAATCAATGGATTTTGATATTTCGGTTACAGAAGGTTTCTTTTCGCAGCAGAATATGAAAACAGTAAGATAATTGACCATTTAAATAATCAACTGCATTTTTTGTAGTTGTAAAAATGTATTAAAAAACATTAAACATTAAAAATAATCTCATGAATAAACTTTTGACCATTGCATGGAGAAATCTTTGGCGTAATAAGAAACGCACCTTGCTCACGGTAAGTTCTATTGTTTTTGCAATTCTGTTTGCAGTTATTATGCGTAGTCAGTCATTGGGTATGTATGAGAATGCAATAAAGAATATTATTAACATAGAAACCGGACATATTCAAAGTATGGGTAAAGGCTTCAATGAATCGCAAAGTATTGACGATGCTTTTTTCTACGTTACTGCTCTTTTTTCTTTCCTTGAAAATAATAAGGCTATAGAAAAGAGCATTTCTAGACTTAGTGCTTTTGGCATGTCTTCTACCGGGAATTATACCAAAGAGACTTTTATTATGGGTATGGAAGTTGCCAAAGAAGGAAACACATTTGCTCGTAATATTACTGTTGGTGAAATGATTACAGACTCATCTAATTCTGTACTTATAGGAGAAGTTCTTGCTCATTACCTAAAAATAATTGAGTATGATACCGAATTGGAACTTCGTCTGCCAAACGATTCTATTATTAAGAAACGTATTCAGAACGATACGAGCAACTTTACTATCGGGCAAACCTATGAAGATAAGACTATTGTTTTTATTGCAAAAAAGCCACGTATGGTGAAAGATAGTATCATAATAATTGGTGCCGGTTATCAAGGTGCTTCTGCTGCTGCTATTTATCATGTTGCAGGTATTATGAAATTACCGTTGCCCGATATGAACAAACGAATTGTGGTAATGAACATAAAAACCTGTCAGGATTTTCTTCATGCTCCTGGTATCATTTCTACGGTAAATATTTACCTGAATGATGATTCAAAACTAGAACAAGCTACTGCTGACCTGAAAGCATCTGTCGATATGCAGAAATTTGATATTTACAAGTGGAAAACCTTAAAAGAGGAGTTGGTGCAACAGATTGATTCTGACAATAAATCGGGATTAATATTTATGTTTTTGCTTTATCTAATCATTGGTTTCGGAATACTAGGTACAATTATAATGATGACTCATGAACGAAAAAAAGAGTTCGCTGTAATGGTCGCTTTAGGTCTGAAAAAACACTTGCTTATTTTTACAGTTACCATTGAGAATTTATTCATTGCATTATTAGGTAGTTTGGGTGGAATTCTTATTTCAATACCGATTATCTTTTATTTTTACCTAAACCCTATAAGAATGGAAGAGGAGATGGCAAAATCGATAGAAAATATGGGATGGGAGGCTGTAATTCCTTTTTCTACCGATGTTTCTATCTTTGTTTCGCAGACAATTATTGTTTTGATTTTGTTTGCAGTTGCTTCTTTGTATCCTCTGTTTAAGATCAAGAATTTCAATGTAATAGCATCTTTGCGAGGATAAACTTTTAAGAAATCTTTTTTAGTAATTGAGCATTAAAAAAAATAAATTATGTTACCATTAATATCATGGAAAAATGTATGGCGTAATAAGACCCGTAGTTTGGTGGTTATTATAGCTATGATGATTGGTGTATTTAGCGGATCGTTTATTATAGCCTTGGCAACAGGTGTTATTGATAGTAGGTCGCAAGATATTATAAGCAATCAAACTGCACATATTCAACTACATCATCCAAAATTTTCTGATTATCAGGAAATACAATATCTTATTACCGATGTGAATGAAAGTGTGGCTAAAATTGAAGCTTTGCCTCAGGTAAAAGCTGTAACCTACAAGTATAAAAACTTGGTTATGTCGCATGCAGGCTCACAGCGAGGTGCTATCAATTTAGTGGCTATTAATCCTGAAAAAGATTCTGCGGTTTTTGCAATTAAAAACTATTTAAAATATGAGGGCAGTACTTATTTCGATTCCAGTATTCGCAATCCTATACTTTTAAGTGAGAATACTGCATTCAAGCATCAGTTGGAAAATTATCTTTTAGATTCTGTTGCATTTTTTAACTTGTCGCATTCCTCTATTCCTACTGAGGTTGTGGAAAAGGTTAAAAAGTTAGATGGCGAGTCGTTCAAAAAGAAGAAACAGTTTAGCCTAAAACTTAAGGAAATACTTACCGAAGATGAATATTTGGTACATAAAAACAGAATATTTAAATCTTGTGCTAAACTCAAAATTAAACGTAAAATTGAGTTATCAACATACTCTTATACCAACGAAAATATTCCCGAAACATATAGAGTAGTAGGTTATTATAAAACCAACGATGCAATGTTTGACGGATTAAATGCTTTTGTATTGAATGATAATTTTGCAAATCAAGCACAATTGCCTGCCAATACTGCTCATGAAATTGATATCATGTTGCATGACAAGGCAAGTCTTGATTCTGTTAAACAGAAATTGGTGACTATGTTTCCTGATTTGCTCGTTGAAACCTATCGCGATGTGAGACCCGAAGTGGCTATGAGTGAGGATATGATGGATTTTTATACACTCATCATTATGAGTATTATACTTTTTGCATTGGCGTTTGGTATAATAAATACTATGCTTATGGCTGTTTTGGAACGTACTAAAGAGATAGGTATGCTTAAAGCTATTGGAATGAACAAGAAGCGTGTTTTTTTCATGATTATGTATGAAACAGTTTATTTAGGTCTTACCGGAGGCGTTGTGGGTATGGTAATAGCTTATTTTTTAATATCTTATCTAGAAGTACAAGGTATAAATTTATCTATGTTTCAGGAAGGCTTTGAAGCTATGGGATATAGTTCTATTTTGTACCCTAAATTGCAGGCTGAAATGTTTTTCCAGATAGTTTTACTGGTCATAGTAACCGGAATATTGTCGGCTATTATTCCGGCTCGTAGAGCATTAAGACTTAACCCAGCAGATGCTGTTCGTTTCTGATGTGTAATTATAAATAGAATTATAAATATAGATTTTAAATATAAGATTGAACTCTTTTTTTTGAAAAATTAAAATTATTGATACGTTTTACTTGCGACAATTATTTAAAAAATTAAAAATATAGAATTATGATAGTAATAGATGTAAAAAATATTCATAAAACCTATCAAGGTGTTGTACCGGTTCATGCAGTACGAGGTATTGACTTAACGGTAAAAGAAGGCGAATTTGCTGCTATAGTGGGGCCATCTGGTTCGGGAAAAACAACATTCTTGAATATTCTTGGCGGTCTTGATACCCCAACCGAAGGCGATATTGTAGTAAATAATACCAATTTAAGTAGTCTTAAGGCTTCTCAGCTTATAGATTTCAGATTGCATAATATTGGATTTGTTTTTCAGGCATATAACCTTATTCCGGTACTCACTGCTCAAGAAAATGTTGAGTTTATAATGCAATTGCAAGGAAAATCGAAGCAGGAGCGAAGCAAACGTTCTGTAGAATTGCTCAATGCTGTTGGTTTGAGCGATAAGCTGAATGTGCGTCCTGGAAAACTTTCCGGCGGACAACAGCAGCGGGTTGCTGTTGCTCGGGCTTTGGCTTCTAAACCTAAGTTTATTCTTGCCGATGAACCTACTGCTAATCTTGATTCTGATTCTACTTCAAATTTGCTTTCTATTATGGAAAGACTAAACAAAGAAGAAAATATTACATTCATATTTTCTACTCACGATCAAAGGGTTGTAAATAAGGCTCATAGAGTAATTACTATTGACGATGGTAAAATTGTAAGCGATATTAATAACTTGTAGAAACTATAGAATCATTAAATAATGGTTTGAAAGTTTGGAAATCAGAGCTTTACTGTATCTTTTGATTCTATGTAAAGTTCTGTTTTAATGAGCATTAAATTAAAAGCAGCGGATTTAAGTTTATTTGATAGTAATTTTTTTTAATATTAAGAGTCAAATCCTAGAACATTGGATTTTGAGACCTCTTATTAATAATTTTAGTTCAATAGATTAGGGGAAATATCTTTTTAATGAATATTTAAACAGATGTCGTTACAAGAAAAAATAAGTTTATGAGAAAAATAATTATACTATTGGTTTTTATTTGTTCCGGAATAGCAATACAAGCTCAGGACACATTAAAAAAATTCACTTTTGATGGATATACTAGTTTCATGCAAACGGTCATAACCGATAGTTTATGGATGACACAAAGCATGTTTCATAATAGACTTAATTTTAACTGGTATCCGATAAAAGTTTTGAAGGTAAATTTAGAAGTACGAAATAGATTTGTTTACGGTGAGATGGTTACAATGGACTATGCGTTTGGCGAGAAATTATCTTTTGAAGATAGACCTATAGATTTGTCTCATAATTGGTTTAGTAAACCTTCTTGGGTGCTTAATTCTATGGTAGATAGAGGAAATGTTGAGCTTACTCTTAATAAATTCCAATTGACTTTGGGACGTCAAAGAATTAATTGGGCTCGTACGTTTGTTTGGAATCCAAATGACATTTTTAATTCCTATTCATATTTTGACTTTGATTACTCAGAACGCATTGGTGTAGATGCAATTAGAGCGGTGCTATATACCGGAGTTTCTTCGCAAGTTGAATTAGTTGCAAGTTTGGGAAAAGATACAAGTGTAAAATATGCAGGTTTGTATAAGTTTAATGTTTTCAATTATGACATTCAGGTGCTTGGTAGTTTTGAGAATAATTCAGACTGGACTGCCGGTCTTGGTTTCGAAGGTTTTATAAAAAGTGTAAGTTTGCGAGGGGAAGCTAATTATTACAAACCTATAGATTCTGTTGGTTTTATGCACGATGCATTTTTAGGTTCTATAGGTATTGATAAAATCTTTAAGCACGATTTTTCAGTACAACTTGAGTTTATGTATAATTCACAAGGCAAGAAATTACCTAAAAGCTTGGTGCAATATATAGATCTTAACGAATTATATAGTACACCAATTACTGCAAAAAATCCGTCTTTCGACCGCTTCAATCTCTTTGTTAATATTTCAAAGCCAATCACTCCGCTTGTTTCTACTAGTTTGGCTTGGATGTATTATATTGAGAATAATATGTTTTTTGTGAGTCCAAATGTTTCAGTTTCACTCAAAGAAAACCTGAGTTTAAGTTTTGTAGGGCAGTTTTTTAGTGTAGCTGCAGAAAAGGAAAGAGTTAATGTATTAATGTTTTTCGGACGTCTGAAACATAGTTTTTAAGTCAAAATTAAGCCTCATTTAATTCATTTATTTTGACCAAATCAGTTCGCAAGGGCTTTTTATGTTTATCAAATACCCTTCTCCCCATTCTAGCGTGGTAAGCGAGTTTAAAGCAGGCATGTTATTCACATCATAAAAACCTTCCATGTCTTTTATTGTTTCAATTTCTTGCCATATACTTGCTAGAGCTTTTTCTATATTGGTACTGCCTTCTAGCGGACAGCCAACCATGTTCCAACCGGCTCTAAGTTTAACTTTCACATTTGTCTGATTGTCTGAAATTGTTACAGTTACAAATTTAGAGCTTTGTAATCCATTGCTTGATGTTGCTTCTGCAATTATTGTAAACACACCTACGTCTGCGCTTGTCCAATTGTAAATAAAGGGTGCAGTTTGAGCTTCGTATAGCAATGAAGTGCCATTATAGAAGTTCACACTTGTGATAGTTCCTGTTGGTACAGTAGCTGTAACTTCTATTGGAATAGTTTGGTTTACAGTATATTTGCTGTTGTTTAGGGGCGAAAGTATAGTCACAATTGGTGGACTGTCTGTTTCTGCCGATTCAAACTGCATATAATTTAAATTTACATAATCTGTTGATCCAATAGTTAAACGCAATATCTGAATGCCACTTTTGAGAGATATGTTGTTAATGCTTACATTCGTCCAATTTTGCCAACCCGAAGTGTTTGGAATCGTGATATTTTCGGCTATGAGGCTATCATTTGTATGTAAAGACAGAGTTCTTCCAGTTCCTTCACAAGCTACTCTCAGTGTTACATTATAGATTCCTGTTTTTTCAACATCTACAGTATATTCCAACCATTCTCCGGCTATAGCATAACCAATATTATATCCACCATTTGTATCGGTACAGTTTTCTATATCAACATCTTCGGTTGATCGAAAGTCAACAGTTGGGGTTACACTGCTTCCCGGTGAACTATCAAAGTATGCAGAATTTTGTCCGCCTAAATCAAAGTTTTCAAACTGAATAATTCCGGGAAGTTTTGGAGCAACACCTCCATAAGGAGTTTGCGGGACAGATACCGTTAATTCTGCTTGTGCGGTTGTTTTTTTACCTTCATTATCAGTAGCTATGGCTTTTATTGTATATTGTCCGACTTCTACATTGTTCCAAATAAAAGAGTAGGGTGCTGATTTTGTTTCCCCTAACTTTTGCGTTCCATTATAAAATTCTACCAAAGTTATTGTTCCATCTGCATCTGTAGCGTTTGCTGTGATTGTGATAGCTGCTGGAGCAGAATGAAATGCGCTTGGCAGTGGTGCTACAATAGAAATTGTAGGATTACCTTCCTGCTTTGGTAATAAAGAAAACATTTTGTCTGCATATCTTTCACCAAGAATCTCATATCCTTCTCTTGTAAAATGCAGATTTAGCCCATCTGTAGTGAGCATAGGGCAACCCTCTGCCGATATTAGATGACCATTAGGTATAAGTTTGGCAGCTTCTGCAACAGCTACATTTCTAGAACCTAAAGCACCACCTTGATTTGCATATACGAGTTCGCCTAGGAGCATTGGTATTTCAGAAGCATTTAGACCTAAATCTGTAATTATATCGTCGTACACTTTTTTCACTCGTTGAGGCCAGTCTGTTAATTGATAATCTGCTTCACCTTGATGAAAGAGAATACCCTTTATAACTCCCTTTGTTTGGCTATTTGCCCCATTTCTATAATTCGTTTATAGACATCACCTCCATACTGATCTAAATATTGTATCCACCAGTCGTTTATATTTCTACCTTGTGCTATCACTTCAGCAGAGGTGACCTTGTCAAACAATTTAATACTCTGACCGCCAATGGATATATTCGTTACCGCAATTTTAATATCCGATGGCAACAGTTCTACCATTTTGCGTCCGAAGAAGTCGGCTGGGCCCATCTTAGAACCACTATGCCCTAAGGGTGGTGCAGCAGGATAGAATTCCCCAACGGTCTGCCCCGAATGATTAGCAGCTCGGAGTACTAAAAAGCGATCATCTACAATTTTATCAGCATCGGTATATACTCCTTGTCCTGACATGTTTGATTGCCCAAAACACAGAAATATGTATAAGTTTGGATCTTGCGAATATGAGTAATTAGCAAAAAGAAATATACATAATAAGATGCTTATATAATGTTTTGGAGAAAAATGAACCATGTTTAATATTTTGTTTACCAAAAGATGATTTATTTCTTTTGAGTTGTTGCTTGCGAAAGTTACAATTATTTATTTCACAAAGCTAGTCTATAATGGGAGGTATTAAAAGCTAAAATGTTGCATAAAAGTGAACTATTTGTTGCAAATATTCAAGTTTAGAACTTCATAATTCAGAAATATTATTGGAAGTAAAAAAATAGTAACAGGTTCTCGGTTTGTCTAAAAATAAATTAGGATTTATAAAGTATTGAATTATAATAAATAAAATTTAATTTTTGGATTCCGGAAATTTTTAAAAATTACTATTCAATAAATGATGTTGGACTTTTTCCATAAACTTTTGTAAAGCAACGCGCAAAGTAGCGAGCGTCAGAATATCCCACATCAAAAGCTACTTCAGATACTCTGTATTTGCCTGTTTTCAGCATTTCCATAGCTTTCTGCATTCTTATATCTTTTATCACATCGCCAAGAGATTTCCCAGTGGTATTTTTAAATATCCGCCATAATTGAGAACGACTTACACCTATCTTATCAGCAATATTATTGGTGTCTAGATTTTCATCAGATAAATTATTATGTATAAATTCAAGCGTTTGTTTTATTATTTTATTATCATAATCTTCTGGTAATAAGAATACTCGCTCCGATTCTAATTGTTTTTTTGTTTTGGTAGTAATAATTTCTTGCATTTCAAGAAGCGATTTTACCTTGTGTTTGAGAGCGAACACATTAAACGGTTTTGCAATGAAATCGTCGGCACCACTTAAGAAACTTTTGTTTTGAATTTCATCGCCAACGGTTGATGTAATTAATAGAATAGGGATGTGGCAGGTAAATTCATTATTCTTAAGTATTTCGCAAATATCAATACCATTTATTTCAGGTAAGCCTATGTCGCTGATAATGAGATTTGGTAACATGTTTTGAGCAATGTACAAACCTTCTTTTCCATTATTTGCAGTTATAACGGTATGTATTGATTCAAATGTGGTTTTAAGCAATTCTACAATACTTTCGTCATCATCTATTATTAATATTGAAACTTTACTGTCTTGAAGTGTATCATTTATTTCACTAATTTCTATAGAGTCTTCATATTCAATTGATTGATCATCAATTTCAGACTCGCCTTTTGGAAGGGTTATTGTAAAACTAGTACCTTCGCCCACTTTGCTCGTCAGAGTTATTGTGCCTTTATTTTTTTCAATAAATGTTTTGCATATTTGCAAGCCTAAACCCGAACCTTTTTCATTTTCTGTTCCGAATGTACTATCAAAATAGAGGGAACTTGTTTTGAAAAATGCTTGTTTTTCTTCACTTATTCCAATTCCTGTATCTACAAATGTAATGTTTATACCGTTTTCATACTCTTGAATCATGAGCATTATTTTTCCGCCCCTAGGTGTGAATTTTATTGCATTACCCAACAGATTTCTGAATACGGTGCTTACCATTCTTGAATCTATAAAAGCATTGGTAGAATATTCAAAATGGGTACTTATTGTAATCTGTTTTTGTCGAGCATTTTCACTCAAAAGATTTATTGCATCGTTGAGTAAAACTCCAATATTCACCTCTGCCGGATTGTATTGCAGAGAATGAAACTGACTTTGCGCCCAGTCAAGTAACATCAACATTTGATTCATTAATGATGTTGATGAAGAGAGTATGTAATCTGAATATTTTTTTATTTTTGGTGATGTAGCTTTTTCACTTTCTTTTTGAAGTAAAGTTGCTATTCCATGTAAGCCGGTTAACGGATTTTTAAAGTCGTGACCAAGAATGGTTATCAGTTTATCTTTTGTATTTAAAGCATCGTGCAAATCTTTGTTTTTCATCTCGATAACCATTTGATGCTCTTCGAGATTTTTGTTTTTTATATCGAGATTTTTTGTTGTTTCCTGAAGCGATTTATTTGCCAATTCCAGTTCAAGGGTACGTTTCGACACTATTTTTTCAAGTTCAATATTATGTTTCTTTAAATTTCTTGTTCTTAAAACAAAAAATAGAAATGAAAGTGTTGAAAATAAACTTATTACAAAGATTCTAAACCACCAAGATTTCCACCAAGGTGGAGTTATTTTTATTACTAAAACTCTCACATCGCTCCATTTTCCTGCTCCAAAACTGGCTCTTACCTTGAAGATGTAGGTGCCGGCTTGCAGTCCGGAATAAGAAGCCAAACGGGTACGGGTATCTGCCGGAATCCATGTGTTATCAATACCTTCTAGCATGTACTCATAATTAATAGTTTGAGATTCATGAAAATAGATACTGGCAAATTCAATAGCAAATGTATTTAGATAATATGGTAATGAAAATTTTTCTGCATATGTTATTGATTTAGAATTGAAAACATAGCCGTCTAGTGTGTCGCCTGTATTTACTACAGAACCTCTAATGCGAAAGCTGGTAAGCAAAGGCTTTGAAGCCTCTTCTCTTTCTTTTATTTCGTTCGGATTGAAAACAAATACCCCTTCTGTGTTTGCAAATAATAAATCGCCATTTGGAGCTTTGCAACTAGCTTTGGCTACAAAATTTCCGTTTATTCCGTCAAAATTTGTAAAGTGTGTAAAAACCTTTTGTTTCGTATCATATTTTGAAATCATTATTGATGAAAACCATATATTATTGTCGTTATCGGCAATAATTGATTCTATAATGTTTGATTTCAGTCCATTAATAGAAGTAAACGTTTCAATCTGCTTCGTTTTTTTATCCCTTTTTATCAATCCGGCTCCATTTGTGCCTATCCATAAATTCTCTGATTGATCTATATATAGACTATTAACAGTGTAAGAGTTTAAAAAGTATTTTCCCTTTCCGCTTTTATTATAGTACTCAATAGTAGCATTTTTTTGAGTCGGATTGGTTATATGAATCACTCCCAAACCTGATGTTCCTAGCCACAACGATCCATCTTTTTCGCCGCATATAGACGTTACTGCATAAAATGTTTTATAAGCAGTATCAATAGCTCTTTCTATTTTTTTATTTCCTTGGGCATCAAATCCTATTATATAACCATGCCAAGTTCCAATCCAAATTATTCCGGATGCATCTCTGTATGCACTAGCAGGTGCAGTTCCTATGAATGATCTTTTAAGAGAGTTATCTTGGGAATCAAATATAAAGAAGGTGTCAACAGCACTTATAAGAGCATAGCGGTTGTCAAGGGGGAACATATTAGGAGAGGGTGCATTAAATATTCGTTTCGCACAGTCTATATTTAATTTTTTATAGTCATTGCATATATATACCCCCTTTGTGTCGCGGTATAAAAGTGAGTTATTGGGGAAAACCGTAAGACCAGAAATATGTGTTTTCTTTATATCATTCTTATAAAGTCTGGTAAAGAAATTGAACTTTGAATTGTTTTTTTTCTTTAAAAAAATGCCATCTCCATAAGTTCCTATCCATAAATTATTTTCAAAATCTCGAAATAAGCATGATACAACATCGCCACTGAAAAAATTTTGTCGAGAATCGAAACAATGATACTGAAAGTTATCATTCTTTATACTCACCATGCCTGGCGATACTGACACCCATAAAGTACTGTCTGCTTCTAAAACTGCATCAAATAATGAAGTATTGGCACCAATTTTTTCTTCTATAAGCGTTTTGCTAATGAATTGTGTTTTCTTTTTGTTTATGTCAATAATATATACACCATCAAACATATATGTAACTACAATGGTATTATTATCGGCTCTGCGCATTGTATGGCAGTGATTGTGTGTAGTTTTGTGAATAAACGAAAACTGTTTGTTCTTATAATTATAGGTAGCAATTCCTTGGTTACTGGCTATCCAAATATCATCGCCAACAACCAAAAAGTGATGAATGTAAAAGGCTTCGTCCACTCCCCATGTTTTATAATCAGGAATATGAAGTATTACAGAATCTTGTTGAGGGTCGTAGGCAATAAATTTTAAATTTTGATTAAATAACCACACCAAACCTTTATCATCTACGGTAATATCTTTTTTGAATACATGATCTTTTAAAAGAACATTTTTCACAGAGAAGAAACGCTCTTCAATTTTATTGAAATATCCTACTCCGGCATCGGTTGAGAGCCAAATTCTCCCATTTTTTCCTTCTGCAACTCCATATATAGCAACTCCTTCTAGAAAGTTAGAGTTTTGTTTTTTATTAATGTAATTTTCAAACGAATAACTATCAAATCTGCCTAAGCCGCTCGATGTTGCAATCCATAGGAAACCGTCGGAGTCTCTTATTATATTGTAAATAAATTTATGGGTTAAACCTTCTGCATGAGAGTAGTTAATGAAGATTGATCCTGATTCTACTGCTGAGGTTTTTTTTGAAATAGAAATTAAGAGCAATAAGAGTATAAAACACCGATTGAAAAATACAATTGAATTTGCAGTTGTAAATCTTAGATTGTTCATTTACCGGAGTAGCTGAAGAGTTTTTTTTAAATAAATAAATGAAGTAGTAAGTTACAAATTCTATTTTATTTCTTTGTAAGTATTTTTATTTAATTTGAGAACCTTTATTCTATTAATTGAAATTAAAAATGGCTCAATATTAAATAGATAAAGGCCTAATTTGTGAACTTTAAACAATTTTCATTTTTGAAATATTAATTTTCAGGGTTTTTCAATATATAATATGCTTTTCCAGTTTCCAAATTGCTTAGTGTACTCATTGCATTTCCTGGTTCATAAAACCCATCGAAGTTTTTTATAATAGTAACATTATCAATAGATGAAACAGGTATGGGTGTAACTGATGATATTCCAATTAAGTTCCAACCTAGTTGTAAGTCCTGGATTTGATTAAGATTTTGTATTCCAGCTACTGTTATAGTTTCATTTTGAGAATTATACAATATGTAACCCTTGCCCGAATCTAATGTTTTTAATGTATTCAAAAAATCACTTTGAGAGGAATAATAGAATTGATTATCGGTTTTAATAATTGTTGCATTAGGAAAGCTATTTTTAAAATCTATATGATTATTAGTGAGATAGGTAGAAATTAGATTCCATCCTTTTTTTAATTCTATATTTTGAATGTCTTGATAAAAAAGTATATCGAACCAATTTAGATTGAATAAATAACCCGTTGCTCCTTTGTAAGTGAATTTAAGTTCATGACTACCAGCCTCTAATAAAAGCTGGGTAGGATTTGTGGTATACCAATCTTGCCAACCGTTAGATTTTGCATCCTCAACGGGTATAGAGCCGAGTATTGAATCGCCAATACTACATTCTATTGTACCTCCGGTTGTATTTGTGGCTACCCGTGCAGAAATATTGTAAATGCCTGATTTAGGAATAGTTATAGTATCGGTGCTCCAATCGTTATTTTCTGTATAGCCGGTATTTAACCCGCCTCCTGCATCGCTCGTAGTTTCTGTAGTTATGCCACTTTGAGTAATGAAATCCTCAGCCTGATAAATGTTTAATTTTACTACCATTGAAGTGCTGCTATTGCATGTAGTCGTGTTTGTAGGTACGTAGGCGTATGTTCCATTATTAGCAAATTGAATATTAGATAAAACCAATTCATTTGCAGAAGTAGTTGTGGTTGTATTTGGTAAAAACCATTTTGCAGTATTTGCAGGCGTAAATTCAACTTTTAGCTTAACATTATCGCCTCTATTAATGGTAACCTCTGTTATGTTTTGAAACGCTCCATCATTTACCGCAATATAGGCTTTATGATTTGTAGAGGTACATTGCTTGTATTTGAATGCGTTTATAATGGTATCGGCATAATTTCCGAAGTCCCAATTTAACGTCGTTCTATTGAGAAGACCAAATTCGGCAGATTTTCCATTGTCCCAATATACCGGACAAATACCTTTTTGTTTACATTTTTTAACGTAATAAGCAGCATGTCTTAAGCGGTCTGTAATATTATTGTTGTTTTTTGCACCCCATTCGCCCATAACTACCGGATATCCTTTGGCAATGAAAGCGTTAGCTATTCTGTCGAATTGTGCATCCATTTCAGCTATATCGGTAGCCGATCCCCAAGTAGAGACTGTTTCCAAACTAAATAACCAAGGAAAGTAGCTGTGCATTGAAACTATAATGCGAGAATCGTTATTTGTCCTAACATACGCATCGAATGCTAATTGATTGGTACTTGCGGCATAGGTACTTACCATAACATGTCTGAGTGCATTATTACCACCTGTAGCTCGTATTGCTTTAAGTGCAACGGAATGATAGTGATTTACACAATTTCTGCCCTCTAAAGTGCCACCGTTCCATTCCTCTGCCGATTTCTCTAGCCTTGGTTCGTTTAATGTTTCAAAAATAAGATAATCGCCATAGCTTTTAAAACGAGTAGCTATCTGTGTCCAAAGTTTCGATAGTTTATTACTTATAGCAGCACTGTCGGCATAGGTTGGTTTTATCCAATCGCCTTCGTGGTGTGTGTTTAAGATAACGTACATATCATTTTTGAATGCATAATTTGCCACAACTTCAACTCTATCGAGCCATGCTTTATCAATAGTATAATTTGGAGCAGCACCAATGTGCAAATCCCATGTTACCGGCAATCTCAGTGTTTTGAAGCCACGAGTAGCTATTTTATCAATTATTGCTTGAGTGGTATATGGATTGTCCCAGCAAATTTCGGCTTCTATACCGGCGCATTTGCTGTCAAACGTATTGCCTAGATTATAGCCGGCTCCCATGTCGGCAACAATTTGAACTGATGTAATATTGCGCATTCCGGTTTTTGCCGTGTTTGCTTGAGAATAGATAGCTGAGAAAAAAGTACAAGTAATAAGTGTAATTGCAAAATAGTTATTCCAAGTTTTATTCTTGTCTATAAATAGTGAATTGATAAATATCTGTGTTTGCATGATTTTGAGAATTTTACTGTTCAACAATTTAAATTGCTGTTTTTTTGATAATTAATAATTGTCTGATTTATATTTCAATCAATTATTTTTTTACTCCAAATACAATAAATTATGTTTATTAGATAACACCTTTTTTTCATTTCGTTACATTACAATTCCTTTTTCAACTCAACTGTATTGTTTGATTTCAGCGAGTTTAACTTGTAAAAAAAATATATTTATTTTCTTAAACAATAATTGCAATTAAAGATTTCCCTCAACCTCGATTATACAGCTTAAAGATAACGATTTTTTGTGTGAATTTTTATATAAAACAATAAATTTTTATACTTCGAATTTTATTATTTGTTTGGGAATAGAGATTAAAATAGATAAATATTCATATCAGTAGAATATTTAGATTTGTGGAATTTTATTTTTGAAGCAATTTCTGAGTTACCAACACTTTAATTATTAGCTACTTGAGTTATGTTTTCTCAATAAGAAAATCAGATGTTAATGAAAGTGGGGTGTGAGGTTTATTTGTTTGAAAATCTTTTAGATCTGTCTATAGGCTTAATTAGATATTGAAAATTAAGCAAAAGTAATGTTGGGTAAGGGTAAATATTTTGTGCTTGATTTCGGTATCTTGGTTGGTATAAAGACGAAACGAATTTATACCAACCGCAACTACCAAAAATTTAAGACACCATAATCATTCTTGTCTTATAACATTAAAAAACAAACTTAGTTCAATATCAGAACCATATTATTGTTAACCTCTAAGCAAAGATATATCGTTTTTAAGGCAATTACTAGCGACAAGTGTGTCATATACCTAGTACAAATGTTTCATATTGGTTTTTATTTGCGAGAATATATAATAAAATCATAGAAATGTAGATAATATTCTTAATTTGGAATTTGTTCCGCCAGTAGCATGTTTCCAACTTTATCATAGTATGTGCAAGTCATTTTTTGAATATCAACAATCCATTTTTCTACACCCGATTTTGCACAATCATTACAAAACGTCTGGTAATTTGTTTTTCCTTGTTGATGGGCTTTTATATCCGATTTAAACTGCTCAATGTTTGAAATCATCGATATGTTCAATGCTTCATATTTTGGATTACTCGAAACTTCATAATCATTTTCGCCAAAATAGTTTGTATGTCCATCGGTTACGAAAGCTTCATAATTTAGAACACCCAACTTCTTTAGGTCTTTAATATATGCAGGAAAGTCTGAACCTGATTTTACTTTGCTATGAGCAGCTATAATTTGTTCAACGGTAAACATTTAGTTTTTATTTTTGATTGAAATTATATGCTTTTAGTCGAGCAAAATTGTAAACTATTTCAATGATTTTTGAAATAGTTATTTTGTTTTTAATGCAAATGGAAAATAAAGATTTTACTGCTTTAAAATGTGTTTCTAAATTTGATTATATTTGAGACATGGAATGCAGATTTTAGTTTTGGAAGCAAAGCCAAACGAGTGAGTTCATAATTATTTTTAATAATACCTCAAATGAATAATAAAATTAAACACATTTTCTTTTTTTCTTTACTATTTTGTAGTACTCTATTTTCTCAAAATAAAAGTATTTTGGAAAAAAATATTTTGAATTTTAAAAAGAAGGTTTTGAGTGAATTAAAACAATCTACAAATAAAAATGAATCTATAAATGATAGTTATACTGTTGAAATAATTCCTTTTTTGGAATTAGACAAAAGTGCTAATATTTTAAGTAATGATTTTATTCTTTATGAACATATTTTGATAAATGAATATAAAGCAGAAGTTATTATTAAATATAATAACAGAATTATTAAAAGTCTTACTAGGGTAGATGCATATAGTTACCATTCAAGGGTATTTATTAAAGATACTATAAATGATAAATTTTTAGATGTTTTAAGAGATACAAATTTCAATACCAATTTTATATGTTTCTTTAATTTTTTTAATCATGAGTTAGCTAGTCGTAAAACTTTAATATCTATTGATCCTAAAATTACTTTTATTGAACTCGAAGATAATCAATTGTATGATTTTCATTCTATTATTAAATATAAATATGGATCTGTTGAGAAATTAATTGAAAAATACAAGAAAGAACAATATAAAGATTCTCTTATAATTAATAATTTAACTTGTTTAGATGATGCTAAAAATATAATTAGAAAATGTCCCATAACTTATTATGAGTATTACCCTACTGATACCTTAACAGTTTTGAATATGTTTTTAAACCAAATGAATGATTTAATAACTATACAACCTTCTCAACTGAAATTGTTAAGAAAATTATTAATTGAGAAGATAACTTCGTATAGATTTGTGGATGATTGTAGTTTTAAAAAAGTTAGGTTTCTTGACAGGGAGATAGATTATGTTGTTTCATCTGTTCTTACAGACAGTCAGTATGTGACGTATATAAAAAAATTAAATGATTTTATTACTTTACGTAGCGAATCAAAACAATTCATAAGTAAATCAGTTTTACAAACAGGTCTTAGGAATAGTGCATGGATAAATGAGCTTGACAAAATATGTAAAGAAATTTTTTGTTCTGTAAATGCAGATTAACTGTGCAGTTAAGGTTTGCCTCCGTTTGTCGAAACATCCTCGCTTCGCGAAGTATTCAAGACCTCTGGTTTGTTTTAAGAAGAAGTATTCCATTTTGAAGTTAATATTTTCATATGAGATATGTCCTATATGGTCTGAGATTGTTGTTTAATACTTGTTTAAGTTTATAGAAAGTATTAAAAACATAGAGAAATATATTTCCAGATTTTAATAAAAAAAATATTAAAGTATTGTTTTTCTGTAATTTTGAAAATACATATCATTACATTTACAGACTAAATATAATATTTACACAACAATGGAAAAAAATATAATAGAGCCTAAAGTGGTTTATACTACAAGGCTGGTGAAAAGCGAAGATTTGAATCATCACGGTACTTTGTTTGCTGGAAGGACTGCTGAATGGTTTGTTGAGGCTGGATTTATTTCTGCCGCGGTAATTGTCAACCCCAAAGGAGTGGTTTGTTTAAAAATTCATGGAATGTATTTTACCAAACCGGTACGACCAGGACAAATCTTAAAATTCACATCAAAGATTGTTTATGCGGGTAAAAGTAGTTTGGTTTCTTATATCGAAGTTTCAAAAGAAGTAGAAGGGGAGCCTTTGGTTAGTGGTTTTATTACATTTATCAATGTTGACGAAAATACAAAACCTTTGGCTCATAATATTGAAATAAAACCGATTACAGATGCTGATATTGCTTTATGTGAAGAAGCAAAAAGTTTAAAAAAGAGTTGATTACAAAAAATATCGTTTAGACAAATCTTTAATTACTAAACGATATTTTTAGTTTTGAGTTGATTGAAATATATTGGATTACTCAATCTTAAATATATTTTGCTTGAAAAATGACGAATCAGACGAATCCTGACTTTTTAATTTATCCATTTGAATTGTTTGCCAAGTTTTATTTTAATTTGTTCCATTTCAGCACAATGCCACATTTCATGTTTGAAACTCCATGATATTGCATCATATTTATTTTTTGCAATTGGGTTTTTAAATGGAGTAGGTTCTAAATTTTCGCTCAAGATATCGTCATTTGCTGTTTCAAGTTTCTGTATGCACAAATCGAAAACAAAATCGAAATTATCTTTTAGCTCTGAGGTTGACACGAAATCTTTATCAACAAAGCGTTGAATACTACCTAATCCTCCGAAAACTTTAGCAAAAGATTGTACCGGGATTTTTTCAAATATTCTCGGTTCTCTACCGAATGCACATGAAATTATATGGTAGTTTTGTGCTAGAAAGATATGTCCAATTTGCCAAGCAAAATTCGAGTTTGTGTTTTCAGGAATTTCATACCATAAATCTTCAGGCATTTCAGAAATCATTCTTTTGGTGAAACTTCTCGTTTCAATTACTTGTTTTTTGAGAAAATCTAGTGTTGTCATAAAAAATAAATTTTTAAGTTATCTGTACTTTATTTAGTGCAGACATTTATAGCGTATTTTTCATTAACTCATATAGAAAAACACAAAACAAAAACAATGTGCTTTATGGCTGTTATATTAAGCACTTGGTTTTGTGGAATCTTCAGTCTTGCGTTTTTTGAAATACTCAACGATTTCTTCCTTAGTCATCGAAGATAATTTTTTACTCAATCGGTCTCTCTGTTCACGCATAAATTTAACCGAGTCAAAAGTTTTTTCAATTGTTGTCTTCATAAGTCATAAAATCTCTTGGTGAACGAATTTCTAATTGTTTGTAACCATTCTTATTATTTATGAATTATAACCTTGAATTCTTTGTACATTAACAATATGCTTAAAATTCCAACTTACTAAAAAGTCTGCCCTATTGATAGTGGCAAGAGTAATATGTAAACAATCATCAAAACTTGTTTGTCCAACAACTTTTTCTGAAATATATTGTGTTGCTAAATCAATAGCATCGTCAGTTGTTTCAATAAACTCAGTAATTTCTGTTTTCATACTCTTTACCAAATCCCTAACATTTTCCGGAGCAAAACTTAATTCTTCTTGAGTGATAGTAGAGTATAAGAGTTTAAAATCGCCTTTCTGAAATCTTGTGAAAAGAGGTCTTGTAAACTCAGAAAACTCTTCATCAAAGAAACCTCCGAAAACTGAAGTATCAATATATAGTCTTTGTTTCATGCAATAAAATTACAAAAAATCTTTAATATACTGAAAGTTCGTAATTCAATTTCAGAATCAGAATATTCTTATCTTTTTAGGTAAATCAAAATAATCGTTATGAAAAATATTATTCAATTTCATCAGTAATCTTTTCATTTGTAATTATCTGAGTAATGTCTGCCCCCGATTCTATGTATTTTTCGTTTGATATAAGCACCGAATCGTTCTCAAATAGTACTTTAATTTTAAAGGAATTTTCGCCGCTTGTATAAAACACACTTGTAATTTCTCGGTCTTGTTTTATCCATTTCAAACTATTTTCACCCTTTTCGTGAATAAGTTTAAGCTCTTTAATAATATTGCTGGAATTATTTTTAACGGTAATTCGGATATGATCTTTCGGAATTTGAATTACAATTACGAAATTAAGGACAAAAATTGTAAGCGCAACTCCAATAATAAATCCGATGCTCGTTCCAATTATTATTTTTTTCATCTTTTTTGTTTTTTATTTTTTTAAGGAATTTTATTCTATTGGTATAAGAACTTATTTCCTTATGCTTGTTCAACAGTTTTATTTCGACTTCTAAAGTAGCTTTAAGGATTGGATTATCCAAAAGTAAAAAAGCTTTTTTTGTTTGCCTATGTTCTTACGAAATAAATGTGAACTATAAATCTCATTTTTACTTTCATGTGCAATTGTAATTGCTAAATTCAGAAAATACCGTGGAGTGAAGTAATTGGTAGAAACGGGAAATCTTCTCGTTTCTACCTACTTAAAAAGTTTTAGGCATCTTAAATTGCTTGTATATAAAGATGCCTATAAGTATCAATTTTTAAATAATTGATTTAATGTCATTTATTATTTTTTGCGCCAAATTATTAGCAGAAGCTTCATTTTGGCTTTCAGAATAGATTCTTATTATTGGTTCTGTATTTGATTTTCTGAGATGTACCCATTCATTTGCAAAATCAATTTTTACTCCGTCAATGGTATTTACTTTTTCGTGAGCATATTTCTTTGCAATTGTTTCAAGAATAGCATCTACATTTATGGAAGGAGTGAGTTCAATTTTATTTTTAGAAATGAAATAATTAGGATAAGTATTTCTCAAATCTTTACAGCTTTTTCCTGATTTAGCTAAATGAGTTAAGAAAAGTGCTATTCCAACCAAAGCATCTCTGCCATAGTGCAATTCCGGATATATGATACCTCCATTACCTTCTCCGCCTATTACTGCTTTTTGTGTTTTCATCATTTCAACCACATTTACCTCACCCACTGCTGATGCATAGTAAGTGCCTCCATGTTTTACGGTTACATCGTTCAATGCTCTGGTCGAAGAGAGATTACTTACGGTATTTCCCTTTTTATTTTGTAATATATAATCGGCTACCGATACTAGGGTATACTCTTCACCAAACATGCTACCGTCTTCGCATACTATTGCAAGTCTATCAACATCAGGATCTACTACAAAACCTACGTTTGCCTTGTTTTTCTTAATGTAATTGGCTATTTCAGTAAGGTTTTCGGGCAATGGTTCCGGATTGTGCGGAAATTCACCATTGGGTTCGCAAAACAGTTCTATTACATTTCTAACTCCTATAGATTTCAATAATTTTGGTAAAACAATTCCGCCAACTGAATTTACACAGTCAATTACAATTGTAAAATTAGCTTCTGCAATTGCTTTTGTATCAACCATTGGGAGGTTTTTAATCATCTCAATGTGTTTGTCTTCGTAGTTAAGCTTCGTAGTTATTTTACCTAAAGTATCTACATCGGTAAAGGTAAGTTCTGTGCTTTCAGCAAGTCTTAAAATCTCCTCGCCTCCTGATGCACTTATAAATTCACCTTTTTCATTGAGTAGTTTTAGTGCATTCCATTGTTTTGGATTATGACTGGCGGTTAAGATTATTCCTCCATCTGCATTCTCTTCGGTTACAGCAATTTCTACTGTAGGTGTGGTCGCTAAACCAAGTTTTATTACGTTCAAGCCACAAGCTATCAGGGTGTTCACTACAAGACCTTCAATCATTAATCCTGAAATACGTGCATCTCTACCAACAACTATTTTATTGGCTTGGGGTACATTTTTTTTAATATATGCTGCGTAAGCTGCTGTGAATTTTACGGTATCAATCGGACTTAAACCTTCTCCGGCTTTGCCTCCTATAGTTCCTCTTATTCCTGATATTGATTTTATTAATGACATTATTACAAGTTGTTTATTTTGGGTGATTTTCTACAAAAGTGTATTTTTTATTTCAAATGCAAAAATGATTTGCTATTAATTTTTGTATTCTGCTAAAGATTTTAATAAGATATCATTTTCAAGGGGAGTTCCCACAGTTATTCTAATACCCCCTTCGCACAGATGTAATTTTGAACGTTCTCTGGTAACTATGCTTTTAGAAATAAGATAGCTATATATCTCTTTGGGGGCTGTGGTTTTTACTAATAGAAAATTTGCATCGCTCTTAAATACTTTTTCAACACATGCAAGTTTAATTAATTCTGTTTCAAGCCTTTTCCTTTCTGCTAAAATATTTAAAACGTATTCGTTTTTCTTAGCTTCACCGTTTTTTATAGCATTTATGGCATAATCCTGAACAAGACCATTAATGTTATATGGCATTTTAATTTTATTTATTATTTTGATAATCTCTTCTGAGGCGAACATCATTCCCAACCTTATATTTGCTAATCCCCAAGCTTTTGAAAATGTTTGTAAAACAACCAAATTATCATAGTATTGCAAATTGGTTGTCCATGAAGGTTCATCAGAAAAATCTATATAAGCTTCATCTAACACTACAATTCCATTAAAATTATCGAGTAATTTGTAAATCGAAGAGGTGAAAAATGCGTTACCCGATGGATTGTTGGGTGTACAAACCCATAGTATTTTTGTTTCTTTGGTTTGAATGTCTAGTATAGCATCAACATCAAGTTCAAAACCTTCTTTTAGTTTAATATCAATTATTTGGATATCATTTGTTTCAGCACACACCTGATACATTCCATAAGTAGGTGAAGATATGATGGTTTTATCTTTTCCGGGTGTACAAAATGCTTTGAATAAAAGTTCTATCGCTTCATCGCTTCCGTTTCCTAAAAAGATTTGATTTACAGGAATATTTTTTATTGGAGAAATTATCTGTTTTAGATTTGTTTGATAAGGATCAGGATAGCGGTTGTTCATAGAGCCATCAATTGATCCATAAGGATTCTCATTTGCGTCTAGGTAAACTTGAGCTACGCCGGTAAACTCATCGCGTGCTGAGGCATAGGGTTTTATGTTTTTTATGTTTTCTCTCAGGAGTGTATTTATATCTAATTTTTTTCTTTTTGACATGACAATTATATTTAAAAGTTTTACTTTTTGAGTCTTATTGATACTGCATTTTTATGAGCTTCCAATTGTTCGGCTTCTGCCATAATCTCAACTGTTTTTGCTATGTTTTCCAGTCCTTCATGGGTAAGATGCTGAAATGTTATTTTCTTAACAAAACTATCTAAAGAAACACCGCTGTAGGCCTTTGCATATCCATTTGTAGGCAATGTATGGTTTGTCCCCGAAGCGTAGTCTCCTACACTTTCGGGAGAGTAATTACCTATAAACACCGATCCTGCATTTATTACATTATCCACAAAATAGTCTGTATTTTCTACCGATAAAATTAGGTGTTCGGCAGCATATTCATTCATAAAATCAATTTGTTCTGATATTGAATTTAGTATAATAATTTTGCTGTTCTTTAAAGAATTTGAAGCAAACATTTCTCTTGGTAATGCTTTTAATTGCATTTCAAGAGCTGTAATAGTTTTATTAGCTATTTCCAAACTGTCTGTAAGGAGAACGGCTTGACTGTCATTGCCATGTTCGCATTGAGAAAGCATGTCTGCGGCAATAAATTCAGGGTTTGCTGTTTTATCAGCTACTATCATTACTTCACTAGGACCGGCTGGCATGTCTATGGCTGTGCCCGATTTATTTACAAGCATTTTTGCCATTGTCACATATTGATTACCCGGGCCAAAAATTTTATATGTTTTGGGTATAGTTTCAGTTCCAAAAGCCATGGCGGCAATAGCTTGTGCGCCTCCAACTTTATATATTTTTTTTATGCCTACATAATTAGCTGTGTAAAGAATAGCCGGATGTATTTTACCATTTTTTCCTTCGGGTGTGCAAAGAATTATTTCTTTACATTCGGCAATTTGTGCCGGAATAGCCAACATTAATATAGTTGAAAATAATGGTGCAGTACCCCCCGGTATATATAGACCTACTTTTTCTATTCCAATGCTTTTTCTCCAACATTTGATACCTTGCATAGATTCAATAACTTGTACCGGTTCTTTTTGTGCAGAATGGAAAGTTCTAATGTTTTCGGCAGCTTTTTTTATCGCCTCTTTTAATTCTGTTGCTATTTCTTTTTCTGCTGATTCAATTTCAGCAGTTTCAATTGTAAGCGATTTCTGATTTGGATTGTCGAACGTATTGATATAGTGCATTAATGCCTTGTCTCCATTGGCTTTTACGTTCTCCAAAATATTCTTAACGGTAGTTTCTAGTTCGTTGTTTTCAATTGAGGGTCTTGTCACAATTTCTGCCCAAGTGTTTCTAGAAGGATTATTAAATATTGCTATCATTTGTCAATTTGAAATTTTATGTAAAAGTAAAAAAAAAAGCCACACCGTAAGGTGTGGCTTTACGGTACAATTAAAATATTTTAACTATGTAGTTTAGATTTTTCAAATACAGTTGTAGCCGATGCTATAATGCTCGAAATATCGGCTAAATTAGCAGGAATAATCATTGAGTTATTTGTTTTTGCAAGTTTTCCGAACTCTGATAAATATTGTTCTGCTACTCTTAAATTAACAGCATCCATTCCTCCTTGAGAGTTTATTGCTTCTGCTATTTTTCTAATTCCATTAGCGGTAGCTATTGCAACCGATTCTATTTCTGCTGCTTTACCTTCGGCTTCATTTATTTTTCTTTGTTTTTCTCCTTCAGAACGTGCTATTAGCTCTTGTTTGTCTCCTTCTGCTATGTTTATTTTTGATTGTTTTGCTCCTTCCGACTCGGCTATTGTTGCTCTTTTTTCTCTCTCTGCTCGCATTTGTTTTTCCATTGCATCTTTTATGCTTTGCGGAGGGGTTATGTTTCTAACTTCGTATCTTGTAACTTTCACTCCCCAAGGTTCACTTGCTTTATCTACCGCCTCTACAATTGATGTATTTATTATATCTCTTTCTTCAAAAGTTCTGTCGAGCTCTAGTTTACCAATTACTGATCGCATAGTGGTTTGAGCTATTTGAATCGATGCGAATCTGTAGTTATCAATTCCATAAGAAGCTTTTTGTGGATCCATTACTTGCAGGTATAAAACTCCGTCTACTTCTACCGAAATATTATCTTTTGTAATACATACTTGCGATGCAACATCAATAGCTTGTTCTTTTAGTGTATGCTTATATGCTACTTTGTCAATAAAAGGAACTAAAATTTTAAATCCTGCAATGAGAGTGTCATTATATTTTCCCAATCTCTCTATTATATAAGCTTGTTTCTGTGGTACTATTTTAATATTGGAAATAAAAATAATGCCAATAATTATGATAAGTCCGATTAAAATAAAATCTGCTGAAAACATAATTTTCTAGTTTTTAGGTTTAATAATAAGTGTTAAATTTTTTACTTCTACAATTTCTATTAATTGATTTTTTTTGATGTTTTCTGTGCTAATAGCACTCCACGGTGAACCATTAAAAGAAATTTTTCCTAGGTCTCCTTTATCTAAATCTATATCTGATACGAAGGTGGTTCCTGTAAACTCATCATTTTTATATGGTTTCTCTGTTTTATTCTCCTGAAAGAACTTGCCTTTTATAAATTTTCTTAAAAGGAGAAGTAACGTTATGGAAAGTACAAGAAAAACAACTAATTGTGTTGTAAATGAAAAACCAAACATCCATAATGATAGTGAGGTTAAACATGCTCCTACACCAAAGAAAACAATAAACAAACCGGGAATGAAAAGTTCACAGATCAATAAAAAAATTCCCACAAAAAACCAAATCACAAAAGGTTCAAAAAATATTGATGTATCCATAATATTGATAAGTTGCGTAAAATTACATATTCAAAAATAGGTGATTTTTGAATATGTAACCATATTTATTGAGATTTATTTTATCATTTGTTCTATTGGGCAAACTAATATTCCTTCTGCACCTGCTGCTTTTACTTGTTCTATAAGTGTCCAAAAATCATCTTCATTAATTACAGAATGTACTGAACTCCAACCTTCATCTTTAAGCGGAATGATAGTAGGACTTTTTATACCAGGTAATAGTGCACAAACTTTTTCAATGGCGCTATTTGGTACATTCATAAGTATATATTTATTATTCGATGCTACTTGAACCGCTTCTAATCTTAGCAACCAACGTTCAAGAATTGCACTTTTTTCTTTGCTTAGGTTTTTATTAACAATTAGAGCAGCTTCTGATTTGTATATTTGATCTACCTCTTTCAGACCGTTGCTCAAAAGAGTGCCTCCGGTGCTTACTATGTCGCAGATTGCGTCAGTAAGACCAATTGTAGGAGCTATTTCTACCGAACCGCCAATTTCGTGAATTTCTGCATTTACATTTACCGATTTTAACCAGTTCTTAAGTATTGTAGGGTAGGAAGTTGCTATTTTTTTTCCCTCTAAAGATTTAGGCGAACTATATTCGGTAGCATTAGGAACAGCAATAGATAGGCGACATTTTGAGAAACCGAGTTTTTTAACTACAGTTACATCTTTCGCTTTTTCATCTATTTCATTCATGCCTAATATTCCAAAATCAGCAACGCCATCTTCAACATATCCAGGAATATCATCATCTCTCAAAAAGAGTATCTCCATTGGAAAATTAAATGCTTGTGTTTTTAATCTACTCGAATTGGAAACGAATTTAATTCCACAGTCTTTTAAAAGTTCGATAGTTTTTTCACTTAATCTGCCGCTTTTTTGAATTGCTAATTTTACAATTGTCTCTTCCATTATTTCTTTTTTATACAAATTAAAAAGGCCTGCAAAGCAAGCCTAATAAAGTTATTATATTATGATACCCGCACTCTTAATTTCAAAATGTAAATTCATTGCAATGATGATTATTTATGATAGGGTATTTCATGTTCTATATTTTATGCAATTTTAATCATTTTTTTTATTATCTGGATTAACATTTTTATTTTTTTTAATCTCAGTTTGTGTATTTGTGTGAATGAACTTTTGATTAAACTATCTTTTTTTAATTTGTATTGCCAGATAATCGAAAAGTTCTTTATCAATATTTTCCCAATTCATATTTTTTCTTGTATGTATATCTGAATGAGGTAATTTTGATTTTGCATTTGCTGTTTGTATAATTCCGCTCTCTGTTCCATAGTATATTATTACCGGAAAGGGTAATGATAATATAAATGAAAGTGCTGTTTTAATTTTTTGTTTGTCGTTTTTAATGTATAACTTATTCTATTCATATCATGGTTATCAAGGAATAGAATAGGTGAACAGTTATGTGTATATGAATCTAAATACTCATGCGTTTTTTTTATAAAAGCTTCGTCAATAGTTTTGTTAAGTAGTTGATTGATTAAATTTTTCTGAAAATAGAAATCTATAATTCCATCGAAACAATTGCGATATGCTTTTTGTATTTTCTTTTGAGAAATACCTTTTTTCGTAAGAACATCAGGCGAAGGTAATTTTATTGTTTCAAAATCTTTTTTTTCTATTCCGTCAACCCAAATTTCTGCAATTAATAGGCAATTTGGAAAATCGGCTTTAATTATTTTGTAGAAATTTCTCCAAAAGTCTTTGCTAATGCCTATTGCATGATCTATTCTGTAGCCGTCTATACCTAATTTGAGCCATTTTTTTGCTACCGTTATTATATATTCTGCTGTTTCTTGATTTTCTAAGTTTAGTTTTGGAATTTCTTTATAACTCAAAAATGATAAGTACTTATTTGGCCAATCTGTGAAATGAAACCAATTAATGTATTTTGAATTTTTATTTTGTATTGCATCTACAAAAAAAGGATGGTAGATAGAACAGTGATTGGGAACAAAATCTAATAGTATTTTTATGTTTTTTTCATGGGCTATTTTAATTAAATGTTGTAGTGACTCTATAGAACCAAATTGAGAATCAATAGCCTCATAGTTAGTTACATGATAACCATGATAAGAAGTAGTGTTGAAAATAGGAGTAAGCCAAATACAATTTATACCCAACTGTACCAAATAATCTAATTTCGAGATTATTCCATCCAGATTACCGCCCATAAAATCTGGATTAGTATCGTTTATATTTGAAAAACCATTGAATCTGTCTACAAATATTTGATATATAACTGTATTTTTATTCCACATGATTAGTTAAAAATATATAGTTTATTTATAGTTTTTAAGTAAAAATTTTATTTTCTTTATGGTAATGAATTATAATTATAAACATATATAATAAATTTCAATTAGAAAATTAAAATGGCTTTAATTAGAAAAGTTCGAGGATTTACTCCGGTTTTAGGAAGTAATTGTTTTTTAGCTGAGAATGCTACAATTATAGGAGATGTTGTCATAGGTAACGATTGCAGTATTTGGTATAATACTGTTTTGAGAGGAGATGTAAACTCAATAAAAATTGGAAATAAGGTTAATATTCAAGACGGTACAGTAATTCATACATTGTATGAGAAATCAACTGTTGAGATTGGCGATAATGTTTCTGTTGGACATAATGTAACCATTCATGGAGCTAAAATTGAAAGTAATGTATTAATTGGAATGGGAGCAACGCTTTTAGATCATAGTGTGATAGGGCAGAATACTATAGTTGCTGCTGGTGCTTTGGTTCTAGACAGTCAGATTGTTGAGCCAAATTCAATATATGCCGGTGTACCAGCCAAAAAGGTAAAAAGTATAGATCCCGAACAAACTAAAGAAATTATAAATAAAATAGCAAACAATTATTTAATGTATGCTAGTTGGTATAAGGAAGAGTAACCGTTGATTAAAGTTCAATTTTATTTGATTTTATTGGGTTTCCAATAAATATTTCGGCTGTTTTATCAAATGTATCAGGGGTTTCTGTTGTATAATATTTGCAACTGGAATCTTTTATTAATTTTGATTCTATTTCAGGATGTTTTGCTAAATATGTTTTGAGGCTTTTTTGCCACAATAGTACTTTTGATTAAGTAAAGTAATTTCTGGATTAATGATTTTCTTAATTTTAGGTATTAAAATAGGGTAGTGGGTACAACCTAGTACAATTGTATCAATCATTGGGTCGCTTTCCAAGAGAGTATCTATGTATTTTGAAACAAAATAATCAGCACCATTGCTTAATGCTTCACCATTTTCAATGATTGGCACCCACATGGGGCAAGCTTGTTGAGTGATTGATATTTGAGGGTGTAATTTATTAATTTCTATTATATAAGAGTTTGAATTTACGGTTCCTATAGTTCCAAGTATTCCTACATGGTTATTTTTGGTTACATTGTGAATGTTTTCAGATGTTGGTCTTATTACTCCTAATACTCTTCTTTCGGGGTAATATTGTGGTAAATATGTTTGTTGAATGGTGCGTAAAGCTTTTGCAGAAGCTGTATTGCAAGCTAAAATTATAAGAAAGCAATCCATTTCAAATAACTTTTTTACCGCATCAAGGGTGTATTTATATACTGTTTCAAACGATCTGCTTCCGTATGGTGAACGTGCATTATCGCCCAAGTATAGATATGAGTATTCAGGAAGCAAACTTTGAAACTCATTCAAAATAGTTAGCCCCCCAAAACCTGAGTCAAATACGCCAATATGATACTTTTGCATATACATAAAAAAAAAGCAACGGAATTTATTATAACCGTTGCTCGTTTCAAATTATTTTATAGGTTTTATTCCATTCCCAATTTTTTCTTAACCAATGGCATTACATCAATACTTTTGTCTGATTGAAAAAGTACTACTTTAGAACTAATGTCAAAAATATAAATAAATCCATTTTCTTTTCCTACTTCAGCAATAGCCAATTGTGCTTTTTCTAATATTGGCTGAAACAATTCAGCTTCTTTTTTTTGTAACTGACTTTGTGCTTCTTGCTGATAGTTTTGTATTTGTTTGAATTTCTTGCATTTCTTGTTCTTTTGATTTTTTCACAAAATCACTAAGAGTATCATAAGCACCCATGTATGCTTCGTATTTTTTATTTAGTTCAACTTGCATCGATTGCAAATTATTTTCCATTTGTTTAAACTCTTTTTCAAGTGTAACTTTTGCAGTTTCTTGCTCAGGCATAGCTTGTAATAATGTTTGTGAGTCAATATGACCAAATTTGAATGTTTGTGAACTTCCTAATAATGAGATAGCTGCAACTAGAATTGTTGTTAATAGTAATTGTTTCATTTTTATTTTTTTGTTATGTTTTACAAATTTTTCAGCAAATATATAAATTATTTAATATACCCCAATTTTTTAAGAATATTATCGCTTATATCTAGTTTAGAATCGGTGTATAAAAGTGTTGTAGCACTAGAAGCTGCGTCAAAAACCAAACCGTAACTTTCAGCTACAGAAACATCTTTTATTGCATTATAAACTTCATCTTGAATTGGTTTTATAAGCTCTTGTTCTTTTTTGAATAAGTCGCCATCGGTTCCAAAACGTTTTTGTTGTAGTGTTTTTACTTCTTTTTCTTTTGACACAATTTCATTTTCTCTTCTTGCCTTCATTTCATTTGATAGCAAAAGTTTGTCTACCTGATATTGATTATATAATTTCTCAAGTTCATCGTATTTTGTAGTTATTTCTTTCTCCCATTCGGCAGATAATTTATTTAATTGTTCTTGAGCTTCCTTGTATGCAGGTATATTTTTCAAAATATATTCTGTGTCAAGAAATACTACTTTTTGAGCATTTGCAAAAAAAGTTACCCCCAAAAGCAGTGCTGTAAATAATAATATTTTTTTCATAATGTAGTCTGTTTTAAAATATTAGAAATATAGTAATTTGTTTATTGATTAAAATTGTTGTCCCAGTACAAAGCTCGGAAGCCATTGTCCTTTTGTTCCAGTATTGTCTGCGTCAAAGCCATATCCTACATCGACTCCAAGTAGTCCCATCATTGGTAAGAATACTCTAAGACCAACTCCTGCACTTCTTTTTAACTTAAATGGAGAATATTCAGAAAATTTATTCCAAACATTACCTGCCTCTGCAAAAGCTAGAACATAAATTGTAGCACTTGCTGCCAATGAAACCGGATATCTTAATTCTGCACCATATTTATTATATATATATCCACCATCGGCAGGTGTCAATGAATTTCCATCATATCCTCTCATTGGAATAGTTTCTACACCGTAATAATAATTACCTGACAATCCATCGCCTCCCATGTCATATCTTTCAAATGGGGAACGGAAGTCTTTATTATAGTGACCTAAATATCCCATTTGTATTCTCGTTTCAAGTACCAATTTGTTAACAATTTCTGTATATTGTTTTGTTTGAAAAGAAATTTTAAAATATTCAATCCAACGTAATGATTTTTCATTTATTTCATTAGTAAGTTTTTCACGAGCTTGAGAATTGTAGACAGTTTTCATTTCAGATGAAGCTGTTTCATAAACTGAGGCTAAAGTAGAATCGTAGTGTAAAACAAGTTCTTGGTTTGAGAAATTTGCGATTTCCTCTATTTTTTCCATATAATCAAGTATTTCTTGATTTTTTTGTTTAGATCTAAATAGTGAATGAGGTGGTGTAACATCTAATCGTAATGAAAACATAGAACCACTTCTCGGGTAGAGCGGTTGACTTATTGAATTTCTAGAGAGAACAATTCCTAAGCTTACGCTATTATAAGATCCAAATTTTGTTACTGTGCTCTGACCTGGTAATGCGTAATTATCTAGTATATATTTGTGATAGGTAATCTCATTATTTAAAGTAAAGAAGTCATCAGGTTTTTTCAAACGTCGTCCTAGTCCTACACTTACACCTATAGTTTTCCAGTCTCCATAAGCATTAGGTGCTTCACTTTTAATTTTACCATTAGTACGAACAGAATAATATGTGGAGACACTTAATGCGTTTGGTTTTTTCCCACCAAGCCAAGGCTCTACAAATGATAGGTTGTAAGATTGGTAGTAAATAGGATTGTAAGTAGCAGATAGACTTAATCGTTGTCCATCGCCTGATGGTATAGGTCGCCATGCTTCTTTATTGAAGAAGTTTCGAAGCGAAAAGTTTGTTAAAATTAGTTTAATGGAACCAATCAGATATTGACTATAACCTACTGATAATTCGATTTGATCTGACGATTGTTCTTCAAGATTGTAAATCAAATCAACCGTTCCATTTTCCGGATTTGGTTTTGGGTCAATTCCCATTGTTTCAGGATTAAAGTATCCTAAAGTAGCCAATTCTCTTTGTGTTCTGATAATATCAGCTCTACTAAACAAATCGCCTGGTTTAGTTTTTAGTTCTCTATAAATAACATGGTCATTCGTTTTTGTATTTCCATTTACAATTACTTTATTTATAGTAGCTTGTCGGCCTTCAAATATTCTTATTTCAATATCTATTGAATCATTGTCAATGTTTGTTTCTACTGGTTCTGCATTGAAGAATAGATACCCATTGTCTAGGTATAAAGAACTTATACCTTCTAATCCATATATTTTATCTTCAAGTAGAGTTTCATTATATATGTCTCCTTTCGAAATTCCGAAAATCTTATTTAAGAAATCGTCAGTATAAATGCTATTTCCTATCCAAGATATATTTCTGAAATAGTATTTTTTACCTTCATTAACATTTATAATTAGAGATACTAATTTTTCGTTAACCAGAATCAATGAATCTGAAACAATTTTCGCATCTCTATATCCTTTTTTCTTGTATTTTTCTACTATATTTTTTTTATCTTCTTGGTAAAGTTTAGGTATGTATTTTGATCTTTTCAAAATGTTATACCATCTTTTCCTTTTAGTTTCTTTTAGTTGTTTATATATCTTACGTTCCTTTAGTTCGGAAACTCCATTTAAAGTAATTTCTTCAATTTTTACTTTCTGATTTTTTGTAATATCTATCGCTATATCAGACAAATATTTTTCTTTCGTATTTTCATTTTCAGTAATTACAATAGTTGCATTAAAAAATCCTTTTTCTATAAAATAATTCTTTATTAGATTTTTTGAAGTTTGCAAATTACTTTCAGTTATTTGCACTCCTTTTTTTATAGGTAAAAGTTCTAGAATATCAGTCTCTTCAGACTCTTTTATTCCTGAAAATACTATATTATTCACTCTAGCTCTCTCTTCTAAAATTATGGTTAGATAGATTTTTTCATCTTCAATTTTAGATGCCTGAATTTGAATATCTTCAAACAAACCTTGTTTCCAAAGTTTTTCCATTGTTGAAGAAATTTCAGGTCCGGGAATAAGAATTGTATTACCAATTTTAATATTTATTAATTTCAAAACCGCTGAACTTTGTATATGTTTTAGTCCTTCTACGTTTATATCAGCAATCTCATATTTCTTTGGTTCAGAATATTCAATTTTATTCGATTGTGCGTGAATTATTGTTGAAATAGCTATAAACAATAGTATAAATATTTCTTTTTTTATTTTTCTAAGCTTCATTTGATATTTGTTCTCCTGTTTTTCCAAATCTACGTTCTCTTTTTTGATAGTCTGCTATAGCCTTATATAAATCTTCTTTTTTAAAATCGGGCCATAACGTATCTGTAAAATATAATTCTGTATATGCAATTTGCCATAGTAAAAAGTTGCTCAATCTATATTCTCCGCTTGTTCTTATTAGAAGTTCCGGGTCAGGAATATCTTTAGTTGAAAGGTGAGATTCTATAAGATTGCTTGTTATTTCATTTTCTGTTATTTCAGTATTTTTATATTTTTCAACTATTGATTTTACCATTTCAGTTATTTCCCATCGGGAACTGTAACTAAGTGCTAAAGTTAATGTTAACCCAGTATTTGTAGCGGTTTCTTCAATAGCCTTTTTAAGTTTTAACTCTACCGATTGAGGTAGTTTACTTATGTCGCCAATTGTTTTTAATCTAACGCCATGTTTTTTTAATTTTTCAAGTTCTTTTTCTAAAGTAGATAAAAGCAAACTCATTAATCCTTCTATTTCAGTTTTAGGTCTATTCCAATTTTCAGTTGAAAAAGCATATAGTGTTAGATATTTTATTTCAAGTTCAACACAAGCTTCAATTACTTCATTTACAGAATTAGCTCCTTTTTTGTGACCAACTAGTCTAATATTGCCAATTTTTTTTGCCCATCTTCCATTCCCATCCATAATAATTGCTATGTGATTGGGTCTGTTTTCTTTAATAATTAAATTCTTGTATGACATATTTTACTTATAACCAGGACACTCTGGTGCTTTTTTTCTAATTTGATATAATAAAGAAACCCCAAAAATTGAATATATATCGTTTGTATAATCGAAAGAATATTGCTTATTATAATAATCTCTAACTTCTGAAATCAGTATTAGATTATCTAAATTGTCTGTAAAAGTAAATCTATAAATCCATTCAAGCTGTAATGTCCATTTCGGAGCAAATTTATATTTGAAACCGAATCCTAATGGAATAGCGAAATTAAGAAGTTTAGGGGTGTAGTTGTTTCCAAAAAAAGTCAAACCTGTAGCCACGAAAGGAGTGAAGTTAAACTTTTTTTTATCGGTTGTAAGTTCAAGGAAGTTAAATTCAACTAGACCAGAGATATCTACAATTATACTTTTTGCAAAAGCTTGATTTCGCAATTTTTGAAAATCACCTCCCAAATCAGAATCAGCAGCACTTAATTGAGTACCTGTTACTCCTAGTCTGAGGGAGTAATGGGGACTAAAGTTCTTACGATAAATCAGCCCTACTGCAAACTGAGGGTTGTGAAATAAACTACCAAAATTGATATCACCTTCATAGGTTGAACCTCCTACAATAATTCCGATATCATCGTTTTTATGATATCTTTGAGCAGTTACGCTTGTTGCTAATAATAGGAGAATTAAAAAATGTATTACTGAAAATCTTAACATATATACTCAAAAAGGCTGCAATTATATATTTTTTTTTCAAAGTTTCTTAATAAATCGCGAATAATGCACAAAAAAACTTCTAAGCCTTTAACGCATAAAAAAGTAGTGTAGTATGTATCAGCTAAAATTTATCTAAATTTCGGAAGACCATTTCTTCCTGTTTTTAATTTGTAAGAGAAATTTAAAAATAGAAACATATAAATATCTTTTGCCTTACCGGATCTAAATTCTGTTCCGCTTGGATATGGTTTTCTATCACCCACCTCGTAATATTTGTCGTAACCTTCCCAAATTGAACCTGCAGCAAAATCTGTTTCTGTAAATTTGGTTGTTTCTGTAGCATAATGATTATCTGCCAAATAACCAACATTAACATCATTACCATCTTTGTAATTCTCAATAATTGCTTTATTGTCGTAATAAGCACCTCCTACATCATCTATATAATCTGTAAAAGTATATCTCATTCCATATTCAATTCCAAAGTCCCATTTTCTGTTTAAACCAAATTTGATGCCTAAACCACCAGGAATACAAAGTGCATAACGGTTATAATGATTTTGGGTAATGTTTTGACCTTCAGTACCAACATCATATAAACTATAATATGTTTTATTTGTATAATCATCTACTACATAACCTCTTGGATTAAAATAGAACCCTCCTATGCCGGCAAAAACATATAAATTAAAACTATATCCCCTTACTCTTTTATTACGTATTTTACTCCATCGCTTTTGCTCATTTTCTTTAATAATATTAAACTCGCCAACAAGCGATTGTTCAAATATAACAGAATTAAAATTTAAATTTCTATTCTGTCTATTTATGTCGTTACTCCACTCATCATTACCAGAAACCCAACCAAGTGCTAAATTTAATTTTGCGGAAAAAAGAGGGCTTAATTTATAACGACCTCCCAAGTAAAAAGATGGGCGTGTTGATCCAAAGTCAAAATCTCCAAAATAATCATCTAAAAAAGAATCACTATTTTGTCCTCCTCCTAAATCTCCCATAAAACTAGATGTCCCTATTCCGAAAGAAACTTCATATCTCATTCGTTTCCATTTAGACCATTGAGAAAAGCTGTAATTCACAATGAAGGAGAATAATAATAATAGTATATATTTTTTCATGAACTAAATTTAAAGTAAAAAACGATTAATGTTAATTAGTCAATATTTTTATTGATTAATTGCATTATTATCTCAATTTTGGTAAACCATTTCTAGCAGTACGTAATTTATAATTCATTGTTATTAAAAAGAACATGTATATGTCATTATTTAAAGCATTGCCCCTTTGCTGGTAAGTGGCTGCATGACTATCATTCGTTGAATTCTCATCTGATAGAATAGCTGCACATATTTTTCTAATAACTTCTGGCGATGCTTTTATATTTTTATTATACTCTATAATCTTATCTACATCAGCATAAGTTGTACTTACATCATCTAGGTAATCAGTAAAGGTAAATCGAGGACCTATATCTATTCCAACACTCCATTTTCTATTTAGTAAGTACTTTACTTCTAAACCCACAGGTATACCTACTTGAAGTCTTGAATATGGCTTGCGAGTTTCAGAAAAGTTTTGACCTTCTGTACCTATTGTTTTAAGAGTATACCATCTTCCATCAACTTTTTGCTTCGGGTTAAAATAAAATGTTGAGATTCCTGCATAAACATCAATTGAAAATTTATTTCCGTTTTTTCTACCCCTAACTCTTTTTAAATTATATCTACTTGTTCGTTTAGCTGCAAGTAATGTTAATTCAATTCTGTTTTGCCATTCCCAAATTGAAGATCTGAAATGTAAATCTCTTTCGTTTCTATAAATTTCATTAGTTCTTGAGTCATTACCCCATAAAGTACCATAGGTAAACGAGGTTAAAAAGATTAATCTGCTTTTTATCCAATATCTTCCACCAACTGTAAGTGCTGGTCTAGTCATTGATATTTCTAAATCTGATAAAAAATTACTGCCTACTTTGTCGCTACCACCAAGTTCTCCTAAGAAATTTGTAGCTCCAATGCCTGCAAATACTTCATATCTCATTCTTTTCCATCTATTAGCCTGTGAATAAAGCTCAGAAGTTGAATGTAAACAAATAAATAATAATAATATTATTATTGAATAATTTCTTAATTTCATGTCTTGCTAGATTGCTGTATTGTCGTGTAAAAATAATAAATAAATGTAAATAACAAAAAAAAAAGGATATTTCTATTTTTTTAATTTCTAATATCGTTTCCCCACATCAATTTTTTTCTGATTTTTTCGTAGAAATTTTGATTTTCTAGTATGCCCAGAATTATTGATTTATTTGATTTATATATTTTTAAAGTTGTTTGATGTTTGAATGTTTTGTATTGAGAATCTATTGATGTATAAAACTCACCTTCTCTACTAGAAACTATTAATTCTATAATTACATTATCAGGTACTATGATAGGTCTTATTGTTAAAGTGTGTGGTGCTATAGGTGTAATTACAAATGTGTTAGACTCAGGTGAAATTATAGGACCTCCTAAACTAAGGGAATATGCAGTTGAACCGGTTGGTGTGGCTATAAGTAAACCATCGGCCCAGTATGTATTTAAATATTCACCATTTATATATGCTTTAATTGTTAATAAACTAACAATATTTTTTTTGTGTATTGCAATCTCGTTTAGTCCGGTATTGTTTTTTCCAAACGGATTGTTCTCAACATCAATTTCAATAAGGCTTCTTGTTTCTGATTTTATTGTGTCATTTTTTAGAGCTTCAAAAAGTTTATCCAGATCTTCTATAGAAACACATGTAAGAAAGCCTAATCTACCCATATTTATACCTATAATAGGAATATTATAGTTTTTTATATAATTAGCTGTATTTAAAAAAGTTCCATCGCCTCCAAAGCTTAGAATATAGTTTGCTTGCTTTATTTCTTCACATTCATCAAAACATTCAAAACTGTATTCACCTTTATCAATATTTAATGTTTCATATAATGTTTTTGATACTTTTACTAAAATATCTGATTTTAAGAGCGAAATGAGAAATTTTAGAAGAATTGAATTTTGTTCATCTGTTAGTTTTGCTAAATATTGCTATTGTTTTCACTTATTTTTGTTTATTGTTCAAATGCTAAATTATATTTAAAGTAAAAAATTTCTATATTGATTATTTTTTGTATAATAATCAGGATGTTGTAATGTCAAGTGAAACTTAAATATTCATATAACTTATTAATGAATCAATTCTTTTTTTGTAAAACTCACTAAGTTCATTTATTTCATTATTGAATTCACTTGCTTCATAATTATATCTTATAAGAGTATCAATAATTTTTTCGCTTTCTAATGTATTCAATTTCAAAATTATAGTAGCTTGTGAATTGGTGAAATTTGTAAATAAAAGTAATATTTTTGCGTTATGTAATTCTATAATCTGTGCAATTTCTACTATTGAATAAGAAGTTATATCTGTAATTATTCTTAAGATGGAGCCAGGATATTTAAATGAACTCAGTTTTGCAAAATAACTATTTATATTTTCAATAGTTATTAAGCCAAAGTATTTTTGTTCATTGGTAATTACCGGTAAAATTGATAATTTTTTTGAATAAAAAATTTCAATAATCTCAAAAATAGTTTGATTTTCTAGAACAAATATTTGACTAAGTTCGCAGTCTTCAATTTTTTTTTCGGTATTGCAACTAGTCAATTGATCTAATGAAACAATCCCTAAGTATTTGTTTTCCTTATTTATAACCGGAATTTGAAAAATATTAGCATCCTTAATTTTTTCGATGGCTAAATAGCAGAGTTCTGTATTTAAAAGTGGTGATATATTATTTGTTTGTAAATCTGCTGCTGTCATAATCAAGTGTATTTAATATACATTTTAAAAAATAATATACCTTTGTATTTATATGGCTAATGTATTAATTTTTTTAATATTCATAATCAACTATAATGACTCTTTTAAGTGTAAATATTAACAAAGTAGCGGTAATAAGAAATTCTCGTGGTGGGAATGTTCCTAATGTAGTTCAGGTAGCTCTTGATTGTGAAAAATTTGGAGCAGATGGTATTACTGTTCATCCTCGTCCAGATGAGAGGCATATAAGACGTAGTGATGTATTTGAGCTTAAAACTGTTTTGACAAAAGAATTTAATATTGAAGGGTATCCTTCTGTAGATTTTATTAAAATGGTAACCTCTGTTAAACCTGCTCAGGTAACCTTAGTTCCCGATCCACCTGATGCCCTAACTTCAAATGCAGGGTGGGATACCATTAAGAACTTTAGTTTTCTTGAAGAGGTTATTTCTGAATTTAAATTACATGGTATAAGAACTTCAGTTTTTATTGAGCCTAATTTGAAGTTTATTGAATTGGCTTCAAAATTAAAAACAGATAGGATAGAACTTTATACAGAGCCTTATGCAAAGAACTATCTGATAGATAGAGAGGAAGCAGTACGCGAGTTTGTTGTGGCTGCAAGATTTGCTTCTGAAATAGGATTACAAATAAATGCGGGACATGATTTAAATCTAGATAATTTAAAGTTCTTTTCCGACTCAATTCCAGAACTGAGCGAAGTGTCTATTGGTCATGCTCTAATTTCTGACTCACTATATTTCGGAATTGAAAATACAATTCAAATGTATCAAAGACAATTAAATAAGAAGGCTTAGTTACTGTTTATAAATAGATTCAAATAAAAAAGGAGAAGGTTTTACCTTCTCCTTTTTTATTTGAATCTAAATCTTTTTTCAATATCGTCTATAAACATTTTAAATCTTTTATCGGTATCTATTAGATTGTTTACCGTTTTGCATGCGTGAAGCACTGTAGCATGATCTTTTCCTCCAATTTTTGCTCCAATTGTAGCAAGTGAAGCTTTTGTAAGATTTTTGGCAAAATACATTGCAATTTGTCTAGATTGAACTACTTCTCTTTTTCTCGTTTTAGAATTTAATTGTTCAAGAGGTATGTTGAAATATTCACAAACAGTTTTCTGAATGTAATCTATAGAGATGTCTTTTTTTGTGTTTTTAACAAGTTTATCTACTATACTTTTTGCTAATTCAAGTGTTATTTTTTTATTATTAATAGTAGATAATGCTAGTAATGAAATTAATGCACCTTCTAATTCTCTAATGTTTGTTGCAATATGACTAGCAATATATTCAACAACTTCTTCATCAATGCTTATACCGTCATTATAAATTCTTTTCTTTAATATCTCAATTCTAGTTTGTAAATCAGGTGACAATAATTCGGCAGACAAGCCCCATTTGAATCTGGAAAGTAATCTGTCTTCCAAACCTTGTAATTCTACTGGAGGTTTGTCTGAAGTTAGTATTAGTTGTTTGTTTTTCTGATGTAAGTGGTTGAATATCTGAAATATAGCCCCTTGCGTTTTGTCTTTTCCTGCTAAATCGTGAACATCATCTATGATTAGTACATCTATCATCTGATAAAAATGCATAAAATCATTTCTTTCATTTTTCATTGTTGCCTCTGCAAACTGTGTTATCAGTGTGTTTGCATTTACATACAGTACCGTTTTTTTAGGAAAATGTTCTTTTATTTCTATACCAATTGCTTGACACAAATGTGTTTTTCCTAAACCTGATTCACTATAAATAAAAAGCGGATTGAATGCCGTTTTACCGGGATTTTCTGCAACATTTAAACCTGCTGAACGTGCCAACTTATTACAATTTCCTTCAATGAAATTTGCAAATGAGTAGTTTGGATTCAACTGAGAATCAATATGTAAATTTTTAATCCCAGGAATAATAAAAGGATTTTTAATTATATTTTCATCTCTATTGTAGCTAGGTGCATCAACATATCTGTTATGCAAATTTGTATTGGTACTTTTTCCCGGATAGTTTACTGCTTTTGAAATTGAATTATTCTCAGCCGCATTATCCATAATCACGCTATATTCCAATTTTGCGTTTTTGCCTAAAACATTTCTTAGAGTTTTACTTATCAAATCTAAAAAATTCTCTTCTAAATATTCATAATAGAATGGACTTGGGACTTGTATTGTAAGTATATCTTTTTCGAGTTTTAATGGCTTAATGGGTTGAAACCACGTTTTGAATGATAAGTTAGAATTTAAATTATCCTGAATTATCTCTAAACATTTATCCCATATAGCTATGTGTGTATTACTCATAAATGCCCCAATTTTTTTTTAATTAATTACCTTTTCCAGTACAAATTTGGTTATAATTTTCTACAAAAAAAATAGGAACTTCTATTGACTTTTTAAATAGTTTTCTATTGGGTTTATTAACAATTATTTATAAAACGAAAAAAAATAAAAAAAATAAAAAGAATATTTAATATATTGAAAATAAGGTGTTTAAAATTATGCTTTCTGTAGATACTGAACCTTAAAGGCTTATGATAAAATTGTTAATAAATTGTATCTATATGTATCTATTTAACATAAACTTTACTTTTCTTTTCTTTTTTTTCTTCATCTTTTCCGCCTCCAAAAATTGAAAATTGAACATAATTCTTTGGATTTGTATTTATATCCTTAATTAAAAGATCAAGATCAGCGGCTACTTTATTTATATTATTGTAAAGTGAGTCATCGTTTATTAATTGTCCTATTGTACCTTCGCCAGATTCTATTTTTTTAAGTATTTTTGATACATCACCAACAACAGTATCTAGGGTAAGAAGCGTATGTGTTAGATTTGATTTTGAAATTGAATCTGTGATTTTTTCAAAATTATTTAGAATCCCAGAAATATCATCATTGTTTTTTCTAATATTACCTGTAATAGACTGCAAATTAAATAAGATGTTGGCAATATCATTCTTTCCTCCAGAAAGTATGGTATCGAGGCTATTTGATGCGTTATGAATAGATTCTATTGCGTATTGCAATTTTATAAAACTATCTCTTAAACGCATTCCAGTATTTTCATTTAACACGAACGCTACGCTTTGAGCAGCATTTTGAAGATCTTTTATTAATTTTTCAGCTTCATTTTTTAATGGAACCATTTGCAGTTTAACTTGTTCTGATAATGACTCTTCAATTTGTGGAAGCAAAGTATCGCCACTTTTCAATAATGTTCTGTTGTTTCCTAATATTATTTCAACAGCTTTATTTCCCATTAAATCATTACTGAAGATTCTGGCAACGGTGCTGTCTGTAATATAAATGTCACTTTTTAATGATATTTCAACAGTGAAATATTTATGACTGTTGTCTGTAAATGTTATGTCATCAACCTGACCTATTTTAAATCCTCTAATATACACAGGACTCGATTTTTCTAAGCCTTCAATCTTTTCGTATCTTACAAAATATGTATTTTCTTTATTGAAAATATCTTTCCTTTCAAAAAATTAAATCCCCAAAAAGAAACTGATAACGTAATTAAAGTTAGTGCACCAATTTTTGTTGTTTTGGATATTTTTATCATAGCTATATAATTCAGAATTTAAATTTTGCCCGTACATGTTAGCAAATTAAACGCAATATTTGTGTTTAATTGTGCAAATATATAAAATTTAGAGTCATATTATTTAATAAAGCTTAATTCTATATATTGTTGCAATGGTTTATTTTTGATGTTTAGTATTCTGTTTGTTTTTTAATAAACAGAAATAGAGTGTTTTGTATTGTGAGTAAAAAGTTAATAATATTATAAGACCAAGTGTATTGTGTAAACTTTTTTTAAGCTGAATCAGTAATTAAAAAACTAGTTCATGCGCCAAATGTTTTTTTATTTTTTCAGTAATTCTAAAGCCTCAGTTGTTGGTATTTTTAAACCATTTTTAAATGCTACTATAAAAGCTTCAGGGTACTGTTTTTTTATTTGGGTTTTCAATGTTTCTATTGCAGTGTAATCTTTATTTTTACCTGATAAATATTTATATGTATCATCAATTTTTATTTCATATACATCAGTTACGTTTTTGAAATTTTCCGGCTTAGTTGGTATTGGTTTTTTTGAAGAAAGTATCTGTACACTAAAGTAGATAGAGTCTTTTTCAATTTCAATTTTCCTTGGCGCATTACTTTTCTTGTCTACTGCAATTTTAAAATCTCTGAAAGCTCTAAATATTGCCGATGCCATATAGTCTTGACCTTCATCGGTGAGTAGAAATTCTTCTTCTTTTACATTCGTAATAAAGCCTGTTTCTATTAAAACGCTAGGCATATTAGTGTTCCATAATACGAAAAATGGTGCTTGATTTACGCCTCTATTTTTCCTTCCGGCTCTATTTGCAAATTGATCTTGAACATTGTATGCGAAATTTAAACTTTGTTCTAAGTGTATATTTTGCATTAATTCAAAAATTATGTAAGCTTCTGTTGAATTAGGATCTAAACCTTGATATTGAGCATCATAGTTATCTTCTACTAATATTACTTGGTTTTCTAGTTTTGCTACTTCCAGATTTTTTTCGGATTTATCATAACCCATAACCCAAGAGTCTGTACCTGAGGCATCTGGGTTTGTGTTTGCATTTACATGTATAGATATAAACAAATCGGCTTTATTTTTATTTGCAATATTTGCTCGTTCGTGCAAGGAGATAAATTCATCTGTTGAACGGGTATAGATAACTTCAACTCCTTCTATCTTTTCTTCAATGTAATTGCCTACTTTCTTTGCCAAACTAAGTGTAATTTCTTTCTCTTTTCCTTTTTTACCCAATGCTCCCGGATCTTTACCTCCGTGACCTGCATCAATAACAACTTTGTTTAATCGGTATTGTGCATAACTCGGATTTATATTTATAATTATTAATAGCAGAATGAATAGGGTGTATTTTGCTTTGGTCATTAGTTTAATTTTTACAACATCCTTAGAGTATAACTTTATTGGTTAAACTTGATTAATTGAAGATGTTTAGTTTTTCTTAGTTTCGTATTTGTGATTTTCAAGTAGATAAATTTATTAACATGAAATTGTATTAGTAAAGACTTTAATTTACATAATTTGGCTTAGTTTTTGTTAGGTTTTAAAGCTTTTTTAGTTAGTAATTTTAATTCTATTAGAGAAAAGATTTTTATCAATGTTACACAATTATTTGCTTTTATTAGACAAATCTATAAATATATTTAAAAGAAAACGTTTAAAAACATAAATTCTATGTATTTTTGCGCGTTTTTAAATATAGTTACAAAAATACTATTTAAACTATTGATTTACTTCATTAACAAATATTTTTTTATTGTCGCTTTAATTTTATTTTCAGGTTTTGGACTTTATGCTCAGGATTCTGTTAATCAAGTTAAGGATACTTCTTTGTATAAATCTGTTACAGATAGTATTTCATCAAAAAATGCTGTTGATAGTCTTTTACCTTCACCCAAAAGTAGCGCTGCTAAACCTATTGAATCGCCGGTTGAATATATAGCTGAAGATTCAATTGTTTTTAATGTAAATGCTAAAAATATTTTCGTTTACGGAAATGGTGATATTAAGTATGAGGATATTGTATTGCTTTCTGAATACATAAAATTAGCCATGACCGTGCGTGAGGTATTTGCTACCGGATTGGTGACAGTGTAGGTACCGTAATCAGCTCACCTAATTTTAAACAAGGTTCTGAGGTTTTTGATGCTGATACATTACGTTACAATTTCGATTCTAAAAAAGGAATTGCCTTTGGTATTATTACGAAACAGGAGGAAGGCTATTTGCATAGCAAGAAAACAAAAATCTTTAAAAACCAAGAAATTAATTTAATAGGGGGTAAGTACACAACTTGCGATTTAGAACATCCGCATTTTTATATTGGGCTTACTAAAGCAAAAGTAATACCCGACGATCAGATAGTAACTGGTCCTGCTTATGTGGTAATTGAAGGTATTACATTACCGCTTATATTACCATTTGGATTTTTTCCAACCAAAAAAGGTCGAGCCAATGGTATTTTATTTCCTAAATTTGGTAATGATGCTTTAAAAGGTTATTATATAAAGCAAGGTGGTTTTTATTGGGGTGTAAGCGATTATTTTGATTTAAAGATTTTAGGCGATGTTTATACCTATGGCAGTTGGTTGGTTGATGTTTCAAGTTCATATAATTTGAGATATAAATTTAATGGATCATTGTCGGTAGGGGTGTCTAGTATAAAACTGGAAGATGTTAGAAGTCCGTTAACTTTCGATTTTAATTGGCGTCATAATCAAGATAAAAACTCTATGCCCAACGGTTCATTTGGCGCCGATGTTAATATTAGTTCTGCCGGTCATAATAAGTATAATGCTCAAACCGAGTCTGATTTGTATAATAATACTAAGCGTTCTAGTATTAGTTATAGTCATAGATTTCCCAATACTCCTTTCAATTTAACGCTTGCATTAAATCATAATCAAAATTCATCAGATTCAACTATTAGTTTTACTTTACCTGATTTTACTTTTAATATGGCTTCAATTTATCCTTTTAAGAGAAAAAATTCTGTTGGAAAACCAAAATTTTATGAAGATATTAATTTGTCATATAATCTTAAGGGGCTTAATAGAATAGTTGATGCTAAAATGGATTCTTCCTTTGAGATGAAAAAGTTTTTATATGATTTTGAACAGGCTATGCAGCAAACTTCAAGTTTAAAAACAAACTTAAAATTATTCAAATTTATTTCATTAACTCCATCGTTTAATTTTACTGATAGAATTTATTTCGAAAAATATAAACTTAAGTGGAAGTCTGATATTGTTGATACTTTGGGTAGGAGAACCGGTGGCGTTGTAACTGATACAATTCCTGGCTTTTATAATGTTTTTGATTATAATTTTGGTGTCGGTTTTTCTACAAAAGTTTATGGAATGTACACATTTAAAAGTAAGTATTTAAAAGCTATTAGGCATATATTGACACCATCTGTTACTTTTACTTATCGACCCGATTTAAAGGATAGATATTGGTCTACCCATAGAAAAAATTTAGAAATGGATTATGCCGCATATTCTTATTTTCAGGGTGCTCCTTACGGTACTCCGAATGCAAATAGATCAACCATAATGGCTATGTCTATCAGCAATAATTTAGAAGCAAAGGTAAGGAACAAGAAAGATACAGTAACTGGAATAAAAAAAATAAAGTTGATTGAAAATTTCTCAATATCAACAGACTATGATTTTCTAAAGGATTCGCTTAAGCTAAATTACATAAGACTATCTGCTTATACAACCTTGTTTAAGCGTTTTCAGATTAATTATTCCGGAAGTCTTGATCCTTATGTAGCGTTTACCGACAAGAGCACAAGAGAACTTGTAAGACTCAGAAGTTCAATGCTTGATATGCATGGTAGATTATGGAGGTATGATAATGATTATTGGACCTTAGGTACTTCATTGCGTTTGGGTCCAGTTCCTAATAGCGAAAAACATATAGTTAAAAGACCTGAGTCTGTTGAATATGCTAAATCAGATATTCCTTGGTCGGTGAATCTATCTTACTCGCTAAATATGCCCAGAAAATATTATTATAATTATAAAAATGAGCTAGATTCAATTCCATCAAATTTAAATCAGTCATTGGGTATAAATGGTAGTTTTAGTTTAACCAAAAATTGGAATATAACCGTTTCAACAGCTTGGGATTTTGAAGCTAAGCAAATAACCCATGCTCGAATAAATATTTATAGAGATTTACATTGTTGGGACATGTCATTGCAATGGATTCCTTTTGGTTCTATGAAACGTTGGGAATTTATAATTAAAATTAAAGCCGACATGTTTAAAGATATTAAATATGAGATGAGTAGTCCGTCGAGCTATTTTTAGCATTTATAACCTATGATTATGAGTAGAGAAAATTCATGAATTTTCTCTATAAAATTTCGTCAAATAATTTTTATCCATTTAATAAATTAATAAATGAAAGCAATTGTGACACCTTCAGCACCTAAACCAATAGGTCCATATAGTCAGGCTGTATTAGTAGACAAAACATTATATATTTCAGGACAGATTCCTATAAACCCGGAATCGGGAAATATTATAGATGAAAGTTATGCCTTAGCAACTAAGCAGGTAATGGATAATATTGTTGCCATACTTCAAGAAGCAGAAATGCAAATTGAAAATGTTGTAAAGTGTTCTATATTTTTGAAGGACATGAATGAATTTCCTACCGTAAATGCCGTATATGCCAATTATTTTCAGACAAACAGTATTTTCCCTGCTAGAGAAACAATAGAGGTCTCTAAGCTGCCTAAAGATGCTTTGGTTGAAATATCTGCAATAGCTGTAGCAAAATAAAAAAGGAGGCTTCAATTTTGAAGCCTCCTTTTTTATTATATATTTTTCAGATTATTATTCTGCAACTACTTTGAAAGGTATTTTTACATCAACACCTTTGTATAAAGAGATTGTAACATTATAATCACCAAGTTCTTTGATAGAACTTTCTTTAATTAAAATCATTTTTCTATCAATAGAGAAGCCTTGTTTTTCAATTGCTTCAGCTATTTGAATAGTATTCACAGAACCAAAAATTTTGCCTGTAGAACTAGCTTTCGCACCAATTGTAAGCGTTAGAGCTTCCAATTTTGCTGCAAGTGCTTCTGCATCGGTTTTAATTTTCGCTTCTTTATGAGCTCTTTGTTTCATTTTCTCAGTATGCTGTTTCTTTGCTGATTCACTAGCAACTATAGCATATCCCTGAGGAATAAGATAATTTCTTCCATAACCGTTCTTAACAGTTACAATCTCATTCTTGTATCCTAATTTAGGAATATCTTGATTTAATATTATTTCCATCGTTTTGCTTATTTTAACATATCAGTTACGTATGGTAAAAGCGCTATATGTCTAGCTCTTTTTATCGCTTGAGAAACTTTTCTTTGAAATTTCAAAGATGTTCCGGTTATTCTTCTAGGAAGAATTTTGCCTTGTTCGTTTAAGAATTTTTTAAGGAATTCAGGATCTTTGTAATCAATATACTTAATACCTGCTTTCTTAAAACGGCAATACTTTTTCTTTTTTACCTCAACTGTTGGAGGAGTCAAATATCTAATTTCTGATTGCTGTGCCATTACTCTGCTGATTTTTGAATTTCTTTACCTTTGTTTCTTTTTTTCTCAGTATACTGAACAGCGAATTTATCCAATTTTACTGTTAGAAAACGCATGATTTTCTCATCACGTTTGTATTCTGTTTCTAGTTTTTTGATGATTTCCCCATTGCAAGAAAACTCAATCAAATTGTAAAAGCCAGTACTTTTCTTTGTAATTGGATAGGCCAATTTTTTTAGTCCCCAAATTTCTTTTTGGACTATTTCGCAACCTCCTGCTATTAGGAGTTGCTCATAACTTTCAACCGATTCCTTTACCTGTGCATCAGATAAAACGGGAGTTAAAATGAAAACGGTTTCATAATGATTACTCATAGTAATTATTGATTTTAAATAAATTATAAATGTTTTATTTTCGGGTTGCAAAGTTAGTACATTTATTCTACATATTCAAAATTCTTTCTTTATATTTTCTTTTTAAAGTTTTTTATATTTCTGTTTTGTTTTTGTTTTCTAGATTAAAGTTTTCTAATGAACATTATTAAGTTACATATAATCAGATAGATAATTGGTTAAATTATTTTTGATGTTACCAAAAAAAACATTTTTTTTAAAGTTGCGTGTTTCAAAAATTAAATTCAATTATATTTGCCTTTCTAAAGCTATATTATTAAATGGAAGAGTTTATTGTTTCTGCTAGAAAATACAGACCCGCAACGTTTGAGACTGTTGTAGGACAACTTTCTATTACTACAACTCTTAAAAATTCCATTAAGAATAATCATCTCGGACAAGCATATTTATTCTGTGGTCCTAGAGGTGTTGGAAAAACTACTTGTGCAAGAATTTTTGCCAAGACAATCAATTGCATGAATCTGTCGTCTGATATTGAGGCATGCGATGTTTGTGAATCTTGTAGAGCTTTCAATGAGAATGCAAGTTACAATATACATGAGCTAGATGCCGCTTCGAACAACTCTGTAGAAGATATTCGTTCTTTGATAGAACAGGTTAGAATACCCCCTCAGATTGGCAAATACAGCATATATATAATAGACGAGGTTCACATGTTGTCTACTTCTGCTTTTAATGCGTTTCTTAAAACACTTGAAGAGCCTCCAAAACATGCTATTTATATTCTTGCCACTACCGAAAAACATAAAATATTGCCAACAATACTTTCTCGTTGTCAGATTTTTGATTTTAATAGAATTAAAGTTTCTGATACGGTTGAGCATTTAAAGTCGGTTGCAATAAAAGAAAATATTGATGCTGAGGAAGCTGCTCTAAACGTAATAGCTCGTAAGGCTGATGGTGGAATGAGAGATGCACTCTCTATCTTCGATCAGGTGGTGAGTTTTTCCGGAAAAAAAGTAACTTATCAAAGTACTATAGATAATCTAAATGTGCTTGATTATGATTATTATTTTATGCTTACCGATGCCTTTCTAGAAGAGAATTTTGTGCAAAGTTTGGTTATTTTTGATAAAATATTGCAGCAAGGTTTTGATGGTCATAATTTTTTAATTGGTTTGTGTTCACATTTCAGAGATCTTTTGGTTTCAAAAAATATAGAAACACTCAGATTGTTGGAGGTTGGTGCAGAAATAGTTGAAAAATATAAGCAACAAGCAACTAATGCAAGTGTAGAGTTCCTTTATGCGGCTTTAGATATTGGAAATAAATTTGATATAAACTATAAGGCAAGTAAAAACCAACGATTACATACAGAATTAATGTTGTTGCAAATGTGCAACATAGTTAAAAAAAAAACTAGTTTAGAAGCATCTTCAGATACTCAAACATCTGGAAGCGTTGTAGTTAATGCTTCTGAAAAGACTAGTTCTGTAGTCAAAGATGTAACTAATGTAGCCAAGTCGTATGGTGCATCAGGATTGTCATTAGATGCTATTTCAAATCCTCAGAAATCTGTTGAAAAAAAAACGGATGATATAACCAACGAAGAGCCAATAATAAAAAAAAATACAGAGTCACAAAAAAGTGCATTTACAAATGATGATTTAATAATTGCTTGGCAAGAATGTGCTTTAGATTATGAGGTTTCGAGTCCTCGATATTATAGCATATTAACTGCTTCGAAACCTAAATTATCTGGCGAGAATTCTATTGTATTTACTTTATTTTCAGAATCACAGAAATCTGTTTTCAGACAAGAAATTTACCAAAAAATTCTTCTGAAATTAAAAACAAAATTAAAAAATGATTTTATTTCAATAGAAATAATAGAAGGAGCTCACGAACAAATGGAAAGAAAACCATATACTTCAAAAGAAAAATTTGAGTATTTAAATGCTCAAAATCCATTATTGGCAAGATTGAAAGATGAATTTGATTTAGGTATAGAATAATTATGATTGATTTTCCTAATGCAAAAATTAATATCGGACTACATGTTGTAGAAAAGAGAACTGATGGGTTTCATAATATTGAAACGGTTTTTTATCCCATTCCTCTTTGCGATGTGTTAGAAATAATTGTTGATGAACAATTGACATTTACAAACTTAGGAATTGAGATAAATGCACCTGCTCATGAAAATCTCTGTTTTAAAGCGTATCAACTATTAGCACAAGATTTTAATTTACCACCTGCGAAAATTGTTTTGCAAAAATTAATACCTTTTGGTGCAGGGCTAGGAGGAGGCTCATCTGATGCAGCATTTACTATAAAAATTCTAAATCAATTATTTTTATTGGGTATATCAGATGCTGAAATGGAGTCTTACGCAAGAAAATTGGGTAGCGATTGTGCATTTTTCATCAAGAACGAGCCGGTATATGCTTATAATAAAGGTGATGAATTTGCCAAGATTGATTTATCTCTGAAAAACAAGAAATTACTTCTTATAAAACCTTCAATTTCTATTCCTACGAGCGTTGCTTATGCAGAAATAAAACCTCAAAAAGGGAAAATAGACTTAAATGAATTATCAACACTGCCATTAGTTGCTTGGAAAGATATTATTGTAAACGATTTTGAATTTTCTGTTTTCAAAAAATATCCGGAGTTGAATGAGATAAAAAAAATGTTGTACAATTATGGGGCCTTATATGCCTCTATGTCGGGAAGTGGTTCTTGTATGTATGGTATTTTTGAAAATGATTTTTATATTGATGAAAGTACTTTACCATATCAATTTTCGAAATTAATTGAGCTAAAATAAAAAGGTAGCCGGAAACTCTTCCGACTACCTAAAACAACAACATATCAAACCAAAAAAAAATCAAGCAATTAAACTAATAAATAAATGTTATTATTGAGAACAGTAATTTTCTTATGATTATATGTTACCGGTTAATTATTCTATCTCTTTGATAAATAATCTGCTACGCCATCTTGAGTAGCTTTCATTCCTTTTTTTCCTTTGCTCCATCCGGCAGGACAAACTTCACCATTCTCTTCAAAATATTGCAATGCATCTACCATTCTTATTGTCTCATCTATATTTCTTCCAAGTGGTAAATCGTTTACAACCTGATGTCTCACAATACCTTCTTTATCAATAAGAAAAGTACCTCTGTATGCAACGGCAGCACCTGTAAATTCAGCATCACCATCTTCGTTGTATTCCCATTCACCTGCCAATACACCGTAATTTTCAGCGATTGATTTTGATAAATCGGCAACAAGCGGATAGGTTACACCTTTTATACCACCCTCATTAATTGGAGTTTGAAGCCATTTCCAATGAGAGAATTGTGAATCAACAGAAACACCAATTACTTGAACTTTTCTTGCTTCAAATTCTTTTAATTTGTCCTGAAATTCAAGCAATTCTGTAGGACATACAAATGTAAAATCTAATGGATAGAAAAATAATACTACATATTTTCCTTTAAACTGGTCTAATGTGAAATTTTCTACAATTTCACCACCTTTTACTACAGCTGTTGAATTAAATAACGGAGCTTTTTTACCTACTAATACTGACATATTCTAACTTTTTTTACTATTTATATTATATGTGAATTTATAATTTTTTACTTACTTAATCTACGCTATTCCATTAGCATTAAAAATAATTTTATTATGCTGCAAATTGAGTAGATTACCTTACCTAATATATTATATCTTTGTAGCCTTAAAAGTGTAATCCTTACTAAAAAAAGTTAAATGATAGAAAAAATTTTAATTCTGGATTTTGGCTCACAGTATACTCAGTTGATAGCCAGAAGAATACGCGAGCTTAATGTCTATTGTGAAATACATCCCTTTAATAAAATTCCTGAAATAGACCAGTATGTAAAAGGTGTGATATTATCAGGAAGCCCTTTTTCGGTAAATGATTCAAATGCTCCTTACCCTGATATTAATTCTTTTCAGAAGAAAATACCTGTTTTAGGTGTTTGTTATGGAGCTCAGTATATAGCAAAGAAAAGTGGTGGTGAGGTAAAAGCCTCTAAAACTCGCGAATATGGTAGAGCTCACCTTAAGTTTGTAGATCAAAACAATGAACTTATTTCTGCAATTCCTCATGATTCTCAAGTATGGATGTCGCATGGTGATACAATAACCGAGATTCCAGATCATTTTCAAGTAATTGCGAGCACCCATGAGGTGAAAGTAGCTGCTTATCAAATTGAAAATGAGCGAACTTGGGGTATTCAATTTCATCCGGAAGTGTATCATTCAACTGATGGAAAAACCCTATTGCAGAATTTTGTGGTTACTATTTGTGGTTGTCGTCAAGATTGGACTCCCGATTCGTTTATCGATTCTACCGTAGCAGAACTTAAATCTAAATTAGGTTCTGATAGAGTTGTTTTAGGATTGTCAGGAGGGGTAGATTCAACAGTAGCTGCTGTATTACTGCATAAGGCAATAGGAGAAAATCTAATTTGTATTTTTGTTGATAACGGATTACTTCGCAAAAATGAGTTCAATCAGGTTTTAGATGCTTATAAAGGTATGGGATTGAATGTTATAGGCGTAGAAGCCGGAAAAATGTTTCTGGATGAACTTAAAGGTTTAACAGATCCTGAACTAAAACGTAAAGCAATAGGCGGAAAATTTATTGATGTCTTTGATATTGAAGCTCAAAAGCTTAAAAATATTAAATGGCTTGGACAAGGTACTATCTACCCTGATATTATTGAGTCTATCTCTGTAAATGGACCTTCTGCAACTATAAAATCGCACCATAACGTGGGTGGATTACCTGAGAAGATGAATCTGAAAATTATTGAACCATTACGTTTGCTTTTTAAAGATGAAGTACGTAGGGTTGGTAAAACATTGGGAATATCTCAAACCATTTTAGGAAGACATCCATTTCCTGGACCTGGTTTAGGCATAAGAATTTTGGGTGAAGTTACTGACGAAAAAGTAAAAATATTGCAAGATTGTGATGCTATTTTTATAGAAGGCTTAAAAGAAGCTGGTCTTTATGATAGTGTTTGGCAAGCAGGAGTAATGCTGTTGCCGGTTCAGTCTGTTGGTGTTATGGGCGATGAACGTACCTATGAAAGTGTGGTGGCTTTAAGAGCAGTAGCATCTACCGATGGTATGACTGCCGATTGGGTTCACTTACCGTATACTTTTTTAGCTAAAATATCAAATGATATTATCAACAAAGTAAAAGGTGTAAACAGGGTTGTATATGATATAAGCTCTAAACCTCCTGCAACAATTGAATGGGAGTAGGATATTAAATTTTAAAATAAACCCGATAAATTTGTTTAACCAAATATTTATCGGGTTTATTATTTTACTCTAATGCTATAAATTATTGAGTTTCACATTCAGTACAATATAACTTTTTAACTTTTGGATTTTCAAACAATTGATAACTAAGTTTTCCTTCTTTGAAAAGATTACAAACTTCAATTTTGTTTATTTTAATCGCTTTCTCCAAAATTTCATTATAGAATTCTGTTTGGTGCATATATTCTGAGTAAGAGCAAAGCGATAAGTATGTGAATATAAGCTCCTCCGAAAGGTTTCTACTTCTCATTATCGGTGTTAGTAAATCAAGAGCATAGTTGTAGTCTCCCATGTTTATAAATAAATATGCTAAGTTTAGGGCTTCTTTACTGTCTTTGTTATTGAAGTTAACTATTTCTTTAATTTTTGCAAGTTTAGACTGTATGAATTTTGTGTTGTCGTTAGTTTTAAGTTCTTGATTTATTGAACGTAATGCTTTAAGTTGCAATTCAAGATTCAATGCGTCTAGTAGTTGTTTATTAAGTGTTTTTGTTAGCAGTTTGTCTATTTCTAATTGTATTTTATCTATTTCTTGTTCTGTGGTAAATTCAGAAAGAGATATATCTGCGTAAATTTTATTGTATTTAATATAATCATTATCAATATCTAAGGTATCTAATCGTTTTACTTCTTTCCAAAAAGCAGAATCTATTTTAGTTTTTGTATGAGTATATTCCAACCAGAGTTTATTCATTTGCATACCTGCAAATTTTGCTGAATCTCTTGGTATTTGCATTTTTTCAATGCAAGACATGCTATATTTATTTTGTCTTACATTTGCAATCATAAATTTCTGAATACTAAGTGATTTCGATAAATTTCCGGTATCAAGAGCTTCTTGAAATTTTTTAAGAACAAAAATCTCTTCATTCTTGGGGTCAGATAAATCATATACCGCCAACATTTCGACCTCTGCGTATCTATGTTTTTCAAAAATAGGCTCTAGTTTTTTAATGTTTGCTGGTTTGTTTATTTCTTTTCTTATAGCTTCTTTGTCGAGTGTGCTAAATTTTTCAAATTCTGTTCCTTTTATATCTTCCAAAAATAATTCCCAAGTATCGGCAGTTAATACTTCTGTTGCAATACTATCAGACTGATTCAAGGTACTTAAAGAACTGATAATACTTTCTGCTCTATTATTTCTTAATTTTTCATTTGTCTCCTCTTCACCTTCAATTGATGAATATGCCGATATTTTTATGTTTATTGGGTTGAATGCCGGTTCGTTTAATGCTTCTATAAATGGTTTTAAATCGTCTTGATTGTAATTAGACTTGCCTAATTCAAAAGGTATTTTAAATGAGAAATGTGCAGTATCAGGTTTGGGTTGGTAGGTGAATTTATTGAAAAACGATAGCGTGTCGCCAATAATTGAACATTTAGATTTAGTATCTACTTCTCCTGTTTTTAAATATGCACTTCTTATGTTTTTGCAGAAGTGTTTGTCTTGAATTATTATTAGATTTAATTCATAATTTTTTACATTTTCAGGAATAATTCCAAGTTTAATCTTGAATTTTGATTTTGCTTCATTACCTTGGAACTGATTGAGTTTTATGAATTTTTTTTGATAAACAGGTTTGGTTGTAATGCCTTTGCTGAATATATTATTATCTACCACATTTTCACCAATACAAGGGTATTGTTCCCATAAAACAATGTCAACACCTAAAGCATCAGTAGGTAGTTTGAAAAGTTTGCCTACCGTTTTCCATTGGTCGGTTTCAAACCAAATGTCATTATTTTCATCTACTTTCAAATTTGCTTGTAGATCTTGAATGTTCGGGTATTTATCGCATTTTTTACAAATTTTCTCATCGTAAGCTATGAGCTTCATATTTGTAATATTAATTTTAAATGGGAATGTTGCAATTCTATGAGTTCCATTATTTAAAGTACTGTAGTTCCCTATGATCGCATCAATAAAACATTTTTTATTATCAATACTTGTTTCAATGCCAATGCCTATAAATCTATATTTTAAACTTTTTATATCGTCGGCAATTTTGCTGTTAAACCAATTGAAAACAACTTCTTTTGCTATTTGTATGTATGTAATTGTATCTTTCCCTTTTTGAATTGTTGCCTTTGCTGTAAATTCAAAAGCCTGATTATTAGCTCCATTGTATTTTACTAATCTATTGGTTAATGAAATATTTCCAGTTGCTTGTTCGGGTTTGGTTATATCATTTTCCGACATATATTTTGCAAAATCTTGAGCAGCACTAGACAAGGTACTTATAACCTCATAAGAGTCTTTATCAATTAAAATGATTTCATTGTTCAGTTCAAATAAAATAGCATCTTTAAGTAATTCTTTATCAAAAGCTTCTACTGAAATTGGGTCTGAATAAAGTTGAATTCTATTTTTTTCATTGTAATCTTCAGTTTGTGCAAAAGCAGATTGAATAAGAACAATCGTAACCGATAAAAAGATGATTAATTTCATATATAAATATTTTGAGAATTTGAAAATGAGTAAATTTGTAAATCTATTTCATTCAATTATCCTAATTGTAATGAATGTTTAATTGATAAAACAAATATTTAATTTTTCTTAATTTGGAAAATATCTTTCATTTTAAATAAAAGAATTCTGTTTTGTCTTCTAAATTACAAAATTAGCGTCGAACAAACATACTATAATTTATGAAATTTACAAAGAATCATTAATTTTGTAAAAAAAACATCTGTGGAAAAATTAACCGAAGATAATATTCGAATAGATAAGTGGCTGTGGGCGGTAAGAATATTCAAAACACGAACTTTAGCAACAGAGGCTTGTAAGAAAAATCAAATTAGTATTGATGGAAATTCAGTGAAACCTTCAAGAGTGCTTAAATTGGATGATATTGTAAGTGTTAAAACTCCCGAGATGATTAAACAATATAGAGTTAAGGGTTTCCTAGCTAAAAGACAGTCTGCTAAAGTAGTTGAAGAGTATGTTGAGAATATTACGTCTCAAGAAGAGATTGATAAAGCACGGGCTCAAAGAATGGTGAAAACGGTAGTAAGAGATCCGGGAATGGGTAGACCAAGCAAAAAAGATAGAAGAGATTTGGAACAATTCGGATATCTTGAAAATTGAGTTTTTTATTCACAATATATGTCTAATTTTGCATAACTATTTTTAGACCTAGATGATTATTGCTAAAAGATTAAAAAAAGAAAATATTGCTGAGTATATTTTATATATGTGGCAACTTGAAGATGTACTTAGGTCTGTCTCTTTTGATATGGATATTATTGAAGAAAAAATAATATCTAGTTATGATGTTTCTGATTCACAAAAGAATGATATAAGAGAATGGTATAAGACTTTTGTAGATGGAATGATAGCTGAAAAAGTTACCGAACAAGGTCATTTATTGCATATAAGTAGTTTGATACAAGATCTTTCTGATTTGAATATTAAACTTCTACAGCAACCAAATGAACTCAAATATAATGAGTTGTTTAATGAGGCAATACCAAATATTTCAGAAATTGCGAATCGCTCCGGTGGTCAAGTTAAGAATGAAATAGAAGCATGTTTTGTTGGCTTATATGGAATGATGCTCATGAAAATGAAAAAACAACAGATTTCAGAATCTACGCAGATTGCAATGAAATCATTCAGTAATTTACTTGCAATATTATCGAATAAGTATCATAAATTTGAAGACGGAGATTTAGTATTTGAATAATTATATAAAAAATAAAACTACGTTATGGCTCAGTTAGTTTCACCCTCAATATTATCGGCAGATTTTTTAAACTTGCAAAAAGACATAGAAATGCTTAATGAAAGTCAAGCAGATTGGTTTCATATAGATGTTATGGATGGGGTTTTTGTACCAAATATTACATTTGGATTTCCAATAATTAAGCAAATTAGAAAAATTGCAACCAAGCCACTCGATGTTCATTTGATGATTGTAAATCCGGAGCGTTATCTTAAAAGTTTTATGGACGCCGGAGCTGATGTTCTTACCGTTCATATAGAGGCCTGTCCGCATTTGCATAGAACCATTCAAGAAATTAAAGATTTAGGAATGAAGGCAGGTGTTGCTGTAAATCCACATACTTCTATAGTTCAATTAGAAGAAATATTAGATTTTGCTGATATGATTTTGTTAATGTCTGTAAATCCTGGGTTTGGTGGTCAGAAATTTATCACTTCAACAATTGAAAAAATAGAGAAGTTGAAAGCGATGATTGTAGAAAAAAATGCAGAAACAATTATTCAACTTGACGGGGGAGTAGATATTCATAACGCTGCTGATATAGTTGCTGCCGGAGTTGATTGTCTTGTTGCCGGAAGTGCTGTATTTAGTGCAGATAATCCGTTAATTGCCATAGAACAACTAAAAAAAGCTTAGCTTAATTACGTTTGTTTATTGCTTTAAAATGCAATGAATTCATTGTTTTGAATGGCGTTTTGAAAATTAGTTCATGCAATTATTCATTAAAATAGTCTCTAAATTTTCAGCATCTTTGAAGTCTTGACTTGAAATGTCTGTATGGTTATTTATTGTTCTCCAGTTCACATAAGTTTGATTCGTTTTTAGATTACTATATATATTTCCAAAGTCAGACTTATTGTTTATCAGTATTTTTATTTGATTCAAATTATATCCATTTGTAATAAGTTTATCTATAAGTAATTCAAGCGAATACGTCTTTGTTGACATAATCTTAAATTCCAGCAATTCTTTTTGCGATTCCGTTATTTCAAAGTAGGATATTTTTTTAAGTAAATCTTTTATTATATCTGTTTTTTTATCTTTATATATTGCATCAAACGGACTAATATGAGCCAAGTATGCAAACTTTCCTGGTAAAACAATTGCAATAGCTGTACACGTTGAAACACCTTGGGTGAAAATTATTTCTGTTGTATCTATTCTTTTGTATTCATCCATATTTACAGATATAACGGAATCTTTATTTTTAATATGAGTTAATGATATTGTTTTGTTTTTAGATAATTCGTTTTCTAGTATATTGAATAAATAATTTTTATTTTCTGCATAAAATCCTGAAAGAACCTCATTTTTATCAATTTTTGAAATAAGTAGCCATTCAGAGTCGAAAAATTTTATTACTTCAAATACGCTTAATACCTCTTTGTCTCGATAATCAATAACTATTTTTTCTCCTTTTCCCTCTTTAAATTTCGATTCAATATTTTCTTTCGATAGTTTTTTTGTTAATATCGTGTTATCTATTGAGAATCTCGAGTTTGTAAGCATATAATGCTCTTTATTTACTAAAATAGTCTCTTCTGTTTTATCCATATTATCATCAGATGTAAGAATTGAATTTATACTATTTGATGTGAGCTGCAATACAAACCAACCAATTTGTTTTTCTTTATCTATGACCGGTTCTATAAAAAATGCCGACGTTTCTCCTGATATGTCATAGAACTGGTAATCAACAAATGATTCAAAAGGTCTTGACTTTAGTTTTTCTGATATTTTATATTTGTCTAAATCAGAACTAAAGATATTCTTCTGATAATCTGCTTGCTTTTTTAAAGTGTAAAATATTTCGCCCAAGGTGTCAATAAAAAGAATATCATAAAATTGTATGTAGTTCATAATATAATATGATTGAATTTCTCTTTTTAGTTGCTCTACACTTTTTACAATATTTTCAGGCAACACCGTATCTTTTTTTAAATAGTAATATTCATTTTTTATTTTAAAGAAATCAATCATTTTATTATCTTTCGATAAATTGTTTGCTTGTTTTTTTGTTTCAGTTAAATATTCTCTTAATAACTCTTTTTTCTTTTCTAATTCTAGTTGTAATTTTTCAAATGTCTTTTTGTAATGTGTTTCTAAAATATTTTTATTTTGTTCAATATCTTTTTTTTTCATTATTGCTGGTTGTATTTGAACAAGAGTACAATATAAAAAGTATAAATAGTGAGAAAGTATATATAATTTTATTCATCAGTTTTTTTTGTTTTGATAATTGTATGGGTCTTTTAAAATAATTATAGTGAAGATTTATTATCAGATTCTTTGTTATTGATAAAAAAATCTAATTCTCTGTTCACAAATCGTAAATCTTCAATAGTATAAAATGCTTGTGGATTTAAAATTTTTATTTGTTCAATTACTGATTTTCTTCTTTTCCTGTTAATAACTATATATAATACAGCCACTTCTCGTCGCTCCTAGTTGCTTTAACTTGAGTAGTTCCATATCCTTTATTTCTTAAGACCCCAATCAATTCATCAGCTTTTGTTTTCGTAATGACTCTTATCATTTCATATCCAAGAGCCAATTTTTCCTCTAGTAGCATACCAACATAGTTTCCTGTTGCAAAACCTGCTGCATAAGCAAAGAAGCAAATCCAGTTCTCTAAATTTTTCATTACATTTCCAATTGCTATAATCCATATTAGAACCTCAAAGAAGCCAATAATAGGAGCTAGTTTTTTATAGCCTTTAGAAATAAAAATAATTCTTACCGTACCTAATGAAACATCTACTATTCTTGCTATAGCTATAAGTAGTGGAAGTATTACATAATAAAATAAAGGTGTTTCGAAAAATGTATCCATCTTATAATTTTGTTAAGGTGTGTAAATATACTGTTTTGATTTTTTTTTAAGATTCTATTTTCTATTTTTTTTGTGATTTAAAAGTGATATAGTTCAACTAAAGAGCTGTTATATATTTTATAAACTTTCATGAAATTGTAACTGAATCAAATATTCAAAAAAGTTAATTATAGTAATTGGAAAATAAATTTTTAGAATGTATGTTTAAGGTGACAGAAAATAACTTAAAAAAAATAAATATATGAAGTTGATTATTGTAACTATCCTCTTAATATTTTCTTTTAATAATAATTACTCCATAGAGTTAACTTATCTTACAAATGAAGCCGATGTTACTTACACTCATCTTGAAGATTGGGAGGCTGAATTTCTAGTAATATTAAATAGAGAACGTAAAAAGAAAGGTAAAGTGGCTTTAACACAAGATTATAAATTAGATACTGCTGCTTATTTCCATTCTTATCAAATGGCATCTTTGAATTTTTGTGATCATAGAGATTTTGATATTCGTGCTGAAAAATATGGTTTTTTAGCTGAAAACGTTGCATATAATTACAACAGTGCAATTGAATATTTTGAAGCGTGGAAAAATAGTTCTAGCCATAAAAAAAACATGTTTGGAAATTATTCAGTTACCGGTATTTCTTTTATAAGAAAGACTTCAATAAAAATAATTAAAGATAAAAATGTAACAAAAAAAGAAATAGTTTTTGACGAAACGTATGCTACCCAACTTTTTAAATAATCTTTGGGTGTAAATTAAGTTTCAATGTAAATTCAATTTGAAACTTTAATTTCGTTCCAAAATCTATTTATAAAAAATACTACTTGTAAAGATTTTATGGAGAGATTAACCCATTAGAATTTATTTCACAACATAACCATCCGTCCAACCTGTAGGGGCAATCCTTGTGTTTGCCCTTTTTGTTTTTTATTTACTGTTCAATAAATAGGACAACCAACAACAACCAGTTCAACAAGATTTTACTCTACCCCCACAAAAAAAGAGAGCCACCTTTCAGCAGCTCTCTTTTCTATTGTATTTTATAAAGAATTTTTTATTTATCAATTCTCAATTCTCAATTCTCAATTCTCAATTCTCAATTCTCAATTCTCAATTATCAATTATCAATTCTCAATTCTCAATTCTCAATTACCTTACCAGCATTACCGGACCTTTGGTATATTCTTTACCATCAATGTTCATACCGGTCCACGAGTCGCCGTTTTTAAATTTAGCGTCAATCACCCAGAAGTAAGTGCCCGCTTTGGCAAGTTTACCTTGATATGAGCCATCCCAAGCCTCAGAAGGTTGCCCTTGGCTGTTGAGCTTGTCGGAGAACCATACTAGGTTACCCCATGCATCGAACACCGAGATGGTGTATGTCTCTAGGTTGAAACCAGCCGGTCTGAACTCTCTCACTCCGGTAGCCGGATTGGTAGGAGCAAAGGCATTTGGCACGAACAGACCTACGCTTATCTCAATAAATATGCTTTGAACTATAGAGTCTACGCAGCCATGGTCATGGTTACTTTCAGCTTCACATCCCATGATGTATGAAGTACACCGGAGCTTGGGTAGAAAGGTTCTCAAACTTGGCTTTGTATGCAGCACCCGGTAGTGACCATAGGAACTGAGCATCAGGTTTTACTGCAATGGTAACCTCCATAGAGTCAGAGCTTGAGCAACCGTATTTGTTTACCACTTTCACTTTCACCAGCTCTTTGCCTTGGTAGTCCCAGTCAACCAAACGATATGCTTTATTTTGTTCGTTTGATATGGTGTAGTTGGTATGGTTACCCGAAATAGACCAAACAAAGGTGGTAGAGTCGCCTTCCAACTCTTGCACATAATATGCGTTCTGAACCGAGTTTTCGCACACCATCTTTTTACCCCATACTTTGCCGTTTGGAATAGAACTTACAATAAGACTAGCTGTGGTTGTCTCACTCGGACAAGCCATATCTGCTACCAGATTGGTGTATTTTGTATTATTCAATTTGAATATGTATGTACCGCTGTTTTCCAAAGGATAGGTGTTCAGGTCGAGTGTTCTTCCGGTGCCAAGCGTATTGTCTTGAGCATCGAACCAAGTTGTATTCAATGATCCCACGGCAACAAGCGGTTCAATATTATCATCGCCCAAGCAGATGGCTTTGGTACTCACTTGCGGAGCAAGCGGTTGTTCAATATACACATATTGCGCAGTGCCATACGGACTCCAACAGCTACCGTTGTTGTATCTTACAAAGAAGGTGGTAGAGGTATCGGTAGTCAAGACAGAGGCAGTTGGGGTGAACGAAGCCAAGTTGCCAAGGTTTTGGGCAAGGGTAGAATCTTTTTTCCATTCCACGCCACTATTGCTTTGGGTAAGAATAAGCGGAAGCATCGTATTGTTGCTACATGAAGCTTTCATCTCAATAATAGGAGCTTCAGGCAATGGCAGAACGCTGTAAGTGCCTGTTGCAGGTTCGCTCCAACAGCCGTTTGCTTTGTGCATAGCATAGAAGGTATAGTCGTCAATGGCACTAAACTGGTCGGCAGTAGGAACTGATTTGCAATTGCAAAATGAGAATCGGCAGGTACCGGAGTAGTTGGCTGAGTTTTGTACCAATATATTTGTTGCGGGATGTCAATAGCAACACTTGCACTGATGGTTGGTTGCGCCAATCCTACGCAGGTAGGTCTCTGAGTACTAATGGTAACTGCCGGAGCATAATTTACCGTTATTGAAACCGGAGCTGTCGGACTCATACAGTTGTAGAATGAGCTATATTCAGCCACATGCCAAGTCGTAACGTCGCCGCTTGGCGCTGATAACGGGGTGTATGTATCGCCAACAGCAACTCTAGATCCATCGTCAGGATTGGTAGTGGTTCTCGTAAACCAACGGAACTCGCTAGTGCCTTGTTTAGGTTTAAACCAAGTGCTCAATGGTGCCGGTATGGCAGTGAGGGTTGGGATATCGTCATAGTTACAGATAATTTCCGAAACCGCCGAAGGTCTTGGTACCGGACAGTTGAACAGTTCTACCCGTACCAAATCGTCGGTACTTTCGCAACCATGAATAGTTTGGGTCGCAAAGAAATCTTTCGCAGGAAGGGTTTCTTTTGTTGGGTCTATAAATGAAGTTGGTAATGTCCAAGTAGTTGTCGTTTTCTCAACAACCCCGGTAAGGGCAGTTCTAGAAGCATTCTGATTGCTGTAGAATTTCACACCTTCACCTGTTCCTGTTACCTCAACTGGAACAGCACTGGTCATACGACTTAGGTCGTCAATTGCAGGGGCAGGGGTATGTTGTATTTCTATGTCTCTAGTTTGCGTAGCCTCACAGCCTTTGCTGTCGGTAAGGGTAGCGGTAATGGTCATTGGAACAAGTCCAAACTGAGCAGCACCAACCACACTGGCAGGAGTAAGCGAACCATTACTACCTGAGAGAATAATACCTCCTATGCTGTTGCCCGATAGACTATAATCCATAGAAGCAACCACTGCATTATTAGTAATTACAGGCGAAGCAATCACCTCAGGGTCTGTTTGGCAGATGGTTGTTTTTGTATTAGAAAGTGCAATGGTAAATACCGGAGTCGGGTTCACCGTAAAGGTAACCGTTGCCTCAGGACCTCTGCACGGCATACCGGCAGCATCATTTTTCTCTTGCGACATAGAGAAGGTGTATCTGCCCGGAGCAGCATATTTATTGCCAAAGGTACTTAAATCTAAGTCTTTGGTCGTTTCAATCACCAATCCTGTAGAATCTCTCCATTCAAAGTTAAATCCGTCAGCTACGGCAGTAATAGAAGGTAAGGTACCATTGTTTTCCTCACAGATAGCCACCGGAGTGAGTATCGGAGCAGGCGTCGGACAGTTTACAATAATCCAGATTGATTTAGCAATCGGACTTACGCAACTGTTTAGCGTCTGAGTAACATCATAAGAGTACTTACCTATTTTGCTAATATGTGTAGGATACATAGTCAACGGAGAAGAAGTAGAAATTACGGTACCGGTACTATCTTTTATAGAGAGCGAAGCTGTAGGGTAATAATCTATTTCCATTGGCGGTAAAGACGCAATAGAAGCAATACCCCACGTAACCGGAGGATTCGGTAATATACCCGTTCCGGTAGGTGCTAAAACATTAGTAACATCAACATCAAGCGTTGTTTGATTGGTACAAGTCGCTTGTCTGTCGGTACCCGAGCCCCACGCCTGAGAAGCATCTAAGGTAAGGGTTGTGGTTTTAACACCAGTAGCCGACGCAGTGAACTGCGGAGTCCATGTAGTACCCGAAACACCCGCACCACTAAGTACCGAGCCAGCAGGTTCTATAGAAATATTTACCGAAGCTTGCGTATAGCAAATCATCTTTAGGTCTTGAATTTTCGGATCAGGAAGTTCGTGAATAATCAACTCAACAGGTGTAGGCGGACCAAAGCAAGTATGGGTAGGGTCGTATTCAGCCACATACACCGTATGCGAACCAACCGCAGTAATACCATGGCTTGTCCACGTATCGCTTAAGAAATCTTCATCTCCAAAAGTAGCACTGGTAGGAATATCATCAAAATTTCTCCACCAGCCAAGGTCGTTGCCTGTTCCGATAGCCGTAAGAGCAACGTTGGTTTCTCCCGTACATGCATGATATTTTATAGCTGTAGGTTTAGGTATTGGACAATTGGTTATGGTCAAGATAACCTGTACCGGTTCGCTCTGACAACCATTCAAGGTTTGAGTGGCATACATAGGGTAGAGACCATCTTTCATCTTACCCAAATCATCAACATACGTTGTTTTATAGCAATCAGCCTGAAGCACAACGGTTGTATTTGTATCGTTAGCGCTATACCATTTTATATCAGTACCCGTAGCACAAATATCAGGAACAAGGGTTTGATTTGGAACATCAGTATTAAGCGCTTCATCAGGCACTCCAATAGGCGGATTCGTATGATTTACGGTAATGTTGTGGGTTACAGGCAGCGCCTCGCAACCGGTTGTAGGGTCGCTATATTCAAAGGTTATGGTATGCGTACCTTGAGTAGCAGCAGCAGGGTTGAAGTTTCTGCCCGTTACACCTGTTCCCGAGAATGTTCCGGTAGTGAGTGCTGTGCCGTTAGCCAGTTGCGCTTTTAGCCCAAAAGTAGGTGTATAGTCGCACACCGCAGTAGGGTTCATTGTAATATTCGTAACCGGACGCGGATTAATAGTAATGACGTCGGTAACTGCATCGCCAACGCAACCATTGCCATCGGTATAATTGTATGTAATGGTATAGTTACCCGCAGTAGCCGAAGCAGGGGTAAATACGCCAGTTGTCGTATTTAGAGCCGCAGTAGCCGGAGAAACCGCAAGGGTTCCCATGCCGTGCGAAAGGCTTGGCGTAAGAGCTGCATCATAGACACAAGCCGCTGTAGCATAATTTAAAGTCAACACCGGAAGCGGATTTACCACCACCGAGCCGGTAACCGGCGTTTCCATTTTACAACTACCAGTTGCAGCCGAGGTTGTAAAGGTATAGCTTATCGGGAAAGTCCCGTCTGTTGCAGGGGTGAATGTTGCAGTCTTTTCAGAAACCCAAACGCACCAGTCCATGTACCTACACCATCGGCAACCGAGGTAGTAGCGGTTATGGTAGCAGGAGCATCGCCCACGCAGAGCGGAGCAACAGGGCTTAGTGTAGCCGTTGGCAAAGCATGAATGGTTATGGTTTTGGTATCGGTGCCGGTACATTTGTTGGCATCCTCTACCGTAACGGTAATGGCATAAATACCCGGAGCAGCAGTAGCTGGTATGGTTGGTGAAGCAATTGTGGTTGCACTTCCTAAAAGAGCTGCCGCAGTACCAGTCCATGTATATTTTGCAAATGCCTGAGAAGTTGCAAGGGTTATCGGAGTCTTTTGGCACACGGTAAATCCTGGATTTGCAGTTATGGTCGGACTCAGATTGGCGTTTATAGTCAGTGTTTCTGAGAAACTGTCTGAGCAACCATTGTCATCGGTAAAGGTGTAGGTAATGGTGTAAATACCAGCAACACCTCCATGGGTGAAAATAGAACCAGAGCCAGTACCAGTTATCGTACCTGCAGAAGCGGTAAACACACCCGAGCCATTAGTCGGTTCGCTGCTTATCATCTCATTATACAGATTTATATTATCAGTGGTAGAGCAATAAGATACTGCTTTCATTGTTACTACCGGTAGTGGATTTATCTCAACCACTGTATTTGCGGTGGTTGCCAAAGCAGTACAGCCATTGCCATCGGTAATGGTTCCGGTAAGGCGGTAAATACCCGCATCAGGGGTGTTTATTGTATATGTAGTTGATGTATGATTTGATACCGCTTTTGCAGTTCCATCTATGGTATAGGTAAACGAGAAGTTCGGACTACCTACCGTAAACTCAATAACCACTGGAGCAACGGTCTCGCCTGCGCAATAGTCATCGCCACCGGTAATGGTGTAAACAGGGGTTGGATTGCCCACCACGGTTATGTTGCGCAGTGTATACGAACAGCCCGACTTAGTAAGCGTTAGTCCATAGACACCTGCCAAAGCACCCGAAAGTGAAGCCGTAGTGGCAGTAGTTATAGGAGCACCGTTTTTCGTCCATACATAGGTAGCACCTGCAACCGCATTCACACTCAGGGTTACACCCGCTGTACCGCAATAGGTAGTGTCGGTGGTGAGCCATGTGGTTACTGGTGAGGGGTTTACAAGCACATCGGCAGAGACAGTAGTCGATACGCAACCTGCAATTTCAGTATAAAGCGAATAGGTACCCGAATAGGTAGTAAGTGCTTTAGCTCTGGTAACATCAGCAGTAGCTGCAGTAAACGCTCCCGGACCAGTCCAATGATAAATAGTACCCGTTGGTGGTGCAGTAATACCAGAAGTGATTTCCAAATCTTCACCCTCGCAGATGGTTACATCGGCAGGGGCAGGGGTTGGTGGGGTGGCTACGGTAAGGCGGAAAGAAACGGAATCAGAACATGAAACACTTCCAACTTTTCCATCTTCAATAATAAATGTATAAATACCAATATCAGCATTATCAACATTAGTTAAATTGAATGAATATGGAAGCGAAGCCGATGTAATTGTAGTATATGTTCCCGTTTGACCAGGACCTTTTATCTTTAAATTATAAGAACCATTTTGTGGTATGCCAAGCGTTGCATCAATAGAGATTGAAACATCTTCTGTAATACAAGCATTTATAACGGTATCAGATATTGTCATATCTTTAGGTGGAGAACATGGGCATGATTCTGTAGCAGTAATTTTAAATCTACCACAATTCCATGGTATAGATGTTGCAAACTTATGATTATAGAAAGAACCTAATTTCATAGTTTTATCAAGATTTCCATAGTTATTGGAATAAGCTAGAGTGGCCTGTTTACCATCAAGATTATCATTTTTAGGTAGAAGAGCTGCACTATAATATGCAATTGGTCTATCTCCGCTTATTAAGCCTATGTAATAATAATTACCTGCTACCATTTTATAATCAGCAGGTAAATCAACGGTAACCCATTTATTAGCAGCTAAGTTTGCATCCCAAGGTCCATCTATAGTAACACTAACAACAGGTCCTGCATGTAATTGAGATCCAACAATTGCTGGTTCGCCTTGAGGATTGTTATTTACAGAAAATACTCCGAGTTGGAAATCATATGTTTTTGAAGCTCCAGGTCCTAGATATTCCGTTTCAAAGCGAATACTTGTACCCCCAAAGTGAATTGAATTTTTTGCTTCAATTAATTGTAATGTTTCATCAGCAGCAATTGCTGTAACAGTGCCTGTAGGAATTGTACCAAATCCAAAATCGAAAGCTTCTTCGCCTCTAATTTCAACCCAAGCTTCAAGAGTTCCTGCATTTTTTGTAAAAAGGGAAGAGATAAATTTTTCTTGAGCTATATTTACTGGAACATGTTTATTGATAATACCAATTTCTGAACCTCCAGTTTGGTTTTTATAAATAGCATATACACCTGGTGCATTTCCTATTTTAAATGTTACAGAATCGCCACACCACGTACCTTTACCATCGGTTATGTCCATTTTCATTTCTTCAACAACAATTGTATCAATAGCATTAGGACAACTTGTACTAGGACAAGGTCTATTTGTGCCACCATATTTAATGGAAACACTATATGTGCCTACGCCTGCAGTTACTGTATTACCTGTACCTGAAACACCACCTGTCCAAGTGAAAATGTATGTATATGTTGTCCAACCTGCATCTAGTGTTGTAGTTGTACCAGGCAAATTAATATATCATCCCCTAGCATTGCTACAGGGCAAGGGTCTGCTGGGGTACACTTAGTAGTTACAGTTGAGGAGAACAAACACTTGGATTTACAGCACCTGTCCCCGTTTGTCCAAATTCATTTCCACCCATAACTTGAAAACTACCATCTGCTTTTATAAAGAAGGTCCAACCATCTCCATCAGAAACATCTTTAATATTAGATAATCCTGGAATTAATACAGGTATTTTTGATTCAGTTACGTTACCATAAGAACATTTTGAAGTCCCAGAATTTAAACCCCAGCCGACTGCTGTACCATTATCTAATACAGCAACAGAATGTGCTCGTCCGGCAGTTATTTTTGTTGCTTTGAGAAAGCCAATGCCTCCAAGTCCAACTGCTTTTTTTGCAAAAAATATGTTGTCGCCTTCACCAGTACCTACTTGACCAGCCCAACCGTTATTTCCCCATCCCCAAACTTGACCTGAAGCATCTATTGCAAGACAGTGAACGTCTCCGGCAGAAATTTCAACAATATCTGTTAAAGGTGTTCCATCTGGTTTAAGTACCACTCCTGCACGATAACTGCTTACTCCTGCATTAACTGTTTCAGCAACTCTTCCTAGCATACCAGTGCCTCCATAGGTTCCTGTATTATCTTTGGCTCCTGCACCCCAAGAATAAACTCTTCCATCAGTTGTTAGTGCATATCCAGTTTCGTCACCAGCTTCCACTTTTAATACTTTGCCTGAAATACCTTGAACCACAATTGGTGTTCTTGAGTTTGTTATTGTTCCATTTCCGAGCTGACCTTTATCGTTTTGTCCCCATGTTAGAACTCTGCCAGTTGCATCAATAACATAAGATTCGTCATTCCCAGCAGAAACATAAACTATGTTTGAAAGACCTGGAACTAATGATGGTAAAGAAACCACATGATTGTTGCCTAAGCCATTCGGATTTGCTTGTCCAGTTTGTTCATAGTTATTTTGACCCCACGAATATACATTACCGTTACAATCAAGTGCCAAGTGACCACCTGAACCTGCGTCAACAGCTTTAATATAAATACTATTGTCTCTAAAGTATGTAACAATACCTGGAGTAGGATCATTATCGCCAGTAACACCTCGCCCTAAAATCCCACGTTGAATATTAGGTGCGTCGCCTGCTTTATTGTTTCCCCATGTATATACATCGCCATTAGAACAAATCATTGCCGATGAGCCATAACCTCCAGAAATGTCGAGATTTTGAGAAAACCCGACAAATACAGCTAAAAGTAATTTTGCTAATAAAACTATTTTTTTCATTATCTCTGCTTTATATTAGAAAGTTTATTTGTTACTCTGTTTTTATAAAAGACCTTTAAACCTAGGTAAAATGTTGCTTAATCGACAAAAAAAATATTCTCAAACCAAGTTAATAAATTATAACATGTCGAAATACAATGAGTTAAAAGCCTAAAAAATATTAAATTATTTTAATGTGTTATTTCTTGAGTATTATCACATCAAAACAAACCACTAAGTTAAAAATAAAAATCATAGTAAAAATACCTAAATTGCTTGTAAATACAGTAATTATAGAAAATAGCAGCTCTAAACTTTGTAGTAAGATTGTATACAAATAAAAAAAGCAAACCTCAATATTTCAATATATTTCTATATCAAAGTATTGAGGTTTGCTAATAATATTGAATTAAAAGAAAAAGTATTGACTAATAAAATAGATTTTCAATACTCAAATATCTTTCTCCTGTATCGCACTGAATTACTACAATAAGTTTATTCTGTATCTCTGGGCGGGCAGCTATTTGTAATGCTGCAAACATTATTGCTCCTGAAGAAATACCTACGAATATTCCTTCTTGTTTTGCTAGGTCTCTAGCGGTTTTAAAAGCATCTTCGTTTGAAACTTTTATTATCTCATCATAGATTTTCACATTTAATACCCCAGGTACAAATCCGGCTCCTATGCCTTGTATTTTATGTGGCCCTGCTTCGCCACCTGATAATACTGGCGATGCTTCTGGTTCTACTGCTATTATTTTAACTTCGGGTTTGTTTTTCTTTAGTACCTCACCAACTCCGGTTATAGTTCCACCTGTTCCCACACCCGAAACAAAAATATCTATTTTACCATCGGTATCTTTCCATATTTCTTGCGCGGTAGTTTCTCTATGTATTTTGGGTTGGCTTCATTATTAAACTGTTGTAATAAGAGCGCATTAGGATTACTTGCTACAATCTCTTCTGCTCTTGCTATTGCGCCTTTCATGCCTTTGCTACCGGGTGTGAGTTCTAGTTGTGCTCCGAAAGATTTTAGTAGATTTCTTCTTTCAATACTCATGGTTTCGGGCATGGTAAGTACTAGTTTATAGCCCTTTACTGCTGCAATGTATGCTAGTCCAATACCTGTATTTCCAGAGGTTGGCTCAACTAAAAGAGTATCAGCGTTTATTTTACCACTTTTTTCTGCTTCTGTTATCATTGCAAATGCTATCCTGTCTTTAACACTTGAAAGCGGATTGAAATACTCCAACTTTGCAACTACGGTATTGGTATTGCCTTTGTTCAGTTTATTGATTTTCACAAGCGGTGTGTTACCAATGAGTTCGGTAATGTTGTTTGCTATTTTCATATATATATTAATTTAATTATTTACGTATCTAGTTTTTTTATTAATTTTAAAAAGTTTAAATAAAGAACATCTGATTTTCATTCTTTTGTTTATAATCTTCAAGTAAATTATCTAATGTTTTTGAGTCTAAATGTTCTTTAACTACTATTTGCATTTGTCGCCAATAGTCTGATACTACTTGAGAATTATATGTTTCGCTTGATTTATTTTCAGAAATATCATAAGAAACTATAGCTCCTTCAAGCGCATCAAATAGTTCCGTTATTTTTATCTGATGTGGAGGTTTTGCCAATTTATAACCGCCTTTGGAACCTCGCTTCACATCTATCAAGCCCAAAGGTTTTATTGTTGCTACTATTATCTCTAAAAACTTCTCAGAAATATTTTCTTGGGTAGCAATATCTTTTAAACTGACATAGTCGTTTTCATAATTGATTGCTAAGCATAACATTAGTCTAAAGCCGTAACTTGTTTTTGATGATATTTTCATATTCCTTAATACCTATATGATTAATATGTGATTGCAATATTACATTATTTTAAGATATAAGTCAATGATTTTATGTAGTTTTTTTTAAAAATTTCATAATTATTTTTTAAGTATTTGAAAATTAGTATTATAAAGCTTAATATTCAACAAATTATGTTACAATCATACATATTTTAAAATCTTTTGTAGCTTTGCTTGTTAGATTTAGTAAATAGTACTCAAAATCATAAAATTTTTAAAAGGATTGTACTTATTTAAAAGATGGATGTAGATATATTTATTCCTTGTTTTGTAGATCAGTTGTATGCTGAAACGGGATTGAACTTTGTAAAAATTTTAGAAAAAGCCGGATGCCGAGTTTTTTATAATAAAAATCAAACTTGTTGCGGTCAACCTTCATTTAATTCCGGTTATGTAGATGAAGCTAAAAAGTTGGCAGTGAAATTTTTAAATGATTTTTCGGGGCAAAGGGTTATTGTTGGTCCAAGTGCTTCTTGCATTGGGTATATAAAACATAAGTATCTGGAAATGTTTAATAATGATACTGATAAAATAAATATGGCAGAATTGGTAACAGGAAATATTTTTGAAATGACCGATTTTCTTGTTAATAAAATTAAGGTTACCGATTTTGGTGCATACTTTCCCCATAAAGTGACATATCATGATTCTTGCTCAGCATTAAGAGATTATAAGATAAAACAGGAGCCGCGTATTTTACTTTCTAAAGTAAAAGGTTTGGAATTGTTAGAAATGAGTGAAGCAGAAACCTGTTGTGGTTTTGGCGGAACGTTCTCTGTTAAGCATAGTGCTATTTCTCAAGCTATGGTTGAGCAAAAAGTTGAAAATGCACTTGAAACAGGAGTAGAGTATATTGTAACTACCGAATCTTCATGCTTACTAAATATAGAATCGTATATTAAAAAGAATAATAGTAAAATTAAAGTTATACATATAGCCGATATTTTATGCAATTTTTAAATAAAACCAACTATGCTTAAAATTGGATTTGATGCCAAACGATTGTTTAATAATTATACCGGATTGGGTAATTATAGTAGGACATTGGTATCAAATCTACAGATAAACTTCCCTGATAATGAGTACTTTCTTTATTCGCCAAGTGCTAAAAATAATGCACAAACTGAAAATTTCTATTCAGATTCTTTCAAAATTATTAAACCCAATCATTTTTTCAAAAATTATTGGCGGACTTTTGGCGTTGTAAATAATATTATAGCCGATGATTTAGATATTTATCATGGTTTGTCGCATGAATTACCAATAGGAGCTCAAAAGAGTAGAACTACAAATATTGTTACAATTCATGATTTGCTTTATTTGCTTTATCCTGATAATTTTTCTGCTATTGATAGAAAAATATATGATTTCAAATTCAGGCATGCTTGCAAAGTAGCCGATAAGATTGTTGCTATTAGTAATAATACAAAAAAAGATATTATTACCTATTTTGGAATAGAACCCGAAAAAATTTCTGTTATATATCAAACATGTTCAGATATTTATAAAAGAAAAATTTCACAAGAGACAATAGATATAGTAACCAAAAATATCAATTACCAAATCAGTATTTACTGTATGTAGGTTCTGTTATTGAACGTAAGAATCTGTTAGCAATAGTAAAAGCTATTCATTCATTAAAATCGTTTTTAAAAATCCCCCTCGTTGTAATAGGAAATGGTGATAAGTATAAAGAAAAGGTAAAAGATTATGTGAAAAAAAATGGATTGGAACAGCTTGTCTTTTTTCTTGATAATGTTGCTAATGAAGACATGCCTTGTATCTATTTTAAATCTAAGATTTTTATTTATCCGTCTGTTTATGAGGGCTTTGGAATACCAATAATAGAGGCTTTATATACCCGTACTCCGGTTATAGCTTCAAACACATCTTCTTTGCCCGAAGCTGCCGGAAATGGTGCACATTATGTAAATCCGAATGATGTTTCTGAAATTGCTGATGCAATTATTAGGTTGCTTACCAATAAAGATTATTATACACAGCTCATAAACAACGGATTTGCTTATGTACAAAAATTCAAATCAGAGTTATTGTCTAATCAGTTATTTTCATTGTACAATAGCACTATTATAAAAAAATAATATATTGGTTTTTGAAAATGTATTGTTTCGTCTTACTTTTTTAAATAGAAGAATTAAATATGAATGTTTATTACAAAGTTGTCTTTTATAGTTTATTTATAATCACAGGCTTACTTGCAACATCTTGTCAGGACGAAATACTTCCGCAAGAAGATATTTCCTATCAGTACAGATATTATCCACTAGATTCTACTAGAAATAATTCGTATGTTGAATCTAGAATCTTTATAGATTCAGAAATGAAAAGATATGATACTATCTGTATGATATATAATGATTTTTTTTATGATTGTTTTGATTCTTCAAACTCAATTAAGAAATATGAATTTTTGGAGAAAACAAGTACTTGCAATACTGATGGTGTTTATTCATTTTATACTTATTGGGAAGCATTAGATAATAATAAAATTATAAAGAGTAAAAATAATATCCTTTATTTAAAATTGAATTATCCTTTTGATACGACCATGTCATGGAATCATAATTTGTACAATACTTTGATGAAGAAATTCATACCATTAAATACTTTGATATGCCTGATACTATTGATGGTATAATTTACGACTCTACCTTATTGATAGAAAGAATTCCAATTGATAATTTGTTTCAAAAGAAGATTTATTTCGAGAAGTATGCTATCAACGTTGGATTAATAGAAAGTTACGAAATGAATATTGAATCGCAAGGGCAGAATATAGATTTAAGTAAACCAATAGAGAATAGAATTACAAAAGGGTATATTTATCATAAAATTTTAACTCAAAAAAAATAACTTCGTTTTATAATTTTAAAATAATATTATTATGAACATTAGAATCACTCTGATTATTTTACTGTTAAAAGGTACAATTATGTTTGCAAATGGTGGAATGTATAGAAATATTTCGGTTGTAAATGATACTATAAAATTAAATGGTAGGTATGAAAAATTGCAAAATTCTGTGGTTTTTGGGTATCCGGGTACTGGAATAAGTATTCGTACAGATGCAAAAACCCTTGTTTTAAACTGTAAAGATAAAGGTACAAACTTTCTTCAAATTATTGTAAATGATAAGGTTCATTCGGTATTACAGTTGAAATCATCTACCGTGGCTTATATGATAAAACTTGAAGAAGGTATAAAAAACATAGTTATAATCAAAAGAACAGAAACCGAATTTGGAAATATTGAAATATTCGGTATTTCGGTAAACAAAGAGGCTAAATTATATGAATACCCAAACAGCAGTGTAAAGTTCATGTTTATTGGCAATTCAATAACTTGTGGTTACGGAAATGAAGCTGTGTCAGAAAAATCGCCTTATGAAGCAAAGACAGAAAATTCATACCTTTCTTATGCCTCTATGGTTGGGAGAAGGTTTGGTGCAGAGACGCATTTAGTTGCATATTCGGGTAGAGGCATCGTTAGAAATTGGGCGCAAATACCACCATTTAGAGAAACCATGAACGATTTGTTTCAAAGGGCTTTGGCCAATGACACAACGAGTACTTGGAATCATGGATTGTTTGTTCCGCAGTATATTTTTATCAATCTAGGTACTAACGATACTAGCCCGGGCTACGATATTGAAAAAGATTATTTTATAGCTGGTTACAAAAAAATGCTTAACCAGTTGTTCTTGCTTTATCCTGAAAGTAAGGTGGTCATGCTTGTTAGTCAAATGCTTGAACCAGATAAACGTGAATTGGTAAACAGTTGGTTGAGTGAAATAAAATCAGATTTGAATAAACCTGAGTTATATCTATTCGAACTAAGTAAACAAGATGGCTCATTAGGTTTTGGTGCAGATTATCATCCGTCAATAAAACAAAATGAGAAAAATGCTTTGGAATTGGAACTTTTATTACAAAACCTTTGGACTGAAGTAAGAACTTGAGATTAATTTGATTTTATTATAGATTTTTCTTTGGAATAGTTTTTTTATTTATGAAGAATAAAAAAAGCCTTAAGATGCTTATCTTAAGGCTTTTGGAAATTCTGGCGGAGAAAGAGGGATTCGAACCCCCGTTACCTTACGGTAAAACAGTTTTCAAGACTGCCGCGTTCAACCGCTCTGCCATTTCTCCGAGGCAAAATTACAAATTTTTTTTAAATTCCAATAGTTCTACAAAAAAAAAATAATATTTTTTTTATTTCCTTTAAAATTTCATGTTTTACATTTAAAATGTACCTTTGACAAGTTTTATTGTTGTTTAGTTAAGTGTCTGAAAATATGATTTATAGGTATCAATATTTGTTTTCTTTTGTAATTATAGTTTTGTTTTTATTTGCTTCTTGCGATGTAAATAAAAACATGTTTTCTATTGAAGGAACCCTTGAAAATGGAAAAAACAGTGTCGTTTTCTTAGAGAGCTCGTCGAAAAAAGACAGTTTTTTGATTGGAGACGATGAAAATTTTCATTTGGCGGCAGAATTATACATCCTGATTTCTTCAAATTGTATATTAATAATGATAAAAAGCAAATTATTCATCTGTTGATAGATTCTAGTGAGCAAATTTCTATTTCAACCAATAAAAAAAACTTTTCCGACGAATATACTATTGAAGGATCTGGAGGTTCTCTTTTACTGAAAGATTTAATGAAACATCATGTTAATACTCAAAAAGACATAGCTTCACTAAAAAATAAGTATAGTGAGAAGATGCTTTATGGAACATTTGCAAATTCTTCAATCAAAAATTTTGAAGATTCAATATCTAATGAAATTGCAGCAATAATAGATTCAGAAAAACAATTTTTAATTCAGTTTATTTACAAGAACACCTGTTCGTTTGCTTCTATGAGTGCACTATATCAAACATTTGACAGCGATAATGGAACTCCACTCTTGCTAAGCGAACCCGAAAATATCAAATATTTTGAAAGTGTAGATTCTTGTTTGAGTATTAGATTTCCTAATGCCAAAGTAGTTTCCGATTTTCATCAAGCTATTTTACATACAAAAATGTTGTTGTCAAATCAAAACAAACCGGAAAGGGAATCAAAAAAGAAACTTAATAAAATTGGTGATAAGGCACTAAATATTAAGTTACCTGATACAAACAATAGAATAGTTGAATTGTCTTCATTAAAGGGTAAATATGTATTGCTTGATTTTTGGGCTTCTTGGTGTTTGCCTTGTCGCAAAGAACATAAGGAATTAATAAGGGTATATAATACCTTTAAAAAAAATGGTTTTGAAATATTTCAGGTCTCGCTCGACAATGATCGTCAAGCATGGTTTGATGCTGTAAGAAATGATAGTCTGCCGTGGGTTTACCAAGTCGTTACAGAAGGAAAATGGAATAGCTCTGTTGTTTTAGATTATGGTGTTGATGTTTTACCATATAATTATTTAATAGATAGAGATGGGAAAATTATTGATATTAATCTAAATGCAAATAAATTAAATGATAGACTCAGTAAACTAATGAGATAAATTTTAATATTTACTATAATAAAACGAAATTATGTGCTTCATTTTATAGAAATTTTGCTCAATGTCTATATTTTTAACATATTTAATTATTGATTTGCATATTAGAAATTAAATATGTAATTTCAATAGGGTTTATTATTCTTACATTTTTAAAATATTTCTGTTTTAAATATAAATACTGAAAAATAGCTCCCATGAGGCAACTTTATTTTATGTTTAAAGTAAAAATTTTCATTGTTCTGATAGTTTCTCTATCATATAGTGCAATAGGGCAAACGGAATGTGATTTTTTTTTAGTTTATTGTAAAAACGATTATAAGCAATGTGCTGAACTTATGAAAAAGTTAGAAAGTAAAGTTCTTAGTAATAAGAATGATACATCTATTTTGCTTTTTTATTGCAATTCCCAGTATTTATATATTGCACAATTGCTTGATTCAAAGATGGAGGATGCGGCAAAAATAGAAATAATTAAATTTGATAACTATTTAAAATTATTGTACGAAAAGAAAATTAGCAAACTTAATTATTACACATTGAGTAGTTCTAAGTTTGCATACATGGTAGCGTCAGGATTAAGTAATAGCATTTCAAGTGGTTATAAAATAATTGAGACTGCTAATAATGCCTATGAAATAGATGCAAACAGTCCATATTCGCTTACTCAGAAAGGATTTGTAAAATTTTATTTTCCTGGAATATTTGGTGGTGATTTTGAAGAAGCCAATTTTTTTTTCAAAAAGGCTATTGTTACATTTGAAGAAAATAGTAAGCCTTTAGCATGTAATTGGTACTATTTAAATACATTATTGTTTTTGGCAAAATCGTATGAGGAGTTAAATAAAAAAAGTGAAGCTATAAAGGTATATGAAAAGATGTTGCTTTTGGCACCTGAATATCATAAAATAGCACATTGGAAAAAACAATTGATAGAAGGGGCATGATAAATATACTGGCTATACATAATAATAACAGCAAAATAGCTGAATTAATTTCATTTAGTAAACATACTATAAAAGAAGTATCTGTTTTTGATACTTCTCATTTTTTAAATTTATGTAGCGAAGAGCATTTTGATCTTTTATTAATTGAAAACTCATTTGCCTCAACTTGGCTACTTTCTCAGATTTCTGCAAGTACAAGCAGACCTATTTTTATTCTATTTAGTGAAAATGAAAAGCCTATTTTGCATACAGACATTGCTAATACAGACTTTGTTTTACTTGATTTACCTTTGAATTTAATTGAGAAAAAAATAGATTTCTTTGCTAACAATTTATGTAGGAAATCTTTTTTTGGCAATAATAATAGTGATTATTCAATTTCGGAGAAAATTAAATTGCTCACTCAGGAAGTTGAATATGGATTTTGGGAATGGAATTTAAGTACCAAAAAATTACTGTTGATTCTGTTTGCAAAGACATATTAAATGTAAATACAGATAGTTATTCAGAATCAGAATTTTTAAATATTGTCATAAAGAACGACCATAGAAGAGTAGTCAGTAATATGGTTAAATTCTTGAAAAATCTTACACAATCTATTGATTTTGAGTTCAGAATAAAAGTAAAAGAAAATAAAAGCAAGTGGATTCATTGCATGGGGATGAACTCCGGAAAAAATAATGTTGTTGTAGGATTTATTAAAGATGTTAGTGAAAATAAAAAGCTTGAGAAAGAGTTAAGTCTTAATGAAGAAAAATATAGAATGATATTTGAAACCGGCAGCGATGGGGTTTTTTTGGTAAATATTGATTCAGAAAAGATACTAGAAGTAAATGAGGCAGGTACAAAACTTTTTGGATATTCTCAAAACGATTTGTTACAGAAAATGTTTCTAGATTTATGGGTAGATCCCGATTTTATTAATGCAACAATTAAGAGTCAGCAACTCAGGGTATATTCAGAAATGGCAATACGCTCAAATGGTGTAAATTTTCCAATAGACGCAACATTTTCGTATTTTTATTATAATAATTCTAATGTTCTAATTGCATCTATAAGAGATGTTTCAGATCGTTTTGAGAGCGAACGAGAAATTATTAGAGCTAAAGAAAAGGCAGAAGAGAGCGATAGATTAAAATCTTCTTTTCTTGCAAATATGTCGCATGAAATTAGAACTCCTTTAAATGCAATTGTTGGTTTTTCAAAATTACTTATAAGAAGAAATTATACCGATGAAAAACGCAATGTGATGATGAATGAAATTCAAAATAATTCCGATCAATTGCTAAATATTATTAATGACATTCTTGATATTTCAAAAATTGAGAGCAATCAATTAGATATTGAATGTGCCGATGTGAGCATAAAGTTCATTCTATCAGATTTATATGAAATTTTTAAATTGCAAATAGAAAATAGCAGAAAGAATATTTCACTAGAAATAGTACCTCAAACAATTCCAAATGAATTAAGTGTTTGGGCTGATCCTTATAGAATGAAGCAAATTTTTTCAAATCTACTCAATAACGCAGTGAAATTTACTTCTGATGGATTTATAAAATTTGGGTATTATTTAGAGAATAAAACGCAGCCAATTTTTTTTGTTGCCGATACAGGAAAGGGTATAGCTAAGGCTAATTTATCAATCATTTTTGAACATTTTAGACAAGAAGAAGATTCTTATACAAGGCGTTATGGAGGTACCGGCTTGGGTTTGTCAATTTCAAAAAGCTTAGTAGAATTGATGGGTGGAAGAATATGGGTAGAGTCTGATAAGGGTAAGGGAGCTACTTTCTTTTTCACATTGCCACCTCAGAAAAATCTAGAACCTGTAGTGTTTGAAAAGGAGGAGACAATTTTAAAAAGTAAAAGTGATTTAAAAAACAAAAGAATTTTATTGGTCGATGATGTGGAAAATTCATTTTATGTTGTTTCAGAAATTCTTGATGAGTATGATATTGAGGTAAATTATGTGAATGATGGCATTAAGGCAATAAATCTTTTAAAGGAAGATGCTAACTATCAACTAATATTAATGGATATACAAATGCCTGGTTTGAATGGAATAGAAACTACAAAACGAATAAAGTCATTTCTTCCGCATATTCCTGTAATTGCCCAAACTGCATATGCCCTTAAGGGTGATGAGGAAGCATTTTTAGGGCAGGGCATGGATGCATATATATCAAAGCCTCTTGATTTGGATGAGTTGGTAGATAAGATTCTCAAACATATTCTTTAGAAATGCGCAATAAAAAAAGCCAAAGAGTTAATCTTTGGCTTTTTAATGTGGAACTGGCGGGATTCGAACCCGCGTCCGGACAAGCAATAACAATGCTTTCTACATGTTTAGTCTCGTTATTGATTTTCGAGGTTAATCCGAAAACAGACACTCTAATTAACCCTTATCTTCTTAATTTTATTCTGTTCCCGAAGCTGAACAAAACTATCCCTTAATTACTGCACCCCTGATTCAGACGACTAAAGGATTGCCTTCTGAGGGATGTCTTGCTTCTGCTACTATAGCAGAATAAGGCGTTAGTCTACTTTATTCGACTATGCTGCAAGAGCGTAGTTATTTTCGCCATTTATTGGTTTGGAAAACTGATTAATGAGTCGATTTCCATTACTCCACATGCTTACATTACCATTCAACTCCCCGTCAATTCCGGTCAGCCCCATATAATGTTTTGCAAAGATACATCATTTTAAAGCGTTTTTTAATCTTTCTTTGCTGATTTTAAGTAATTCTTTTCATATTCATCACAAAGCTTTTGATAATCAGAATACTGATTTTTATCTAAAATGTCTTTTAAATCGCCATCTAACTGTTTTTTTATTACAATTGCTTTTATATATTTTGCTTCATTTGAAGACTTTTCATTTTGTAATTCCAGTATTTGCGGATAGTATTTTCCAGATAGGGAAAGTACTTGAACTTTTTGAGCGTCGTTAAGATTTGTTTTTGTGTTCAACATTCTAAGAACTTGTTGCAAATCATAATTTTGAGCATTCAAAAAAAGTGTGAAAGACAACATGATTAGAGAAAAAACTATTTTTTTCATTTTTAATTTTTTTTATTTTTTTAATACTACTTCTTTTCATTATTAAAGATAATAAAATATTAAAGGTTAATTGTAACTCATTGCTTTATATTTTATAAGTTTGCTGGTTTTTTAGCACTTTTTATATTTCAATATGGATTTCAAATTATATCTTGCTCCTTTACAAGGGCTTACTGATTATGTTTTTAGAGAAGCATTTACAACTTCAATTGGTCGTTTTGACAAGTGTTTTTCTCCTTTTGTGAAAGTTCAAGAAGGTAAGTTGTATAGACCTTCACAGCTAAAGGACATTCTTCCAGAAAAAATTTAAATCAAAAACCTATTCCTCAGTTTATGGGCAATAAGGTTGAAGATTTCTTGTATTTTCAAGACCTCTGTTTATCATATGGTTATGAAGAAATAAATATTAATTTAGGATGTCCTTTTTCTCTCGTAACAGGGAGGGGGCTAGGAGCAGGGCTGTTAGATAAACCTGATGAATTAAATAACCTTCTAACAAATATTTTTTCTGTTTCAAAATGTTCTATTTCGTTAAAAACCCGTTTAGGAAATTTAGATTTTGATGAATTTGAAAAACTAATTCCAATTTTTAATAATTTTCCAATTTTAGAGATAATAATTCATCCTCGTATTGCCAAGCAAATGTATGGTGGAGAGGTAAATATAACTAAATTTAAGGAATACTATACAAAACTTAATGCTCCTGTAATTTATAATGGTGATATTGATAATTTTATACAATACACTAATATAAAAGCACAGTGTTCAGATATTAAAGGGGTTATGATAGGCAGAGGTGTGTTAAAAAGATTTAAGTTTATTCGACAAAATTAAAAACAATTATTCAGACAGAAATACTATTGCAGAACACAAGTTTCATGAATGTTTTTTCGAATTAAGCAGAAACAAATATTCCGATGAAAGATCTTTTTTAAAAAGACTTACTGAAATGTGGTTTTATCATGCAGATTCTTTTGAAAATGGCAAAAAAATATTTAAGGCTATCAAGAAAAGCAATAAAATAAGTAAAGCGTTTGAAATTATTGACTCACATTATAAAACGATTTGATGTATTCTTTGAAGTTCTTCTTGAGCCATTGAGATTAGTTCATCCGTTTCTGATTCTGATACTCCAAGATTATTAATTTGTTTTTTTATAGTTTTTTCTTCATTTATATTAATTTCACCATCTGTTATGGCAATTCTTATAAAATCCATAATGTATCTTGATTTTTCAAATCCGGAAAATGTTAATTTTTCTGGAATTGTTACTGTATCAGAATTAATTAATTTTTCTATTTCAGTTATCGAAAATCCATAACTTGCACCAAGTTTGTATAATACATTTTTCTCTTTTTCGTGGACTACACCGTCTGATTTTGCAATAGTAAGTAATGAAGAGAATATATGTTGATTTTTTATTATTTTATTTTGTTCCATATTGTTTAGTATTTTCAGCAAATATAGATTATTCTAAATTTGCTGATATTAAATTAAAAACATTTATAAGTTAACTCTTTATTAACCTAGTTTAGTATGAATTTACAAAAAAAAAATCAAGTATGCATGTTTTTTTATTTTTGTAACTTTGTAAAGTTGTAAGGGTCATAAGCTCAGTTGGCTAGAGCGTTTGAATGGCATTCAAAGGTCGTGGGTTCGATTCCCACTGGCTCCACTTTTTTGTAATCTCCTATTTTGTAGTCTTCTTTTTTTCCTTCTGAATATTTTAAAAATAAGTTTTCTTTCTTTTTATTTTCAATTCATATAATGTTATTGTATATGAAAATGTCGTGTTATTTATTTTAATATTTTCATGTATTATATTTGTCTAAAGTATTGTATTTTCTATAAATAATAGTATATTTATTTCAAGAGCAAACAACAAATTATATTTCGGGAATGAAGTTATTGATTTTAGTATCTTTAATGATTACTTGTAATGTTTACTGTCAAAATTACAGAGTAGAAATACTAGGTGTTGATGATGGTTTAAATTCAAGTAGGGTACATTCAATTATTCAGTCTTATGATGGTAAAATGTGGATTGGAACAAGAAAGGGAATTGATAGTTATGATGCAAACTCTTTTAAAACCTATCAGTTTGAAAGTGGAACAATCAAAACAATAAATTGTCTTATAGAAAGTAAGTTAGATTCTTCAATCTGGGCTGGTTCTTATGAGGGTTTGTATACTTTTGATAGGAAAACTGGTAGTAATTTCTTTAAAAAAGTTGAATTAAAAGATTCCATTAATAATATATATATCAAGAGTATAGTTGAAGATAAGAGTGGTAGTATTTGGTTGGCTACGTTATACGGATTGTATAACTATAATCGACAAACAAAAATCATTAAAAAAATTGCTATTCCTAAAATTAATACTTCAAAAATATCACCTGAAAAGGTACTTTTCTTGAAAATGGATGGTAAAGATAACATTTGGCTTGGCTCAGAAGCATATGGTATTGTGTGTGTTAGTTCTACTTCAGAAAGTATCATTTTCCAAAACAAAATAATAGAATATGATAAAGTTAATACCTTAGAAGTTGAGTCGGATAGTGTATTGTGGTTAGCCACGTCTGATTTAGGACTTGTTAAATATGAGATAAATACAGATTCAAAAACGTTTTATAATATTTCCAACTCAAAATTGCCAAGTAATACAATATTAAATTTACAAAAGACCGCCGATAATACCCTTTTAGTAGGAACTGATGGGGGAGGATTTGCTTTATTTACTATAAATAATTCTAAGTTTAAAATATTTAATATTGAAAATTCCAAAATTTCAAATAATAAGATATATGAATGTTTGATAGATAAGCAAGCTAATATTTGGTTAGGACATTATATGGGAGGAATATCTATATTGTCGCCGGCAAATAGCAATTTACAAGCAAGAAGATATTCAGACACATCTCAAGTTTTATTGTTACCAAATGTTAATGATGTTTTAGTAGGAAAGGACAAAACTATTTGGTTGGCTAATGATGAGGCTGGGTTGTTGAAAATTGTAAATAATAAAATAGTTAGGGTTTATAAAAATGAATTGCTTGCTAATTTTGAATTCGGTTTTGAATCTGTTGTTTCATTGTTTCAAGATAAAGATGAAAATATTTGGGTTGGAACATATAAAGGAGGGGTGTCTAGAATTGATAAAAAAGGAACTGTTTTAAATTTAAAAAATGAAAATCAAAATAAAATTATTCCTGCTAACGATATTAGAGAAATAACGCAAGATTTAAATGGCGATATATGGATTGCAACACATGGGGAGGTGTCGCAAGGCTCGATTTGGAAAATAAAAATTCTGATATTATTATTTCTGAAAATAGCGAAAAAAAACACAGGATTTTGTCTAATTGGTGTAGAAATATTGTGGTTGACAGCTTGAATAATTTGTGGATTTGTGGATCTAACGGAATAGAAGTTTTTTCTATAAAAAATAATAGAATTATTACTGATTCTGTTTTCAGAGGGATTGAAAAATTCAAAATTACCTATCCTTATGATTTGGTAATTACTGAAAAATACGAAATCATTGTAGTTGGAGTAAAACAAGCATGCATAATTGATATGGTTAAGCGTGAAGGTAAATTCTTGACACTTCCTAATGCCGATTTTGAACCGGCTTCTGTATTATACAAAGATAGAATAGCTTGGATTGTTGGTTCAGGAGGGCTATTGAGATGCGAAATTGATACTGATAAACAAAATGTTTTTGAAAAACGAGATGGAATTTCAGATAATCAATTCATGAGAAATGCTTCATGCTCTGATGAAGCTGGTATTTTTATTTTGGAAGTAATAATGGATTTACCTTTTTTGACCCTACGTTGGTTGTAATTAATAGCGTTGAGCCTAATATTGTTTTTACCGATTTCAAATTATTTAATAAATCTGTCTATCCTAAACAAACAGATAGTCCTTTAGAGTTGAATATAGACTTATGTAAAGAAATTGAGCTTAATTACATGCAAAATATTTTTACAATAAGCTTCGCAGCTTTAAATTATATAATTCCTGAAAAAAACCAATACAAATTTAAATTAGAAGGCTTTGACAGTGAATGGCAATCATGTAAAACAGTTCCTGAAGCAACATACATGAATTTACCTCCAGGCGAATATGTTTTTAAAGTAATAGCTTCAAATAACGATGGAGTATGGAATAATGAAGGTCGAGAATTGCTGATAAAGGTATTACCGCCATGGTGGAGTACTTGGTGGTTTAGAAGTGTGTTTGTCTGTTTGGTAATAATTGTAATTTTATTATTTGTTTTTTTTAGAATTAGGAATATAAAAAAGCAAAATAAACTCTTAGAACAATTAGTAAACGAAAGGACTCAAAAAATTTCTGATCAAGCAGCTGTTTTGCAAGTGAAAAATAAAGTGCTCAATGAACAAAAAGAAGAACTTCTTGCAACATCAACCGAACTAATAGCACAGTCTGAAATGCTAAATAAAACAAATGCTGAATTAGAAGTTGCAAATCAAACAAAAAATAAATTATTTTCAATTATTGCGCATGATATAAAGAACCCATTTGGGGTTGTTATGAATTTTTCGGAAATTTTAAACAAATCATACGATAATTATTCTGAGGATAAAAGAAAATTGTTTATTAAAAAAATATTTTCAGCCTCAACAAGTATTTATGCAATTCTCGATAATTTATTGAATTGGGCACGAACACAATCAGATTCAATAGTGTTAAATCAAGAACAGTTTGATTTAGTGCAAATTATATATCTTATTGTAGAACAATATCAGATTTTGATTGAAGATAAAGCTATAGTAGTAGAAATAAATCCGCAGTATGATAATATTTTTGTTGTTGCTGATATAAATATGACAAAAGCTGTATTGAGGAATATTTTAGGTAATGCACTTAAATTTACACCTGAAAATGGTTCTATTAAAGTCAATGTTTTCTTGAATGAGGCGTTTGTAAATTGTGAAATAATTGATTCCGGTATAGGAATTCCAAAAGAAAAAATACAATCTATTTTTACATTTTCTGCTCAGAAATTGCAGAATGGAACTCAAAAGGAAGCAGGTACAGGTTTAGGCATGTTAATTTGTAAAGAATTTGTAGAGAAAAATAAAGGAACAATTTCAATTGAATCGGTTGAAATGGGGGGTACTAAAGTTGCATTTACATTACCTATTGGTTAGTATATATAAAGGATATTTAGAGTATTTCACCTATTCTGCCTAATATAATTTTTAAGTCTAAAATTACAATGGGTTACTCTGGTTTTCAAATATATGTTTAGCCTTGATATCGGAATTTCGTGAAAATCTTTATGTTGTTTGTAGATGACTCAATGCAAATTTTATTTCGGTATAACTATAATTTTCTCCCAATTCTTCTTTAATTGATTTTAAGGTATTTGTGTTTAGTAGTTTAGCTACTTTTATTATTTCTTCAGATTTTTCATCTGATACAAAATCAGATATATTTATTTTTCCATCAGAAACGAATTTGAGTAAGTGGGTTTCAATTGTGGTTACAGACAAGTTTCTTTCTTTAGCTATTTCAGCAATACTACATCCGGTTTTGTATAATTCATAACTAATTTCATGAGTTTTTATTTTATTTTCTTTTACTTTTTCAATGTTACTCTTAGATTTAAAAATATTCTCCCTCTTAAATGGTTCGATTCTATGAGTTCGTTCTAATATAAAGTTGCAATTTTTAAAAGTATCTTTAGTCAAATTATTGTTTTCTTTAACAGCTTCAAGTATAACAGAAGCTTTTTCCAGTTTTATAATCTTATTGTAAATCTGAAAATTTAAATCTTTAAGTTCTACAATATATTGTTTTACACCTTTTTTCAACTCCAGTTCTGTAATTAAATGTTGTATTTTTTTTGATATTTCATTTAATAGAGGCTTGAAGTAATTTTGTGCAGCTTTTAGTCTAGTACTAAGTTGATTGTTTTCAATAGAATCGTGAATTATTAAATTTCGTAATTCTTTTTGGAATGATTCAGATACATTGAAAATGTTCTTAATACTTTCATTGGCTGAATTTATTGTTTCTAAATATTTTTGTTTTTCAGATTTGTTTTCATCTTTTGTATAGGTGTCAAGATGATTTTGAATATCCAAAGTAAGTTGTTGAAATTATATGATTCTGTTATTGTTTCATTAATAAAGGCTCTTGACTGATTTGTAAATTCTAATTCTAAAGCTTCTTTTTCAATAGATGTTTGTGAAAATTCCTTAATTCTCTGTTCTTGCGATGGCTGAATTTTCAATTTTTTTTGTTAATACCAAACCTTCAATAGACTCTAATCTTGATAAAGCAACATAAATTTGACCTGGAGCAAACGCGTTAGAAACATCAATTATTGCTTTTTTGAATGTAAGACCTTGGCTTTTATGTACGGTAATTGCCCAAGCTAGTTTTATAGGATATTGTGTAAATGTGCCAATAGTTTGTTCTATTATTTCATTTGTTTCCTGATCTAAAAAGAATTTCTTGTTTTCCCATGTATATTTTTCAACAAAAACAGAATCACTACCATCATCAAATTTTACTTTTATGCTTTCTTCTGTAAGTGCTTCTATTTTCCCTATTTTTCCGTTATAATAGTTTTGGTATCCTGAATAATCATTCTTTATAAACATTATTTGGGCACCTATTTTCAGTTCTAATATTTGTTCTACCGGAAATATTGTATTTGGGAAATCTTGACTAATATTTGCTTGATATGTATGAATTTTACCAGCTAATTGTGTTAATTCTTTCTTATTTATTTCGTCGGCTTTTCTATTATGAGTTGTTAAATAAATAAATGTGTCATTTGGATTTGATTTAAAGTCTGCAATGTAATGTTCGTTTAGAATGTTTCTACTCGCTTCCAAAAGAAATCCATTTCTCAACTCATTTAAAATAGCTATAAATTTTTTGTCAGTTTGTCTATAAATTTTTGTCAGTTCAATGGTTATTGGACTAATTGCTTCAAAGGCTTTTGCTTCAAAAAAGAACAAGCTTTTATAATATGCTCCTAAATATGACATTTCATATTCTTTTACAACCGGAGGAAGTTGTAATAAGTCGCCTATAAACAATATTTGGAGACCACCAAAGGGAAGGTTTTTTCGTCTTCGTATAAAGCGCAAAACTTGATCTATTGCATCTAGAATATCTGCTCTAAGCATACTCACTTCATCAATTACTAGAAGTTCTGTATTTATGAGAAGGTTTCTTTTATTTCCGTTAATATGAACTTTAGAAAGAAGTTGCTTCCTGTTTATAAATTGGGTGTATTCGTTGTCTATTATTTTGTCGTCAGGTATAAACGATCCGAAAGGAAGCTGAAAAAGAGAATGTAATGTAACACCACCTGCATTTAGTGCTGCTATGCCTGTTGGAGCTGCAATAAGTGTCGATTTATGTGTAGATGTTAATATTTGCTTCAATAAAGTGGTTTTGCCCGTACCTGCTTTACCTGTAAGAAAAACCGATTTATTAGTACTGTTTATAAATCGTATTACATTTTGCGCTTCAATATTATCTTCAAATGTCATTTTTTTAAGTATAATTTTATTTTGTAATTAACATAAACCTTCTATTTTGAATTTATCTAAGTAACTGGTTTAATGTTATAAATATAGTATTATTGTTTTATAATTTATTAATGAAACTTCAAAACAATTACAAATATATTAATATATACTAAAATAACAATAAGTAATTTAAATATTTTTAAATTACTGAATATGGTTGAGGTAGAATTATAGAAAAAGTTGCGCCATTAGAGTCACTATAAGCTATTATTTTGCCATTATTTTTATCAATAAACTCTTTACATAGTAATAAACCTAAGCCTGTTCCATTTTCGCCGTTTGTGCCTTTGGTAGAAATAGTTGAATCTGGGTTGAATAATAGTTTTATTTTTTCTTGAGAAATTCCAATTCCTGAGTCTTGAATATTTATTTTGATAGTATCTTTTTCTACTTCTGCAGAAATCTTTATTTTTCCACCTTCGGGGGTGAATTTTATAGCGTTTGAAATCAAATTCCTGAATATTGTTTCAGTCATTCTTAAGTCGGCATAAATATAAAGCGAGTTGTCTATTAATATTTCAATATTAATATTTTTATTATTGGCACTTACTAGGAAAAATGAAAGTGTATTTCTTATTATTTCAGATACCTGAATTTTTTCTGCATTTATTTTTATGTTACCTGTTTGACTTCTTGCCCATTGAAGTAAATTTTCTAGCAAATTATAGCCAGTTTGAGCACCTATGTTTATATGTTGCAGATATGGCACTGCTTTATCTGAATTAATTAAATGAGTTCTGTTTAATAATAATTCAGACATATTTATAATATTATTAAACGGATTCCTTAAGTCATGGCCAATTACAGAAAAGAGTTTGTCTTTCATTGCATTTAACTCTTCTAATTTAAGTTGTGCATCTTTTCTGTTTTTTACCTCTTCAATAAGTAAATTATTTATGCTATTTAATTTTTCGTTTGTTTGCAGTAGCTCTTCATTTGTTTGTATTAGTGCTTCTGTTCTTTCATTAACTTGAAATTCAAGGTGTTCTCTGTATTTTTCCAACACCTTTTCTTTTTCTTTTCTATCTGAAATATCAATTATCAGACATTGTAAATGGTCAACATCTTTTATAGTAATTTTAAAAAGGCTAACTTCTGCATAGAAATTTTTATTTGTTCTACTTTTAAATTGCCACTCAAAAATTTTAGGATTTCCCTTCAGTGCTTGATTTATGTATGTCTCACTAAGTTTTTTTGAATCTAGATTAAATTCTTGTAAATTTTGTGAGAAGTTAAAGAGATTAATGCCTATTAAGTCATTGTTTTCGCAGTCAAAAAGGGTACTTGCTTTTTTGTTGCAAGAAACAATACAATTATTTTTTAAAATCAAAATAGCATCAAGAGATTGATCAAAGAGTGTTTGATATTTGATTTTTTCTTCTTCAAGCAGAGAGTGAGCTTTTTCACTTCTTAATATTTCATGTAAAAGTGAAGTGTTTGCATGACTTAACTCTTGAGTTTTAGACTTTATTTCCTTCAAATTTATTTTAAATACTTGTGTTAGTTTCATCATACCATAAATGAGTACTCCTGAAAGCGCATAAACAGAAACTAACTTTATAATATTAATATAGAGATTCCCATTATCAATCTCATTTTCATTATAATACAAAATTTTATAATGATGCAATAGCAAAATTATAATACTAAAAGAAAAGTTTACACTTAAAATTCTGTATCCATATCTATAGTCATATATTATAGAGTAAAATAGTGTTCCTAAGGCTATTATAATATAACCATATTCCCAATTACTTTGAGAAAATAGAAATACAAATCCAATAAGAATAAAATCGGAAAGAATAAATATAGATTTAGAATAGAATGAAAATTTCTTTGCGAAGAAAATAAGAACAACTAAAATAACATCTAATACAATTAATTGATATATTAATGTTTTTTTGTTTTCTTTAAATTCAAATGATAATGCAATAATTAATAATGTTAGTATTATTATTAATGTATTCCACGTTAGCCTTAAAATCCGGCTTCTAATATTATCTGAAAGTCCGAAATTGTCTTTTTGAAAAGTTCAAGTATGTATTTAACTTTTTCCAATTTAAATTTTATTATCTCCAAAATTACTTAATTCTTTAAATATAATTTATAATGATATGGTGATTTAAATCAATGTATACTGATTGATGTGTTGTTTTTTTCTATATGTATTTGAATGTAAAAATGTTATTAATTTTATATTTATATGTTTTTTTGGGATTAATTAATTAAAGATGAAAAATATGCTAATTTCGTTCTTTTATTTTGAAAAGCTATTGTATATTCGCGCCTTGAAACATATTCCTGTTTTATCTAGATAATAAAAAATAATAAACTGACATTGTAATTTTATTTCTAAATAATTTGATTACAGTTTTTTAAATTTTTCAAATGTATAAGTACTTTCTATTTGTAATATTATTTCTTGTTTTTCTGCAATCTTGCAAAGAAAATGAAGCCAAGTCTAACCAAGAAACAATTGATTCTGTTGTAGTTGCTCCTACCATTAATAAATTATATGAAATAGTTATTGATTCCTTGCTTGTTGAGAGAGGCGTCGTAGAACCAAATAAGAATCTGAGTGATATTTTATTACCTTATGGTATAAATAATAAACAGGTCTATGATATAATACAAAAATCTGATTCTGTTTTTAATGTTAGAAAAATTAAAGCAGGAAACAATTACACTTGCATACGCTCCAATGACTCACTTAAATCGCTGAAATACTTTATTTATGAAATATCTACTAAAGATTATTTTGTAATTAATTTTGTTGATTCACTTTCTGTTTATGTTGGTGTGAAAGACGTTGTCGTTGTTGAAAAAGTTGGTTCTGGAAATGTTGAATCTTCTTTATGGAATAGTATGGTTGCTGCTAATGTAAATCCGTTACTTGCTTTAGAATTGTCTGATATTTATGCTTGGACTATTGATTTCTTTGGTCTGCAAAAGGGTGACTCATATAAAGTTGTTTATGATGAAGAATTTGTTGATAGCCTTAGTATAGGAATTAAAAAAATAAAGTATGCAGTTTTCAATCATTATGGTAAAGCCTTTTATGCCATACCCTTTATGCAAGATAGTGTGCTTTCTTTTTACGATGAAAATGGTCAAAGTTTACGAAAAGCTTTCTTGAAAGCGCCTTTAAGGTTTTCTAGGATTAGTTCTAAATTTTCAAATGCTCGTTTACATCCGGTTTTGAGAATTGTAAGACCGCATCATGGCGTTGATTATGCAGCACCTATAGGAACACCTGTTGTAAGTATTGGAGATGGTGTTGTAACTAAAAAGGAATATAATGGTGGTGCTGGATATATGGTTAAGATTAAACACAATTCTGTATATACATCTGCATATTTGCACTTATTGAAGTTTGGTTCAGGTTTAAATGTTGGTACCCGCGTGCAACAAGGCCAAGTAGTTGGATATGTTGGAAGCTCTGGTTTGTCAACAGGTCCTCATTTAGATTTTAGAGTATATAAGAATAATTCGCCTGTAGATCCCCTTAAGGTTGAATCTCCACCAGTAAATCCTGTACATGATACTTTACTTCCTAAATTCTCAATATTAAGAGATTCTATCGTGCAAAAACTTCAATAATATCATTGTTTTTATTGATAAATCTATTTTTTTCTCTAAAAGTTATTTCATATAAATCTTCTGATATTTTCTATACAATCAGATTCATTTTATTGTGTTAATTGTTTAATAATTAGTATGATATAGTTAAAATTAAAGGAATATTATCTCATATATCCCTGATGCAATTGAGTTTAAATAATTTTAGTGCTTTCCACTCGCAAAACATTTGATTTATATTCTTTTAGGCTTGTGATTTCCAACATGAGAATGCAAATTATTAAATTGAATTATAACTATTAAGAAATCTTTGTATAGGTATTTGTATTTGCTCGTATCGTTTTCTGATTTTACTGCTTTACTTTTTATTTAATTCTATTATTAGATATGTCTTTTAAATTTTATTGTAGATATGTCTAAAATTATTTAATTGAATTTTTTTTCAAAGTTTTTTTTCAAAGTATTTTGATTAAATGAGTAATTATTATTAATGATTATTCATGCAAAACATAGTCTTTTTATATGTGAAAAATCCTAATTTTTCTAAATGGGATGTTTATTTAAATTTTTTATTTCACCCAATATGTTTCAATTTCGCCCAAAAATATGACTATTTCACCCCAGAAGTACACCAATATAGCCCTCTTTTATTGAGTATAGAAAGGTAAATTATATTTTTGACTCAAATAAGTTTGTTTTAGTTTGAATTGATAATAATGTTAAGTATAAAATTATGGCAAAAGCAAGAGGTTTAGTTGAAATATTATTTGACACCTGCAAAGGATGCGAATTGTGCGTAAATGCATGTCCTTTTAATGTTTTGCAACTTTCAGATCAAGTAAATGCGAAGGGGTATCATCCTAGTATGATGGTTAATCCTGAGTCATGTACCGGTTGTGCCAGTTGTGCTATGGTGTGTCCAGATTCTGTAATTACAGTTTACAGAGTTAAATAGATTTTTAATAATTAATTATTCACAAAGAATTAAGTTACATTATATACGATGGAACAGGAAATAAGATTAATGAAAGGAAATGAGGCAATTGCTGAAGCAGCCATAAGATGCGGATGCGATGCTTATTTTGGATATCCAATAACTCCTCAATCTGAAATTTTGGAGTATTTAGCCCTCGAAGATCCCTATAATAAAAGATCTGGAATGGTTGTTTTACAAGCTGAGAGCGAAATAGCTGCTATTAACATGGTTTATGGAGCTGCTGGTTGTGGAAAAAAAGCTATGACTTCTTCTTCTAGTCCCGGTATTAGTTTAAAACAAGAAGGCTTGTCGTATATTGCTGCTGGTGAGCTCCCTTGTTTAGTGGTGAATGTATCAAGAGGTGGGCCTGGATTAGGTTCAATACAACCCGGACAAGCAGATTATTTTCAATCGGTAAAAGGTGGTGGGCATGGAGATTATAGACTTATTGTTTTAGCTCCTAATACCGTTCAAGAGCAGTATGACTTTGTAGATTTAGGTTTTGAATTAGCTTTTAAATATAGGAATCCGGTTCTTATTTTATCTGATGGTGCTATTGGTCAAATGATGGAAAAAGTTGTACTAACTCCTCAGAAAGATAGAAGTGTTACTTTACCTAGTTGGGCTACTACAGGAAAAACACCAGATAGAGAGAGAAATAGAATTTTTACTTTGAATATTGAAACCGATGTTCAAGAGAATCATAATAGAAAACTACAAGCTAAATATAAAGTAGTAGAAGAGAATGAAATTCGTTATCAAGAGTTTAAAACCGACGATGCTGAATATATAATTGTAGCATATGGTATTAGTTCTAGAATTTGTATGAAAACTATTCAATTGGCTAGAGAAAAAGGAATCAAATTAGGTATGTTTAGGCCTATAACTCTTTGGCCCTTCCCTAAACAAAAACTTTTCGAATTATCTAAAAATGTTAAAGGAATATTTGCTGTAGAACATAGTTGTGGTCAAATGGTCGAAGATGTTGAACTGGCTGTTAAAAATAATACTCCTGTAAAATTTTATGGTCGTTCCGGTGGAGTTATTATGACTCCTCAAGAAGTGCTTTTATTTATTGAAAGTGAGATGAACAAATAATTAACTAAAAACTTTCAGATCATGGAAACCGTTATTGAAAAAACAAATGTAAACGTAGACATAGAAGCTTTACGTAAAGAAATAATAAAAGAAGAAAATATTGTTTTCAAGAAAACAATTGGACTTACCGATAATCCTTTATCATATTGTCCTGGTTGTGGGCATGGTGTAGTACACCGACTTATAGGCGAGGTTTGTGAAGAAATGGAAATTATTCAAGATGTAATAGCAATTGCTCCAGTAGGATGTTCTGTGTTTGCATACGATTTTTTTAATTTAGACACTCAAAGTGCTGCTCATGGACGTGCTCCTGCTGTTGCCACCGGTGTGAAAAGAACAATGCCTGATAAGTATGTATTTACCTATCAAGGTGATGGCGACTTGGCTGCAATTGGTACCGGTGAAACGATTCATGCTGCAAATAGAGGCGAAAATATTACGATTATTTTCATAAACAATGGTATTTATGGAATGACTGGTGGTCAAATGGCTCCAACTACATTGCTTAATATGAAATCTTCTACAAGTCCTTATGGTCGAGAAATGGATGTTCATGGTTATCCGCTTAATATAACCGATATGATTGCTCCTTTGCGTGGCGTATGCTATGCAACTCGTCAGTCTGTTCATACACCTGCTAATGTTAGAAAAGCTAAAGCTGCTATTAAAAAAGCTTTTGAATATCAGAAACTTAAAAAAGGATTAAGCATAGTTGAAATTATGTCAAACTGTAATAGTGGTTGGAAAATGACTCCGGTACAATCTAACAAGTGGATGGAAGAAAATATGCTTGAAAATTTTCCACTTGGTGACATTAAAGTTCCTCAGGATAAATAATATTTAAGGAATTTTATTGTAAATATTGTTAATTAGATTTACCTGTAATTAAAAAATAAATAATTTTTGTAATGAAAAATGAAGAGATATTAATAGCTGGCTATGGCGGACAAGGTGTTCTTTCTATGGGAAAAATATTAGCTTACGCCGGGTTGATGCAAGGTAAGGAAGTTTGTTGGATGCCATCCTATGGTCCTGAAATGAGAGGAGGAACTGCTAATGTAACTGTAATAGTTGGCGATGAGCAAGTTAATTCTCCTATTATTACAGAATATGACACTGTTGTAATTCTCAATAAACCTTCGTTAGATAAATTTGAGAAAACTGTAAAACCAGGTGGTAAATTATTTTATGATAGTAATGGCTTACCTTATCCTCCTTCAAGAAAGGATATTAACATTTATCATATACCTGCAGCACAAGAAACTGTTAAAATTGGCAATCCAAAAATATTTAATATGGTTGTACTAGGTGGATTATTTAAAAAACTTAGCGCAGTTGATGCAAACTATGTTGAGGCTGCATTAAAAAAATCATTGCCCGAAAGAGCTCATAAATTAATACCTCTAAATCTTGAAGCTTTCTATAAGGGAGCAGATATTCTTGAGGTTATTTATGAATTGTAAACATATTTTTATTTCTTAATTAAAGTACAATAATTGCTAGTTACTTTATTGAAAGTGTTATAATTGATAATAAAAAATAGTAAAATGAGATTTTTTTTTATAGAAAATCTCATTTTTTGTTTAATCTATTTGATAAAATATTCCTGTTGATGAATAGGATTGTCTATAATTAAAATTATTTTTGTTTTTGCAATTCCAATTTATCAATTATTTTCCAGGAGATTAATTTCACGTAGATATAATATTTGTGTGAATTGTGATATTTTTTTGTAATTAACAGTTTTTAATCTGACAAATAACAATCAATTAAAAAATCAAGCCGATGAAATTTGTACTTTTTATCTTCCTTTTTATTAATACATTTTTTTCGTATTCTCAGATAAAAATCAAAGATTTAGAAGCATATAGAAGCAAATATAAACATAATGATGCTGTTGTTTTAAAACAGAATATTGATGTGAAGTATTTCTATGATACTGATAAGAACCTCAAAATAGCGACAACAAAATCTGAAAATATATTGTATTTAACAGATAATGCCTCTTACCTCTCTGAAGAATTAATTTATCATAATGGTCTTTCATCTGTTAGTAATATTTCTGCAAATCATTATAGTTTTGATGGAAAAAAATATATCAAAACAGAGGTTAAAGAGTTTCTCACTGAAGATAGATTTTCTCCAAGTATATTTTTTGACGACAATAAAATTACACGTGTATTGTATCCAAAACTGAAACTGTTTGATCAGACGGAATATGAGTATACAGAAATTAATATTGAACCCTTTTTAAGTGATATTTATTATTTTACTTCTTATTTTCCAATTGAGAATATGGAGTTAAAAGTAACTGTGCCTAAAATGGTAAATATTGATTATAAAACATTTAATATAAATTCTGAAAATATTAAATTTTCAAAAGAAGAGACCTCTGATTTTATTGTATATAAATGGCAAGCATTCGGACTGCAAGAATATAAAATATCAGAGCAATCGGTTCCAATTTCATATTACAAACCACATATTGCAGTTTATATAAATCAATATGACAAAGGAGGTAAAAGCCAAAAAGTATCAGCAGATGTAGCATCTTTGTATAATTGGTACTATTCATTAATAAAGGATGTTAATAGTGAAAATTCTGTTCAATTAGCTAAATTAGCAGATTCTCTTACAAAAAATAAAACAAATAGAATTGAAAAAATAAAATCCATTTATTATTGGATTCAAGATAATATTAAATATATAGCTATTGAAGACGGATATTCTGGTTTTATTCCAAGTAAAGCTGAAGAAGTGTTACAAAAAAAATATGGCGACTGTAAGGGAATGTCTGTATTACTTTATAGTTTATTGAAAAATGCCCAGATTAAATCATATCTAACTTGGGTTGGCACAAGAGATATACCGTATTCATATTCTGAACTGCCTACACCAAACGTTGATAATCATATGATTGTAGTTGTTGAAAATAATGACAGTTTGTTTTTTTTCTTGATTGTACATCAAAATTCTATTCATATAAATATCCGACCTACTTTATTCAAAATAAAGATGCACTTCTTAGTATAGACAGTTTGCAGTTTAAAGTTGTTCAAGTACCAATTATCGAGGCTAAAGAAAATTCTACAAATGAAATTCATCATCTATCTTTTGATAATAATAATCTTATAAGTCGTTCAGTACTTGAATTTGACGGAAATGCAAAGTATTTTTTTATTACTTATCTTAATAGGTATACTCTTTCTGAGCAATCGTTATTTTTATCAAAGAAATTATCTGTAGGGTCAAATAAGTTTAAATTAGATAGTTTTTCTATAGCCTCGGCTATTGATAGAGATAGTCTCTTTATTTTAAAATATGAATTTTCATTGCCAGATTATGCGAAGAAAATTGATGATGAATATTATATCAATTTGAATCTTAATAGAGATTTTGAGCTAGATAGAATTGATACTTCTAAAGTTGAATTTGCTATTATGAATGATTATTTATTTGAGAAAAATACTAAAGTAATTCTTGATATTCCACTTGGATTTTCGTTGAAAAATATTCCAACCAATAATTCGTTTAAGCATAAAGATTTTGGTTTTGAATTACGTTATGAGGTTAATGAAAGTAATAAGCAGATTATTCTGGTTAAGAATATTTATATTAACAATTTGACTATTGAGCAAAGTAGTTTTGAAGAATGGAATAAAATGATTGATTTAATTAAAACATCTTATAAACAAACAGTTATATTAAAGAAAATTTAGGATTTAATCAAATTTAATATTAGTTAATTTTATAACTTTAATTTGAAACAAATGAAGCACTTAAGCATAATTTTATTGATGTTACCAGCTTTGGTATTTTCACAGAATTTTTTGTATAAAAAATTAAATCTCGATACCATTACTTCAATAGATAAAAATATTAATGCTCAGGTTGAAAAATATCATGCGGTCATATTAAAGGATCATAAGATTAGTGAATTTCATTTTGTATTAAACAACCTATATTTGTTTAATACTGAGTACAGAAAAGTATTAATTAATTCAGAGAAAGGTATAGACTATTTCAACAGAGTTTATATAAGTGCCGGAGAGTTTGTTGAATTAGTGCAGTTGCAAGTAAGAACAATTACTCCGCAAGGTAAAATTGTTGTACTAAATAAAGATAATATCAAACAAATTGAAAATCTTGAAAATAGTGGTTCTTATCTTATTTTTGCAATAGATGGAATAGAAAAAGGAAGTATCGTTGAAGTTTTATATACTCTAAAAGAACCATTTAGAGATTATTCAAAATACTCGTATAATGATAATTTCCCGACCTATAGTGCTGTTTATGAGCTTTTAACACCCTCGCATTTGGTCTTTAATTCAAAATCTTACAATTCCTCTTTTGCAAGAAAAGATACTTTAATGGGTACAAATAATTATACTGTCTTTAATTCAGATACTATTAAAACATTCAGAAAAGAAGAGTATTCTACATGGAAATCAAATATTCCTAAAATAGTATATCAATATAGTCACAATGCTTCGGTATCATTAGATTTCAATTTGTGGGCTAGTGCTGCACAAAGAATCCAACCGTTTTTCTATACCGAAAGAAAAGAAGATAAAAAAATAGAGAAGTTAATTGAAAAACTAAATATACAGAATCTAAATGAAGTTGAAAAAATTAAAAAAATAGAAATTTTTATAAAAGATAATTTTGAGGTAAAAGAGGATGTAGGAGGTGTGCAGAATATATCTGATTTAAAATTTATATTAGATAAAAAATACACAAACAAAGAAGGTATAACTTTATTGTTTGTTAGAATGCTTGAAATTGCAGGGATAAAACATTATGTTGGTTTTACAAGCAATAGGTTTGATTCTAAATTTGATAAAGATTTTTTCTTGTGGAATAATCTTAACTATTATATAATCTATTTTCCCAATCAAAATAAATATTTAGTTCCGGAATTCAGTGAATATAGGTTCAGTTCCTTGCCTGATGAGATTTCTAATAATTATGGACTTTTTATCAATAATGTGAACATAGGCGAGCATAAAACTATTTTACCTGATATTAAATTTATTCATTCGGTACCAATGGAGAATAATTTTACAAAACAATACTACAAAGTAAGTTTTGATGAGACTTTTTCTACCGCAATTGTTGATTATAAATTAGAATTAGGTGGCGATGAGGCAAATTATATAAAACCCTATTATGATTTTTTACCTGAAACTTCAAAAAAAGAAGTTGTCGAAAATTTACTTAAGCAAAAAGCCGACGATTCTATCATAGAAGAAGTAAAGGTGACTAATTCCAATCACAATATATCTTCTTTTGATGAAACATTTACCATTGAGTCAAAACTAAAAATAGCCTCATTAATTGAATCTGCCGGAGATAATTTTATTTTTAAAGTAGGAGAAATTATTGGTCCACAAGTTGAAATGTATGATGAGCATGAAAGAGACAATCCTATTGAGTTAAGACATGTGCATTTTTACCATAGAATAATTAATATTCCAATACCACAGGGTTTTATTGCCAAAGGTCTAGAAATGCTTAATATGAGTATAGAATTTGGTTCAAATGCAGAAAATACTATGGGTTTTGTATCAAAATATACTGTTGAAAATAATATTATATCAATAGATGTTTATGAATATTATAAATCAATAGAATATTCCCTAAGTCAATATGAGCAATTTAGATCTGTCATAAATGCAGCAGCAGATTTTAATAAGTTGTCTATCGTTTTTCAAAAGCAATAATTGTATAAAATAGCTATTGCTTGTCAGTTATTTATACAATACAACGTCATTAATTCTAAATTGTAAATAAATAAGGTTAGATATATGGATATGTTAAACGTTGGAGATTTAGCACCGCATTTTGAAGCTAAAATTCAAGATGGTACAGTTATAAAATTAAGTGATTTTAAAGGAAAAAAAGTGGTTTTGTTTTTTTATCCTAAAGACAATACACCTGGTTGTACCGCCCAAAATTGTAGTTTAAATGAAAAGGTTACTGTTTTTAATGATAGAAATATTGAGTTAATTGGAGTAAGTCCTGATTCTGAAGTTTCCCACTTAAAATTTATAGGAAAGTATAATCTTAAACAGAATTTAATTGCTGATACAGAAAAGGAACTCGCTAAATTATATAATGTTTGGGGTATTAAGAAAATGTATGGAAAAGAATACGAAGGAATTTTCCGCACTACTTTCATAATTGATGAACAAGGAATAATACAAGATATAATACAGAAAGTTGATACGAAAAATCATGCTGAGCAAGTTTTAAGTAAATTATAAAACTTGTTGTAATTTTTGACATAATTGCAGGCATATTTTGTATTAAAATAGTAACTTGCTTAATAGAAAAATAATAATATAATACTATATAAAAATGTCGAACGAAGATATTGAAAAAATTAAATCGGAAAAGTTAAAAGCATTGCAACTTACTCTAGATAAAATAGATAAGACTTATGGTAAAGGAACTATCATGAAAATGGGAGATGGTGTAATTGATAAGATTCCTACAATTTCATCTGGTTCATTGTCATTAGATATTGCTTTGGGTGTAGGTGGATATCCGAGAGGGAGAGTTATTGAAATTTTTGGTCCAGAATCTTCTGGTAAAACAACACTTGCAATACATGCAATAGCCGAGGCTCAGAAAAAAGGTGGAATTGCTGCATTTATTGATGCCGAACATGCTTTTGATAAACTGTATGCAGAAAAACTTGGTGTAAATATAAATGACCTTTTGATGTCTCAACCTGATAATGGAGAACAAGCGTTAGAAATTACAGATCATTTAATTCGTTCAGGAGCAATAGATATTATTGTTGTGGATTCTGTTGCAGCGTTAACGCCTAAAGCCGAAATAGAAGGTGAGATGGGCGATTCTAGGATGGGTTTACAAGCAAGACTTATGTCACAAGCACTCAGAAAGCTTACTTCATCTGTTAGTAAAACGAGTACTACTATAATTTTCATAAATCAATTAAGAGAAAAAATTGGGGTTATGTTTGGAAATCCGGAAACTACAACCGGTGGAAATGCCTTGAAATTTTATGCCTCTGTTAGGGTAGATGTAAGAAAAATGAGCTTGTTAAAAGATGGTGATGTGGTTTATGGTAACAGAACAAAAGTAAAAATTGTAAAAAACAAAGTTGCACCTCCTTTTAGACAAGCAGAATTTGATATGATTTTTGGTGAAGGTATTTCTAAAATTGGAGAAATAATTGACTTAGGTGTTGATTATGATATTATTAAAAAGAGTGGCTCATGGTTTAGCTATGGTGAAACAAAATTGGGTCAAGGAAAAGATTCTGTAAAACAAATTCTAAAAGACAATATAGAGTTGATGTCAGAAATTGAAGCAAAAATTTATGAGAAACTTTCTCCTGTAAGTTAAGTTCTTATTTTCTTGTATTTTTTTTAGTTTAGACTTCTTTATTGCTTTAGTTTTGATTGGAATGTAATTTTAAGAATGTAATATCGAACTAATGAACAATATGTAAAAATTAAGCAAAATTTCTATTTAATATTTTTCAATTGGTAAAAAAGATATATAAAAGATGATTAAAACAAGTGTAATTACAGAGTGGAAAAATGGAATGCATTTTTCATCAATAATTGATGGTCATCAATTGAATATAGATGCACACAAAGATTTTGGTGGTGAAGATTTAGGTCCATCTCCCAAAAAGTTGTTGTTAAGCGGATTGGCTGGCTGTACAGGAATGGATGTAGTTTCAATTTTGAAAAAAATGAAATTGAATCTTACATTCTTTAATATTATCGTCAATGCTGATTTAACAGAAGAACATCCTAAATTCTATAAAAACATTGAAATTGTATATCAATTTAAGAAGACTGATAATCTTAGCGATGAAAAGGTGAAAAGAGCTATAGAACTTTCGCAGGAGCAGTATTGTGGTGTTGCGCATATGTTTAGGCAATTTGCTACTATAACTCACAATATTGAATATTTAGATTAAAAAATATTAATACATAAAACTAAAAAGGCGTTGTATAGATTTTATACAACGCCTTTTTAGTTTTTATCAGTGTTTAAGTGCCTCTTTTAAGGATTAATAAGATTTTTAAGTGAATCTAATTGTGTCCTGTTTAAAGTAATTGTTTTTACTCCCTTTTGCTTTAATAGTTCTGCAGCATAGTTTAAAGGTAAAACATAACTATCGGCTCCATATGCTGCAAAATAGCCAAACACATCATCTTGATCAAAATTCGTAGTAGGATTATATGGTGTACCTCCAAAACCTCCTTCGCTTAAAGAAGAGTATAGTGTAGAATAAAAGGTATATGTTTTTTGATCATAATGAATTAATTCTAAATTAATTGTGTCATCTTTATTAAATCTTTCCATATATTGTATTATATATGTTTTACCATTAAAGTAGGTGTCTTCTTGTATATTTTTATCATCACGTAGAGAATCATTCGCAGAGGTTTTAAGTCTATAATAATTTTTAGTATTTCCATTATCAGCGAAATATAATTTATAAGTTAATGTATCTGCTAATTTAGCTAATCCAAATGATGTATCCCAAACAGTTAATTCAATGTCTGTTATTAAAATACTGTCAATTAATACTGGTTCATAAATTGTTGAACTTGCAGTATAGGTCTTGCCTTTGCTTACTACCTTGATTTGGTATTCTTTATTAAATTCCTTGATTTTTATAGGTGCAGCGTAGTAGCCTTTTTTTATTTCTTCTAAACGGATTGTTTCTGTTGAATCATAAGTAATTTCAACATAATCAACATCAACTTCTGGTACTTTATATGGAATAAAATAATCACCTGTCATTGTGATTTTTACAATTGCAGAATCTTTTAAATTAGATATGTTTCCTTCTATAACTATTGTAGGATTGCTTTCATTTAAATCTACTGTAACAATTTTATCGCATGAAATAATTGTTACAGCAATTATTAATGAGAGAAGAATTTTTTTTGAAATTTTATTCATTGGTAGTATTATTAAAATTTAAAGTTCCAAGTAATTGATGGTAATATTGGGTATAATGATACTTCGTGAGCCTGCATTGTCCCGTTATCTACACCTTCCATTGCGGCGAAATAAGTTAAGAAAGGATTGCGTCTATTGTAAACATTAATAATTGAGAAATTGAGGGTATTTTCTCTTCCTGGTTTAGCTTTTAAGTTAAGAGTTAGGCTTATATCTAATCGGTGATAACTTTTTGATGAAGCACCATTTCTTTCCGTATATACCGGTACATCTGTAATACCATCTATTAGATATTTACCTGATGGTGTAGTGATTTTATCGCCTGTATAAAAAACCCAAGAGGTTGAGAAATTTACTTTCTTAGAAATTTGAACCATTCCAACTATAGAAATATCGTGGTTTCTATCTTGTTTGTAAGGAAACCATCCTATTTTTTCTAATTCATCAAATTTCTTTTCTGTTTTAGAAAGAGTGTAACTTACCCAACCGGTATACTTTCCATAAACTTTCTTCACGCTTACTTCAGCTCCATATGAGCGACCTATTCCAAAAATAAGTTCATTTTCTATGTAGCCATAATTGAAAGCATTTCCACCATCTTTTATATCTATTTGATTAAACATATCTTTGTAATATATTTCAATAAAAGTTTCGAACATATTTTCATTGAAATTTTTGAAATAACCTATAGCGTACTGATAACTATATTGTGGCTTTATTATTTCATTTGCTGGAAGCCAATAGTCTATAGGAGTTTGCCCACTAGAATTTTGTATTAAATTTATATATTGTGTAGTTTTTACAGCAGAAATCTTCAGGGAATTCTCTTCGTTTATTACAAAATTGGCAGATGCTCTTGGTTCAAAATCAAAGTGATTTTTCACAACTTCACCTTTTGCATAATATTTTGAATTCTGAGGTATACCTTGATCGTTATAATTACTATGAGCTGTGTATTCACCTATAAGTATGAAGTCTGTTAATCTAACACCGTAATTTATAGAAATATTCTTAGTTATTTTTTGCTCGTTTTGTATATAAAATGCAGTTTCCCAAGCATATTCAGATGGTGTTTTTTCTGAATAGCTAAATCCTCCAAATTCGAATGAGTATGAACCAGGAGAAAAAGTATGATGTATACCTTGCAAACCAAATTTAATGGTATTGTTATTATTTAAAAAATAGGTGAAATCTTCTTTAATATTGAAATCTTTTATACCAGAACTAAGCTCAAATGAATTTCCTTGAAGTGATGCCATTGTTTCATATAAGTACTTGCTATAAATAAAAGTACTGTTTAAAAATAATTTATTGGTAAATAAATGATTCCATCTTATAGTTGCAGTAGTATTACTCCATCCCATATTTAATATTTCTTGAAACTTCAATACATCTTTTCCAAAATAGCCTGAAATAAATAATTTATTTTTTCTATTAAATTCTATATTAGCTTTTGCATTAAAATCATAAAAAAATAATTGGTTGTTTTTTAATAAAGTATCTTGGCTAAACTTTAGAAATAAATCGGCATAAGATCTTCTTGCAGAAAGTATAAATGAACTTTTTTCTTTAATTATTGGACCTTCAGCAGCAAGTCTTGATGAAATAAGCCCAAGTCCTCCTGAAACTGAGAGTTTTCTATCATTTCCATCTTTCATTTTTAATCTAATACAGATGATGACGACCACCGTATTCTGCTGGCATACCACCTTTAAAAGTTTTACATCTTTAATAGCATCAGCATTAAATACAGAGAATAAACCACCTAAGTGAGAGGCATTGTAAACCGGAGCTTCGTCAAGCAATATAAGGTTTTGGTCGGCACCTCCACCTCTTACAAAAATACCACCTGTTGCTTCGCCACCAGATTTAACTCCGGGTAGAAGTGTTAATGATTTTAGAATATCTCTTTCGCCGAAAACTACGGGTACCGCTTTTATTTCTTTTAGGGTGAGCTTTTGTACACTCATCTCTACCGAAGTTATATTTTTGTCAAGAGCTTCTGCGCCAACTACAACTTCTTGAATAAGTTCAGATTCGGGTTCAAGAACAAAATCAAAATTTGTGTTCTTTGATAAATCAATTGTTTTATTCATAGTTTCATAACCTACATAGCTACAGATTATTGTGTATTTGCCACTAGGCAATGAAACAGAATAGAATCCGTAATAATTTGTTGCTATACCTGCATTTGTCTCTTTTACAAGTATTGTAGCACCTATGAGCTCTTCACCACTTGAAGCGTCTTTAACATATCCGCTTATTACATATTTTTGTCCAAAGCTATGTAATGCAATTAGTGAAATAATAATTGATAATAGTAATTTCATTATAATAATTTATTTATTTTTTTGTTGGTTGTTTAATTCTTATAAATAGATAAATAATAATATTTAAAAACTATAAGTTAGGCAAATGTAATATTAATCTTATTATTCAAAAAAAAAAGTCGGTAAATTGATGAAAAAAGCATGATGAAAAAAAATATAATTTATGATAACTGAATATTACTGTATTTAAAGAAAAAAAAAAGCACCATTAAGGTGCTTTTTTTTAAAATTATAATGAACTATGCTAAATTTTTCTCTAGTTTTTCGAGTTCAGCAGCAAGTTCTTTTGGAAGTCTGTCGCCAAAACGAGCATAATGTTCTTTTATAAGCACAACTTCATCTTTCCAAAGATTTTTGTCAACATTAAGAAGTTCTTTCAAATCTTCAGCAGTTACTTTCAAACCTTGTACATTTATATCTTTCGCTTCTGGAATTAGACCAATTGGAGTTTCAATTCCTTTAGCTTTTCCATCGCAACGATCGAATACCCAAGCAAGAACTCTTGAATTTTCACCAAATCCAGGCCATAACCAACGTCCTGTGTTATCTTTACGGAACCAGTTTACGTTGAATATTTTTGGTAATTTGTTTTTGTCTGGAGCAGCAGCACCAACTTTAATCCAATGACCAAAATAGTCAGCCATATTGTATCCGCAGAATGGTAACATTGCAAATGGATCACGACGAACACCAGCCTTAAGACCGATAGCAGCAGCAGTTACTTCAGAACCTACTACAGAACCCATGAATGTTCCGTGATTCCAATCTCTTGCTTCATATACTAGAGGCACAGTAGATGGACGACGACCACCAAATAAGATAGCCGAAATAGGTACACCAGCAGGATCTTCCCAAGCAGGATCAATTGCAGGGCAGTTGTTTGCTCTTGCAGTGAAACGAGCGTTAGGGTGAGCTACTTGTACATCGCTACCTTTTGTATATTTTTCGCCTTTCCAAGTAATTGTTCCTTCCGGACAATCAACACCAATACCATCCCACCAAATATCTTTGTCTGGAGTCAAACCTACGTTTGTATAGATAGTGTCAGATTTGCAAGAAAGCATTGCATTAGGGTTAGTTTCCATAGAAGTAAATGGAGCAACACCGAAGAAACCAGCTTCTGGGTTGATAGCATAAAGCTGACCATCTTTTCCGTATTTCATCCAAGCGATATCGTCACCAACACATTTCACAGTCCATCCTGGAATTGTAGGGATAAGCATTGCTAAGTTTGTTTTTCCGCAAGCAGATGGGAATGCAGCAGCGATATATTTAGTTTTTCCTTCAGGATTTGTAAGACCTAAGATAAGCATGTGTTCAGCCAACCATCCGTCTTGTTTTGCCATATAAGATGCAATACGAAGTGCGAAACATTTTTTACCTAAAAGTGCATTACCTCCGTAACCAGAACCATAAGACCAAATTTCTTTAGTTACTGGGAAATGAGTAATATATTTTTCTTCAATTGGAGCACAAGGCCATGCTTTATCTTTTTGTCCTGGAGCAAGTGGAGCACCTACAGTGTGTACGCAAGGTACAAATTCGCCATTACCTAGAACATCAAGAACAGCTTTACCCATTCTCGTCATTGTTCTCATGTTTACTACAACATAAGGAGAATCAGTTAGTTCAATACCAATGTGTGCAATGGTTGAACCTAGAGGCCCCATGCTGTAAGGAATAACATACATTGTACGACCTTTCATACAACCTTTGTATTTTCCAAGCATTAATGTTTTCATTTCTGCAGGGTCAGCCCAGTTATTTGTAGGACCTGCATCTTCTTTCTTAGGAGTACAGATGTATGTTCTGTCCTCTACTCGAGCCACATCACTAGGGTCTGACTGAAAGTAATATGAATTCGGACGTTTTTTTTCGTCTAATTTAACTGCCATTCCTGAAGCAACCATTTGATCAAATAGTTTTTTGTCTTCAGCTTCTGAACCGTCTACCCAATATACACTATCAGGTTGGCAGATTTTTGCCCACTCGTTTACCCAGTCAATTAATTTCTGGTTTTTTGTCATTGATTGATCGTTTGCCATGTTTTAATAAATAATTAATTAATTTGTAACTAAATGATTTGCAATGTATTGTTTTTAATAATAATCGAAACATTGCAAATATATGATTTTTTTTAATATAGTATTTAAAAAAAATTAATTATTAATAAATTATTTTATTAAATAGTTGTTTTTACCTATATCAGTGGTGATTGAAAATGTTTAAAGTATCAGATAATCAATAAACTATAAATTTTATTGTTCAGTAATATGATTGTTTTTTGGGGTGAAATTTTAGTGAATTAATTTTATATAAGTTTATCTATTTTATTTAAATGCTTAATTTTATAGTTATTTTTTAAATAGAAAAAACAGTATCAGTAATTATTTAAATTTGTTTAATACACTTATAATTAATATATTATAATGTTTAAATGTAATATTTTTTTATCCTTTTTTTAATTTTTTATTTTAATTGGATTATAAGAATGCTTAATTAATTTTTATTGAATTTGTTTAATATATAATTAAGTAACACTAAATATATTAAGTAGAAATTAGTAATTATATTAAAAACTTTTATATGTAATTGTACCCTTAGTATTTGAAATATCAGTCCAGTTTTCAAGAGGAGAATTGATAACTACAACACCACATGTTGGGAGTCCGATGTATAGTCCGAATTTATTTGCGAAATCAGAAATGCCATTATTATGACCTATTAATAATAGTGTTTGTACGGAATCAGGTAAAGAGGCAACTATTGATTCTATTACATCAACTGATGCTAAATATAAATCAGGTTTGTATGTTGAAATTGCTTTATAGTTTTTAGATTCAAAAAGTAAATTATATGTTTCCTTGGTTCTTTGGGCAGAACTAATAAGAATTAAATCAGGTGTGGGAGTATCATCAAAAAAAGTTTCTTTTAAATCGGTTACCTGTTTAATTCCTTTTTCGTTGAGTTTACGATCAAAATCGCTCAGGTTGTAATTCTCTTTTTCTGCTTTTGCGTGTCTTAATAATATAATATTTTTCATATAAATAATTTGAAAGTTTGAAATAGTCCCAATTTAAGATATCAATGCAAATGTATAAAATTGTTGTTTAAAAAATGTTGAATCAATGTCATTGAATAGTAGTAAAATAGAAATATGTATAGCGTACCTTTGTAAATAAATTTTAAAAAAGTACTATTTTGGCAAATTTAGCGGTTGAAACCCCCTTAATGAAACAATACTACAAAATAAAGGAAAAGCACCCTGATGCAATTCTTTTATTTAGAGTAGGCGATTTTTATGAAACATTTGAGCAAGATGCGGTAAATACATCTAAAATTTTAGGTATAACTCTTACAAAAAGAGCGAATGGTTCAGCATCTTATGTTGCCTTAGCAGGTTTTCCATATCATGCACTTGACAGTTATTTGCCTAAATTGGTTAGAGCAGGGCAAAGGGTGGCTATTTGCGAACAGTTAGAAGATCCATCTAAAACGAAAACTATTGTTAAAAGAGGTGTTACTGAATTAGTTACTCCAGGTGTTACGTTTAGTGATTCAATTTTAAAAATTCTGAGAATAATTTTTTAGCTAGTTTGCATTTGAAAAACAAGTTATAGGTATCTCGTTTTTAGATGTGTCAACAGGAGAATATTTAGTTGCAGAAGGAAGTCTAGAATATATAGACAAATTAATAGGAAGTCTAAATCCGAAGGAGATTATTTTTGAAAAATCAAAAGAAGCTTTTTTTAGAGATAATCTACATTTCAAAAACTATATTTTCAAATTAGACGATTGGATTTTTACAGAGCAAGCTGCAACTGATATTTTGCTTTCACATTTTGAAACCACATCATTAAAAGGTTATGGAATTGAAAATATGAAGTGTGGTATTATAGCTGCTGGTGCAATTTTGCATTATCTAGATAGCACTGAACACAAGCAACTTGGGCATATTAACAGAATATCTAGAATTGAAGAAGATAATTTTGTTTGGCTTGATAGGTTTACTATTAGAAATTTAGAATTGTTTGGTTCTTATAATGAAGGAGCCACTACATTATGTTCAGTTTTAGATAGAACAATAACCTCAATGGGAGCAAGGCTGCTTAAGCGATGGATAGCCTTGCCTTTGAAGGAAATGCATTTAATAAATCATAGACTTAGAACGGTAGATTTTTTTATTCAAAACACTACCGTAAAATCTGAAATAGAACATAATTTATCACAAATATGTGATTTAGAAAGAATTATATCAAGAGTTGCTGCAGGTAAAATTATGCCCCGAGAAGTTGTTCAGCTTAAGAACTCATTGAAGGCAATTGAACCAATTAAGCAAATGTGTCTGGCTTCAAAATCAAATTTTTAACGCAGATAGGAGATCGTTTAAAATGCCTGTATCACAATATCTGATAAAATTGAGAAGGAGTTGTTGAGCGATCCTCCAAATATTTTAAGTAAAGGTGGAGTTATAGCATCTGGAATTAGTGTTGAGCTTGATGATTTGAGAAATATATCGGCAACCGGCAAGGATTATCTGCTTCAACTTCAGATAAGAGAAGAGGAGCGGAGTGGAATACCGAAAATTAAAGTAGCATTTAATAATGTGTTTGGTTATTTTATTGAAGTAAGAAATTCGCAGAAAGATAAGATTCCTGCCGATTGGATTAGAAAGCAAACTTTGGTAAATGCCGAAAGGTACATTACCCAAGAACTTAAGGAATATGAAGAAAAAATACTGGGAGCCGAAGGAAAAATTTATGAGTTGGAGGTAAGTATTTTTAATAATTTGGTACTTGTGCTTAGAGAATATATAGAAGCTATTCAATTGAATGCAAATTTGCTGGCTCAGTTAGATTGTTTATTATCTTTTGCCTCAATTTCAATAGACAATAATTATTGTAAGCCAATTATTAATGAATCGTTTGTTATTGATATTAAATCAGGACGGCATCCGGTTATTGAAACACAGATGATTGCAGGAGAAGAGTATGTTGCAAATGATGTTTTTATAGACTCAGATTCTCAGCAAATAATCATAATTACTGGTCCAAATATGGCTGGGAAGTCTGCATTACTCAGACAAACCGCCTTGATAACTTTAATGGCACAGATAGGATGTTTTGTTCCTGCAAAATCGGCTCATATAGGCTTAGTTGATAAAATTTTTACCAGAGTTGGTGCTTCAGATAATATTTCTGCTGGTGAATCTACTTTTATGGTTGAAATGAATGAGGCTGCAAGTATTTTGAATAATGTATCGGAGCGAAGTCTTATTTTACTTGACGAATTGGGCAGAGGCACAAGTACTTATGATGGAATTTCTATAGCTTGGGCTATTGTTGAATATCTTCACGAACATCCGGTATGTAGAGCTAAAACGCTTTTTGCAACTCATTATCACGAACTTAATGATATGGAAAAAGAATTTTCTCGTATCAAGAATTTTAATGTTTCAATAAAAGAAGTTGACAATAAGGTTATTTTTTTGAGAAAACTTGTTCCGGGTGGTACCGAGCATAGTTTTGGTATTCATGTTGCAAAAATGGCTGGTATGCCAAAAGTAGTAGTAGCGAGGGCTAACGAAATACTTATTGAGTTAGAAAAATCTCATAAAGAGGAACACAAAAAATCTAAGCCTATTGGTAAAAGTAAGAATAGTGAAGGATATCAATTGAGTATATTTCAGTTAGATGACCCTGTACTTATGAATATTAAAGAACAAATAAATAATATTGATATAAATAATCTTACTCCATTTCAAGCGCTATCTAAGCTCAATGATATAAAGAAATTATTGGGTGGATAAAAAAAAATCAAAAGCTTCATATTAAGGCTTTTGATTTTTTTTTGTTTTCAGAAATCAAATAGATAGAAAATTATTTGATTTTAAATGTTTTGTCTCTATCAGGTCCTACAGAAACTATATAAATAGGTATACCTGTTTCATGCTCAATGAAATAGATGTATTCTTTTAATTCTCTTGGCAAACTGTCATAGTTTGTACATTGCGTAGTATCATATTTCCATCCTTTAAATTCTCTATAAACAGGCTCTGCATGATCGCTTTTAAAAGGAATATAATCAACCTCTTTGCCGTCGATTTTATATTTTGTGCAAACTTTTATTGTTTCAAAATCATTAAGAACATCTGCTTTCATAATGATAAGTTTTGTAACGCCATTAAGCATTATAGCATATTTTAAAGAAGGTAAATCTAACCATCCGGTTCTTCTTTGTCTGCCAGTAGTTGAGCCAAATTCATTACCAATTCTAGCCATGTCTTTGCCGTTGTCATCGAATAGTTCGGTAGGGAAAGGACCGCTACCAACTCGTGTGCAATATGCTTTGAATATTCCAAATACATCGCCTATTCTGTTTGGAGCTATGCCCAATCCAGTACAAGCACCAGCTGTTATGGTGTTTGAAGAGGTAACAAACGGGTATGAGCCAAATTCAATATCTAATAGAGTGCCTTGTGCACCTTCTGCAAGTATTGATTTGCCTTCTTGAATGTATTTATTTAAAACATATTCGGTATCAAGAATTTGGAAAGACTTAATCAATTCAATGCCTTCCATCCATTTCTTCTCGTACTCATTTATATCAATACTATAAGAGTATCTTGATAGTATTTCTAAATGACTGTTTTTTTAGTTGATTATATTTTTCTTCAAAGCCATGTAATATATCACCTATTCTCATACCGGTTCGGGCTATCTTATCAGTATAAGTAGGTCCAATTCCTTTTTTTGTTGAGCCAATTTTATTATCGCCTTTAGCATTCTCATAAGCTTCATCTAATGCTTTATGACTTGGCAATATAAGGTGAGCTCTTGTAGATATTATCAGGTTTTTTGAAATATCAATTCCTTGATTTATTAATTTGTCAATTTCCTCCTTGAAAATACATGGATCAATAACCACTCCATTTCCAATAACATTAATTGCATTACTTCAGAATATGCCTGACGGAATTGTATGTAAAACGTGTTTTACACCATTAAAAACTAAGGTATGACCAGCATTCGGACCACCTTGAAATCGAGCAATTACATCATAATTGGGTGTTAATACATCTACAATTTTTCCTTTTCCTTCATCACCCCACTGGAGGCCTAATAGCACATCAACTTTCATTAAAATCAGTAGTTTTAGAACATAAAAAAAGCGTTAATACGCTATTCTAAATGTTTAGATAAATTAATATTTTGTTTAAAATCTCAATCGCGCCATAAAATTACAAAGAATGTTCATTATTACATTATTTATTCGAGTCAAAATATATTTTTTTATAAACAAAATTTAAATAATAGTTGTAAATGCTTATAAATAAGATTTATAAACAAAATTAATTTTATTATTATTGAATTTTATTGAAAAGATCAATTGCAAATTCATTTAAGAAAGGATCTCTTGCTCCCATAAGTAAAATAGTATCTCCGGGCATTAGATTTTCTTTTAAATGTACCGATAATTCATATTTATCTTTAATATAATACACTTGTGAGCCTTTGATTTTGAGAGCTTCTATAATAATGTCTGAGTTTATTGTTTTATCTACTGTTCCGCCAGCATAATATACGTCAGACATATAAAAAACATCATTGATTCTCAATGTTTGTGAAATATATTCGACCAATTCATCTTGCATAAACTTCAGTGGTCCAAAACCGTGAGGCTGAAACCATGCAAATACTCTTTTTGAAAAGATTTGACAAGCTTGTAGTGCAGCTCTTATTTCTGCCGGATTGTGTGCAAAATCATCAATCACCGTTATGTCGTTAAATTTTCCTACCAGTTGTGTTCTTCTATAAATACCTTCGAAGCTTGAAAGTGCTTTTGCACTACTTTCTATTGCAATACCTAATGCGTGACTAGCAGCAATTGCTGCTAAAGCATTTTCCATATTATGCTTACCTATGGATGGAACGTTTACATTGCAATCGTTGCAGGTAAATGAAATTGCAAAATCTTTTTGTGTGAAATTTGCACCACGAAAACCCGAATCTGTATCAGTGCCGAAAGTATACAGATTTGATTGTTTGAGCTCTTTTGTTTCTTTCTGATTATTGTTTACAATAAAAATATTTTTAGTATTTGTTTTATAAGTTTCGAATAAAGTTATTAATTCGTCAAGTTCTTTATGGTCTCTATCTATGTTGAGCAAAACAGAAATTTGTGGTTTGTAACCTACAATTGAGCCGTCTGATTCATCGGCTTCAATAACAAGATATTCACTTTCACCAACATAAGCATTTCCAGGTAGTCCATTTTTTTGTAATGATGTGAGTCCGGCTCCGGTTATAAGCGAAGGCGATAAATTTAATGTCTGCAAAATATGAAAAATCATAGCTGTTGTAGTCGATTTTCCTGATGTGCCACCTATTGCAATGGTATATTTTTCATCAGAAATAGCTGCCAATAGTTCAGATCTTTTTATTATGGGTAAGTTTAGTTCTAAAGCTTTTTTCACTTCCGGATTAGTGTTTTCAATAGCTGTAGAGACAACGAGAACCTCTGTTTGTGAAGATATTCCTGAGCCATCTTGAAAAAAACAGGTAATTCCTATATCTTCTAATCCGTTTTGTATTGGAAGTTTATTTTCATTTACAAAAATTCTATCAGAGCCTGATATATTCTTGCCCAAGCCTCTTAAATATTGAGCAATTGCACTCATTCCTGTACCTGCAATTCCTACGAAAAAAAAATTATTTTTTTGCAAAATATTTTTCATAAACGTTATATGTATGGAAGTTGATTTTATATTATTTTTTTTATTACTGATGTTTTCAAATCAGAACCTTCTATTGGCAATGATGTTTTTATAAATTGAAATTTAGGTAAGTATAATTCTATAAAAGGTAACTCAGGAGCATAATGAAAACTACCATCTTTTTTTAACGATTGCAGTATGTTCATATATGTTTCTCCATATTTTTGGTAATTGCCATCTACTCTCAGGTTATGGTGTATAAAGTGATTTGAAAATCCGAGATGACTTATAATTGTTCCCCATTTACTAGTACCATATTCGTATTCTAGCCAATCTACATCTATAATATTTTCTTTTTTTGATATAAATCGATCAATACCAATAGTTTTTATGCCATTTTTATTTAAGAATTTAACTAAAATTCCTTGTTTTCCACAACCAATATCCAAAACTGGTTCTGTAATAGTATTAAGATTAATATTTAGAATTTTCAATTGTAAAAGTGCGCTGTATTCAGAACATGCAACTGGTTTTACATTCTTTTTTGTGTTAATATATAGTTTTTCGGCAAATGGGTTACTCAAATGCAACCACGATTTTAATGCTTCTTGATGTTTTTTTGTCAATATATCTATCCTTGTATTTTTACTTAATATTGATTTAAGTAAATTAGAATAAATGAATCTTAAATTGACTTTATCTTCACTATTAAAGTAATAATATTGATTTATTCTATAAAGCTCCTGGAGAACTTTGTCTGTAGTGTAATCTATTATTTCGTTTCCTGCGTTGTTGTTTAAAAGGCAAATATTTTTGATTTCTTTTAGCATGTATGAATTAAAAGTAAAAAAAAACTGGTTGTCTTCAAAAAAAATATTTTTCCCTTTATTAAATGAGATTTGAGCATCAATACAAGAAAATATTTTCTCCATTTTTTTTCTTACGATTAAGTATGTAAAATATTAAGAATGTATAAGGAATTTACAAAACTGAATAATAAAATAAAGTATTGAATATCAGATAGTAAAACCTTTACTTTCAGATTCTTGGTGTGAATTTAGTAAAACCTATGAATCGTTTTCAAATATAATTGAAATGTTTGAATAATAAGAATTGAAATTTTATAATTAAATCTAATTAAGAATGGGTTTGCTATTTGAGTATTTTTTATTCATGGCTTGGATTATCTATTTCTAATGAATTTTATATTTGTGCGGAGTTTGATTTTTCGAGTATGTTTTATAAATTTACAGAACGAATGGAGCGTGTTTTCAATATATACATAATTAATTAATAGTACGGGGCAACGTTTATTTATGGCATTGATAAAATGTGAACATTGCAAAGATTATTTTAGAAAAGATAAAAATAACAGAAATTGTTCTAATTGTTTTAGTTGTTTAGGCTGTGAAATATATGTTTGTCCGCATTGCGGAAAACAAATAATTATAGTAGCTCCACAAAAAAACAAAGAATAAAATATTCATTTTAAATAGGATATGAAATTTTTACAATTTGTAGCAGATGGTATTGAAAAATTAATTCATTTTTTTTATTTACCTTTTAGAAAATTTATTCCTGAGCAAACGTTTAAGTATGCTGCCACAGGAGGAGCTAATACCACTTTAGATATAATACTCTATTTTATATTTTATAATTTTGTATTAGAAAAACAGAATTTTGATATAGGCATTTATGTGTTTAGTCCGCATATTGCTGCTTTTTTTCTATCATTTTCAATAACTTTTCCAATAGGTTTCTTTTTTGCAAAATTTATAAGTTTTCCAGGTTCATATCTTAAAAAAAGAATTCAACTATTACGATATGGAATGACTGTATTTATCAGTATTTTAATAAATTATGTATTCTTAAAGTTTTTTGTAGAATATATCGGAATTTATCCAACTCCATCAAAAATGCTTACAACGGTAATAGCAATATTATTTAGTTATTTTTCTCAAAAGCATTTTACTTTTAAGATGGAAAAAGAATAATCAGAGTTTTTTTGAATTGTTAGTAGGCTTAAAAATATTAGAAATTAAACTTTTGGAAATATTCGTTGCTATAAATTAAAATAAATTTTTATTAGTCAATTCATTTTACGAATTTTGCATTTCATAAAAAATAGAGTATTAAAGGAAATTAAAATATGTTTGAAAATTTATCAGAGAGATTAGAGCGTTCTCTCAAATTATTAAAAGGTGAGGGGAAAATAACAGAGATAAATGTTGCCGAAACATTGAAAGAAGTTAGACGTGCTTTGCTTGATGCCGATGTGAATTTTAAAACTGCCAAAACATTTACAGAGACTGTAAAAGAAAAAGCTCTCGGGCAGAATGTACTTTCGGCATTAAAACCCGGTCAGATGATGGTTAAGCTAGTTCATGATGAATTAGCTGAATTGATGGGGAGGACCAATGTAGATATTAATTTAAAGGGTAGTCCGGCAGTAATACTAATGGCAGGTTTGCAAGGATCAGGAAAAACTACCATGTCGGGTAAATTGGCAAAACTGCTCAAAAGCAAACGTGGAAAGAATCCTTTATTAGCGGCCTGCGACGTATATAGACCTGCAGCTATTGATCAGTTGAAAGTTTTAGGAGAACAAATAAACGTACCCGTATTTGCAGACCTCGAGAGCAAAGATCCTGTAAAAATTGCACTTGCAGCACTTAAACAAGCAAAGTTGAATGGTCATGATGTACTTATTGTAGATACAGCAGGTCGATTGGCTATTGACGAGCAAATGATGAAGGAAATAACCAACATCAAAGATGCATTAAATCCATCAGAAATTCTTTTTGTTGTAGATTCAATGACCGGACAAGATGCGGTAAATACAGCAAAAGAATTTAACGATCGTCTAAATTTTGATGGTGTTGTGCTTACAAAACTCGATGGTGATACAAGGGGTGGAGCAGCATTATCAATTAGATCGGTGGTAAACAAACCAATTAAATTTGTTGGTACCGGTGAGAAACTCGATGCCCTTGATGTATTTCACCCCGAAAGGATGGCCGACCGGATTCTTGGTATGGGTGATATTGTATCGCTCGTAGAAAGAGCTCAGGAGCAATATGATGTTGAAGAGGCTAGGAAATTACAAAAGAAAATTGCGAAAAATCAATTCAATTTTAATGACTTTATTTCTCAAATACAACAAATCAAAAAGATGGGTAATCTTAAAGATTTGGCTTCAATGATACCTGGAGTTGGTAAAGCACTTAAAAACATTGATATTGACGATGATGCATTCAAAAGTATTGAAGCCATTATTTATTCAATGACTCCCCTCGAAAGAGAAAATCCGGAATTAATAAACGGAACCAGAAGAAAAAGAATTGCCGACGGCAGTGGAACTACCATACAAGATGTAAATCAGCTATTAAAGCAGTTTACAGAAACAAAGAAAATGATGAAAATGATGAGCGGTGGCAAGAATATGGCTAGAATGATGAGCAATATGAAAATGCCTAACTAATTTTTATAATATTAAAGTTCAAGAAGTGTACCTATGGAATTGATTGACGGGAAAAAAGTATCAGAGCAGATTAAAACTGAAATAGCAGAGCAAGTTAAACAAATAGTAGCAAAAGGTGGTAAGAAGCCACATTTGGCAGCAGTTTTAGTAGGTACAGACGGAGGTAGTGTAACATACGTAAATCACAAAGTGAAAGCTTGTGAACAAGTTGGATTTACCTCAACACTTCTAAATTTTGATGATTCTATTTCTGAAGAAAAATTATTAAACACGGTTAAGGAGTTAAATGAAAATGCTGATATTGATGGGTTTATAGTTCAACTACCATTGCCAAAGCATATATCAGAGCAAAAAGTATTAGAAGCAATTTCGCCAGATAAAGATGTTGATGGATTTCATCCTGTAAATTTCGGTAAAATGTCAATAGGACTATCGGCTTTTGTATCAGCTACACCCAAAGGTATCGTAGAATTGTTGAAACGATATAAAATTGAAACTAAAGGAAAGCACTGCGTTGTTCTAGGTCGAAGTAATATAGTAGGACGGCCGGTAAGTATTCTTTTGTCGCAAAAAGGCTTAGATTGCACTGTTACTGTAGCTCATAGTAGAACCGAAAACCTTAATGAAATATGTAAGCAAGCCGATATTTTGATTGCAGCAATTGGTTCGCCCGGTTTTGTAAAAAAAGACATGGTAAAAACAGGAGCAGTAGTCATTGATGTAGGTACAACAAGAGTAGATGCGCCAGAAACAAAAGCAGGCTGGAGACTAAAAGGAGATGTGAACTTTGATGAAGTAGCACCACTATGTAGTTATATTACACCAGTTCCTGGAGGTGTTGGGCCTATGACCATTGTATCGCTACTTCAAAATACATTATTAGCTTCGCAAAAAAGTATAAAATAAAAAATGACGAAACAGAAACATTGGTTAATTATTGTTTCTGTTTCGTCATTCTATTTAAGAAAGCTTACAGCTGTTCTTTAATATCTAAAAGAACCGATTTAATGCCATTTAATTTTTCAATAATTTCAAGATTTTTTTCAGAACCGTCTTTATTTTCAATCAATTTTTTTTGAGCACCTTTCAGCGTCAAACCTTGCTCTTTAACTAAATGATAAATGAGCTTAATATTACTGATATCTTTTGCAGTGAATTTTCTATTACCTTTTAAATTTTTTTTCGGTTTAATAATATCAAATTCTTTTTTCCCAAAATCTTATAAGAGATGTATTAACCCCGAACATATCAGCAATTTCACCAATTGTATAGAATAATTTATCAGGTTTATTAATTTCCTCCATATTTTGAATATTTTTGACTTTTATATATTCAAATTTAGGTAATAATTAGAAGTTTAGAATAATAATTAAAACAAATAAGTAAAAAAGTTATTTGTTTTAATTGTTTTTTTAGTAAGCTGTATTAAATTTGTCTTAATTAAGAGTTCAAGTATGAATGAAGAGTCGTTTGAAATTATAGAAGTTTTAAAAGGAAAGATAACTGATTTAAAGAATCTTTATTTGAAGACGATTTCGGAAAAGGAAAGATTATTACAAGAAAAGATAGAATTGTCTCGAAGGAATGAAGAACAATTGATTCAGATTGCGGATTTGGAAAAGAAATATAAAAGTTTGCAATTTGCACAAGCTGTTACAGGCACGGCAGAATCGAATGTAGCAGCTCGAGAAAGATTGATGGTTTGGTAAAGAAATTGATAAGTGTATAGCTCTTTTAAATTGTTAATAAAATGGAAGATAAATTAGCTATTAAACTTAAAGTTTTGGATCGTTTCTATCCTTTGAGAATTGAATGGAATGATGGAAAAAGCTTAGAGAAGCTGCAAAAAGAATAAATGATATTGTTTTGAAATTTAAGGGTAAGTATGCTGACAAAGATAATCAAGATTTGTTGGCTATGGCATCGTTGCAATTTGTAGCAAAACTGATGGAGTATGAACAACAAAATAGTTCAGATGCTTTGCTCAAACAAGTAGAGACAATATGTGAAGATTTAGATGAATTTGTTAAAACTCAGCAGTAAAAAAGCGTTTTTATTGTGTTTTTCTTTATAAAAATTTTGCCCGTTTTAGTTCCTTAATCGTTCTGAAAACTCAACATTATAAACAAATTGGAGAACAACTTAATTTGTCTATGTCAGGCCTCAATCTTTTAGATTCTAATTTTAATTAGACAGTGGACGACAAAAACGAATAGTATCTTCAAGCCCATGTCGTACACGGGTTTTCAACTTATTAAGGTTACTAGGCGGGCATTTTTATTTGCATTAATTAATCACTAAATATAAATAATGGAACAAACAAGTATAATTTTATCAATCATAGGAGCATTTATTGGAGGGGCAGTCCTCTCTTTTTTCCTATGGAGGTGGTTTTTGGGGGTGAAAAGCTCTCAATTAATCAAAGAGGCTGAGGCAGAATCAGAGGTAATTAAAAAAGAGAAAATGCTTCAAGCTTAAGAGAAGTATTTACAATTGAAATCGGAGCATGAGAAGTATGTGCATGAGCAAAATTCTAAAATTTCTCTGGCAGAAAACAGAATAAACAAAAAAGAAGGAGCTATAAATCAGAAAACAGAAGAACTGCAACGAGCTAAAAAAGAAGCCGATACATTGAAAGAAACGGTAACTTCTCAAATGGAGCTTTTCGAGAGAAAATCTCAAGAGGTGGAACGTATGCAAAAGCAACAAATCGAACAATTAGAGACAATCTCCTTAAAGTAACAACAGGAATAGAAATTATTGTTGATACACCAAACGAATACCAATATCAGTTTTGATCCAATGAGAAGAGAAATAGCAAGACTTGCATTACATCAATTAGTTACCGATGGTAGAATTCACCCGGCTAGAATTGAAGAAGTTGTTGAAAAAACTCGTAAACAAGTTGAGGAAGAAATAATTGAAACTGGTAAAAGAGTTGCGATAGATTTAGGTATACATGGTTTACATCCGGAATTAATTCGTTTAGTTGGTAGAAATGAAATATCGTTCTTTCATACGGACAAAATCTACTTCAACACTCAAAAGAAACAGCAAAACTTTGTACTATAATAGCTACAAGGTGTAGGATTAAATGTTAAAGCTGCCAAACGTGCAGGTTTGCTTCATGATATTGGTAAAAGTGGCTGAGGGAAGAAGGCGAGAAATTACCTCACATGCTCATGAGGTATGAGAAATAGCAGAAAGATACAAAGGAAAGCCCAGATGTATCTA
>JADKDL010000048.1 GCA_016714605.1 Bacteroidales bacterium | reverse complement strand
TTCTAAAGCTTTTTCATCTTCCGGATTAGTGTTTTCAATAGCTGTAGAGACAACGAGAACCTCTGTTTGTGAAGATATTCCTGAAACATCTTGAAAAAACAGGTAATTCCTATATCTTTCTAATCCGTTTTGTATTGGAAGTTTATTTTCATTTACAAAAATTCTATCAGAGCCTGATATATTCTTGCTCAAGCTCTCTAAATATTGAGCACTCATTCCTGTACCTGCAATTCCTACGAAAAAAATTATTTTTTGCAAAATATTTTCATAAACGTTATATGTATGGAAGATTTTATATTATTTTTTTTTATTACTGATGTTTCTCAAATCAGAACCTTCTATTGGCAATGATGTTTTTATAAATTGAAATTTAGGTAAGTATAATTCTATAAAGGTAACTCAGGAGCATAATGAAAAACTACCATCTTTTTAACGATTGCAGTATGTTCATATATGTTTCTCCATATTTTTGGTAATTGCCATCTACTCTCAGGTTATGGTGTGTATAAAGTGATTTGAAAATCCGAGATGACTTATAATTGTTCTCATTTACTAGTACCATATTCGTATTCTAGCCAATCTACATCTATAATATTTTCTTTTTTTGATATAAATCGATCAATACCAATAGTTTTATGCCATTTTTATTTAAGAATTTAACTAAAATTCCTTGTTTTCCACAACCAATATCCAAAACTGGTTCTGTAATAGCATTAAGATTAATATTTAGAATTTTCAATTGTAAAAGTGCGCCGTATTCAGAACATGCAACTGGTTTTACATTCTTTTTGTGTTAATATAGTTTTTTTCGGCAAATGGGTTACTCAAATGCAACCACGATTTTAATGTTTCTTGATGTTTTTTTTTGTCAATATATCTATCCTTGTATTTCTTTTACTTAATATTGATTTAAGTAAATTAGAATAAAATGAATCTTAAATTGACTTTATCTTCACTATTAAAGTAATAATATTGATTTATCTTATAAAGCTCCTGTAAGAACTTTGTCTGTAGTGTAATCTATTATTTCTTGTTTCCTGCGTTGTTGTTTAAAAGGCAAATATTTTTTTGGATTTCTTTTAGCATGTGAGTGAATTAAAAGTAAAAAACTGGCTGTCTTCAAAAATATTTTTCCCTTTATTAAATGAGATTTGGAGCATCAATACAAGAAAATATTTTCTCCATTTTTTTTTTCTCTTACGATTATGTAAAATATTAAGAATGTATAAGGAATTTACAAAACTGAATAATAAAATAAAGTATTGAATATCAGATAGTAAAACCTTTACTTTCAGATTCTTGGTGTGAATTTAGTAAAACCTATGAATCGTTTTCAAATATAATTGAAATGTTTGAATAATAAGAATTGAAATTTTATAATTAAAATCTAATTAAGAATGGGTTTGGTTATTTTCATATTTTTTATTCATGGCTTGGATTATCTATTTCTAATGTAGAATTTTATATTTGTGCGGAGTTTGATTTTCGAGAAGGTTTTATAAATTTACAGAACGAATGGAGCGTGTTTTCAATATATACATAATTAATTAATAGTACGGGGCAACGTTTATTTATGGCATTGATAAATGTGAACATTGCAAAGATTATTTTAGAAAGATAAAAATAACAGAAATTGTTCTAATTGTTTTAGTTGTTTAGGCTGTGGAATATATGTTTGTCCGCATTGCGGAAAACAAATAATTATAGTAGCTCCAATAAAAAACAAAGAATAAAATATTCATTTTAAATAATAGGATATGAAATTTTTACAATTTGTAGCAGATGCAGGCTGAAAATTAATTCATTTTTTTATTTACTCTTTTAGAAAATTTATTCCCTGAGCAAACGTTTAAGTATGCTGCCACAGGAGGAGCTAATACCACTTTAGATATAATACTTATTTTATATTTTATAATTTTGTATTAGAAAACAGAATTTTGATATAGGCATTTATGTGTTTAGTCCGCATATTGCTGCTTTTTCTATCATTTTCAATAATCCTTTTCCAATAGGTTTCTTTTGCAAATCCATAAGTTTTCCGCGGCTCATATCTTAAAAAAAGAATTCAACTATTACGATATGGAATGACTGTATTTATCAGTATATTTTAATAAATTATGTATTCTTAAAGTTTTTGTAGAATATATCGGAATTTATCCAACTCCATCAAAAATGCTTACAACGGTAATAGCAATATTATTTAGTTATTTTTCTCAAAAGCATTTTACTTTTAAGATGGAAAAAGAATAATCAGAGTTTTTTTTGAATTGTTAGTAGGCTTAAAAATATTAGAAATTACAACTTCTTTGGAAATATTCGTTGCTATAAATTAAAATAAATTTTTATTAGTCAATTCATTTTACGAATTTTGGCCTCTCACAAAAATAGAGTATTAAAGGAAATTAAAATATGTTTGAAAATTTATCAGAGAGATTTTAGAGTTGTCTTCAAATTATTAAAAGGTGAGGGGAAAATAACAGAGATAAATGTTGCGAAACATTGAAAGAAGTTAGACGTGCTTTGCTTGATGCCGATGTGAATTTTAAATCTGCCAAAACATTTACAGAGACTCAAAAAGAAAAGCTCAGGGGCAGAATGGAGGGATGGTATTAAACTTGGCCGGATGAGGTTGGCTTAGTTCATGATGAATTAGCTGGAATTGATGGGGAAGACCAATGTAGATATTAATTTAAAGGGGAGGTCCGGCAGTAATACTAATGGCAGGTTTGCAAGGATCAGGAAAACTACTATAAATGTGGTAACTAACAAAACTGGTCAAAAGCAAACGTGGAAAGAATCCTTCTTTATTAGCGGCTTCAAGCTATTTACAGGACCTGCAGCTATTGATCAGTTGAAAGTTTTAGGAGAACAAATAAACGTACCCGTATTTGCAGACCTCGAGAGCAAAGGCATCCTGTAAAAATTGCACTTGCAGCACTTAAACAAGCAAAGTTGAATAATATGTACTTATTGTAGATACAGCAGGTCGATTGGCCGATGACGAGCAAATGATGAAGGAAATAACCAACATCAAAGATGCATTAAATCCATCAAATTCTTTTTGTTGTAGATTCAATGACCGGACAAGATGCGGGTAAATACGTTAAAAAGAATTTAACGATCGTCAATTTTGATGGAGTGAGCTATAAAACTCGATGGTGATACAAGGGGGTGGAGCAGCATTATCAGTTGGATCTGGTGGTAAACAAACCAATTAAATGCTGGTACCGGTGAGAAACTCAGATGCCCTTGATGTATTTCACCCGAAAGGATGGCCGACCGGATTCTTGGTATGGGTGATATTGTATCGCTCGTAGAAAGAGCTCAGAGCAATATGATGTGAAGAGGCTTAGGAAATTACAAAGAAAATTGCGAAAAATCAATTCAATTTAATGACTTTATTTTCTCAAATACAACAAATCAAAAAGATGGGTAATCTTAAAGATTTGGCTTCAATGATACCTTGTGCGGTGGTAAAGCACTTAAAAACGCATTGATATTGACGATGATGCATTCAAAAGTATTGAAGAAGCCATTATTTATTCAATGACTCCTCGAAAAGAAAATCCGGAATTAATAAACGGAACCAGAAGAAAAGAATTGCCGACGGCAGTGGAACTACCATGCAAGATGTAAATCAGCTATTAAAGCAGTTTACAGAAACAAAGAAAATGATGAAAATGATGAGCGGCGGCAAGAATATGGCTAGAATGATGAGCAATATGAAAATGCGTAACTAATTTTTATAATATTAAAGTTCAAGAAGTGTACCTATGGAATTGATTGACGGGAAAAAGTATCGAGCAGATTAAAACTGAAATAGCAGAGCAAGTTAAAACAAATAGTAGCAAAAGGTGGTAAGAAGCCACATTTGATAGTTTTTAGTGGACAGACGGAGGTAGTGTAACATACGTAAATCACAAAGTGAAAGCTTGTAGAACAATTGGATTTACTCTCAACACTTCTTTTTTGATGATTCTATTTCTGAAGAAAAATTATTAAACACGGTTAAGAGTTAAATGAAAATGCTGATATTGATGGGTTTATAGTTCAACTACCATTGCCAAAGCATATATCAGAGCAAAAGTATTAGAGGCAATTTCGCCAGATAAAGATGTTGATGGATTTCATCCTGTAAATTTCGGTAAAATGTCAATAGGACTATCGGCTTTTGTATCAGCTACACCCAAAGGTATCGTAGAATTGTTGAAACGATATAAAATTGAAACTAAAGGAAAGCACTGCGTTGTTCTAGGTCGAAGTAATATAGTAGGACGGCCGGTAAGTATTCTTTTGTCGCAAAAAGGCTTAGATTGCACTGTTACTGTAGCTCATAGTAGAACCGAAAACCTTAATGAAATATGTAAGCAAGCTGATATTTTGATTGCAGCAATTGGTTCGCTGGTTTTGTAAAAAAAGACATGGTAAAAACAGGAGCAGTAGTCATTGATGTAGGTACAACAAGAGTAGATGCGCCAGAAACAAAAGCAGGCTGGAGACTAAAAGAGACGTGAACTTTGATGAAGTAGCACCACTATGTAGTTATATTACACCAGTTCCTGGAGCAGAGGGTAGGCCTATGACCATTGTATCGCTACTTCAAAATACATTATTAGCTTCCTAAAAAATATAAAATAAAAAATGACGAAACAGAAACATTGGTTAATTATTGTTTCTGTTTCGTCATTCTATTTAAGAAAGCTTACAGCTGTTCTTTAATATCTAAAAGAACTGATTTATGCCATTTAATTTTTCAATAATTTCAAGATTTTTTTCAGAACCGTCTTTATTTTCAATCAATTTTTTGAGCACCTTTCAGCGTCAAACCTTGCTCTTTAACTAAATGATAAATGAGCTTAATATTACTGATATCTTTGCAGTGAATTTTCTATTACCTTTAAATTTTTTTTCGGTTTAATAATATCAAATTTTTTCCCAAAATCTTATAAGAGATGTATTAACCCCGAACATATCAGCAATTTCACCAATTGTATAGAATTAATTTATCAGGTTTATTAATTTCTCCATATTTTGAATATTTTACTTTATATATTCAAATTTAGGAATAATTAGAGTTTAGAATAATAATTAAAACAAATAAGTAAAAGTTATTTGTTTTAATTAGCCAGTAAGCTGTATTAAATTTGTCTTAATTAAGAGTTTAAGTATGAATGAAGAGTCGTTTGAAATTATAGAAGCTTTAAAAAGGAAAGATAACTGATTTAAAGAATCTTTATTTGAAGACGATTTCGAAAAAGGAAAAGATTATTAGAAGAAAAGATAGAATTGTCTCGAAGGAATGAAGAACAATTGATTCAGATTGCGGATTTGGAAAAGAAATTAAAAGTTTGCAATTTGCAGTGCTGTTACAGGCACGGCAGAATCGAATGTAGCAGCTCGGGAAAAGATTGATGGTTTGGTAAAAGAAATTGATAAGTGTATAGCTCTTTTAAATTGTTAATAAAATGGAAGATAAATTAGCTATTAAACTTAAAGTTTTGGATCGTTTCTATCCTTTGAGAATTGAATGGAATGATGAAGAAAAGCTTAGAGAAGCTGCAAAAAGAATAAATGATATTGTTTTGAAATTTAAGAGTAAGTATGCTGACAAAGATAATCAAGATTTGTTGGCTATGGCATCGTTGCAATTGTAGCAAATTGATGGAGTATGAACAACAAAATAGTTCAGATGCTTTGCTCAAACAAGTAGAGACAATATGTGAAGATTTAGATGAATTTGTTAAACTCAGCAGTAAAAAGCGTTTTTATTGTGTTTTTCTTTATAAAACTTTTTGCCCGTTTTAGTTCCTTAATCGTTCTGAAAACTCAACATTATAAACAAATTGGAGAACAACTTAATTTGTCTATGTCAGGCCTCAATCTTTTAGATTCTAATTTTAATTAGACAGTGGACGACAAAAATGAATAGTATCTTAAAGCCCATGTCGTACACGGGTTTTCAACTTATTAAGGTTACTAAGGCGGGGCATTTTTGTTAGGCATTAATTAATCACTAAATATAAATAATGAACAAACAAGTATAATTTTTTATCAATCATAGGAGCATTTATTGGAGGGGCAGTCCTCTCTTTTTTCCTATGGAGGTGGTTTTTGGGGGTGAAAGCTCTCAATTAATCAAAGAGGCTGAGGCAGAATCAGAGGTAATTAAAAAAGAGAAAATGCTTCAAGCTAAAGAGAAGTATTTACAATTGAAATCGGAGCATGAGAAGTATGTGAATGAGCAAAATTCTAAAATTTCTCAGGCAGAAAACAGAATTAAACAAAAAGAAGGAGCTATAAATCAGAAAACAGAAGAACTGCAACGAGCTAAAAAAGAAGCCGATACATTGAAAGAAACGGTAACTTCTCAAATGGAGCTTTTCGAGAGAAAATCTCAAGAGGTGGAACGTATGCAAAAGCAACAAATCGAACAATTAGAGACAATCTCCGGATTATCGGCAGAAGATGCTAAAGAACAACTTATTGAGTCTCTTAAAGCAGAAGCTAAAACAGAAGCTATGTCATACATAAACGAAATTATGGATGAAGCTAAAATGACAGCAAATAAAGAGGCTAAGAAAATTGTAATTCAAACAATTCAACGAACTGCTACTGAACATGTTGTGGAAAACTCGGTGTCTGTGTTTAATATTGACAATGAAGAGGTTAAAGGAAGAATAATTGGTAGAGAAGGTAGAAATATTAGAGCTTTAGAAGCAGCAACAGGAATAGAAATTATTGTTGATGATACACCAGAAGGCAATTATATTATCAGGTTTTGATCCAATGAGAAGAGAAATAGCAAGACTTGCATTACATCAATTAGTTACCGATGGTAGAATCCACCTGGCTAGAATTGAAGAAGTTGTTGAAAAAACTCGTAAAACAAGTTGAGGAAGAAATAATTGAAACTGGTAAAAGAGTTGCGATAGATTTAGGTATACATGGTTTACATCCGGAATTAATTCGTTTAGTTGGTAAAATGAAGTATCGTTCTTCATACGGACAAAATCTACTTCAACACTCAAAAGAAACAGCAAAACTTTGTGCTATAATGGCTACAGAGTTAGGATTAAATGTTAAAGCTGCCAAACGTGCAGGTTTACTTCATGATATTGGTAAAGTGGCTGAGGAAGAAGGCGAGGAATTACCTCATGCTCTTTTAGGTATGAAATTAGCAGAAAGATACAAAGAAAAGCCAGATGTATCTAATGCAATAGGTTCTCACCATGATGAAGTTGAAATGACAACGTTAATAGCTCCGATTGTACAAGTATGCGATGCGCTTTCTGGTGCTAGACCAGGTGCTAGAAGAGAAGTTGTTGAGTCATATATAAAAAGGCTTAAAGATCTTGAAACACTTGCATTGTCTTACCCTGGCGTTTTGAAAACATATGCAATTCAAGCAGGTAGAGAATTAAGAGTTATTGTTGGAAGTGAAAAAGTAAGCGATAAAAAGGTTGAAGAGTTATCTTTTGATATTGCCAAAAAAATACAAGAAGAGATGACC
>JADKDL010000047.1 GCA_016714605.1 Bacteroidales bacterium | reverse complement strand
TAATTAATAAAAAAATGTCAGCAGCAAATTTTGTATTTCGCCATATACTAAAAGATAGAGTTCTTACTCAGCTCCATGGAATAGATGCGGAAATTAAGGAATTTATAGTTAAAAAGAACTCCAAAATAATCAATAGACCTATTAAAGAAATCAATTTCCCGGAAAATGCAATAATAAGCAGCGTTATTAGAAATGGAAAAGGATATATAGCTCTTGGAAATTTTGAACTAAAGGCAAATGACACAGTTTTTGTGTTTTCAATGCCGCAAAGCATTAAGGAAGTAATATCTTTTTTTAACTAATAATGATTAAAACTATATCGCAATGAATTTAATACTACATTCAAAGTTTGACACGTTAAAAATGATATTAAGACAAATAGGAGAACTACTTATTATCTTGGGTTATACAATGATAGTCCCTATACTGGTATCTTTAATTTATTCTAATTTATTCTGCTATAGGATTTATATTTTTCAGGACTAATTTGCTATTTGATTGGATTTTTTTTTACAAAAGATAATAAAAATAACATCTGTTCCTTTAAACCGACATGCACTTATAATTGCGGCTTTGGGGTGGTTATCTATTGCTATAATGGGAGCAATACCTTTTGTAATAATTGCCTATATTACTCCGGATGAAGTTGCACAAAAATACGTTCCTGCTGTTGCAGAATATCAATCAAGTATTTTCTATTTCAAGAATCCTTTGCATGCTATTTTTGAAAGCATGAGTGGTTTTACGACTACTGGATTAAGCATGGCATTACACGTACCTACTATAGGAAAAGGTCTGTATTATTTTATAGGTCATATATTCAACTATTGGGGGGAGCTGGTTTTATTGTTCTGTCTTTAGCAATATTAGGTCAGTCTAATGGAAAAATTGCTTATATGTTATATGGAGCCGAATCTACCGGCGAACGTTTACATCCTACTATTATACAGACTACTCGTTCTATTTGGAAAGTATATATTGGAATTACACTTTTTAGTTTTATTTATCTAGTAATTGGAACATATATAATTTTGCCTGAATACAGTATAACCGAGAATATTTTTGATTCAATTAATCACGCAATGTGGGTCAGTCAACTGGTGGATTTAGTACACTTGAAAGCAGTATAGCTAGTTATAATTCTAAAGCAATGGATATGTTATATTTATTGCCTATGATAATGGGACTTTGTCTTTACCATTTTCTTTAAAGTCTTACATGATAAACAATTAAGTCAGTTTTGGAAAATTTACAAACAAGGTCAATCATTCTTTTATCATTTTTGGTAGTATAACACTCTCCTTTATACTTTTGAAATCAGGCATTGTAACAGAACCTTTTCGTAAGGAATTTTTCAATTTATTAGTGCACTTACAACTACAGGATGGCAAACTTGTGATATTCATGCTTGGAGTGGTTTTGTCTGTGTTGTTTATTGTTGTCTCAGCAATGATTATTGGTGGGAGCAGCAGGGGCTACTGTTGGAGGTATAAAGATAATTAGGTTTTACTGCTTTTTAAAGGACTTTTTGGCATATAAACGGATACTTTTACTCCGACAATTCAATTAAAATTGTAAATTTAACGAAAAACGAATGTTGCCCGATGAAATGAATCGTGAATTAGCGAAAGTGGCAACTTTTTGTATTCATATATTTAATTATTTTAATTGTTGGAACTTTTATAACTTACTATTATATGAATTCTGGATTTACATTAAAAGATGCACTTTTGAATCATCCTCTACTTTAGGCACTGTTGGATTATCGTGTGGTATTACCAATCCGGAAATGTCTCCAGTTCTTGAAGTTACATACATAATTCAAATGTGGGCAGAGCAGGTTGGAAATTATTCCAATTCTTATTTTTGTTCAGAACAGTTTTCTTAGGAACAAAACCTACTGTTGTATAGTTTTTTCTATTTCATTCTTTCAAAAAGTATCTTTGTAAAATGAATAATATATGATATGAAAATTAAAACAAAACTTATCTTGGGTATTGGTTTGCTATTTAGTTTAATTATTCTATTAGCTTTATTCAGTATAAACCAAATAAATTTGTTATCATCAGCTTCCGAAAATATTATTAAAGATAACAAAGAAACAATAGGTTATTCTAGAAATATGCTGAAAGCATTATCAGAAATTAAAAATAATAATGAAGCAATAAACACCTTTGAAATAAATCTCATAAAACAAAAAGAAAACATAACTGAGATTGGCGAAAATGAACTTAGAGATAAGCTTTCTTTTAATTATAATTTACTCAAAAAAAAACAACAGATGAAGTTGCTATTACCAATATGCAAGTAATTCTGTTTGATATAATGAACAGTAATTTAAAATCTATAGAATCAAAAATAGTTTTGCAAAAAACTGCTCATAAGTCAATTTTCTTAATCAGTGCAATGAAGCTTAATTTGTTTCATTATAGCACTTATCCTTTTCCTTACATTGCCCGGAAATATTTTTAATCCTATTAGAGAATTAATTGACAGCATTAAAAAAATTGCTGCTAATGATTATTCTCAAAGAGTAAATTTCGAGGGGCATAGTGAACTTGGAGAATTGGCTATTTCGTTCAATACAATGGCAAGCAAACTGGAGGAATACAATAAAAGTAATGTTGCAAAACTACTTACTGAAAAAAAAATAACGGAAACACTACTAAATAAATTGCAATACCCAATCATAGGCTTTGATAAAGCAATGAAGATCAATTTAGTAAATGATGAATTTCTAACTATTTCCGGCTTGAATTATCTTGAAATAATGGGTGCTAATATATTTGAAATTGCATCTGAAAATGATTTAATAAGTCAAATCATTATTGATGATTCTATCAATTTGACAATTAATTCAAATACCGATCCTAATGCAAAAATCCATTTTGAATTGCATGGAAAAGAAAATATACTATGAAAAAGAGATTCAAGAAATTTCACTATCTCATCAAAATGACACAAAAAGCATTTAATGGGCTATGTTGTGATTCTTAAAAATGTAACTAAATATATGGAGCTAGATTTGGCAAAAACTAATTTTATAGCCACAGTTTCGCATGAGTTAAAAACACCTGTTTCTGCATTAAAATTTAGTTTACAATTACTTGAAAATGAAAAGACAGGAACACTTAATTCGGAACAATATGAATTAATAAAAAGTTGTGAAGAAGATGCTAATAATCTATTAAAAATAATTTCAGAACTTTTGAATTTGGCTCAAGTAGAAACTGGTAATATTCAATTGAATATAATGCCTGTTAATCTAAAAGATATTTTAAAATATGCCTTAAATACTAATAAATCTGTAGCAAATCAAAAAAATATTGCTTTTGAAATTGATTTTCCTTCAAGATTTACCAAAGGTATTGCTGATAAAGAAAAAAACAGCTTGGGTTTTAACAAATATTATTTCAAATGCTATTCACTATTCTAATAGTAATTCTAAAATTGAAATTTTAGCTTCAAAAATGGAGAATATTGTAAAACTAAAAATTAAGGTTTCGGACGTGGCATTGAATCACAATATTTAAATCGAATATTTGACCGATATTTTACCGTGCCAGGCACACAAAAGGAAGGTTCCGGACTGGGATTAGCAATCAGCAAAGAATTTATAGAAGCTCAAAGAGGAAAAATTTATGTTGAAAGTGAATTTGGAGCAGGAAGCTTGTTTACAATAGTTCTTAATTGTAAAGACAACCCTTCCTAATTTAATTGCACAATGACAAATAAACAAAATTACTAAAGTTATATGGTCCTTAAATTATTATTAAAGCATAAAACAAACCGCTGATTACTAAACCAATATATATGAAATAGAAGATTCTGGTATAGATTATTTGTATGATACTTTCCTCGAAAAAACTACCCAATGCAATAAACCATACTAAAATTAATATTTAATAATTATTTCAATTGAGATTATAAAATGTGGTTTGAGTTTTCCTAATTTTACAATAAAAAAAAATGGAAACAAATTATCTAATCATACCCGGATATGGAAATTCAGAATCAGAGCATTGGCAAACATATTTTGAAGAGAAACTTTTACCCTGCATTAGGAATTCAACAAAAAGTTGGGACGGTCCTATTTAGTAACGATTAGGTAGAAAACATAAAAACAAAACCATAAGTCAATATAAACCCGGAAACCGTTATTTTAGTAGCTCACAGTCTTGGTGGTATAGCCATAGCACACTGGGCGCTGCGATATAAAACTAAAATAAAGAGACTTTGATTATTTACCTCACATGTGTTGAGAATCCATGTAAGATTTCGGATTCAAGAAGCTTTACCACCAATACCTATTTTAAATTACCCTTCCCATCAATACTTGTTGCCAGTACTAATGACAATTGGGCTTCTGTAGAAAAACTCAAACCTTTGCCGAAAACTGGGGTAGGCCAAACTCATTTTTATCGGTAATGCCGGACATCTAAACTCATCTTCGGATATGGAATTTGGGACGAGGGTTTAAATATGTTGAAAAAAATGAATTTTAGTTGTCGTTCTGTAAATAAAATTTTTGTTGAGGACCTCATAAATACAAAAAAATATGATTTAATTTGTAAGGTTTTATATGAAATTTCTGATTGCATTATTTGCCTGAAATCTGACCAAACAAACAATTATAAAAAATTGATAAATATTTAATTATGATAACTTTTCGTTTATTCGCAATCTCCATTCTATTAATTACTTTTATTAGTTGTTCGAAAAATAAAATACTGAGTCTGGTTTTCATTAAGTACTGATTCTGTGGTTACAGATGATATTGAAATTTAAGCAATTACTCAAGATTCAAATAAAATTTTGACCCGTCCAACTAGTGTTTTACTTACTGCTTTTCCCGAATATCGGTTAACCACGATTTACAAATTAAATTATAATATAAGCGAGGGAGCTATTATACCGGCAATAATAATTTTTACAGTAATTATACTGAATTAGGACAGAGACAGAAGGCAACCAATGGAATTATAATTTCATGCGGATTGCAAAGCCGTATATGGATTTAATTTTTTAATGTATCATTGAAAATGTAAAGACACAAACACAAAAATTGCTATTTGCGAAAACGGTACTTATAAAAACACTGTATTTCCCAGCTTTTCTCACGATACATTATTTAACATTCAGTTAAAGAAATTATTATATGATTTCCGCCTATGACGAGGACTCTAATAAAGATGGATTTATAAGCCAGAACGATTTGAGACGTTTCTATGTCTTTGATTTAGATGGATTTCCAACAAGCAGAATCTTGTTCCGTCAGGCTATTCTGTAATTAGTTCTGAATATGATTGTGCTAATGATTTCATCTGTTTTTGCACAATTAGATGAAAACAAAAATGGACAAATTGAACAAACCGAAAAAGTTCATGTATTTTGGATTGACTTAAAAAATCCGAGAAATAACGGACGACAGTATGAATAAAACCAAACAGAAATAAATAAATATTATTTTGAAAATTAACTTTTTTTATGATATTAAAACATCTAGATAAAGAACCTACAATTGATGCAACTTCTTTTATAGCACCAAACGCGGTGATTGTGGAGAAGTTAAAATTGGAAAGAATGTTAGGATAATGTTTGGAGCTCAGATAATAGCGGAGGGTCAATTTCCATTGGCGATCATTGCATTATACTTGAAAATGCAGTAATTAGAGGAGATCGAATGTATCAAGTAACAATAAGACCAAATTGTTTGATTGGTACAAACACTCCTTACCGGATGCACACTTGAAGATAATCTATTTGTTGCGACAGGGCTTCAGTTTTCATGGAGCAATTTTAAAAACAGGTTCTGAAGAAGTAATGGAATTAGTACGTTTAAGAAAAACCGTTTTGCCCGAGAACACCGTACCAATAAAGTTGGACAGGATGAGGCGACCCAGTTCAGATTCTCCCCAGATAAACATGAGAAGATATGGGCAAGTACAGAAACCATTGAATTTTCCATTATCAGTATATGGAATGAAAGACCAACGCCGGAAAATCGAACAATATGGATGAAATTTTGCAATGTTATGTCAGAAAAGACTAAAATCTCATTTCAGTGATGAAGGTAATGGAGGGCAATAGCGGTATACTTTTAATTTCGATTACTGAGCTTATAAATCCTGTCTTTCTACCTTCCCCCGTTAATACGAAGCGTCTAGCTTCGTCTCAGTATTCAAGGCATCTGGAATGTTTTAGATTTTCCATCAACCAAACCAAACCACCCAACCAAAAGCACAAACAACAAAAAACAGCATTTTGCTTTACGTATTTCAATGAGTAAAAGTTAAAAATTATTCTAGTATGTTGTTGCATGAAAGCCAAGATTATGCTTCGACACTTCTGTTTTAGATTTGGAATTTTCGACGGCTGAATTTCAACATGAAACCAGATTGCTCTTGAAATGGTTAAAACGGAGAAATAATCTGTGTTTACTCTGATCTTTGCGAATATGAACTTGAAAATGCACCGGAAAAAGTAAAAACCATTTTTTGAGTCTTGCTACAAGCAATATAGAATTTGTAAAGTACCGAAGAAATAAACAACTTGCCGAAGGTATATCAACGAAAAGTAGTAGGAGAACAAGCATTGACGATTGCAGGCATATTGGAATGCAACAATAAATAAAGTTGACTATTTAATAAGTTAGATTTTAGAAAAAGCATATTATAAACGTTTTAGAATTAGAGGATATAATGCAATAAACATTAAAAACGGATACATACAGATGAACACATTCGTTCACCTAGAGAAATCATAACAAATGAATAATAAACAGAACTCCAGAAGAAAAGAATTTGACACAAAGTTAAATTCTTCAGGAAATAAAGAAAATAGCAAAAGAAACTAAAGGGAATGACTTTTGCCGAATTTAAAGAATACTTAAACCGGAGAAAGGTGAAACTGGCGAAATAATTATGCACAATGCCTGTTATTCCCAACCCCGTTAGACAAAGCGTCCTCGCTTCGTCTCAGTATTCAAGGCATCTGGCCTGATTTATGATCAGTTTTCGACCAAACCACAGCCATCCAGACCACAAACAAAAAAACAGCACTTTGCTTTGCTTATTTCAATATGAATAAAGTAATTTTAGAAGGTGAAATAAATTTATTGTAACATTGCTAATAACTACAGGACAAAACAGTTGATTTAGTAAGGAAAGTAGTAAGTATTAACTGACTAAAAAAAATAACATATAATATTGTATATTTGAAAAAAAATTAAATTATGATTATTGAGAGAACCCAAATAAAATAATCTTTAGGTTTCCCAAAATATGAATTTGGACGACTTACAGATTTAACAGATTTGTTTGAATATAAAGAATTGCACCCAAATTCAAAAACTTCTCAAAAGATGTTGACGATTTGGTTAAAACAATTAAAAGGTCGTTGAAGAGAAAAACCAGACAGCAACTTGACTATTGAGAATAGTTGATACCAATGTTGCATTTAGTGCAATATTAAATACAAATAGTAGAATTGCGGATACTTTTACCGGCTAAAAAAGCAGACTTAATTTTATTCTACCGAACAATTGTTTTTGAGATAGAAAGACATAAAGGACAAAATTAAAAAGATTTCCAAATATTCCGACCATGAACTAGATAGAGTTATTACGCTAATAACAAATAAATAAGATTTATCAATATTAGACTTATTTCTATGGAATCCTTTGACAAAGCAAAATCTATGACAGAAGGCGTTGACATAGATGATACAGAATTTGTTACTTTGACAGAACATATCAAAAGGAAAAGTCATGGAGTGGAGATGAAGAGTTACAAAAGGATTAAGTAAAAAGGTTGGAACAAATTTATTTTCACAGGAACAACTTTTCGATAAAACAATTGACCGACTTGGTAGATCCTAACTTCCTAAATTCTCCCAAACCCAACCAACCCTCCCAAAACACAAACAACAAAACAGCACTTTGCTTTGCCATTTCATTGAATAAAAGTAATTTGAAACGGAAATAATAAATAGTTAAAGACATAACCGATATATACGGAATTGAAGATTGAAATGACGTCTATAGGGATTTTGCCTGCAAGCAAAAAGACACTCAACCTTATGAAAACGACTTTAATATTGTTGACAATTTTACTGACTGGATTTACAAAGGGGTACTCTTGTAGATGCTATCAGATGAGTTTTTTAAAAAATGAAATTGATTCTGCTGATTTGATATTTCAGGGAATTCCAGTAAGTATGCGGCTGATTGATTCGTAAAAATGATTTATAGATTTCATGTAGATAAGACATGGGAAAAGGAACTTATAAAGATTCAATTGATATAGAAACCGTCAGTGATAGTAGATTGTGCGGTGATGGAATTCGAAATAGGTAAAGATTTATGTGGTTTATTTAAAAAAATGGACAGACCTCTTTGCCGAAGAAATTCGTTAATAGACAAAACATTTGATGACTTAAAACTTGATTACAGATTTTACCGATTTAGCATCAACAAGCTTTACGGGAATAGATAAGTTGCTTAATGATAGGGAAAGTGATTATTTAAACCAGCAATTTAATGGATTCATAGAAAATTATGATTTTTAAAGGTAAATCCATAATATTTACATCAAATCGGACTGGAGATAAGCAAAAAGATTGGTACGAAAGATTTTGGGATTTATGATAGACCTGTAGCTTATATTGTTAAGTTAACTGATAAGGAAAAAAGCTGAGACAGGATATGATGCGATTCTTGTGACTTAGCAAACAATGATTACGGATAAAATGAAACAGAAGATATTAAAACAGATATAAAAATAGCACGGCTTATAATCGAGTAGACTGCACCAGCTGGTTAGGTTTACCCCCAAACCCCAATTCTTTTAAATAGTGGCTTTTAGCCTGACCCTCGAGCACTATACCTACTGAACAAAAAACCTCGACATATTTAGACCCAACAACAAATAACTTGCAGCGACCATCAACATTTATAAAACTGCCACCAAATAAGTTACAATAGGCTTCATACTTAGAAATGACCACAAATAAGTTGCAATAAGCATCATACTCTATGGAATGACCACCAAATAAGTTTCAATAGGCTTCATACTTTGGAATGGCCACCATATGTAACACGCACGTACTTTATGAAATAGCTACCAAATAAGTTGCAATAAGCATCATACTTTAAAACTGCCACCAAATAAGTTGCAATGGGCTTCGTACTTATGGAATAGCTACCAAATAAGTTGCAGAGAGCTTTGGTAAAGTTTCAAAGAGCGTCTTTCTCTTTGCACTCCCTACCGTAATCTTCAATAGCTCCCCTTATTCAAATTGATACTCTCAGACGCACCCGAATGGGGTGTAAAGGTACTCACTGTAACCCCCTGTTACAGTTTGACTTTTTAATCACCCGTTTGTTGGTGCAGGAATTAATATTGGATTTAAACTATAAACATCTCACAAACAGATGCTTGTCATTCTTTTACAACGCTGTTACTGTTTTTCCATTTCCAAAAACCTCATCTTAATAATAATATTTTATTAATATTAACAAAACAAATTTTTATAATTTCTTTACATAATGATAGTGTAAACTTCATTAAACAATTAGGGTCATAGTGCTAAATTTCAAATAGTTTTGGCTTTACTTCTTAACCATTTGTTGTTTTATGAAAAAGATTTATAATTTTAAAAAAGGTATCAGTTCTCAGGGGCGACTTGTATTTTTGAAGACCGCTCTCTCGGTGATAGGGTCTGTGGGGCTTACTGTAGTAGGCTTAGCCCAGTCTGCTTACGGCAGGTTATGTTCGTGAGATTTCCACCAACACACTACTTATTCCGATGGTAGTTACAGTTTCCAACATGTAATGGAGAAAAACAACAGCTATGGTCTCGATTGGTGGGCTAATAGCGAACATGGTGGTGGTTTCCCTCGTGATGCTGCCTCTTCAGGTTTAGATCTTGGCGTTACTAACTATTGGGATGCTATTACTCCAAACCCAATTATTGGTACTGTAAAAGCAAGCGGTGGTCATCAGGTTATGTGGCGTTGGCAGTCGTTGAGAGATTATTCTTTCGCTCAAGTACAAATTGCAAGAGCTTTGTATCCAAACAAAACTATTTTGCAAAGTTTGGAGTGGAATGTTCCAGGTCATGAACATGGTTCAATGGGTGTTATTGCTAATCAATTCGACACAAATCCTAATTGTAATCCAATAGCAGAATTCGAATATAAATTTGATAATAGCGATTCTGATTTCGATGGTGGTGCAACTCAAGGTTGGGTTAAAAGTACTCTTAGCGGACATGCAAAAACATTGGAAGCTATTGCTTGGTTACAATCAAATTATCAAAAAAAGAGCTATGTTGTTCCTGCTCATCCGGAAAGACAAAGATCGTATAAAATAAATCATTTCCGCGACATGAATAATGCAGACCAGATGTTTGTTTTGGTTTTGAAAGTATGTCGGGTCACCAAAATCATCAGGTCGTGGTGTTATAGTTCTAGTGCCGATGGTGGTGGAACTTATGGAGGTTGTGGTATCTATGCTGCCGAAATTGGCGGTCTTTGGGATGCTATGCTTTCAGAAGGTAGAGGATTTTGGTTGTTTTGCCAGATTCAGATTATCATGCTAATGATGGCGATTTCTATCCGGGTGAATATCAAAAACATATACTCATGTTACCCAGAAAATGAACGCTCAAGCTATTGTAGATGGTTTACGTTCGGGTAATTCTTGGGTAGTTAATGGCGATTTGATTGATTCTTTGATTTTCAAAATCGATACTTTAGGTCAAAACGACGGACTTGTTGCTTCTATGGGTAGCAATATGCTTATTAATAAAGGAAACTCAATAAGAGTTACTATTCTAGTTAGAGACCCTCAAGGTGCTAATTTCAATACGTACAGTTCTTTTACTACTCCTTCTTTAGATCATATTGATTTGATAAAAGGTAAAGTAACAGGCTTTGTAGCTCCTACAAGTCCGCTTTACAGTGTTGATTCAGTTACTACAACTTCGGTAATAGCTCGTTTCGATGCACAAGGTGGCATTACCGATGCTAATGGCGTAACAAGTACAAAATGGACTAGCAAAGGTAATGGTTGGTATGAAATGTCAATCGTACTTCCTGCCGAAGAATCTGTATATTTCAGACTTCGTGGTTCTAATTTTGGTTTGAATGTACCAATGCAAACCGACGGTGCTGGAAATCCACTTGCCGATGTTCTTTTGGGTGCAAATGATGCTGCGAAAGCTTTCGACGATCTTTGGTTTTATTCTAACCCTATTTTTGTAACGGCTCAAGAGGCTAATAACGACAAAACTATAAAAGTTAAAATCAGTAGTGCTTCCGACGATTTAGAAGAGTTCTTACCTGCCCTTCCGGGTCAAACGCAATCAAATATTGTAGGTGGTGTAGATTCTGGTAGTAGCGATCTTGAATTAGGATTAATAACTACAGGAACAGAAGATCCACAATTGGTTGGTCTTCGTTTTGTAGGTTTGAATGTACCTAAAAATGCTGAAATTACTGCTGCTTCTATAGAATTTGAAGCCGATGCTACTAATAAAAATGCGAGTCCTTGTAACCTACAAATTTATGCAGAAGACAACGATAGTCCGCTTACGTTCGGTGTAGCTGCTTTTGAATTAACCAAAAGACCAAAATTAGCCGATTCAGTTGTTTGGGTTATAAATGCTGGCGATGGTGAAGTTGTAAATGGAAAATGTTCTACTTCCGATATTACTCGTTTAGTACAACAATTAGTTAATAGAGCTGGTTGGAAAGCTGGTAATGCAATGGCTTTCTACATTAAAGGAACCGGTACAAGAGAAATGGAATCTTTCGATGGTGAATCGGCTGCGGCTGCTTCTATCAGCATTAGCTATAAAGTTGCTGAAATTAAGAAAACCAGCAAAATTAAAATTTCTGCTATTTCCGATGACGTTGAAGAATGGTTAGCTCCAAATGCAAATCAAACACAAGCGCAAACAATTGGTGCTATCGATTATAATAGTAGCGATTTAGAATTAGGTTGTGAAAATGGCTTGAATAAAGATCCGCAAATGGTTGGTCTTCGTTTCCCGAATATCAAATTACCTAAAAACAAAGCAATAGCTGCTGCATATTTAGAATTTGAAGTTGATGCAACAAGCAAAAATGCAAATCCTACAAATCTTTCTATTTGGTCTGAGGACAATGCAAATCCGGTAACATTCGATTTTGATTTGTTTTCATTAACAAAAAGAGCAAAATCTACCGATTCAGTAGTTTGGAATATTCCTACCAACCAACTTAATGTGGTTGATAGCAAAGGACTTTCTGCTGATATCAAAACATTGGTTCAAGCTAATATAAACAGAGCCGATTGGAATAGCGGAAACGCAATGGCTTTCTTCATAAAAGGTTCTGGTGTGAGAGAAGTTGAGTCTTTCGATGGTGAAGCTGCTGCTGCTCCTTCGTTGGTTATCGAATATTATGATATTGCTAATAGTTTTGATTCAGTGTTTCAAATAGCTGCTGCATTACAAGAGCTTGATTTCACTGTTCCATCACGGACGAAATTTAAACAATTTTATGTTGCTGCTACAAGCTTATACTGATTCTTTGAATATTGCTAAACTTGCACAACATATCAATGCTATGCAATCATCGCAAATGCCTTATAGCATAGCGGTAAACATCAATGGTAATCCTTCTGAGCAAATGGCTTTCAATTGGTTTACTAATGTTGGTGTAACTAATGGAATGGTTCAGATTGTTGAAGGAAATGCTACAAAAGATGTAGATTTCGCAACGGCATTAGTTGTTAATGCTCAGTCTGATTCTGTTAAAAATACCAACTACAATGTTTCTGCAAACGGATTGACTGCTACTGCGGGTATTCCTGTTAACTCTAAAAAAAGCTTTATGAGTAATAAGGCACTAGCTACAGGTTTAAAAGCTAATACTGTTTATTCTTACAGAGTTGGTAAACCGGGTGCTTGGAGCCAAATAGGTACTTTTACAACTGCAAGTGCAGGTAAAGATGCTTTCTCATTTGTTTATTTTACCGACCCTCAAGCGAATACAAGTGATATGTTTGATATTTCTCAAAAAACCACTCATGCTGCTCATGCTATGTATCCTAATGCAAACTTCTGGTTATCTTGTGGTGACTTGATTGAGACTTCTGGCTCTACCAATTCTGAATGGGAATACGAACAATTCTTCCAAACACAACAAGATATTTTCATGAACAAACCATTTGCTGCTGTAACTGGTAATCACGACAAATCTGCAAACAAAAACTTCACGAACCATTTTAATTATAACAGTCCATCTTTCGATAAGACTATGTCAACCACTCCGGGTAGCATCTATTCTTTCGTTTATGGAGATGCGTTATTTATGGCATTGAGTTATGAAGACTATTCTAAAGTTGGATTTCTTGATTCTCTAGCTTTATGGATGAATGCTCAAGTAAAAGCAAATCCAGAGGTAAAATGGAAAATAGCTTGCTATCATAAGACTATGTACACAGGTAGTGGTAGTCACCAAAGCGATAGCGATGGTAAAGCTGTAAGAGAAAAAATGGGTCCTGTTTTCGATAGTTTGAAAATTGACTGGGCTTTACAAGGTCATGACCACGTTTATGAAGTAATTGGACCTGTTAATAATAAACAACTCGTTGCAAATTCGCTTAAAGATCAAACTATTGTTCCTAGAACAGTAAGAGATAATGTAACCGGAAGATTAGGTGGTACATTCAATACTGAAAATGGAACACTTTATTTCCTTAACAATTCGGGAGGAAGAAAAAAATATGAGCCAAGAGATTCTGTAGCTATGAAAAATGCAGAAACTAGTTTAGGTGTTGTAGATTATTTTAACTTATTTACTGGTCGTTTCGGACAAACTGGCGAACCTACTTTTAGCCACATTACCGTTAGTACCGATACTATTACCGTAAGTACATATACTGTAAATGATAGTGCTACAACTTTATTCGACGAATATAAAATAATTAAAAACCTACCGGTTACTTTAAGTATTTCTATTCCTGATTCTATAAAAGTAACTGCCCCTGAGGTATTGAATCTTACAGCTAACGCTAAAGGTTCGGTTGCTAAAATAGCATTCTATGTAAATGGCGATTTTATTGGCGAAGATGCTACGAGTCCTTACTCTGTTGAGTGGATAAGTGAAGAAGGCAAAGCAGAAATTGTTGCTGTAGCTACTGGAAAAAATGATAGTATCTGCGTTTCTAAAGCATTCGTTATGGAAATAGCTTCACCTTACCCTTCTGCTTACCTTGTAGAAAATGTACAAAGCTCTTGCAACACTTCACAATTCGAGATGGCTGTAGTTGCTACTGATACCCTTATTGATGTAATTGGTATTGATATGATTGTGAAATATGACAATGCTCTTTATGTACCTAGTGGTGTAATTAAAAAACACAGCGATTTATTGTTTGAGAATTATTTTGATATTTCTACTTACAACGATTTTGCAAAAGGTAACCTATCAATTTCATTGTCATTGAATGCTTCTGCACCTGTTGAAGCAAGATTCCAAAACATTGGAAAATTGATTACTGTAGAATTTACAAAAGTAGGAGATATAAATCCTTCTGATAGTGTTAAAATGGCTATCAATTCATTAGTAGAAAGTTATTTCAATGGTGTTGCATATAAATCGGTAGTACCGGGTTATTATACAACTACAAGAGATAGCATTTTCACCGGAACACTTCAAAATTGGGCTGATAACAGCACAATTGGCTACAATGCTTCTGATGTTGATATGGACTTAATTACTAATATCTTTGCAAGTGCAACTGATTGTACTATAGATTCTACTACTGCAATTCAACCAAATGAATTAGGAGTATTTGAATACAATGTAAACAATGGTACTACTATTTCTATTCAAAGAGATATAACTGCTGGTAGCGATGTAATGTCCGTAATAAACTCTGCCGATGTTGTATTAACTAAGAAAGTTATAGCTTCTAATCCTTCATTTGTTCCTAATGTATATCAAATGATTGCAATGGACGTAAACATGGATGGTGTAATTACTGCCGGTGACGTTTCTCAGATGAATCAAAGAATAGTATTGAAAATTGATGAATTCAAACAAGCTTGGAATTACAATGCTGCTGGTGTGAGCAATGGTTCAATTTCTAAAGATTGGTTATTTATAGACACAACTACGGTTAATGTAAGTGCTGATTTCAGTATCTCTACCAAATATCCGAGAGATGATTATAGAGGATACTCAAAAATGAAAGTACCTACAGTTCCTTTCTGCCATGTTTTACCGGTAGATTTATCTGTTGCTTGTCCGCAAATAAACAGCGAACTATTTAAAGGCATTATGCTGGGTGATGTAAACGGAAATTACAGCATAGGAGCAGAATCGCACTTGAAAAGTAGTTCATCTGCAATTGTGTTTGATTTAGCACAAGTGAAAACTTCAGACAAATTTATTGATGTTCCGGTATTGGTTTATCACAATAGCGATGTAGAAGGTTTTGAATTTGCTGCAAAATTTGACGAGAGCAAATTGAAATACGAAACAGTTATTGATAATACAACATATCTTGATGAAATGTTTAATTACAATACAAATGATGCTACTTTAAGATATACTGCAACCAGCATTAATGCTGAAACTATTGAAGCTGAAAAAGTAATTGCTTATGTACGTTTTGAAAAATTAGCAAATTCAATTTCAGAAAACGATTTTAATGGTGTAAGAGCATTAATAAATGGAGAGTCTGCAACATTAGAGTTTACGACAATTACTACTTCAATAAATCCTGAAACTTCAGGTGCTACATTAGAAGTATATCCTAGTCCAGCTACCGATGAGGTTTATGTGTTAGTTTCAGAAAATTCTGAACTTACTTTGATAGACGAAAACGGTAAAGCGGTACTAACTGAACAAGCTAAAGCTAATGAAAAACTTACTTTAGAAGTAGGTGATTTATCGAGTGCTACGTATATGCTAAAAGTTGTAAATGCTACTTTCACAGAAATGCATAAAGTGACAATTATAAAATAATGTACTGCTTGAATTAATCTTTGCACCATAAGAAGCAATTAATTTTGCTACTTATGGTGCATTTTTTTTGTAGTTTTGTTTAGAGTAGAAAACATTTTAAATTTGGAAAAAATGGAAACAACCGTAATTCAAAAAACCTATCTAAGCTTTGGGGTTTATACCTCCTTACTATTGTCAATTATTACTATTATTACCTTTGGTTTTGCAATGACGGCAATTCCCCCAGCTGGTTCATATTGTCCTGCCAATTGCATGACGTATCCTTTCCCTGATATTCTTTTGTATTATCCTCGAGATTATTACTGGATGTATTTGGCAATATTTCAATTATTTGTTTTTGTAATTTTCGGAGTTACAAATCATTTTGTTGCTCAAATAAAACATAAATTATTTTCTTTTTTGAGTGTGGTTTTTACAGTTATTTCTGCAACCGTTTTATTGATTACATATTTCACACAATTCTCAGTAGTGCCTATAAGTGTTATGAAAGGAGAAACCGAAGGTATTGCTTTACTTACCCAGTATAATGAACATGGATTGTTCATAGCAATGGAAGAGTTAGGATATATTGCAATGTCTATTGCTTTGTTTTTTCTGGCATTTGCATTTTCTAAAGACACTAAAAAAGAAAGAATTATTAGAGTTATTCTTATAATTCAATTCATTCTTACAATTGCAGCTTTTATATATTATTCAGTAATGCTTGGCTTAGAAAGAGGCTATCAGTTTGAGGTTGCTACTATTACCATTAACTGGCTTGCAATTATAATTGTTGGCTTTTTGATAGGCAGTCATTATAAAAAACAAGCAAAATTAATAAGATAAAGCAACTGAAATGAGTTTGCTTTATCAGCCAATAATGTATTTCTTAAAAGGTAAAAATGAAATAATTTTAACTCCAAGATATGAAATTGCTAATGTTACTATTGTGTTTAAAGGTATTATTACAGCCGGATGAAGCGATGTGGTAAATAAATACCCATCTAGCTTAAAAACGATGAGATAATGAATGAGGAATATTCCAAAAGATTTATCTGCAAGTTCTTTCATGAGTTTTTTTAGCCAAATCGTCTTAATAGTTATATTTTGAAGCAAAACAACTGCCGCTACCGTCATTATAGCAACGTTTAAAGAAATGTTATTCCAAATATTTGGACCAAACTGTCCTGTTTTATTGTACATATAGTGTTGCCCAAATGAAGTAATTACATAGCCAAAAATGAATAATAAAGCCGCAAGGATAATATAAATGTTTGATTTCATTTGGTATTTGTTCAGATAGTGACCAATAACAAGAAAACCAATAAACCCTGAGAAATAATGCAATGCTCCAAATTCATTCCACCACGAAGCTACTCCCCAAAGGTTTGGTATGACTTTAGAGATGAACGGAATAAAAAGTGATACAACCCAAATTGCAATAAAAAACTGCTCTTCTTTTTTACTTGCTATTTTCAACCAAGGCGAAATTATAGGCATAAATAAATAAAGACCTACCAGCATATACAAATACCAAAGATGCTCACCACTATCAGGAAAAGTAAATAGGAGTCTAGCTGTTTTCTTCACTATAGTTGCAATTCCTGTATTAAAATCTATACCTTGATATAGAAAGTAGATTACAGCCCAAATAGCGAAAGGGAATAGAATTCGCCCCATTCTACGTTTAAGAAAATCTTTATATGATATCTGTACCGGTAGCAAAAGCATACCCGACAAGACAATAAACATAGGGACACCAGCTCTTACAAACGAACCATAGATATTTCCCCAAAAATGATGCGTGCTGTTTTTGAAATCGAAAAAATATGGAGCAGCAGCATGTACAAGTATAATCATAAGACAGGCTACAATTCTTATCAGATCAAAGGTAGTAGAATGGTTGGTTTTTGACTCATTAATAGGAGTTTGCAATTTCGGGTTCATGGTCTGCGTTTCTTAATTAAGATACTATAAATTATAGTACAACAAACCTATATAAAAATATCACAAAAAAAAAGTCTGTTTTTATAATAAACAGACTTTTTTACAAATAGATTTAAACTATTACCTTCAAAATTATCTCAAAAGAATAACAGAGCCTCTTGTGTATTTTTTTATTGTTGATTTCTATACCTTCCCAAGCTTTTATTATTTTTAAATTCTGCTTCTATAACCCAGAAATAAGTTCCGCTTTTTGCAACTTCTCCACCATACAAGCCATCCCAAGCTTCAATAGGTTGTCCGGCTTCATTTAGTTTGTCAGAAAACCACATTAAATTTCCCAAGCGTCAAAAACCGAAACATTATACGTTTTTATATTCATACCCTTGGGTCTGAATTCTCTTACCTCTTCAGCAAAGTTGTTGGGTGCAAAAGCACTAGGAACATATAAAGAAACAAACACATCCATGAAAACAGATTGTATTATGGTATCTTTACAACCAAAATTATTCTCTGCAATAAGCATTACTTTATAATTACCATAATCATAGCTATATTGATTTGTTTTATTAAAGTCTTTATACGCCTGATATTCAAACTCAAATCCTGGTTCTGAATGTTTGCCCAAGTAGTAATCAAAATCCCAGTAGCTCGTTATAGTTGTTTCTTTACTTATATTATTTTCCGAAACAGCTTCACTTGTCGATGTGTTTTCGAAATATATATTACCTTCATTGGTTTGAACATTGGTAATGAAATCAGCAATAGGAAAATCGGCAATATAAACAATGAGTGAGTCGGATATACTACAACCGTTAGAATCATAACTTTTTGCAATGAGCGTATCAATACCCGTAGAATTCCATTCTATGTTAATGCTTTTTGAATTTATCTCAGAAAAACCGAAGTTATTTCCATTTATTTCCCAAACAACATCATTGTCGGAAATTGCATTGTATGATTCTGGTATTGTATCTATACATACTTCATCTTTGCCAATGATTTTTATATTATCATTCTGCGGTTGATAAATTCCATAGGTTAGAACCGATGGAGAACTTTCGCAATTGTTTATAGTTTGTGTAATGTAATATCTGTATTGATTAGGTAATGTGTATGTAGGCTCAAATTCTGATGTCTGAAATAGAAATTGATTAAGAGTTTCATCAGAATACCATCTTAAACTTTCACCGGAAGCCTTTAAAACCACTTTTTCGCCAATACAACTAGTAACATTAGTAACCGATGGAGGCGTAGGTTTTGGATTTATTTTTACAAAGACAGAATCTACCGAAGTACAATTGTTATTCGTTACACTTAAATAATACCAACCTTGGTTTGATACTTCGTTTTGAGCAGTGGTCTTGTTGTTGCTCCAACGATAAGTACCAGTTATATCTGTTGATAGAATTGTTGTTTTACCTTCGCAAATTTCTTTATTCGCTCCTAAATCTACCGATGTTGACGATTTTACCAATACATTAATATCATCAGATGCAGTACAATTATCAACAGAAACAGTAACACTGTATGTTCCTGCACTATTTACCGAAATAGTAGAATTCGTTTTTCCGTTGTTCCATAAAAAAGAAGCATTAGTAGTAGTAGCATCTAAAAGAGCAAGTTCACCTTGGCAAATTTCTTTATCAGCACCTAAGTTAACTGTAGGAAGTGGATTTACATTTACTTCAATTTGATCTGTTACGGTACAATTACCAGCAAATAAAGTAACTCTGTATGTTCCTGCATTATTTACCGAAATGACAGAACTTGTTTCACCAGTGTTCCATAGGTAAGAAACATTTGTAGTAGTAGCATCTAAAACTACTTCTTCGCCTTCGCAAATTTCTTTATCAGCACCTAAGTTAACCGATGGTATTGGATTTACATTTACATCAATCTCATCAATAGCAGTACAATTATCAACAGAAACGGTAACTATGTATGTTCCTGCATTATTTACCGAAATGACTGAACTCGTTTCTCCGGTGTTCCATAAGTAAGTAGCATTTGCAGAAGTAGCATTTAAAAGAGCTTGTTCACCTTCGCAAATTTCTATATCAGCACCCAAGCTAACCGTTGGTAGTGGATTTACATTTACTTCAATATCGTCGGTAGCAGTACAATTATCAATCGAAACAGTAACGCTGTAGGTTCCTGTAATAAATACTGTAATAGAAGAGCTTGTAGCACCATTGTTCCATAGGTAAGAGGCATTTGAATAATTAGCAGCGTTTAAAGGGGTTAATTCACCTTCGCAAATTTCTTTATCAGCACCTAAGTTAACCGATGGTAATGGATTTACATTTACTTCAATTTGGTCGGTTGCTGTACAATTACCTACAGATACGGTAACTATGTATGTTCCTGTTTTATTTACTGATATATCTGGACTCGCAACTCCATTACTCCATAGGTAAGAAGCATTAGCAGTGGTAGCATCTAATACGGCAAATTCGCCATCACAAATAACTTTATCAGCACCTAAGTTAACCGTTGGAAGTGGATTTACATTTACTTCAATTTGGTCAGTTGCAGTGCAATTACCAACTGAAACAGTTACACTATATGTTCCTGAATTACTAACCGAAATAGTTGAACTCGTTTCTCCAGTGTTCCAAAGGTAAGAAGCGTTAGCAGTAGTAGCATCTAAAATGGCTTGTTCGCCTTGGCAAATTTCTTTGTCGGCACCTAAGCTAACGGTTGGTGATGGATTTACATATACTTCAATTTGGTCGGTTGCTGTACAATTACCAACAGAAACAGTAACGTTATATGTTCCTGTACTGTTTACTGAAATTGTTGAGCTGGTTTCTCCGGTATACCATAGGTAAGAGGCATTAGCAGTAGTAGCATCTAATACGGCAAATTCGCCATCACAAATAACTTTATCAGCACCTAAGTTAACGGTAGGTAGTGGATTTACATTTACTTCAATTTGGTCAGTTGCATTGCAATTATCAACAGAAACAGTAACGCTGTATGTACCTGTACTGTTTACTGATATTGTTGAGCTGGTTTCTCCAGTGTTCCAAAGGTAAGAGGCATTAACAGTAGTAGCATCTATAAGGGCTTGATCGCCTAGGCAAAATTCTTTATCAGCACCTAAGTTAACGGTTGGTGATGGTTTAACAATTACTTCAATTTGATCAGTTGCAGTGCA
>JADKDL010000046.1 GCA_016714605.1 Bacteroidales bacterium | reverse complement strand
CTTCGGTAGCCGAAGACGAACCACCTTCAAACTGCAAGGTGCCATCTATGTAGTAGTCTTTAAATTCGTAGCGAGAATTGTTGAATTTCACACCTGTGCGGTAATACGCCGCCTGAGCTTTTGAAACTGTATCAAAATTTTCGTCGAAATAAACTATCTTGTTCTGACTGTAAATAGTAGATATACTACAAATAGCAATACCAATAAGGAGTATTTTTTTAATAATTGAATTCATAATTAGCCTGATAGAAATTTGATTTTTGTGTTGCAAGTAACATTAGCAAAACTTGACAAATGTCTTGATTTTTTATGAATTTGAGGGATATTTGGGAAAAAAGGTTTTAAAAAGTTTCAATGGTGTCACCAAATATAATTGACGGGGTGACTCAAAGACACCCCGTCAATTATTGTATCCTATAAATTTATAAACCCTATTTTCTACAAGATTTTTAATATCAAAAGCAATTTTTTTATATTCTAATGTTTCAATTTCGTTAGGAATATACATATCACCCGGATATCTGGCATCAACACCAAATTCGCTTAATTCTTTAGGGTCAACTTCTGCAAATATTGAATCAATATCGGCACATTCTGACAGTAGAAATTCTATATTATGAGTTTTTTTAATGTTTTTTCCGTTGGTAATTAGAAAGGCTTTTAGAAATTTTTCAACAGCTTGTTGGCAATGAAAACAAATCGAAGATGTAGCTATAATTTCATGCTCGGTAAGTTTCTCAACTACCAATAAATCTTCATTTGCCTTTATTAACCATTGTTGAATAAATTCTTTTGTGGCTTAATTCATATTGATTTTCCTTCGAGAAGAACTTGTTTAATAATATGACCGTTGATTTCTTTTTTTGAATTTAGTTCTTCTTCACTTAGAATCAAAATATCGGCAGGGATTTTAAATTTTGCCAACTCTTTTCTGATTATCGATTTTAGAGTTCTTTTTTCCTGAATACAAACTGGTTCTTTGGTAACAATCAAAAAATCATAATCGCTATCAATACTATTATCATTTCTGGCACGCGAACCAAATAGTAGAATTCTGCAATTAGGGATAAATCTATGTGCAGTGTCTCTGATAATTGATAGTGTATTTGAGTTATTGTTTATCACCGTTTTACTTGTTAGATATAATTCAAAAATACTTATTTTTTTTTAATTTTATTAGGTAACCCATATTTCTTTAAATAATTTAAAATGTTCTTTATTTTAATTTTGTACTATAGCTTCTAATACCAAACATTGCCAAAGTTGTATGCACACAGACTTTATGAAGTAAATGTATTTGATTGTTTTATAAGGCACACAACCTATCTTGTACACAACCCAATGTAGAGACGCACGGCCGTGCGTCTCTACCTGTAATTCATTTTTAACCTGTAATTTGATACAATATGAAAATATTTCACTATCGGAAAATTAGATAAATTGACGGTGTAACCGTCAATTAGTGGAGTTATTTATTCATCTCTTCAAGTTTGCTCAATGTTTGGATTTCATTTTCTAAGTCAAAACCAATTTGCAAAATCTGTTTATAATTCTTTATTATTTCTGCAATTTTTTCTTGCTTTCCTTCCGATTTGTAATAGTTTGCTAATGCCAGATAAGTATCTCCATACAATCCAATAATTCCTGATACTCTTGGAAAGTCATTGTTAATAATTGTTTTTAGCTTATCTAATTTTGTGTTTAAAACTAAATTTTCGAGTGTTGGAACATTTACTTGATACGGGGTGTTTTGGGTTTTTATCGGAGTTAAAATTGAAACTAAACCGCATTCTTGAAAATATTCATCTAATCCGGCTAGAAAAAATGGTTCGAAAGTGTTGGTGAAATAAATAGGTCTATTCCATTTATTAGTCTCTACTACATTAAGAAGCATAGCTTTGATTGGACTAAGGTATGCCTGTTTTTTTATTTTAGCTCCTTCTATTCTTGATACTGTTCTTTCTGTATAATAATCGGGTTTGATGACCCAATCCATTGTGAAATTTGAAGGAACTGAAAACTGTTTGGTTAAAGTTGGAGTTATAGGTATGCTAACGGTTGTAGTATCCCATTTGTAAGGATGAAGGTCAAGTATTTGTTCTTTTGTTAATCCTAAATCTACCCCTCTCAGAAATTCCGAATCTTTATTTTTAGAAAGAACTAAATCAAAAGAAGGTCTGTCGAGTAAGGCTAATGGAATAATTGATATGTCTTTTCTATATTCAAAATGTAATTGAGTGAACAAACACATATTTAAGGCAAAATCGCCATGAGTAAACAGTATTGCATTTTTCTCGCAAGCGTTAAGCATGTTTTTCCCTAATTCTATACCCCATTCAGGTACTATTCCTTTGGCAAAGGCTTTTTCAAAATATTTTTTTACTTCATGTAAGCTATCTTTTTGATAAGCTTTAATTGCAGCGGCCGAACATTCTGCCATATAAAAATATTTTGCATCGCCATAATTTGGATTTAGTTCCAGTGCTTTGTCAAGGTACTTTAGAATTTTATCGGAGTAGTTGGAATTATATCCTTTTAACGGCCTGCTGTCATAGGCATTATAATGATTGAAAAATCCTAAATAATAATAAACTTCTGCATCTTTCGGATTTTCTTGCAGTGCTTGTTCCATTAAGTGAATTGCTAAAGGATAATTTTCATTTTTAAATTGCTCTATAGATTGCTCTTTAAAGCTTTTTTCTTGGGCAAAGGCAGATATGAATGTAAAAAGGAATAGAATTATAGTTGTTTTTTGTCTCATTTTATATGTGTTTTTAAATTTTGTAAATTTGCAATGTTTTTCTGTTTCCTTTTCTAAATTACTACTATTCATAAAACCCACCAAAGCTTTTTGTTAAATAGTTTGTATCCCCATTCTAGTCACTAAAAAGTGCGTTCTATTCAGGTTTTAGGGCGTTCTATTCAGGTAATACCCCATACTATTCAGGTTTTGACCCGTTCTATTCACCTTTTTTATGCATTCTATTCAGGTTATGACCCATTCTATTCAGGTTATGACCCATTCTATTCAAGTTTTACCCCGTTCTATTCACAAAAAAGGCATACTATTCAGGTTATAATTGGTATTATATAAATGTAGAGACGCACGGCCGTGCGTCTCATTAAATTATCTATTACCTCAATATTTAATTAGTAATGCAAGCAAAAATGAAACACAAAATATAAATAATCAGTCATACGTCAAAAAATAATGATATGCACTTCTGGGCGTATAACGCGGTGTGTATTGGTATGAGCAGAATGGATTGGTAAAATAAAAATAAACAATAGTATAAGCATTTGCGTATTTTCACTCATTACATCTTGATGTTTATCAGTAAATTAGAACGGTTAAAACATGAGCAAAATCATCATATTTCAAGGAAAATATATGCAGTTATATGTTATGTTATTTAAAAATAATACCTAACTTTAACTACTTATGTCACTTAAGGAATGTGATATAGAAAACACTGCAATATTTTAATTATGATACATAGACTTATTCTGCTCTCTATCCTTTTGTTTGCTACCGTTAAGCTAATAAATGCTCAATGTGCAGTAAATACAGGACTAACGCATTTATCCATCACCAATTCTAAACAATTTGCTAATGCTGCTGCTGGTGATACCTATTATTGGAGTTTCGATGGGGTAAAAGGAAACATTTATGTTTTCAGCACTTGCAATAGCAATAATGATGCAGTCCATACAAAGCTCGAAATTACCGATTATGAATATAAACTCTTTGCTGCCGATAGTGGCAATGCTTTGGGTTGTTCAGCAACAAAAGCATATATTGAGTGGGAGTGCCCAGCTGATGATATCTACTATTTAGATATTACTGAAATTGGCTGTGCGCCGCTTTCTTCTTCGGTTAAGCTGTCGTATCAGGTTAAGGAAACATCGCCTGTAATGTACACTTACAATCAATTTTCGCCTCATGTTGGTGAAGCTAATTATCTGGTTAACTTCATAGAAATTAATACCGATATGTTGACTACAAGCGAATTTCTATTGCAAAATCTTAAGTTCGATTTCAGTAAAATAAGCAATAAAAGTAATATTTCCGAACTTTCACTCTATGTAGCTACTGTCGATGAAAGTTTTGCAGTTACCGGATTGACACTTTTAACAAAAATATTAACACCACTTCTACTCTTATAGACTCTTTGAAAACTAGCCTTGTAGCCGGAGTAAATTATTTGGTTTTGTTTGCTACCATTGGCGAAAACACTCAGGTTGGTGAACATTTTGAAGTGCCACTCGTTTCCGCTATGATTGATAGTATTGTTTATAAATCGGTGTTATATGAGTCATCGCAGAAACAACTTTGCATTCCTGCCTTTGAAGAAGAATTGAGTATTGAAAACGAAGATGCGTATTATTCTGTAGATTTAGGCGATTATGATAATGATAATGATTATGATGTTTTATTTCCAAACAGTATTTATAAAAATATAGATGGCAATATTAACGCTCAAAAAATTGATTTACCTACCGTGTTTTCCGACTATTCGAAGTGGATAGATTTAAATAAAGACGGCAATCTAGATTTCTTTGCCCTTGAAGGCGGATTTTTGCATCTATATAGTAATATTCAAGGAGAGTTTACACGCAATGACACATATACGGTTCCAGCGGTTAAGGAGTCGGGCGATATTATTTTTACCGGTTTAAATAACGACGGCAAGCAAGATATTGTTATGCTAGGTGAAGATCTTAAGGGTATGCCCCAATTGTTTATGTATATGTACTCAGATACTGGTTTTGTAAAAAACAAACAAATTTTTGAGCCACTTATGTCATCTTCTTTATGTGTAATTGATATTGAGAATGACTCAGACAAAGATATTTTCTATTGCGGAAAAGATATTAATAATGTATATCATAGCATTATATTGGTAAACACACCTACTGGCTTTGTGAAAGTTAAAGATCATGGAATTGCAGCTTTGGCATATGCCGATTGTATTGCTGCCGATTTAAATAATGATGGATATAGCGACTTGGTTGTTGCGGGATATAATAGCAAATATGTAGATGTTATTGAAGTATATCTGAATGATAAAAAGGGAGCTTTTACAAAGATGATTTTAAGCGATTTTTCAATTGTAGAATATCCTACATTGCAGTTATTGGATTTTAATGCCGATGGATTTAAAGATATACTCGTTTCTGGTAAAGATATAGAATCGGGTTGGCATCGCTCAAATTGTATGAGAATAAAGCAGGAAAGAGTTTCCCTCAGGTAGAATATCTTGGAATTGAACCTCTTTATTATACAGAAATTGAGGTGTTTGATTTTGATAAAAATGGATCGCTCGATCTTTTTATTAATGGATTCAATGCAGAAGATTCTGTAGTTACGAAATTATTTTTAAATAAAATCACTACAAAAAACATGAAGCCTTCTGTGCCTACTGGATTAAGGTCGGAAAGAGGCAGTAATTTTATTAAGCTTATGTGGAGTCATGCATCAGATACTGAATCATGCAAAGAGTCGCTAACATACAATATAAAAATAGGTAGCACCCCCGGAGCTAATGACATTCTTAATTCCTATGTTTCAGAGAAGGGTAATCTGCTTTTGTACAATCATTTTTCTACTACCGATACTATGAG
>JADKDL010000045.1 GCA_016714605.1 Bacteroidales bacterium | reverse complement strand
TGTGTGACTGTTAGCGAGGGCATTATCTAAATCCATACTTCTCTACTGTTTTTAAGTTAAGTCTGGCTAGAAACTTATTTCTATCCGTTAGTGTCATTTTGCCTTCTAAAAGGTCGGCCATAAAACGATACTTATACGCATCAAGCCGTTTATTTTTTTTGTCCCATTGTACAATTCTTTCAATAAGGTCAAGCGTTATTTCAACTTCTTCAACTTTTTTACTATTGTCCTCAATAAAGAAATCATCCATATCAAAAAATAATTCTGGATTAACTTCAGCAACAATATTAAGAATGGCCTCTCCTTGATTCCTTTCTATGTCTGTAATTGTTCTATTGTTTCTAATTTTACTGCTTAAAGTTGAAGCCATATCATACTGATATTGGGTAAGATTTTGAGTCTCTCTTCCCCAGTCTTCTATTTTCTTCCAAGTTTTTATGTGTATTGATTTTAATCTGTTCAATGAAGCTTCAATCTCAGCTTTTTGAGTTTCGTCTTCAGTTAGCTTTTTCCTTTTTTCAGATAATTTATTTTCCAAGTCTGATTTTAAACTTTCTAGTTCAATATCAAAACTTTCATTTTTGATTGCATACCAGCACTCTTCCTTTTTTGCCCATTCTCCATATAAAGAGCCGGGTGCTTTGTTTTTAATGTAGTCCTCTATTTTGGACATTACTTCGTGTATTTTAGACTTAAGATTGTCGCTCAACGATTGCTGTTTCCAGATTTTGTATAAATCAAGTTTGTAATTCAATTTATAACCTAACCAAGCTAATGAATAAGGAACTGTAATATATCGCATATCTCCAATTGCGTTAGTTTTACACCATATACCTTTTCAGCAGATGAAAATAAAATGGCTTTTGCAATAGCATCTTCAAACCAAATATTATCGGGCTTGAAACTGAAATTATAATTAAGGAATTGAGCATAATTTTTTTGACTACCTCTTACAACAATATGAGGGCCAATTACTAATTTTTTACCATTATAAACCTCATCATATGAGTTTAAGTTTTAGCCAAAGATTCTTTAGTGAACATTTGACTTCTTGGATTTTGTTTGTCAAACTGTTTTCTTTTGATGGTGTGATGCCAAATCGTATTCCTTCATTTTTATACTGGCCTCTTGAACGTTCAAAAAACCAGCGTGTTTGAGTAGTTTCCCCTGAAATAGGCGGAGCCCAAATTGTTCTTGATAATTTTTCTATTAAAACGTGATTTTCTTTATTTGAACTTAAATCTGATGCTGAAACTTTGTTTTGCGTATTTGCATATTCCGCAATACGCCCAACTATTTCAGAAAAATTTTCTCTATTTTTTACAATTGTAAGTTTAACTGGTACAAAAACATAACTTATATCAACTTTATCCTTTTTCCAAGTGTGATAGACGGAAGCTGTCGTTTGACCACCATTAACAATCTGAAAATCCTTTACCTGAGCTATAGCTTTACCTTGATTGTTTGGCAAATCTGTAATGGTAACTTCTTCTGCAGTTGCTGCTATACCATTATTAAATGCCATAAACATATGTTGCTCTTTGAGTATAGTATTTCGTATTCCCTTATTTATTTTCCCTGTGAATTGTAAAAATGATCTTACATTTTGCTCTAGAAGTCTAGCACCATATTGCTCATAAATATCTGCCAAAGCAATACCTGGAATAATTGCAAGCCAAGATTGATAATCAGAATTTTCAGTTTCGTTCACAATACAAGGAACTTTATATCCAGCTCGTTCAAAGTTGATTTCAATAGGCACTCTGGATTTATCCGAAAGATTAAAAAAGTAGTTTATGTCAATTGTCCTATAAAAAATCGTGTAGCCAGCTATTGTATCAGAAATTTTCACGTCTGACTTTACCTCCCCATTTGTTATTAAAAAAATATTTACTCGGGTAAGATATTCTTTAATTTCAGGGACATTTGCAAGAGTTTGAGCAAGATCAAATATTTCAGAACTTTCCTCTATTTCGTTCACATAATCTTTGTAAATAGCATTTCTGAAGAATTTTACTGCTCTTTCAATTGTTTTGTCTGCATCACCCTTTGTAACACTTTGAATGGTGGAATCACCATTGTATATAGTTACAAACAAATCGAGTGTTTCGTAATTTTCATAAAGAGAATAGCCGTTAATTTTATGTTCAACACCTCTTTTACTAATCTTTTCATCAAAGCAAACACGATAGTTTTCTGTTTCTCCAGCTTCGGATAAATAAGATAAGACCAACTCCGTAAAAATCTGTTCAGGATTTGTTTCCTTCTTTCCTCAGAGATTAAACTTGAGTTAATTTCTTCTTTAATATCTATATAGAACTTTTGTAATTCTTTGTTTTCCATAAAATGCTATTTTATATCTTCTAAAAGAGTTTCGTGATTAATTCTCCATTCCTCTGATTCCGATAAAACAATAGAATATCTAACATCTCCAACACCAATAGGGATTTGATTTTCAGTTATTCTAGGGAAATTACCTGAAACTCGATAGAGATTTTCTTGACGAATACTGTAACCTCTCTCATCGTAGAGGGTTTATGAATATCGTAATATCCAGACTCCAATAATTTTAGTTTAAATAGATTGGATGCCATAGTATTATCACTCAGCAATTCTGAAACGTCCTCAATTAGAATGTTTAATGATTCTCCATTTCCAACCCTTACATCAAGCGAAAGATGGTATAAAATATTTTTTCAATAATTGTATCATCCAATTGTCTTTCACTGGTGATATGGATTTTTTGATGATTGTTTCCGTGTGTGGTTTTTACTTCAACTGCCCAATTTGAATATTGAAAATCTTGGATGGACTTTTCTGGACCAAGCCAAGATTTTACACAATAATTTTTATCCGATACGCTGCTTAAGAAAAAACGTAAAAAATAAATCTCACCATAAAGACCTCTTTGTACTTCATCTGATAATCCTTGCTTGCCAATCTTTTCAAACAAAGATTGCCATTTAGCCAACCTTTCCAATAGTTTTTCAACTAAGGTTAGTTCTGTGGACACTTCTGAAATTCCAAATATCAGATCTTCGCAAAGCGTTGAGAAAATATCTTTATGCTGTTTGTTTAGTAAAAGTATAAGTAAAAATTTCTTTGACTTATCTTTTACATCTGTAAGCGTTTCAATTTTAATGTCTTTGAGTCTATTCCATTGCGTTTCGTCAAATGGGAATACAGCACTTATTCTAAATGCGATGCACCTTAATTTCTCTGGGGCTTTTAATGCAATAAAAATATCCGGCAATATTTCTGCTGAATACCTTTTGTATAGCAAGCCTGAATGACTGGAAGTATCACTCTCCAAGCCAAGCCAAATATTTTCAATCTTCGTCTCCATAATCTTCAAAATCTTCTTCAACAATATCAAATCTGTCGAGTAACTCCTCATTAACAGCATATGATACAGGTGCATTAAAATTACTTTTCGGGAAACTTATGGCATAGCCTACAAATGGGTTAGTCCCTTCTGGCATTGGATTTTTAGGGTCAATGCTTTCTTCTGGGTCAAGGAGGTAAATTAACAGCAATGGTTTTCTCGTATCCCTTAACTCATTTCTCACAATTTGCCCATTCGGATACATTGCTTCCCCATCCTTTTTTCTATGCTGATTAGTCAGAGCCATTGCTTTTTCATATTCTTCATCAGTAAAATCAATAAATTCATCTGACGGACTTATAATGTGCGATTTTCGCAAATAGTAAATATGCTCATTAGAGTTTTTGTCATCCTCTGTTCTTTTCCATTGACCAATTGAAACAGTATTACCACTAATAACAAAATGCGAGTTGTTTTTAGCATTAGGCTTTGACATTAGAGCAACTCTCCAATCGGATAATTCTCCATTACGCAATTGAGTAGTAATGAACTGAATTAACTTTCTGGGTTCTGCTTTTTTAAGATTTTCAACAGATTGAATTCCCTCAAAAAAAATGATGATTTGTTCAGCTGGAATATCGAAACACACAAATGCATTGTTTCGTCTTGGTTCTTTAAACGCTGAAAGTGTTGAGAAGAATTTTTGAGTGCACCTAAAATTATTATCAATAACAGATACATCTTTTTTAAACTCGTAAGATTCTACCAATCTTCCTGCCCAAGAAATCTGAACAGTAATTGCAGAACGCATTTTGTTTGTTGCCGAAATTTGAAGAACGCCAGGATGTGTTCTAACACTTAAGGCATATTGCTCAGGAGTTGAACCTGCCACATCTGCCATATAATCAAACTCATCTCTTAGTTCCTCAGAGGCTTGTGTAATGTGGCAGAACCATTCATTCAATTCTCTACTTGTGAAAAGTCGACACAAATCAACATAACCTCCACGATAACCAAACCAACGCCCCATTTGCATAAGAGTATCATACATTCTAGAAGCTCTTAAATAGTAACTTATAGAAAGCCCTTCTAATGTCAATCCTCTTAAAAGTTTGATGCCACTAACTGCAATTACTGAATTTCCATTTTTGTGGTCGAAATAGTCAAAGGGCTTCACCCGAACCACCGTGAATTGATTTTACTTCAATACGTGAAGCAGCATCATTCAAATGTTGCACAACCTCGCTCCATTTATGAGTTTGAATTTGAGAATCTAAATTTTTTAGCTCTGACTCTAAAATTTGTTGTGAAACCGACACATAAGACTTGAAGCCATTATCATCTTGTTCAAATGTGGATTTTAACTCATCTAAAACTACTGCATCATTTTGGTCGATTCCTCTTCGGTAATAAATGAATTGATTTGAAACTAATTCTGCAATATGGTCTTGCCAACGCATAAAACGTGAAACGTGAATCAGCATTGAATTATGAACCTCTGTTTGACCTCTTAGTCTTCTAATAGCACAAGTGATTATAAAACATCGAATAGCTCTTTTTAAGGATTCAGGTAATGATGATGGTAATTGGTCATCTTTTTTATGTCTATCTGGCACAAATCCATTGTAATCATTTATCCTGTTAACAATTGGCAAAACTGTATTTGAAGCCTCATCTTCTTCTAATGGACTAAACCCAAATACTTTTTCGGGTCCAATATAGTTTGAAGGAGCTGGGATATTTTTTATAAAGTTTCTCGGGAATAAATTTTGGTCATCCAGCGGAATAAAAATATTGGCAAATGGAGTTGCTGTATAACCAACATAAGCATTCTTCCCAAATAAATTAAGAATTTGAGTAATCCAGCCATTTATAGAACTCTGCCTTTCAGGGTCGTT
>JADKDL010000044.1 GCA_016714605.1 Bacteroidales bacterium | reverse complement strand
AATAAATTTTCAAATTCCTAATTGGTATAGACAATTTAAAGTATTCGTGAAAAGAGATGTACTAGCGAAACTTTATAATATGCAGTATATTCTCATAAATGCTTTAGAATCGCCAATTATAGCAATCTTTTTAGCATATATTATAAAATATTGGAACGTCGATATTAAGAATCAGTATGGTTATGTATTAAGTGAAAATGACAATTTGCCTGTTTATATTTTCATGACGGTTATTTGTTCTATTTTCGTTGGGTTAACGGTTAGTGCTGAGGAGATTATCGCTGATAAACGGATACTTAAGCGAGAGGCTTTCCTGAATTTGAGTAGATCTAGTTATCTTATGTCTAAGGTTGCAATTTTAATGGTAATTTCTGCTATTCAAGCCTTTTTGTTTATCATTTTGGGTAATACAATTCTTGAAATTAAAGGAATGTATTTTGAATATTGGTTGGTTGCTTTTAGTACTTGGTGTTTTGCAAATTTGCTCGGGTTGAATATTTCAGATAGTTTTAAAACAGCAGTTACTATTTATATACTTATTCCGTTTTTAGTTATTCCTCAGATAATTTTAAGTGGAATTATAGTTAAGTTTGATAAGCTCAATCCAACCATCTCTAATCCGAAAGATATTCCTATTTACGGTGAAATAATGACTTCGCGTTGGGCATATGAAGCTCTTGCAGTAAAACAATTTAAGGATAATGAATATGAAAAATTGTTTTATAAGTGGGAAAAGATAATGAGTCAATCTGACTTTATTAAAAATTATTGGATAAAAACACTTACTAATAAGCTAAATGCTTGTAATAGAGATATTGCAGATAGCCAAAAACACGAAAAAGTGCAAGCCGATTTAAATGTTTTGAGAAATGAATTAAGAAGAGAACTGAAGAAAAATAAGAGATTTGAATATAATTATTTTGATAAGCTTACAATAAAGATTTTAATAATGAAGTTTATGAAGCTACACATGAGTTATTGAATGAAATTAAAACATATAATAATAAGCGTTACAATATTGCAAGTGAAAAAAGAGATAGTATTGTAAATAGTTTGGAGAAAGATTCGGTTTCCAAAGCAGCATTTAATTTGCTAAAAAAGAAACATTACAATGATAATCTTGAAGAGTTTTGTAAAAACTCGAACGAAGTAGAACGAATTATAGAATACAATGAAGAGTTGTATCAGAAACTAGATCCGATATTTCAAGATCCTGAACATAATTTAATTAGAGCACATTTCTACTCCGCAAAAAGATATTTGGTGCATGGGTAGATACATACTGACAAATGTTATTGTTATATGGCTTATGATTATTGGGTTTGTATGTTACCTTGTACTATAAGGCGTTGAAACGAACATGATTTTTTTGAATTTCTTACTGAGAAAATTTCAAAGAGAAATAATTAATATGAATAGTTAGGTGTTTGCATATTAGACACTAGATTTATAAATTCAAGAGCCGTGTTTCCTGTTTGAAATACGGTTCTTTATTGTTTTTATAAGTGCTATATTTAGATTATTTTAGTGCTTTTATGAGTGCTTTTGCAGAGATTACTCCCGATTCAATGCTGCTTGTTATTCTGGATTTGCGACTGTAGCACCTGCTAGAAAAATATTTCCTATGGGTGTTTCTAAAGGTGTTCTTTTCTCAAACGATTGATTGAAATTTATTTTTGCACCTGCCATTGCTCCTTCAGGTATTGAACTGTATTTTTTCATTGTTGATGGAGTTGCACTAAATTTTAAAACAATATTTTCTTTTATAGGGATTCCTGTAATTTTTTCTGTTTTATCAATAATTATTTTTTCTATTTCTTGCTTTTTTCTATTGTACTCTTCTTTACTTAGGGTTTCCCAATCAGACATTGTCATTAGCTCTGCAATACACACTACAGAATGCCCTTTTGGAGCAGCGGTAGTGTCGTAATTTGAATAGTTGGTAATTATAAAAGATGTTTTATTTCTATCCTGTTCAACATTAGAGTATATACGTTTAAAGTTCTCATCGCTGTCTTTCGATGGTTCTACAAAGGTTGTACATGAATTAAATCCATAATCTTTAATGTCAATTTTCAAAGCCAAATATACTTGAAATACAGAGAGACTATATTCTATCTTTTCGATTGAATCAATGTATTTTTGAGGCAGTTTATCTTTCTCAATGAATTTTAAGAATAAGTCGTTTGGGTTCATTGCTGCCAGTATGCCATCGCATTTATATATGTTTCCGGAACTTGTCTCTACAGAATATGCTTTATTGTTTTCAATTGAAACTTTTTTTACAGCTTGATTATACTTTATTGTACCTCCGTTTTTTTCAATTGTCTGAATTATGTTTTTTATTAGATTGGTTGTACCTTCTTTTATTAGATATGGTCCACTTTTGAAATACATGAAATTCATTGCCATAAATGCCGCGGCGCTTACTTCACTTGATGTACATGCAATATATGGTAAATAGGTGTTTAATATCCATTTTAGATTTTCATTTTTTATATATTCTGTTGCCTCTTTGTTTGAAATGTTTTTTAATAGAACTATATTTTTGAAGTGCTTTTTACCTATTTGCCTGATTATTCCTTTGCCGTTTTTTAGTAATAATGCCGGAATAGTATGAATAATGTATTTCAAAGGATTTCTTGTTACCGATTTTAAAACACAAACCTCTTCTCCTAAACCATTTAATTTTTCAAAATAGCTATCAATAGATTTTTGCTCTTCGGGGAATAATGTATGTAATGTCTTTTTTATAGCATCAAAACCTGATGGAATTAGAAATCTATCTTCCATTACATTTTTTTCATCATCAAATTTTATACATTCAAAAAGTGTTTTTGATCTTACAAAAAGGTTTTTATCTACATCAATAGATTCTAGTAGAGGTATTAGATATCGTGGGTGCATACCGCAAATTTGGTGGGTAGAGGCTTCAAATCTATACTCTTTTCTTTTAAAAGAGTGAACAAAACCACCAGGTTGATGAATTTTTTCAAGTACGGTTACATTGTAACCCTTTTTTGCAAGATATGCAGCAGCAGTCAATCCGGAAATGCCGGCTCCAATAACGATTATATTGTTTTTGTTTGGCATTGTTTTATAGATAGTTTAAGTGTGCATTAATAGTATTTATTTCCAGAAGTTACTCTTCGTAAATAATTTCAGAATATTGATTTAAAGAGCCAATTATTTTAAATTCTGTTCTTCTGTTTTTTTCTCTTCCATCAGGGTTGTCTTTGCCATCAGATGTTTCGTTAGGTGCTATGGGTTTTGTTTCTCCATATCCCACTGCATAAAGTCTTTCTTTGTCAATTCCCTTTTTTATTAAGTAGCCTACTACTTTTATTGCTCTTTCTTGCGACAAATCTTTGTTTAGTTTTGTTCTGCCTTTATTATCGGTATGCGAACTTACTTCAATAATTAATTGTGTGTTTTCTTGCAGTAAGGTAAGTAGCGTAGAATCTAAGATCTTCTTTGCTTTGTAACTCAATTCAGACTCTCCGAATTCATAATAAATATTTTTCACAATAAGTGGCTGTTTGGGCATTATATCAATGCTTAGAGTGTCTAAATACATTGTGTCTGATTGGGTGTACATAAAGGTAGAAATATTGAGCCTTGGTTTATAGTAACCGTAGTTTTCTATTTCTATAACATATTCTTTACCTGCATCCAAATTGAAAGAATAATTACCGTTTATATCAATGGTATCGCTTTTTATATAAATCATGTTTCCGCTGCCCATTGGTGCGGTGTCATCAATAATAAACAAAGTGGCAACTGTACCTGCTGCTAGCTGAAATGATGAGTCTGCATTCATTGCATCAGAGGTGCTCTGATCTGAGTCAAACTTATCTTCGAACATTTTCTTGAAGCTCTTGTCAATGCGTGCGTAAACAGTGCCTATGGCTTTAATTCTTATAACTTCGTCAAACTTAAATATTAAAATATCATCGCAGCAGGTGCTTGTTTTTCCAACTGTTTTACTAGGTCTATTGGATACAATAAAACCATCGGTCAGGTTTTTGTTCAGGTTGAAATATAGGTCGTCAAAAGGTGAATTTATCGGAGTCTTTAGGTTTTCACAAGGCATCCATTTGCTAAGTTCTCCAGTCGATTTAAATATGTCTAACTGACCCCATCCGCACATTCCGTCAGAACTAAAATGGAGTGTTCTGTTTTCCATTTCAACAAAAGGGGTAACTTCATTGCCAGAGGTATTTATTTTGTTTCCGCAATTTTTTGGTTCTGTCCAGATATTTTGTTTTTTCTTGAATTGTGTGTACCAAATATCTAAACCGCCTCGTCCGCCTTTTCTATCTGAAACAAAATATAAAATCTCTTCATCTCTTTTTGAAAATGTAGCAACAGCAGGTTGTGTACTTGTGTATTTCGGATTGTTTATTATTTTAGGTAATGCTACTGGTATAGACCAAGTGTTGGCTTCTTTGGTACTTTGATATATGCTGCATATCATTTTGTTTTTCCAGTTTCTTTCGCAGCGGGTAAAGTAGAATCGGTTGCCATCGGGCGAAA
>JADKDL010000043.1 GCA_016714605.1 Bacteroidales bacterium | reverse complement strand
AAATTATGCTCTATAATGATAACAGTATTTCCCTTGTCTACCAATTTATTAATAACATCCATCAACACACTAATATCATGAAAATGCAAACCTGTAGAAGGCTCATCAAGGATATATAATGTATTTCCGGTATCTTTTTTTGAAAGTTCTGAAGCTAATTTAACTCTTTGAGCTTCGCCCCCCGAAAGTGTTGTTGATGACTGACCGAGAGTGATATAGCCCAAACCTACATCTTGCAAAGTTTTAACCTTAAGCAGGATATGTGGAATAGATTCAAAAAATTCTACTGCCTGATTTATAGTCATATCCAAAATATCGCTGATAGATTTACCTTTATAACGCACCTCAAGCGTTTCTCTATTATATCTGCGACCATTACAATCTTCACACCTCACTAAAACATCGGGCAAGAAATTCATTTCAATAACCTTTACTCCAGCACCCTTGCAGGTTTCACAACGCCCACCTTTTACATTAAAAGAAAAACGTCCGGCTTTATAGCCACGCATTTTAGCTTCAGGTAGTATGGTGAATAGATTTCTTATATCGCCAAATAAATTGGTATACGTTGCCGCATTAGAACGAGGTGTTCTACCCAGGGGAGATTGGTTTATTTCAATAACTTTATTAATATGCTCAATACCCTCAATTGTTTCGAAAGGAAGCGGTTCTGCCTTTGCCCTGTAAAAATGTTTATTGAGAATTGGATGCAAAGTCTGATTAATTAACGAAGACTTTCCACTACCCGAAACTCCAGTAACACATATTAATTTACCCAAAGGAATATCAATATCTACATTTTTAAGGTTGAGACCGGTAGCTCCTAATAACTTTATAGACTTACCATTGCCTTCGCGAGGTGACTTATTTATTTCAATGTTTTTAATATTGTTTAAATAGTCGGCTGTTGCAGTGTGCATTTTAAGAAATTCTTCAGGCGTACCTGCTGCACAAACCTCTCCACCAAACTTACCGGCACCGGGACCAATGTCTATTATATAGTCGGCCGCCAACATCATGTCTTTATCGTGTTCTACTACAATAACAGAATTACCGGCATCTCAGCTTTTAAGCGCATCTATAAGTCGGTCATTATCTCTCTGATGCAACCCTATACTCGGTTCATCAAGAATATATAGCACATTAACCAACTGCGAACCTATTTGAGTTGCTAGTCTAATACGCTGACTTTCACCTCCTGATAGGGTTTTAGAATTTCTATTCAAAGAAAGATAATGCAAACCAACGTCGAGCAAAAACTTAATTCTTGCTTGAATTTCTTTGATAATTTCAGAAGCAATCTTTTTTTCTTTGTCTTCAAGGAAATCATTTATTTTAAGAAACCAATTATAGAGACTTTGTATGTCCATATCAGACAAGTCTGATATGTTTTTATTATCAATCTTAAAATGCAATGATTCTTTTTTCAATCTCTTACCACCACACTCAGGGCAAGTAGCTTTTTTAAACAAAGAAGCTTCAGAACCACTACCTTCAAGCTCTTGCTCTGTTTCCGTATCGGTTTCAGACAATTTCAACAGATAGGTATTTATGCCTTCAAAATTCATAAAATGATTAGAGACCATACCCAGAGGGGCTGTAATCATAGTGAACATCTCTGACGACCCATACATTAATGTATTGAGAGCGGCATGAGGTAATTCGCTAATTGGAGTGTTAAGAGTGCATTTGTGTTTGTGAACAATTGCTTCAATCTGACAGAAAATAAGGCTTTGTCTATATTTTCCTAATGGCTTTATACCGCCATTTCTTATACTCAAACTATCGTCGGGAATTATTTTTTTTATATCTACTTCATTTATAACTCCTAACCCACTGCACTGCGGACAAGCTCCATGTGGTGAATTAAAAGAAAATGTATGCGGTGCGGGTTCATTATAAGATAAGCCAGAAGTCGGACACATCAATTTCTTGCTAAAATAGCGAACCTTTCCGGTTTCAAAGTCTAGCAACATCATTATTCCTTTGCCGTGCTTCATGGCAATATCAAGCGAATCTTTAACCCTTTTTTCGTCGACTTGATCAACAACTAATTTATCAACAACTAATTCAATGTTATGAGATTTATAACGATCTAATTTTATATTGTATGACAGTTCTTTAATTTCACCATTAATACGAGCATGAAGAAATCCTTTTTTCATTATTTGCTCAAAAAGCTCTTTATAATGACCTTTCCTTCCTTGCACCAAAGGGGCTAAGACATAAACCTTTTTATTTGAAAAGGAATCGAAAATAAGTTCAAGAATTTTTAAAGTAGAATACTTAACCATTTTCTCTCCAGAATTATACGAATAAGCAGTTGCTGCACGAGCATAAAGTAACCGCAAAAAATCATATATTTCGGTAGTTGTACCTACGGTAGATCGAGGATTTTTGTTGACCGTTTTTTGTTCTATTGAAATAACCGGACTGAGACCTGTAATTTTATCAACATCAGGTCTTTCCATATTTCCTAGAAACTGCCTTGCATAAGAACTAAATGTTGCTATATATCTGCTTTGACCTTCTGCAAATTGTATCAAAAGCAAGTGAAGATTTTCCACTACCACTCAATCCGGTAATTACGGTAAGTTTGTTTCGTGGTATGCTTACGCTAATATTTTTAAGATTATTTTCTCTAGCACCTTCTATATGAATATTTTGTGTGTCGTATAATAATTGTTCAAAATGAGTTTCTTTCTCATCGGTTTCAATCTCTCGCTCCTTCATTGCCATACATCACGCATTATTTAATATTTCTTGCGGTTGGGGTTGGTATTTTTACAACATACTCTTTCCTACTCTTATTCATAAGTGTATTTTCCAATAACCACGGATTTAAAATTGTTAAAATTTTATAATTTGTCCCCCTACTCAAAGCAAATTCAGTTAAGTCTGTTATTGTAGTATCAACAAGAATCAACTCAAAAGGAATTGGTTTATATAAATCTTCTTTCTTTAAATCAATAAAATAATTTTTCTGATTTTCAATTATTAATTTAAATGCCAATATTCTGAAAACATATCTAGCCGTTTCTGAATTAAGATCTAAATCGTAATACGAATTTACCTTTTGCGCGTCCAATCTGCGTTTTATACCATTTACTCCCATATTATAAGATGCAGCAACCAAAGTCCAATTATTTAAAATCTGGTATGAATTTCTTAAATATCGACATGCTGCTTTGGTGGCTAACTCTAAATTGTAACGTTCATCTATATAGCTATTTATCTCTAGACCGTAGTCTTTTCCGGTTGCTTCCATAAATTGCCAAAAACCTCTAGCTCCAGCCGGACTAGTAGCATTAAGCAAACCACTTTCTATTATTGGTAAATATCTGAAATCTATAGGAATATCATTTGCTAGAAGCACAGAGTCTATATAAGGTAAAAATCTATTTGCCCTCTTAATAAAACCAAGGGTCTGAGACTGAAAATAAACATTTATAAGCAACTCTCTATCAAGACTTTCTCTCACATCAAAATATTGAAGTGGTACTTTTTCACCACAAAAACTTAAGGAATCAGGAATAAACAAGCCTGTAGTTATGGTATCTTCTTTACATTCAATTTGCTGTGCCTCAATAATAGTTGGCTCAGGAGAGAGAGACAAAAACAAAAAGCTTCCGGTTAATATTAAAAAAACTACGATTACAAACATCAATAGTTTAGAATTCAGTGCTTTTGATTTACGCATAAGCTCTTTGGTTTTTCTTGATTTTTGTTGTTAAATATAAAGATAGAAAGATGACAAGAGTTACTATAGAAAACAATACTATTGAACTTAATCCAAATATTTTATCTGTTTGGATAAGATAAATAGCCAAAATATTTCCCAATACAGAAATTGATATTAGCAACAAAGCTACAGCTTTTTCAGATAAACCCAAATAAAATAGATTATGAGTTGTATGATTTCTATCACCTACAAAAGGCGATTTTCCAACCAATAATCGATTAATTGTAACCGTAGCAGTATCTGATATTGGTACTATAAAAGCTAAAATGATAATAAAAACCTCTTTTATATTTGCAGGATCAACAGACAATGTTGAAGGTTTCCAAAAATACAATATTCCGGCTATTGCTAGAAATGCACCGATGAATTGGCTTCCATTGTCTCCCATGTAGAGTTTTGAAGGATTCCAATTCCAAAAGAGAAATGCCAATAAAGCACCGAAAACACCAATAAGTAAAAATGTAAAATAATTAATTGAATCTAACACCACCACATCGTAGAAAATCAAACTAAAAACAATAGTAGCTGACACAGAGGCTGTTATAGCATCCATATTATCAAGCATATTAAGAGAATTCATTAATGAAACTACCCAAAATATTGTAAGAGAGTAATTTATTATCGGATTTGGTGACACTTTAATATATATATCGGAGAGAATTAGAATGAGTGCAATCAATAATTGTACTAGAAATTTCCCCATAGGATGTGAGTTTTTTGTATCGTCCCAAAAACCCATAAAGAAGGCTAGAGCAACACATAATACGATGATAGAAACCTCAAAAATAGGTACCTTTGTGAATATAAAAGAGATAAAAATCGATAATAAAAAAGCTGCGAAAAATATTACACCACCAAAAATCGGCTTGGTTTGAGTAGCCCATCGCTCACCTTTATCATTTTTTTTCTTTAGTCTTTTTAGTGAATTCTTTCTAAGCATAAAATACAATAAAGTAGCAGATAGAACTATTGAAACAACCGAAAGAATTAATGATAAAACGATATTAGCCATTTTTTTTATTTGTGATATAATTTTTAATTTTATTTACAAGCGATTCTTTTTCAACTTCTTCTTCTTTAGTGTAATACCCATAACCTTGATACTGTTCGTAACCATATGAATAATTACTATAACCATATTTATTTGACTTAATATTAGTTCCATTGATTACAATAGAAATAGTATTTATGTTTTTTTGATCTTTAAGATGGTTAATGTTATATAAGAAATTCTTTTTCGAATAATTTGCTTTTGTAATATAAAGCGGATAATCTGAACGCATATAGCTGTACAAAGCGTCAGAGACAATACCAATTGGAGGTGTGTCAATAATGATAATATCAAACTGCTCTTTTAAACTACTTATAATCTCAGTATATTTTTCAGAATTTGCCAATTCTGATGGATTAGGAGGCAATGGTCCAGCAGGAATTACAAAAACATTTTCATATGAAGTACTATAAATACAATCTTTTAATTCATCTCTGTTTATTAAAAGAGTACTCATTCCTTTTTCATTGCTTATATCAAAACTTAAATGAATTTTAGGTTTTCTTAAATCCATATCAATAACAACTACTTTTTTCCCTGAAAAAGAATATACCCCGGCAAGATTTACAGCAATAAATGTTTTTCCTTCACCAGAAATAGTAGAACTCACAGAAATCACTTTAGAAGTCTGTGACTGAGCAATAAAATCAAGGTTAGAACGTAAGGTTCGGAATGATTCTGTGAAAATAGAATTAGGTTTGTTTTCTACAAAAAAGCGAAAATTCCCTGACGCTTTTTTTGTAAAAGGAATAACACCTGTAACTGGAATTGAAGTAAATCTAACAATATCATTTGCCGATGTAATTTCATTATGAAGTAAATACTTGATAACTACAGTAGAAATAGAAATCAATAAAAATAGGAAAACAGAAATCAATATTATATTAACTTTCATAGGTGCAATAGGAGTCTGCGGCACTTGCGATTTCTCAAGAATAAGATTTTGAGTTACATTTGCGGCTTTAGAAATCATAAACTCTGCTTTCTTCGACAATAAATCGTTATAAAAACCTTGGTGTACGTTGTAGATTCTCAATAATTTGGCATATTCAATTTCATCATATTGAAGAATAGATCTTCGAGAAAGAGAGTCTTTTAACTCAAGTTTTTTGCGTAATTCATCTTGTTCTTTAGCAATACTCTCATTTGAAAGATTTATAAAATCAGACAGCAATTTTTTTTGATTCTCAATCTGACTGTCTACTGATTTTATTTTTCTATTATTCTCAGTAACATTTACTAATAACTTTTCTTTTTCAATTTGCAATTGATTTATTGCATTCAGAAAGTTTATTATCATACTTTCTGATTTAGAATCAGAAAGAAAAGAAAGTAATTCGGCGGTATTCATTTTATCTGCAACAGATATGTTGTCAGAAATTTTACTCAATGTTTCAAATTGTTGTTCCAATATCTGAATTTTCTTCTCAGCATCTGCATTAGAATCATCATCTTGAAAATCTACAAGTGCTGACACTTTAGAAGCAGGTTCTTTTATGTTATATTTTTGCCTAAAATATCTTATACTTTGTTCAGTTTTGTCAAGCTCAACATAAACAATCTTCAGCTGCTGATCTATAAAATCAAGAACACTTTCTGCTTTTGCTGTTTTTTTCTCTAAATTAAATTCTATGAAACTTTCAGAAACGGCATTTACAATATCAGAAGCTTTCTGTGCATTTTTTCCTGAATATTTAATTTCTATTGTCTTGGCTTTGTCATTAAGTATGCTTATCATTAAACTTGCCATATGAAATTGTATAGCAGAATTCTCATCAAGCAATCTGAAAAAATATCTATTCTTCTTTAAATTCTTTTTGAATTCAAGAATTTGCATGTAGTTTGAAATATTGAAATACAAAACACATCCGGATACAGATTGCCAAGTATTTGTTTTAAGTGTATCGGTAAACGAACGTCCGTGAACCAAATAACTGAGCACAAATTTGGTTTCATCTAAGAAATCTATAAAAACCGGAACATTAACCATTTCTGGATTAAGTTCTTTTACTTCAATAAAAAAAGGAGAACGAGCATACAGCTCTTCTTCTTTGAATGTACCTTTATTGTAACAGGTTACACCCAATGGTAATTTAGAAACTACTCTTTTTTTAAACTCTTTTGATCTAAGTTGTTCAATAAGGTTTGAAATGGAGGTATTACCATAAACATTCTCAATAGACAATAAAGAATTTTGAGTTGCTTCGTCTTCATTAATCTGCAAAACAGACACGGCTTCATAAGTTGGAGGTGTATATCTGAGATATAAAAAAACACCACCCAACATAATTATTAAAAACAGGACAAACAGTAGTAAGTTTTTCTTTATTATTAATAATAACGCATTTGGATCGAATGAATCATTAATAAGTGGAATTTTATTATTTATTGTACTCATTACTAATAACACTATAAATTAAAACTCCTGAACTAAATAACACAAAATATGGTTGCAACTCCGATAAAATACGATTCATGTATCGCGGACGACTGTCCACATAAATTATATCATTTGCTAAGAGTGTAAAATCGGCCTTCCGAAACTCTTCTAGATTTCTAATGTTGTAATTATAGATTTCCGGATTTTTATTTGAACCACGAATCAATTTTATTTTATATGCTTTACTGTTTGTTGATAGTCCGCCAACGCTAGCTATAGCTTCCAATAGGCTAGTACTTTCTTCAGGTAAATTCACGACATGACCTTTGGTTCCACGCTCCATGAATATGATTACATTTCTATTAGTGATAGAAATTCTAATAAATGGATTTTGAAAATTTTCAGAAAATAGTTTTTCTAATGTATCTTCAGCTTGTCTAATCGTTAGTCCGCCAAGTTTAAATCTGCCAAGAGTAGGTATCTTTACTAAACTATCTTCACCAACCATATAAGTGAGCATGTTTTTGCTATTCACATCATTATTTTGTCTTTGATTAAAATTATTGTTAATATTCAAATTAAAAGCCTGCTCTAAATACATTTCGCCACCATTGGTAGCCATTGTGATTTTCAATTGATCATAAGGCTTTATAGCAAATTCTACCGGAGTTTCTTTAAATGTTTGGTATGGATAATCTGGTTCCATTTCAAACATTGTTGAAGGCATAAGTGTCTTACATCCGGTAAGGAAAACGGAGGCAAATAAAAAAAACAGAATTATATATTTTAGCATTTCTTAACTTTTTTACAAATATATCAAAATATAGAATTATCGCAATATTTATTATGACAGTAAACTTTTATATAATATTTCTATATTATTTACCAACGTTTTATATCCAAATCGTTCGCGAACGAATTCAGAAGCATTTACACTCATAGTATTTCTCAGATTATCGTCTTCAATAAGCTGCAATAAATTATTAAAAAACAGTTCGGGATTTGATAAGTCAGACAATAGAGCTGTTTTGCCTTCCAGCACAACATTCTCAATCCCTCCAACTCTCGTGCTCACAATAGGTTTGTTTGATGCTTGGGCTTCTATAAGACTAACCGGAGTGCCTTCATTTAAAGATGTAAGTGCAATTATATCTAAGCCCAAAGTTGCAGAATCAATTTCTTTTATCCAAGAAGTAAAATGCAGTATTGATGATAGATTTTCCGTATTTTCTACAGTAAATTCTATTCCACATTGTGTGGCATAATTCTCTATAGTGAGTCGGCTTTCACCGTCGCCAATAATAAAAGCTCTAATTTTCTTTGAGGTTTTAGCTGAAACAAATTTTATTGCATCAATAAACAGACTATGATTTTTTATTGGAACCAAACGTCCTATTATACCAATTGCAATTTCATCATCAGAGATATTGTAAGTTTTTCTAAATTTTTCTTTTTGAACAACATTCTCACTAAAGCGACTCACGTCGAAACCCAAAGGAACTACAGCAACTTTACTAGCGTTGCAGATTGCGTGTATCTTGGTTAATTCTTCTTTTTGAATATCGCTAATAGCAATTATTTTTGTGGAAATTCTTGCCATATAACGCTCAATGGTTTTGAATACCCAAGTTATATATTTATTGAAATATGAATGAAATACATGTCCATGAAAGGTATGGATTATAACAGGAACTTTACAATGGTGAGCAGCCAATCTACCAACAAACCCAGCTTTAGAGGCGTGTGTATGAACTATATCTGGTTTAAACTCCTTAATTATTTTTTTAATTTTGAAATAAGCAGACACATCTTGAAACGGATTTACACTACGTCTCATTTCACTTATGATAAGTGGCTGTATGCCAATGTTTTCAAGAATATATTCCGAACTTGCTTCACTTTCATCTTTCATTCCACCAACAAGCAATGTTTCATAATCGGCCGACAGATATTTGGTAAGATACGATGTATTGTATGTTGGTCCGCCAAGATTGAAACGATTTATAATACGAAGAACTTTAATCATCTTTAAATAAAATATTTTTTATACCAGTACTGAAACACTATTATAGCCCACATTCTGCCTGTAGCTTCTCCCGGCGATTTTGAATATATTTGTTTTTTTAGGTTTTCCAATTCAACAATAGAAAATAAGTTCTGCTCACGCAAAAAGTCTTCACTTAATAAATTTTTCTCAAAATCAGGTATCAAACAAGTTCTTAGCCAGTTGAGCAAAGGCACTTCAAACCCATGTTTTTTTCTATTGAATAGTTCCTCGGGTAATTGGTCTTTATAGGTGTCTTGTAAAATATATTTCAAATATTTATCAGAAATTTTGTATTCTACAGGCAAACTACTTACAAAATCTACTACTGTATAGTCAAGAAAAGGAGAACGAACCTCAAGACTTGCTGCCATAGACATCATATCTACTTTAAAAAGCATATCATAAGGCAAAACCAATTGCATATCGGCATTCAGAATAGTATTAAAATCATCAGTTACTGCATTAGTATATAAAGATTTACGAGCCAGATACTCTTGCGAGATTTGATAAGGGAAAAGTTTCTTAGTTTGCTTCTCAGTGGCAATACTACACCAGCGCCAATAGCGGGCATCATGGTTTAATGAAAGACCATCAGAAAAACGCTTCATTTGCCTGAACGTGTTCAATAATTTTGAATTTCTCGATTGAGGTAAAATACTTAATAATGGATGTGAATATTTTAAAACCTTATTGGATAAGGAATTTTTTATTGATAAATAATGAGCTCTATGTTTATTGTAACCCGAGAATAGTTCATCAGCACCATCACCAGAAAGAGCAACCGTTATATGTGCTTTAGTTTTCTTTGAAAGTATATAAACAGCCAAAGCAGAAGAGTCGGCAAAAGGTTCGTCTAGATAATCTAAGACAGAATACAACTCCTCATACAAATCGTTATTAGACAGACTAAACACGGTATGTTCTGATTTAATTTTCTTGGCAACCGACAAAGCAAATGCCGTTTCGTCAAAAAAAGGTTCATCTTTATAGCCAATAGAAAAAGTATTAAGTTGGGAAGTATGCCGCGCTGCAATGGTAGAAACTACCGATGAATCTATACCCCACTAAGAAAACTACCTATAGGCACATATCGGCTATAAGGCGCTGCTGTACAGAATTCCTAGTAATTTCTGTAACTGAACTTTGCAGCATCATAGCCAATTTTATTTGAATTTTGCCGGTAGGAATCTTATAATACTGAGTTTTTGTAAAAGTATTATTTTTCAGCAACAAATACGTTCCAGGCTCTAGCTTGTAAACACCTTCTAAAATTGTTTCCGGACCAGGTATGTAATTCAATTGCAGATAGATAAATAAAGAAGTTTTATTTATCACCTTATTTATTCCATAACAATAAAGTGCTTTAAGCTCAGAAGCAAATAATAACTTATCAGAATCTTTGTAATAATATAACGGTTTTTTGCCAATTTTATCGCGAATGAGCAAAAGACTATCATCCAAAATATCATAAATTGCAATTGCATAAAAACCGTTTATGCGGTTGAAGAAATCAACACCATAGATTATATACATATACAGAAGCACCTCAGTATCAGATTGTGACACCAACTTATAACCCTTCTGTATCAATTCATTTCGATATACAGAAAAATTAAAAAACTCACCATTAAAAACCATTGTATATCTACCGCTTGCATCGGTAAAAGGTTGATTTGCAGCCGCAGAAGTATCAATAATTGAAAGACGTGTGTGCGCCAAAGCAAGTTTAGGAGTTGTGAATAGACCTACATTATCGGGGCCTCGCTTAGAAAGCGTTTGCGCAGCTGCTCGTATAGCATCTGTATTTAATTCAATAGACTCATTAAAATTATAGATTCCGGTTATACCGCACATTTCTTTTTCTTGCTTTTTAAAACAGGCAAATATATATGTACTGAATTGAAATAAGAAAA
>JADKDL010000042.1 GCA_016714605.1 Bacteroidales bacterium | reverse complement strand
ACTACAAACAAGCAAATGTTGCTGTAAATTCTTTTCTATTCCTCCAATTACCTGCTCTAAATTATATGATTTTAGAATTTTTATACTAGCACAAGCTACTGCGCAAGCCAACGGATTGCCCATAAATGTTGGACCGTGCATGAAAACATGTGGTGATTTTTTACTTATAGCGTGAGCAACATGCTCAGTAGTTAAGGTTGCAGCAAAACTCATATATCCACCGGTAATTGCCTTACCAACACACATAATATCGGGCACTACAGAGGTGTGATTTGCAGCAAATAATTTGCCTGTTCGCCCAAAACCAGTAGCTATCTCATCAAATATGAGAAGCACATCAAACTCTCTACAAATTCTATAAGCTTCATTTAAATATTCAGCCGAATAAAACCACATACCACCAGCTCCTTGCACAATAGGCTCTAAAATCAATGCTGCTATTTGAGAATGATTTTCTTTAATTATTTGATACAGGGAATCAATATCTGAACTCTGAAATTGCTGACCAAACCGAGAATTTGGTCTATCTGCAAAAAATTGCTTTGGCAAATTCTCAGAGAAAATATTGTGCATACCCGTTACCGGGTCACAAACAGACATAGCATGCCATGTATCGCCGTGATATGCAGAATGTAAAGCTACAAACGATTTTTTCTCGGGCTTTCCCGAAGCATACCAATACTGAATTGCCATTTTCAAAGCTACCTCAACAGCAACAGAACCTGAATCGGAATAAAAAATCTTATCTAAACCGTCTGGAACAATTGAGAGCAGCTGCTTTGCCAATTCTATAGCAGGTTGATGCGTTAATCCTCCAAACATAACATGCGAGAAATCATTCAATTGCTCTCTAACCGCAGCATTTAATTCCGGATGATTGTAGCCATGAATGGCAGACCACCACGATGACATTCCGTCTATGAGCATAGTACCGTCGCTCAATTCTATGGTACACTTCTCTGCTCTTTTCACTTTATACACTGGCAGACTTCCTACCATTGATGTGTAAGGATGCCAAAGATGAGTCTTTTCAAAAACCTCATCATCAAAACCGTAACTCATATTTTTCATTTAACTATTAAAAGAAAAGCCCTCTTGTTCAAACAATTGTTTATCTTCATTTACTTTAGTGCCTATAGTTGTTAAATAATCGCCAACCAAAGCTGCACTAATACCGGCATGCAGCGCTTTTTTCTGCGTTTCAATTGATAATAAATTTCTGCCTCCTGCAAAACGGATATGGGCTCTAGGATTTACAAATCTAAAAATTGCAATCGTTGTAAGTATCTCTTCTTCTGTTAGTTTTCCGGCTCCAGCCATAGGTGTACCAGCTATCGGATTCAATACATTAATTGGAATTGAGTTCACCTCTAAATCAGAAAGCGCACAGGCAAGTTCTATTCTCTGAGCCATGGTTTCGCCCATACCTATAATTCCACCAGAGCAGATATCAAGACCTACTTCTTTTGCCCAAGCAATGGTTTGCATTTTCTCTTCTATGCTGTGCGTTGAACAAACCTCGGAAAAATAAGAAGGTGCTGTTTCCAAATTGCAATGATAATGACCTATACCAGTATCTTTTAGCTTTTGAAGCTGCTCCTTATTCAGCAATCCCATTGATGCACACAGGTGAATATCTGACTCTTTCTTTATTGATTTATAGATAACTACAAGACTATCAAGCTCGGAATCGGTAACGGTTCTACCACTCGTAACCAGCGAATACCTATTTACACCTTTACTTCTGTTGAGTTTAGCCATATCAACAGCTAATTCTTTATTTATAATATCATACTCCTCTACGGTTGTTTGAAAATGCCTCGACTGCGAACACCACTTACAATCTTCTTCACATTTACCAGATTTTGCATTGGCTATAGAACACAAATCTATATTCCTACCGATGAAAACCTGTCGTATAGCATCGGCTGCGGCATAAAGCTCATTTTTATCATCACAATCGACCAACTGTAATGCTTCTTGATAGGTGATTTTTTTACGTTCTAAAACTTTATTTTTGAGATTTTCAATTATATTATTTACCATACTTCTTCTTTTAAATTTAAAATTTTACAAATAATACTAAACTTGTTACATTAACTTTGAGATAGTCATCTATCTAAATTATTCAGAAATTTGACATTAGAATGAATCTATAAAAAACTTCAATTATTTAATGAAATATTTAACAATCAACATATTTAGAAAAATAAAAAAGGTCTGCTCTAATAAAAGAACAGACCCTCAATGTAATTATTTAAAATAGTTATTGGCAAAACTAAATTCACCAACACTTAAAAATTTATAATTCAAAACTTTACCAACTAATACTCCGCAAAATGAAGCTACTTTAAATTTTAAAAGTTCTATTTGCAAAAGCAACTTCTTAACTCCAAAATTAAGATCTGTAGAGTGTAAAGATGTGGTAATAGAAACTGATAAAACTCCAATTTTAATATTTTTTTTCAAACTCGCAAACACAGCATAAGACTTTCTCGACCAACGTCTGAAAACAAAAGCTTGTTTTGTGAATTTGCTAAAGATATTCATCAGATATTCTTGAAAAAACTTCTTTGAAATAAAATTAAATAAGCAACCCCAACCGTTATTGCAGAATCGGCTATATTAAAAATGGGACTAAAAAACACAAATTTCTGACCACCTACCATTGGCATCCAATCAGGGAAAAAAGTATCAATAATAGGGAAATGTAACATATCTACAACACATCCCTGAAATACAGAAGAATAACCTTGAAAGTTCAGAGAAGAAACACCTCTGTAAGACATCCATCCGCCATATTCAGTATTGAAAACGGTTCCAGTATCGAATATCAGCCCGTATACCGTAGAATCAATAATATTTCCCACAGCTCCAGCAAATACCAAAGAGACCCCTAGAATTACTCCCAGTGAAGTATCTTTCTTTAAAAGTTTAAAAATATACCAACCTATAAATATAGACGCTACTATTCTAAACAAAGTAAGAAACACCTTACCCGAAACTCCGGCAAACTTCCATCCGAAAGCCATGCCACTGTTTTCCAAATATCTTATATAAAACCAATCGCCTGCAACAGAGAAAAACTCATACAATTGCATATTCGTTTTAACCAATATTTTCGAAATCTGATCTACAACCAGAACAACTACAATAAGCAAAAGTGCTTTTTGACCTTTAGTCATATTTTTCTTATAATAAAATCTATGACTATCTACCTTCTGAATTTTTTGCATCTATACTCAAAGTAGCGTGAGGCACAGCCATAAGACGCTCTTTTGAGATAAGCTTTCCAGTTTTTCTACAAAGCCCATAGGTTTTATTCTCAATTCTAACCAAAGCGGCTTTAAGATGTTGAATAAACTTTTCTTGTCTCTCTGCCAATTTTCCTGTTTCTTCTTTCGATAATACAGCTGCTCCTTCTTCAAAAATCTTGAATGTAGGCGATGTATCCTGAATATCATTCCCGTCTTGATGCATGATAGAGTCTTTCAATTGTTTGAAATCCTCTTCTGCTTTCTCTAATTTCCCCAATATCAAAATCTTAAACTCTTTAAGTTCCGCATCAGAAAATCTTGTTCTTTCATCTTCCATAATTATCTTCTCCTAAATAAATGTTACTTCTTATTAATCTGCATAAACGTACTAATCGAATCGTCAATATCTACGGACTTTGCATTACTTTGTTCCAATATCTCTACTAAATCAATAGTATCACATAAAGTTTCTGCACATATATATTCTTTATGAATAAAAATAGCTTCATTAATTGCATCATGTTTTTGTATTTTCAAACTAATACGATCGGTTACTTCAAAACCGGTATCTTTACGCAAATTTTGAATTCTATTAACAAACTCTCGAGCTATACCTTCATTGCGCAAAACATCGGTAATATGAATATCTAACGCAACGGTTATTAGTCCTTCATTGGCAACCTGCCATCCTGGTATATCTTCTGAGAATATTTCTACATCATCAATAGAAACCAAAAACTTTTCATTTTCAATTTGCAAACGAAACTGCTGTTCTTTTTCAAAAGTGTAAATATCTTCATTACTTAATTGAGCGATAGCCTCGGCTATAGGTTTCATCATTTTTCCATATTTTGGACCTAAAGCTTTGAAATTTGGTTTTATCTTCTTAACCAATACACCAGAAGCATCGGTAAGCAATTCTATATTTTTAATATTTACTTCAGACTTAATTATATCTTCAACAAGCAGAACATCACTTTTGAATTTATCATTTACAACAGGTATAAGTATCTTACTCAGAGGCTGTCTCACTTTTATGGAAACTTTTCTGCGCAATGCCAATACCATTGAAGAAATACGCTGAGCTAAATCCATTCGCACTTCCAAATCTTTGTCGATAAATTTACTTTCAGCTTTCGGGAAAGGAGATAAATGCACCGATTCAAACTTTGAATTACCCGAAACACTTACCAAATCGCAATATAACTGATCGGCAAAAAACGGAGCGATGGGAGCCATAAGTTTTGCTATGGTTTCCAAGCAGGTGTACAAAGTTTGGTAGGCAGATTTTTTATCGGCATTGAGTTCGCCTTTCCAGAATCTTTTTCTCGACAGACGCACATACCAGTTACTCAAGTTTTCAGTCACGAAATCTTGAATTGCACGACCAGCTTTTGTTGGCTCATACGTTGAATAACATGTTTCTACTTCAGTTATTAAACTATTTAAGAGTGACAGAATCCACCTATCCAACTCGGGTCTATTCTCATTAGCAACCTGAGCATCAACACCATTATATTTATCTAAATTAGCATACAATGAGAAAAAGGAATAGGTATTATAAAGCGTTCCGAAGAATTTTCTCTTAACCTCCTCAATTCCCTCAACATCAAATTTCAAATTATCCCAAGGCGAGGCGTTTGTAACCATATACCAACGAAGCGGATCGGATCCATATTTCTCAATTGTTTCAAAAGGATCTACCGCATTACCCAGTCTTTTAGACATTTTGCTGCCATCTTTTGCCAAAACAAGTCCGTTTGAAACCACATTTTTAAATGCAACAGAATCAAAAAGCATTGTAGAAATAGCATGTAATGTAAAAAACCAACCTCTCGTTTGGTCAACACCTTCAGCAATAAAATCGGCAGGGAAGGTTTTCTGAAACAGTTCTTTATTCTCGAAAGGATAATGTCTTTGAGCATAAGGCATTGCACCAGAATCGAACCACACATCAATAAGATCAGGTTCTCTTCTCATAGGTTTTCCTGTGTCAGAAACGAGTATGATTTTATCTACAAAATGCTTGTGCAGATCGAAAGTGCTATAATTTTGTGCAGTAAAATTGCCGGGAACAAAATTTTCCAAAATATTATCAGACATTAATCCCTGAGCAACCGACTTTTCAATTTCCAATTTCAATTCTTGAACCGAACTAATGCACTTCAATTCAGTTTTATCTTCGCTCACCCAAATAGGAAGTGGTGTTCCCCAAAATCTAGAACGAGAAAGATTCCAATCTTGCAAATTCTCCAACCACTTACCAAACCTACCCGAACCGGTAGATTCAGGCTTCCAGTTTATGGTGTTATTTAGTTCAATCATTCTATCTCTTACCGCGGTTGTTTTTACAAACCACGAATCAAGAGGATAATATAATACCGGTTTATCGGTACGCCAACAATGCGGATAATTATGTGTGTGTTTTTCAACTTTAAAAGCCTTATTATCTTGCTTTAATAGTATTGAAATTTCTATATCAAGCGTTGGGTCATTTTCGGTTTTAGAGACATCGTAAGCATTCTTTACATACTTGCCTGCAAAAGACTTATATGTCTCTAGGTTCACCCTCGATTTTACAAAATCAACATCAAGATTTTCAATAGGGAACAAACGTCCTTGCTTATCAACTAAAGGAGAACTATTTCCTGATTTATCAACAACCAAGAGTCCAGAAATATTGTTTTCTTTAGCTACACGAGCATCGTCGGCACCAAACGTTGGAGCAATGTGAACGATACCGGTACCATCTTCGGTGGTGACAAAATCGCCCGAAATTACTTTCAAAGAACCATCTTCGGGCTTAACCCAATCAATTAATTGATAATAATTTATGCCTAATAATTGTTTGCCTGAATACTCTTCAATTATTTGAAAAGGAATATTTTTATCTCCCGATTTATAATCTTCAAATCTAAGTTCGGCATTTTTCTGAGGGAAAAAAGCAGAAAGTCTATCTTTTGCTAAGATAATCTCAACTATTTTTTCAGTATATTGATTTATGGTTTTAACTTTCAGGTATGAAATTGAAGCACCAACGCACAATGCGGTGTTAGAAGGTAAGGTCCAAGGAGTTGTAGTCCAAGCAAGAATAAAGACATCGGCAGAAGCATTCTTAAACAGGAATTCACTTTTAGAATCGCGAACTACCTGAAACTGAGCTACGGCAGTAGTATCTTTAACATCTTTATAGCAACCCGGCTGATTAAGTTCATGAGTACTTAATCCGGTACCTGCTGCGGGCGAATATGGTTGTATGGTATAACCCTTATACAACATTCCCTTTTTAAATAATTCACCCAACAAATACCAAAGCGTTTCAATATACTTATTGTCGTAGGTTATGTATGGGTCGCTCATATCTACCCAGTAGCCCATTTGAGCTGTGAGGTTCTGCCAAACATCGGTATATTTCATAACATCTTTTCTACAAGCGTTATTATACTCTTCTACCGAAATTTTTGAGCCAATATCTTCTTTAGTAATTCCTAATGCTTTTTCAACACCCAACTCAACAGGAAGTCCATGAGTATCCCAACCGGCTTTACGGTGAACCTGAAAGCCTTGCATTGTTTTAAAGCGGCAAAATATATCTTTGATAGAACGCGCCATTACATGGTGAATTCCTGGTAAGCCATTTGCAGAAGGCGGACCCTCATAAAAAACGTATGTAGGTTTACCATCGGCATTTGAAATACTAGCTTCAAACGTAGATTCACGTATCCATTTGCTTAAAATATCTTTATTTACCTGCGATAAATCCAGACCTTTGTATTCCTTAAATACCTTACTCATATCGAAATGAAATCTGCCTGATTATAATTTTTTTGCAAAAATATAAAATTTTAATTACAATCAGTACTAAAAACTATTTAGTTGTAACGATTTTATTAAGAAACATAAGCAAAATACAATCGGATAGAAAAATTATTTGTACAGTCTTTTTTTAGCCAAGAATCGAGAATTAATAAAAACGAGACTTCTATTCTTTCCAATAATCAGGTGGTACATTTGGGAATCCGGATTCAGTACAATCAAAACATTTTCTGGAATCATAATAAAATAATCGCAATTCTCCCTGAAAAGTAACACCAGTATCAAACACTAACCGTCTATCAATTTTTGAATCTAACAAAGCCTGTCCAAACTGGCAGGTGTCATTTGTAAAAAGCTCAAAACGTGGTATGTACAGCGTTTCTGGCAAATCTAATCTATCAATAAAAATTCTTTTTGAAGAAACTTCAGAAACTTCAAAATATCCGAGCACCAATTCATTGGGATTTGTTTTACAAGAAATATTGCTATGATATGTTGTTGGTGTACTCTCAAATAGCGCATTATCACTCTCCGTTTGCTCTCTCAACTGTTTAAAAAACAAATAAGAATTTCTATTCATGGAATATTGATTTACCATTGTAGAATATCGGTAATACAAACGATTCGTCTCACTTGAAACAAAATTAATTTCTTTTTTTTCTATAATGTTTTCAGACAATCCTTCGGAAGATCCGACAGAATAACCGAGAATTGGTATGGTTTTCCAACAATACCATAGCGATTTTACCTTAGGCTCAAGAGCAGGAGCCGAAAATTTCCAGACCTCTTCAAACTCCCATTTATAGTATTTTGACTCGATACCGGTGCCTGTTTTTCCAGAATGAACAAATATTTGTACACCTGAAACATTATTTTTGTCTTGAGCAACTTCCCATGTAAGCGAATCTATCTTATTTACGGGCAACATTATTTCAAAACTTGACTCATACTCTTTACTATCAAAAGAAATATTCAATTTATATCCTACTCCTACTACACCTGAAAAAGAAGCACTTGTTTCATAAATCCCATCATTTCTTTCAGTAAGTAATTCTTCACTACCGTTATCAGAAATTACTTTTACAATTGCTCCTTTCACTGCATCACCCTTTGCTTCGCTATAATTATATGATTTTGAAAGTTTAACTGAGTGAACTTTTTTCTGATTTGTAATTCTTCCATCAACAACTAAAGCATACTCATATTCAGAAACATCGGGTTTAAACTCTGTAATGCAAGAGCCAAAGAATAAAAACAAGATAAAATATAAAACCCAGATTTTCATGGCGTTACTCTTTCCAATAATCAGGTGGTACATTTGGGAAACCTTTTGTTGTACAATCAAAACAGGTTCTAGAATAATGATAAATTAAAGAAGTATCTCTTCTACCATCTATAATAAGTACAACTGTATCTGCTACCAATCTTAGATCAATATCATCCTTTTGTGAAATAGGAATTTTCTTTTTATAACATTCAGAATCATAATTAACAAGGCCAGTCCATAAAAAATCATCTGTCAATTCTTTTTTATCAATAAAAATACGAGTAGAATCAACCTCAGAAACTTCAAAATAACCAAGCACCACCTCATTTTTATTACTAAGACAAGAAATATTACTATTTAAGACAACAGGTGTTTTCTCAAATAAAGAACTCTTATTCTCCAATTGTTCTTTAAGTTGTTTAAAGTATTGATATGAATGTCTATTCATAGAATACTGAAAAACATTTATTGAATATCGGTAAAAAAGACGATTCGTTTCTGTAGAGATAAAATCAAGTGGCTGATTACTAATAACATTTTGAGAAAAGCCTTCGGAAGAGCCAACATAATAATTAGAAGAAGGTACAGTTTTCCAACAATACCAATAAGGTTTTACAAAACTATATAATTCCTGAACAGAAAATTTCCAAGTCTCTACATACTCCCATTTATAATATTCAGACTCTGAACCAGAGCCTCTTTTTCCAGAAGACAGATATAACTGAATTCCTGCACCAATACTATCTTTTTTTCAACTTGCCAAAACACGGAGTCAATCTTATTTACAGAAAGCATAGGTTCTAAAATAGATTCATATTCCTTACCTTCATATTTTATGTAAAGTTTATAACTCACTCCTACTTTCCCACAATAATTGGCACTTGTTTCATAAATTCCATCATTTCTTTCAGTAAGTAATTCTTCACTACCATTATCAGAAATTATTTTTACAATTGCTCCTTTTACGGCATCACCCTTTGCTTCGCTATAATTATATGATTTTGAAAGTTTAACTGTATGAACTTTCTTCTGATTTGTAATTCTTCCATCAACTACTAAAGCATACTCATATTCAGAGACATCGGGTTTAAACTCTGTAATGCAAGAGCCAAATAATAAAAACGATAAAATATATATAAAAAAATATTTCATAGCGTTACTCTTTCCAATAATCAGGTGGTACATTTGGGAAACCTGTTGCTGTGCAATCAAAACAGCGTCTGGAATAATAATGAACTAAAAATGTATCCCAAGTTGGAGTCACCAGGGTATCAATAATTAAACTTTGATCTAACTGCTGATATGCCATAGAAGTATCCACAATTGTATTATACATTACACACGCAGTATCAAAATTAGTCAATCCAGACCAATTAATTCCAGATGGCAATTCATTCTTATCAATAAAAATTCTTGAAGAATCTACTTCTGATACTTCAAAATAACCAAGAACTATTTCACTTTCATCGGTGATACATGAAATATTGCTATGTAAAACCATAGGTGTCTTTTCAAATAAAGAACTACTGCTTTCTAATTGTTCTTTAAGTTGCTTAAAATATAAATAAGAATTCCTATTCATCGAATATTGGTAAACATTTATTGAATATCTGTAAAAAAGTCTATTTGTTTCTGTTGATATAAAATTAAGTGCTTGTTTTTCAATTACATTACCAGCTAACCCCTCAGAAGAGCCTACATAATAATCAGCAGAAGGTACATTTTTCCAACAATACCAAAATGGCTTAGCATTATTCTCAAATACTTGCACTGAAAATTTCCATGTCTCATTAAATTCCCACTTGTAATATTCAGATTCTTTTCCAATACCTCTCTTTCCAGATGATACAAATAACTGAACACCAGAACCCATGCCTTCTCTGTCTTCTACTTGCCAAAATACGGAATCTACCTTATTTACCGGCAACATAATTTCAGGAATAGACTCATATTCTTTATCCTCATATTTAATATACAATCGATAACTACTACCAACAATTGCTGAAAAATTTGCACTAGTGGTATAAATACCATTTCCCTTTTCTACGAGCAATTCATTTGTCCCATCATCAGAAATTATTCTTACTAATGCACCATTAACAGCCTTACCTTTATCAGCTCCATAATTGTATGATTTTGAGAGTTTAATTGTATGATTTTTTTTCTGATTTGTAATTCTTCCATCAACAACAAGAGCATATTCATAATCAGAAACATCTGGTTTAAATTCAGTTATACAAGCATTGAAACAAACTATACCTAAAACAAATATTCCTGCTAATTTTAAATTCAACCTCTTCAACACGTCCATCTTATTATTTTAATGATATTTAATCAACTATATAAATACAATTTACTTAATTTCAAGTGTTTTCTTTTCTATAATAAACTGCAAATCTTTAGAAATAGCTATTGAAACCATATCAAAAAATCCTTTCATGTCGGCAGTAAAGAATGTAAATTCACTTTTACTATCGACAGAACTATATAAAGAATTCATGAAAATTGGCTGATTGGGCAATTCAAATTGCGTTTTAACATCACTGTTTTTAAACTGACTTTGAATAAAAGATTCTACAAATAAATTCTTTTTAAGTTTATTGGCAGGAATAAAATCATAGGTCACAATTTCTATTATTCCATGAAATTGTATATTTTTAAAAAACACTTTATTATTTAGAACTCTTACGTAAGCAATGTTTTTTGGGTTAATATTTAACACTACCTCATGATTCAGTGCATGAATACCATTTACAAGAATCAAAGGCTCTGTTCCGGTGTAACCCTGTGCATCAATATCGGAAATTCTTATATACTTCCTTTTTTTCTTTTTAATTACGTAGGTGCCAGACATTAATTCTTTGATATACTCTTCTAGTATTGGTAATTTTATATATTTCTCAAAATCTATTGATAAAGTAGGTGCACCATAAAAAGAAGTGTTATTACTATTCATAGCCTTCTCCTTGGTAGTTTCAAAAGCATCGTTTACTTGCAAAATCAACAATTGCTGCTTCAAATAATCTGCTAAATCTTTGCTAGGTTTGAACATCTCTCTTCTTATAGGTAATACGGCATTTTCAAACTCTTCATAAAGTTGAAATGTGTATTCCTGTAACGTATCAAAAATACTAAATACAAGATTTGGGGTATGATATTCTTTAGCTATAATTAAATTAAAATCACCTAAGGTATCGGCTGATACAACATCTAGGAAGTAATTTAAACTATCGGGTATTGTAACTAAAAAAGAAAATCTATTATTTTCTGCTTCTGACTTGTTTTTTTTACTCGCATTTCCACTAACTATATCACCTTCTATTTCAGGGATGAAAATTTTATTACTGCCAGTAAACTTCTGTTGTCTACTTTGAGATAATACATACTGCATCCACAAACTATCCGTACTAGCTTTGAGAAATAATTCATAGTCAATAGTATCGGAAATTGCACATAAATCATTAATCAAAAGCGGATTGTAAAATTTAAATTGTTCTGAAATGTTTCTAGGAACTACAAAATTATGATATGAAGCATTTGCTATATTTAAGGAATTCTTTATTGATACATTTTTCCTTACTGCAAAAATTTCTTTTAGTTCATTAGTTACTACTGATATTGGACTGTATGAGTTATAGTAGTTAAGATTTTGTATTAGCTTTTTATTACTATCAAACAATGAAAATGTAATGATTCCATTCGGTAATTCTGATTTTCTTATTACTAATTTTTGATTAGAAATTTTCTTGCTACTTAACAATACCGAACCTTTATATATTTCAATAAAGTAATTTAATTCATCTAAACCTCTTTTTTGAATAATTAATGTATCGAGATTTTCTTTAAGAACTATTCTTTCTACGTTCTTTACTTCAGGTAATTCTCTGTAAATTACAGTATCTTTTAAAATGAGCTTTACTTTATATTGCACTCCAAGTAAAGGTGTAACTTGCATTTTTATCAATTCACTATTTCTACTCTCACTAACTAAAACAATATCATTATTATCTACAATATTACAATTTACAAAAGCCTCTTTTTTAACATTTTTCAGCATCACAAACACCTCATTCACAAAATCACTGGCTAGATTTTCACCAGCATTTCTAACTGCAATTTTGTAAGTTGTATCTGTGGCAAAACTTTGCTCTGACAAATATTTAAAAGTATTTACTACTGATATCCTTTTGTGAACGAAGTGAGAAGATCCGAAATTTCTCATATATTGGGTATATGCCCTAATGAAATAATAATCGGTTTCAACTTTTGAAGTAAGTAAAAAGCTTCCTTCTCCCAATCTATTCTCTAAGAAAACTTTAGCTTTGTTTATAATTGTTCCATCTTGACTTATCAATTCTACATAAACTATTTTACTAAGGTCAATATTCTCATTATAAACCCCTTCATAGGTTTGTACAGTAAAACACAACTTTTCGCCAGCCAAATAAAGCTCTTTGTTTGTAAACAACATAAGCTTTTCATTCAACACATCAGAGGTTTCGTATTCAGAAAGCAGAGACTGTGAAAATGAACTAAAGATGATAAAGCTTAAAAATATAAACAGTTGTAATTTCTTAAACATAATATTGTAGATAAACTAAATAATACAAATATAAAAATTCTAAAACTTCACATTGTAAGTGACTGTAAATATAGGAATTGAGAAGATTGATAACCGATATGCTCTAATTACATTATTCTCATCCATTTTAAAAAACTCTGAATAAACATTATCTCTTCCGGTAACATTATAAACTGAAAGATTCCAATAATTATCGGCAAATTTCTTCCTTTTCAAATTTCCTTCTATATTTAGAGAAATATCCCATCTAAAATAATCGGGTATTCGGTAAGCATTTCTGTCAGAATAGTATAGTGTTTCTATTCCATTTATTCTAAACTTTCCAACCGGATAAGTAATTGGTCTTCCGGTGCTGTAATTAAGTGTTGTAGATAGACTAAGTCTTCTTGAAAACTTATTATTAATAACGAGCACAAAATCATGAGGTTTATCATAATTTGTAGGAAACCAATCGCCCCTATTAATCTTCTCAACATCATATTCTCCATCAACTTTTATTAAGCTCCTTGAGTATGTATATGATATCCAACCATTAAAATAACCGTGTTTTTTCTTCAACAAAAATTCGGCTCCATAGGCTTTTCCTTGTCCAAAAAGCAGATCGGTTTCAATAGAATGATTTCCCAATAGTTGAGCACCACCTTTATATTCGATTTGATTACTGGTAGATTTGTAATAAACTTCGCACGAAGCTTCAATAATATTCTTAAACAAATCCATATAGTAGCCCAGTGAAAACACATGTGCTTTCTGAGGTTTTATATAACTATCGCTTAGTTTCCAAATATCTGTTGGCGATGCACTTGTAGTATTAGACATCATATGAATATACTGAAACAATCGATTATAACTAAACTTCAACGAAGTATTTTCTCCTATCTTGTATCTTGTACTGAATCGCAACTCCGGACCTGAATACGTTTTCACTAACTTATTCTTACCATATTTTGTGGTATCTAAGATTGATTCTCTCGAAATTGGATAATCTGGATTGTACTCCATAACATCTTTTTCGCCCAGTAAGAAAAACAGCGAATACCTAATTCCGGCCTGCAATGCGAGATGTTCAGTAAGCTTTATTTCATCTTCTATGTGAAAGTCAAATTCTAAAGCTTTTTCATTTTGCAATGTATCGGCTTTTATAAGAGTCGAATCGCTCACATAAATTGGAGTTCTTGTGCCTGGCTCTAAATTATAAAGTATAGCACCTAAACCTGCTGTAAATTTATTTCTTGCCGAGGGTGTGTAATAAATATCTGACTTCAGTTCTTTATAATTAATATCATAATGCAACTTAAAAGATTTAAGCGCATCCTCTTCCGACGTAAGATTGTAGTTGTAATTACTATAAATAAACGCAGTATTTATATAGATTTTATTATTTGGAATACTTTTCCACTGAAGTGAACCATTTAAATTTGAATAATCATAAGTTGAATCTGAATTCAGTTTAAAATAGTCATTACTATTGTATAAAGAAAAATTCAGAAAGTTTTTGTTATTGAATTCATGTTTTAGCCGAACATTATAATCATAAAAGTTAGCTTCACTGTTTTTAAACGTCGGATTGTCAATTCTTGAAAGTATCCAATCGGAATAGGTAGTTCTAAAAGAAAGTAATACAGAGGTTTTGTTTTTAATAATAGGACCTTCTAAGGTAATTTTTCCGGTTATTGGGTTTATTCCAGCATTTAAATGCCATTCCTTGATATTTCCGCTCGAAGATGTAACTTCAAAAACTGATGCCAATCTTCCGCCAAATTTTGCTGGAACTGCACTTTTATATAGTACAAAATCATTTATTATATCAGGATTGAATACAGAAAAGAAACCAAACAAATGTGAGGTATTGAATATTGGTGCCTGATCAAAAAGTATCAAGTTTTGATCTACTGAACCACCTCTCACATTAAACCCGGCAGCGCCCTCTCCAACCGACTGAACGCCGGGCAAAAGCAAAGCCACCTTAAGCACATCGGTCTCTCCCATAGTAGTAGGTAATTGTTTTATGGTAGAAACAGTTACCTTTTCCAATCCCATTTGTAATCCTTCAACATTCTTAAATTTCTCAGCTACTACCCTAATATCTGCTAATTGTGTAACAGCTTCATCCATTGTAAAGTCAAGTGAACCTTCGGCATACATTACAAGATCCTGATTGATAGTCTCTTTACCAACACTTCTTATTTCTAATGAATGTTTGCCCTTAGGAAGTTCCAATAGATAATTTCCGTTAAAATCGGTTACTGTACCTTTCTTTTCGGTGAGCGACCATACAACTGCTCCAATTAAGGGTTCTCCAGTATTATTATCGATAATTCTACCTCTTATCGCAGCTTTTGTTCCATTGTTTTTCTGTGCAATATCGCCTATGATTTTGGTAGAAGTAAGCTGTCGTGACTTAGGTTTGGGTTTTTCATATAAAAAACTTGACTCTGAATTGTCTTCTGCTTTATTATCGTCTAATTCATAGAAATAAAGTGGTAATGAAACAATAATATCATAATTTTTGGTAATGAAAATATCTTTATTATCACTCACAAAAAAATTAAAATCATATTTTTTCAATACTGTTTCTAGCACTTTTTCTACAGATCCGTCTACTTCGTTACTTTTTACCTGCAAAGTATCAAGTTCTTGGTGTTTATAGAAAACTCTATAAGCTGCAGATTCTGTCAACTTTGCAATATACGTTTTAAATAATATTGTAGAATTAGTTTTTTCTGCTGCAACATTTTGTGAATTCAAGTGAATAAATGGTAGCAATAAAACAAATAAAAATATAATTTTCAATAGTGTATTTCTCATTTGATAATGAACTGTTAATGTACTTACTGGAGTATTTTTTTTTATCAACATAATTAAAAACTAAAAAATAATTTCTAGTTTTTATAATAATTTCCAAGAATTTCAAACAAATCTGATTCAATATTATTGCGAATTCCGGGTTTCAATTCTATCTCTTCGCTTATTTTTTTAAATTTAACTAACTCATCTCCTTGAAATAATTCTTCTAAGTCTTCTAATTTACTTAAAACTGCAGTTTTATTATTTCTAACACCTACAAGTGAACTCACATCAACAAACTGAAAACTATTAAGCGATGAGCTCTGCTTTGATTTTTGCCAATTTTTAAGTATCAAAATATCATTGGAGTTATAAAGAACCTCAAAATATTTAGATTCTAATCTGTTTCTTCCGGCAAAGAAACTCTTTTTAAAATATATCAATTTCCTACCTTGAAATTCAATTGAATCAATACTTGATTGAAATAATTCAACTTGTTGCATTCCTTTTTTATCAAAAAAATAAGTCAGCAGTTTGTTCGTGCTTATATCATATCTTACATTTTTAAGTACGTATCTTACACCATTTGAATAAATAATAGCCTCCTGCCAATTAGACTGACCAAAATAAGGACTGCCTATGACAGTGCTAGGCAGCAATGTATAAGGTTTTCCTATCATAAAAGATTCGCCCAACTTTATTTGAGCATTATAAACGTCATAGATTTTCTTTTGTTTTTTTTCTATTACGTTATTTTGACAATACGCAAAATGAAAATTCAACAAAAAAATGAATGTCGTAACAAAAATTTTTCTCATAACAGTAAAATAAGATAGCACACAATTCTAATAAACCCGACACAAAGTTACCAAAATAAAACAATCAACAATCTATAAAAGAAAAGCAAACATACTGATAGTATCACAACCAACATATATACAATGCCTTACAAAACGAATGTCCTATTATGGTCTAGGAAATTATATTTAAATAAATCTAAAAAATTATATTTATTTAAACACATATAAACTGATCTATTTATAATAGAATATTTTTTTTTAATTGTACTATGAAAACCAAACTTTTTCATATATTTTTGCACAGCCGAAATTACGTCTATTAATATTTCGGATTAAAATATTTTTCAAATCAATTTTCTTTAAAAGAGTATGTCTGAAGATCATTTCAAAAAAGTCATTGCACACGCAAAAGAGTACGGATTTATATTTCCTTCAAGTGAAATTTATGATGGATTAGGAGCAGTTTATGATTATGGACAGTGTGGCAGTGAGTTAAAAAACAATATAAAACAGTTTTGGTGGAGTGCCATGGTGCGTTTGAATGAGAATATTGTAGGTATTGATTCTGCAATTTTCATGCACCCTACCATTTGGAAAGCTTCAGGTCACGTAGATGCGTTTAATGACCCTTTGATAGACAACAAAGACTCTAAGAAACGGTATCGTGCTGATGTGCTGATTGAAGAGTTCAGAGAAAAAATAAACCAGAAAATAGGTAAAGAAATTGAAAAAGCAGCCAAAAAATTTGGAGACGCTTTCGATGAAACTCAATTTAGACAAACCAATCCGAATGTTCTAAGAAATCAAGAAAAAATTGATGAATTAACAGCTCGTTTTGTTAAAGCGCTAGAAAATAGCGATATGGCCGAACTTCGAAACATAATTGTAGAAAATGAGATTGTGTGTCCTATTTCAGGTACTTCTAACTGGACTGATGTTAGACAGTTTAACCTGATGTTCGAAACAAAGCTTGGCTCCGTATCTGAAGATGCTGCATCAATATTTTTAAGACCGGAAACCGCACAAGGAATTTTTGTAAACTACCTAAACGTACAAAAAACAGGTAGAATGAAAATACCTTTCGGTATTGCTCAAATAGGCAAAGCTTTTAGAAATGAGATTGTTGCAAGACAATTCATCTTTAGAATGAGAGAATTTGAACAAATGGAAATGCAGTTTTTTGTTCGCCCTGGTAGCGAAATGGAGTGGTTTGCATATTGGAAAGATAAAAGACTTACTTGGCACAAAGCATTGGGTTTGGGAGAACAAAATTATCGTTATCACGATCACGACAAATTGGCGCATTATGCTAATGCTGCAACTGACATTGAATTTAATTTTCCATTCGGTTTCAAAGAACTAGAAGGAATACATTCAAGAACAGATTTTGATTTGTCGCAACATCAAAATTTCTCAGGAAAAAAAATACAATATTTTGATCCTGAAATGAATGAAAGTTATGTACCCTACGTTGTAGAAACTTCAATAGGTTTAGATAGAACATTTTTAGCTATTTTGTCTACTTCTTATAAAGAAGAACAACTTGAAAATGACACTAGAATAGTACTTTCAATACCACCGGCGCTTGCTCCAATCAAAGCAGCTATCCTTCCTTTATTAAAGAAAGATGGACTACCTGAAATTGCTAGACAAATTATGAAAACCCTTTCGGTTGACTTCAATTGTCAATATGAGGAAAAAGACACTATAGGAAAACGTTACAGAAGACAAGATGCTATTGGCACACCGTTTTGCATTACTGTAGATCACCAAACTATAGAAGACCAAACCGTTACCCTAAGAGAAAGAGATAGTATGAAACAAGAACGTATTCATATAGAAAAACTTGGCTCTGTTATTGATAATAAAGTAAATATGAATAAATTACTTGCTTCACTCATTTAAAATACAATAGCAACTTCATAGCAATATATGTCTAAAAGAAATACCAATAATAGTGCAATAAACACAAAGCTTCGTACCTCATTCGTAATCACGATTGTAAGTATATCTTTGGTACTTTTTCTTCTTGGGCTTGAAGGCTTGATAATATTGAATGCAAACAAACTTTCTGAGTATGTAAAAGAAAATCTTGGTTTTACGGTATTTCTCAAAGATGACGTTAAAGAAGTTGAAATGCTTCGATTACAGAAATATCTAGATGCTATACCTGAAGTAAAATCAACACTTTTTATTTCTAAAGACGAAGCGGCTGAGATATTGATAAAAGATTTAGGCGAGGATTTTGTCTCCTTTCTGGGATACAACCCTTTAGCGGCATCAATAGATGTAAAATTTCATGCTGCCGATGCTACACCAGTTACATTTTCTAAAATTGAAAAAGAATTGCTCGGATTTCCTCAAGTCAAAGAAGTAAACTACAAAGAATCGTTAATTCATCTGGTTAATGAGAAAATTTACCAAATTAGTATCATTCTACTAGTTTTCAGCTTAGTCTTATTTTCAATTTCTATTGTTCTTATAAACAATACAATAAGACTTATGGTTTATTCTAAAAGATTTCTCATAAAAACGATGAAACTTGTTGGAGCTACCAATAATTTTATTCGTACTCCGTTTGTACTAAAAGGTGCTCTAAATGGATTACTTAGCGCACTAGTTTCAATTGTATTTTTAACAATCTGTATTTACTTTTTAAGAAATTATTTAAAAGATTTTGCAGGAAATATTGACATTGAGCTACTGGGTATATTATTTTTGTCTGTAATTTTAATTGGTATGTTTATTACCTCAATAACAACATTTTTTGCTGTAAGTAAATATTTGAAATTAAAATCAGATCGTTTATATCTTTAAAATAGAATTATATAAAATTATTCAATCATACAAAACAATTTACTTATGAACAATTTCCCTCTAAAAAAAGAAAATTACATCTTACTCATTGTTAGTTTTATATTTGTAGTATTGGGTTACCTTCTAATGTCGGGTGGAGGCGTAGCACCTTCAGAATTCTACCCAAATGGAGACAGTTCTCTTACACCAAAAATATTTAATTTTACAAGACTAACTTTAGCTCCGATAATTGTTCTTTTCGGATATACATTAACAATTTTTGCTATTCTTGCTAAGCCTGAATCTAAAATTATAAAATCAATTTTCAGAATTAAAAAATAAAACAATTACATTAATATCAATTACATTACAAATTAATAAATATTCCTAACATAGAAGTTATTTTTCTTAATGATTATAAATAAAGACACCAAAATAATTGATGGGAGTATTTTGCAGGAGGGTGTGATTTTTTTAATTGACAAGCCTTTACATTGGACATCGTTTGATGTCGTGAACAAAATAAGATTCTCTTTGAAGAAAAACTTTTTGATAAACAAAATTAAAGTAGGACATGCAGGCACTCTTGATCCATTGGCTACTGGGTTGGTAGTATTGGCTGCAGGAAAAATGACAAAAAAAATTGATTCATTCCTTTTAGAATCTAAAGAATATATAGCAGAAATAAAATTTGGAAAAACAACACAAAGTTTTGATGCTGAGACAACAGAAGAGGGTAATTACAAGACAGAACATATTACAGAACAAACTATTAGATCCATTTTACAAACCAATTTTTCAGGAACAATACAGCAAACTCCGCCACTCTTTTCAGCTAAAAGCAAAGATGGTGTAAGAGCTTATGTATTAGCAAGAAGAGGCGAGAATATTACACTACCTCCTCAAACTATTACGATTCATGAAATTGAAATTTTAAATTTCGCTAGTCCATTACTTACCCTAAAAATAAATTGCAGCAAAGGAACCTATATAAGAAGTATTGCCAACGACTTAGGAATTGCATTAGAAAGTGGAGCATATCTCACTAAATTAACAAGAACTAGAAGTGGAAACTTTGAAAATTCAAAAGCATTAACAATAGAAGAATGCTTAAATCTCATTCAATTATCGGCAACGAATAATTGTAATAATGATATTATTAATTAACAAAATTAGATTTATTTAACATAATCGAAATGAAGTTATCTCAATTCAAACTTAAAATTTCAGAAGACCTGATTGCAGCTCATCCAACACAAAACAGAGATGAATCAAGACTTCTAGTATTAAACAAAAACACCGGTCAGATTGAACACAAGGTTTTCAAAGAAATAATTGATTATTTTGAAGAAAAAGATGTATTGATTCTTAACGATACTAAAGTATTTCCGGCTCGCCTTTACGGCAACAAAGAAAGAACAGGCGCTAAGATTGAAGTTTTTCTGCTCAGAGAATTAAATAGAGAACAACGTCTTTGGGATGTATTGGTTGACCCTGCTCGAAAAATTAGAATTGGGAACAAGCTTTACTTTGGTAAAGATGACGAACTCGTTGCAGAGGTTATTGACAACACGACTTCTCGCGGAAGAACACTTAGATTTTTATTTGACGGAACACATGAAGAGTTTAAAAAGACACTCTTTGACATGGGTGAAACTCCCCTACCTCGCTTTATCAATCGCGAAGTTGTGCCCGAAGACAAAGAACGGTATCAAACAATTTTCGCTAAGCACGAAGGTGCGGTTGCAGTACCTGCTGCTGGAATGCACTTCAGCAGAGAACTACTTAAAAGACTAGAGATTAAGGGTGTAGAATTTGCTTACCTCACACTTCACATGGGTATGGGAAGCTTCAGAACCGTTGATGTTGAAGATTTGACTAAACACAAAATGGATTCTGAAAGAATGACAATAAGCCTCGAAACAACTGAGGTTATAAACACTCACAAAGAATTGAAAAGCAATATTTTTGCTTGTGGTACTACTACAATGAGAGCTTTAGAAACTGCTGTCTCTACTACCGGATACGTAAAACCTTATGACGGATGGACTAACAAATTTATTTTCCCGCCTCATGATTTTACTATAGCTAATAGAATGATAACGAACTTTCATCTGTCATATTCTACATTGCTTATGATGGTTTGTGCATTTGGCGGTTATGATAAAGTGATAAACGCTTACAATGTGGCTATTAAAGAAAAATATCGCTTCGGAACCTATGGCGATGCAATGCTTATTATTTAAATTAAAGTTTAAATAATAAAAAAGAGACTTTCTTTTAGAAAGTCTCTTTTTTATTTTACCAAATATTTCTATATTTCAAAAAAAATTAATCAATGGAAAATAATTATTGTGTAATAATGGCAGGAGGCATAGGAAGCAGATTCTGGCCTTTAAGTAAATCAAATTTCCCAAAACAATTTATTGATATTCTCGGTATTGGAAAATCATTGATAAGACTTACGTTTGAACGTTTCAGGGCTATTTGTCCAATTGAAAACTACTATATAGTTACTAATGAGGCGTATAAAAGTATAATTCTAGAGCAAATACCTGAACTCAAAGAAGAACAAATTCTCTGCGAACCACTCAGAAGAAATACAGCTCCATGTATAATGTATGCAAATTATATAATAGGCAAGAAAAATAAAAATGCAAAAATAATTGTAGCTCCGTCAGACCATTTGATACTAAATGAAAATGAGTTTAACAGAGTTATAAATTACGGACTAGACTACGCTGCCAACAATGATGTTTTACTCACGCTCGGCATCCAACCAACTAGACCTGACACCGGATATGGATACATTCAACTTGGAGAAAAATCTATTACTGACATAAACAAAGTAAAAACATTCACTGAGAAACCAAATTTAGATATGGCAAAATTCTTCTTAGAAAGTGGAGAGTTTTACTGGAATTCTGGAATATTCATTTGGTCATTGGCATCAATAGACAAAGCGTTTCAAGACTTTTTACCTGATGTTTATAACCTTTTTCAAAAAAGTTCTGAATTCTCTTGCGAAAGCGACTTTATAAATGCTACATATTCAGATTCACCAAGTATATCAATAGATTACGGTGTGATGGAAAAAGCCGACAATGTATATGTTTTAAGAGCTGATTTTGGCTGGTCTGATTTAGGCACTTGGGGCTCTTTATATGAGAATAAAGATAAAGACAAACATACAAATGCAGTTATTGGTGATAATGTTTTCCTTTATGACACAAAAAACAGTATTGTAAGAAGCAATGCCAATAAAATAATTGTTGTTCAAGGACTTGAAGATTATATTGTGGTTGATTCTGAGCAGAGTTTGTTGATTTGTAAAAAAACAGATGAACAGAAAATTAAAATATTTGTAAATGATATAAAACAAAAACTTGGAGATACTTACGTTTAAAAGGCAGCATTGGAAAATAATTCTAATATTATTTTTTTTTAGTTTCCTTTCAATCAGAACTTTTTCACAGAATATTTTTAAACCCAGTTATTACGGAGTTCCAGACTCTGTAATAACTGCTATTAATACTGCTTTTGTTATTTGGGAAGACTATATATATTCCGACATACCAATAACAACCAATGTTTTTTGGAATACCTTAGATAACACCGTATTAGCATCGGCTCAACCTACATTATTTTATGAAAATATTGACAACGCCTTACTACCAAACACCCTTTACCCCAAGGCATTAGCAGAAAAAATCCTATCTAAAGAGCTAGATAATCCTAACCATGCCGATATTATTATCTTCATTAATAAAAACATAAACTGGTATATTAAGTCAGACACAGCTTGCCCTATTGGAAAACAAGATCTTATTACTATTCTTTTACATGAAATTGCCCATGGACTTGGATTATTAGGCAGTTTTGAATACGATAAAACCACCAATCAAATAGCACTACCTATCAGTCCGTCGGTTTATGATAGTTTTTTGCAAACCAATAAGCAAAAATCAATTACTAAAAACATAAACCAAATATCAAAAGATAGTTTATTCTCTATTTTCACTTCCGATTCTGTTTATTGGTCGGGAAAATATGCATTCTTGGCAAATGGAGGGGTAAAACCTAAAATGTATGCTCCCAAACAATTTGATGATAATTCAAGCATCTATCACCTCGATGAAAATACATACCCAGCAGGTTCTGCTCATGCCTTGCTCACCCCTTCTTTCAGCGACACGGAGAAAGAAATTTACAGAACACCTGATAGACTTTTACTAGGAATTTTAGCCGATATGGGTTGGAACGACTATTTCATTAAACACACCAAAAGCAAAAACATAACCAACATAGATTCAGCACTTTCAATTACATTAAAAACCGATTCTGTTTTTGATACAACTATTTTAATTCATTATTCTTTAGATAATTTTAAAAACAAGATAACAGATACAATGTTGTTTATACCAGAAAAGCAACATTATCAATTTCAAGCACCAACATATCCGTTTGAAAGACAGCTATCATACTATTTTGAATTTAAAGGAAACGACAGCATTTTCCGTTATCCTGATAATTCTCAGACAATTAAAGTTTTTTTTGGCGATGATACACTAAGTCCAGAATTTACTCACCAAGTAATTCAAATAATTCTTGATAAAGATACATCAATAGTATTTAAGGTAAATGCTACTGATGATGTGGCGATAAACTCAGTTATTTTAGTATATGAATACCAAAACAAACTTGATACAGCAATATTTGAAACTTATATGTCAGACAAATACCAACTTAACTTACCAACAGAAAGTCTAAATCTTGCAGAAAATAACAACTTTATTTATAAAATTATATGTACCGACAAATCAGGCAACACGTCTGAATTAGGACCCTATTTCATTCCAATTAGCATGACTCCTGATGTTAGAAATTCATATTTCAATGATTTTAACGCATTAGAAACTGACGATTTTTATCTAAATGAATATACCATAAGTATTGAAAATGGATTTTCAGACGGAGCTTTACATTCCAAACATCCTTACATAAGCCCAATGGCTGAAAGACAATCTGTTTCTACCAATGCTACTCTAAAATTTCCAATTAAACTAAGACAGACACAAGCCTACCTCACCTTTGATGAAGTAGTTCTTGTAGAACCGGGCGAATTTGGTGTATTATTTAATGACTACGGCTTTTGGGACTATGTAATTGTAGAAGGTTCAATAGATAGAATAAACTGGTATGCATTTGAAAAAGAGGGATATGATTCAAATGAGAATTTAGATTGGTACAAACATTACTATTCTAACATAACACCTGAAAACAGAAACAGTTCACTTGCAATTGGAGATAATTCTTTATTTAGACCAAGAAAAATAAATTTGCTTGGAAATAAGCAATTAAGAAAAGGCGACAATGTATATATAAGATTTAGACTTTTTTCCGATGCTTTTACCTCGGCTTGGGGTTGGTGTATTGATAATTTAACGATTCAAGCTCCTGAATGGGTCTCTATAGAGAAAGAAACCGAAGCACAGGAAAATATTGCTTTTCCAAATCCTTGTCAATTATATACAACTATATCAAACTCTGATAACTATACTGAATACGAGATTGTAAACAACATTGGTCAATATATACAAAAAGGATTAATATCTGAAAACTCAATAAATACCGAAAATTTAAAAAAAGGATTGTATTATCTTATTCTTAAACAAGATAAAAAGGAAATTAGAATTAAACTTGTTAAGGATTAGTTTTCTTTTTTGTAAAATAATGTCTCCCCAATTCTACAATTGAATCGTTATTAATATCCTTAATGCTATATTGTAGTTCAAAATCACCATTTGTATTATATGTTCCACTACCATTTACTTTATAACTTAATCCTTTAAAATCCATCCACTCATTATCTGCTAAAATTTCAACTTTTGAAGATTTTCTGTCCAATTTATAAAGTACAACTTCGCCATATCTTGTAAAATCCCAAAAATTTTCATTTGCAATGACAGAATCATTCTTGTAAGAAAAAGTCGTAGTATATTGAATTTGATTTTCAGGCTCATAACAATAATATTCACCCACAAAAGACCTAATAAAATCATGTCTAATCAAAGAAATTTTTGATGATGAATAATTTTTTGAAATTCTTAAACTGCTTTCATCTGTTAATGTTATTTTCAAAGTATATAGAATACCCATTTCTAAAGAAGAAACACATATTTTAAGAGCAATACTATCAGTATAAAATTGAGCAGCAAAATCTTCTGTTCCACTTTTATTAATTACAACATTTCTATCATCATTAATTACTTCAAAATGCACTGTTTGAGCCAATAAATCTTCATTACTAGCTATAATATCCACAGGTACATAAATCACGACAGTATCTGCTGAATAGTAATAAAAATCAAACGACAATTCCTTTTCTGGCAATTCAAACAAAGATTCACCATCATAATAACCATTAATTGAACTACATGACCATGTGATCCAGAGAATTATCAATCCGGTAAAAACGCTTATATGGAATCTATACATAATTAATATTCAAAATTTTGCTCAATCAATTTATTTACATTCAATTCATTTTGCGGAATTGGCAAGGCAGCTCGCTTATCAGGAAAATTAAATTCGCAATTTCCTGAATGACAATCTGATTTTGAAAAACTAAACATGTTCAATTTTAGATTATAAAACCGATCGCCTTCAAACAACAATTCTTTTCTACGTTCTGTTTGTATCTTTGACAGTAATTTCTCGCCGGTCTCGAATGATGGTATTGCTTTTGGATTTGCTCTAAATCTAATTAAATCAAGATAGTATCTAGCAGAATCATAGTAATTATCAGCTATTCGTTTATCTATAGTAAGTTTACAATACATTTCGGCATTCATCAAAATCAAATCAGAATATCTAAGAACAGGAATATTGTCTAAGCCAACAACACCCTTTCTTCCGGGGTACTTTTTAATTTCGCTTCCAGTTACAAATAGCTGTTTTCTTATATCGGAATCTTCGCCAAATAATTCTGCCAAGTCGGTGCTAGGAACCACCTCATTGTAACCAGATTTCAGAAACAAATATCCTAAACTGTTAGTTCCATTATAATCAGATTTGGTTACTGCAATAGAAAACACTGATTCATTGGTGTACTCTTGCTGCCAACTATCTAAATAATTTTCATGAGCAACCAAAGTGTATAATTTTTCTCTTATAAAAAAGCGCATTTCATTATATAAATTTGTATAATTCCCTGTATAATGATAAACTTTATACAAAAGTGCCCTTGTGCTATTTTTAGAAAATCTATTGGGCTCTATATATTCATGAGTAAGGAGGCTTTCTGATGCGCGTAATTCATTTATTACAAAATTTAAAATTGTCTCTGTAGACTCTCGTTTATATAAAGTATCGGTTTTGGAAGTGCTTAATACCAACGGAACTCCGGCATGTCCACCATTGCCATTAGCTCCACTTACACCAGAAGAAGCTTCTGTTTTATAAGGATGAGCGAACACTTTTATTAAATCAAAATAAGCCAAGGCTCGTAAAACTTTTGCTTCACCTTTTATTTGGTTTATTTCTTTTTCTGAAGCTTTTATACTATCAACTGCTGCTAAAATATTGTTAGTGTTATGTATTAATTCATAGCAGATATACCATAGTTCGGTAACAATTTCATCGGTAGGTAAAACAGTTTGATTATTAACAGTGGAATATCTGCCCGTATTATTAATTGATAACAGAGCATTATCAGCATATAAATCAGCGATTAAAAAAAGATTTCTTCCATAATAATACTCACTTCCAAGCAAACTATAACAGCCATTCAGAGCAGTCTGTAACGACTCAACAGAATTAAGTGCATCTTTTTCTATTTGTAAATGAGATGGTTTTAATTCTAAAAAATCAGAATTACATGAATAAAAAAGAGATAAAATAGAAAAGCTAGAATAAAAAATAAAACCTCTAATAAATTTATTTAATTGTATTTTAATTATCATGCTTTTCATTTCTTACATACTGAAATTTAAACTATTATATTACAACTTGAAAAAATTAATAAAAAATCTTAACCATTTCTTAAATTATTTTCAAGTGTTTTTATAGTATCATTGGCTTTATTTAATTCATCATATAAATTTCGCTCTTTCAATATTAGATTAGTTATTTCATCATCTTTCAATTTACTGTCTGTCTTATCGATACCTATTATTAATATCTTCAAGCCCTTATCTCTGTAATCTTTTAGTAAAATAAAGCGTTCTTCAAGATAAACCTCTTTTCCACCAATATTGTAAAGATTTCTCATAACAAGTTCGGAATTGTTTTCGCAAACATGTTCTAATATTTCAAATTGCGATTTGTCATATTTTAAAAACCCAATCTTAATATGATTATCAATATCTCCTGACGACACCTCTTCTATATCGTATCCAAGAAATTCAGCATATTTAGCTTTTACCTCTTTCACCTTGCCATTCGAAAATATTCACAAATCAAAATCGTATTAGCTATTAAATCAATTTCTCTTGTCAATTCGATTTTCAGGGCTTCTGCATCTTCTTGTATTGCATTTAGCTCCTCCATATTCTGACGCATTTCTTCTTCCTGATTTTTCATTTGCTCGTTTTGCAATTCAAAACGTTTCAATAGATTAGCTGTTTGGGCATTTATTTTTGCTGATGATAATGTTGATGCAAAACTTTCCATTATTTTCTCTACGAAATAAATTTCATGTTTTTCAAAAACTTTAAAAGAAGCAATCTCTACAACTCCTAAAATCTCCTCTTCCATTTTAATTGGAACGATAAGGATACAACGTGGATTTGCATAACCTAAACCGGAAGTTATTTCAATGTAATTTTCAGGTATTTCTTTTAAGAATATAGTTCTTTTTTCTATAGCACAAGTCCCAACTAGACCTTCACCTAATGGTATGTTTTTTTGAATATATTTAAGAGTATTATATGCAAAAGCCGAAATCATTTCCAAATAAGTGGCATTAACATCATCTTTATTGGCAATAAAAATCGCACCTTGGTTGGCTCCTATATAAGAAACTAGATTTTGTACAATTATATCACTATGTTTTTTTAAGTCACTATTGTGTAACCGTAATAAATCACTAAAATTAGCCAATCCTTTATTCAACCAATTTTGCTTTTCATCTTCAATTTTTCTTCTTTCTTGCTCTTCTTTTGCCGAACCCATATTGTCTCTAACCTTAATGAGTGACAAACCAAGCAAATCATTTTTATTTATAGGTTGAAAAGACAAATCAAGTTTACCATTACTAATATTCTGTGCAAAATTTATATTTTGCAACAAATAGTTTTTAAAAGAATCTAATTCTGTAGATATTTCATAAAATTCTTTGGTATTTCCCAGCTTAATCTTATTCGAATAATCGGCATTTACAAAGCTTTTCATAGTTCTATATATAGAAATTACTGAAGTATGAAAGCTTTTAAAAAACAGATTGAAAAAGATGATGATTAGTAAAGAAGCTATTAGAAAAGAAACAAGTATAACAGTTCTCATTTTTGTAACCGGAGCTGTTGCAACTTTCCAATCTACAAGTAAACAAAGATAGATACCGTATGTTTCATGATATTTATAAATTGCATATTTATTGGTAAAATCCTTTAAATCTTTGAAATGAAAAGTATTTTCTTTAATATTTGACGATAGAATTTTATTAACATAAAACTCCTGACTTACATTTTTACCTTCGTCAGTAGAATGAATTAATAAGTCGCCCTTTTTATTAAAAACGATAATCTGACCGTTACCATCAATTTTTTTGGTATGTGTGTGTTTCTTGAAACTCTCATAAACATCTTCGTCAAAATTTATTTTCTTTCTTCTTTCCTTCCTCAATTCATCTTGAAAATCTAAATAAGTTGAAAGTTCGTTTATCTGATATTGAAATTCATTCTCCAACAGAGATAAAAAAGACTTTTTATGAATGTCAATAAAAACGGTTGTGAGTATGAAACTTGCTCCTAGTAATAGAAATACTAAAAACAAATTGAATTTAATTTTTAAACTTACTTTTCTAGTCATGGTCTTGGGTATGAAAATTAAGGCAAAATAATAAATAAGTATATAAAATGGAAATTAATACATCATTTTATCACTTTTATCATTCCACATTCTAAAAGGTGAATGAGCATTACTATTATTAATTTTAATTATAGATTTTTGTCTTAGTGCAAGAGGTCTTACTATTTCTTGATAGATAAATTCATCTTGAAACCCGGCGTCAGCGGCTACACTTCTGTCATTAGCAAAATAGATACTATCAATTTTAGACCAATATATAGCACTCAAACACATAGGGCAAGGCTCACTTGAACAAAAAATAATTGAACCCGACAAATCAAACGATGAAACGTTTTTTGAAGCATTTCTAATTGCAACAACCTCTGCATGAGCAGTAGGATCATTGGTTTGCAATACAAGATTAACTCCTTCGCCAATAGTTACATTATTTTTAACTATTACAGCCCCAAAAGGTCCGCCTCCTGATGAAACATTATCTGATGCCAATTCTAAAGCTCTTTCAATAAATTTTTCTATACTCATAAAGGCAAAAATAATGTTTGACTAATTTATACAATTAAAATATTTTATTTATTAGAATCGAACAAATGTATTGTGTCTATTGTCTGTTTATTTTCTATCAAATGTACTTGTTGCTTTCCTGCATAAATGGATTCTCCATTATCATTAATTGCCAACACATCAATATAGCATTCTCCGGGCATTGCTAACAGCAACCATCCTTCGTTATTTGTTACTATAAAAGTATCTAATGCCAAATATGATTTATCCTCAGAATCTATATATAAATGTACTCTAGATTCTGGAGCTACATCACCATTATCATATAAAGTAAATAGTTTAATAGAAGTATCATCGGGAACTCTGCAAGAAAAACAAAGAAATGTAATTGAAACTAAAAGTAATCTTACCATAATTTTTTAAATATTGAAAAAAAACCAACTCAAATTTCAATCATTTAATTCAAAAACCACCAAAACAATCATTGAAATTCAAAAAAACATTTTACTTCAAAATTTATTTTAAAGTTCTACTAATTAAACTGTATATTTGCACCAATAATAAACAAAAAAAGCATAAACTGTTTTTTTATTTTAGAAAAATGAACACATTTAATTCTAATTTAAATTACTGAGCAAAATTAAAGGTTTATATGATTGAAAAAATAGAAGAAATGTTCACCAAAATTGCTGAAGAAAAAGTGAACACTATGCAAGAGCTAGAGAACTTCAGACTACAATACATTGCAAAAAAAGGGAAACTAAATAGTTTGTTTGAAGATTTCAAGAATGTACCAAACGAACAAAAAAGAATAATTGGTCAGAAGCTCAATGAATTAAAAACAGTAGTAGCAGAAAAATATCAAAAACTGCAAGATGTATTTCAAAGTACTGACACAACAAAAACAGAAAAAGACCTTACCCTTACAGGGTTTCCGTTACAATTTGGTAGCAGACACCCTTTGAGTATAATAAAAAATGAAATAGTTCAAATTTTTTCAAAAATTGGTTTCGATATTTCAGAAGGACCTGAAATAGAAGATGATTGGCATGTATTTACATCATTAAATTTTCCTTTAGAGCATCCTGCCAGAGATATGCAAGACACCTTTTTCTTGGAAAAAAACCCCGATATTTTATTAAGAACACACACCTCTTCGGTACAAGTTAGAGTAATGGAAACAACAAAACCACCTCTGAGATTTATATTTCCGGGAAGGGTTTTTAGAAATGAAGCTGTATCAGCAAGAGCGCACTGCATTTTCCATCAAGTAGAGGGATTATACATAAATAAAAATGTATCATTTGCAGATTTAAAACAGACACTCCTCTATTTTGCACAAGAAATGTTTGGTGCAAAAACACAAATACGATTAAGACCTTCATATTTCCCGTTTACCGAACCATCAGCAGAGATGGATATTTCATGCACCATTTGCAATGGCAAAGGCTGTAATGTTTGTAAACATTCAGGTTGGGTAGAAATATTAGGGTGCGGCATGGTAGATCCTAATGTTCTAATATGCAATAATATAGACCCTAACAAATATTCAGGTTATGCCTTTGGCATGGGAATAGAAAGAATAACGATGTTGAAATATCAAATAAACGATATAAGATTATTTTTTGAAAATGACATTAGATTTTTAAGTCAGTTCACACCTGAATTAACATAAATTAAAAACATTACTAATTTTAGAATAAAAATAAATATATCATTATATTGTTTGTTTAGTAAAAATAATTATGTAATTTTGCAACCCAATATTTTGACGAATTATATAGTTTAGCAAATAGAATAATAAAATAAATACAGAAAGTCAAGTGGATACTTTGAGTTATAAAACGATTTCAGCAAATAAGTTCTCTGTAGAGAAAGAATGGTTTGTTGTAGATGCTACGAATGAAGTAGTAGGAAGATTGTCGGCAAAAGTTGCTTTGGTATTAAGAGGAAAGCACAAAACACATTACACACCTCATGCAGATTGTGGCGATAGAGTGGTGATAATAAACGCTGACAAAGTAAAGTTTACCGGTAAAAAAGTGAGCGATAAAATATATTTAAGACACACAGGTTATCCTGGAGGTCAAAGAAGTGCGACCCCGTCTGATTTTCTTGCTAAAAAACCAGAAATGATTCTTGAGCATGCAATAAAAGGAATGTTGCCAAAAACAAAATTGGGTAAGGAATTATTCAGAAATGTTTACATTTATGCGGGAGAAGCGCATAATCAGGAAGCTCAATCTCCAAAAGTACTTGATTTAAATACAATTAAATAGAAAAGATGGAAGTTGTTAATGCACTTGGAAGAAGAAAAACTGCTGTTGCCCGAATTTATGTAAAAGAAGGTAGTGGTATTATTAATGTTAACAATAAAGAATATAAAGAGTACTTTCCTCAAGAAACACTCCAGTATATTGTTAAACAACCTTTAACCGCTCTTGACAAAGACGGAAAGTATGATATTAAAGTAAATTTAGACGGAGGCGGATATAAAGGTCAGGCTGAAGCTCTAAGACTTGCAATATCAAGAGCTATGGTAAAAATAGATATTGAAAGCAAATCACCTTTAAGAAAACTAGGATTACTTACAAGAGATCAAAGAGAAGTTGAACGTAAGAAACCGGGTCAGAAAAAAGCAAGAAAGAGATTTCAATTTAGTAAACGTTAATATATTATATAACATCTTTTCATTAAAGCGGTTGTTTAGTATCTAAACATTTAAGACCACATAGTGCTACTTAAGTGTTGCTTTTAATGAATGTAAACGACAATTAAAATTATGGCAGAATTACAATTTCAAGATTTACTGGATGCTGGTGTTCACTTTGGTCACCTTAAAAGAAAATGGCATCCGGCTATGGCTCCATACATTTTTATGGAGAAAAATGGTATCCATTTAATTGATTTGCACAAAACTGTTGCAAAACTAGAAGAGTCAAAAACAGCTTTGAAAAAAATTGCTAAATCAGGAAGAAAAATTCTTTTTGTAGCAACTAAAAAACAAGCAAAAGACATCGTTGCTGAAAGAGTAAAATCTATCGGTATGCCTTACGTTTGCGAACGTTGGTCAGGTGGTATGCTTACCAACTTTCCTACAATTAGAAAAGCTATCAAAAAAATGACCTCAATAGATAGAATGGCTACTGATGGTACTTTTGATATCCTATCTAAAAGAGAAAGATTACAAATTACAAGACAAAGAGAAAAACTTGAAAAAAACCTTGGTAGTATTGTAGATTTAACAAGATTACCGGCAGCTATTTTTGTTGTAGATGTTTCTAGAGAACATATTGCAGTAAAAGAAGCTAAAAGATTAATATTCCGGTTTTCGCTTTAGTTGATACCAACTCAGATCCTGAATTAGTAGATTTCGCAATACCAGGAAATGATGACGCAGCTAAATCTATTGATATCATTATTTCTAATGTAATTGCATCAATTGCTGAAGGTTTATCTGAAAGAAAAATAGAAAAAGAGAGAGAAGCATCTTCAAAAGATGTTGTATCTGAAAATTCTGGCAAAAAAACTGCTAAAAAAACAGGAGCTAGAAAGAACTAATAATATTAAAATATTTTTAAACAATAAATTTTTTTTAAAATGTCTGAAATAACAGCTGCTGATGTAGCAAAACTAAGAAAAATTACTGGAGCTGGTATGATGGATTGCAAAACTGCTCTTGGTGAGTCAAATGGTGATTTTGAAGCAGCCATTGAGATTTTAAGAAAGAAAGGACAAAAAATAGCAGCAAAAAGAGAAGATAGAGATGCTAATGAAGGTGTAGTTTTATCTGGAGTGTCTTCTAACGGCAAAAAAGCTGCAATCGTTTGTCTAAATTGTGAAACCGATTTCGTTGCTAAAAATGCAGATTTTATTGCACTTACAAAAGAATTTCTTCAAATTTCTTTGGATCAAAATCCAAGCGATTTAGAAAGCTTGAAAGCGCTTAAATATAAAGATCTTACTATAAATGATGCAGTAACAGAGCAGATTGGCAAGATTGGTGAAAAAATTGAACTTTCTTATTTTGAATTTGTAACATCAGAACAAGTATATTCTTATATACACCCAGGTAATAAATTGGCAACAATTGTAGCTTTTAACAAAGCTGTTCCTGAACAAGTTGGTAAAGATATTGCAATGCAAATAGCTGCTATGAATCCGGTTTCTATTGATAAAGATGATTGTTCAAAAGAAATTATCGAAAAAGAAATTGAAATAGGAAAAGATATTGCTAGACAAGAAGGTAAACCAGAGGAAATGCTTGAGAAAATTGCACTTGGTAAACTAAATAAATTTTATAAAGAAAATACTTTAGTGAATCAAGATTTTGTTAAAGACAACAAAATGACTATTAGACAATATCTAGATACTGCCGACAAAACAGTTTCAATTGTAAGTTTTAAAAGATTTACATTAAATAGATAATTTCTTGCAACAATCTATATAAAAGGAGAGTCTACATATGCAGACTCTCCTTTTTTTTATATATTTGTCTATAATACATAAATATGACTACAAATGATTAAATATAAACGTATACTTTTAAAACTAAGCGGAGAGGCTTTTCAAGGCGAACAAGGACATGGAATAGACACCACGGTTCTCAATGATTATGCAGCACAAGTAAAAGAAATTGTAGAAATGGGAGTGGAATTAGGTATTGTCATTGGAGGTGGAAATATCTTCAGAGGACTTACCGGTATAGACAGAGGTTTTGACCGAGTTAAAGGTGACTACATGGGAATGTTGGCAACCGTAATAAACGGTCTTGCTTTCCAATCTTCATTAGAGTGTATAGGGGTAAGATCAAGAGTTATGACGGCTATACCGATGCCACCAATTGGAGAACCATATTCTAAAAATGTTGCAGAAAAATCACTTTCTCAAAAAGAAGTAATTATTTTCTCAGCAGGAACAGGTAATCCGTTTTTTACTACAGATTCAGCATCTTCTTTACGCGCTCTAGAAATTGGAGCTGATGTGCTTTTAAAAGGCACAAGAGTAGATGGTATTTATGATTCTGATCCTGAAAAAAATACAAATGCAAAAAAATATGAAACCTTAACCTTTGATCAAGCCATTGAAGGAGGACTAAAAGTTATGGATATGACATCATTTGCATTGTGTAAAGAAAATTTTTTGCCAATTATAGTGTTTAATATGAATAAATTTGGTAACTTAAAAAAAGTAATTTCAGGAGAGAATATTGGCACTTTGGTTAAAAATAAATTCTGAAAAAAAATTATAAATTCTAATTTTTAATAGTATGAAAAAGCATTTATTCTACTGGCTTTCATTGTCTTTGATTTTCACTTTCTCATGTAAAGATGATAATCCTATTCCTGAGTTCAACCCCAGAGAAGAAAGAGTAGTTGACGGTGAAGTATATCCTATAATAAAAGACGTTTCAACTGATGTTAATGGCGATGGCTCCGTTGACGAAGACGATAATACGGCCATTTTAGGAGGAAGTATGAACGTTGATTATGTAAAAGACGAAAATGGGAAAGAAACTGAATTATGGGGTACTTTTCAACCAGGTTCTGAACCAATAGTTGGCGTTAAAGTAGAAGATGGTGCAAAATTGTGCTATAGTAATGTTGAAAGAAACTGCGATGACTTTGGAGGTCTTTATTCATTTGAAACCAGTGCAAATACAGACTCTGAGGCCCTTATAGAGGGTTCTGCAAAAATTGCTGATTTAGATAATGACTCTATTGTTGATTGGGTTGCAACCGTTAGACTAGATCTTATTGAGACCTTGACATCTACTTATAGCAACAACTCTCTTTCTGTTGTTGAAACTGCAATGAATGAAATTGGAAATACAAATATTATAATCAATAACAATCCTGTATACATTACCGACAATAACAACAACCTAATTCAAGCAAAGTTTTCTGATATTATAGACACAAGTAAGTTATCGGTTAAAAATTTATTAAGTGGTGATAATAGCCTTAGCAATGAAGTAGTAAACGCAATTATTGCAGAAGCTATAAATGAAGCTATTATTGATGCGGTAAAACTAACTGATAAGACTGTTGATATTCAGGCTTTGGAACAAGAAATTCAAAATAATATAATTCAAGCAATTTTAGAAGAAGTTTTTACATCTGAGGCTACAGAAGAAATTTTGGTAGTAAAAAGTGAAAGTATAAAACTATCGCCCGAAAGTATAAAACTTGCTGATATTAAAACAGCTGTACTTGATAATATTGCAGTGGTATCAGGAACAATTATTTCTGAAAAAGCTACAGACCAAGTTTCTGAAGCGGTAGCAAATGAAATAATAAGCACCGTGTCAAAAGCAAAAGAAGCCAGTACTATTGAAGAAGGAAAACCGGCTAAAGGAATTTGCCCTAAAGGCTATCATATTCCAACCGATGGCGAATGGATGGTATTTGAAAAAGCACTTGGAATGGAAGGAAAAGATCTTGCAAGATATGGCGAGGATGTTACTGATAGAGGTGCTGGAAAAGGAATTATTGAAGCTTTACAAAAAACATTTCATTTTGAATTTGGAGGCTATGCTAGCATAAACGGCACCTACGCACAACTTGGAGAAGTGGGTGTTTTCTGGACTTCTACAGTAGGGATAGATTCAAAAGGAAAAGAATATACTTGGGTACGCGAAATATCAAAAAAATATGATGGTATAGTTCGCTACAAACATTACGAGAAATCAGGTTTAAGCGTAAGATGTTTTGCTGATTAAAAAAATATTGAATACACAAAAAAAGGGAGGTTTTCACAAGAGATCTCCCTTTTTTTGTGCATTCAATTAAATTGGAACTATAAATTAAGAATAAATTTTAAAAAAAACTAAAAAAACAATTCCATAACGGTCAAATACCATTGAAAATTGCATGATTTAGAAAGACAGGTAATGTAATTTGTATATTTTTGCAAAAACTTTTATTCTATGATTTTAAAATTTCTAATATTTCTCCTACTACCCTTCTATCTATTTTCTCAAAGAGTAAATAAAATACCTCCGCAAAAACCAAAGCTAGTTGTTGGTATTGTAATAGAGCAGATGCGCTACGATTATTTATACAAATATTGGGATAAATTAGGACCGAACGGGTTTAAGAAACTTGTAGAAAACGGAGCGATATGTTCCGATGCGCATCTAGAATATGCTTACACTCAATCGGCTCCCGGATATGCAACTTTGGCAACAGGTACAAACCCAAATATGCACGGTATAATTGCCGACAAATGGTTCAACAGGGTAAAAGAATCTGAGACAAAAGCTGTTGAAGATGATAAATTTAATTGCATAGGAAATTTTGGAAAAAATGCCCAGAATGTATCGCCTCTAAACCTTCTAGCTTCTACCTTAGGTGATGAATTGAAATTGGCATCAAACCATAAATCAAAAGTAATAAGCATATCTCTA
>JADKDL010000041.1 GCA_016714605.1 Bacteroidales bacterium | reverse complement strand
AAAGCAGCTCTTGATGCAGGTTCAGACCCCAACGAGCAGTGGTATGGAGCACCTGCTATATACTGGTGTAGCCTAGAAGGAAATTGTGAAATGCTGGAGTTATTAATTTCTAGTGGAGCAGATGTTAATGCAGTTACGGATTCAGGAACTTCGGCACTCGCGGCTATTTGTTTATATCCGAAAGAACCTGCCGATTTCATAAGCGAAAACATTGAACTCAATAAAAAAGTTACAAACAGAGTTAGTGAAGATTTAGCAAGAGATAATGGATGGTTGCGACCTACAGACACACTGTTTTTCTGTTCAACTTCAGAAAAAATAAAGTTATTGCTAGCTTCAGGAGCAAACCCGAATGCGAATCAAACAGTAGGCGATATTATTAAACAAACACCATTTTTAACAGCTATTGTAAATGAAAGATTAGATTGGGTTAAAGCTTTCTTAACATCAAAAAAGACAGATTTAGAACAACGATTTGTAAGTGAATTAGATACAAACAACACATCTGTACTGAAAATTACAGATATAAGTACAATAAATCAATTAAACCAAAACAATTCTGAAGGATGGCAGTCTATACCAACACAAAACACTGCATTACTTTATGCAATTGAAAAACAGAACATAGAGTTAGTACAACTCCTTATTTCATCAGGAGCATTAATAAACAATGGCAAACAAACCAAAAAAACAAATAATGCTACAATAGTTCGAAATATAGTAAGTCCGCTTGATGTTGCTATTGAAAAAGGAAATATGCAAATAGTAAATTTATTAAAATCAAAAGGAGCTGTAAGTTTCAAAAAATAAATTTTAGCAAAACTTAAAGGCTGAAACACAAAATTGAATATCTAAATAGAAATTTTAGCTTGATATAATTTTAGGTGACATCTAGAAACTCAAATTTTGAAGAAATGACCTTAAAATGTTCTCTATTAGAATAGATTAATTCAGTCTTTTGAAGGGTCAATTTAGAGGAGATAAGCTGTGTTTGTATGCTAAAAAATTACTAATTAATAGACATTTGATATTACCTTTGTATACAAAGGTATACGAAAAACAAACCTACTAAATTTTCATTTTAAGAGTGTAAGAAAACACCCTTCCTAAACCAAGAGGCACCTCGTTTATAACGCTTCTACGCGTATACTCAGGAGCATAAACATCTGTATTGGAAATGTTTTTTACAGAAAGGATATGTTTAAATTCAAACCGGTCTATTTTACTTGAATAAGAAATATTTAAATCTAATGTTTGCCAAGATGGAATATTATAAAATGGTCCCTCGCAACGAGATGTGTAATTCAAGAAACCGGAAATTCCGAATCGCCAAATATCTTTAGACAAACCTACAGAAATATTGTATTTAGGAACATAATTAAAATTAGAAGGTGTGATAGATGAAACTTTTTTAAAATTATTGCCTGTAATAAAATTAAAATCAAACATAGCTGAAATAATTTTCGGATTAGCATATTTAATTTCCAATTCAATACCCGACGCATCAAATTCATCAGTATTTACATAGGTGTTTATTACAACTAAACTATCATTAATTATAAACTCTTTTTCGTCTCTCATGATTTTTTTATCATAAATACTATAATAACCAATGAGTTGCACGAAAAACCGCTTAAATGTGGTTAGATATGATAGTTCAATCGTTCTGCTTGTTTCGGGAACTAATTCAGGATTACCCATAACAGTTGTATAATAGAAATCTGTTTCGAAAACAGAAGGTGATCGGAAAGACTCACCATAAATAAGCTTAAAAGCGTTTTTTTGATTAATATTCAATAAAAAAGAAGCTCTAGAAGATACATTATTTCCGTACATGTCATTATTGGTAAACCTTGTACCAATAAGCGTAGTAAGAGCCCCAAACATAACATCTAACTGTCCGTAAACAGAATACTCTTGTCTATTCTTGTCAGACATATTATTAAGACCATCTAAGATGCTGTCAACTTCTGCCCAATATGTTTTATAAAGGTCACCTGTTGTTTTGTTGTAGTTTTTATACTCTTCACAATGTCTAAATTCAGCATTTAATCCAACTTCAAAATTAAACGCATCATGTAGATGCATTTGACAAATTAAATCAATATTTATACGGTTACCAATAATGCTAGAACGAATACTATCAGAATATGAACGCGATAAATTTCTGGTTGAATAATCATATGTAAAACCAGATTTGACAGATGCAAAATCGCTAATTTTTGTTTTAAAATGATAATTTGCAAATAAGCCTGATGACTTATGAGGATTTCCAGCACCATATCTGAATGCAGGTAATACACCTAAGTAACTTTCATTTGACTTAAATGTATTCAAGGTAAAGTTATGAGAACGATAATTTGTATTAATAGTAAATTCAGAAGATTCAGTAAGTTCATTTATAATACCTTTCTCACCATACTCATCGGTAAAAGTATATTCATAACCGTTTTCGGTTTTTGAAGCTGCTGAAATAAATACATTTAAATCATTTTTTTTAATCACTGCATTTCCACCTATCCTTATAAGATTACCGGTTCCTACCTCCGAATATAGCATATTTGAGGAATGTTCAGCTTCTTTGAGTACAATATTTATTGCACCAGAGTATGCGTTTGTTCCATACAAAACAGAAGCCGGTCCACGCAAAATCTCAATTCGTTCTACATCATTTATATCAATTCTATCAAGACTTCCTTCACCGGTTACAGCATTCCATATTGGTATCCCGTTTAACAAAATCAATACTTTATTGGCATAGTGATCTTGCAAAATACCTCTTATTATTGGTAAATTTCTCTTTAAATATGTTCTTGATATTGTAATACCACTTACCACCTCTATGGCTTCTGTAATTGATTTAAAATTGTATTGTTCAATTTCATTTTTATCTATAACAGATGTGGTTGAGGGTGTTTTAAAAATAATATCGCCTTTGGTAGATGAAATTGAAATAGGAACATTTAATTGTAATAATTCATCTAAAGAAAGTTCATAAAGATCTTTCTTCTTAACAGTATCTTTCTGTGCCTGAACACAAAAGATTCCAAAAACAAAAACAATAAAAAAAATGATACGATAATTCATTTGCTTTATTTAGCTTTAAAAATATCAGTAAATATTAATCACTTATATCTAACCGTAGGTGTATTTTCTCTAACAACGATGCAATATACAAATTTTATTTACAAACGACAAATTTCGAATAAACATGCTTATAAATTCTTAAAAAAAACATATTTATCAACATAGAGTTTTATGATTAAAATCATAATAATTAATTAACATCCCGTTTATCAGTTTAATGTGTTAATATAAAAAACCGTTACAAATATTAAATAATGCTCGAAAAGGAAGTTTATTTGATATGCTATTATCTATTTTTTGAAACTTTATCAATTATACAGTACCTTTGCTCATTAAAATTAATTCAAATTATGAGCGATTATAAATTTAGAATAAAAACAGAAGATATAAAACTTCTCACAGAAGCTAAGGGATACGGTATTGTTTCTGACAAGATTACCATAGACGGCGAAAAGGTTGGATTCATGTATAAAGACACAAAAGAAGACGATGATGACAGCGGATGGAGATTTTTATCAGGCACAGAATCAGAGGAGTATGTAAGTGACCCTAGTAACCAAATGTTTTTCGATTTAAATACTATTGCCAATTACGACCCTGCAATAATACCTTATTTAAGCAGAAAAAAAGGAACAGAGCTTGAACGAATTGAAGGTTCTGATGAGTTTACTGAGCTCACTTAAAGTATTCATTAAGTAGGGGTTGAAATACACAAGTATTAAAAAACAAACCTAAAACGATGAAAGCTCAACTAGAAGAACAGTTTCAACAAGCAGGCTTATCAGATTTTAAATGGATTAATCCTTGCGATATTGTTGTAGCCCATTGGGTACGCATAAAATGTTTATTTGGATGTGCAGAATATGGAAATGCTTCATGTCCGCCCAACACACCTTCGGTGCATGATTGTATAGAATTTTTAAAAGAGTACAACCAAGCGGTGCTTTTCAAACTCACTGTAAATGCCAGTAAAGATAACTATCCGGCGGCTTGGTCAACTAAAATGACCGAAGCACTAATGGGCATAGAAAGGCAATTGTTTTTACAAGGCTATTACAAAGTTTTTTTATTAAACCAAACATGCTGTTCTCTTTGCCCTAGTTGTGAAAAAGAAAAGAATTTGTGTAATAATAAAAAAAAATCGCGTCCAAGTGCTGAGGCTTTTGCTATTGATGTCTATTCAACTGCAAGAAATGCAGGATTTGACTTGCGCGTAATAAATAAACCAGAAACTGAAATTTCTAGAATAGCTGTTCTACTTATAAAATAATCGTTTTCAATTTGAATATTTATAGAGAGAAGCTTTTTTACTTTTACATTGCGTTAGTTTGCTATCGGTGAATAAGTTATGGTTATACAAGTGGGATATCCATTTAATAAATATAATACAATTAAAATATAAAAGATGAAACTTTCACGCGATATAAAATCGTTAAGTTTGGAAGAACTCGAACAATTTTTAGAAAATAACGGAGAAAAAAAATTCAGAGCCAAGCAAATTTTCAATTGGCTTTGGAAAAATAATGTTTCATCGTTCGAGACAATGAACAACATTCCATTACCAACAAGAAATTTACTTGAAAAGACATTCACCTTTTATCCAGTAAAAATTAATACTCAACAAACAAGCGAAGACGGCACTATAAAACTAGCTTTTTCTCTAGCCGATGGCAATTTTGCTGAAGGTGTATTAATCCCTTCTGAAGATCGCACTACAGCATGTATCTCGTCGCAGGTAGGATGCAATTTAGGATGCAAATTTTGTGCTACTGCACGCTTGGGTTTTACAAGAAATCTAACTGCCGGAGAGATTGTAGATCAGGTAATTGAAATAAATAAACTTTCATTACAAAATTATCAACGTCCGCTTTCAAACATTGTATTTATGGGTATGGGCGAACCACTACTCAACTATGCTCATGTTCTTTTTGCCATAAAATGTATTACCGCCGAATACGGACTGGGTATGTCGCCCCGTCGCATTACTGTTTCTACTGCAGGAGTGGCAAAAATGATAAAAAAACTAGCCGACGACGAAGTGAAATTCAACCTTGCAATCTCCCTACATTCTGCTAACGAAGAAAAAAGAGATGATTTCATGCCCATAAACAAAGGTATAAATCTATCTGAACTAAGTGAAGCAATAGTTTATTTTTGGAAAAAGACAAATACAAGAGTTACACTCGAATATCTACTACTAAAAGACTACAATGACTCAATAAAAGCGGCTCAGGAACTCGCTCTTTTTTGCAAAGCATTTCCTTGCAAAATAAATGTAATAGAGTTCAACCCTGTTGAGGGTTTGGAGTTTGAAAGAAGTACTAACGAAAGAACACAAAAATTTGTTGAGATTTTAGAAAGTAAAAATATGATTGTAAACATAAGACGCAGCAGAGGCAAAGACATAGATGCTGCTTGTGGTCAACTGGCTAATAAAATTGCAAAAAACACATAGAACATTATTAGCAACTTTGAAAATAAAAAAAATCAATATCTAATTGTAAAATGTTGCTTTACAATACCTTGTTTTAGAAACACTATCCCAAATTTATATATATCAATACTAATTGCCACGTTTTCATTTGCAACTATTTCTGTCCATGCTTGGTTCATTTCCTGAGTAAGATAAATATCGTCTAACACAATGATGCTTTCTTTATGAGAAAGCTTCAAGCATTGATTAAAATACCGGATTGTTGCTTCTTTGGTATGATTTCCATCAATAAAAATAAAATCAAAAATCGACTTTTTTTTGTATAATTCCGGCAAAACCTCATCAAAAGGCTTATTATGAAGCGTAACATTATCAATATTAAGTTTCGCAAATGTTTCAAGGGCAATCTTGCTAATTTGCGGACAAGCTTCTATTGTAGAAACATTTACATGTTCGCGAGCACTTGCCAAATAAGCAGTTGTAATACCTAAAGAAGTACCTAACTCGAGAATATTACTACATTGGTAATATGAAACTAAATTTGACAATAATTGACAATACTTTTTGGGGGTAAGCGATGTTTTTGCTATGTCAGAAATTTTGCGATTAGAGCTTTCAACTTCAGTGAGCCTGCTCCCAAATCATTAACCGTGAGGAAATTTTTATTTTTTCTTAATGTATTTCTTCTCTTCTCTATTATTTTATGAAAAGAATTACTAGTATTAAATAAGAAAACTTCTCTAATCAATTTATATACAAAAGGGGAATGAATGCCATGACCTTTTTTGTGCCAAGAACCAATTTTGTATTTGAAAAAATGTTTTATTAAAAAAAAGTTCACAATTGTTACAATTACTAATAGGGGGGTATTAATTTTATTTAAGCAACAAAAGAAAGAGTAATTAATGAACATTAGCAGTCTATTTCAAATAGAAGATATTTCGCCCTCCCAATTCAGAGAATTTAGAAAAAAGGTTTTACTCATACTACTTCTATCTTTTTCTATTTTTGTATTTGCAGGATTAGGAATTTTAAATATAATTCAAAGAGACTTTGTTCATATATGGCTAGACATAAGTGGAGTAGTTTTTTTATCTATTTTTCTATACCTTACCAAATATAGAAAAATGCTCTCTGCACTATCTTATCTTTATGTGCTATTGATAGCTATCATCATTACTGATTTATTTTTAAAAGGAGGTGTGGAAAATACCGGTATTATGTACATAATGCTCCTCCCCTTACCTGCTTTGTTTATGTTGTGTTTGGTACGCGTGCTTACTGTCTCACTCATATTTTTCTCGATTATAATTTACATGCTTTCTAAATCGTATGCTTGGCTTCCGGTATACAATGGTGCGTTGGTATACAGAGTATTGGTTATTTACATAACTACAACTATTATAACTTCGGTTTTTGTATATATTGTAAGAATTTTGGAAAAGAATTTTTTATCGGCTCACGAAAAACTATTTAAAAGCAGAGAAGAGTATATAAAATTGGCTACCATTAGAGAAAAAATGATTTCGGTTTATACTCTCGATATAAGAACTCAGATGGGTTCTATCTACAATATGACAACTCTACTTGAGGACAAATATACTAAAATGCCCGATGAAAAAAACGAAAACTTATAACAGCTATTAAAGATGCTTCATATACTAATTTGAACATTTTAAAAGATATTTTGAATAATTCATCAGAGTTAAAAAAGAAATTTAGTTTCTCGCCCAAAGATTTGAATATAAGAGAAATAATAGGCAACACCACCGAATTATTTGAACAAGATTTGCGTTTAAAGAATATCAATATTTCTATGGAACTTTCTTTAGCCGTTGTTGTTCATGCCGACCAAGAAATGCTAAGTGCAATTTTAAGAAATCTGCTTTCTAATGCCATAAAATTTTCTGAGATGGATAGCATGATAATTATCAGAACATTTTTAGATGATATCTGGTTTTGTCTTGAGATAGAAGATTTTGGCATAGGGATGGACGAACGAATCAAAAATAAAATTCTCAGTAAAAGCATTGTTCCGGCTTCAATAGATGCTAAAAATGATATGGGTGTGGGTATGGGACTGGCTTTGAGCAAAGAATTTATTTTAAATCACGATGGACTTCTGGAGATACATTCAATAATAGGAGAAGGCACTACAGTAAAAATTAAACTGCCGCTAAATCAAACAAAATAAATAATTGCAACTGGTTCATAAACTGCAACACCTGTCTGTGATTAATTCACATAACTGAAGTATCTCTCTGTAAATAAAGCAGTATCATGAATATTATAACTGCAATTACAATTATCGTTAGTGTTTCTATATCTGTTTTTGCTGGTTGATTTTTTCCTTTTATGCGATTTATTACTTGCACAAGAATAAAATAAAAATGCAATCAATAAAATCAACATAAAACAAATACTTTTCTTCATTCTAAAATTTATTTAAAAATTCTTTAATTGACAATTTACGAAAATAAACTCATAATATTATATTCCATTCTTTTTAATTCCTTTCTTTCTTCATATTTTCTAATTTAGGGTTTTGTAAAGAACTTTATCAGAAAAAAAATAAAATAGACTTCATAAGCTTTTTTTAATGTCATTAAGAGTCAATAATAAAGTACAAAGGATACAGTAGTTAAACAACAATTCAAATTTTACATTCAGATTTTTATATTTTGTATTCTTTTTTTATTAATTTTAATACAATAATGCTATCAATTACAGGAAATGCATTGCCGTATTAACATAGCATCCAAAAATATTAAGACACGTATTTTTCTCACCATACCAGATATGATCAAACATCTACTAATCCTACTATTTATATTTAATATACTAATCGCTCAGGCACAAATTCAGTTTCAACATTTAGATGATGATGATGGTTTGGCTCACAATGATGTAGAATGTTTCTTACATGACAGCTATGGCTATATTTGGATAGGTACTTATGGGGGAATTAGTAAATATGATGGCTATTCATTTCAAAACTATACTATTTTCGACTCCATATCTCCCCTGCCAAGCAACACAATTTTTGTAATTTTTGAAGATGAAAACAAAAACATATGGGTCGGCACTAATAGAGAAATGGTTTTCTACAACAGAAAAAAAGATCTATTTGAGAAACTAGAAGACATTCCCAAAGTTTGCATCACCGGCATAGCAGCTCATCCTGATGGAACACTTTGGTTATCTACATTCTCGGGACTGATGCAAATTGATAAAGAAAATAAAAAACATCTACGAACAATTGCAATTTCAGACGGACTCCCATCAGAAACACTTACCGATTTGAGCATAGACACTCATGGAAGAATTTGGGTAGGTACTCATAATAGTGGTATATTCTCCTTCAATCCGATTAACGACAAAATAAAGATTAACAATACTTTTCACGAAAATAGCAACAACAGCATAGCAGAAAATCACATAAAATCGTTGCGCTTCGACACCAAAGGAAATCTTTGGATAGGCACGGTAGGTTCAGGTATCAGTAAGCTTGATACTACAACTCATAAATATTACAACTACATTGCTGATAAAACAGAACCACTCCATCTGGGTCACAACTATGTTTCTTGTGTTTACATAGATCCTCTTGAAAGAGTTTGGGCCTGTAGAAATGGTTTCCTTTGTTTGTATGACAGCTCAACGAATAACTTTCACAGATACCTACCCAATGAAGCCGACGATGCCTATCTGGAAAACAAAAACATAGGTAAAATTTCATCCGACAGAAATAATAATCTTCTCATTGGCTCTTATGGTAATGGAATAAATACTATAAAAACAGTACATTCCAATTTTACAACTTACAATATAGATAATATCACCTTTAAGAAAAACAATCTTAATATAGAAAACATTAGAACAATTCTTTATTACAATGAGAATATTTTACTGGGTAGTGATGGTTCAGGACTTTACTTTTTTGATCCAAAAAACAAATCAATCACTCCTTTCAAGTATAATCACAAATTACCTTCAACACATATTATGAGTATTGAGGTATACAACAGTAAACTTTGGTGTACATCATGGGGAGGCGGTTCATTTATTGTAGATTTGAAAACCAACGAAATAAACAAATTTGCATTAAAAGACCATAACAACAATATTCTTAACATAAATAATATAAGATATATTGAAATATTTAACGACACAGCTTGGCTTGGAACTTCCGGCGATGGACTAATTATATATGATATAAAACGCGACAAATTTTTAAATCAACAATACACCAAAGATTTTAATCTTAAAGTTCTAGGTTGGATATCGAGCATAATCAAAGATTCAAAAAACACAATCTGGATTGCTACTTTTGATGGGGTTTACAGATTTGAGAATAATATTTTCACCAAATGTAGAGACAAAGTAAACAACGCACCTCTACTTTCTGACGAAGTTGTACACTCCATGTTTGAGGATAGCGAAAGTAATATATGGTTTGCTACAAATAAAGGCATAGATATGTACAATAGAAAAACAGATGAATTTAAACAGTTTAGCCAAATAACTACTGCTCCCCGACAACCCAAATCATTTATAGAGGATAATGACAAAAATATTTGGATAAGTGCCAATGATGGAATTTATAAATACACAATAACTAAAAATGAATTTGAAAAATTCAGTCCAAAAAAAGGAATTCTACCCGGCAAATACAGTGTAAACGGAAGCTTTAAGGATAAAATTGGCGATATTTATTTTGGAGGTAATAAAGGATTTGTTACATTCAATCCGCAGCAATTTATTTATGACAGCACCACTCCCTATATTGCATTTAGAAATCTATATAAAAATTACAAAAAAGTAGCGGTAACATCGAATTCTCTACCTGTTTCGCTTGATTGTACAGACACAATTACAATAGACTATTCCAATGCTGTCTATTCACTTGAAATAATAGATTTAAACTTTAAACAAAATTCAGAAATTGATTTTTCATACTTAATTGAAGGTTATTCTAATCAATGGATTACAATAGACGAAACACGTAAAATTTCGCTCTCAAACCTAGCTCCCAATACATACAAAATAATAGTAAAAGCTTGCTACGACGATATAAATTGTTCGCAAAAACAGCTCACCTTAAAAATTCTGCCTCCTTGGTGGATGACTACTTGGTTGAAAATTACCGTTATCGTATTAATTTCACTGTTAATATTCCTCATTGTACGCCTTAGATTCAAGATAGTAAAAAACCAAAACAGACTATTAAAAAAGAAAGTATCTGAGAAAACAGAAGCGTTACAATCATCAAATGAGAAATTGCTTGAACAGTACACCAAACTCAAAGAAAAAGAATTTCTTTTACAGATAAAAAACGACGAACTAGAAGCCTCAAACAGTACCAAAAATAAATTATTTTCAATTATTGCTCACGATTTCAAAAATCCATTTCTTGTAATACTTGGATATTCCGAAAAACTGAAAGACAATCTTGAAATAACACAACAAGCCAAAAGAGAAGTGCTTTCTATATTTAACGCCTCCAAAAGTATTTACAATCAATTAGAAACCCTGCTTAACTGGTCTCTATCGCAAACAAAAGCTATTAAAAGCAACCCAACAAATATAGATGTTGAATTTCTGATAAAAGAAAACAGCACACTCTTAATGGAAAAAGCACAAACTAAAAAGATTCAAATAGCACATACCTTTGCTCATAGCAACAATGCTTTTGTTGATAAAGATATGTTTCATATTGTTTTTAGAAATATATTCACCAATGCAATTAAATTCACACCACAAAACGGAAAAATTGCTATAAACACTTACGATACCGAGGATTTTATAGCAATAGAAATAAAAGACACTGGAGTAGGTATGACACCCGAAACGGTTGATAAACTATTTAATTCTAGCACCAACACCACCACACCTTATAGACTGGATAATGAAAAAAAAGGTACCGGACTTGGACTTATCATCTGCAAGGAACTACTTAAAAGCAACAATGCAAAAATTGAAGTTCATTCCACCCCAGATGTTGGCAGTACCTTTAGAGTTTACCTTCCGATGGGAGAAAAATAACAGAAACAATACTTTTGCAAGAAAATGAGATAAAAGAAAAAAAATATACCATTTCAGAAAGTAAAGATTTTAAACCAATTATTCTTATAGTCGACGACAACATAGAAATACTAAACTATATTGTAGATACTTTTGCACACCAGTATATAATAGAAACGGCATTAGATGGCGAGGAGGGATTGGCTAAAGCTCGCCGCATTATACCTAACCTCATCATTACAGATTTGATGATGCCAAAAATGAATGGAATGGAACTCTGTACAGCACTAAAAGCTGATGCCTTTACCAACCACATACCAATACTTGTACTTTCTGCAAAAAATGAGTTTGAGGTTCAGCTCAAAAGTATTGAAGTTGGCGCGTTCGACTTTATTCCAAAACCATTTAACAAAGAGATGCTTTTCCTCAAAGTGCGAACCCTACTCAAAGCTCAAGAAAAATACAAAAACTATCTGAAAGACCAATTAGAAAAAACACCGCTAACAGTAAGCCATAAACCCGAAGATACATTTATGTTGGCAATACATAAAATATTGGAAGAAAACTATAAAAATTATGAATTCAATGTAGAGCAGTTTGCTTGGGAGATGAACTGTAGTAGGTCGCAACTATTTAGAAAAATGAAAGCCATAACAGATACCTCACCGGTAGAATACATAAAAGTTTACCGCTTAAAAAGAGCAATGGAATTTATTGAAAATGGCTTCGATAGAGTATCAGAATTGGCTTATAACGTAGGCTTCAACGACCCTATGTACTTTAGTAATTGTTTCAAAGCTTACTATGGAGTTACCCCTAATGTACTCATAAAAGAAAAGAAAAACAGTTAGGTTTTTAGAAACCAATCTGTTCTTATTATTTGACAAAAGGCTCAGATTATAATAGCCAAGCATGAACTATATTAATATAATGCCAATCAATAAAACTATCTATTCTATGTTTCGATTTCATCGGATTTATTTCCTTTTAGCTCTTGTAATATTCATTGTAGAAGTATGTATTGCATTGTTTGTACATGACAATTTCATTCGTCCATACATTGGCGATATGCTCGTGGTAATGTTGATATATTTTTCAGTGAGAGCTTGCTTTACCATTCCAGTAATACCTTTAGCTATTTCGGTTTTGCTTTTTGCCTATTCTGTAGAAATATTGCAGTATTTCAAAGTAGTTAAACTTCTTGGACTTCAAAACTACAAACTTGCAAATGTGTTGATTGGCACTTCATTTTGCTGGGAAGATATGATAGTATATACAATTGGAATTCTCATAATTGTTTTGTTAGACAGAATAAAGTTACTTCCACGCTAGGCAAGTTAAGCGTCCTCGCTTCGTCTCTGTATTCAAGGCCTCTGCCTGATTTAAGATTTTTTCCACCAACCCAACAACCCACCAAAAAACACAAACAAAAAAACAGCATTTTGCTTTGCCTATTTCAATGAATAAAAGTAATTTTAGAAGGTGAAATAATATATAGTTAAAGACTTAACCGATATACGGAATTGAAGATTGGAATGACGTATATAGGGATGTTAGCCTCAATGCAAGAAAAACCGACACAAAACAAGTAAAATAAGATGAAAATAGAATATTCGGAAAAGGACTTTTGGAAAAACTACATGATTAATTGGTTTGGTGCAGAACTGATTGATAAATGGGAAAAACACGTTGAGATAAAGCAAATTGATTCCGTGCGTGGAAAAATTAATATTGAGGTTTATAAAAACGTAGACTTATCTAAACCAACAATTGTTTTTTCTCATGGAATTGCTGGATATGCAAGAGTGTTATTACCATTTTTAATTCCGCTATTTGAGAAAGGATATAATATTATCGCACCCGATTTAGAAGGATATGGATATAATGATAGATTGAAAGGTGATTTTACATGGGATATTCATTTGCAAAATTTAAGAGATACGGTTGATTACGCTAAAACTGTTTTCAAAGGAAAAGTTTTTTTAGGTGGTGCAAGTATGGGTGGACCATTAGCCTATGCGACAGATGTGCGATATAATTGTGCTGACGGGTTAATTTGTTGGTGCTTATGGGACTTTGCTGATAGAGAATTTATGAACAAAGAGACAAACACAAAACGACTAACTTACCCTATGATGCCGTTTCTTAAACTTTCATCAAGTCTATTTGGGAAATTTCGTTTAAAAACATATTATTTGTTTCTTACGATACTTTGACTAATAGCATGGAATTTAACAATTTGCTGAAAACTGACCCGCAAGCAGGGACTTTGATTAGTTTAAGAGGAGCATGTAGTTTGGTGACACAATCAAAACCTGACTTGAAACATGAAGAATATGAGAAACCTGTTTTAGTATGTCAGCCTGAACATGATAAAATGACACCGAGTTATTATACTAAAAAGACTTTTGGAAAGATTAAATCATCACAGAAGGAATATTGTAGTTTTAGTGGAGCACATTTTCCAACAGAAAAACATACTTATCAAAAATGGGCTGAATGTGTAGATAGTTTTATAAAAAGGATTGTAAAATAATGCACATGAGGCTAACAACACATATAAAACAAAGCGGTAGCAGTTGGTTATCAAGCAGTTCTGCCTGCATCAGGGTTCGGCACGGGGGATACATACGCAGCTCCACAGTCCGCTTCATTTCATATACGCGACCGTTATGCACAATATAGAGAAAATGAAACTACATAGATATTTATTACCGATAATAATGTTTTTGACACAAAATTGTTTGAGTCAAGAATTAAATGTGGATTCATTATTCTTAGAGTTTAAAAAAAATATTCAGATAGAACAGCAAGAAAATGCTGGAGTAATTCGATTTGATGACGAAACAAGAATTACTTATTATCAGTTATTAAATTATTCTAAAATTGAAAATCTTTTCAGCTATACAAATGACACAAATGCAGCTATTCGTTCATATATATTTGCAGGGCTAGTTCAAAAAAATGTTGATAGTTCAATTATTAAGAATATTTTGATAAAACATATTAATGACACTTCAAAATTTTCAGTCATGATAACTGATGTGAAAATATCATGGAAAGTTAATGAATATATGCAAAATCGAGTAAAAACAAAGGCTGAGAATAAACAAAAAGACATTGATTTTATAAAAGAAATAGATAGAATTAAATCAAAAATCCAAATTAATATAAATGGTGTTTCACATGGAATGATAGATAAAGAAGCATTATTAAAACTTGATAGTTTAGTTTGTACTGATGAAAAAATAAAAATATTTTCTTTCACTTTGATAATAGGAAATAAATCATTCAAAAGTGCTAATAACATTTTAACAAAAAAGAATGAAAAGTTATATTAAAAAATCAAAGTCTAATGATAAAATATATTTTGATGATATTAAACTTCAAGCTCCTGATATGACAAATAGATATTATGGGATAATTGAATTAAAAATAAAATAAATACTGTGCATAACCCCGTTCGGCTCAGGCTGTGCCTGAGTCGTGCATATCTTATAAGGCTTTTGCCTTTAAACCAAAAACATAAACATTTCTCACTAACCTTTTACAAGAACCAGCAACAACTTATAAAAAAAACTCAAAAAATTCTCCCCCCTCACACAATATCCCAAAACTTCTACGTTTCTCCCATAATTATTAATCTATAAACACAATAACTATGGCGAGTACAACCGATCAAGGGCACAACCGTAATGCAACTAATTTCGAGAAACTTATTATCAATTGCACATCTTACGGCGCTGCCTATAACCCGAGCAAAGCTTCATTAAAACTTGAAGCGCTCCAAAACCTTTTAACTGCTGCTAATGGCAGCATAACTACCATGAACACCATCACTGCCGATTACAAAAACGCAGTTTCGGCAAGAGTTACTGCTTTCAAACCTATTGACAAACTCATCACCCGTGTTGGCAATGCCTTGAAATCATCAGACACCTCTCAACAAGTAGACGACTCGGTTAAAACTATTCTTCGTAAACTCCAAGGTCGTAGGGCTAATCCTAAAAAAACTGAAGAAGAGAAACTTGCTGCTGCCGATGCAGGTAAAGCAATAGTAGAAATTTCTACCACTCAAATGAGTTACGATAGCCGTTTAGATAACCTCGACAAACTCATAAAACATCTCATATCTGTTCCGCAATACAACCCCAATGAAGAAGAGTTAAAGACCACATCGCTCACCGCACTATATAACGATTTGAAGGCTAAAAACCTTGCAATAATCAATGCCGAAACAGCACTATCAAACGCCCGTATTGCCCGAAACGAAGTAATGTATAAAGAAATCCATGGCTTAGTAGTTGTAGCTATCGACGTTAAAACCTACATAAAATCGGTATTTGGTGCAACCAGTCCTCAATACAAAGCAATAGGCGGCATCAATTTTAAGAGTCAATCATACTAATTTGTATATTGTATCATGACATCTGCAACCTCATCCTGTTACGTTGCAGATGTCTTTGTATTTTATGAAACAGCTAACAAATATATTGCAGATGCCTTTATATCTTTTGCAATAGCCATCAGATAAATTGCAATAAGCTTTAGCAAAGTTAAAATAAGCTTTAGCAATCATACAATAAGCTTTAGCATTTATACAATAAGCTTTAGCAATCATACAATAAGCTTTAGCAAACATACAATGAGCTTTAGCTAATATACAATAAGCTTTAGCTAACATTAAATGAGCTTTAGCATTTATGTAGAGAGCTTTGGTAAGGTTGAAACGCTCTAGAAAATTATTCCAATAGTTTCTCGGATTAAACATTTTTTTTCGTACCACATTATTGGTTCAACCCTAACTTTTAGAGGTGGGGTGTATATATTTTATATCGCAATACATTACTTACCATACTTCCTCTTCCACAATAGTATGAAACGAACATTTGAAAAATTTATAAATATTTACTTTCAAAAATGTTAAATGCGTTTGCCAAGCTTTTACCCAATTTTGGTTTGTTTTTTTAAAAGAAAAAAATGATATTTGAAGTTGTAAAATTTCAATCTCATAAAATATTTTTACTATGATTATATCTCTTTTATTGATAGTTGTTGGTTTTGCGGCTCTCATCTTTGGGGCAAACTGGCTTGTTGATGGTGCTGCGGCTTTGGCTAAGAAATATAAAGTGTCTGATTTGGCTATTGGTCTTACCATAGTTGCCTTTGGAACATCTGCGCCGGAATTGGTTGTGAATATTATCTCTTCACTCAATGGCTATTCTGATCTGGTTCTTGGTAATGTAATTGGTAGTAATAATATAAATCTGTTTATTATTCTGGGTATATCCGGATTGATTTTTCCAATAAAGGTACAATCATCTACTGCTTGGAAAGAGATTCCTATTTCGTTGTTTGTTACCGTTTTGTTGCTGTTTTTACTAAACGACTTTACTTTTTCTCAAACAAGTACCTTTAGTAGATTAGATGGTACCATAATGCTGATTCTATTTCTCGTTTTTTTATATTATGTATTTTTGCAAATGAAAAACGAACCACATGCTGAAACAATTACAGAAGGCACTCAAAAATCTACATTGAAATTATGGACACTCATTATAGTAGGCTTGGCAGGTTTAGTAATTGGCGGACAGCTTGTCGTTGAAAACTGTGTGAGTATAGCTAAAAAACTGGAAGTAAGCGAAAAAATCATAGGTCTTACCATAGTTGCATTGGGCACTTCCCTGCCCGAATTAGTTACCTCTATTGTTGCTGCACTCAAAAAGAACAGCGATATAGCTATAGGTAATATACTAGGTTCAAACATTTTTAATATACTTTTTATTCTCTCAATAAGCAGTTTGATAAAACCTATTCCATATAATACCAAATTCAATCTTGATATGTATATACTCATTGGAGGAACCGTGTTTCTGTTTACCTCAAT
>JADKDL010000040.1 GCA_016714605.1 Bacteroidales bacterium | reverse complement strand
AAAAGAAGAATTGAAAAAGTAAAGCAAAAACTGAAATTAGCAATAGAGGAGGTTGTTGAAAGTTCCAAGATTGACAATAACAGATTGGAGCAAGAGATGATATATTATATTGAAAAATTAGATATATCAGAAGAAAAAGTAAGATTAAGTAAACATTGTTCTTATTTTGTTGATACCATTGATCAGGAAGAAGATACCGGAAAAAAACTTAATTTCATTGCCCAAGAGATGGGACGAGAAATAAATACAATTGGCTCAAAATCAAACGATTTTGAAATGCAAAAAATTGTAGTTCAAATGAAAGATGAATTGGAAAAAATTAAAGAACAGGTATTGAATATTTTGTAATTTTTTTTTTAGTAAAATAATATATTCATAAATAATTATTGCAGAATAGTTTTGAAAATGGGTAAGATGATAATTTTTTCTGCGCCATCGGGGGGCAGGCAAATCTACAATAGTAAACCACTTATTGAAGAAAGATTATGGATTGGAATTTTCTATATCAGCAACAACTAGATTGCCGAGAGGTGCAGAAAAAAATGGTGTGGAATATTATTTTTTAACAGTAAAAGATTTTGAGAAAAAAATTGAACATAATGAATTTGTTGAGTTCGAACAAGTTTATGAAGGTAGATATTACGGCACTTTGAAAACAGAATTAGATAGAATTTGGAATAAGGGAAATAATGTAGTTTTTGATGTTGATATAGTTGGCGGAGTAAATCTTAAAGAGAAGTTTAAAGAAAACGCATTGGCAATATTTATTATGCCACCATCTATTGAAGAACTGAGAAAAAGATTGCTCGGTAGAGGAACAGATTCTTTAGACGAAATCGCAATAAGAATTGCAAAAGCAGAGAAAGAAATTTCTATGTCTCACATTTTCGATTATAAAATTGTAAATGATAATCTTGAAAAAGCAATTGAGCAAATTGAGCAAATTTTAAAATCATTTTTGTTAAAGTAGTTTAATATTAGTATTTTTGTTGATATTAATCATTTTTAATAGCAAATTATTATGAAAAAATTTTATACATGTGTTATAGCACTAATATTTTCTGTTGGTGTTTTTGCTCAAGATATACCCAATCATGAGTATTTGAATTTTAGTTGGTATAGACCTACTGGTTATGGTTTACCTGATTTTAGGGATGCTCATTCAGAAGATATTAGATTTGCAAGACAATTTAATAATGGGTTTCATTTTGGTGGAAGTTTTGCAATAGGAAGCAATTTCTACATTAATAAAATGAATTGGGTAGACGGACTGAGAATGGGAATAAATGCTGAATATATTGAATTTAGCGCAAACTATTTAAAAGGCGAATATCAATATATCGTTTCTGATGAAAAATTTCATGATGTACATGGAAAAATATCTCCAAAAGTTGGTATAGTTATATCATATATGCCATTAAAAATTATGAAAATGGATCTCTTTGTTAGATGGGCGCCTGCTTTTGGAGTTTGGTATATGTATGATGAAGAGCATTCATATAATTTTTATGGTTATGAGAAATTAGAAAATACAGCATTTGAATATGCACTAAATCGTTTTTCTTTTGGTTTTAATTATAGAATTTCTGTGATAAGAATAGGAGTTGAGTATATTAATGGTGTATCAAAGTCATCTATTGAATATGATGGTTTTACGAAGTCTCCTAGAAACTTCAAAGATGATGTGTTTAAGCTAAATTTTGGATTTAACTTTGAATAATTTTTTTTTTTTATTTTTTAGCTTCGGTGTTTATTTTTTCACCGAAGCTTTTTTATTTAACTAAAATCTTTAATTATCTGAGCGATTAAAGCTATGAAATCTTGATTTCTGATGAAGTGATTAAGAAAAAAATTAAATCAACTTTTAAAATATAAAGATGAAAATCGGACTCTATTTTGGATCATTCAACCCAATACATATTGGTCATTTGGCGATAGCAAATTATATGATAGAATTCTCTGATTTAGAGCAAATTTGGTTTGTAGTTACCCCTCAAAGTCCAGATAAAAAGCAAGCCAGTTTACTCCCCGATTATCAACGATACGAACTGGTATATAGAGCAATTGAAGATTTTCAATATTTCAGGGTTTCAAATATAGAGTTTACCCTCCCTAAACCGTCCTATACCATAGATTCATTGGTGCATATAGGAGAGAAATTTCCAGAGCATACATTTTCACTCATTATGGGTGCCGATAATTTAGTAACCATAAATAAATGGAAAAATGCAGAGATAATTTTGAAAGATTATAATATTTATGTTTATCCACGTCCGCATATTATTATTGAAGAGTACTTAAATTATTCTACAATAAAGATAGTCGAAGCACCATTAATGGAAATATCATCGAGTTTTATAAGAGAGGCAATTAAAAAAGGAAAAAACTTGAAAGCTTTCGTCCCATTAAAAACATGGAATTATATAGAAGAAATGAATTTTTATAAGTGAAATAAAACTCACAAGACCTAATTAATCTTTGTAAAACACATATAGTCAAGCACATAAGTGTCTTTTTCCTTTATTTTCACTACGGATATTTACTCACGAAAATTGAGGGTTAATAGCATTGAATAGTATATAGATACTAGAGTATATTTGTAATATAAATTAAAGCTTATGAAGAGCAAGCTGAATATACTAATAACTGACGACAATAAACATTTTTTGAATGCATTTCAATATGTATTGTTTGATAGTTTTGGTGAAAAAATAGAAGCAGTTCATTTTGCAGCAAGTGGTTCAGAAGCTTTAAGTATATTGCGCGAAAAAACAGTAGATTTAGTCTTTATGGATGTTGAAATGCCAGATGTAAATGGCGTAGAAGTAACAAGAAAGATTATTGATACAAATGATGAAATTGTTGTAGTAGCGTTGTCTTTTCATGAGGATATGAATTATGTAAGACAAATGATTGAAGCTGGAGCAACCTGTTATGTACTTAAAGAAGACATAAATAAAACAGAGCTTCAGGTAATTTTTGATAGATATTTATAAGAGTCGGTTATAGTGATAGAGTGCTGGAATAGCAGCAGCCAGGTTGTTTTCTCGGTAATTTTTATTTTAATCCTTCCAAATAAGGCTGCTGCTTTCTATTTAACTGACAAAAAATATTTTAAAACAGGCAACTAAAGTTTGTTTTTTCACTAGTGTTGGTATGAGTAGTAAGATTAGTGTTTTTTCATGGTTGTTTAGGTTGATGATTAATTTTTTTGTTGCCTGTTTTAATTTTTTAGCATAAATTTGATAAAAAAAGATTGAGTAATAGAAACTCAATCTTTTTTTTTGCATAGAAGTGTCAATATTAATAGATTAAAAAAAAAGAAAAAAAAGTAAATTAATTATTTGATTATATAAAATTATTTTCCGTACTTTGCGCAACATTTTTTACGGGGAATTTTAAAGCGAGAGTTATGTCAAGAGTTTGTCAGATTACAGGAAAGAGAGTTATGGTTGGTAATCATGTATCTCATTCTAATAAAAAAATAAAAAGAACATTTGAACCGAATCTATTCGATAAGAACTTTTTCCTTCAAGAGGAAGATAGATGGGTAAAATTAAGAGTATCTGCAGCAGGTATAAGAACAATCAATAAAAAAGGTTTGTTGTCTGCATTGAAGGTAGCTAAGGAAAAAGGGTTTATAACAAAATTTTAAAAAATATTACTAAATGGCTAAGAAAGGCAATAGAGTGCAGGTTATATTAGAATGCACAGAGCATAAAGATAGTGGTATGCCGGGTACATCTAGATATGTTTCTAAAAAGAACAGAAAAAACACTCCGGATAGATTGGAATTGAAAAAATACAATCCAATACTTAAAAAAATGACAATTCACAGAGAGATTAAATAATATTAGCTATGGCAAAGAAAGTAGTTGCGAGTTTACAAAAAGGTGAAGGTAAAAATTTTACAAAAATAATTAAGTCTGTTAAATCAGAGACTTCAGGTGCTTATTCATTTAAGGAATTTATGATTCCTAATGATCAAGTTAAGAATTTTTGGAAAAGTAAATTTTATTTTTCAAAAAAAAACCTCCTGTTTATTAATAGGGGGCTTTTTTATATTATATCAATTTTAAAGATATTTTTCAAGTATCTTTTATTTCTGTTTTTATAGTCATTATTATTTAGATTGTCTTTATAGATAAGATGCGTGTGTATAAATATACATTTATTTCAAAAACTTAATTAGAATATACATCGAATTTTAAAATGTTGTAATTTTACATCGTTCTTCTAATAATTATGGTTTTATAATTATTAGAAGAACGATGATTAATGTTTTTTAATTTAAATTATTTATATAAAACTACTCCTAGCTTCAAAGTAAGAAGCATTAATTAATTTCTTGAAATGCTTTTCATTGTTAAGAAATTAATATCACAAAATATATGTATCTTTTGTCGATTTTTGGGCGATGTGACAATGATATAAAGAAATTAACAAGTGAAATAAGTTTAAGATGGGAATTTTTAGTTTTTTTACAAAAGAGAAAAAGCAACAGTTAGATAAAGGATTAGAGAAAACAAAAGAAAGTGTATTAAAGAAAATTACACGTTCTGTTGTTGGAAAAACTACTGTTGATGATGATGTATTAGATGATTTAGAAGAAATACTTATTTCGTCGGATGTAGGAGTTGATACAACTTTGAAAATCATAAAGAGAATAGAATCAAGAGTAAAAGATGAAAAGTATTTTGGAGCAAATGAGTTGAATTCTATTTTGAAAGAAGAGATAGCTGCGCTTCTTTCAGAAAATGAGCAAAGTACATTTTCTGGAGAATTTAATACTAATGAAAAGCCATATGTAATTATGGTAGTAGGTGTAAATGGTGTAGGTAAAACTACAACTATTGGAAAATTAGCTCATCTTTTTAAATCAGAAGGGAAAACGGTGGTTTTAGGTGCTGCCGATACTTTTAGAGCTGCTGCCGTAGATCAATTGTCTATTTGGGCAGATAGAGTAGGAGTTTCTATCATAAAACAAGAAATGGGTGCAGACCCTGCATCAGTTGCATTTGATACTGTTACTTCGGCGAAATCATCAAATGCTGATGTAGTGATAATAGATACAGCCGGACGACTTCATAATAAGGTAAATCTCATGAATGAGCTGACTAAGATAAAACGAGTGATGCAAAAGGTAATACCTAACGCACCACACGAAATTCTACTCGTTTTAGATGGTTCTACCGGTCAAAACGCATTTGAACAGGCTAAACAATTTACATTAGCTACCGAGGTTAATGCCTTGGCAATGACCAAACTTGATGGTACTGCCAAAGGTGGTGTAGTAATTGGTATTTCTGATCAATTTAAAATTCCGGTTAAATATATTGGCGTAGGAGAAGGAATTGAAGATTTGCAAATTTTCAACAAGAAAGAGTATGTAAATTCTCTTTTTGGTAGTTGATAATTCGAATTATTTACTTCCATAATACAGGCAACCTCCAATACTATTTCTTTTAGCTCCAGTAACTGAATGAAGTGTATTGGTTTCTTTTATCGAGAACAATACACCTAAAAATGCAAAAATAACAGCCTCCTTAAAGTCAACTAATTCTGTTGTAGGAATTATAAGAGAATTTCTAGATTGTTTTTCTATTAAGCTTATTAAATATTTATTGTAAGCACCTCCTCCGGTCGTTAATATTTTAACATCTTTTTTATTTATATTTTTGGCTATTTGTTGAGCAGCGCAGTGGTAAATGGTATTTAATTTATCGTGAATGGAAATATTATAACCTTCTATTATAGGTATAAATTCTTTCATAAGCCACTCTTTACCAAGAGATTTTGGTTTATCTTTTTTGAAGAATGGAATATTATTTAACTTTTCAAGTAAAGAAATATTCAAATTACCGGTTTGTGCAGTTAGTCCGAAGTTATCAAAATCTTGATTAAGAAATTTCATGTAGTGGTTAATTGCAATGTTTACCGGACAAATATCCCATGCTACTCTTTTTCCGTTTTCAAGAGTTGAAATATTTGCAAAGCCACCTAAATTCAAGCAAAAATCATATTCAGGAAAGAGTAGTTGATCGCCAATGGGTACAAGTGGCGCACCTTGACCAGCTAGAGCTACATCTAAGCTTCTAAAATCACTTATGGTATCTACTCCAGTATTAGCAGCAATTACAGCTCCTGAGCCTATTTGAAACGTAAATTTTTTTTCTGGCTGATGAAATATTGTATGACCGTGAGAGGCTATAAAATCTGGATTTAGATTATACATACTGATAAATTCATTAAGCTTAAGCGAAATATATTCGCCAAAAGAATTATGAAATAGTAGAAAGTTTTCTGCTGTCAAATTATTTGCATTTTGCAGTTTGATTTGATCATTATATTGGTATTTAATAGTTTGGGCAGCATCAATTTTAAAACACCACTTATTATCAGTGAATGAGAATGTACAGTGACACAAATCTAAACCATCTAATGAGGTGCCTGACATTACACCGATAACAGAAATTTCTTTTTTCATTTTATTAAATTATAACAATAATGTGTGAATTGAATTGTAAAACTCTAAAACTTTTATATTTTTACTCATCTAAAATTTGGTAAAATTAAAAAAAAAACTTATTTTCACCTAGACTAAAAAAATTAAGAATCTAAATAAACATATATATGATGAAGAGAAATTTGTTTTTGCATCTATTTATCTTGGTTTTCGTTGTTATTTTCTGTAATGTAACAGTAGCTCAAAATTTTTCGCAGGAAATTAAGGATAGCCAAAGTAAAGTAAAGAAAATGCTTGATGCCAGTGAAGACAGTAGACTCTCTGAGGCTGCTAATGTTTTTGAGGAAGCTAATTTTATAATGGAAAGTGTTGATGAACAAGATGTTACTCTTGAAAAATCATTTGCAAATGGTTCTAATCCAAAAGCAGAAAAGAAGGCTGTAAATGTTAAGGTTCAGAGAATTGATGCTTCAAAGCAATATGAAAATGCTTATAATATTCTTTATGAAGTTTATGATGCAAAACTGAGTAAGTTGAAATGGAATTTTCCTGAGGATAAGGCAGTTTATAAAGAGAAAATTCAATTTGCAGCCGATAATATTGTTAAAGCAGCAGCGAATGCTGATAATTATAAGTATTTGGAAGCAAAAGATTTAACAACATTTATTTATTCAGATTTAAAATCTTCTATAGAAACAACTATGAGTTTATATGTAGAAGCAATTTCACTACAAATGGAGTGTTTTGAACTCTATTTTGAACAGGATGAGAAAAAATTAAGCATGGGAGATGATGATTTTGCTTGGAGTATAGCAAATGCTGAGAACAAATACAAATCGTTTAAATCGTATTATGACAAATTTCCTACAGGTGCTCATATTGATGAGGCTAAGATAAAGATGTTTGAATTAGATCCTGATTTATATCAGACTGATGTGGTGGGTTCTGTAACAACTTCAAGTGAAACTACTAAAAATTCAGGTACCGTTTCAAATAGTGTTTTAGTTGGTTATGCATCTACGCCTGAAGTAACAGAAACTGCAACAGTTGGTTCAGAAAATCAAAGTAAATCTGAAGCAATTGAAAATGCAACTGTAGCTGAGGTTGAAAATGTTGTTGAGGAGAAGCAACCTGAAACTCAAGCTAAAACACAAACACAAACACAAACATATTCTACAAGTAATAATGAATCTACAAACACGGTAGCTGCATCTCCTAATAATTCTGGAGTTGTTTATAGCATTCAGATATTGGCAATAGAAAGAGGAAAATTGACAGAGGATAGAAAACGTTCATTCTATAACGGTTCTGAGCCTCTTAACGAAAGATTTGAAGATGGTATGTATAAATATACTATTGGTGCCTATAATAGCTTTTCTCAAGCAAAACAAGCCATGAGTTCAATAGGTATGGATGCCTTCATTGTAACCTTTAAAGACGGTATTAGAATCAGATAATTCCTGAATTTCTTTGCATTTCCTTCAAAAGTCGTTGAGTACATATTCGTTACTCAACGACTTTTGAAGTTTAATTAATTTTCGTTTTTTTAGTTAGTTGAATTATTTAATTATAACTAGGGTATTGATTTTAAAAGTCGAAATTATTTAATATACCAAACGACTATTTTTTTCTCAAATTATTCATTACTTTAGCCCTCTAAAAATTGAAAGGATTTGTGTGAAGAATAATATTGTAAATCAATCTATAAAAAATACTGTTTTTCAATATATTGGTATTGCATTAGGATTTGTAACCTCTGGTGTATTATTTCCATTGTTGTTCTCTACAGAGCAAATAGGATTGATTGGTTTACTCTTCGGGTTGACATATATATTCAGTGAGTTGTGTTCATTTGGTATGCACAATATCATGACAAAGTTATTCCCTTTTTATAGAAATTATGAATCTCAGCACCACGGTTTTTTTTTCTTTCTGATTATAATTTCTAGCATAGGTGTACTTCTAGCCGCATTTTTACTCTTTATTTTTAAAGATGTATTGATTCACATCATTTTTAAAAACTCAATATTACAAGAATATTATTTTCTTTTATATCCATTAGTATTATCAACATTGTTATTCAATATGTTTGACAATTACTTAAAAGTACATTATAATATTTCTAGTGCTAGTTTCTTAAAAGATCTTTTGTATAGAATCATTTTATTATTCCTATTAGGATTGTTCTATTTTAAGGTATTTGATTTTTTAGCTTTATTACATTTTATATTTTAAGTTTTTTGTTTTTGCTTTTAATTTTAGCAAACAAATTAAGGAAAGATGGTCATTGGGTTCTGAACAATGCAAAATTTAATGTTACTGCGCAGCAAAAAAAAGAAATTATCACAGTAGGTTTCTTTGGTTTATTGGTTGGTTTTTGTGTGTCTGCAAATTTGCATTTAGATAAAATATTTGTAGGTAGTTTGCTTAGTATTAGTGAATTGGGTGTTTATTCAACTGCATTTATATATGGTTCGTTAATAGTTGTTCCTTCTCGTGCTATTAATAAAATTTCTTCTATTTATATTTCAGAAGCATGGAAAGATAATGATTTGGTTACCATACAGAGATTATACAGGAAAACATCGTTAAACCTATTTATTATAGGCATGTTTTTATTTATGATGCTTTGGTTAAATATTGATTTTGTTTTTTATTATTTACCCGAGCATTTTCGTTTAGGAAAGTGGTCGATATTTTTTATAGCTTTATCCGGTCTATTTGAAATGGGTGGAGGTGCATTGAGTTCTGTGCTTTACTCATCGCCCGATTATAAATATCAAGCCTTGGCAAATATTCTTTATCTTGTATTAATATTTTTATTTAGTTATTTGTTTATACCAATCTGGGGTATAACCGGAGCTGGTGTAGCTGTATTTATCTCAATGTTTATATATCAAGCATTAAGAATGTTATTTGTTTATAAAAGATACAAAATGCAGCCTTTGGAAAAAAAACATCTGTATGTTATCTTGTTTTCTCTGTTTATTTTTGTTTTACTATATCTGATTCCTGATACAGAATATGTAATTGTGAGTGTTGTAATTAATTCTATTGTAATATCTATTTCCTATTTGTTTGGTTTTGTGAATCTGTTTAGATTCAATGATTTGTATGAATTAATTCAGAAATACGTGCCTCTTTCAATTTTTGAATTGAAAAAAAGTATTAAATAAATAATCAAATTATTGGTTCTATAACGAATACTGTGGGTAAATGTAATTATTATATTAGGTTATCAATATATTTGAGGGACGGAGTCCTGCAATCTTAATAGTAGTTAATATGGAAAATTTTTTAAGGAGCGTAGCTCTGCAATCTGAAATATACTAATTAATTTTTACTTTATTTCAGGGCGAACGCCCCTCTGTTCTATATCCAATATCGTTTTCTGCGAAGATTACAGAGCTACGCTCCTAATAGGTATCAATAGTCTTTTCTTAAACATACTTTATTATTTACCCATTCAAAACGTTATAGACCCAAATTATTTTATCTATACTTCCTCAGGTAAGCTCGAATCGGCAAAATATTTCATTACAGATTCAAAATAGGTTTTAGATACCGGTATTATTATTTCATCTTGATGATCAAGTAGTATTTGAAGCCCATTTTTCCCCTTTTCAATTACCTTAACTTTCTCAAAATTAATGACGAATGAACGATGGCAACGAATAAAATTCTTGTCATTTAGGTCGGTCTCAATATTTTTTAGAGTATTTCTAATTAACGTCTTGTTTATCTTTTGTCCTTTTAAGTAGCATACTTTAACGTAGTTGTCTGCTGCTTCAAAATAAAGTAAATCTTGAGCTTTTACAGAGATTCTCATAACGCCCGAGCTGTCTTTGATAGGAAGCATGGCGCTAGATTTATTCATATCATGAATGAAATTAATACTACTAGTAGAGCTGCTATTTTGAGAGTTTAGGAGATATTCGATCTTATTATTTTTATCTACCCAAGAAAAATAAAGCCATGAAACGGAATAAGGAAGGAGTAGAACCAATGCAGTATTTCTAATTGATAGTTTGAAAAGATTAAAAAAAGTTCTTTCGTCATGTAAAACAAAAACTTGCAAAAGGGTATAGAAAAATGCCATTGCAATTATTTCAAAAAGAATCCAAACTGAATAATTTCTGTATTTTATTACAAATTTTTTACTGTAATAGAACATTATTATTCTACTTAATACAACCACAAGCATTCCGGTGAGGGTGGCTATTGATGAGTATAGAAATAATTGAAAGTCGGTAACGCTTTCCCAAAAGCTTGATTTAAAACCAAATGGTGAGTATAAATTGAGAAAAAGTAACGCAAAACTAGCTGTAAACAAAACAAGTTTAGTTGTATTGCTCTTTGAAAATTGAAAAGAAGGTATTTCTTTATCAAATATTGTCATAAACTAATTTTTCATGAGTGTAAAAGAACAAATGTATCCTTTTTTTTTGTTACTTCCTATCTAATTAAAAAAAAGCCAATCTTTAAAATATTAAAGATTGGCGCTTAATTTTGATAATAAAATACAATTGAAGTATGGACTTTATTTTTCCATATCAATTGATGAGAATTCATTTGTCATGTCACCCGTTATTTCCTTAATTCTTATTGAATTTAATTCTTTTGAAACGGTTGTTAAGTTCATTATAATAGTTTTATATTCTTGATATGAACTGAACATTTCTTTCATTTCAATCATTAAATTTAATACTGTTTGTTGAAGTTTTTCACTTCTTTCAAAACGGGGTTGATCAAAAGACTGTTTTGGAGTTTGAGATGCCATTTTATATATTTTTTTATTATTTGTATAAAACGAAAAATTAAACTGTTTAGTTTTAAAATTTAAACAAATTTAATCTGTTATTATTAATTTCAAAATTTGAATGGATTAAAATAATTAAAAGGAAAGGTCTATAGATAGTGATTATGCAATGAACAATTTGCCTTGCCATGTATTTCTTTTTTCCATTTCTTTTTCAAGAATTTCTAGGAAATCTCTACTTCTTATGCCATTCCAATCGGGAGCAATTTTGAGTTGTGGCGGACTTTCTCCTGAAAATCTTTCTATTACAAATTTAGGATTAAGGAGTTCGATGTAGTTTATTATAAAATCTATATATTCGGAAGAAGAAAAAAGATTGAAATTATCTGGATTCTCCTTATAATTTCTTGCAAATTCTGTATCTCTAATAATCTGTAATTGATGAAATTTGATGTTGTTGAGTGGCAATTTAGATATTTTGTTTACAGATTGTAATAATTCATCTCTTGATTCTCCGGGCAAACCCATGATTAGATGTGCTCCCGTTTTTATACCATATTCGGCGGTCTTAATAATAGCTTCGCTAGCTTGTTCAAAAGTATGACCTCTATTAATATTCTTTAAAATAGAATTATTACACGATTCAATACCATATTCAATTATAAGGTAATATTTTTCGGATAGTTCTTTAAAATATTTCAACTTTTCATCATCTATACAATCTGGTCTAGTTCCTATTACAAAGCCTGCTATTTCACTAAATTCTGTAGCCGCAGAATAGATGATTTTCAACTCATTTAAAGGTTTATATGTGTTTGAATAGGCTTGGAAATAAGCCAAAAACTTACTCGGTGATTTATATCTGTTATTGTGAAATTCTATTCCTTTCTGAATTTGTTCTTTTATTGTATTTGCAGTAGTTGCGTATGAAGGTTTGAAGGAGTTATTGTTACAATATTTACATCCTCCAACAGATATATTTCCATCTCTGTTAGGACAAGTAAAACCTGCGTCTATACTTACTTTTTGAATTCGACTTCCAAATGCTTTTTTAAAATAATTAGAGTAGGCATTGAATCGTCTTGAATGTCCCCAGTCATAAATCATTATTTCAAAGGATGAAATGAAGGCTTGTCTTTGTTTGCTATAAATTCATCAATTTCATCTGAGGTAAATTCTTTTACGTTTGTAACAATAAAATTTTCGTTTAAGAAATTACCATATTGATTACATTCATTCACGGCTGTAAGCAAAGTGTCTTTTATTGAGACTTTAAGAGGAATGAGAGAAATCATTTTACCATAATTTTTGTCAAAATCTAGCGATTCAATTTCCGATTCGGTATTGTTTAGTGCAAACTCAAATTCACTTTTAATTAGTTTTTTTTGAGTGCTGTCAAAAACATCATTCTTAGAAATAAGAACAATAAAATAACGTAGTTTATTGCCTTTACCACCTAAACCGGTAGAAATAAGAATTTGTTTTTCGTCAAGAAGCGAAGTCTCAAGCATCATTCTACTTTCTCTAAGTGCAAGAGCAGTCCATTCTTTTAAAGGATTTTGGTTTGATTTATAGAAGTGTTCAATTATTCTATATGCTTCTACATCTTCAAGACTTGCTAATTTATTAAGTAATATTTTTTTATCTTCGTTAGTTACTTCAATATCATAAAGCTTATCAGCTTGATCTATGATTTCATTCGATACAAGAGAACTCTCCTTAACCAATTTGGAATTTTTAAAATATTTCATCTGAAGATCAATATCAATTTTCTCTTCGATAATAGTAAAGTTTTCAGGATTTGTTTTCATAAACTCCTGAAGTTTTACCAAGATATTTTCATCCATATCTTCACCGCTAATCTCCATATCAGAAATGTATATAGTTGTTAATAATTCTGCAAATTTAACACAATTCTGCGAATAAAGGCAATGTACATAAGTTTTATAAATTGATAACGTTTTTTTTACAATATATTCACAAAATGAAAAAAAGTGTACCTTGTATTAGATATTGCTTCTTTTGTAGCTATTTAATATCAAATTCTTACATAGATATAACGTTTGAAATTTTGATGTTAAATATTTGAGTGTTTATATTCAACAATATGTTAAATACTTTACGTTTTCAATTTAATAAAGATTGTTTAAAAATATTTTTTTATTACATTTCCGTAAAAATAATGAAATAATGGTTACACTAAAAGACGTAGTATCTGCTTTTGAGATATTTGCACCTTCTGTTTATCAAGAGTCTTATGATAATTCGGGTATTCAAATAGGTAGTTATGATAAAGAAATAAAATCTGTCTTAATATGTTTAGAGGTTACAGAAGAGGTTATGAATGAAGCAATTGATCTAAGGGTTGATTTAATTGTTTGTCATCATCCGCTTATTTTTAAGGGTATAAAATCTTTAACCGGTAGAAATGAAATAGAGCGTTGTATAGTAAAAGCTATTCAGAATTCAATTGCAATATATTCTTGTCATACAAATCTTGACTCAGTTTCAAATGGAGTAAGTATGAAATTAGCAGATAAATTGATGTTGAAGGATAAAAGAATTTTGTCAAAAACGAATTCTAATCTTATAAAATTGTCTGTATTTGTTCCTGCAACACATCAAGAAATAGTTAGAGATTCTTTATTTACTGCAGGGGCAGGAGCAATTGGTGCGTATGATAATTGTAGTTTTACAGCAGAAGGAATTGGCAGTTTTAGACCAGGGGCAGATTCAAAACCATATGTTGGTGAAGTTGGGGTATTGCATCAGGAGCGGGAAGTGAAAATTGAAGTTATTTTTCCGATACATCTAAAGAAAGCCGTTTTAGATGCAATGACTGCTTCGCACCCTTATGAAGAGATTGCTTTTGATTTGTTGGTTTTAGAAAATCAGAATAATAATATTGGTTTTGGAGCTATAGGCAGTTTGCAAGAACCCGTAGATACAACTTGTTTTTTAGATACGATTAAAAGTGTGTTTGGATGTAAATATCTGAAACATACAAAATTGACAAGAAATTCTATATCCAAAGTAGCTGTTTGTGGCGGATCGGGAAGCTTTTTAGTGAAAATGCCATAAATCAAAAGGCCGATATTTTTATTTCAAGCGATTTTAAATATCACGATTATTTTGATGCTGATAATAAGATAATTATAGTAGATGTAGGTCATTATGAAAGTGAGCTTGTTACAAAAGAAATATTTTATGAGTTATTCACGAAAAAATTTACTAGCTTTGCCGTTCATTTATCGAAAATAATTACGAATCCGGTAAAATTTTATTAAAAATATGGTTAAAACACAGGTAGATCCTGCATCGTTGACGGTAGAAGATAAGCTAAAAGCGTTGTTCAGATTGCAGATAACAGATTCAAAAATAGACAAATTTGTTGTATTAAGAGGAGAGTTGCCATTAGAGGTAAAAGATTTAGAAGATGAGTTGGCTGGACTTCAGACTCGAATTCAAAAGATTAAAGATGAAGTACAAAGCAAGGATGCTGAAATTCTACTCAAAAAAAATGAGATAAAAGAATCTGAGTTACTTATTGCTAAGTACAAAGAGCAACAAATGCAAGTTCGTAACAATAGAGAATACGAATCTATCTCTAAAGAATTAGAATTTCAAATGTTGGAAATTGAACTTTGTCAAAAAAGAATCAAAGAATTTTCGTTGGAAGTTGCTGGTAAAAATGATATAATTAATACAGCACAAGCTACTTTTGACGAGAGATCTAAAGATTTAGAAAATAAAAATAATGAGTTGAGTGAAATTATCAACGAAACTCAAAAAGAAGAGAATGAACTTACCGAGAAATCGAAAGAACTTGAGCTTATAATTGAACCAAGATTATTGTATGCCTACAAAAGAATACGTGGTAATGCAAGAAATGGTTTGGCTGTTGTAGCGGTTCAGAGAGATGCTTGCGGTGGATGTTTCAGTAAGATTCCACCTCAAAGACAACTTGATATAAAAACTCATAAAAAAATTATTGTTTGTGAGTATTGCGGTAGAATTTTGGTTGATGGTGATATGATAGAATCTGTTAACGAATAATAATTTTTTTATTTATAATATATTGAAAGGGAACTGCTTATGTGGTTCCCTTTTTTTTTGTGCTGAATTTTAAGAGTTGGTTTGTAAAAGTATTATAGTTTTTACGGTCGAGAAAAAATGAGGCGATTTATAATATCAGACATCATATTTTTTAAAATTATTACGTATTTCTTTGAATGTTTTGATTTTATACTTCCAAATAACTGAAACGATGTGTAGTATTTTTTCTAGCTTATATAACACATACACATTCGTTTGTAATATAGCAGTGTGTATTGATTAATTTTCTTATTTCTGCACTTTTATCTTTGTGTTGGTATCTATTCCTGATACTATTTCGGTGTAAATACCATCTGATAAACCTAGTTTAACGCTTTGTTTTTCAAATACTAAAGAGTCTTTTTCTATTTCTACTAATACGGTGTCGCCTTCGAATAAGAGGTTTTTTTCTTCTAAGGTGAGTACTTTGTCTTTGCGTGCCAGAACGATATCGGCATTGGCGCTATATCCGGCACGAATAAATACTGAATCGTTCAGTTGTACTTCGGCTTCTATGTCGAAAACTATTGCGCTGTTTTCATACTTTCCTTTGGGCGAGATGTAGGTGAGTTTGGCATCGAAGGTATGGTTGTCTATTGCTCCTACGTTAAGCAAGAGTTTCATACCTGTTTTTATTTTGCCTACTTCGGTTTCGTCAACGGTTCCTTTGAAAATCATTTTACGCATATCGGCTATTTTTGCTATTACAGTGCCTTGGTTGAAGGTGTTAGCTTCTATCACTGAGTTTCCTACTTCTACCGGAACATCAAGCACCATTCCTCCAATAGTTGAAGATACCAGTGTATTGGTGGCTTTTCCTGCATCTTTCGATATGCCGTCTTTCACTATTGACAGATGGTTTTCTGCTGCTGCTAAATTTTCTTGTGCCTGTTCTAGTGCATATTCTATTTTCTGAAAGTCGGCTTTTGAAATTACACCTTCTTTGAAAAGCGATTGTTTGCGCTCAAAAGTTGTTTTGCAGTCGTTAAGAGCGATTTTTGCCTGATCTACTTGTGCTTTTGCTGCATTCAGGCGTTCTATATTTGGTATGATTCTTACCTTTGCTATCAAATCGCCTTTTTTAATTTTGTCTCCGGCTTTTACGTATATTTCTTCTATTATTCCCGATACTTGGGGAATAATATCTATTTCATTTTCTGGCACTACCGAGCCTGTTGCCACAGTTTTTTGAATTATATCTCTATACTCGGGCTTTGTGGTTTCATGCACTACCGGAACATCTTTCGACTTATTTACGAGAAAGAATATGGTCCATACAAATACTCCTAAAAACAATACTATTACTGAAATTCTGATAATCTTTTTCATCTGTTATTTTAATTTGAAAATGAGTTAATTTGAAAATTTGAAAATGAAATAATTTGCTAATGTTTAATAAAATATTTATTCATATCTTAGGGCTTCTACGGGTTTGATTTTTAGAGCTTTGGTGGCGGGTATCAATCCGGCTATTAGTCCGGTAATGGTAAGTATAGCCAGTGCCAAAAGTGCAACAGTAATATCTACTTCGGGCTCTTTGAAAGAATCTGATACTATTGTTTTTGCCATGAGTTCAACAATACCAATTCCAGCAAGCATTCCCAAATATCCTGAAACAAGGGTAAGCATAACTGATTCATAAACAATCTGTATCAAAATTAGGAACGGTTTTGCACCAATTGCTCTGCGAATACCAATTTCTTTGGTTCGTTCTTTTATGACTATGAGCATAATATTACTAATACCAATTACACCTGCCAAAAGTGTGAAAATTCCGACCACCCAAATAAGAATTGAAATTCCGAGAAACATTGCAGACATCTGTTTATATTCTTTTTCAATGTTATTTGAGCCGAAAGCCATGGTGTCGTCTGGGTGGATTTTGTGTATTACTTTCATGCTTGTCATAATTTGATTGCCAATATCGGTAACAGACACGCCAGGTATGGCACAGAGCGACATCCAGTGTACCTGATCGCCCAGATTGAATGTTTGCTGGGCGGTGGGCAAAGGCATGAATATCAGTCCGTTTTGCCAAAATGCCCATTGTCCGGAATGTTGCGATTTGAAAACACCAACAACCATGAAATAAACACCGTTTACTTTTACATAAGAACCCACAGCCGTTTCGCCATTTTTGAAGAGTGTTTCGTAAACTCGTTGACCAATATAAATCGCTTTTCGTTTGTATTTCATGTCGGCATTATTTATGGGACGGCCGTTCTCTAAATCTACCACATCTATTTTAAAGCGATCTGGACTATCTCCTATAATGGTAAATGAAGCTGATTCTTTTCCTTTAGAAACTACATTATTTTCACCACCTTGACCGCCAACCCAAACTGCTGCCGATAGATATTGTAAATCGGTGAAATTTCGTTTTACATAATCAACATCTTTGTTTCTAAAGCCCACTTGTCATCCGCGTGGAAAACCTTCGTAAGGAATAGAAGTTCGCTCACCCCACAAAAACATGCTGTTGGTAGCAAAATCGCCCCATTGCGAACTGATACCTTTCGCCAAACCACGTCCGGAGCCAATCAATACAATAAGTATAAGCATTCCCCATATCACCCCCAGGGTAGTTAAGAATGTACGAGTGGGGTTTTTTCTTAGCGAAGAAAGTATTTCGGACCACAGCTCTTTATCGAATAGAAATTTCATCAGTTTATCTTTTTATTTTTTGTTTTTTTAGTGAGGTCTTGACTTTGTTTCAAACCTTCACTTATGAGATTCATTTTTAAATTCCCAAACGACATTATAAATTTTCCAACTACCATTCAACCTACCCATGTGTATATAATCCACAAAATCAGGAGTTTCAGTTCTAACCATTGCAATGTTTTCACCAATTTCAAGTATTTTAACTGTAATTGAAATATCTGCTAGAGATTTCTTTGTCTGCATAGCAGTCCATGTTATCATTTGAGAATAACTAGCCTCATGTACTTCAATTGTTTTTTTATCATTCGCATACAAAAATCCTCTTTTAGCAAGCATAGGCGATAGAGCTTCAGCCATACGAACCGAATCGGCAGTATACCAACCTTCTAGATAATTTAGAGCTGTAGTTTTTATCAGTGCCTCATCAGATTGAGCATTAACTACATTTGAAATTGCAATCAAAATCACCAAAAATACAAACCAGTTTTTCTTCATTTTTTTATTTTTTTTAATGTGTAATTTTATAAATCTTTATTCATATCTCAAAGCCTCAATAGGTCTTATTTTAGCAGCTTTACGAGCAGGAATAAAACCAGCTGCAGCGCCAGCTAAAACCAAAATAATTGTCGCTCCCAAAAGAATTGAAATATTTGCTTCAGGGTTAATAATGACATCATTATCGGGGATAGCTTTTTTAGCTAATTCGAGCAAAAATACACCTGCAACGAGACCCATATAACCTGAAAACATAGTGAGAATTACAGCCTCGTTTACTACCATAGCAATAATAGAAAACGGTCTGGCTCCGAGTGCTTTTCGAATTCCAATTTCACGAGTACGATCTTTTACCGAAATGAGCATGATATTACTAATACCTACAATTCCAGCCAAAATCGTACCTATGCCAATAATCCAAATAAACATATTTATACCTTGTATCAAGCTCGATTGCATAGCATAGCGTTCAAGATTATTGCCTATGTGCATTGCACGCTCATCTTTGGGGTTGAAACGGTGTTTGCGAGCGAGCATTTCTTTTATGTCTTCTACCAGTATTTTACTTTGGTCTATGTCTAGATTGTCCATAGTAACCGAAATCATGTTTATCCTATCTCCACCCGCAAAAACCCTTTGAGCGGTCGATACAGGCACGTAGATGCATTTATTATTATCCCACTGGTCTTTATCCTCAAAAACACCAACTACTCTAAAATTAACCCCATTGGCTCTAATATGTTTACCCATCGGATTTTCTTTTTTAAAGAGAAAATCTCTTACTTCGGAACTAATGCAGGCTACTTTTCTAAATTCTTTTGCATCGCGTTCGTTCAAATATCTGCCATCTATTATTTTAATATATTCAATGGTTTGATATTTTGGTAATGCGGTACGTATTTCGAAAAATCCATATTCATTGCCATAAGCCAAAATATTCTCTCCAGGGATAGAATACCGAGATGAACTCAGTACTATTTCTTTTTTGTTTTTAACCAGTTGGAAATCATCATTTCGCAACTGTACATTTCGTCCTGCTTTCAAACCATCGTAAGGCAGACTTGTTTGCCAACCAAAAATCCAAAGCGAGTTGTACATGGCATCGGTAAAGGTCTTGTCTATAGCATTTTGGAAGCCATTGCCAGTGCCAAGCAAAATGACAAGCATAAAAATACCCCAAGCCACACTGAAAGCAGTTAGACCCGAACGTAGCTTATTTTTTCTAATAGATTGAAATATTTCGTTTAAATTTTCTAACATAATTATTATTTTTTAGCATTTCAAGTTATTACTTAATAGCGTCTAAAACAGCCTTGTCAGTAGCCCGAGCATAAGCATTTTGTACCAATCCGTCTTTCAGTACAATAGTACGATGTGTCATAGCTGCAATATCTTGTTCGTGCGTTACAACAAGTATGGTCATGCCATCTTCGTTTAGTTCTTTCAGAAAATTCATAACCTCGTTAGACGTTTTGCTGTCGAGGGCTCCGGTAGGCTCATCGGCAAGAATTAGTTTCGGATTGGTAATCAATGCCCGAGCTATTGCAACCCGCTGTTTCTGACCGCCCGAGAGCTCATTTGGTCGGTGTGTTGCCCATTCCAACAATCCTACACGGTCGAGCAAGGCTTCGGCACGTTTTGTTCTGTTTTTTCTGCTTACATTCTGGTAGAATAGGGGCAGAGCTACATTCTCTAACGCTGTTTTGTATGAAATAAGGTTGAACGATTGAAACACAAAGCCAAGAAACTTGTTGCGATACTCTGCTGCTACCTTTTCCGACAGATTTTTTACCAATGTTCCATCAAGATAATATGAGCCATTGTCATAATTGTCTAATATGCCTATAACGTTGAGTAGTGTAGATTTTCCTGAGCCAGACGAACCCATTATTGAAACAAATTCACCTTTTTTCATATCTAGGTTTACACCTTTCAGAACATGAAGTTCGTTGTGGGCTGTTTTATATGATTTATGTATATTTTCGATTCGTATCATGTTGAATTTTATTAAAATATGTTTTTTTTTGAAGTATTATTTCTTATTCAACTATTACATTGTAATTCTATTGGTTGTATAGAAATCGAGTACCATTTTGTTAAACAGAAATTCGTATTTTGAAATGAGCAAACTTATTTCCGTTTCATTTAATTTGTTTTTTTCCAACAAAAATTCGTAAGAACTAATCTCGCCAACCTCGTTTTGCTTTTCGGCAATGAAGTAAGTTTTCTTTGTAAGTTCCAGTATTTTAAGTTGTTTGTCGTATTCCATTTTTGCAGTATTCAAATTGCGAAAGGCAATTGAAATGGCGTTGTACAGTTCTTTGTTTGAATTTTGTAAATCAAATTCGGCAACTTGTTTTTCAATCTTTTTATTTGCTAAATCATGTTTTACAGTAAATTTATTGAAAATTGGAACTGTAAGTCGAGCCGAGAAATTGCCATAGAAATTGTTAAACATTTTTTCTTGGTAGATAGTCATATCTTGATAATTGTAAAATCCAGGTGCATTGCTACTTGTATACACATTATAACCAACCGAAAGCGAAGGCAAAGCCGCTGAGCGAGAAAGAGCTATGTCGGTTTCTTTAACCTTAATATTTGTCTGAGCCAATACAATTTCAGGACGAATAGCACATGCTTTGCTCAAAAGTTCTTCTATAGTCTGTTGAGTTACAAAACTCTCAATAAGAGGCAGTTCAAGACCAAGAGCAATATCTGAAACGGTATCAAGCTTCACCTCCATAGCCTGAGCTAGAGCAAGTTTGCGGTTATCTATTTCGTTGTTTATGTGTAGTTTCTGCAAAGCATCAGCTTCGGTACATTCACCAGCTGCGAAAAATTTTCGGGTTACTTCTAATTGCTGCATGGTTCTTTGCATCTGCAAATCAATGGTTTTGAGTTTTTCATTATTGTAAATAATATACATAAATGCTGTTGCAACCTCAAGCATAATAGTACTTTGAACCGAAGCAACATTCTGATTGGATATTTGAAGTAATAAATCTTGTTTTTTGATATTGTTTACATTATACAATCCTTTAAAAACGTCTAGTTCTACTGCTAAGCCAATGTTTCCGGCTCTTGTACTGTTTTCTATAAACGGCTTAGCCTCAGGAGTTATAAACATTGCAGAAGTAGCTGAATAATTGGCAAACCCATTGAGCGAGGGTAAAATATTTTGTTTAGATTGTACCAAATTATTCGATGCAATAGACTGTTGCAGTTGCAGTTTTTTTACATCAATATTGTGTTGCAAGGCATAATCAATACACTCCATTAAAGTCCATTTTTTTTGTGCATTTGCAGACTTTTATAGCTTTCCTCGCTACATATATTACTGTGCAAACAACTACTAGAGAGAGTAATACCGATGGTAAAATAAAATATGCCGAACTCAATTCTATTCTGTATGCAAAACTGCCAAGCCAACTATAAACCGTAGTGTAAGCGAGTGGAATGGCTATAAATATTGCACCAATGAGCAAAAGAACGTGTTCCTTGAGCAACATCATAATTATAGTAACATCAGATGCACCTATTGCTTTGCGAATTCCAATTTCTCTAATTCTCGAATTGGAAGTATAGGTTACAATTCCTATCAGTCCTATACAAGCTATTATTACCGTTATTATTGAGAAAAAAAGCAACAAATCGGAAGTTCTTTTTTCTTCTTTGTACATATCTTGCCAGCTATATTCCATTGTACGTCCTTGAAAATAAGAATTATCGGTATGTTTGTTCCATATATTATGAACAAAATCCATAGTTTTTTCTAATTCTGTGTTTCTGGTTTTAATAAGAAAAAAACGAGTTGAGATAGTTGGTATTTTCCCAACCAAAAGCGGACCAATATCTTTATGTAAACTTTCATAATGAAAATCGCTCACCACTCCAACTACCTTAACCTTAATTGTATCACTATCCATATAAGGTATTTCAATGCTACAATTCAGTGGGTCGGTAAAGCCGTATTTTTTCACTGCTGTTTCGTTTATTACCACCGCTATAGAATCACCTTCAATGGTATCTTCTGGCATTCTACCTTGTATAAGGTTGAAACCGAATATTTTATCTAAATCAAAATCGCCAGTGAGAGTAGAAAATGTGCAGATAGAAAATGTATCGGCATGATATACTTTTAATTCGCTAAAAAAATAATCTGGGCCAGGGTAAATATTTGAAAACGAGACTGCTTCAATATTTTCATTCTGTAACAATTCTTTTTTAAAAGCTTCTTTGTTTTTGCCAAGCACATAAGCACTACTCAATACAATTATTTTTTCTTTTTCTAGTGCAATATCGGCATTGAAAATATATTTCAATTGACTGTAAACCACTACGCTGCTTATAATGATAACGAATGAAATTACAAACTGCAAACCAACAAACAGTTTTCGCACAAGACCTCGTTTGCGTGAAAAAAGTGAGGAATTAGAAATATTCTTAGCAATAGTAACTGATGAAAGATTTTTTGCAGGATAAATTCCGGCAATCAGACCCAGAAGCAAACCACCAATAATTATATAAACATAAATAAACGGATTGCTAGATAAAACTGCTCCAAAAGGTTTTTCAATAAGGTTTTCGAAAAATGGAATGACAAACTCAAATATTGATAAAGCCAATAAGATTGCAAAAAATGACATTACCAAACTCTCAACCAAAAACTGGAATAACAATTGCCAATTACCTGCACCCGAAGCTTTTCGCAACGAAATAGATTTTATTCTAGTTATTGAGCGAGCTATGGATAGCTTGATGTAATTCAGTATTGTAAGTACAAGAATTAATATTCCTGCTCCACCAAACAAATAAAAATATTTTATATTACTCGTTCCATAAGGATTGTTGGCAACTTCAGAAAATAAATGCAGAGAATGTAATGGAGCTATGTAAAATTCATATCTATTTTTAGCCCAATATTCTTCAATATTAGTATTGAATTCCTTTTGCATAACGGGTGAAACATAGCGTTTTAATATATTTGGAAAACGATTGTTTAATGCAGCAGGCAATACGCCATTTTTTAGTTTTACATAAGTATAAGCAATTGAATATAAGGCATATTGTTCGGTAATATATTGTTCTATGGTTTGGTACGAAATGAGAAAATCAAATCTAATATGCGAATTTTGTGGCAAGTCTTCAATAACCGCAGTAACGGTACAAGCAGAATCCATGAAATCTATTTTTAGTTGTTTCCCGATTGGATCTTGGTCTGGAAAATATTTAAGAGCCATTGCAGCAGTTATTACCACTGTATTTGCCTCATCCAAAGCCGAGTCTAAATTTCCTATTATGGGTTTTACCTCGAAAACTGAAAAAAAATCGCTTGGTGCATAAAACATATTATATTCATAGTCGGTATGCTGTTTTGATTGTATTATTGCCCCCCAAATTTCAAAAACAAAACCCGAAGCCTCAACCAAATCGCTGCAATCGTTCATAATATATTCAGACATGGTCATAGGCGATTTTGCAGTAGAGTCTTCTACATTGGTAATTCCACCGAGGGTATTTACACGGTATATTCTGTCGCTGTTTGGGTAGAATTTATCATAATCCCATTCATATTTTACATAGAGAGCTATGAGAATAAAACAAGCCATACCAATAGCCAACCCGCAAATGTTGATAAGGGAGAAAATTCTATCTTTAAAAAGAATTCTGAGTGCTATTTTTATGTAAATGAGAAACATATATTAAGAGAATGCTTGTGTTACATTGTCAGACAAAATTTTTCCATCAAACAGATTCACAATTCTATTGGCAAAGCCTGCAAAATGCTTAGAGTGAGTGACCATGATAAGTGTTGTTCCTGTGCTGTTTAACTCTCGCAGCAAATCCATCACCTCAGTTCCATTTTTAGAATCTAGATTTCCGGTAGGTTCGTCGGCAAGAATAAGCGATGGATTGTTCACTACCGCTCTGGCTATTGCAGCTCGTTGTTGTTGTCCGCCCGAGAGCTGATGAGGGAAAAACTTGCGTCGGTGTCCTATTTTCATTCGTTCTAAAATAGTCTCAACAACTTCCTTACGTTCAGCTCCTTTTACGCCACTGTAAATTAATGGTAATTCTATATTTTCATAAATATTCAGTTCATCAATCAAATTAAAACTTTGAAAAACAAAACCTATTTGATTCCTTCTTATCAAAGTTTTTTTCTTTGCAGAAAGGCTTGTAACATCTTCACCATCGAAAAAATATTTACCTTGCGAAGGAGTATCAATCAGTCCGAGACTATTGAGCAAAGTAGTTTTTCCGCTTCCCGAAGGGCCCATTAAAGCAACAAATTCGCCCTTTTCCACATACAGATTTATGCCTTTGAGTACAGCCGCTACCATATCTTCGGTTTGGTATGTTTTTGATATGTTTTGTAATAAAATCATAGAGCCTTTTAATTTATCAGCATTACAGTGTTCCATTAATTATGCCATGGTGTTTAACTTGCATTAAAACAGATTAATATGAATTTTATAATTATTTATAATCTTGAAATAATTGTCCGAAAATGATACACATTATGTCCGAAATCGAACAATTGATTTGTGATTTTTTTCATACATTTACATTCGAAAAACAGCCAATTCAAATAGTAATATATACATGGAAGAGAAAAAATGGAATATATTGGTAATAGACGATAATGAAGACATTCTGTTATCGCTCCGATTGCTTTTGAAACCATATACCAACATAATAAGAACGAGCACTAATCCGCATCAAATCCCAGCCTTTCTTAAAGCAGAGGAGTACGATGTGATTTTGCTCGATATGAACTTCACCCGCGATGCTATAAGCGGAAGCGAAGGGTTTCATTGGATACATGAAATTATAAAACTCGATGCTAATGCTGTAATTGTCTGCATAACAGCCTATGGCGATACCGAAAAGGCGGTACAGGCAATAAAATGCGGAGCTACAGATTTTGTTCTGAAACCGTGGAACAATGATAAACTTATAGCAACCATAACATCGGCAGCAAGGCTTCGCAGTTCAAAACAGGAGACATCGTTGCTGCGACTTAAACAAACCGAACTAACTAATGCACAACACAATGCTTTCGATGATTTTTTAGGCAGTAGCGACAGTATGAAAAATGTATTTGGCATCATAGAACAAGTTGCTGCTACCGATGCTTCAATACTAATACTAGGCGAAAATGGAACAGGTAAAGAATTGGTGGCAAGGTCTGTACATAAATTGTCTGATAGAAAAAATGAAATTTTCGTTAGTGTAGATTTAGGTTCACTCAACGAAAATCTGTTCGAAGCCGAACTATTTGGTTATGCAAAAGGAGCATTTACAGATGCAAAAAAAGATAAAGCCGGAAAATTTGAAATAGCTCATGGGGGTACACTTTTTCTTGATGAGATAGGCAACTTGTCGCAAGCAATGCAGTCGAAGCTGCTCACGGTGCTTGAGCGTAGAGAAGTAACTCGTGTCGGCGATCATAAAGCTATTCCGCTCGATGTGAGAATTATATGTGCTACAAATTCGAAAATAGATGAAATGATTGCTTCAGCCAGCTTTCGCGAAGATTTGTACTACCGAATAAATACAGTAGAATTGTATCTGCCACCATTGCGTGAACGAGGCAATGATGTTGAACTACTTACCCGACATTTTATTGAAAAATTTGCATTCAAATACAAAAAAAACATTAGCAATATTTCTAATGAAGCAATTCATAAATTACAGAAACACCCTTGGCCGGGCAATGTAAGAGAACTGCGTCATGTAATGGAACGAACGGTGATAATGGCAAAAACCGAGAATCTACATGCCGACGATTTTCTATAGAAAGCCACAACTCAGAAAAAAGAAAGTCTAGCATCAGACAATAATAATTTGGACGAAATGGAGAAAAAACTCATAGAAAAGGTCATGAAAATGCATGCCGGAAACATAAGCAAAGTAGCCAAAGAACTTGGACTTTCTAGAGCAGCTTTGTATAGACGCATGGAAAAACACGGAATGTAAACAGAAAAAGTAAGCAATGAAAAACTTCAATCTACATACTACTTTGCGAGTGCTTTTGATTTCAGCAACCAGTGTTTTGGCTGCATTTTCCATAGCATCGGCATATTATTTCAGTGCGGTTACTATTATTTTTTTACTTGTATTGCAAATCATTCTTTTGCTTCGCTACATTGGTAAAACCAACACGTATATAAAACAATTTTTGGAGAATATTCGCTACAACGATTTTAGCGACAAGTTTCAAACAGAAGGTCTCGGTAGTTCGTTCGATGAACTTGGAAAAACATTCGATAGTGTAATCAAAGATTTTCAAAATATTCGCTCTGAGAAAGAAGAGCAATATCAAATTCTGCAAAATATTATACATCACATAAATGTTGGCATTATGGTGTATAAAGAAAATGGAGATGTTATTTTAGATAATGCTCAGTTTCGCTCATTTTTAAACCTTCAGAGCATTGATAATATTCTGGAACATTCAAAATATAATCCTGATTTAATCAAAATTTTCAATCAGCTAAAAACCACAAAACGTACAATGTTCAAGAGAGTTGTTGAAGATGATATTTTGCAACTTGCAATATTTCGAAGCGAATTTAAACTGAAAGAAGATAACCTTACGCTACTTACTGTTTACAATATACAACCCGAACTCGATGAGAATGAAATGGAAGCTTGGCAAAAACTCATAAGAGTTCTCACTCACGAAATTATGAATTCAATAACGCCAATTTCATCGCTTTCAGGCACATTGAAGGGTTTGATGCAAACAAAGGAATCGATAATAGAACAGCATGAAGATATTACTCAAGCCATACAAAGCATAGAGCGGAGGAGCAAGGGACTTATTGACTTTGTGGATAAATATCGTTCACTGACCAAAATTCATAAACCAGATTTTATTATAATCAGAATAAAACCTTTCTTAGAACACTGTATATTTCTTATTGGAAATGAATGTTCGCAGAAAAATATTGAAACAGAGTTGTTTATTGAAAATGATGATTTAGAAATTTTTGCCGATGAGCATCTACTGGAGCAGGTGGTAATAAATATTTTGAAAAATGCTTGTCAAGCAGTTGAAAACATAGACCATCCGGAAATCTCAATAAAAGCATTGGTCAATAATCACGGTCAGCCAGAAATACAAGTAATAGACAATGGTTTGGGAATATTACCGGAAGTGATGGATAAGATTTTCATTCCTTTCTACACAACCAAAAAAGAAGGTTCAGGAATTGGACTTAGTTTGTGCAGACAAATAATGAAACTACACGGCGGTTCTATTTTTGTGCAATCAGAACCAGAAAAAACTTCGTTTAGCCTTCGATTTAGATAAAAAAATTCAACAAATTTGATTTATTTAAGCATTTAAATAATCAAATATTACATGATATTATTTACTAATAAATTATGTAAAATAATATATAAAATAGGCTATAAACAAAGATAAAAATGAGAGAATACGTAAAAACGTCGATGAGTAATTCTCGTTTTTTTTGTATTAAGTCTATAATTAATAATATGGGCTTCATGATTTTAATAATTTAAAATGAGTTAATTTGAAAATTTGAAAATGAGGGAATTTGAAAATAATAAATTAAAAAAAAGTAAGAGAAAATATTTAACAAGCGAAAATATTCAACTTTGCCAAAGTTTTAAAACTTTGGCAAAGTTGAAATGAGTATTTTTTATTTATTCCAATTAAGACTACAATCTTTATCTACTTTTACCAAATAACCTTGTCCCCATTTCACTTGGGTTAGAGAATTTAGATATGTAGGGTTTGATTTTAAATAGAAGCTTTCTAAGTCTTTAATAGCCTCAACATTACTCCAAATGCTCGATAAAGCAACCGCTAAATCGGTACTTCCATCTATTGGACAACCAATAAGATTCCACCCCTTTTTCAATTGATTAGAAATAGGCGCAGCATTTATTTTTATAGTCACCTTATCAGATGCTGTTGCTCCAGTATTGTCGGTAGCAGTTGCAGTAATTTCATAATTGCCTACAGTCATATCTTTCCATTCAAAAGAATAAGGAGAACTTTCATCTGTTGCAAGAAGGATAGTACCGGCATAGAATTTTACATTTGCAATTGTTCCAGTAGTACTAGATGCAGTTGCAGAAATAGTAACTGTCTGAGATGTATTAAATTCACTTCCGGCAGCAGGACTCGTCAGTTTTACCGTTGGAGCTACCGAAGTAGGAGCAAAGCTCATATAGTTAAGGTTTACATAGTCGGTTGTACCAACAGTAAGTCTTAAAACCTGTGTTCCGGCAGATAGATTAACATCTTTAACAACAACGTCTTGCCAAATTTGCCACCCGGTTGTGTTTGGTATAGCAATATTATTGGCAATAGTAGTACCATTAGAAGAGAGTGAAATTGTGCGACCATCGCCATTACAAGCAGCACGAATTGTAATATTGTATTTTCCGGCAGTAGCAACGTTTACTGTATATTCCAACCATTCTCCTGCAGTAGCAAAACCAATATTATAACCAGCACCAGCATCGGTACAGGTTTCAATATCCACATCTTCGTCGGTTCGGAAAGCTGCACCACCTGTGTTTCCTGTTTCACCATCTTGATAAGCAGAACCGTTTCCACCTACATCATAATGTTCAAATTCTATTTTTCCTGGTATGGTAGGAGTAATGCCATTATAAGCACCTTGAGCCGGATTAACTTTTATTGCAACCGCAGTAGAAGTAATTTTTGCATTTGTATTATCGGTGGCAACCGCAGTAATTGAATATGTTCCAGCAGCTACATTAGTCCAAGAGTATGAATAAGGAGAACTAGCATCTTCGCCAAGTTTAGTAGTACCATTGTAAAATTCAACTTTAGAAATTGTTCCACCTGTTTTAGTAGCAGTAGCATCTATTGTAATTGATGCAGGAGCAGTAAAAGTAGCATTATTTAGAGGAGCAGTAATAGCTACACTTCCAGCATTTGTACCACAAGCAGTAGTATATTTTCTCACAAAGTTCCAAATTTCTTTTGAAGTGTGAACTCCAGCATCATCATTTGAGTGCCAATGTCCTTTACCAGATAATGTAAGTAAAACCATTTCAACTCCGCAATCTCCCGGACCCCAGTAGCTTTTTGAGCTTTGAGATGAAGGAATATTCGTAGGATATGGTTTAGTAATAACCGCAGGGGTTTTGCATTTATTACGAGTTACCCACGCATTCATACAAGTACTTACACCACTATAACCTACAACATCATCGGCATCGCCATGAGTGTGAATTATTGGAATAGGTCTTGAACTATTGGTGTTAGGCCCGCCATCAAATAACCACTTACGGGAGCAAAAGCTGCAATTTTATCGGCAATTCTTGTTGCTGCATAGTAAGTCATCATACCACCCATAGAAAACCCAGAAAGGTATACACGAGTTTTATCAATGCCATATTTGGTGTACATAGCTTCAATTATTGCAAGTATAAAATCGGTATCGGTAGTTCCCGATAAACTCCACGATTTATTTAAACCTGTAGGATAAACAACAACAAATTTAGCTGTATCAGCTACTAATTCCCATTTAGCCATGTTTTGTTGGTATGGAGCATCTTGATTCATACCGTGCATAGAGATGAGCAATGGTCTGTTTTGTCCAAGGTTAGAGGGAGAATATACTCTAATTTCTCTCGTTGAGCTTCCTACTTGAATGTTTGAAACTTGTGCGTTTACGTTTTTCGTGAAAAGAATACTCACAAACAACGAAACAATAAGCATCAAGTTTAAACCTGAGGATTTATTAATTGTTTTTTTTAAACGATCATAACCTTTGGTATAGAACGTTTGTGGTGAAATTGTTTTTTTATTCATCGGTAATTAATTTAAATTTAGATAATTAGGTAATTTGAAAATTTGAAAATGAAAAAATATTGAATGAGATATAAAAACAAAACTTTGCCAAAGTTTTTTTAATACAATGGCAAAGTTTAAATATTTGATATTTAATTATTTATTCCATATAAGACTACAATCTTTATCTACACTTATTAAATAACCCTGTCCCCATTTCAATTGAATAAGAGTATTCAAATAAGTAGGGTTTGTTTTTAAATAGAAGCTTTCTAAGTCTTTTACAGCTAATACATTACTCCAAACACTCGATAAGGCAACTGCTAAATCGGCACTCGCATCTAATGGATAACCAATAAGATTCCATCCCTTTTTAAGTTGAATTGAAATTGGGGCTGCATTTATTTTTATTGTCACCTTATCAGATGCTGTTGCTCCAGAATTGTCTGTAGCAGTAGCAGTAATTTCATAATTGCCAGAGGTCATACCTTTCCAGTCAAAAGAATAAGGTGCAGTAGCATCGGTAGAAAGTAAAATATTATTTGCATAGAAGGAAACATTTACTATGGTTCCAGTTGTACTCGATGCAGTAGCAGAAATTGTAACTGTCTGTGAAGTATTAAATTCACTTCCTGCTGCAGGACTAGTTAATTTTACCGTTGGAGCAACAGAAGCAGGAGCAAAGCTCATATAATTAAGGTTCACATAGTCGGTTGCACCAATGGTAAGTCTTATAACTTGTGTTCCGGCAGATAGATTAACATCTTTAACCACTACGTCTTGCCATATTTGCCAACCTGTTGTGTTTGGAATTGTAATATTATTTGCAATAGTAACACCATTTGTTTGTAGAGAAATAGTTCTACCATCGCCATTACAAGCAGCACGAATTGTAATATTGTATTTTCCGGCAGTTGCAACGTTTACTGTATATTCCAACCATTCTCCGGCTATTGCATAACCAATATTGTATCCACCATCTGTATCGGTACAGGTTTCAATATCTACATCTTCTGTGGTTCTGAAATTTACCACTGGGGTAACTGCACTACCAGGGCTACTATCACTGTAAGCAGAATCTAGACCACCTTCGTCATAATTTTCAAATTGAACAATTCCCGGTATTACAGCAGCAGTTCCATTGTAAGGAGACTGAGGTTGAAAAACAACTACAGTAATACTAGCACGCTGACTTTCACAACTGTTGGCAGTTTGCGATACATAATAAACTGTTGTTCCCACAGTGGCAGTAGATGGCGTTGGAGCCGAACCTAATGCAGTACCACCACTTGCTACAGTGTACCATTTCAATGATGTTCCGTTAGCAGAGAGAACAGATGCAGTAGCACCTTTTTTGTAAGTTAAATTTGTCGCTGAAACCGTTGGAGCAGGAGTAGAGCAACATGAATTTGATGTAATTGTTCCAAAAGGATAGCTAACATTTGGCTTACCACTCATATATTGTTTCAACCATGTCATTGCTGGTTTTTCAACTCCCGAACTATTCATTAACCCTGTTCCACCAATCCAAGTAGCACCAGTTACATATCCCCAAAGGGTAATCCCGGCAACAGCCGGATGTTCCCAATATACAGGGAAATGACTCTGATAACTAGTATTTTGTACAGCATCATTAGTATTGCTTTCACTACCGCCATTAAGGTCAAGTTCGGTTACATAAATAGGAACACCTGCACCTGCCATTTTATCGAGCGATGATTTTAATCCGGAAGCACTTAGTCCGTCAATATTAAAGCAATGTGCTTGAGTACCAAAGCCATCTACTATACCTCTATCTCTTAATGCTTTCAATAGGTTAAGTTGCATATTTATAGCATTTTGGTCATTTTCAAGACCATAATCGTTTAATATTAATTTTGTATTCGGAAAAATAGCACGAGCTTGTTCAAAAAGCCATATTTGCCATGAGAAATTATCGGCAGGACAATTGGTAATACCGCTAAATTTATCTCTAAATTTCTGGTTATCGGCTTGGTGATTACCAAGTTGCTCGTTTAGTACATCAATTTGATCTATGAGTGGGTAACGAGCTGCAATAGCTTTCATATATTCAACAGTCTCAGCTTTTGCATCGGCAGTGCTTAAATTTAGCAACCATGAAGGATATTGTGCTGCCCAAAGTGCTGCGTGATATCTGAACATCATATTATTATTTTTTGCATGATTGTAACTTACATCGGCACCACCCCAATTCATACTATTACGTGTACCTTCTACCGAACCCCATTTACAACTGTTTTCAGCAGTTACACCATTCCATAAGGTATTGTAATTTACGTTGGCACTATTGGCAATAATATTTGCCAAATACTTGCCCTTATTGGCACTAATTCCGCGTGCAGTTACATTACTTGTTCCTACAGTGATTATTACACCTACTGATGTAAAACTAACACCTTTATTATTTGTAGCTGTAGCTTTCAATGTATATGTTCCAGCAGGTACGCAGCCCCATGTATAGGTATAGGTATTATTTGTATGTGTAGTGGCTTCGCCCAATTTGGTAGTACCATTGTAAAACTCAACTTTAGAAACAGTACCATTGTTGGTAGATTTTCCTAAGTCGGTTGCAAATACCTTAATTACCACATCTGAACCCGATTTAAAATAGGCATTGCTGTGTGGTAAAGTAATGACGCTTGAAGGTGGATAGGTTTGTGAAAATGATTTAAACCCAAACAATCCTAAAATCAATACAATAAGAAAAAAATATTTCTTTCTATTAATTTTATTTATTAGACTTTTTGATTTCATAGGTAATAAATTTTTTGTGTTAAATTTTTAGTTTTTATTTAATAGATTATTTCCAATTGAGTTCACAGTTTTTTGTTACATTTATTAAAAAACCTTGCCCCCATTCAAGAGATTTCAATGAATTAAGGAAATCAAGTTTTTTAATTATATTTAAAAAGTTTCTATAGAAACATAGTTCATTTATTTTTAAAACTTAAATAATATAGATTTACTTGTTTTGTCTATTTCAAAGGTATTATACATATAAAGAAAGCATAATCATAATCTGTTTCAGAAACGTGTCGAATCTGTTTCATTTAGACTTTGCTTTTATTACTGTTTAATTTAGATAATGTACTTTTTAAAGCGTGTGTATATGGGAAGAATGGAAAGAAATTAGAAAATTTGTGCAACTAAATTCTTTAGTTTTGACCAAAATATCATATAAAAATATTGGTATTAGAGAAATATTATAATAGATTTATGTTTAAATAGTTTGAGTAATGAATTCTAAATTCTTAAGATAGAATTTCGTTCAAAACAGTAAGAAACGTTATAAAATATATAACCTAAACATATAAACGATGAGAATTTTTATTAAAAATGTATTAATAGTTTCAGTATTTTTATTGGCAGTTAGTTGTGGTAGGACAATTGATTGCCCTAATTTTGACAAGCAAATTTTAGAATGGTTACCTTATAAAGACAATCAAATTATTTACTTTAAAAATTTTGAAAGTGATTCTGTAATAGAATTAAATATAAAAAAAATTGTTGTTGAGCATACTTCTCATTATTCGACAAAATATGATTGTGGTACTTGTAATGATTTAATAGAAATTAATAGTTATTCCAACGACAGTGAAGAAAATTTGTATGTTAATATTTATCTCCAAGAAAATAAAATAGTTTCAGAGGATTATACAATAATGGGTTCTTCCTTTTATGAATATTATTCTATTTATTCAGAAGAATCAAATTATGATTTTAATGGGGTAATTTATGAAAATGTAAAAATTTTTGATAATTCTGAGAATGGAACTTTTTATATAAAATTAATTATAGCAAAAGGTTTTGGTATAGTAGGATTTATTGATAAACATGGAAATAATTGGATTTTAAATAAAGCTGAAGATAAAGAACCTTATTTGCAGATGATTAATATACAGAATGTGCCTTGTGGATAGATTAAATAATTGAATTTTTTCATGCTGTGTGAGGCGTTTTCATAAAAAAAGTCGTTCTTCTTGAACGACTTTTTTATTTTATGGAAATTCATTAGCTCTATTTTAGTTCCAGTTTTTTAGCATCTTCAATAAGTTTCAGATGGCACATTTGTACCAATCCGGTTTTCTCATCTCGTAGATGTAAGCCGTTTCCTTGGCAGTTATTGTACATATTGCAATCGGCACACATTCCTTTTTTTGTCCATGAGCGATTGCGGTATTTTTTGTAATTGTTATTCCAAACATCCACAAAATTGTCTTTGTAGATATTTCCTTGAATGAAATTTTCACGCAAGTTCGGACAAGCACTTATAGAACCATCAACCAGTACAGAGCCAACATTTATACCTGCTGCACAATAAAATAGATTATCTCTCACCCGTCCTTCATATTCACCAAGGAATCCGCCACAACCAAAGTTCAATTTTATTTTGCCTTCTTTCCTTGTAGCTTCCATGAAACGCATAAGCGTCAAGAACTCTTCCGGGTTTAAGTGTAATCTTCCATCATGAGCGGCTCTCCCTATTGGGGCAATTGAAAATATCCGCCAAGCAGTTACTCCACTGTCTAGCAGCAATTGTTTAATAGCTTCTAGTTCAGATATATTTCTTTGATTTACACAAGTCACAACATCATTGGTAAGTCCCGGAACAGCGTTTATTCTGCGAATAGCATCAATAGCTTTCTCAAAACTATCGGGTCTGTTGCGAAGCCAATTATGAGAATCGTTAAGACCATCGAGACTTATGGTTATTGACAACATTCCTGCACTGAGCAAGCTTTCAAGTCTTTTCTGGGTGAGTAAATAGCCATTTGAAACTAATCCCCACGGGAATCCTCGTTCGTTGAGCATTTTACCACATTCTTCAAGGTCGTTACGCATGAGAGCTTCGCCTCCGGTAAAAACAATCATGGTTTTGTTCGGATTCACGGTTGGCTTTATTTCATCAATTACTCTTATGAAATCTGCAATTGGCATATCCTTTATGTCTGAACTCTTCAAACAATCGCTACCACAATGAATACATTCAAAATTACACCGTAATGTGCATTCCCAAAAGAGATATTGTAAATCGTGAATCAGAGCAAGGTTTTTCTTAAATCGGCGATGCAGAAAAAAAGCAAAACGAAGTTTTAGAGGGATTTTTATTTTCACTTCAAGTTGGGTTTAAATTAGAGTTCAATAAATTAAGTAAGTTGCAATTTTAAAACGCCAAAAACGTTGCTATTCAATGCCTCGTTCTTGACGTTTTTTTTAAGCCACCTTTACAAAACAACACTGTTATTTTGTTGAATTTTCGTCTTCAAAAGTGTTTGAATTGCTTTCAGGTTTAACAATTGAATCGGTAACGCCTGCATGGCTTTCAATTCTAATTCCATACATTGGAACAATGTCTGGAACAAAAGGATCTGCTTTTTCACATGCCTGAAATAGTCCAAATGTAGAAAGCAACAAAACCAGTAGTTTGTTGAAGTTTAATAAAAAAGTTCTTTTAGTTTTCATATAAAAATTATGTTAGGTTAAAGACTTGTGTAAAAGACATTCAAAGTAATAAAAACCCTATAATTTAGTTTCAATTTTTATGTTAATATTTTTATCTATCACTCCACCATCCCATTCACCATTGCCTCCGGTAAGTTCAGATTCTTTAAAATCAATCAAAGTATCTTTATCAGCAAAACTACCATTATGTGTACTATCAACATCTCTGATAGATAAAATATAGGTTTTATCTTCAGTATAATCAGAGACTTCAACAGCATAATTACCATTAACATCGGTAATTGTAGTATCGCCTTGCATAGAAACCTCTATACCATTCACCGCCTGTCCTGAGGTTTTTGAACTCACTATGCCATGAACTTTATATGTTGCCAAAGGCATACCATATTCCGCCATAGGAACACCATATTCTTCACCATTATTTATACAAGAATTGCTTACCCCCAATATTGTAATGAAAAAAGCAATGAGCTTGTTGTATTTTCTAAGTAGATGTTTTTGCATGATTCAACTTATTTATGGTTAATTAATATTAATATATGGTTTCTAAATTCAAATGTACAATAAAACAAGTTATACACAAATTATTCTAAGAAAAATGTACATTTTAAATTCATTTAACTTACTGTATTTCTATTCTTTGAAATGTTTTGAGATGAGAAAAACAAATCAGTGTTCATATTTTTCTGTCTTATTCAAGAGCAGAAACAACAAAAAACAGTTTATTACTTTGTATTTATCTATAAATAAAAGTAATTTTAAACGCAGAAATAATAAAATTAATAATCAAAAAAATGAAAAGAAACTTACTTTTACTTTTAATATTTGTACCTACAGTTATAGGATTACTGAGTTTTGTATTGCAAGAAGTTCAAAGGGAGTCTCTTGAATCTAAAGAATCTAAATCGCCAGAAATTCAAAACGCTTTAAGAAAAATAGCAGAAAACCTTGATCAGGCAACTTTTACACCTATCAGAGTAGGATGGGCGTTCGATTACGGATTCAAAAGTGGTTGGTTACTTAACAAATATGAATATATACGTTCTCTGTTAACATTTAAGAGCTTTCAAGCAATGTTAGAGTATCCCATTTATTTATCTGAATGTCATACCAATGACGAACTTAACCTTAATTCTAAATATTCGTTTGGACATTACAATCCTAAATTTGTTACTCTGTTACACAAAAGCACTTTAGCAGTTTTAAGAGAAAGAGAATTTATAAAAAAAACAAAACCAATTCTTGAAAAGTATGACATACTTGAGTTTTTAAAAAAGCATAAAGATATTTATGATATTACTCAAAAAAATCCTGATGAATTCGAAAGAATTAAATTGAATTATATAAAAGGAATACAAGACGAAACATGGCCAGAGGGAGCATATAGAAATGAATTACCAGAGTTACTAAATTCTAGTGATTATTGGAATTGGAGTGAGACAAGTTATCATTTTTGGATTCGTCGTGATATAGATAGCACAAAAGATATTTGGGTTGGGATTATAAATGATGTGTTGAAGGCTTATGATTATTAAAAACAGAATTTCAACCCTTTTTTGTATCTAGAACTCAAACAACATAAAACAGCATTTTGCTTTGCGTATTTCAATGAATAAAAGTAATTTTAGAAGGTGAAATAAATTTATTGTAAGCATTGCTAATAACTACAGCACTAAACAATTGACTTAGTAAGGAGGTAGTAAGTATTAACTGACTAAAAGAATATAACATATAATATTGTATATTTGAAAAAAAAATTAAAATGTGATTATTGAGAGAACCCCAAATGAAATAATCTTTAGGTTTCCCAAAAATATGAATTTGGACGACTTACAAAATTTAACAGATTTGTTTGAATTTAAAGAAATTACCAAAAATTCAAAAACTTCTCAAAAAGATGTTGACGAATTGGTGAAAACAATTAAAAAAGGTCGTTGGGAAAAAACAAAACAGCAATTACTTAATGTTTAATATTTATTATCTTTCCGATATGAGAGCAATACAAAAAATAGAATCTAAAATTAGCCAATTGACTCCTGGATTAATTGAAGAGTTGGAGCAATATTTAGATTATTTAATAAACAAAAAAGTGGTTCGCAAACCAAGAAAATTAAAACAAGATTGGGCTGGTGGATTAAATGATATTAAAACGTCATCCATTGAATTACAAAAACAAGCATTAAATTGGAGACAACTGTAGGATATTTGGTAGATACAAACGTTTGGCTAGAGAGGCTTTTAGACCAAGAGAAGTCGGAAATTGCAGCAGTTTTTTTTGACACAATTCCCGCAAATAAACTATTTGTTAGCGACTTTTCTATCCATTCAATAGGAGTAATTCTAGCAAGACTCAAGAAATTTGACGTTTTTGTAAAATTCATAGACGATTTATTTGTTAATGGACAATTAGAACAATTATCGCTTGATGCTACTGATTTATTAGATGTTATTCATAATATACAGAAATTCAAACTTGACTTTGATGATTCTTATCAATTCTCTATTGCTCAGAAATTTGATTTGACAATAGTAACGTTTGACAAAGATTTCAATATTAAAGGAATTAGGAAAAACTCACCAGACGAAATTCTTAAGAAATTTTAAATTACAGTTCCTGTTAGGCCGAAGCATCCTCGCTGCGTCTCAGTATTCAAAGCCTCTTGCCTGATTTAAGATTTTTTCCCAAAAACCAACTCCACCATCCAAAAACATAAACAACAAAAAAACAGCATATTGCTATGCCTATTACAATGAATAAAAGTAATTTTAGATACCTATAAAAAAAAACATACTAAATTACCGAATGATATTATGATTTTGTAATTTTGAGAAAATAAATGATTATGAGAACTATTCAGCTAAATATACCAGATAGTGTCGATTTGAAAGATTATGATTTTTCAATGATAGTTGCTGCAAAATTATATGAAGATGCAAAACTTTCGGCCGGACAAGCCGCTGAGATAGTTGGATTATCTAAAAGAGCATTTATTGAGATGTTAGGGAAATATGGAGTTTCCGTTTTCAGTACATCAATTTCTGATTTACATTCCGATATAGCTAATGCCTAAGATTGTAATCTCAGATACCAGTACCTTGATACTTTTTCATAAGATTGATGAGTTTAATCTTTTGCAAAAAGTATATGGAGAATTAATTACCACACCCGAGATTGCAGAGGAATTTGGAGAAGTTTTGCCAAATTGGATTACAATTCAAGCTGTTAAAGATAAAAAATATCAGCATTTTCTTGAGACACAGGTTGATTATGGAGAAGCAAGTGCAATTGCATTAGCTGCTGAATTTGACGATGTATTACTATTACTTGATGACTTAAAAGCTAGAAAGTTAGCAACTCAATTAAAATTTAAGATTACAGGAACGCTCGGAGTGATACATAGAGCAAAGCAAATGTTGCTAATTGATAAAATAAAACCATTGATTGATAAATTATTATTGACAGATTTTAGAGTAGCTGATAATATCATTAATGAAATTTTAAAAATGAATAATGAGTAGATAGCTAGAATCTCCGTTAATGCGAAGCGTCCTCGCTTCGTCTCAGTATTCAAGGCCTCTGGCCTGATTTAAGATTTTTTCCACCAACCCCACCACCCAAGCAAAAGCACAAACAAAAAAACAGCATTTTGCTTTGCGTGTTTCAATGAATAAAAGTAAATTTAGAGGGTGAAAAAAGTATGTAAGAAATATTTATAATCAAGTAACTAAAGAAGTGCTGGTTTAAAAAAAGTGATGCTGTAGGTAAAAATCAATTAACATATATTTCTTCTAATTTTGATTTAAAAGAAACTTACTTTTTGTAATTTTACAATATGAAAAAAAAGCTAGAACATGGAATAGACATTGAGATTGATGAGTTAACAAACTCTATCAAAAATATTATTTCTGGCGACAGCTTTCCTACAGAGGTTTCAATTATTGCAAAATCAGACTTAAAAAACATTACAAAAAAGAATGACTGGCTTTTTGATTGGAAATTTTAACTAAAGCAGCCGGAAAGAGATGTTTTTAAGCTAACAATTGTAAATAATCAATCTATAATTCAAGGACTTATTAGTATTCAAATTAAATCAGACTATGTATATTTGCACCTAGTAGAGAGTGCACCTTTCAATAAAGGGAAATCAAAAATATACTCTGGAGTACCTGGTAATTTAGTTGCATTTGCTTGCAAACTTTCTTTTCAACGTGGACATGAAGGCAATGTAGCATTTATTTCAAAAACGCAACTAATAGACCATTATGAACAAAGCATTGGAGCTATACATGTAGGTGGAAGAATGATGATTATTGAAACAAATGCAGCTACAAAATTAATTAACAAATATTTCTCAAACATTTAAAACAAAAAACCATGAGAAAAATAAAAAAAGAATTAGACGTTGATTTTATAGGTAATCAGACCGAAACAATTACTCAAGAAGAAGAAAAAATAATCAGTGAATATATCAATTCTAAAAAAAAGAAGAACCCCAAGAAACTTTTAAAAAGCAATATGAGTGTTTAATTTAATCCCCCGCTAGGCGAAGCATCCTCGCTTCGTCTCAGTATTCAAGGTCTCTAGCCTGATTTAAGATTTTCCCCACCAACCCCACCACCCAAGCAAAAGCACAAACAAAAAAACAGCATTTTGCTTTGTGTATTTCAATGAATAAAAGTAAATTTAGAAACGGAAATAAAGCTGATATATTCGGAATTGAATGTATGTGTTGCATATATCTGAAAATTTGCTCCAAAAACACAAAAAAATGATAAGATATTTATACATATTGACCTTTTTACTTTTCAATTTTGAAATTTTTTCTCAGTCAATAACGAATTATTATTACAAATCATCTGATTTAAGTATTATTGCGAATAAGGATAATGCTGAATATTATAAAAAAGTTACTGATTTTAATGATGGTCGTAGGAATATTGAGATAAAAAACCAAAAATCAAATGAAATCGAGAGATTAGAATATTATAAGGATGGCGAACCGGTTGGCAAATGAACAGTTAAACGTGATTCAATTATTAAAACACTTGACTATGACTTTAAATTAAACTACACATCTAAAACATGTAGTGATACATTAAATCGAATTGAAAATAAAATGAAACTAATTACTTCTCAAGCAAAAGAGATTGAATTTTCTTCTATTGCGATTGAAAAAAGGATGCAGGGAAAAGTCGTTTTAGTTGTTTATTTTTCAAGCAGTGGAATAGTGAAAGAAATCGAAATTTTAAAAGGAATAAATGCAATTATGGATAAAGAAGCTGTTAGGGTTTTTAAAAACATAGTAATTACTGATTATAATGAAGGTAGCTTGGATAATTTTGAAACTTGTTTTACTTTTCCTTTTACGTTTAAATTTGAATAAATCACAGGTTCCAACATGCAATCTCTAAGTATTCAAGGCCTCTGGCCTGATTTAAGATTTTTCCCACCAACCTAACCACCCACCAAAAAGCACAAACAAAAAAACAGCATTTTGCTTTGTGTATTTCAATGAATAAAAGTAATTTTAGAAGGTGAAATAAAGCAGTAATCAATATACACGGAATAGAAAACTTGAGTTATGTATATAAGAATTTTTGTTTGCATAAGAATGAAAACAGACTACGATACATTAAAAAACACTAACTTTACATTAGTAAACTATTAAAATAAAGTAGTATGCCTGAGATTAGTAGATTTTATGGAATTATTATTAAAATGTTTTATAATGAACATAATCCTCCGCATATCCATGTTGAGTATCAAGACTACAAAGCAATTATTACGATTAAAGAAGGTATTGTAGAAGGTATAATGCCTAAAATTGCATTGAAACTTGTGTTCGAGTGGATGGAAATTCATAAAGAAGAATTGCTTATGAATTGGGATAGCATAGAAAAAAAGAAACCATTAAACAGTATTAATCCTTTAACTTAATAAAACAATGAAACTAGTTACTGTAATAGGTGCAGAATATCAGGATGATTACAAGATTTCATTGAAATTCAATGATGGTGTTGTAGGTGTTGTCGATTTGAATAAATATTTAGAAGGCGAGATTTTTGAACCATTAAAAGACCTAGACTATTTTAAAAAATTCACTCTTGATACATGGACAATTGGATGGGATAATGGTGCCGACTTTTCTCCTGAGTTTCTGCATGACTTGGCTATAAAAATGAATTACGCCTGCTAATCGAGTAGACCCCTATTGTACGAAGCCTCCTCGCTTCGTCTCAGCATTCAAGGCATCTTGCCTGATTTAAAATTTTTTCCACCAACCCACCAACCCAACCAAAAGCACAAACAAAAAAACAGCATTATACTTTGCGTATTTCAATGAATAAAAGTAATTTTAGTAGGTGAAATAATAAATAGTTAAAGACATAACCGATATATACGGAATTGAAGATTGGAATGATGTATATAGGGATGTTATAGCCAATGCTAAGAAAACGGACAATATAATAAGAAACGAACAAATCAAAAAGAAATAAAATTATGGGTGCTTGGGGTACAGAATAAGTTCTAATGATACGTATGCTGATATTTATGAGGAATTTATTGACTTGTATAATGAAGGGCTAGAGGTTCCTGAAATCACACAAAAATTAATTGATGAAAATCAAGATACAATCAATACCCCAGAAGATGCATCAAATTTTTGGTTTGCAATTGCTAATGGACAATGGGAATGCAAAGCACTTGACATAGAAATATTATCAAAAGTTGAAACAATTATTCAATCGGGAGAAGACTTACGAGTATGGAAGCAATTAGATGCGTCTGAAAAAGACCTTAAAGCAAGAGAAAAAGTATTGAATAAATTTCTCCTAAAACTTCAAAGTGTAAAAGACAAACCTAGAAAAAGGACAAAAAAGAAGTTATACGATTCCATTTTTAAAAAAGGAGATTGCTTGATTTATAAAATGGATAATGGCAACTATGGTGGAGCGTTTGTTTTGTCTGAAGAAAAAGAATCATTAATTGGAATAAATATAATAGCAATTACGATTAATAAATCGGAAAGACCAACTATTGAGGATTTTAAAGTAGCACATGTGTACATAAAACGTTTAAACGGAATTTATTTTGGAAAAGGAAAAAAACAGAAATGGATTGACCAACCACAAATTGGTGGTTTTTATGCAATATCATATAAGAATAACGAATTAGAAATCGAGGTAATAGGCCAGCTCCCCATTTATTACGAATATAAAAGGAAAGCTGATAATCTTAATATAGGTTTTGGTTGGCTTTTTATACAGCCGTCGTTATGCGAAATTAAAATAAAAAAATATTTTCATTATGGCTTACAAATTATTTGACATTTCAGGGAATGATGTTACACATCACGACCTACAAGACAAAGGAGTGTGGTGTATTGACGGTGCAAGCAAAGAGGAGGCTTATGTCCAATTATACGGGACTCAACTTAACTTAGTGATAAATCCTGAAAAAGATACGAATCCATATGCCCCTGATTTACTAAACACAAGAAATGGGAAATTAGGAGATTTAAAAACTCAAAATACACCATTTTTTCAGTCAGTTAGTAGATTTGGACTTAATTCTCAGCATACCGTAGTTTTTAATGGAAAGGATAGTGAAAGATACAAATCTCTTTATCCTGAAATTGAAATTTATTTTGCTGTTGATTGGCAGGTAATTTCCTTTGAAAGCGATAAGTCTAAGATAAGTGTCAATCCAATGGTAGGAGTTTGGTTTATACCTTTTGCCGAATTATATAAAGTGTTAAAAACAGCACCATTTCATACATACCAACAAAGAGTAGGTGACAATAAAGGCAATGCTAAGGGAAGTTTTGTGTTAGATTTAACGAATCCTGCTTTCAAGAAAGTAGGATAAATTCTCTCGCTGGTTTGGGTTTGCAACTCTCGTTGGTTAGGGTTTGCAACCCAAACCCCAAATTCTTTTATAAAGTAAGGCTTTTAGCCTGACCATCCGAGCACTATACCAACTTGAACGCAAAAAACCTCGCTATAATCAGACCCAACAACAAATAACTTGCAGCTACCATCAACATTTATAAAACTGCCACCAAATAAGTTACAATAAGCATCATACTTTATGGAATAGCCACCAAATAAGTTACAATAGGCTTCGTACCTTATGGAATAGCCTCCGTATAAGTTCCAATAGCCTTTGGCAAAGTTGCAATAGCCTTTAGCATTTATGCAATAAGCTTTAGCGTTTATACAATAGTCTTTGGCAAACATAAAGTAAGCTCTGGCATTTATGAAATGAGCTTTGGCAATGTTGAAACGACTACCAAATTCAAAAAGTCAAACCCCGACTGTTATATAAGTATAATAAGTCGGGGCTTGACTGCTACAAAATATAGTACATTGGGGCTTGTCTAATCCAAAACCTCGACTATTATGTAAGTATAGAATGTCAGAAATTGACAACTACAACTTTTTCTTCTTCAAAAAACTACTTGCTTTGTTGTGGTTCTCGGCAAATTCGGTGGGTGGAATACCATACTTTTTTGTAAAACTTCGGGTAAAATAGCGTGGGTCTGAGAAGCCTATCTCAAACGCTATTTCATTTATCCTATACCTGCCCGATTTCAGCATCTCCCAAGCCTTTTGCATCCGTAGCTCGGTAATATAGTCGCTTAGCGATGTGCCTATAGAATTTTTGAATATCCGCCAAAGCTGTGTTCTGCTTATGCCTATGTTTTCGGCTACCATATTTGTACTCAGATGCTCATTAGAAATATTTTGATTCACAAAATCTATAACTTTCTTTATAATTTTGTTGTCGAAATTTTCGGGCAAGAGCTGTGTAGAGTTTATCTCTTTCTGTAGCTTTTCACGTATCTTAATACCCAGTGTAAGCAGGGTCTCTACCTTTTTGGTGAGATGCAATATGTTGAAAGGTTTCTCAATAAAATCGTTTGCACCACTGCTGTAGGCTAGGTTTTTTAGCTCCTCGTCGGTAGAAGATGAGATTATTATAATGGGTATATGACTGGTAAGCGAACTATTTTTCAGGGTCTTGCAAATTTCTATTCCACTCTTAAAAGGCAGATTATTATCGCAGAGTATCAAGTCGGGCAACATCTGTTGGGCTATATTTAAGCCATCCTGTCCGTCAAGTGCTTTTATTATTTTGTAGGTACCCGTAAGCGAATCTTCAATATATTCTACAATTTCCTTGGCATCGTCTATTATAAGTATGGTATAGGTTTCGGCAGATGCTGGTTTGAGTTTATTATCGCCAATAGTATCAAATTGTATAGCACTTTTTTTAGTAGCTTTCTTATTTCCTTTCGGGAATGAAACGGTGCATATTGTGCCCTTCCCAAAATTTAAGATATTTAGTGTACCAGCATTATTTTCTATGAATGTTTTACACAAACGCAGTCCCAAACCCTGCCCCCTTTCGTTATCTGTTCCGGGTTTAGAGGTGATTGGTGCCGAATTGTTGAAAAGTGCATCAACCACTTCTTGTTCTATGCCAGCACCGGCATCAATAAAGGTGGTGTCTATGCTGTTTTCCAATTCCTGAATCATAATTATAATAGAGCTGTTTTTGGGCGAATATTTAATTGCATTCGAGAGAATATTCCGAAAAGCCATACTCGCCATTCTTGGGTCAACACAGGCATTCATTGTATAGTCCGACTGGGTAGTTATCTTAATACTTTTATTTACAGCATTCACTTTTTCAAGTTCAATGATATCTTCAAGTATCATTTCAATATTAATTTCAACCGGCTTTGCCTTTAGGTTGGCATCCTGACTTTGAGCCCAGTCGAGCAGGGTCTTCATTTGGTTTATAACCGAATTTGACGAGGTAAAAATTGATTGACTGAATTTGCTAATCTTCTCAGAATTGATTTTCTTTCCCTCATTCTGCACCACCGTAGCCATTCCCATTATGCCCGAGAGCGCATTCTTAAAATCGTGAGCTATTACGCTTAGCAATTTATCTTTTGCAAGCATAGATTCGCTCAATTGTGCATTTTTAACCTCCACAATTATCTGGTTTTCTTCCAATAGCTCGTTGCTTTGTTCCAAACTTGCAGTACGTTCCTTCACCTTCAGTTCCAACTGTTTGTTTATTTTCTTTATCGCAATAAAACGGTAAACTACAATAAGAGCAACAATGCAAGAAAGCGTAAGAATCAACACCAACCGAAACCACCACGTACTCCACCACGGCGGACTGATGATAATGTGCAGCGTTTTCACCTCGCTCCACACCAGTTCATCGTAACTGGTCTTGATATGTAATGTGTACGTTCCCGGTTGCATTCCCGCAAAGGAAATTGTCCTATCATCGCCCGATATTTTGTACCATTCATCCTTCACCCCATCCATTTTATAGGCGTATATCAAACTCTTATCGTTGATACTATTAAGACTAGAAAACGATAGCGACAGAGCGTTTAAATTATAAGGAAGCGTAATGGTGTCGGTATATTCAATAGAAACCGGAAAAGGTACCGTTTCACCATATTTCTGCCTTGCCAAAATGGTATTGCCAAACAATTTTATGTTGGTTATAATGGGTGTTTTCAGGAGTGTTTCACGTTTCACGTTTGCAGGGTCAAAGGCAAGTATTCCGCGGTCGTCGCCAATGTAAAGCACACCATGTTGGTCTTTAACAATAGCTCCGGTGAAATATTTACTTTGCACCCCTTCTATAGATCCAAAATGCGAGAATGTTTTATTCACCGCATCCCATTTACTCAGAACCGTAGATACAAACCAAATATTTTTCTCATTGTCGGCATGTATTGCCCCAATCAGGTTCGATTGCAATCCATTCTTTTTTGTGAATATTTCAAAGGTTTCAGTGTTTTTGTCGAATCTATTCAATCCGCCACCGTTTGTACCTATCCAAAGCACACCGTTGCCATCGTCATACAAACTTAATACAACATTGTGACTTATTGAATTCTCACCTTTTTTTGACGAATAGTGCTTTATTATAGGCATTTTAGAAAGCGGATTCATAACATGTATCATTCCTGCCCCGTAGGTGCCAAGCCAAAGCGAGGTATCCTTATCTTCAAGCATGGTAAACACAAAGTTGTTTTCTGATGTCGAATTATCTATATTAATAAAATATGAAGTGTCGTTCTTAATATCATACCCTTCAATAATTTCGCTCCAGTGCATTATCCAAATAATACCTCTCGAATCGACATAACTATCTTGTATTGGGCCTTTGCTCTTGTGCAATTGCAGCTTTTCTGTCTTTATGTTGTAGATGAACATCTGGGAACTAGAATAGAAGATTATCTCATTCTTATTTATCGGATTCTCAGAAACTGAATAGGTTGGGGTCTCGGTTATGGTTGTTGTTTCTCCGGTTCGCTTATCTATGGAGAAAGCACCGTGCAAATTGCAGGTGAATATTTTACTGTCGGTAACGAATATTTTTCGGGCATGTAGTCCTTTGTAATCTTCAAAATTGAGGGTGTAATGCTGAAATGCCTTAGCCTGAGTATTTATCACATACAAGCCATCATACAGTGTCCCAACCCAGATATTGTTGTGAGCATCTTTATAAAGTGCGGTTACAATCATTTTGTCGAAATTGGCCGATTGATTTGCAGCGTTATTGAACCTACAAATACTGCCATCACTCGCAACCGAAAACAAACCCGGAAAACCGCCAACTATCCGTGAACTGTCTGCCGAAAACTCAACATCAGAGATGAGCGAGAGTTTAAATTTATCATTATATAAAGCTTCCTTTTTAAACAGCGTTTGTTGTAGCGTTTTTGTGTTTATGCTATAAATGCCAATGTCTCCCACAACCATCAAGATCTCATTCGTGCCACCTTTCTTAATTTTCCGAGAGTTCCACAGGTCGGCACGGTCATAGATAACTTTTATCGTTTCCTGATTTTTCTTGTTGAACCGAAGCAGTCCATTTGTGCCACTTATCCAAAAATAACCATCTATAAAGTTTATCTGAAAATAGTCGTGGTTTTCTTTTGATTTTATAAGAGAATCTATGTTAATGAGCATTTTAACCGGATTCTCATCGGCATAAAGTTTTACCAGATAATTGTTTTTCACAATGGTCCAAACAAAACCCTCGTCATCGATGCACAATTTCCTTGCACCTATATTTCCGTCGACTTCAAACAAATTCATCTTCTCGAAAACCTCGTATTTTGGATTGTAGCAGAAAACCCCTTCCTCACAGCTTATCCATATTTTACCAAGTCTATCTTCAACAATATCTTCAATATTTAAGCCCGGAAAAGACAAACTATCGTCATCATTTTTAAAAAATGTTTTAAACGAATAACCGTCAAATCTATTCAATCCGCAAGAAGTTCCAACCCACAGAAAACCTTTCGAGTCCTCGTACATACAATTTATAGAATTGTGCGACAAGCCATCGGCAGTAGAGTAATTTATAATGTGCGGGAGGCAATTATTTGAAAGAACGTGCATATCAGCAACCAGCAAGCACAACAGTATATAAAATATTCTCATAAGTTCATTTCTAATTCTTGTAAAAAGATAAAATCTTTAAATGCTTTTCCCATCTAAAATGGAACAATTTTTAACATTATTCTCTAATTTGTTTCATTAGTATAAAGCTATTTGTCCAATTGCCCACAGTTGCTTGAGCTCATAGCTTCTTAGATAATACAATGTTTTATTTACTGATACTAAATTAACAATCAAAATATAGAAATTTATTACGTTGTCGAGTATGTAAAACTGTTTCGAGATTGTGCAAAAATGTTCCAAATATCTCAGAAAACATCACATTTTTCCATTCAACAATTTGACTCCTATCTTGCAACAAATAATGATTATGAAGCATTTATAAAGAACGTACTTTTGAATAGTTCATTTAATCATAATTTTTAAATAATTAATTAAAATCAGAGCAATAAACGTTTTATCAGGCTAAAAGCCCAACTTAAATCAGCCCGACGGCAACGCCTCGGGATAAAATAGAATAACACGGAATTAATTTTCAAATTCTCAAATTATCTCATTTTCAAATTAACACATTTTCAAATTAACGTACTATGAAAAAGATTGTTTTATTAATTTTAACACTGTTGAGTATTACAATATACAGTCAGCAGACCTCTCAGAAATGGACGGATGTAAACTATGTAGGCGACGGACAAGTTTACCACAATTGCGATATTTATTTGCCACAAGCAGTAAAAGAATCGTATCCGGTAGTTATTTATATTTATGGTAGTGCATGGCAGAGCAACAATTCAAAAACCTCAGATATGAGTACCGTAGGAGCAGCACTCCTAACAGCTGGTTATGCAGTAGTAAGTATTAACCACCGCTCAAGCAGCGATGCAAAGTGGCCGGCACAAATCAATGATGTAAAAGCAGCTATTCGTTTTGTGAAAGCCAATTCAGCAAAGTATAAATTTGATACCTGTTTTGTAGCTATGTCGGGTAGTTCTTCGGGCGGACATTTATCAGGAATTGCAGGTGTTACAAGAAATGTAAAATCATTCACTGTTGGTAGTACCACTATGAATATTGAAGGAACACTAGGAACAAACACAGCATTTAGCAGTTCGGTAGATGCCGTTTGCGACTGGTTTGGACCAAAATATTTACTCCAGATGGATATATGTGGAAACACAACTACACATGGAGCAGCAGATTCTCCAGGCTCTGCAATCTTAGGTTGTGCAATAAAAGTATGTACCGATAACGCCGCTATGTTGGAACCAAAAACCTACATAGATAAAACAGACCCTCCATTCTTGATTTTTCACGGAACATCAGACAATGTTGTGCCTTATTGTGCAAGTGTTAACCTAAATAATGACTTAAAAGCAGCGGGTGTGCAGAGCGAATATGTTGAAATACCCGGAGGCGGACACTATTCAAATGTTCACACCGCAACCAACTTTGCAAAAATGGTGTCGTTCTTAAATGCTGCGAGAGAAGCGAAATGTAACGGTATTCCTAAAAACATTAGCCTTTCAATTACAAGTCCAACGATTAACACTTCTTTTGAAGCACCTGCAAACATAGAAATAGCAGCTACAGCAACTACAACCGTTGGGACTATTACAAAAGTACAATTCTTCAATGGAACAACATTGCTCGGCGAAGATGTTACTGCCCCTTATACATACTCATGGTCAAATGTATCTGTTGGTACACAATCTATTTGTGTAAAAGCAACAAATTCAAATAATGAAACAGCACAAACATGTTTAGAGATTAAAGTTTCACAAGCACAAGCAGCATACAACGGTAAAGTACACACTATACCGGGAAAAATAGAATTTGAACACTACGATGTTGGAGGAAATAATGTAGCATATCTAGATAATGCAGCAGACAACACTGGTGGTGCAGAATTCCGACTCGACGAAGATGTAGACATTGAAGACTGTACCGATGCTGGCACCGGATACAATATTGGTTATGCAACAGCAGGAGAATGGTTGGAATATACCGTAAATGTAGCAGCAGCAGGAGAATACGAACTTACATTCAGAGCAGCTTGTAATGGAACTGGTAGAACCGTATCTCTTTCATCAGACGGAACAACTATTGCTAGTAACATAGCCATTCCAAACACCACAGGTTGGCAAGTTTGGGAAGACGTAAAAACCAAAGTAACACTTACAGCAGGTAAACACATACTTCGTCTTACCATTGGAACTACCGACTATGTGAATCTTAATTATATGTCTTTTGCATCGGAAGCTGTTGCACCAACCATAAGTATTGTAACACCTGAAGCAAACAGCCAATTTACAACCGCTCAAACTATTGATATTACTACAATAGCAACTGCAACAGAAGCAACAATAAGTTCGGTTACCTTCAGTGTTGCAGAAACACTAAAGAACACAGACGTTACAGCTCCTTATTCTTACAGTCTGAGCGGATTCAGTGCTGGTATATATACTATTGAGGTTGAAGCAACAGATAGCAACGGTTCTAAAGCAACAGCATCTGTTACAATTTCGGTTATCAATGCACCTGTATCAATTCTCTTGAAAAAAGGATGGAACCTCATAGGCTGCCCAATAGAAGGTAGTACAGATATTGCTAAAGCACTCTCAAGTGTTTGGCAATATACTGAAACGGTTAAAGATTTAGACTCTTTCTGGCTCAAAAGCAACACAATACCTGCATTGAATTCACTCATGAAACTTACCTGGGGCGAAGGTTATTTGATTAAGGTAACAAGTGATTGTAATTTGGATTGGATAGTGAGATAATTTTGTTTTAGAAATAATATGTGATAAAAAGGGAATTCAATTTATTGAATTCCCTTTTTATTTGTAATGTAACTATAACATGCACAGGAACAATATACTATTTTATCAATATTATATGAACTATTAGTAAAAACCCAAAGCAATGAACTATGCTAGAAGATCTAAAATTAATATTTAATAATTATTTCAATTGAGATTATAAAATGTGGTTTGAGTTTTCCTAATTTTACAATAAAAAAAATGGAAACAAATTATCTAATCATACCCGGATATGGAAATTCAGAATCAGAGCATTGGCAAACATATTTTGAAGAAAAACTTCCTAATTGCATTAGAATTCAACAAAAAAGTTGGGACAGTCCTATTTGTAACGATTGGGTAGAAAACATAAACAAAACCATACGTCAATATAAGCCCGAAACCGTTATTTTAGTAGCTCATAGTCTAGGTGGAATAGCCATAGCACACTGGGCGCTTCGATATAAAACTAAAATAAAAGGAGCTATGATTGTTGCCCCGCCTGATGTTGAGAATCCATGGCAAGATTTCGGATTCGAAAGCTTTACACCAATACCTATTTTAAAATTACCCTTCCCATCAATACTTGTTGCCAGTACTAATGACAATTGGGCCACTGTAGAAAAAATACAAACCTTTGCCGAAAACTGGGGGAGTAAACTCATTTTTATCGGTAATGCCGGACATATAAACTCTTCTTCCGGATATGGAATTTGGGACGAGGGTTTAAATATATTGAAAAATGAATTTTAGTTGTCGTTCTGTAAATAAAATTTTGTTGAGGAACCTCATAAATACAAAAAAATATGATTTAATTTGTGAGGTTTTATATGAAATTTCTGTTTGCATTATTTGCCTGAAATCTGACCAAACAAACAATTATAAAAAATTGATAAATATTTAATTATGATAACTTTTCGTTTATTCGCAATCTCCATTCTATTAATTACTTTTATTAGTTGTTCGAAAAATAAAAATACTGAGTCTGGTTTTTCAGTAAGTCCTGTGTCTGTGGTTACAGATGATATTGAAATTGAAGGAATTACTCAAGATTCAAATAAAATTTTGACCCGTCCAACTAGTGTTTTACTTACTGCTTTTCCCGAATATCGGTTAACCACGATTTACAAATTAAATTATAATATAAGCGAAGGGAGCTATTATACCGGCAGTAATAATTTTTACAGTAATTATACTGAATTAGGACAGAGCGAAGGCAACCAATGGAATTATAATTTCATGCCCGGATTGCAAGCCGTATATGGATTTAATTTTTTAATGTATCATTGAAAATGTAAAGACACAAACACAAAAATTGCTATTTGCGAAAACGGTACTTATAAAAACACTGTATTTCCCAGCTTTTTCTCACGATACATTATTTAACATTCCAGTTAAAAGAAATTATTATATGATTTCCGCCTATGACGAGGACTCTAATAAAGATGGATTTATAAACCAGAACGATTTGAGACGTTTCTATGTCTTTGATTTAGATGGTTCCAACAAGCAGAATCTTGTTCCGTCAGACTATTCTGTAATTAGTTCTGAATATGATTGTGCTAATGATTTCATGTATGTTTTTGCACAATTAGATGAAAACAAAAATGGACAAATTGAACAAACCGAAAAAAGTTCATGTGTTTTGGATTGACTTAAAAAATCCGAGAAATAACGGACGACAGTATGAATAAAACCAAACAGAAACAAATAAATATTATTTAAAAAATTAACTTTTTTTATGATATTAAAACATCTAGATAAAGAACCTACAATTGATGCATCTTCTTTTATAGCACCAAACGCGGTGATTTGTGGAGAAGTTAAAATTGGAAAGAATGTTAGGATAATGTTTGGTGCTCAGATAATAGCAGAGAGTAGTCCAATTTCAATTGGCGATAATTGCATTATACTTGAAAATGCAGTAATTAGAGGAACCGATAATTATCAAGTAACAATAGGAGCAAATTGTTTGATTGGTCCCAACACTCACCTTGCCGGATGCACACTTGAAGATAATGTATTTGTTGCAACAGGAGCTTCAGTTTTTCATGGAGCAATTTTAAAAACAGGTTCTGAGGTAAGAATTAATGGAGTAGTACATTTAAAAACCGTTTTGCCCGAGAACACTACCGTACCAATAAGTTGGATAGCAGTAGGCGACCCAGTTCAGATTCTCCCCCCAGATAAACATGAAGAGATATGGGCAGTACAGAAACCATTGAATTTTCCATTATCAGTATATGGAATAGAAAGACCAACACCCGGAAAATCGAACAATATGGATGAAATTTGTAATGTTATGTCAGAAAGACTAAAATCTCATTTCAGTGATGAGGTAATAGAACAATAGCAGTATACTTTTAATTTCGATTACTTGGCTTATAAATCCTGTCTTTCTACCTTCCCCCCGTTAATACGAAGCGTCCAGCTTCGTCTCAGTATTCAAGGCATCTGGAATGTTTTAAGATTTTTTCCATCAACCAAACCAAACCACCCAACCAAAAGCACAAACAACAAAAAAACAGCATTTTGCTTTACGTATTTCAATGAGTAAAAATTTAAAATTATTATAGTATATTTGTTGCATGAGAAAACCAAGATTATACTTCGACACTTCTGTTTTTGGTGGAATTTTCGACATTGAATTTCAACATGAAACCGAATTGCTCTTTGAAATGGTTAAAAACGGAGAAATAATCTGTGTTTACTCTGATCTTTGCGAATATGAACTTGAAAATGCACCGGAAAAAGTAAAAAACCATTTTTTGAGTCTAGCTACAAGCAATATAGAATTTGTAGAAATTACCGAAGAAATAAACCAACTTGCCGAAGAGTATATCAACGAAAAAGTAGTAGGAGAAACAAGCATTGACGATTGAAGGCATATTGCTTGTGCAACAATAAATAAAGTTGACTATTTAATAAGTTGGAATTTTAAACATATTGTAAACGTTTTTAGAATTAGAGGATATAATGCAATAAACATTAAAAACGGATACATACAATTAGACATTCGTTCACCTAGAGAAATCATAACAAATGAATAATAAACAGAACACAGAAGAAAAAGAATTTGACACAGTTAAATTCTTCAGAGAAGTAAAAGAGAAAATAGCAAAAGAAACTAAGGGAATGACTTTTGCCGAATTTAAAGAATACTTAAACCGCAGAAAATTGAAACTGGCGAAATAATTATGCACAATGCCTGTTATTCCCAACCCCGTTAGGCAAAGCGTCCTCGCTTCGTCTCAGTATTCAAGGCATCTGGCCTGATTTATGATTTTTTCGACCAACCCCACAACCATCCCACAACCACAAACAAAAAAACAGCACTTTGCTTTGCTTATTTCAATGAATAAAAGTAATTTTAGAAGGTGAAATAAATTTATTGTAAGCATTGCTAATAACTACAGGACAAAACAGTTGATTTAGTAAGGAAGTAGTAAGGAGGTAGTAAGTATTAACTGACTAAAAGAAATATCGTATGACATTTTATATTTGAAAAAAAAATAAATTATGATTATTGAGGAGAACCCCCAAATGAAATAATCTTTGGGTTTCCCAAAAATATGAATTTGGACGACTTACAAGATTTAACAGATTTGTTTGAATATAAAGAAATTACCAAAAATTCAAAAACTTCTCAAAAAGATGTTGACGATTTGGTTAAAACAATTAAAAAAGGTCGTTGGGAAAAAACCAAACAGCAACTTGACTAATGAGAATAGTTGTTGATACCAATATTGCATTTAGTGCAATATTAAATACAAACAGTAGAATTGCAAGGATACTTTTACAGCCTAAAAGCAGACTTAATTTTTATTCTACCGAACAATTGTTTTTTGAGATAGAAGAACATAAGGACAAAATTAAAAAGATTTCCAAATATTCCGACCATGAACTAGATAGAGTTATTACGCTAATAACAAATAAAATAAGATTTATCAATATTAGACTTATTTCTATGGAATCCTTTGACAAAGCAAAATCTATGACAGAAGGCGTTGACATAGATGATACAGAATTTGTTGCTTTGACAGAACATATCAAAGGAAAATTATGGAGTGGAGATAAAGAGTTACAAAAAGGATTAAGTAAAAAGGGTTGGAACAAATTTATTTCCACAGAACAACTTTTCGATAAAACAATTGACCGACTTAAGTAGAATCCTAACTTCCTAAATTCTCCCAAACCCAACCAACCCTCCCCAAAACACAAACAACAAAAAAACAGCATTTTGCTTTCCGTATTTCATTGAATAAAAGTAATTTTAGAGGCAGAAATAATAAATAGTTAAAGACATAAACGATATATACGGAATTGAAGATTGGAATGACGTATATAGGGATTTTGCCTGCAAGCTTAAAAAGACACTCAACCTTATGAAAACGACTTTAATATTATTGACAATTTTACTGACTGGATTTACAAAAGGGTACTCTTGTAGATGCTATCAGATGAGTTTTAAAAATGAAATTGATTCTGCTGATTTGATATTTCAGGGAATTCCAGTAAGTATGCGGCTGATTGATTCAAAAAATGATTTATAGATTTCATGTAGATAAGACATGGAAAGGAACTTATAAAGATTCAATTGATATAGAAACCGGCAGTGATAGTAGATTGTGTGGTATGGAATTCGAAATAGGTAAGATTTATGTGGTTTATTCAAAAAATGGACAGACCTCTTATTGCCGAAGAAATTCGTTAATAGACAAAACATTTGATGACTTAAAACTTGATTACAGATTTTTTACCGGATTTAGCATCAACAAGCTTTACGGGAATAGATAAGTTGCTTAATGATAGGGAAAGTGATTATTTAAACCAGCAATTTAATGGATTCATAGAAAATTATGATTTTAAAGGTAAATCCATAATATTTACATCAAATCGGACTGAGATAAGCAAAAAAGATTGGTACGAAAGATTTTGGATTTATGATAGACCTGTAGCTTATATTGTTAAGTTAACTGATAAGGAAAAAGCTGAGACAGGATATGATGCGATTCTTGTGACTTACTGCAAAATAATGATTACGGATAAAATGAAACAGAAGATATTAAAACAGATATAAAAATAGCACGGCTTATAATCGAGTAGACTGCACCAGCTGGTTAGGTTTTACCCCCCAAACCCTAATTCTTTTAAATAGTAAGGCTTTTAGCCTGACCCTCCGAGCACTATACCTACTTGAACACAAAAAACCTCGCCATATTTAGACCCAACAACAAATAACTTGCAGCGACCATCAACATTTATAAAACTGCCACCAAATAAGTTACAATAGGCTTCATACTTTATAAAATGACCACCAAATAAGTTGCAATAAGCATCATACTTTATGGAATGACCACCAAATAAGTTGCAATAGGCTTCATACTTTATGGAATAGCCACCAAATAAGTTACAATAAGCATCGTACTTTATGAAATAGCCACCAAATAAGTTGCAATAAGCATCATACTTTATAAAACTGCCACCAAATAAGTTGCAATAGGCTTCGTACTTTATGGAATAGCTACCAAATAAGTTGCAGAGAGCTTTGGTAAAGTTTCAAAGAGCGTCTTTCTCTTTGCACTCCCTACCGTAATCTTCAAATAGCTCCCCTTATTCAAATTGATACTCTCAGACGCACCCCGAATGTAAAAATTACTCACTGTAACTCCCTGTTACAGTTTGACACTTTTTAATCACCCGTTTGTTAAGTAGGAATTAATATTGGATTTAAACTATTAACATCATTATAAAACATGATGCTTGTCATGCTTTATAATGATGTTACTGTTTTTCCATTTCCCAAAACCTCATCTTAATACTAATATTTTATTAATATTAACAAAACAAATTTTTATAATTTCTTTACATAATGATAGTGTAAACTTCATTAAACAATTAGGGTCATAGTGCTAAATTTCAAATAGTTTTGGCTTTTACTTCTTAACCATTTTATTGTTTTATGAAAAAGATTTATAATTTTAAAAAAGGTATCAGTTCTCAGGGGCGACTGGTATTTTTGAAGACCGCACTATCGGTGATAGGGTCTGTGGGGCTTACTTCGGTAGGTTTAGCCCAGTCTGCTTCGGCAGGTTATGTTCGTGGAGATTTCCACCAACACACTACTTATTCCGATGGTAGTTACAGTTTCCAACATGTAATGGAGAAAAACAACAGCTATGGTCTCGATTGGTGGGCTAATAGCGAACATGGTGGTGGTTTCCCTCGTGATGCTGCCTCTTCAGGTTTAGATCTTGGCGTTACTAACTATTGGGATGCTATTACTCAAACCCAATTATTGGTACTAAAAAGCAAGCGGTGGTCATCAGGTTATGTGGCGTTGGCAGTCGTTGAGAGATTATTCTTTCTGCTCAAGTACAAATTGCAAGAGCTTTGTATCCAAACAAAACTATTTTGCAAAGTTTGGAGTGGAATGTTGTGGTCATGAACATGGTTCAATGGGTGTTATTGCTAATCAATTCGACACAAATCCTAATTGTAATCCAATAGCAGAATTCGAATATAAATTTGATAATAGCGATTCTGATTTCGATGGTGGTGCAACTCAAGGTTGGGTTAAAAGTACTCTTAGCGGACATGCAAAAACATTGGAAGCTATTGCTTGAATTACAATCAAATTATCAAAAAAAGAGCTATGTTGTTCCTGCTCATCCGGAAAGACAAAGATCGTATAAAATAAATCATTTCCGCGACATGAACAATGCAGGACCAGATGTTTGTTTTGGTTTTGAAAGTATGTCGGGTCACCAAAAATCATCAGGTCGTGGTGGTTATAGTTCTAGTGCCGATGGTGGTGGAACTTATGGAGGTTGTGGTATCTATGCTGCCGAAATTGGTGGTCTTTGGGATGCTATGCTTTCTGAAGGTAGAGGATTTTGGTTGTTTGCCAATTCAGATTATCATGCTAATGATGGCGATTTCTATCCGGGTGAATATCAAAAAACATATACTCATGTTACCCAGAAAATGAACGCTCAAGCTATTGTAGATGGTTTACGTTCGGGTAATTCTTGGGTAGTTAATGGCGATTTGATTGATTCTTTGATTTTCCAAAATCGATACTTTAGGTCAAAACGACGGACTTGTGCTTCTATGGGTAGCAATATGCTTATTAATAAGGGAAACTCAATAAGAGTTACTATTATAGTTAGAGACCCTCAAGATGCTAATTTCAATACGTACAGTTCTTTTTTACTACTCCTTCTTTAGATCATATTGATTTGATAAAAGGTAAAGTAACAGGCTTTGGCTCCCTACAAGTCCGCTTTACAAGTGTTGGTTCAGTTACTACAACTTCGGTAATGGCTCGTTTCGATGCACAAGGCATTACCGATGCTAATGGCGTAACAAGTAAATGGACTAGCAAAGGTAATGGTTGGTAAGAATGTCAAATCGTACTTCCTGCCGAAGAATCTGTATATTTCAGACTTCGTGGTTCTGATTTTGGTTTGAACGTGTACCAATGCAAACCGACGGTGCTGGAAATCCACTTACCGATGTTCTTTTGGGTGCAAATGATGCTGCGAAAGCTTTCGACGATCTTTGGTTTATTCTAACCCAGTTTTGTAACGGCTCAAGAGGGCTAATAACGACAAACTAGATAAAAGTTAAAATCGGTGGTAAAAAGCCCGACGATTTGGAAGAGTTCTTACCTGCCCTTCCGGGTCAAAGCGGTAATCAAATATTGTAGGTGGTGTAGATTCTGGTAGTGAGCGATCTTTGAATTAGGATTATTAACTACAGAAAATGGAGGAAAAATTCCAATATCAATTGGTTAGTCTTGTTTTGTAGGTTTGGATGTACCTAAAAAAATGCTGAATTATTGCTGCTTCTATAATTTTAGCCGTGCTACTAATAAATAAGGAGTCCTTGTAACCTACAAATTTATGCAGAAGACAACGATAAGTCCCCGCTCCTTTATGTTCGGTGTAGCTGCTTTTTGATTTTCAACCCAAAAGACCAAAATTAGCCGATTCCAGTTGTTGGGGAGAGTAAATGCTGGCGATGGTGAAGTTGTAATGGAAAATGTTTTACTTCGATATTACTCGTTAGTACAACAATTAGTTAATAGAGCTGGTTGAAAGCTGGTAATGCAATGGCTTTTTCTACATTAAAGAACCGGTACAAGAGAAATGGAATCTTTCGATGGTGAATCGGCTGCGGCTGCTTCTGTCAGCATTAGCTATAAAGTTGCTGAAATTAAGAAAACCAGCAAAATTAAAATTTCTCTATTTCCGATGACGTTGAAGAATGGTTAGCTCCAAAAACGCAAATCAAAACAAGCGCAAACAATTGGTGCTATCGATTATAATAGTAGCGATTTAGAATTGAGGTTGTGAATAATGGCTTGAATAAGATCCTCAAAATGTTTGGTCTTCGTTTCCCGAATATCAAATTACCAAAAACAAAGCAATAGCTGCTGCATATTTAGAATTTCAAGTTGATGCACAACAAAAATGCAAATCCTACAAATCTTTTATTTGGTCTGAGGACAATTTCAAATCGGTAACAGGCGATTTTGATTTGTTTTCATTAACAAAAAGAGCAAAATCTACCGATTCAGTAGTTTGAATATTCCTGCCAACCAACTTAATGTGGTTTGATAGCAAAAAAAGGACTTTCTTCTTGCTGATTCAAAACATTGTTTGGGCTAATATAAACAGAGCAGATTGGAATAGGGAAAACGAAATGTCTTTCTTCATAAAAGTTTCTGTAAGTGTGAGAGAAGTTGGTCTTTCGATGAGTGAAGCTTCTCATTTGTGTCCTGGTTGGTTATCGAATATTATGATATTGCTAATAGTTTTGATTCAGTGTTTCAAATAGCTGCTGCATTACAAGAGCTTGATTTCACTGTTCCATCATGGACGAAATTTAAACAATTTTATGTTGCTGCTACAAGCTATACCGATTCTTTGAATATTGCTAAACTTGCACAACATATCAATGCTATGCAATCATCGCAAATGCCTTATAGCAAGGAAGCGGTAAACATCAAATTTTTATCCTTCTGAGCAAATGGCTTCCGAATTGGTTTACTAATGTTGGCGTGTAACTAATGGAATGGTTCAGATTGTTGAAGGAAATGCTACAAAGTGTGGATTTCGCAACGGCATTAGTTTTAATGCTCAGTCTGATTCTGTTAAAATACCAACTACAATGTTTCTGGCAAACGGATTGACTGCTTACCGCAAAAGTATTCCTGTTAACTCTAAAAAAGCTTTATGAGTAATAAGGCACTAGCTACAGGTTTAAAGCTAATACTGTGTTTATTCTTACAGAGTTGGTAAACCGCGTTCTTGGGAAAATAGTTACTTTCGCTGCAAGTGAGTGAGATGCTTTCTCGTTTCGTTTATTTTACCTACCCTCAAGCTAATACAAGTGATATGTTTGATATTTCTCAAAAACCACTCTTCGTGCTCATGCTATGTATTTATTGCAAACTTCTGGTTATCTTGTGGTGACTTGATTGAGACTTCTGGCTCTACCAATTCTGAATGGGAATACGAACAATTCTTCCAAACACAACAAGATATTTTCATGAACAAACCATTTGCTGCTGTAACTGGTAATCACGACAAATCTGCAAACAAAAACTTCACGAACCATTTTAATTAGGTTTGCAGTCCATCTTTTCGATAAGGCAATGTCCAGCCACTCCCGGGTATATCTATTTTTTCGTTTATGGAGATGCGTTATTTATGGCAATGGAGTTAATGAAGACTATTCTAAAGTTGGATTTCTTGATTCTCTAGCTTTATGGATGAATGCTCAGGTAAAAGCAAATCCTGAGAGGTAAAATGGAAATAGCGTATTATCATAAGACTGTTTACTTGGTAGTGGTAGTCACCGAAGCGATAGGCGATGGCGGTGAAGCCGTAAGAGAAAATGCAAAATCCTGTTTTCGATAGTTGAAAATTGACTGGGCTTTACAAGGTCATAAGACCACGTTTATATTAAGTAATTCGATAAGGTAATGTAAACAACTCGTTGCAAATTCGCTTAAAAGATCAAACTATTGTTCCTAGAACAGTAAGAGATAATGTAACCGGAAGATTAGGTGGTACATTCAATACTGAAAATGGAACACTTTGTTTCCTTAACAATTCAGGAGGAAGAAAAAAATATGAGCCAAGAGATTCTGTAGCTATGAAATGGAAACTGGTTTGAGGGGGTGCTAGGATTATTTTTAACTCATTTATTTAATGCTCGACAAACTGGCGAACCTACTTTAGCCACAATAATGCGTTAGGTACCGATACTATTACCGTAAAGCGCTGCTGATTTCAACGATATGCTACAACTTTATTTTCGACGAATATACCAATTAAAAACCTGTCACATTTTAAGTATTTCTATTCCTGACTTGGTAAAAGCGGGAATCGCCCCTGAGGTATTGAATTTACAGCCAATTAAAGGTTCGCTGCTGCAACAGTTATCTCTGGCGTGTAAATGGCGATTTTATTGGCGAAGATGCTATTGAAAGTCCCTTTTACCTGTTGAGTGGATAAGCAGTGAATAATGCAAAGCAGAAAATCGTTGCTGCGGTAGTCATGGAAAAAATGATAGTATTCATGTCGCACATTTCTGTTATGGAAAGTTTAGCTCTAATTTTACCCTTCTGCTTACCTCTAGAAAAATGTACAAAGCTCTTGCACACTTCACAATTCGAGATGGGCCAGAAGGCCATTGACACCTGGGCTGATGTAATTAGTACGATGTATGACTTAGAAATACACAATGCTCTTTATGTACCTAGTGGTTTAATTAAAAAGATATGATTTATTGTTTGAGAATTATTTTTGATATTTCATTTACAACGATTTGTGTAAAAAGGTAACTCATCAATTTCATTGTCATTGAATGCTTCTGCACCTGTTTACGTATGATTCCGTAAAATGATTGGAAACGATTACTGTGTGAGAATTTCTGCTAAAAAGAGAGATATTAAAAACCTTCTTCTGATAGTGTTAAAATGTATTATCAATCATTAAAAGAGAAAGTTATTTGGCCTATAAAGCTTGCATATAAACCGCGGGAATGGGTTATTATACATCCATAAAAGAGATAATTTTCACTGAACACTTCTCAAAATCAATATTGTAAACAATGTAATAATCGGCTACAATGCTCTGATGTTGATATGGACTTAATTACTACCATCTCTTGCAAGTGCAACTGATTGTATTTTATAGATTCTTACCATTGTAATTCCAACCAAATGAATTAGGAGCATTTCGAATGGATAACAAATAATGGTACTAAATACTTTCCTATTCAAAGAGATATAACTGCTGGTAGCGATGCATGTCCCTATAAAGGGAACTCTGCCGATGTTGTATTAACTAAGAAAAAGCTTATAGGCTTTCTCAATCCTTCATTTGTTCCTAATATATATCAAACATTGCATGGATGTAAACATGGACAGGGAATACGCCGGTGATGCTTCTTAGATGAATCAAAGAATAGTACGAAAATTCCTGATATGAGTCTCTCAAACAAGCTTGGAACGGCAATGCCGCTGGTGGGAGCGCCTTTTATTCACCTCCTTAAAGACGGCTTAGTTTGATGGAGGACACAACTATTATTACTAAGTGGTTAGATTGGCTATATGATCTCTAAATTTTCTAAAATATCCTATATATTTAATCATATGAGATAGTGATACTCAAAAACAGCATCTACAGTTCCTTTCTGCCATGTTTTACCGGTAGATTTATCTGTTGCTTTGTCCTCAAATAAACAGCGAATCATTTAAAGCAAAGTATTTATGCTTGGTGATGTAAACGGAAATTACATAGGAGCAGAATCGCACTTGAAAAGTAGTTCATCTGCAATTGTGTTTGATTTGTGCCGCGAAGTTACACTTCGTATTTTCAAAATTTTATTGTATTGTTCCGGTATTCGGCTTATCGTGTAAAATAAATAGCGATGTTGAAGGTTTTGAATTTTGCTGCAAAATTTGACGAGAGTGTAATTAGAAATACGAAAACAGTTATTGATAATACAATACATTTCTCCTGATGAGATGTTTAATTATAATACTGCATTACGTTATCTCAAGATATATCGCAACCAAAAAGTACATTAATGTTGAAACCATTAGAAGCTGAAAAGTAATTGCTTATGCAATGTTTCCTGAAAAACTGTGTGGCAAATTCAGTTTCAGGAAAACGATTTTAATGGTAGTAAGAGCATTAATAAATGGAGCGTCTGCAACATTAGAATTTACTACAATTACTACTTATAAATCCTGAACTCTCGCCAGGTGCTACATTAGAAGCAGGTATATCCTTGTCCAGCTACCGATATAGGTTTATGTGGTGGTTTTGGTAGCAAATTCTGAACTTACTTTCTTGAGGACGAAAACGGTAAAAGCCGGTACTAACTGAACGTGTAAGCTAAAGCTAATGAAAAAAACTTACTTTAGGAAGTGAAAGTGAGGATCATCGAGCGGTCGCTTTACATGCTAGCAAAATTAAATGCTACTTTCACAGAAATGCGTAAAGTGACAATTATAAAATAAATGTACTGCTTGA
>JADKDL010000039.1 GCA_016714605.1 Bacteroidales bacterium | reverse complement strand
CAGACACTTATAGAATCTGTTTTAACAGAGAATGTTGCTCTTCAACATTATAAAGACGATAATAAAGTCAATAGTACGTTCTTTAAAATCCTTGCTGTCTTTTTACCCAAACACAAGAAGGCCATTCAGGTAAATAAAGAACTACATACCCTGATTTCAGATTTTCAATATGCCACCTTTGGCTTTTCAGAAATTAAACCAGCTTCATTTGAAGGCCAGCTGAACAATAAGCTACAGGAAACAGAGCATTATTTCAGCCAGTTAGAACAGCAACATAAATCCAGAGAAAGTGTTTATAAAACGGTATTCCACGATCTTGGGTTGAAAAAACTTAAAACAGATATAACAGACAACTTTCTTACTGGAATTAAGCAGCTAATTACATTACTGGATCATAAGTTCGATGAAAAGGAATTACTTGCTGAAATTAAAAATACATTTAGCTCTTATCGGTCACAAATAGCAGATGCATACAATTTGCTTACTGAATCATTAAAACGGGCTAATAATATTAAAAGCTCAATTGAATTTACTGACAATATCATCCAAAACGACGAATTAATCGCTGGCTTAAAAGAAACCCTTAACAGCCAACAAAAAACATTCAGCGAAAGTCTCAAGTCTGAATTTAATGAACAGAAAATTGAAAGTGAGAATACAAGACTGAGTGGACTTGCAACTTTCCCTGTATTAATCGATCGTGCTACACAGCTTCACGCAAGGGTTAAAAATGATAGTTGGAAAAAGGGGGTGGGTATTCACTAATCTTCATGATTTCCTTGATGAACTTATGCGTTTTATTAAGCAAAAGCAGGACTATCTATCCGGGGAAGAGGACTATTTTAAAATTGAATATAGCTGGTTTAATTACTTTAATGGTTTACCTCCCGCTTTAAAAGTGATTACCGGTAAATTATCAGGTAAAAAGAACTGGGTTAAGTGCTTTCGTTCAATTTACTTAAACAAATTACTATTAAAATATTCTGATAATAATTTACCGTCCGATGATCAGGATTATACAGACTTTGATACCAACTTTAGTGCACTTGGAAATGAACAATTAAACTTCATTAAACATCACTGGTTTGCCAAACAAACGCAGGCATGCAATGAATTTCGTTTTAATAAAAATCTCTCAGTAGAAAATCTATATAATAAAAAAAGTAGTCCGAATTTTAAACGTTTGTCTCTCCGGCAGATCGTACAGTATGACAGTGATTTATTTACCACTTTTTTTCCTGTAGTTTTAACTACACCTGATGTTGCCAGTACGCTTTTTAAGGGAATGAATCAATACTTTGATATTGTCCTGTTTGATGAAGCCAGTCAGCTCAGGTTGGAAGATAATTTACCCGCTTTGTTAAAAGGAAAACAAATCATTATCGCTGGTGATGAACACCAGATGCCACCCTCAAATTATTTTTCTAAAATATTTGACGGTTCCGCAGAAGACGAAGAAGAATTGGAAGAAGAAGAGTTGAAGGTACGCGGGGTTGATATTAATGACATTTTGCTGAGCTGTGATTCGTTACTTGAATTCGGAACAGAGTTAGACTTCAGTAAAAGATACCTGGATTTTCATTACAGATCAAGACATCCTTATCTGATTGATTTCTCAAATTTTGCTTTCTATAATCAACGGTTGAAGCCCCTGCCAAATACCTTTGAGTACACCCCGATCTCTTACATTCCTGTGGACGGCACATTTTCAGAACACACAAACGAGGCAGAGGCTGAAATGGTGTTAGAAATTATTGAAAAAAACATTCAGCGGCTTCCCGACGGAAACTATCCAAGCGTAGGAGTTGCCACTTTTAATATAACTCAACGTGACCTTATCAAAACAAAGATAAGTGAGCGAAGAAAACTGGCTAAATACACGGAATTTGATAAGAAAATCCAGGAGCTGGAACAAAACGGGCTTTTCATAAAAAACCTTGAGAACATTCAGGAGACGAGCGGACATTATAATATTATCTACAACATATGGTCCTAATAAAGATGGAAAGTTCGCCCATCGTTTTGGTCCATTAAACTACTCCAAAGGCTATAAGCTGCTGAATGTAATTATTACACGTGCGAAGTATAAAATCTACATGTGTAGTTCAATTCCGGAAGAGGTGTTTTTAGAGTATAAAAGCTACCTCGTTACCGAAAAAGCGAATAATAAAAGAGCTATTCTCTTCTCGTATCTTGCTTATGCAAAAGCAGTAAGCGAACAAGATAATGAAGGAAGGATTGCGGTTTTAACTGCGCTTGCAGAAAATACAAGTGTATCTGTATCATTTGATACGTTTCGTGGAATGGATTTGGAATCTCCATTTGAAGAGGAGGTCTATCAATTCCTTGTTAGCAAATATGGAACTGAAAAATTAATAGCACAACTACAATATGCCGGTTTCAGAATTGATATTGTATTTGATTCCGGTATTGCTGGTATACCCAAAATTGCAATCGAATGTGATGGCGCTAAGTATCACTCAAGCGAAGAGGCCTATTTATATGACTTACACCGACAAAGAATCCTTGAAGATCATGGATTTGTGTTCCACAGAATCTGGAGTACCAACTGGTGGCGAAATCAGTCAAGAGAAGAAAATAAAATTTTGAAGTTTATTGAACAGATTGTTGAAAAAGGATCTGTAAGCAATGAATCAAGTACCGACTATTCATTCGCCTTCAAGAACAATATAGTTGTAAAAAAGCCAGAACGACATGTAGTAAAGAATAAAGTCGAGGATACAGAAACTATTTTAACTGTTGAAGAGCCGCTGGAAAAAATAGCTGAAACGGGTCGAATCAATAAGCAGAGCAGGGTAAAATTTCGCTATTTAAACACTCAACAAGAGATGACCATAAATCTCGTTATTGATGAACGTTTAAAAAAAGAAAAAACAGGTAATATCCAAAATGTATTTTATAAATCCTTGCTTGGAGTTGCAATACAAGGCCAGAAGGTCGGAGATGTCGTCAAAGTGGGTATGCAGGAGAATTATATTGAGATATTGAGTGTTGAAAATTGATAGTATTATTTTTATCCTAACATGTCTATAAAAGCAATAAATAAAATATTAAAGTCAGATCTGTTTTTACCGATACTAAACCTGGTGTTAATTATTATTGGGGGTTATATTCTATTACTAAAGCCCTTATTTATAATACCCGCAGCAATCATAATTACATTCTTATCAATAATTATTTACAAAAGAGAAATTTTATTACCTGAAAGGCACAATCCAAAAGCGTGGATAGATTCCATTTTTTTAATCGTCGTTGGTCTTTTTTTTATTTCATTAATTAAAAATCAAGTGATAATTAACCAATTTGGTGAGTTATTTATTGATGGAGGAATAAAAGACTTCGATCGTCTAAGTGAAGGAGAGAATGGAAATGAATTTTGGGAAGAAGTGTCTGTATTTATTCCTGATACTCCAAAAGGGGCGCGTTTATTGTCATTTATAGAATACATATATTGGGGCATTAGTGCCCTTTTAGTATTTATCAACTATAAACTATTTGATTATGAAACTGAAAAAGTAAAATCTGAACTCTGGTTTATTTCAGGATTGATAAAGCATTTTGAAATAAACTACAATTGGACAAGGCAAGCTGTTCCTACAATTGACTTTATAGCATTACAAAAATATTATAGCACTATAGATTATGACAAAACTGGCAATTAAGCCAAAAAATTAATTTGCAGTTATCCATATTCAGAATCGAACATTACAAAGAACGCAAAGAGCTTCCTGATTGCTGGGAATCAAATACTAAAAGCTGCTTATGTCTGGCAGAAATAGTTATAGCAAACACGGTTTTTCATTTTAAACATCTTAAATCTAAAACAACTCAAAATAGTCATCATTTGCCCTATGAAAAATCGCTCATAGTGAAAGCTATCGCGTATTATATTCATGCTTTAAAAAAGAATTTCAAAGAGTGCGAGAGCAGAAGTGAAAAAATCGGTTTAATATCTCAATTATATAAACTTTTCTATTTTATTCAGGAGCATATAAAAGCCCCGGGCGGAAAGGAAACAAGGAATTTGAGTACAGTATTAAAGAAGGATGTTTTTCCCCCCGTTACCACAATAATAATTGTTGATGATCATAAATTATTCCGATGGGGTGTAAAAAATTATTTGAAAACAACTATTCAGTAAAGATTGTAAATGAAGCCCAAAATGGTCAGGAATTATTTGATTTATTAAATCATTCAACATCAGATATTATTTCCCTTGGTATTCAGATGCCTGTTGTGGATGGTTTAGCTTTTTTAGATCGGTTTAATTACCAAGAAGAACCTAAAATCATTTCACTTTCCTTTTTTAAATTACCCCTCTGTCGTACTTCTTGGCTTTCTTTTAGGGCTTCTTCCTATTTAGATAAATCAGAAGGTGGTGAGCATTGCTGTTGCAAAGGTATAAACATGTCCATGGCGTTAGCTTTTTTATTCAAAAATAGGGAGACTATTAAAAAGGTGGTGAATCACAGTTGAATTTTAATAATAAATAAAATTATGCGACTTCCTCTTCTACTTGAGGTTAGCGTTTTTTAAACGACAACTTTATAATTTCTCCAACTCAATCTCCGGCAAAATCAACTTCACCTCCTTCTCCGCCGCCTTATCCATCCAGTAAACAACAAAACCCACCCTAGCCGACACCGGTTTATACCCCTTCTGCTGATACTCTTCCAGTTTTAGTTTAAAGGCATTTGAATACCTGATTAGCCCCTGTTTGCGGACATTGCAAAGACCGCCTTCATTGAAGTTGAGTGAGGTGCCACTAAACAGATTTTCCATCAGGTACTGCTTACCCGCAAAGAATCCGAGAAACACATCTTTGTGAGTTAGTGAGGTGGCAATTACTTTGGGGTCACCATAAACTTCGTTGTCTGTTTGGTAAATCACCGGCTCTGTTGCAATTGATTTCAAAAAAGCCCCGGTATAGTGTACCTGCAGATTTGATTTGGCCCGGGTGATGGCTACATAAAAAACCCGCTTATCCTCATCCTTTGAGGTATCCAATGAAGATAAAAGCACAAATACATTATCAAACTCTTTACCCTTGGCTTTGTGCACCGTGCTGACGATGACGGTTTGGCTGTCGGCATTTACAAAATCCTCCAACCTGGATTCCCGTAAATAACTCTGCCAGTCACTTTTGTACTTACGCTGGTTATTAACGGCTTCAAAATCCCTGATCAGCCGAAGCACCAGGTCCAGGTACTGGCTCTCCCGGGCATGGATCTCCAGTTTGCGTACCGACTCCTGCCAGCGTTCCGGACTTACTATCGGGCTGTCCGGGTCAGCTAATACCATATCGGAGAAATACCGGATCTCATACAAGGCACTAAGCGGAAAACCATCCAATGACTGAATGAGCTTTGCGGGTATTTTATGCTTATTCAGCAAGCCATTCACCAACATGGCCTCCTCATTTGACCGGGTAAGCACAGCGGTGGTGCCTTTTAAAGAAGCCGAAAGAATAGCATTCACCACCGGAACAACCAGCTTATTCACTGCATGCTCTGTTATCGCTACTTCCCCGTTGGTCTGCTGCACAGCAAAACCTGGTAGCAATTTCATCCGTTTGCTGATGGTCTCCGCCCAGCTGTTGGCAAATTGTACGATTTCGGGTTTGCTGCGGTAATTCTCGGTCAATTCATACTTTATGGCATTGTGTTCTGCAATCAGCGATTGCATATAGCGGGAATCGGCATTCCTGAAACCATAGATATTCTGGTCATCATCGCCTACCAGGATCACTTTCATTTCTTCATTGACCTCCATCAGGGCTTTTACCAGGCCATACTCATCTCCGTTCATATCCTGCGCTTCATCCACCACCAATACCGTTTTGGTGATCCGGTTGTTTTCAATCTCCTCGGCCCGGATCATGGCTACCGTGTCTTTTACCACATTTTCCGAAAGACTCAGACTACCGACCTTACCCAGCAGGTCAAAACAATAAGAGTGAAAGGTTTTGATTTCTATATAGGCTGCTGCATTGCCAATCAGTTCTATCAATCGCTTCTTAAATTCTGTGGCCGCCGCCCTGGAGAAGGTGAGCATCAGCAACTGCTCATGCTTTACGTCTTCGGCTAATAGTAAAGAAGCAAGCTTGTGGACCAGCACCCTTGTTTTTCCGCTTCCCGGACCTGCGGCGACCACAATATGCTGTTCCCTGTCATTAATAATGGCCAGCTGGTTTACCGAGAGACTGCCAAACAGCTTTTTGAATTTTTCCGGGGTAAGTGTCCGTTTAATTTCCGTCTCACGACTACCAGGAAAATATTTATTCAGGAAGGAAGCATAGTTCAACGTAAAATAATGATCCACAAAAAGCAGGGCCTCATTGTAATTCTTGATCATTTTATGGGCATATTCGCCTACAATGTGGATCTGTTGCACTTTCTGCTGATAAAACTGAGAAGTTTCTGATAGTCTGCATTCTTTGTATTGAATTCTGTTACTCTTTTCCAGCCGGTCAATAGTCAGTTTATTGTGCACGACCAAAAAACCACCTTCGATTTTTATTGAATCAATTCTTGATAAATAGAAAAGCGCATCCTCTACTTCATCGATACGTGGCTTTTCATTGAATAGCCGTTGGCTATTTTCAAAGTGCTTCTTTTAACTCAAGCACTGAAAATTCAACCAGTATCTGCTCTGCATCATTTTTCTCTTTATTCTCATGCCTTTTGAAATAAATAATCGACTATCCTATTTGCCACCTGTTGTCGCTTTTCCAGTTTGGCCTGTATTTCGGCAACAGGTAGAAGAGGGTGTAATCTACATGGTTTTTTGATCCCTTCCGGGTAGTTTTTTTTGATCCAGTTTTTAACTCCCCAGAAATTAAAGATGGTTTTAATTTTAGCCGGGGTTGAAGCTAAAGCACCGGCCAGTATGGCTTTTTCATTCAGTTCTTTCAAATGATAAATATGTTCATTATCCTGCAGACATCCAATAAGAATAATTCAATCTGCCGGAAGGAATCTGCAATGCCTAAAGATTGTTTGCTATTCTCTCCTTTCCGGATAAAGGCGGTTAGATCTTTGGTTTGTGCCAGTATCTCTTCCTGCCGCAGCAGTTCGATGATCCGGATCACTTTGTCTTTTACTATACCCAGCTGGTCAGAAATATAATCCACCCTGGACTCTGCGGCTTCATCGGTGGAAAGCCGTTTGCTTTTACTGGAGAATAATTTTTTAATAATACGAATCGCATCCATTTTAAGATTTTCATCAATCTGCTGCGACTGGTTTATTTTATCGATTGCTTCCTGGGCATTGGTGCTGAGTATACTACTTGCATAAACACGGGGCATGTTTTGACCTCGTTTTATATATCCTGCCCCTTCCAGTGCGGCTATCGCTGTAGTCACTCTTGTTTCAACATCAGTTACACTTTCGTCCCAACCTGCCCGGCGGGCAATCTCCAGTGCGGAATTGGATACACTGTCTTTAACTTTGGTTAGATCCTTTACGGCTTTCCAGATCTGGTTGATTTCCTTTACCGTGATCTTGGTCTGGTTGAGCAGGATAAAATGTTTGTTCAGGTCATCTTCTGAAAAAAGGATCTGGCATTCAGCTTTAATATTTTCATCCCGACCGGCTCGTCCTGCTTCCTGGACATAATTTTCCAGTGAATCAGAGATATGGTAGTGAACAACCAATCCCACATTATCCTTATCAACACCCATTCCAAATGCCGAAGTAGCTACCATAATATTTACATGTCCGGCCATAAATGCATTCTGATTAGCCGTTTTATCCTCTTTGGTCATTTTGCCAAAAAAGGGGCTCGCCTTCAATCCATCTTTAGTCAATCTTTCGGCAATTGATTTAGCACTCTTCGAACGTGCCACATATACTATGGTTGGACAATTCCGGCTTTCAATAAGATCCCTGAGCTGAGCATATTTTTCTTCATCTGTATCTTTTTTAAAAACCTCATACTGCAGGTTTTTCCTTCCTGAAGTGGCCCTGTATAGGGTCAGATTTAAGCCCAGTTTTTCCAGAAAGTATTGCTTAATATCTTCTATTACTTTTTGTTTGGCTGTTGCTTTTATATCCTGCAGGTTTTTAATAAAATCACCAATATAGAGATAGTCCACCCGGAAGTCCTGTCCCCAGGAAGAGAAGCAGTGCGCTTCATCAATGACAAACCGGGCGATTTTTCTTTTTAGCAGTAGTCGTTGAATGGTAACAGAGCGCAGGGATTCGGGTGAAATGTATAAGATAAACGCCGAGCCATCCTCCACCCGTTCAACCGCCTTGCTTCGTTCAATGGGATCCAGCAGCCCGTTTATAGTTACAGCGTCGGTGATTCCCTTTTTCTCCAGGTTATCCACCTGGTCTTTCATCAGTGATTGTAAGGGTGAAATGACCACGGTTAATGCTTTGGCATTTTCCCCGGCCATTAGTGCGGGTACCTGGAAAGTGATGGACTTTCCTCCTCCGGTTGGGAAAACCGCCAGCAAGGAATCATTATTAACTGCAGACAATACGGCTTTCTCCTGCAATGGTTCATCATCGTATTTCCGGAACCCATCGTAGCCAAAATAACTTTTCAGCACCCGGTAGGGATTAAACGCCTGTTCACAATAGGTGCAACCGGTAAGACAGGGATTGCTCCGCAACAAGTACAATACCTGTTCAACTTTTGGATATTTCTTCAGTACCCAGGGAGGAGTGATGGAATAGCGGTCGTTACAATGAATTAATGATAGGGCATAGGCCAGTTCAACCGGATAGGCCTGTATCAGTTGTGCAATATCCGCGGATTCACAAACCTGATTATGAAAAAAGCGTTTTATGATTCGTGTTATTCCTTCTTCTTCTGCCACTGTATTATAACCGATATACACAAAGAAGGAATTAAACCCAGGTCTTCCCTTCAGCAAGTTATAATAGAGCAATTTGAGTTCTGCGGGTAATGCATTAAAAGCGGTTACTTCTTCATCAAACAACTCCTTCGCCTTTTTTGAATCATTGACCGGGTTATTCCGCTCATCTGATAGAATCTTATCATCTTTTAAGAGGCTGTGATAGGGTTTCTTTGGAAATAATAATGGAGAAAATAGCAACGTATCAATTGCCCTGTCTCTGCCCCAATCTTTTTCGACTGTATGCTTTTGGAGCCAGGTAATGTCATGCGCCAGGATATTATGTCCACAGATAAATTCAGCATCTTTTATAAAGTCAAAGAATCCAGGAATATCCTTTTTGTGAAATACAGCCCCGTCGTCCCGGATGCAGCCGATATCTTCAATCGTTGCAGTTTGAGGGTTGAGTTCGATATCAAAAAAACTGATACGCTTCATAGTTTAGTAGTGCTGGCAGATAAGGTTGACTACTAAAGTACATCATAAGTCTATGATTTTATATACCCTAATGGACATAGTGAGTTGATTTTAAGCTCTTCAGTATTGTAGCTTTTGAATTTCCCCCTTTTAAAAGTTAAGACGGCTCATATCTTTTTGCATTCTAATGATTCTTTCCCTGCTTTTCAGTAAAGAAAAAAGGCCTGAACAACTGGAAATCCGGCCCTTGTGGTTTCTGGATTGTTAAAAAAAGCGGTTTTTTTAGCCTCTTTCTTGTGGATTTCTTGTGAATTCCCTCTATATTTGCAGCCCCGGAACACAAAAGCGAGGCTAGGCTTCCACTTACTAAGCCGATGTGTTTCAGGAATGGTGCGGTAGCTCAGTCGGTAGAGCAAAGGACTGAAAATCCTTGTGTCGGCGGTTCGATCCCGCCCCACACCACGAGATAGAGCCTGATAATCAATTAAGAAATTGATTATCAGGCTTTTTTCATTGCAAAAAGGTGCAGGGAAGTGCATATAAATACAAGGTTTTGGTGCACTTACCGAGACAGGATTTTTACCTGTCCCACCGGCCCAATCCCTGGTATCAGATTGTAATATTCTACTTCATTTAGCACCTCGGAGATTGCTGTAACGTGTTGAAATTTAACCTTTAAACAGCAATACCATGAACAGAAGTCTTAACCATTCCACGGAAATTCATTTCAATTTCCTACTCCGAGCCAGCCACAAATATGCCAACCGAGACAGCCTGATCGTTTTTCGCATTGTTTTTCGCATTGTTTTTCGCGGACAACGCAAGGATGTGTTCACCGGAATCGGCTGCCCGGTTGAGCACTGGATGAAAAATGAGCGTGTCGTCAGCCACCAGCACCCTGCTTCTGCAGAGATCAATAAACAATTACAAAAAGTGCTGGCCGCCGCTGATAACGCCTTTCAGAAGCTCAAATTTTCCGGGGAAGAATTTACATTGGATGACCTGGTCAATGAAATGAAATGCAAAACACAGCCTCCACAAACGCTCCAGGAATTCATGGCCCTGAAAGAAAAGGAACTGGCTGACCGGGTGGGAGTGGATATCGAGCAAACCACGTTTTACAAGTACAAGCGTAGGTTTTAAAATGTTTCTGTTACTCAACAATACAAGGTATGTTGAGAATGGTAAGTTATCGGCCAAAGATTATCATTTTCCAATTAAACTCTCCATACAGCCCTCAAAACCTGCGGAGCTTACATATAAAGTAATAAAAGAAATAATCACTCAGGTGTACCAGTTCAGTAGAATGTATTGGAAAAGCATCAGTCAACAAAATCTGCCCGAAACAACCATCTACCCCGAAATGGTAGCTGAAATCATCCCTCACTTTGAGGATAATCACGGATAATCCATAAACAACTACTTTTAATCCTAATTTGGAAACAGCAATACAAATACTTTTTAATAGCTTCGTTTCTGGACTGCTCCTTAGTCTTGTAGCTATTGGCTTTACTTATATTTTTCGGGTAACCAAGGTGTTTCATCTTGCACATGGGGGCATTTATATTGCAGGTGCATTTTCTTGTTGGTGGATGTTAGCAAAAACAAATAACTGGTTTGCTTCAATTGCTTTCGCAATTGCTGTAGTGTCAATCCTAATTTACTTGATTGAAAAGACTATTTATTTACCTCTTAATAAAAAACAATCAAATCAGAGTATTTCATTTATTGCTTCAACAGGCTTATATGTGATAACGATAAACGTTTTGGCTTTGTTTCTTGGAAATGATAAAAAAGTATTTAATAGTTCAATATCGGGTAGCTATGATTATGGCAGTATCATTTTTACTAAAGTACAATTGTTTCAGAGCATGATTGCAATGTTGTCCATTGCAAGCTTTTCTATTTATCTTAAAATCACCAAGTCCAATTTGACTTTGCAAGCTGTTTCAGATAATGAAACCATGAGCAAAGTATTTGGCATCAATACAGAAAAAGCAAGGGTAAATGTTTTCATTGTCGGAAGTATTTTGGCTTCCATATCAGCCATTCTTAAAATGTTAGAATTTGGAATGGACTTACAACATGGAATGAGCATTACTTTAACTGCTTCTGTTGTAATTGTTTTGGTTTCAAGATTAGATATAGGGCTTTGTGTTTTATTTTCCATTTTATTAACAATCCTTCAAAGTACTATTGAATTGTATTTAAATCCTCAATGGAAAGAAGGAATTACATTCTTGATTTTGTTATTGGTGATTTTATTTAGAACGGAAGGTATAATTAGTTACAACCTAAGAAAAGACAGGTTATGAATTATTTACTTTACATATTGGTAATGCTTGAAATCTACACCCTGCTTGCACTAAGTGCTAATCAGAAAGTGGGCATGTCAGGTTTGTTGAGTTTTGCACAAGCAGTTTTTTACGGTATGGGTGCCTACGTTACGGCAATTTTCATAACAAAATTTGGGTTCTCTTATTGGTTAGCTTTGCCTGTGGCAATCCTTACTTGTGTGTTAGTTGCTTTACTTTTCAGTTTCATTGCTGGCAAAGTAAGAGAGTTGTATTTCAGTTTGGCAACATTGGCTCTACAAGTCATTTTCTTTTCAATAGTTTTCAATTGGACATCTATAACTGGTGGGGCTGATGGCATTAGAAAGATTTCCCATCCTGCAATATTTGGCTTTGAAATAAATACACCTAGCAGCTTTGCTGTCTTCGGTGGATTTTGGGTTTTAGTTGTACTTCTATTTTATGGTTGGTTTTTAAAAACCCCAATCAGCCGAATGATAAAAGCTACAAGGGATGACCAAATCGCTGTTTTGAGTTTGGGTAAAAATCCCAATTATTATAAACGTATCAGCATCATTCTTTCAGCAATCATTGCAGGTATTGCAGGTAGTCTGTACGCTACCTACTCCGCTTATATAGACCCCACTTCATTCAACTTAGATGAATCCATTCTGATTTTAAGCATCGTTTTAATTGGTGGAGCAGGAAGGATAATTGGGCCCATTACTGGAGCCCTTATTTACATTCTACTCCCTAAGCTTTTAGAGTTTATTCAAATGCCTGATAATATTGCAGCAAACATAAGAATGATAATATTTGGTGTATTGTTAGTCCTGATTGTCCGTTTCAAACCCAAAGGTATTTTTGGAAAATACTTAATTCAATGAGCTGTATTTTAAATATAGAAAATCTAAACAAATCTTTTGATGGTATTACACCAGTAAAAGATGTTTCATTTAAAATAAAGAAGCAAAGTATTGTATTAATAACAGGAGAGAATGGAGCAGGGAAAACTACAGTATTCAACCTCATTACTGGTTTAGAAAAATCAACAAAAGGAAAAATCATTTTCAATGGAAACAACATTGAAACAAAATCTGCTTTGCAGATTTCTCAATTAGGAATTATTCGTTTGTATCAACAGCCACGATTGTTTAAGAATTTATTGGTGTGGGAAAATTTAGTTTCAGCAGCTCAAAACAACATTGGAAACAGTTTTCTCAATCTCATTTTAAAATCGAAAATAGCAAGGCAAGAAGATGAAACGCTGAAACAAAAAGCCATTAACTTGCTTACAAAATTTGGTTTGCAAGATTTGAGCAACAAAATAGCCGGAGAACTTTCTTACGGGCAACAAAAACTTATTTCTTTTTGTATGATAGCCATGAACGGTACATTATTGGCTCTATTGGATGAACCATTTGCTGGATTAAATCCACAAACCATAGATCGTTTTAGCAATATGGTTTTGCAGATGCAAAGTGAGGGCATTACACTTTTAATAATAGAGCATAACATTACTAAAGCATTGGCAATTGCAGATAGTCACATTGAAATGAAAGATGGAATAATAAAAACTATAAATAGCATTGTAAATGTATGAGTGAATTGCTTGAAATACAAAATCTTAGCTCTGGTTATAACGGCAAGGATGTTTTGCAAGACATTTCTCTTTCAGTAGGCAAAGGTGAGGTGTTAGGTATAATTGGGCAAAATGGGTCTGGAAAAAGCACTTTGCTCAAAACTATTGCAAGGATTATTACGGATAATGCTGGGAATGTTTTCTTTGCAGGTGTGGAGTTGAATAACAAAAATACATGGGATTTAAAACAGCTTGGCTTATCTTGGTTTGTGCAGGGCGGCATGGTGTTTCCTACAATGAAAGTAAGTGAACATTTTGAATTTACTTTAAAAGGGAAAAGTAAAAGTGAATCAGCACATATAAAAGAAAATTGTATTTCCTTTTTCCCAGCATTGGCAAGCTGTATGGATAAAAGAGGCGGAAACCTTTCTGGCGGACAAAGACAGATGCTTTCGTTTGCTATGTTGCTTTCGCAAAAAACACAATGTTGGTTACTTGACGAACCAACAGCCGGTCTTGCCCCTGAAGCTGTAAAGGATGCTGTTGATTTTTTAAATAAAATGAAAGAACAAGAAAATAAAACCATGATTTTAGTGGAGCATAATTATCAGGTTGCCTTTGAACTGGCAGACAAAATTGCGGTAATTAAAGATGGTAAAATCTACAATAGCTTCCAGAAAACAGAATTTCTTAAAGAAAATTTTTTAAACAAACATTTATACAATTAAAAATATGGCAACAATGAAAAAGAATTTAATTTATGCAACCACCCTTTCACTACTAAGTATTATTATGCTTAGTTCCTGCAACAATAGCAGCAGTGGAGATAAATCAACTAAAGTTAATATTGGTGTCGTTCTCCCTTTGACTGGTGAACTTGCAAGTTATTCTGAACCAATGAAACAGGGTATGGAGTTAGCCGTAGAGGAAATAAATAAAGCAGATAGCGCTAAAGCAGAATTAAAGTTTATTGATACCAAAGCAGAAGCAAAAACAGCAGTTAATGCTATTATGCAAATGATAAATGTAGATAAAATAAGCTACTTTATTGGAGATATTAGCAGCACAACCACTTTAGCAATGATTCCCGTTATTGAATCCAATAAAGCTTTTATACTTTCTCCAGGCGCATCAAGCCCTAAACTGTCAGGTATAAGCACATCCTTTGCAAGAAATTATCCTTCAAGTTTAGATGAATCATTAAAATCTGCCGAATATGCTTACAATAATTTAAAGGCATCTAAAGCTACAATAGTTTATGTGAACAATGAGTATGGTATTGGGCTAAAAGACGCTTTTGAAATGCGTTACAAACAACTGGGCGGCAATTTATTGGCTTCCGAAATATACAACTTTGGAGATGTTGATTTTAAAACTATTATTTTGAAAATAAAGGCGCATAACCCTGACATGATATACTTAGCAGGTAATCAAAAAGAGATGGGCAACTTTATGAAGCAATTAAGAGACAGTAAATTTTCTTGTAAAGTAATAAGCAATATCAGCTTCTTAGAACCCGATTGTATAAATATTGCCAAAGAAGCAGCCGAAGGTGTTATGGTTCCAGTGGCATATTACAATCCCAATGATTCTACTTCTTCTACTGCTATGAATTTTGGTAAGTTATACAAGCAAAAATTTAATGCTGATGCCTCTGTTGCAGTTGCAGTAGGCTATGATGCTGTAATGCTTATTTACAACTCTATTAAAAAAGAAGGGAATGACCCACAGAAGGTTGCTGATTACATCCGCAATTTAAAAAATTATAACGGAGCTCTTGGTAATTTCAGTTTTGAAAACGGAGACATCAATATGAAAACTGTTTTCAAGATTGTACAAAATGGCAAAGCAGTAGATATAAAATAAGCATTAAGTAATGAAAGCCATTAAGAGAGCTATAGTATGTGGGAGTACTGATGGAATTGGAAAAGCAATTGCCCTTAGCCTTTGTAAAGAAGGCTATGCTATTACTCTAATTGCAAGAGACTTAAGAAAACTTGAAATAGTTAAATCAGAATTAGACAAACTAAATTCCAATAATCATTTCTTCATTCAATTAGATTTTAATCAACCGGAGAGTATAAAGCCAAGCTTGGCTGCTGTTGAAAATTGGCAAGCAACAGAGTTTATGTTAATTAATAATGTTGGTGGCCCTATGCCACAAAATATTTTAGAGTGTGAGATACAAGATTTTCAGTCTGTTTTCAATAAATACCTTTTAAGTTTTAGCGAACTTTCAAAGTTCTTTGGCTCTAAAATGAAAAAAGCTAATTGGGGGCGAATTGTAAATATCTTAGGTACAACTATACTTGAACCAATCCCTGGATTTAGCTTGTCTGTAGTAAAAAGTGCAACATCTAATTGGGCAAAAGCACTTTCTATAGAATTGGGTAAATTCAATATCACAGTTAATAATGTTTTGCCTGGTCCAACCAACACAAAAGAATTAGACGAAATAATAGATATTGTATCAAAGCAAACTGGTATTACAAGAGAGCAATTAATAAATGATACAGTCACAAGAATACCATTAAGAAGATTTGCCGAACCTACTGAAATAGCAGATAGTGTAACTTTTCTTTGCTCTGATAAAGCAGCCTTTATAACCGGAAGTAATATTAAAATTGATGGAGGATATTCAACATGCCTGTAATAAGGACAAATAGCAAATTTAGAAGCGTATCAAAGGCGTTACAAACAAGAAATGATATTAAAATGTTCTTGCTTTCGGATAGACCAATAAGGGAGATTTTTGATTTTGATGTTTCCATGCTACCGCATAGGGTTGAATTGTATACAAGACTTTACACAGTTATTGAAGGCACAGGTTGTTATTGTGTTCATCTACCAAACAACAATTTACTTAGAATAAAAATGGAATATGCTAATAGCATGGGCAACAATCACTATTCCCGTTATTGGATACCTTACCTTTTTATTGCAGAAGCATTTGGGATTATAAACCCCGACAAAACTGAAATAATAGAAATAACATCTGGTAGTGCTGGCATTTCATTGGCTTTGGCTTGTAAAGAACTCGGTTATGCATTAACAATGATTGTTCCTTCTATGTTGCCAGAATCAAGAGTTAAACCAATTTCTGATGCAGGTGCAAAACTTATTAAAGTTGAAGGCTATATTGATAGTTGCGTTTTAAAATTGAGAGAACTAATACAAACAGGACAATATTTTGCTGCTAATCATAGTGAAGAAACCTCTAATTTTACAGTCCATGTTTTTTCAAGAATTGCTTCGGAGTATTATCAGCAATTCGGCACCCCTGATTATGCTGTCATAGGCACAGGCAATGGCACAACAACAGAAGCGATATTTAAGTATTTTAGAAAGAAGTCGGAAGAAACTAGGTTATATACTTACCACCCTAACGTAAATGGCAATCAGGTTATTTTTGGTTTATATGGTCGGTCACCAATTTTATTTAGGCATGTTGAAAATGTAAAAGGGTTAGCCGATAAAATATTTGATACTGATACTATAAATACGGACGAAGTAAAACAGTATTTTGCAAATGATACCGAGATTTCTAATTTGGGAGTTAGTTCTATTTATGGAGTAAGCTTAGCTTACCTGATGTCGCAGTTTGAAAGCAACAAAACTTTTTTCACTATTGGCTATGACAAACGAGACAGATATTAATATTGATAACGAGAAAGAACTTATAATTACGAGCTTAAAAAGCTTGTGCCAATACCACTATTTACCTTTTTCAACACAAATTTTAAATTCAGCTTCGGAAATTATTGATGATTTTTTAAAAGTTCTTCTCCATGGTCCAAATTATCAAACCAAATTTGGACACGAAGCTCTAGCCAATATTCCTGCTATTAAAGCTATAGTTCCTGGCTTTCACTTATTAAAGGACTTTGAAAATTGGAGGTCAGAGCCAATAGATAATTATGAAGTTTTATCAAAAATAGAGGAGAAATTACTTAATGAAATTTTTAATATTCATGAAAATTGGATACATGAGAAGTTAGTCAATAATAGAAAACCTAAGCCTGTAAGATTTTCAGCCAAAATAATAGATATATTAAATAACAACAATAAAGATGAAAAAGAAAAAAACGGACGGATAAAGGTTATTATAAGAACAGAAGAGATTGTTGACTCAGGAAATATTGAAGAAGATATCAAAGTCGTATATTCTGAAGAAGAAAAGACAATTCAGTATATCATTCCATTAAATTTATTTAAAAAATTAAAAAAGGATTTAACAAATATAGAGTTTCAGAAAAATGCAACTGTTTATACTCTTTCTGTAAAAGCCAAAAGAAAGACCGACTACCCACCCATTCCAAGTTTGAAATTAAGTAACGTTAATAGTAATGAAAAATTAAGTACTGATTTCACACAACTTGCCATGGACTTATATAAGCCTGCCATAGAGCATTTTCTTTACTTGGACTCCCAAACTTCATTGCTTTACATTTTTTCAAATAATACCGAAGATAGAGATAGAGATGTTGGATTAGGTGGCATGTTTATTCTTCTAAAAAAAGGTATTGCTGATGATATTAATTGTCCCCTGTGCAGAACAATTATTAACTACTTTAGCCGCCTTACCGACTCTCTATCTTCACGGCTCATTAATTTTTATCAAATACAAGAGATAAAGCAACATGCAACAAGGGCTGCTATCTCACAGGTAATGGCAAGAAATATGAGCCATAATATAGGGAGCCATGTTTTAAACAATCTTACAGATGGGGAACGTTTGAGTAAACCTGAAAACAAAATAGTAAAGTGTAAAGCCTATCAAACAACCCCTCTTCCGAATGAAGAAGAAAATCAAATCATACATCAGTTAGCTATTTACAACCATTATGTAAAATGCAGAATGGATTATTTAAGTGATGTTACATTTGGCACTCCTGTTATGCACACTAATAAAAATGCTTATAAAGAGTTGTTTAAAGAGTTAGATAGAGTTCGATTGGTTTTAGATTATATATCTGGGCTTTCTGATTTTAAATACAAAATAATATTTTCAAAAAATGATATTCATATAACTGATGAAACTGAGGGTGCAACAGATTTTCCTGTAGCACTGCCAAATGACTTATTGGGATGCCAGGCATTTTATAATATTGTTGAAAATGTAATTAGAAATACTGCAAAGCATAATCAGAACAAAGATGGTATTACGGTGTTTAATATTAATTTCAATGATATTCAAAAAAACACTTTGCCCAAAGGTTTGAAAGAAAGTGAACACCAATTTTATGAGATAGAGATTTTTGATGATATAAAAATATGTGAGGTAGGTACTGAAACGATAAAATACAAATCGTTTAAAACCGAAAAGGAAAAAGAGTTGCACCGTCTTTTATTGAAGACCATAATAAATATTCAGAAACTAACAAAATTAATTTAGTAACTCCCATCAAAGAGATTGATTGGTTAGTTTACTCTCAAAACGTAAAACTAAATTTTAGTGTATTACAAGACAATAAATTACGAAATTCCTCACTAGGTTTATTAGAAATGGAAGCGTCAGCAGCATATTTGCGTAAGCTTGATATAACTACTATTGAAGAAAACGAATATGAAGTTGATTATAACACTAAAATATTTAACTCTAAAGAGAAATTAAATATACTTAAAGCTATCAACAAAAATGATTGTTTAGGATACCGTTTCTTTATCAGCAAGCCGACAGAAATTTTACTTGTGGGAGATTTTACTATTGATGACATGCAATTAAACACAATTGCTAATGATGGTGTATTGGTAAAATCGGAAGAGAAGTTTAAACAGGAATTAGAGAATGGAGTTGTCTATAATCATCAATTTGTTCTATATCAGAAAAGTAACACTGTAGAACAAATATTGAAAGACCGAAAAACATCTATATCTGTAAGGAAACTTGAAATCAATGATATGAAGGATTTCATCATGAATAAAATAACCGAAAACTACTCTTTCATTGAACTTGAAGATTTTATTTGGCAAAAGTGGTTTGACGAAATTAAAGGGCCCGTTGAAAATATCAACGTTTTCACTAGTTACCATTCAAGTTATAATCAAGCTAATAAGTACAATATTGCATTTTCTAATCATAATGATACATGGGAGGAAAATAAAAAAGATGTTTCTGCTGGAAATGTTAATTATTTAGAATCCTTGTCCAGCATTGCCCAAAAAAAAGCTACCAAACTATAAAGATGAGCTTGCCCAATATACTTTTTTACCTAACGGACAAATAACTCTTCAGATTAAACATAAACTATTTGAATCAGCTATTAAGAAAGTAGTAGTTATTGACGAAAGGATACAAAGGTTTTCCAATACACCATACAGTAGTAAGAATATTAATGTCCCTATTAAAGATATATTTGAGCTTACGAATGTTATTGTTCCAGTAATTGATAAGATAAATTTGGGGGCAAAGAATTTTTCACCAACTATAATTTCAGATATAGAAGAATTTATAGAGGCCGAAATCGGGAAATGTAATTTTCTTTTGATACACTACAGTATTTTAGAGAGAATGTATCCTAATTCTAAGGAAGAAATAAATACCAAACTTGCTCTTTGGTCAACACCTGAAAATATACGAGTGGTCATAACTTCTGGCAGAGGCAAACCACATAAATTACCTTCTAATAAAGTCTGTTATGTGAATCTATCGCCAGTATTAAACGTTTTTACTGATGCGAGAAGTAAATACTCAATCAACTATTTGTTAAACGCTGCAAGAAAATAATCATGAAAAGAATAATCGTTTTCACTAATCCGGCTTCACTTAATAGTGTTAATCCTGTTTTTGCCGTAAGAAAGGATGTAATGTGCTTGAAATTGGCTAATCCAATATTACAGTTTGATGAAACCGCATTAATATTCAAATCTGTAACATCCATAAGCGAACCAGGGTTATTTTTTGTGTTTGATACTTTGCCAGAAAATAATTTTAATGCTTTAATGATGGGTATTGATAAATCTGATTGCTATGTATTGAAGCATAAAAGGAATCCAACGTTTCTTTTAGAAGGTTATGCTGAACTTCTTCCTGATGGTATTCATGAAGCAGATGATAAAGGAAAATATTACCCAGATGTTGTAAAGATATTAATAGGTGATGTTGAGAGTAAAGTAATTAGTATATTCAATACGATTTTCAAATCCGACCCTGAATTAGATATATGGCTTAAACAATTTGAAGAAATTGCACCAAATGTTATTGACAAAAAATTGCAGGCTGCGGCAGCAAAAATAAAAATTGATGTAAAAGCAAAATACAATCTTTAAGCATGAATTTAGTATTCATTTCAAATATTCACTTTACTAGGCCAGAAATCAACGGCTATAGTACCGATAATGCCATTGCCACTAAGAGCAAAAGCGTTGCTGAAATAAATGAACTAGTAAAGAAGATTAATCAAGACGAGGAAAACATCTTTATAATTGATGTGCATTGTTGTTTCACAGAAAAAACAAAAATGCAAGACCAAGGAGGAGTTACTATTTACCGTCTATTACTCAATGTTTTTAAAAGAAAATCAAGATAAACTTAGGGTTATTTTTATTCTCCTATTTCACAGGATAGTTTGGTGGTAATTAGTAAAGGCGAAAATTATATTTTAAAACTGCATCCTTTTATTGATTGCAATTACGATGGGCAATTTGAAAGAGACTTAAAAACAATTCTTACAGCAAATTCATTTCCGCAGTTTAATAATGCTTCTGAAAATCTATTAAGCGGGTGGGCAATAAACAATAAGGATTCTATAAAATCAATCAGCCCTGCAAAGAATAAAAAAGAAAAAGAAAAACCAAGAAGGATAGCATTTATTGATGACCAGATGAAAGAATGGGAAAAAACTTATCGTGAAATATTTGAAGCCAAATCGGACCTAAAGTTTTTAGAATACAAGAAAAATCAAATATTAATTGGGAATTTTAGTGCTGTCAAAATAGATAATTTGACTAATCACATTAAGCAATCTGCTTTGGTTGTTTCTGATTTCTACTTAGAAGAAAACCACGAATCAAACAATTGGATGAGTAGCAAAGAACTTTCTCTTAAAAGTGGGTTCCAGCTATTTCAAACCATAAAAGGCACAATAAACAATGATGGTATTCATAAGGGTGTTCCTTTTATAATGCACACTTCAAGTAACAAAATTCAGTATTATAAATTTTTAGATGCTAACGGAGTAGATAACTGGTTAGTGAAAGACACAAGACCAGATGCTTCGGCGTATGAAAAAAAAGAAAATTACTTTGCTTTCAAAAAAGTAATTGAAGAATTTACTGTTGAGTCAACTGCAGAGCATTATGCAATACTCAAAAAATATTGGGAACGAATTCAGGATATTGAAACTGTAGCAAACAGCTTAGAAAAAAGATGGTGGTATTCTGCAACTTCATCTTCTGATAATGAAAACATTAATACTAAAGATGGTTATAAAGTATGTAGAAAGGCAACTATTCATAATAAGCAAGAGATAATTAACCTGCTTAAAGATTCATGGATGGCTATAAGAGCCAATCTGAATAGAGAATCACTTTTTGCTGAGAATATTGGCAGTGCTGATAGAAATTTTACAGCAGCTTCAGTATGTTCTAACTTGGGTAAACTGTTTGAATTTTTTAGCTTTTCACAAGGGATGCACTTAAATACTTATTTTAAGTTTCTTTTTTGTGTGAGGAACATAGGTAGCCACTATAAAAATTATAAAGATTTAGAATTGAATGATGCTTTGATATATTTTGATTGCTGGTTGACTGCTTTAGAAAAAAAGGATACCAAAGTGTCAGAATCTTTTAAAACACTTTATGCGGAAGAAGAGTTTATTCTGCAAGGGAAAACTCACTATGTAGATGATTGTTTTGCCAATGGACTGTTGTTCATTTACATTCAATTTATGAATGGATTTCATTTGAGTGAAACAACTATTGCATACAAGATGATGGTTGAACGTATTGAATATTTATTAAACAAAGCTGACAAATATTTGCTAACAAATGAAATTGAAGCAGATTTTTATAATTCAACTGGGCTTAAATTACTTATTAAAAAAAAACAGGTGAAATATAAAAACGGAAACAGAAATGAAGGTGAAAACTATAACCGTATTGCAAGCAATTGGGTAAATGGAGGACAGTATTTTAAAATAATTTCAGAACAAGACGGAAGACTGTATATAACTAACAATGGGTAAAAATATATTACATATCTGCAACGTAAATACACCAAAAACTTCTGACTGGCAGAATATTAGTTCTATCGCAACATTAAATGAAAAAAAAGAAGATAGCGACACAATATATTTACTCAATATTCATTTGACATGGGAAGGAAACAAACTAAGCAACAACTACGGTTTTGACGTTGCTAACCTTATTCGGACGGAAAAAAAATCAAAAGCCCCTATTATTTTTTACAGCCCCATTCAGCCTTTATACTTTGAAACGAAAAGTAGAAAAGAAATTAAATACAAAATTCTTTTCGGCAGGGGCTCAGCTTTTATTGATATGCCATTTAAAGATGCGGCTCTATTAAAATTGGCAGATGCAATTGAGCCATTGAGTAATGCAGCTTTACATGATGTAGCCACAATGCTTTGCGACCTGAAGGGAATTGTGATTGATAAACTAAACCATGATTTAAAATTTGAAGCAGATGTAAATGCTGTAATTGCAAGTATATCACCCTACCTCTCTAAAAAGCAAAAAGAAGTAATTGGCTTGGATGCATTTATTGTACAGATAAAGAGTATAAAAAAAGGAGAAACAAAAGCAAATTTTGATAAAGTAAAACGAGATTTTATAAATACATGTATAGATGAATTAACCGAAGCGGGGAAAGACAAGCTGATGGCTAAAGCAACAAAACATAAGGTTTTAGTGATTGATGATTTACAGACTGAAATTGAAAATGCAAAATCATTTCTAAAAGAAGATTTCATCGTTGCAGAAGCAACTACCGGATCAGAGGCTATTAGAATTTTAAAGAAAGATATAAAGAATGAGATTGTTGCTGTTATTTCCGATTGGCGTTTATTCACTGATGAAAATCAAAATTACTGGCAACCTTTGCAGGGATATGAAGTATTAGATTTTGCCGCAAAGAATGGAATAAGAAGTTTGTTTGCACTCACTTCACAGGCAGATTTTGTGGTGCATCATTTACGCAACCTAATGGGCATTCGTTTTTCCATGTTCAAAAAGGAAAACTTAAAAACCCCTGACCAAGGAAGAGTTTTTTCGGATGTATTGTTTGAGGCATGTGAACAGACAGTGCAGTTAAGATGTGCAATTCCAAAATCAGTAAATTGGGTTAAATCAGAAAATAAAGGGAGAAATGCCAATTACACGTCACTGAACCAGCAATATATTGAAAAGTGGAATGCTGAAAACAGAGATACATACTTTAATAGTGTTGAAGAAATGTGCAATGATATTTGGACTTACCTTGAACTTGTAAGACCTTCAAAGTATAAAGGTGTCTTCACTTTGAAAGCTAAATATGATTTAACACTATCGCCAACTAAACCAGAACTATTCCCTGTTTTAATTTTTAGACGAATATGGATGGCATTGTGGTATTCAAAAAATACTACCAATAATTTATCCCGTGAAAGCATCACTGAATCATTGGAATTTTGTTATGAAGTAATGTTTACAGGAATGAGTAAGAAATATGAATCCAATAGCCCTGGTGTAGAATTAAATAAACTTTGTTTGCTTACCAATGAAATACTGGCAGGAAAAATGTTACCAGAAGAAAAGGATTGGCTAATAAAACAAGGCTTGCTAGAAATTGAATAATGCAGGATAATTTGAGGCTTTGTAATATTGTAATGTGCAAGGGAAAAACAACAAAAATAGTAACAGAATAATTGCAGCTAATTCACTCCGAAATATATTTGCATCCGTAACAATAACCAAATATAATAACCAAAAGGATAATTGAGGATAATTAAAACCTCATTACTTTTGGATTGTTCTTTGAAATACTTCTTATGGATTTGATTTAAGAGAATGAGGCTTTGAACAATTGCGTTTAAAGTAATAACTACTCTGAAAAAATTCGTTCACTTAATATCAACTGCTATGAAGTATTCAAAATTCATCTACAGATTAGGCGGTGCAACACACGATGTAATTAAGCATTGTAGCCCCGACACTAAGACCAGGTACAGCAACTTGGCTTTTTCTTTAATTCTATCTACCGTGTTGGCTGCCATTGGAGGGTACGATATTGCACTCCAGTTCACCACCGCAATACCTTTTTGTATTGCCGTTGCCATCTTGTGGGGCTTGGCTGTTTTCAGCTTTGATTACTTCCTTATTAATGGAGGTGCGGTAAATGGCATCTTTAAATACATAAGGATTCCCGTAGGGCTCGCAAACGTATTCATAACCATCACGGCTTTATTTGTTCTGCTAAACCAGTCAACCATTGACACCAACATTCGCCTTAACAGTGCCAACAAAATAATCAAATGTGATAGCACATATTTAAGTGGTAAAGAAGTCCGCTATGCACAGGTGGCCGTTAAGAAAAAGAATATTGAGGAGTACCACACCCAGCGTTGTATGCCAGAAGCAAAAAATGGCCATCCCGGTTCAGAGTATAATAGAAAGCATTCGCTTTGTATTACCACCGATTCTTTAATTGTGCAGGAGACCGCCATATTAGACAGTACTGAAAAATATTATAATACAGCATACCAGACTGAAAAGGAAGCCTTGCATAGCATTACCAGTAATGACTTCTTTGCTAAAGCAAAGTTGTTGCCGGGCATACTTACTGCCAATAAACTGATTTTAGTGTTAGCCGTGTGCCTATTTATCTTTTTAGGATATGTGGAGCTACAAAGCATACTTATGAAATGGTCAATAAATCCAGACGATGAGTACCATACCAATCTGCGTACATATAATGCCAACAGGAAAGGCTTATTGACTTCACAGATGGAAAATGAAGTAAAAACCGAAAAAGACAAAATACTGCTCAATAAAAAGATTACCGATGAAGAAATGACTAAGCAAAAATTTGATGCTGATATGGATGCAGCCGATGCAAAGGCACTTAGGGAATTGGAGGTTAAAGGAAAGATTGAAATACTTCGAAAAAAAGGGTACGATACGACAGCCGATGATTTGGAGATGGTTTGGAAACTATACATTAACAGCGGTTCTAAACCACAAGGCGATGCCCCGGATATTTTTAAAATGAGCCAGTCAATGGCACATCAGGTAGATGAGATACAAAAGGTATCAACCTGTGAGAACCTTGCAGAGAATGTTTTTATCTGGGTGCTTACCAACATCACTTACGATACAGGACACTCCAAAGAACATTACCGTACCGCCAAAGAAGCATACAACGAAAAAAGAGGGCTGTGCGGTGAATTAAGTGTGTTGTATATGAGTTTTTTACGGGCTGTAAATATTTGTTGCAACTTCTGCGAAGTAACCAAAGACAACACCGGTAAGGAAGTAGCCCATGCCTGTATCATTATTAAAACCAGTGATGGCAAAGCACATCTTTCAGATGTGGCGTATAAAGCCTTTACCATAGAGCATATAGAGTACAGGGAGCTAACCGACACAGAATTAAAAAGTAGATACGAAAATTGGAATCAATAACATTTAAAAGCAATCATTATGAGCAAGCTAAAATTTCCATCCATCACATTGGGCAGCCTTTTCAAAAGAAAAGAATACGACCCAACACAGTTTCAAACTATCAATGAAGAGTGGGATGAAAATACATCCGGCAGCCGTAATACCAAAAGCAATGCTATAGCAGCCGGTAGATACCAAAACCCAAATTTGCCTTTAGAGCAGAAGATAAATCTCATAAAGCAAAAGTTAGAAATATTTGACGAATCGTTACCAAATCTTAAAAAGTAGAAAATGAAAAAGAGATTTTACCTTTTACTGATACTGGTTATTGCCAGTGCATTATACGGTGCTTATAGCACCTATACAATGCTGTATAACAACAGGACACCCTACACTGTTGAGTGCAGGGGTGTCCTGCTTGACAGCAGTAAGGTAATGGCTATAAGTAATTACGCAGGCCAGTCCAGTGATACGCTGTATATAAACTTTGCTCAATCCAAAGTTATAATGCCCACTACCTTGGGCTATTTATTTTTTGATAAATCAAAAAATAAATTTGTTCTTAAAAACAATGCCTGCATTTTTAATCCATCCGTAGGTAAACCTGCTAACTACTTTCTGCCATTTGCAAGAACTTTAAACGATAAGAGATTTACCAAAGGCAAATATTTTGGTGCATCAGAAACAATAAGCCAGGATATACTTTTTAACAACGGTATAAAATATAACAGCGGTGTTGGCACACCTGAAAACCGTGTAAGTGTGCAACTGATAAAATATGGTAAGCAGGTTTTTTTAAAACTAAAGATGATGGCTTAGGCACAAAATACTCCAACCTGTTACTACTAATTGCCCGAATGTTTTTTTGTTTGACAATACCACTTTTGCAGATGAAAAATATAGTTTAGAGATAAGTGTATCAACATTTACAGCAACCTGTAAAATTAAAGATAGCCACGATGCTACCATACAGGTAGTAAAAGGCAGTAATCCTACCTTTATGGTTGGCGGTTACTTATTCTCCATTACGCCCAAATACACACAATCATTTTCAATTCTCTATAGCATATTTTTTGTTTGCCTTGTTGCTTTTCAAATCTATTTTTTAAAACTTTCTACAAATACAGGTTCACCAGTAATTCAGGCTTTATTCAGTATCCGTATTTTATTAAACTGCATAGTACTTTTAGCCACACCATTGTTTTTAACCTCATATTATCTAACCACCGGTAGAACTTACTATTTGCTTTTTGTACTGCTATTAAATTGCTCATTCTTCATGTCAAAACGGGTACTGCACAACATGGATTTAAGGAGTCACAAGGGGCTTGTTACTAAAGTAATTTGGGGTATAGTATTAATTGCTCCGGTCTTAATAAATATGTTCACCCAAAACGAAAGTTTGTTTGGGCTAATCCCTGTACTGCATGTACAGAAAATAATTATCCTTTTAATGATTTTTGTAACCCAAGACAGCTTTCTGAAATCCTATAAAATCAGCTATTGGTTGCGTATAGGATTTATTATTGCCTACTCACTTGGTATATCCGCACTTACATCAGATATAGGTTCATTCATCTATACAGCCTTAGCATTTTTATTGGTAGAGTTAGTTAGAAAGACAATAAAACTAAGGACTGCAATTGTATGTGCCACCTGCATAATAGGAGTAATTTACATGGCATACAATCTATTCCCCGAAAAGTTATCTGAAAGAAAATATTACAGGGTAGTTGCACCGTACACCAGTCCTGAATCTAACAGTCTAACAATGGCTAATCAGGCAGACAGGGAAAGTTACAGCACCTTATTGCTGAATTTAAAGAACATTGTAGAGTTTAAAACCCCAGCTTTTAACGATGTGGTAATTCCTGCAAATATGCGTAGTACCTGCCACAGCGATTTTGCGTTTCATTGGAACCTTACATTTGGAGGGCTATCATTTTTTATCATTTTTCTAGTAGCAGTGTTGATGCTTGTATCAAACCTTATCCTGTTATTATTTTGTTCTATCAGGGAATGTAAGATAGGAGATAAAAGAAGTTTTGCTTTTCCACTTACCAGGGAGGCAGAATTAGTAAGGTTTTTATTAGCCTTTACCATCATTTCGTTTGTGTATCCGGTTGCTTCAAATACATTGCTTATTCCCCTTACTGGGCAAAGCATACCATGTTTAAGTATCAGTAATATTGAAGTGCTGTTTTTGATTTTACTATTCGTTTCATTGAGCAGCATTTTTACAAATGAGAAATACATCAACACAAATTCTAAAGCCAAATACTATTATGCCGATGCTAAAATGAGTATGAAGTATGCATTGTTTAGTGTTATTGCAATGCTATTACTGGCTTTGGGGTTAAGGGCAGTTTCATTACATTTTATTGATGATTCACAGGTTTGGAATAAACATATTGCGGATGAAAGCGTAAAACTGAATGAACAAGTACCAGGCTATGCAGATAAAGAAGGCTTGGTACATTTTGGTAAGAAAATAATTGGCAATGATAACTTAACCACCATAAGCAAAGCAAAGAAACCCATCCTTAAAAATTTGGCAAGTTTGTATTACTCAAACAAACCTTATTCAGAAACAATTTACGAATCCACCACATTTACGAACAGCACCAACAAGCTATTAAACCAAATGACGGTCGATTCTGCCTTTAACACCAAATCAAAATTAATTAGCGGTCCTCAACATCCCTTCGGTGAGGTATATGCTTTCAACCAACGGGTAAATAATAAGCAGGTAATAAAAGTTACCAATGACTATTACAGCTCCATCCCCTTTGATGCCCAAAGTATTAATGCTGATTTAACTGCTGAGTGTGCAAGGGAATTGGAAGCACATTTAAACTTGATAGGAACAACGGGCAACATTGGTTCCATAATGATTGTTGAGAATACCATTGGCAGTATTCTTACAAATAGTTCGTTTCCCTTGGTATCAGGTATTAACAGCAATGAAGTGTATTACTTTATAGGTTCAGTAAAAAAACTTTTGATTGCTTACGCAGCTTTAAAAATTGATGCTACTTATCGTAATAAAGTATATGGTGGAAAATCGTTTCAGGATTTTCTGCAATTTTCTGATGATTATTATGCAGCAGCATTATTAAAGGACCTGTTAAAAAATAACCAGGCAAATTTGAACGAAGTCTTAACCAATGATTTTGACTTGCCTCTTTATTCGTTAACAGATGATGCTTATTTAGATTCAATACCAACAGGCAAAGAATTGAATAAAGAATTGAATCGAAACAGCACCATCTACAGGCAAGCCATTGGCCAGCAGAAACCCTATAAATTTTCCGAAGTAATGTTATGGTATTCAAGAGTGGCAAGCAGCTTAAAAGTTGAATTGAGTTACCTTAAAGAAAATAAAACTTATGGCTCACAATCGTTGAATGATGATGATAGGCAATATTTGTTAGCCAGTTTGAATAAAGTGCTATACGGTACTGCATCAGTAGTTCGTAAGGCTCTTGAAAGCAATAATATTAAAACCGATAATATGCTTTGCAAAACGGGTACGGCTGAGGCCGCAAACAAACAAAGCAACTCAAGCAGTACGTTTATTTTATCAAGTAATAATTACACGATTGGCATAATGCTAAAAGGAAGAATACCGGACAACGATAAAAAATTAGCAGCAAAAGATTTATTCGTTTCTCTGATACCCATTTTGAAAAAATATGATGTGCTGAAATAAGATAAGAGGGCGGTGGAAAGTAAAGACAATTATTAGGGCATTCCCCTACAGGTTTGGCTTTCCGCTACAATCCCTAATGCAATAAGCGGTGTGGCGATGCCACGAATTTATTTGCTCCCACCCAGCCTGCACAAAAGAACGGCTTGTGGAGTGTCCTACGCACTAAGCCAACGCTACCACTACTCCTGTGGTATAGCCGCCATTTTTAACTGCCATACTTTTTGTTTGGTGTGAGCCAACGCTTACAGCACATTGCTATCCTCATTTCGCTAAAGCTACATTGCAGTAGCAAAGAGCTGTGCCAACATACCACAAAAAAAAAAGACGTTGCACTCCAACCACCACCACCGTTTCACTTATGGCAGTATAAAAACTGGCAGAAGCTAAATTGTAGATTCCTGCCCGTGTTGACCCACCATTCCTGCGCAAGCTGACCCACCGTTGCTGCATAGCCTGCCCCTCGTTAGCGGGGACGACCCACCTGCTTCGGGTAGTAAGAGTAATTGATTTGATGTCCCTTTGCTCCTTAAAATTTAAGGAGTATGGCTCAAACCCCGCTTACTATGGAAGTAATAAAACAGGTACTCAAGTTAAACAAGGATGGCATTAGTATCCGCGAGTCGGCCCGGCGGCTGGGTATCAGTCGTAACAGCGTAAAAAAATACCTGGCACTGCTGCCGGACGTGACTGCAGGCGATGAAGCACTGGCCAGTCAGGTATATAACAACGACAGCCTGACTCATGATGAACAGCGGATGGCTGAACTTAACGGATACTTCAACGGGCACAGCGAGGAGTTGTCCCGCACCGGTGTAACCCGTCAGTTACTCTGGCAGGAGTACCTGCAGCAGCACCCGGATGGCTATAGCTACAGCCGGTACTGTTATCACCTGCAGCAATACCACAAAAACCGGGATCTGTCCATGCACCTGGAGTACAGCCCGGGGGATATGATCATGGTTGAATTTGCCGGTAAAAAGCAACACTACACTGATCCGGACAGCGGAGAGGTGATTCCTTGCGAAGTCTTTATAGCCGTACTGCCCTATAGCGGCCTGACTTTTTGTAAAGCCGTAAGGTCATAGCAAACGGCAGATTTTGCATCCTGTATCAACGATATGCTCCTGTTTTTTGGCGGGGTGCCCGCCACCATCCTGTGCGATAATCTGAAGACGGCTGTAACGGCCCCCAGCCGGTATGAACCGGTCTTTACCGAACTCTGTGAACTGCTCAGTTCGCATTACAGCAGCACCTTCAGTGCCACCCGGCCGTATAGATCGAAGTATAAAGCGATGGTGGAAAAATCCGTGAACATCGTTTACAATCATACCTATGGCCCGCTGCGCAATCATGTCTTTACCAGCATGGCTTCACTTAATGAAGCCATGAGCGGGATGCTGAAGCTGCTCAACGACAAGCCCTATAAAAAAACACCGTATAGCCATCATATTACTTTAAAACGCAGGAAGAGTGCCTGCTGCGTGAGCTGTCTGCAGCCGGGTATTACAGGGCACCCGGGTGAACTATACCATGATTAAAAATATACTGGAGCGTAAACTGGATCAGGTTATACCTGAACAGATACCGCTGCTGATCCCCGATCATGAAAACATCCGGGGGAAGGAAGCTTATCAATAAACGCCATCAAAACAATCAATCAATATGAACACCACTGCCTCTCTGGATCAAATGCAGCAGCTAAAGATGCTAGGTATGCACCATGCGTATCACAGTCAGCTTGAACTGCCCATGAACCAACAACTCGAAGGACACGAACTGATCGCTCACCTGCTTGGCGCCGAACAATTGCACCGGGTCAATGAAAAAACAACCTATTATCTAAAACTGGCTAAACTACGCTTACCCGCTACACTCGAACAGATCGAGTGCAGTCCGGCCCGCTACCAGACTGAATTCATATTTAGAAAATATTCTGTTGATTTGACGTGTCAGTTTTTTTACATTGTATATTTGCTCTTGGTATATTATCTGCGGAAATAATATACCAAGAGCAATTTCCGAGACAAGACAATTCTTGTAAGTTCTTTTTTGAGCAGAATATAGTTTGATTACTTGCTGATTGAAGCCTATGAAATCCTTACCAGATAAGGGTTTCAGAAAATAGTAGCAATTGATTATCTGCCAATATTTATGGCTGGGGTTATAATACGCCCCACACCACTTTCAAACGTCAAAACCCACGCTGGTCGTGGGTTTTGTCATTTAGTGCGCAGAAGTCATTCTTTATCAGTGATTTATTCGATTTTATCATTGAACTGATTTCCTCCCAAAACTTCCTCATAAGATCAGCCTATTCCTCACTTGGGGCTTTTATGTAGGTTCGGAATTATTTTTAAATTCGGTGACCCGAAACGGACATAATTGCCCGGATTGGCAACCCCACCAAATACATATTAGTACAAAATGACCCGTGTGCGGTGTGCTCATGATTTTCTGCCATTTCCCTGACTCCCCTTTGATGATCTTCCGGTTTCGGGTAATTTGTTGGGCAAAGGGAATTGTAAATCTTCAGCCTAAAGTGTACTAAAAATGGGGAGCTTACATATAACTTTGGAGCGCATATTATTTCATAGCTTAAGATCCAAAGTATTGGATATATATGGAAGATTTTCCATTTGGCTCCATGTTTTAAAATATTTAGGTTGGATAATTATAAAAACTATTAATCCTTTATGCAACGAACAGAATATCCTTGGTAATAAGGGTTATGGCTTATAAGATAAGAAGTGCCCGAATAAATTTTAAAAATGACCATGCCAAACTGATTTATCTGGTTTGTCCACCAATACCCAGAACTACCTAGTCCCTCTGGCCATCCATATCCACCAAATCCACCAACTCCAATTGAATCCTTACCTCCGGGAAGAGCAGAAAATCGGCTGCTATTTGTAATAGGGGTTGGCGGGGAGCTAATCCAACTGGAATCCCTTAGTCTGTCGGCCGCCTCTGCCGTACCTAAAAAACTAACCAATGTATTCCATTCTGCCATGCTTGGAATATGCCACCCCAACGGAGCTAATTCTCGTGGATCTAAGACCGCATAGCCATTATATAATTTACCATAGATATTTCCATTCAAAGGATCATTGTTGTAATTATTCCATGCTCCTGTAGTTAAGCCAGCCCATTGGGTCAAATCTGGCACATTTGGAATTAGGTCTCCGTTTCTATATTTTGAAACATCCAGATTTTTTGACATCCAAACTTGTGTGCCAATAATAACGGAACCTGTAGCAAAAAAGGCTAGCTCATTGCCATAGGCTGTACCGGCGCTATTTGTGGCATAAGATCTTAGGTAATAGGTCGTATTGGGCGTTAATCCTGTAACACTGCTTGTAAAAGCTCCGGTACCACTTCCATCATTGGTTTTTGTGCTTAATGAAATTGAAGGATTGGGGTTGATGCTCCAACAAACACCTCTTGCTGTAACAGGTGCACCGCCATCATTTGTGATATTACCGCCTGAATTGGCCGTGGTTAAAGTAATATTAGTTACCGCTTCGGTACTGACCGAAGGCAGCAAAATAACAGGGGTGGTAAAGCTTATCTCGTTTCCATAGGCTGTATCTGTGCTATTAATAGCATAAGCCCTGATATAATAAATTGTATTTGGGGCTAAACCCGTTACTCTGCTCGTAAATGTACCCATGCCAGTTCCGTCATTAGTTTTGGTATTTAGCTCAAAAGTGGGACCAGCCATTGTATTCCACACAACTCCTCTTGTAGTTATTGGCGAGCCCCCATCACCTGTTACATTACCCCCACATTTCGCACTGATTCCTGTAATTGAATCAACGGCTGAAGTAGTAATTACTGGTGAGTTGGTGGTGGTGGTAGTAATTGTTTCATTAGAATATGATGAAGAATTACCAACTGAATTAAAAGCAACTACCCTGTAGGAATATGTGGTATTGGAAACCAGGCCCTGATCTATGTAGGTGGTGATATTTGCTCCTACATTGGCAATGGAAGTAAATGAACTGCTGTTTGTCTTACGTTCAATTTTAAATCCATCTTCATTATTGGAATTATCTGTCCATGTTAATTTACTCTGCGTAGCAGATAATATAGTAACGATTAAATTACTGGGGGCAGGAGGCGTAACGTATGCCGGCCCTTTTGAACTTTTTTTACAACTGTTCGTTATCGCAAAAAGAAGTAAAATTGAAAATAAGAAAACGTTTTTCATCCCCTGTTTAATTTGAGTTCACGAAATGAAATCCTCTTTTTCTTCTACTCCCTGGAAGGGATTATTTGCTCATTGCAAGGTAAAAGAAATAAATCCATGTTTCTATCAAATTATTGCAGGCGCAGAACCGAGCGAAGAAATATACTAATTGAGCCGATTTAGACAGGTATATACAAGTGTAAACCAATATCAAAGTCTTTACGAATAGGTAACATAATCAGATTACGGGTGTTTACAAAGATGTTCCGAAGGACACCCCACACCACTTTCAAACGTCAAAACCCACGCTGGTCGTGGGTTTTGTCATTTAGTGCGCAATAACGTGCGCATAATCACTGCTTTGTCAGGTTTTGCCCGGGCTCATCCTTGGGCTGCTTTTCATCCCAAAACCTTTTCATAATCCCAGCGTGTTCCTCCCTTTACAATTCATTTAGTTTATCTCCATGCCTGTTTTCTGGTCCCCGTCATCAAACCATGTAGGTTTTTCATAGGTTCGTATTTCTTGAATAATTACCTGTTTTTCATCAGCACTTTCAACCTGTACCCTTTGGACCTTTGGCAAAACAAATTCCATTAATGCCAACAATACCTTTGCCCTGGTCAGCGGTCCCATTGCTTCAATATCAGTCTGTAGTTGCAAAATATTGTTCTTTACAATGGCTGAAACCACTTCCCTTATTTCCTTTGTGGCTAAATTAACCGCCCCGCTGGGCCTTCCGTTGGGGTTGCCGCTTATTCCTTTTACAAACATTACTTTTTGTTTTGAGTTTATGTTAAAACCTCCCGTAATAGCCTACCATTGCCCAAATTTCGCCTATTTCTGTTTTTTAGTAGTAAAGTAGCCTTCCCCATTGCCGCCGATTTTTGGCCGTACGTCCACCCAAATTTTCCCCATTGCTCATTGGATGGGGTGGATTCATTTGCATCAATCTGCCGGCCAGCAATTACCCGGCTTTTGTTTTTTTGAATTATAAATACTTCGTAACCGATAACCCTGCCACTTTCGGGGGTGGCGGTTTCGTAAATAGCAATATCATCCTGCCGGAAAATTTGCCGGTGATCGTAGCCGTTTTTTTTGAATTGCAATTCCAAACTTTTCATAAAACCGCTTTTAAAGTATTTTTTTAAAGTATCTACTTATAGAACCTATTTAGAGTATCTATTTATAGGTGTTGATAATTTGCCGACTATTGCCGTCAATTTGAAACAGAATTGCTGAATACATTACTAATTCTTTATTATAGGTGTTGCAAATGTGCTGTTATGGTGTTGCCGCCGAAATTTTATTCATTACCCTGCTTAGTGCTTCGCTTTTTTTGCTTCGTAATAGTTTTTCTTTATACCGCTTTCTTTTCAGGTCTGCCTGCATTATCAGTTCATCATGATTAAGCAAGAACGACACATAAAACCCCCTTGTGTGGTTTCCGTAAAGGGGTCAGCCCCCAACTTAGTTGCAGTTCGCTTTTTATTTTATCTAACCGGTAACGGCTTGTGTACTTTACCAGCAATGGATTAACAGGCTCCCCCTTTCCACTGTTTCCACTCATTCTGCCTATTAGATACTCATTGGTAATTTTTGTGTAGGGCTGCTTTTGCAAAATAGAACGTATGGCAGCGGGAAGGCCAGGAAAAACAACAATTTAAATTCTGTTTTATGATTTTTGTAAAAGTCAAAAATCATGGTTGTATTTATTGATGTTTTCGGGCTGCGGGCCGATAGTGATTCATAAATTTTCTTACCACTATTAAATGCTCCTGATTTATTGCCCCAATTTATACCATAAAACTGGCCGGCCATATCAATCAAATTGTCTTTGCTACCAGTTTCTCTTTGGCAGTAATCATAAAGACAATAGTTCATGGCATTGCTTACACAATCGGACACGTCAATCAAACTGTCTTTAAGGATCGCAACCGGAAAGGTCAGGTACTTTGGTTTATCCTTTTTCATAACTCAAATGTTTGATTATACCACTCATAAAACCCCTGAAATGACTTTGCAATAAAATATAAACCGCCGGACCGTTCAATCATCTGCTGATAATTTCTTTGCCAATGGCTTTGCCTGTCGGCACCAATCTTTATTTCAATTTTCACTGATCTTCCGGCTATTGTGGCCGAAATATCAGCCGTTCCTGCTGTAGATGTACCCTTAACCCATTTAACGCTACCTATCGTCTTATACCTGCCTATAACATCAATGTAAGTTTTGCGATCATCTACCATCCGGCCCATGCTGTTAATACGTTCAGCCTGCCACCCTTTGAAGGTCAAAAAATCAATGACACAACGGGTAAGGCCGTTAGCGTTCCGATCATTGTACTTTGTATTTGCTAACCATTCAGCAGGGACCGTTGGATATTTTTGCCTCTTCATTTCATGCGATAGCCTGTATAGTTCTTTCATTCCGTTACTCATACCGATTGCCCTCCCCGGCATCAAATAATGTAAGTTGAAGTGTATCGGGAAATAATGCCTTATTGGTAGTAAGAAAACATGCCAGGTGCTTAGTAACCGGGCATGTTCCTTTCTTTACTTCTGCCAGTTCGCCCCGCTTTTCCCAAAACCTTTTATAGCGGCAAAGGTTAGGCCTGTGAATTGATAATGCTACTGCCACCTCTGTTGCTGTGGCAATATTTGTTTGTAAAAACAGGTGTACTGCTTTTAATTCGTTATCTTTGAACTTATCAGGATTCAAAGATTTTCTGGGGGTAGTATTCACTTGCTACCTCCAGTTGTTTTTAGTTGCAGGTAGCTGTCAAGAGATGACTTAGGATAAAGAATTTTCTTTCCTGCATTAACAGCTATAATCTTACCTTCTTTGCGTCTTTTCCAAAGAAATACGCTGCTGCATTTTAAATACTTTCTTGCCTGCGCATCGGTAAATAGTTCGTCTTGATCCGTTGGTTTTATCCGACGATCTATAGCTGTGTTGATGGCACCAGTGATAAGTTCGGTAAACTCTGTGTGTGATAAGTTAATAGAAATTGATTGTTGCATAGATTTTTAATTTTCTATGCTAAATTCTTATTAACAGTGGTGTAGGAAAAGCAAAAAATGAGGAACGTACCTGTATAAAAAGGCTCTGAAATGTAATACAGATAAGGGTTTCAGCAATTTTTAAATTTGACGTACTAGTACGTATCAGTACGCTATTTGAAGTGTTTTTCTAGTTTCGTTTTATGTGTTTTCCGGTTGTCATCTTCTTTGCTCATCATCTGTACTTTTATATTCGTTTTATATCTTGTTTTTGAAAATTCTACACAATTCTGTCTCCTTTTTCTACGTTTATATTCTAGCTGAAAATAGCCTTTATCCATAAGTAATTCTACCCATGCAGCAATCATAATTTTGTTCCAACTTCCAATTAATGGCTGTATCCCTTTTTCAACTCCT
>JADKDL010000038.1 GCA_016714605.1 Bacteroidales bacterium | reverse complement strand
AACTTTGCAGACATTATTGAATTAAAGCCCGAAGACATAAAAGGCAACTTGCTCCAGTTCGTCCGTCAGAAAACCAAACGCACAAAGAAGAAAGATTTACGCCCTATCAAAGTAGGTTTAACGCCAAGAGCATTTGAGATAATTGAAAAGTGGAAAAGCACAGATGAGAAAAATCCTTATCTATTTCCTATTTTAGAACCTGATTTAAGTCCTGTAACGGTGAAGCATCGCTGCAAGAGATTTATAAAATGGGTAAATAAGAGAATGGAAAACGTACAATCAGCGTTAGAAATAGATCAGAAGCTCGGCACTTATGTTGCAAGGCATTCCTTTAGTACAATGCTAAAAAGAAAAGGCATTTCATCGGATTTCATTAAGGAAAGTTTAGGGCACAGTTCTTTAGTAACTACAGAAAATTATCTTGACAGCTTTACCGATGATGTAAAATTAGAATACGCAAATTTACTCACTGACTTTAAGGATGATGGAAATCAAAATACTAAATAGCATTTTGCATAAGGAACTTAGACCCTGGATAATGGATACAGGGCATAAAAACATTGCAGAAAAACTTAGAAATACTGGAAGTAAAGAACCAAAATATTTGGATGATTTAAAGCAACAGATTAAGATACTTGTAGAGGATTACCCGGAACTTTCAAAATGGCTAGATAAAAAGCATAATAGCGCATCTTCAATAACACCTTTATATTTTTCTACTGATCTGCCGGATTTTAAAGACGTCATCACTAAATATTACACATTACTTATCAGCAAAGAAATACTTCGAGTCTTCAATGCTTTCCTGCTAAAATCCGACAATTGGAATAGTAAGGTTGAAATTATTTATAATACGAATATTTTACTAAAAAACATCAAGGCTCTAACCAAACAAGTATTCAATGAAATACTGGAAAGAGGTTTTGAAGAAGAGGATATAGAAAATAATCTTTCCAATTTCGTTTTACTATACCTGAAACACAGTCTAATCACATTGTATTTCAGTGTTCAGGAAGTTCATAAAGAGGTATTAGAACAAGTTATTTCAGTAGAAGATTTTTATCTGTTAGAATTAGGCTTATCATTATCAGATATAAAGGAAATTAACTTTTTGGGAAAAGCATCAGATACAATTCAGACAAAAACTGATAAGAAAAAACTAAACTTTGGTTTCAATGGTGATATTGAAAAATTAAAATCAGCTTTAAGCAGGCTTGACAAACTAACCGATTTAATAGATGGGGATACAACGAGCTTAAATGATTTATTTAATATACTAACTTCTAAAGAAATAAAACCAAAATCAATTAAAATTCGGTTGAATTGTGAAACTGCAATTTTCAGATATATCATTGATAAACTAAAGCCTGTATTTTCAAATCTCAAACCTATTTCTATTGAAAAAACAGAATCATTCTATTCAAAAAATGGAGTATTAATTACTGCCCAGAATCTATATTCAAGCAAGATAGAAAACCCGAAACTAAAAGAAGATATAGATAAGATTTTCAAACATTTGCAATAAAAAACATTGAGTTCCTTGAGTTTTCTCATTGAGTAATAAATAGCTCAAGGTTATACTTTAGCCATTACTTGAATTTTACCATCAGATTTTTCACAATAAAAAAATGATAGTAAAATGGCTAACGAAATTTTAATCCTCGACAAGCTCACCGAAATAGCGCAAAAGCTGGATGAGCAAAACATGCTGCAAAAAACAGTACTCAACTTTAATGAAGCATGTAAGTATTTAGATGTAAGTCCATCACATCTCTACAAACTCACAAGTGCAAAACAAATCCCGCACTTCTGCCCGCAGGGCAAAAAGCTGTATTTCCGAAGGGAAGAATTAGATTTTTGGTTGCAGCGCAACCGGCAGCAAACATCCGAAGAACTGGAAGAAAGTGTCACAGACAACTTCACCCGTGTCACCCGTTTCAAAACCAATACTTCACCTAAAACTAAGTAGCCATGTCAGCATGCACCATCTTCAAAAACTTTGCTGTACCCGTAGAGGACAAATCCTTGGTAATTATCTCAAATTGGATAGCTTCTGATAAATACAAATCTGAAGTAGAAGAAATCCGCTCACTGGTAGTGCAAGGAAAAACCGAAGAAGCATCCAATAAAAAGAAACGACTGCTGGCATTCACGCCATCAGGTCTATTCAAAGAAAAACGATTGCTGACTCACTTGGAAAGATACACCGGGTTCCTCCACCTGGACTTTGATAAACTCACTCCCGAACAGCTGCAAAATGCGTTTCAGGTAATCTCTGGCATTCCTTACACATTTATGTGTTTTATCAGTCCAAGCGGAAACGGTCTGAAAGTATTTATCGAAGTGGATACAGGAATGGAACACCACGATACCGCCTATCAGCAGGTGCAGAAATACTATGAAGAGGCTACTGGATTAAAATCAGACCCAAGTTGTAAAGACATTACAAGGCTTTGCTTTATGAGCTGCGACCCGAATCTGTATAAGAACCTCAATTATCAAAAGTTTGAAGTGGCATTGCCCCAATCAGAAACAGGAATCAGGAATACAGAGCAGGAAAGCCTGTACCAATATTCAGACACAACCCGAGGAACCTGAAAACCTGAACACAGCCTTCATTTTCAATCAACAAATTCAATTCACTAATCTAAAATCAAACTATAATCATGGAAACCGTAATAATTACATGTATCTGTTGGGATCTAACTGCAATCGCGCTGGGTTGTCAGAAATGGATACTATTCAATATTGCAAAGAGCATTTTGACCTTCCTGAAAGAGAAATTATGGAAGTTGTAAGAAGCGCATACAAACATCACGCAATAGAGTTTGCTAAATTTTCAAACATTGCAAAGACTGCAAAACTGCAAATCGCCTCTGGCGATTCGCAAACACCATATAAAAATATAAATAACCATTTGCAAAGTTCCGGAAATGAGGAGGAATGGGAAGAAGATTTCCTAAAAAACACACCCACTATATCGGAAGAGGTATATGAGCATCTGCCTGAAATCCTGAAAGATGCTCTTTATCAGACAGCCGTAAAAGAGATGTTTTTTTCACAGGTGCCATAGCTATCCTGAGCGGATGTCTGCCAAAGGTGACGGGTGTATATGCGCAGGAAAGAGTCTATCCGCACCTCTACACATTCATTATTGCACCGGCAGCCAGTGGTAAAGGAGTTCTGAAAAATGCCAAACGCTTAGCCGACAAGTACCATCAGCAGGTATTGGAAGAGAGCAAATCATTACAGAAGAAATATGATCTGGAAATGATGGATTATAAAAACCAACAACATAAACGTAAAAAAGACGAACCATTACCGGAAAAACCAGAAGAACCTCCGTTTAAGATTGTATTTATCCCTGCCAATTGCAGTCAGGCAAGAATCATAGAACACCTGCAAGCCAATGACGGACAGGGTATTATTTGTGAAACGGAAGCCGATACCATGAGCAGCACCAAAAAACAAGACTGGGGCGATTACTCCTCTATCATGCGGGCAGCATTCCATCACGAGAAAATATCCGTTTCTCGCAAAACCAACAATGAGTTTATAGAAGTCAACGAACCTCGCTTGGCAATTACATTAACAGGTACACCTGCTCAGGCTCCGAAATTAATCGCATCCGCAGAAGATGGGTTATTTAGCCGATTCTTATTTTATGCCTATAAAAATGAAATAGAATGGCAGGACCCATCACCTCAAAACAAGGCTGTTATTTATAACGACCACTTCGATAAATTGGCTGTAATCCTGATGGAAAGTATCAGTTTTTTGGAACACAGTCCAACAGAAGTACTGTTAAGTACCGAACAATGGAATCAGCTGAACAATACTTTTAGAAGCATACTATCCGATGTAACCATATTTACAGGTGAAGACGCGGCAAGTATTGTCTTTCGTTTAGGGTTAATCACTTTTCGGTTATGCATGGTCTTCACCGCATTGCGGAAAGTGGAGAATGCCGAAATCACTGAAGAAATGTATTGCAACGAACAGGATTTTAATACAGCTCTGCTGATTACTCAAACCTACCTGCAGCACAACATATTAATGTTTAACAACTTACCTAAACAGGACGATAAAATGCTGTTCCTGTCCGGCGATAGCAAACGAAAATTCTTTGATGCCCTGCCGATGAATTTACCCGTAAACAAGCTACAGAAATAGGTAAATCGTTTACCCTCTCTGCTCGTACGACTGATAATATCTTAAAAGCAGCGTTGGGTAAATCTATAACTAAATTAAAATCAGGCTTTTATAAAAAAACATAAACTTTCTCTCTGCAATGTTTGCAGACTTTGCTTTAGTTTTGTTTAACTATAACTTATTATTAATCAAACCCTGAATTATTTCAAATTTTCGACAGCATTTTCCATTTGCTGCCAAAATATAGTTTTCGTATATTTGCATATAAATGGATGTATTATCTCAAACGATAAACTAAATATTGAACTGTTACAAATGCACTTCAAAGACATAAAAGTCTTTGGAAATAATCAAATAATGCTATTCTACAAAGAATTTGAAACTAATATAAAACCTTCTACTGTCAATTGGCGGGTTTATTCATTAGTACAATCAGGCATACTTTCACGGATAGGTAGAGGAAAGTTTACATTAGGAGAAGGGAAAGTTTTTATACCTCAAATAACACCCAAAATCAAGAAAGTCTATAATAGTATACATAAACAATTTCCTTTCTTACAAACCTGCATTTGGAATACAATAGTGTTGAATGAATTTATGTTACATCAGCCGGGCAGATTCTATACATTAGTAGAGGTTGAAAAAGATTCTATGGAATCTGTTTTTTATTTTCTTAAAGAAAAAAATAAAAATATTTATTTAGATCCGTCTGCTGATATTCTGAGTCGCTACGCTTCAGGAGAATACGAAACCATCATTATAAAATCATTAGTATCTGAAGCACCTACACAAAAAATACAAAATGTAGAAACAACAACCATTGAGAAAATACTGGTAGATATTTTTACAGATGAAATAATATTTGCAGCACAGCAGGGAAGCGAAATGCAGTTTATTTTTAAAGCAGCGTTTGATAAATACACCATTAATGAAAATCGCATGCTTCGTTATGCAGACAGGAAACGCAAGAAAGAGGCATTAGATAATTATTTAAATAAAGTTTCTAAATTTCGGCAGCAAACTAAATAATATGCCATTTTATAGTATAATATGATAAGCAAAGAAACACTTACAGCAGAGTGGATAGAAAAAGTATCCAAAGTCAATCGGAATGCCGACAAGATATTGGTAGAAAAGGTAATCCGTGCCTTATTGCTATTGGAAGGCTTGGCAAATACAGAAATACCTTTCATATTCAAAGGTGGCACAGCATTGATGTTGTTGATGGATTCAGCAAAGCGATTATCTATCGATATTGATATTATCATTTCTAAAACACCGGAAAATTTAGATGAACGGCTAAACTCATTTATTGAATCACAGGGATTCAATAGAATGGAGTTGCAACAACGCAGCACCGGGTCAAACATTGAAAAAGCTCATTACAAATTCTACTATACACCTATTCATAAAAGCAGTATAGTAGAAGATTATGTTTTGTTGGATATCTTATTTGAAGCAAACCATTATACAAATATCTCAGTAAAAGAAATTAAATCACAGTTTGTAATAAATGAAGGCAAACCGGCATTAGTAAACATGCCATCATTGGAAGATTTGCTGGGCGATAAACTTACTGCCTTTGCACCGGAAACAACAGGTATTCCATACTTCAAGAATGAAGATTCTAAAAGTATGGAAATTATTAAGCAGTTGTACGATATTGGAAACCTGTTTGATGTGGTAAATGATTTAGAAACTATAAAAACGACGTTCAATACTATTGCAAAAACAGAAATAGTATATCGTAATTTAAAAGAGGCAACAGCGGATGATATATTAAATGATATTTACCAAACTTCTCTTTGCATTTCGCTCCGCGGTACGGATGGCAAATGCAACTTTGAAGAATTGATGAAAGGTATAAGAGCTATTGAGCGTTTTATATTCTCAAAAAACTACCATCTGAGAAAGCAATACCACATGCGGCAAAAGCGGCTTATAGGCACGTTTGATTGCAACAAATCAAACCACCTTTGAAAAATTCAGCAATCCGCAACAAATAGCAGAAGCAATTATTGAAGCTCCGCATAATACAAAACTGCAAAAATTAAAAAAATCAAGCCCTGAGTCTTTCTTCTATTGGTGGAAAGCAACACTATTAACATAAATTGCAAGCCTTGCAACCTTTGCAATCTTTGCAAAAAAATACATATTAAAATAATTATTTCTGTTTTTCTTTTCTTATATTAGCCAATATTTGTCAAGACAATAATATTATAATGGCAACACAGTTTGGTGAACGAATAAGAGAGCTAAGAACGAAGCAAAATTTGCTTCTGCGGCAGCTTGCTTCTCAATTGGATGTGGACACTTCTATTATTAGCAAAGTAGAACGAGGTGACAGGCAATTAAAGAAAGAGCAAATCCCATTATTAGCCCAAATACTCAAAGCAGATGTAGAAGAATTGCTTACCCTTTGGCTTGCCGACCAAATATATGCAGTGGTAAAAGATGAAAAATTTGCAAATGAAGCCATGCAGGTAGCAGACAAGAAAATAAACCTTAAAAAGCGCAAGAAGTAAAAAGATGAGTACCTTTTCGATAAATGATATTTCTACAACTGCTGACCGCTTTAAGCTATGCACTTTAATGTGTAATGCTAATGAGTTGACAGATAAAATCGCTTTTGTCAAATCTCAAAACATTAATGTAATCAACATAGGTAAAGAATTGGCAACCTACATTGATGGCTTGGAGGATTTCAGCTATTTAAATATTGATGTGTACGATTACACAAAAAAGCTATTAGATAAGCATAAGTCGAAAATCAATAGCATGGGTAATGATGTATTAGCTATTTACAATTTAGGCATTCTTATGGAGCCTGCACTTAAATTAAATGCTGTCCAGCTTTTAAAAGAATTTTCAAAATCAGCATCACTAATTATCATTTGGGATAACCAATCTGATATTCCTGACAGATTAATATGGCCTACACAAAAAAATAATTTCTTCTTAGACTTTTCAGAATCGCAATTAAAAAACCTGCAATATGCAATATAAAGAACTTATACAATTTGAACCTATTACTACAGTAGTAAAACTGGTAAATGCCAGTGAATTATCAGTAGCAGAAAACCTTGTGAAAACATTTGTATTCTCAAAGAAAATGCAAGAAGATTTGCGAGAAATAATAATTAAAAACTTGGTAACAGAACCAACTTATGAAACAAAAGGTATTCAGGTAGTTGGTAGTTACGGAACGGGTAAATCTCACTTAATGTCATTGGTTTCTGCCATTGCTGAGAATGCTGATTTAGTAAAGCATATTCAGAATGAAGATTTAAGAAAAGTTTTCAAACCAATAGCAGGAAAGTACAAAGTACTGCGTTTTGAAATTGGTACAGACAAGCCATTAAAAGATATTGTTTTTGCACAGATTGAACGTTATCTAAAGAAAGAAGGTGTTGATTATAAATTTGATGCAGATTCAAATTTCAGTTGGAAGGAATTGATTCAACAGATGATGGCAGAGTTTGAAGCCAAGTTCCCAAAGCATCATTTCCTTATTGTTATGGATGAGTTATTGGAATACCTGAAAGGAAGAAAACCAACAGAACTTCACAACGATTTGATGCTATTACGTCAGTTAGGCGAAGCTTGTGATAATTCACGTTTCAAACTAATGTTTGGTGTGCAGGAATTGCTATATCGTTCACCTGCATTTCAGTTTCAGGCAGATATGCTCAACAAAATTGAAGACCGATATTCCGATTTGAACATTACTAAAGAAGATGTATCTTATGTGGTTAAGGAACGTTTGCTTAAAAAGGATTTGCATCAAAAATCAAAAATCAGGGAGCATCTTTTAAAATTTGCTCATCTATTTGAAGGTATTAATACCAACCTCAACGAATTTATTGATCTCTTCCCTGTTCATCCCAATTATGTGAGTTACTTCGAGAAAATAAAGCATGGTAAAAGCCAGCGTGAAATCTTGAAAGTACTTTCTGTAAAGTTTGAAGATATTTTAGAAAAAGAAGTTCCTACAAACAATCCTGGTTTAATTACTTACGATACCTATTGGCCCGACCTTGCCAGCAACCCTGCTATGCTTGCCATTCCTGACATCAGAATGGTTCGTGACAAAGTAGATATTATTGCAGGAAGGATTACAAATCATTTCACAGGTGCCAGAGCCAATAGAAAAGATATTGCTCAAAGCATTGCTCAGGCATTGGCAATTCGTATTTTATGTGACGATTTAGATAAACGAAATGGTGCAAGTGCTCATAGTTTAAAAGAGGATTTATGTGTAAGCATCCCAAAAGTAGATGAACCGGAATTGCTTTTGGCGGCAATTGATAGCACAGCCAAACAATTGGTTACCGCCACAGCAGGTCAGTATGTTGACCAAGACACAGTGAGTTCCGATTTTTATATTCGTACTGAAGGCGGTATCAATATTCCACAATTAATTCGTGATTATGCGGATGAAGTAATCAAGAAAGACACCGACCAGGCAGACCAATACTATTTCGACTTTCTTCAATATGTGTTAGAAATTCAACAAGATTCTTACCGTTCTGGTTTCAAAATATGGCAGCACTCTTTAGAATGGATAGACAAAAAGAGTTTCCGTTTAGGATATATCTTTTTTGGCAACCCGAATGAAAGAAGCACCACAGAACCAATACAGCAATACTATATTTTCTTTTGCCCATTATTCAATTCCATCAACAGAAATGATGAATCAGACGAAGTATATTTTGATGTAGCAGGTTTGTCAGATGAGTTCAAAGATGTTATCTGTTTATATGGTGCAGCTAAAGCAAAACATGGTTCAGCACCTACCAATCAAAAAGCATTATTCAGTAGTCAAATTGAAGAATATCAGCGTAAAGCCATTGTCTTATTCGATAAAGAATATGCCGATAAAACCAAAGTGATTTACAAAGGCGATAGTAAAACACTCAAGTCTTTTCCGCTACCCGGTGAAGGCTCTACCAAAGAAATGATTTTCCGCAGTGTGGCATCAAAGGTGTTGAATAAAGCCTTTAATGATAAGTTCCCACACTATCCTGCATTTACGGATTTGCAGCTTCCATTATCAAAAGATAATTACAATGGTACTATAAACGCAGCCTTAAAGAAAATTACAAACCCATCCAGTCCTAATAGAAATGGTGAAGCCATTTTAAGTGGTCTTGGTTTGTGGAGTGGGCAAAACATTGTAAGCGACAATAGTAAATATGCAGAAAGCATTAAGAAAAAAATGAAGGAAGCCGGTGATACAGCAGTGTTAAACAGGTCTGATATTATTTGGGCTCATTATGCTCCTGCTAATCTCTGGTATTCTGTTGATTTTAATATCGACTACCAATTAGAATTTATTGTATTGGCTGCTTTAGCATACAAAGGTGATATTGAAATCAATTGGTCAGGAAGCAAAAACCTTTTGCTACCAATATTGAAACAGTGCTGTCTCTTACCGAAGAAGATTATTTCACCTTTCAGCACATCAAGCAGCCACAAGGAATTCCCATTAAAAACTTGAAGGCATTATTTACTTGTTTGGGATTGCCTGATTATACTTCCGAATTGGAAAAGCCAGAAACCATTAGCAAGATTATTACTGAATCTAAAACAAAAGCCGAACGAGTAGTTAAAACAAAAGCTACTGTAGTACAAGGTTTAAAATGCCGTAATGTATCCTTACTAAGTGAAGCGGATAGTACTGCAATGAAAACAGAATTAGAAGCATTAGGCAATATGCTGGATAGTATTCAATCTTACAACTCTTATGGCAAACTAAAAGCATTCAAATTTACGGAACAGGAATTAACTACTGCTTTCAAGGCTTGGCCTCATTGCACTTTGGTAGATAAGCTCCAAGAAAAAGCAGAAAAGTTTGAAAAAATGATAGGCTACTTGTACACTGCACAATCGTATGTAGTGGAACAGGAAAAACCATTGTTTGATGAAATGAAAACCGCAATAGACCAATTGCCGGAAGTACTGGCAACGAACAAAGAAGCAGACATAAAAAAATATGAAGCATTGCTTAATTCATTGATTGACCGCTATGCTGATTACTACTTAAACCAATACACCAAGTGCCGTTTATCTAAACAAGATGATTTGGCTAAAGTACGGATATTGGGGAGTGAGAAAAAACGAATCTGCGACATTGTAAAAGATTCTGAATTTATTACTGCTACCGAATATCAAAATTGGGTAAACAGCATTACCTCACTGCGGGAAGCAGATGCCTCATTAACCAAAGCAAAAGTATTGGCAGAACCTTACCATGATTTTAATCCACGAGAATATTATGGCAAACCAACTTTCAATATCCATCAGTTGGAAGAGCAGTTGGATAGTATTTTAGAAAAATGGACCATTGCTATGCGTTCGGTATTCAAAGACCCATCAGTGCAGGAAAATATGGATATTCTGAATGCAAACGATAAGTAACTGGTAGAAGATTTCAGAACCGGTAAGGTGGAACTAACCGCCGATAATGCTACAAGACTAAGAAATTTAATAGCACAATTTGCCCAAGGTATTGATAAGGTAGAAATAACGATGGACGACATCCGCAAACAGTTGAATAAGCCATTGACGCCACAAGAAGCTATTGACATACTCACCAGTTACATTGATGGTTTATGTGCAGGCAAAGAAAGAAACAAGGTTCGTATCATCATCAAGTAAAGTAGCATGAGCAAACAAGAAAAAATAATATGCCTTGGCAAAGAATTTAACTCTGAAGAAGAACGAAGAGAATACTACCGTAATGAACTGCGTACTAAACTACCGGAGTTAAAGAAAATAGAAGGCTTTCCTATTGGGGAAGATGAGGATATTATTAACCTAAGCGATCCACCATATTACACAGCCTGCCCTAACCCGTGGTTAAACGATTTTATTGACGAATGGGAAAAAGAGAAAGAAAATAATAAACTTAGAAGTAAGTCTTTTGTAGTAAATGAGCCGTATGGGCATGATGTAAAAGAAGGGGTGAATAATCCTGTATATAATGCACACTCATACCATACGAAAGTTCCTCATCCTGCAATTATGAGATTTATACTTCATTACACTCAACCTGGAGATATTGTTGTAGATGCATTTGCAGGCACAGGAATGTGTGGTGTTGCAGCTAATGCATGTGAAAATCCTGATTTTGAATCCAAGCATAAAATTGAATCCGAATGGAAATCTGCATTTGCAAAATTACCTACTTGGGGAAGAAGACATGCTGTAGTAAGTGACCTTTCGCCAATCGCCTCATTCATATCACATAACTACAATTCAAAGATTGATTTAAACCAGTTTTTGGATGATTCAGATTCTTTATTTGAAAAAGTAGAAAAGGAATGCAAATGGATGTTTGAAACCAATCACACCGAAAAAATTAAAGGCAAAATTAATTATACAGTTTGGAGTGAATGTATTCTGTGCCCTAATTGCAATACAGAGTTAATTCTTTATAAAGAAACAGTAGATTATAAAACAGGTAGTGTTTCCGAAAAATTCAATTGTTCAAATTGTGATTCGGAATTAGAAAAAGGAGATTGTGAAAAAGTAAAAATAACATATTATGATTCATTTCTTAAAACTACAATTAGTAAAATTAAATATGTTCCTGTTCTTATAAACTATTCATTAGGCACAAAAAGAAATGAAAAAATACCTGACCAAAAGGATATATTAAGAATCGAAAAGATTGAAGCTGAGATAATAACATCTTGGGTTCCATCTGATTTCATCGTTAAAGGCGACAAATCAAGTGACCCATATAGAGTTGGAATTACTAATGTGCATCAGTTTTATTCAAAATCTAATTTGATTTTATTGTCGAAATGCTTCGATTATGCAAGGAGCTATGATTCATCTCAAAATTTAATTTTTGTATTGACATCGATGCTTCCAAAGCTAACGAACATGAACCGTTACATGCCCCAACATGGAAGTAGAGCCTTAGTTGGACCAATGGCAAATACCTTATATATACCACCTTTTTACGTTGAAAATAATAGTCTTGACCAATACACATTCCAAAAGAAAAAAATAGCAAAAGCATTTGTAGGTTTAAATTTTTCACCTGGTTCAATTCATTCAGCAACAAAAAATATTATTAAGGACAATAGTATTGATTATGTCTTTACAGATCCTCCATTTGGTGCAAATATTATGTACTCTGAATTAAATTTTCTATCAGAATCTTGGTTAAAGGTTAAAACAAATAATAAAGAGGAAGCAATTCAGAATAAGACACAAGGTAAAAGCACTCTTGATTATCAGAACTTAATGACTGATAGTTTCAGGGAGTATTACCGTATATTAAAATCAGGTAGATGGATGACTGTTGAGTTTAGCAACACAAGTGCAGCAGTGTGGAATGCAATCCAAAACTCTATACAAAGAGCTGGTTTCATAATTTCATCTGTTACGGCTATTGATAATACTCGTGGTGGTTTACATGCAATGCTTGGGCCAACAGCAGTAAAACAAAACCTCATCATTTCATGCTACAAACCTGAGGAAGGATTTGTTGAGAAAATTATTTCAGGCAATGCAGAGCTTTCAATTTGGGAATTTGTGGAAACACATCTAAAACACTTGCCTGTGCATTTAAAACACAACAATCAAACGTTTGCAATTTTAGAAAGAAATCCAAAAGTTATTTTAGATAGATTAATCTCATTTTTTATCGTTAGAGGATTGCCAGTGCCAATTGATGCAAGAGATTTTCATGAAGGCTTAAAACAGAGATTTGTTGAAATAGACGAAATGTATTTCAACAAGGAACAGGCAGCCGAGTACGATGAGAAAAAGTCAAAAGCCCCTCAACTAATTCAACTTTCGTTAATTGTCACAAATGAAAGCGATGCTATTGAATGGTTGAAAGAAAGGTTAAGAAAGAAAAAAGAAAAGTATAATGAAATAATGCCTGATTTTCGCATTGCAACGCAATCACTTCGCAAGGGTGATACATTGCCGGAATTGCAGCATATACTCAATGAAAGCTTTATTCAGGAAGATGATGGTAAATGGCGTACTCCAGACCCTAATGAAGCTAAGGACAGAGAAGCATTGCGTGCCAAAGTCTTGCTAAAAGAGTTTGGTGCATATGTAATAGCAATCAGCCAACCCAGGGCTAAAAAACTCAAAGAAGTTCGGGTAGAAGCATTACGGGCGGGATTCAAAAACAGTTGGGAACAAAAAGATTTTAAAACCATCGTAACACTTGGCGATATGATTCCGCAAAATATTTTGCTGGAAGATGAGCAGTTGCTGATGTATTACGATATAGCTAAAGACAGAGTATAATGGAAAAAATAATATGTCTCGGCAATGCATTTAACTCTGAAGAAGAACGTAGAGAATACTTCCGCAATGAACTGCGTACAAAACTACCGGAGTTAAAAAAAATAGAGGGCTTCCCTATCGGGGAAGATGAGGATATTATTAACCTAAGCGACCCACCATACTACACTGCCTGCCCTAACCCTTGGCTAAATGATTTTATTGCAGAATGGGAAAAGGAGAAAAAAAATATTAGCGGGAGAAAAATGGATTTTCACGTAGATATACCTTATGCAAGTGATGTAAGCGAAGGCAAGAATAATCCAATCTATAATGCTCATAGTTATCATACAAAAGTGCCTCACCCTGCCATTATGAGGTATATACTTCATTATACACAACCTGGTGATATCGTTTTAGACGGTTTTGCTGGAACTGGAATGACAGGTGTTGCAGCAAATTTTTGTGGTAATCCAAGTTCTGAGGAAAAATTCAAAATAGAAGACGACTTTAAAAAAATATATGGTGTAAAACCGACCTGGGGATTGAGAAAATCAGTTTGTGGTGATCTTAGTTCCATTGCGACTTTTATTTCGTATAACTATAATAATTCTATTGATGTAGCTGTTTTTAATAATAGTATTAATGCACTAATTGATAAACTAAAAATAGAATATAATTGGATTTATGAAACCAATCACAAAGAAAATAAAAAGGGGTACATAAATTACATTATATGGAGTGATGTTTATACCTGTGGTAATTGTAATGCCGAAATAATATTTTGGGATTCAGCAGTAGATCATGAAAATGATTTAGTTAATGAAGAGTTTGAATGTAAAAAATGTAAGACTATTCATACCAAGCGTACTGTTTCTGATGCTATAACCACAGTTTATAATCCATATAAAAAGAAAACCATAAGTCAGAAAAAGCGAACACCAGTTCTGATCAATTATACATTTGACGGCAAGCGTTTTGATAAAAAACCTGACTTAAATGACTTAGCTAACCAAAGAAAAATAGAAGAATTACTTATAGAATCATGGTTCCCTATTAATGAGATAATCCCTGGAGATGAAATAAGCCGGCTGAGAAATGAAATGATAAACGATGTATCTGAACTGTTTCCTAAACGAACTTTAATAATTATTTCTGCTCTAGCTCGATATTCAGATGTCAAAAATCGGATTAATCTATTAATAACCTCTATACTTCAAAACTCATCTTGGCTTTACAGATGGCGAGCAAATGGCAAGGGTGGTACTACTTCTGGTACCTATTACATATGTGCAACTCCTCAGGAGAATAATATTTTCAATCAATTGGAAAGAAAACTGAAAGATTTCACGGCTGCATTTTTACTCATAAAGGAGAATAATAGTACTTCAGCTATATATACAAATTCCTCGACAACTCTTGGTATTAAAAATAATTCTGTTGATTACATTTTTACAGACCCGCCTTTTGGGGCTAATATAATGTATTCTGAATTGAATTTTATGTGGGAAGCGTGGCTGAAAGTTTTAACGAATAATAAGAAAGAAGCTATTGAAAACAGATCGCAAGGTAAATCAACCCTGGACTATCAAAATCTTATGCTTGATTGTTTTAAAGAACTTCATAGAGTATTAAAGCCCAATAAATGGATGACGGTAGAATTTAGCAATACGAGTGCAGCCGTGTGGAATGGGATACAAACTGCATTACAACGAGCTGGTTTTATAATTGCAAATGTTGCTGCACTTGATAAGCAACAAGGCAGTTTTAAAGCTGTGACTACTGCTACAGCAGTAAAACAAGACTTGGTTATAAGTTGCTATAAGCCTTCTGAGAATTTTGATTTGAATTTTAAAAGTAACCAAAATGATATAGTGGTTTGGGGATTTGTGAATGAGCATTTAAATCATTTACCAATTCACCTCCAGAAGGAAAATAATACTACAGTAATTATTGAAAGAAGCCCTAAGATTTTGCATGATAGACTAATTACCTATTATTTAATGAATGGGTTAGCTATTCCAATAGATGCAAAGGAATTTCAAGAAGGCTTGAAACAAAGATTTATTGAACGAGATGGGATGTTCTTTACAGCAGAACAAGCGGCTGAGTATGATGAGAAAAAAGCAAAAGCACCAAATATGGTGCAATTGTCTTTAATCGTCACTAATGAAAGTGATGCTATTGTCTGGCTAAAAGACAGGCTTCGAAAGCAGTCACAGAAATACCAAGATATAATGCCTGATTTTCGAATTGCTACGCAATCGCTTCGAAAGGGCGATACTTTACCGGAATTACAGGATATACTCAATGAAAGCTTTATTCTAGAAGCAGATGGCAAGTGGCGTACTCCAGACCCTAATGAAGCAAAAGATAGGGAAGCATTGCGTTCTAAAGTATTGCTAAAAGAGTTTACAGGATATGTAACAGCCATCAGCCAGCCAAAAGCAAAAAAACTCAAAGAAGTTCGGGTAGAAGCCTTACGAGCAGGTTTCAAAAATAGTTGGGAGCAAAAAGATTTTAAAACCATCGTAACACTTGGCGATATGATTCCGCAAAATATTTTGTTGGAAGATGAACAATTGCTGATGTATTACGATATTGCTAAAGATAGAGTGTAAATGAAGGAGTGCATTTTATATAGAGCAGTCACACAGCGTGAATATGACGATATCATTGCCCAGGGCAATCGTTTCAGATGCACTGAAAGGTCGCTTGAGGCAAAGCAATTTGCTACATCTGAAGATTGTGGTCACTACTATGGTCGGGAGATAGTAATGCGAATAGACAAAGTGCAATATATCTTAGTGCAAGTTGTGTTGAATATCCAGCATTTCTGTAATGATGTAATGCGATTAGATGATTGTAATGCAGTGAGTATTGACAAACAATTTCTGGACAATTTTAATGAAGCAATCGTAAACCTAACTCCCGTAAATCTGAATTAAAAATGAAAATAATTGCCAATATAAAGCTAAAGCAAAGTTCAGAAGCTGGACGGGAAAACCCTGTTTATTCTGGTTATAGACCTACTTTCAGGTGGGAAGGGGATAGAATATCTGATTGTGTTATAACCATTTTAGAAGGTAATAGCATCAAACCGGGTGACCATGCAAAAGTTGAAATTAAAATTCTGCATCCTAAAAAAATAGAAGGAATTACCACTGTTGACCATTTTAGTATTACAGAAGGATCTAGAGTAGTGGCAACAGGCAGCATCAGCGAAATACAACTCCATCCTTTTAAAACAGGTGATTTGGTATTGTACAATAAGGAAGATGCGGAGGTTTTGGAATTAAGCAAAATATTTGGAATTGAGAAAGCCAAAATAAAGATTCTGAAAAACGGGCAGATACTCGACACCAAAATTGATCAGCTAGAAGAGCAATTTTCCTTATACTCCGATTCTAAAATCAGCTTTTTAGCAATCGCCGCTAAAATAAAGGGCGAAATGGCCAACCAGTCTATGCTGGCACCGTTGGAAAGCAATATTGTGCCATTGCCTCATCAAATATTAGCATTGGAAAAAGTGATGGCTGGACAGTTCCTTCGTTTCCTTATTGCTGATGAAGTGGGCATGGGTAAAACAATAGAAACAGGTTTAATTTTAAAAGAACTCAAGTTAAGAGGCATTGCCAAACGTACATTGATAGTAGTTCCAAAATCTGCGATGGGTCAATGGCAACAGGAAATGAAGAAGCACTTCAATGAACTCTTCCATATTTATGATACCGATTACATTAATACACTCAGTCGTACATTTTCAAGGCTGGATATGGACAATGAAATAAACCTGTTTACTCAACATAACCAGATAATTGTTTCCATGGACGCATTAAAGCCCATTGAAACTCGCCAAGGTTGGAGCAAGCAAAAAGTGGAGGAGCACAACCGCTATCGAATACAAAGTGTGTTAGAAGCTGAATTTGACTTATTGGTTATTGATGAGTGCCACAAAGTAGGCGGAAGCAGTACACAGGTAGGACGTTTCCAAATGGCCGATGTATTATGCAATGCCATACCCAATGTGCTATTGCTCTCTGCAACACCACACAGAGGTAAGAGTGATCATTTCCGCCGAATTCTTCAATTGTTGAATGCAGATGCATTTGCCGGTGAAGGAATGCCAACAATACCTGAGTTGGAATCTTATGTAGTGAGAACAGAAAAAAGACAGGCTATAGACTACAATGGTAAAAAACTTTTTAACCAACGTCATACCTATAAAATTGAAGTTCCTCTTGATGCTATCAAACACAAGAAACAAAAATTATTGTATGAAGAAGTAACCAAGTATGTAGTAGAAGGATTTAATCTTGCACAACAAACAAAAAATAATTCTTATGGATTTGTTATGATCCTCTTCCAGCGAATGATGAGCAGTTCCACTCAGGCTATATTGGATGCCATGCAAAAAAGGGCAAACAGGCTGTCAGGTGAACGGCAGGAAGTTAACAAGGAGAACATCATCAGTAATATGGAAGAGTTTGGCTTTGAAGGCCAGATGGAGATGGACTTTGAGCAGAAGATTTTTTCGATGGTAGAAGAAACACAGGCAAACTATGATACTGAATTAAGTATTCTTCAAGGCTTGATTCGCAATGCCAAAGACTGTCTTGATCAGGAAACTGATGCTAAAGTAGAATACCTGTTAGCAAAACTTTCTGAGGTAAAAAGAAAAGAAAATAATCCGGAAACAAAATTCCTGATTTTTACTGAGTTCACCAGTACTCAATTTATGTTGAAGAAAATTCTGGAGCAAAAAGGTGGATATGTATGTGAGGCCATAAATGGTTCAATGGATTTTGATGAAAGGGTGAATGCACTAAAGCAATTTAAGGAAGGTGCTCAAGTGCTAATTTGTACCGATGCTGCCGGTGAATCACTGAATATGCAGTTTGCACATATTGTCATCAATTACGATATGCCCTGGAATCCGATGGTGTTGGAACAACGGATTGGTCGTGTAGACCGTATAGGTCAATCATATGAAGTACAAGCCTTCAACATGATGCTTGATAATTCAGTAGATAAACGAGTATATGAGGTTATTGAAGAGAAATTAAATCAAATACTCAATCAATTGGGCATTGATAAAACGGCAGATGTTTTAGATAGTACTTTGGAAAGAGAGCAGATAAACCGACTATATCTAACTTCCTTGTTAAATCCTGCAAAGTTTGAGCAAGAAAGCAGTAGTTGGCTGGAGGATATTAAATACAAATTAAGGGATTACAAAAGCACAGAAGGTGCTTTACCTACAATGGATTCCAAAGATATTAAAGCTGAAAAAGTAGATGCAATAAAGCACAGCCCTTTACCTAAATGGTTGGAAAACCTGACTAAAAATTACTTGCAAACGAAAGGTATCGCCTATAAAAGTTTATTAGATGGTATCAAATTTAAATTCCCCGGTCATAAAGAAGGGATTTACACGTTCAATATCAAAGAAAGTGTAAACAATCCAATACCGGAGCCCATTTCCTTGCAGCATGAATTTATCCAAAGCATGTTGATAGATGCTATTCCTTTTACCGAATCTCAGCAAATTCCAATTGTTAAACTAAAGCAAGGCAATTCAACAGCTGGACAATGGTCATTATGGAATTTGGAAGTAAAAAATCAGTTTGAAACGAGCCAAATCATTCAACCCATTTTTATCTCATCAGAAGGCGAAAACTTTTCAGCCTTTGCTCAAAACATTTGGGATAAGTTGATTCAGGAAAATGATTTTTTTGATTGTATAGGTGTCTTGACAGTTGACGAATCAAAAAAAATATTTAATACAATTTCAAAAAAATCAGAGTCGTTTCTTCAAGCAAAATATGAAGAGTTTGAAACCAACTTATTAGGCAATACTGATAAAATAAAATCGAATAAGGAAAAGTCATTTTCATTTCAGGAAAAGCAGATGCATAGAATTGGCATTGAAAATATTAAGCAATCAAGATTAAACAGATTATATCAAGAGAAAGAACAATGGGAAAATAATTTTGTAACTTCTAAACAAATAGTGCCGAATTTAACCTGCTTATTGATGATAAACATTGTAAATGAGTAACTGGATAGATAAATATAAAAAACTGGTGATTTCCAGTCACAAACAGCACATCATAATTGCTGATCAAGATAGTCTGTTTGAATATGATGAGTTAAAACAAGCATTTGAAAACGATGGTTATAAACTGATTCCTTGTAAAACAGATTTAGCAGTTAGACTTACGTTTGAATTACAAGTTAGAGAGGCATCTGCCAAATACCTCATTATTGCACCAAGCAATTACCTTCCACTTCCGGATATTGAAATGTTGGTGCATTTTTCAAGCAATGGGCTTACCAAAGCTGTTTCCTAATTTAGATGCAAAAGCAATAAAAGGTTTAAGCTTTAACGCACTATGTCTTCTCTCCAATATTAAGCCATACGAAGAACTAAGCCACGACAAAACCTTGAAATTTCTTGTTGGAAAACTTGTACAATGTAGATTTTGATACACTCACCAGCAGTAAGGCAAAAGAAAGAATACTAAATGCACTCATTACGGTGCTGCTAGAAAAAAATGGAATAAATGAACCATTAACAAAGTTTCTTTCAGCTATTACCAAGCCCTATTTCCCGGCACTTGTTACAAAAGGTTTAACCAAAGTGAACCTTGTAAATTACATTCAGGTACAATGGCAGTCTTATGTAGATAAAGCTATTTCAGAACTGGATTTTAATGAATCGCTATTAAACAAAAGTTTGGGATACCTATTTGCATTTGAATATTTAAAGCCTGTACAAGTTTCTCCAGAAAAATATGATGCATTCCCTAAGCCATTAAAAATTGGTTTATTTGTTGACCAGCAAGGCCATAACGATAATGAGTTGGAAGGTTTGATTGAATACCTGAAACAGCAACTTGAAATTATTGAAGACATTGCAGACCAGTGGTTCAAAATTATTCAGGTACTGGCAAATGCAAAATTGAAGTATTTGTTATCCGAAAATGAAGAGTTGAAAGGAGCTTATCAAAAGATTGAAAATGCCTTCAATATTCGTTTTCAGCGTTTCATTGATAATACCTATGGCAGCTTATTTTCTCTCAGTGGTGTAAGAAAGCCGGTTGTAGTTTCCCGTATATTAGAACATATTAATGCCAAGCCTTCTAAGAAAAAAGCATTACTCGTTATTGATGGCATGAACTATTGGCAATGGAATATCTTAGGCAAAGCATTATCTGATGTGGGTATTGTATATTCTACAAATGCTTCACTGGCTTTCATCCCAACTATAACAGCATGGTCAAGACAAGCTATTTTCAAAGGTGATAAACCAGACTTGTCTTCTGATAACTCAAAAGAAGCCAAACTGTTTGTAACCTATTGGCTGAATCATGGTGTGTCTGGTTTTCAAATTGCATATAAAAAATTCAGCATTAATGAACCTCTAAGATTGGAAGATATTACACCTGATATAACCATTATTGGTTTGGTTTGCAATGATTTGGATGATATTATGCATGGTTCGATACTTGGCAATAGTCAACTAAAAACTTCAACTGAGCAATGGATTGCAATATCGAAAATTGTTGAATCCATTTCAGGTTTAAAAGCCAAAGGTTTTCAGGTTTACATCACAGCAGATCATGGAAGTATAGAAGCAAAAGGATTAAAGAACTTAACTATGAAAGATAAGTTAGGTGCATTAAGCCGAGGAAAAAGGCATTTACATTTCACTAATGAAATCCTATTGGATAATTTTCTGGAGCTGAATACTAATATTGAAGTTGGCAAAAAAGGTCTATCTCTTTACCTGAAGAAACAAGAGGCATTTACAAACGAAAACAGCCAGGTAATTACACATGGCGGTTCTCATTTATGGGAGGTTATAGTCCCTTTTATTAGTATCAATGAGTAGTAAAGGAAAATATATAGGCATCAGTAACCGTATTCCATTGATAGTATTGGAATATGCTGTAATTGATTACATCAGCACAGGTAAGGTTAATTCTCCGGATTATCTAAAAATACATACACGAATTTACAAAAGGAGAAAACAGAGCAAAAAAAACGCAGAGTCATTTAGTATCAATTATTAATAAAAATACCAATCTGCTTAATTTATTGGCAAAACAACTTAAAGGCAATTTTTTAAGTTTAAGCAAAAATGACCAAAAGGCTGTTTTGATTAGTTTGTATTCACTTGCTTTTCCAATTGCATATGATATTTTACTAGCTTTCTCAGTGGGTTTCAAAGTTCAGGATGTAATCAGCAAACGAGTAATATTAGAGAAAATGGGTGCATTGTATGGTTCAAATCGGTCCATGCATATAGGAGTTGATGAAACAATCCCTCTATTTCTGGAATGTGGTATTATCTCAAGGCAGAAAAATGGAATTTTTGCAAAAGGATTAAAATTAAAAATCTCAAACAATTTCGTTTCAGAATTGATAATCTATTCCAATATAAAATTGTCAGGCTCAAAATCTATCCTTGTTGATGAATTGAGTTTTAAGCCCTGGTATGCCTATTTTGAAATTTCATCATTAACTATTGATAAATTTAATGTAATGATTTCTAAAAAGGATAGTGCTGTAGGGAAAGGATATTTGATGATTAATCAATAAATTATAAATCAAACACATTAAATAAACTAGTAATACAAAAAAGATATAAAACCAATGCAACAGATTCAACTAAATATTATTTCATTCGCACCATTAGTAGATAATCTTACATTTGCTTTCTATGGCGAAAGACAAAAAAGACATGAACAATATATTCAAATACAAAAATATTTTCCAAGAAGACCAAAGAAGTTAATTTTATAAATTATGAGATTGATTTTACCACTTCTGTAAGGCAATTATTCTAACAATAATTCAATATGGCTAAAAATAAAGATACAAAACAAAAAGATTGGAGTATTATTTATTCAGAAATAGCAGATCTTTTAGCAGAATTTTATGAAGACAATAGAGATTCTTCTCCTCAATTATTATATAAAATACTGAGTGAAGACAGTATGTTTATAAAAAAGCAAAAATGGTTTATCAATTTAAAAACATATAAATCTTCTGGTGTTGACCCTGTTCATGTTTTTGCAAGTTTTAATAATGGAAAACAAAGAAAAGAATCAAAATTAGAAATAATTCAAGATTGGTTTAGCATCCTTACTGGATCAGGAATAGATAATGACATTATATTTGAAGGAGGACCTTCTCCATTTACGGTTAGGATATTATCTGGTAGAAATACTGATGATCAAATTGAAATCTGGGAAGAGTTTTATAATATTTATAAAGATAAATCCTCTGTCTTTAATAGCAATCTGGATATGAAAGTTAAAAAATGGTATGGTTTAAGCTTTACATCGATTACTATATTTCTATTTTTGGATAGACTCTAAACGTTTTATTTCTTTAGATAAAACACTACAAATTTTCTATTAAAGTATCGAAAGGATTATATATCACCAAATAATTTTTCAGAATATTCTCAATTATTAGCTGTGATACCAAAGTCACTATATAGGGTAATTGTTAATGTAGCCTATGATCGCAAATTCATGGAAGACCTTAGTGCAAAACTAAGAGCTGAATTAAATATGTTTATGAATTTAAAAGAATTTAATTTAGAAGAAGTAAGTCAAATAAACACTATTGTAGATTTTAAATTTATAGGTATAAGAATATTAGATAAGACTGATAAAAAATAAAAAGAATCTTAAGGATGAATTATATCTCTTTTATACAGGTTATTCTATAATTGATGATTTGATTATTATTAACAAGAACAAAAACTTTGATTTATATAGTATTGAAAATCTAAAAATTAATTTATCTGCAATTGTAGGCAAGAACGGCTCTGGTAAAAGTGCAATATCTGAGTTAATTTATATGGCTATAAATAACTTGTATATACATTGTCTTAATAAAGATGAATCTGATTATATAGACTATGTAAAGGTTAATGGATTAAATGTTGAGTTGTATTTTGAATCTTACGGAATATATAAAATTACATTTAGTGGTCAGAATGTTACCGGTTTTGAATATCATAAAATTGATGAAAATGATAATGAGTATAAATATAAGATAGATAGTGTTCCTTTTGAAATTAATAAAGAATTCTTAGAGAAACTATTTTACACAGTTTCTGTCAATTATTCATTACATGGTTTAAATTCAAAAAATCATGAAGATTGGCTTGAATCTCTTTTTATAAAAAATGACGGATATGAAAACCCAATTGTATTTGAACCAAACAGAGAAGAGGGTATAATTAATATTCATAAACAAGAGGAATTATTAAGGCTTAGGTTTATTTCAAATATTATTGAATTGGTGGAAAATGAAATTATTTCTGAAGATGAAAAAACCAATGCTAAAGAAGAAAATGATACTGATAAAAAATGGATATTTGAGTCAACACGAATAGGAGAAAGTTCAGAAATATCAATTATTTCTCTAAAAATATCAAACAAAAAAACTGATGTAATTTATAAAAAGAAAGATAAAAGTATAATTGAGTTTAAGGATGATTTGCTTTCTTATAAGAATATAATTGATGCTTTAAAAGAAAATTTTGATTTCAGAAATGTTGATATAAGCACAATTGATTTTGACAATAAAGAAAATAATCAGAGTATTGCTCTGCGGTACATAGTTAAAAAAATAATAAAAATAGCAGAGACATACAGTCCATATAGAGAAATATTTTGGGATAACCAATTGGAGGAAATCAGAAACATTCCAACCTTTATTAATAAACTAAGTAAAGACCCAACACATGTAACCAATAAAGTATATCAGGCTGTAAATTATCTTGCAGGTATAATTAAATACCAAAACAAGGACTATGATATTAAATCAATAGTTAAACTTATTACCACATCTAAAGTAGAATACAATAATTCTGATACTGGAAATTTAAAGACTATACATTTGATACCTCCTCCATTCTTTGAAAATAAAATATTAGTAAGAGATATAAATAAATTAGGAAATAATACATTCTTATTTGAGTTATTAAGCTCAGGAGAGCGGCAACAAATTTATTCTGTTCATTCTATTAGATAGCATGTAAAAAATATAGACTCCATAGATTTTGAAGGAAGAATTAAATATCGATGTGTAAATTTAATCCTTGATGAAGTTGAACTATATGCTCATCCTGAAATGCAGAGAAAATATGTGAATGATTTATTGAGTTTAATTAAATTAAATGAATGGCAAAATTTATCTGGACTTAATATTTGTTTTATAACACATTCTCCGTTTATACTATCTGATATACCTTCTGATAGAATCATGTTTTTAACTGAAAATGGTGAGCAAGATAAAGAAATACTGACTAAAACTTTTGGAGCAAACATTCACGAATTATTAACAGATGGTTTCTTTCTTTCAAATACTATTGGAGAGTATGCACTAAATCAGATAAGGGATATTATTGACTTTCATACATCAGTAATGAATGCCGATAAAGTATCTAAAATTAATTTATTAAAAGTATATAATGATAATAAGAAAAGATATAATTATTTAGTGGATAATATAGGTGAAGATTACATTAGCGGAATACTAAAGAATCATATTAATGATATCGAAACAAGTTTGTATGGTGATCAATACAAAGAAGTAAAAATTAAAGAATTAGAATTAGAGATTGAAAGAATAAAAGAAATGAAATAAAGTTAGAAAATGCTACAAATCAATTATCCTAAAAATAAAATAGATTTAAATTTATTACATCAAAAATACGTTAGTGCTATATGTTCTAATGACATGGAAGATAAACTTGAAGAATATTTCAACCAAAGAACGTTAATTGTACCTAATGCACCAACATTAGAAAAATTGCTTTTAATGTCTATAGAAGAACTTCTCAGGGAATCTAAGCGTATTGGCAAATATATAAAAACAGATGTACAATTAAAGAAATTAAAAAAAATAATTAATTATGATAAAGCAGGGAAAGGATATATCAGTAAGAAGCAACCTAAAATTGCAAAGTTTTTTTCTGATAATGATAATAAAATTAAATTAGTGACATGCTACTATTGCAATATTGATTATATTAATGCTTTCCCTAATATTGGCGATTACAAAGATAATCTGCATTTTGTAAACAAAGCCCGAAAATTTGAACTTACAGCGATTAAAGGTATAGATGACACGAATGCTAAAATCATAATGAATTATAGGATTAAAAAAAAATAACCAATATTGATAAACTTCCAAGTACAATTAGTAACTCAGTTAAAACAAATATCAAAGGCTTAATAGTTGAAGGCAAGAGCAGTCATTTTACTTTAGATCATGTTTTAAATAAAGCTGAATTTCCTTTAGCTGCATTATCATTATATAATCTTGTTCCTTCTTGTTATGCTTGTAATTCAAAGTTTAAGCATAAGAAAAAATTAATTACAAAAAAATCTAAAACATTCTTAAGTCCTACATCCAATTTAAATTCATTTTTAAAAGATTTTAAATTCAGATTGCTTTTTAATACTGGAAGTAAATCAAATTTAAACCCTATAAATAACCTTGATGATATATTAATAAATTTTGACATGAGTGCAAATCAGGAAGATTATGAGTTATTCTTAAACATATTTAAAGTACATTCTAGATATGTCTTGCATAAAAGAGAAGCATTAGAATTAATTTCTAAAAAGAAACGATATAGTGATGCTCATATTAGAGATATAGCTAAAATAGTTAAAATAGGAGAAGATAAAATTAAAAGAAGACGTTTTTTGGTAAACAGCTATTTGAAGGTGAATTAGAAGATTATCCTTTGACAAAATTTAAACGAGATGTAGCTAGGAATATTGGAATTAAAGGTGTTAAATAATATCTTAAAATAATTATACCAAAAACAGAATTATTTGCTACAGTATCTTTAATTAAATTAATATTTATTTACACTAGAGATAAGATTTAAAACTAAGAAATAAGTGTATTTTAGTATTTCAATGTCACAGTCCATACAACTAAATATCATCCCGTTCAAACCTGTTAAAGACAAACAGGAGTTTGCTTTTTATGGTGAAAGAATACCTGATAGCTTCTCCATTAAATGGGACAAACTATTCGATGAATTTCCCGAGGACAGAGAGAAAGCCAAACAATTTTATTATTCAGATTTCCTGCCGCCAAAAGAGGGTGCCATCCTGAAAGAAATTGAATTTAAAAAAGCAACTAATTTTGCATTGCATTATTTTAGCCATCTGATATTCAACTACTTCAACGAGATAGAAGAAACGGTGGTGTTTCCAAATTATGTAAACGATGTAGAAGTCTGGCTGGAAGATAAAAATGCTAAAAACTCCACCTATAAGCTATACAATAAATACACGTTGAAAGTACAATACAATGCTGTAGTACCAAAGAGCTTTGAATTAATGATAGCATACAATGGCACCTCTAAAGTACTAAGGAAAAGCATAGCGGAGCTGCCCGATTTTGATACCTTAAAATACAACTTGATTAATTGCAAAGGCACGGTCTATCATTTTGACAACATACCGCCCCATATAAAGCAAGACCAGACAACATTGTTTCCGGTCTTAAGCAATCCGCTGAAAAAAGAGTTTGATGTGATCGAAATGTTGAAAAAAGAAAACAGATTTCCTGTTTTTTTAAGATTGCTGCAGGAATTTTGCAGGGATTACATTTTTGTAAAAGAATTTAAAGCAATGTTTAAGCTTCAAACAGATGGCTTCTATACCCTGCCGGAAGAGAAAGTATTTAAAACAAAATACAATTCCAATAAACTTCAATTCCGTAATGGTCAACATTACAATCCTGGTTTAGGAATGCTAACACACAAACCACTACAATCATTCACGGAAAACCATCTTAAGTTATTCTTTATTTATAACAAGGAAGATGGACCCTTTATTAAGGAGCATTTGTACAATGCGATGGTAAAAGGATGGAAAGGTATGGTCAATAATAAAGAAAAAGAAGCTGATCCGCTGCACATTTATATCAATCAGCCATTTAACTTTGACGCATCAAAACAAATAGCTTTTACGGATAACACTAAAATCTATGAAGAAGTAAAAGCGCAAATGGATAATTTTGTAGCAGAACCCGGTGTCCGGTATCTTGCTATCTATGTGACGCCAATAGCCAAAGACGATAAGACACATCCCCAACACGATGCCTATTATAAAATAAAAGAATTACTGTTGTATAAAGGGATAACCTCTCAGGTAATCTATAAAGAACATATTGATAAACCGGAATTTTACTATTTCATTCCGAATATCTATGTGGCATTATTAGCGAAGATGGGCGGCATTCCATGGCGTTTAGCAAGTACCAACGAAGATGAACTGATTGTCGGCGTAGGGGCGTTTAAACCACAAGGCTATGCACACAGATTTTTGGGAAGTGCATTTTGCTTTAGCAATGAAGGAGTTTTTGAAAACTTCGATTGTTTCAGAGACGACGAGCCCGTTATGTTGGCAGGCTCAATAAGGAATGCGGTAGAACAATTCAAAGAGAAAAAGAAGAATGCAAAGCGTTTGATTATCCACTTCTACAAGGAGATATCAGACAAAACCGAACTGCAGCCGATTATTGACATGCTCGATGATTTAGGCGAATCAGATATGCCGGTAATCGTAGTCACAATAAATAAAACAGACAGTAAAGAACTATTAGGCTTCGATATGAACAGCGAGGGCAAGATGCCAATGAGTGGCACCTATACAAGTGTTGGGTACAATAAATTTCTGTTATTCAACAATACCAGGTATTTTGAAAACAGTATGCTGTCGGCAAAAGACTACCATTTCCCGATAAAACTATCCTTCAAATCCTCCAAACCGGAACTATTGACGATGGAGGTAATGAAAGAACTGATAAATCAGGTGTATCAGTTCAGCAGGATGTATTGGAAGAGTGTAAGTCAGCAAAATCTGCCAGTCACTACCATCTACCCCGAAATGGTCGCCGAAATATATCCCCACTTCACCTACGACACCCTACCCGATTTCGGTAAAAGTAATTTGTGGTTTTTGTAGGACTTATTATGGGGTGCTTATTTGATGTATAAATAAAATAAATTAACAATTGTAAAGTGTAGGATGGTTTTATGAAATAATGATCAGTATATGTGTGTTATGTAAAATTTATTTACCATATTTAGTATAATATATAAAAATCTCCCAAAAAACAATAAAAGTGGAAACTCAAGCATACTTTTCAAATATTAGGTCACAAATCCAATCTGAGCTGAAATCTGCTACTGTTTCTATTCATGTAGCAGTTGCATGGTTTACAGATGCTAAGTTATTTGCTTTACTATGTGACAAAGCAAAGGCAGGATTGGATGTTCAGCTAATTATGGTGGATGATCCAATTACACAAAACTGTTCAATAAATTATAATAGTTTAGAGCAGTCAGGTGGTAAGGTTTATCTGATAAACGAAAATAATGGCGCATTAATGCATAATAAATTTTGTGTCATTGATGGGGAAACAACTATCACAGGTTCTTATAATTGGAGTATAAAAGCGCAATCCAACCACGAGAATATAACTATAACCAGGGATTATAAAGAACTGGCAGATTTATTTATAGAAGAGTTTAAACGAATAAAAATACTCTATCATGGAGAAGATCCGTTAAAGAGATTTGATGCGGATATAATTTGCAAACGATTGTCGATTATAGATAATTTAATTCAACTTCAAGAATTTGAACAGATAACCAATCATGCAACTAAAATAAACGAGCATGAACTGACTGTGGAAGTAAATCAAATAATACAGTTATTGAATCAGCCTGATTATGAAAGTGCATCTGTTTCTATAAGAAATTATTTAGTCAGAATAAAATCTGTTACTCAATTCACAGATGCGGATATAGAAAGACTGAAATGGGAAATAAAATATCTTGAAATTGAAATTATTTCGTTAGAAAACGAAAAATCATCTATAGAAAAGATAATATCTGATTTTGTACATAACTATAATATGGCATTTGGTGACGTATTGATAGAGATACTTAAGCTAAAAAAAGAGAAATTAAAAAAAGCAGGTAATAATAGATCAGCGGAGTATGAGAAGGCGGAGCAGGAATATAACGATTTTAAGAAAGAGTATAACCAAACTAAAAAGGATAAATTATTCGACTTGTCAGAGGAAGAACAGGATGATTTAAAAAAGTTATATCGCAAAGCAATTGTACTCTGTCACCCCGACAAGTTCACAGATGATGAAATGAAGATAAAGGCTCATAAGGTTTTTGTAGAACTTCAGGATGCATACACTAAAAATGACTTAAATAGGGTTCAGGAAATATTATATAAACTTGAAAATGGCATCTTTGAAATTGATGAGAAAACAACCATTTCAGATAAAGAACAGCTGTTAAGAAGAGTAGAATATTTAAGGTTGCGCAGAGATGAACTAAACAGTGAATTAATAAAAATTAGAAATGATAAATCATACAGAGACATCATATCCATAAAAAATATGGATAATTTTTATGATGAAGAAAAAATAAGATTGGAAACAATACTAAATAATCTGAAAAATGAGCAATAGCAATCTGCCATCTAGTTCCGGGCAAAACAAACCAAATCCTATTCAAACTGCAAGTAATTTATTGAATACACGTAATACTGCATACAAGCCAATTCAGTATTCAGAAAGAATTACAAGCATTAACCCATGTGCTTTCGTTTTATTACTTGATCAATCAGCTTCCATGAGGGATGATTTAGAAGACAACAATGGCGTCTCTAAATCTAAGGCAGAACATCTTGCCCTAATAGTGAATCAATTTTTAGATGAAATAATTATTACTTGTCAGAAAACAGATATCATTAAAGAGTATTTTGAAATTTTAATAATTGGATATGGCAGAGAAGATAAAGTAGGGAATAGTATTGTTCAGGTTGCCTGGGAGGGTCCATTGGAAGATAAAATATGGGTAGGTGTTAACGAATTGCGAAACGGATCAAAAAGAAAAGAAACAATTAGTGTTCCCAATAAACAGAAATTTGGCCCTAGAGTTAAAAATGAAGAAGTAAATATATGGATAGATTGTTATGCTGAAGGGGTAACACCTATGAAAGAAGCATTTATGGTCTGCAAATCATATTTAGATGAATGGGTGTTTAATCACCCAAATAGCTTTCCTCCAATTGTATTTAATATAACTGATGGCGCAGCAACTGATGTAGACGAATATGAAGAAATTGCAGACTCGGCAAATGAAATAAAAAACATAAGCACATCGGATGGTAATGTTTTATTGTTTAATTTTCTGCTTTCGGATGATTACGAAAATTTGGTTGAATATCCTTTATTGTCAGACAGGTATTTATTCGAAAATGAGGCTTATGAGGCAGCATTGTTTGATGCATCAAGTCCTATCCCCGCTTCATTAATAAAGTATATACAAAAATCAGGATTGGAAGAGGGTGAAATAGTAAAAGGGTTAGTGTTTGGTAATATACAAAGTATTATGAGGTTTCTAAATATAGGCACATCTACTCTAAGAAATAACATAAATTAATGGGGGTTGAATTTAAATACAATATAGTATCTATCTCAAATTTCCTGGAAAAGAGAGAAGAGGAGAATGAAGATTTTATTGATGTTCAGTCAGCATATAATAATCCTTACACGAGATTTTCGCTTTGTGATGGAGCGGGTGGAGCGGGTGTCTTTTGCAGAGATTGGGCAATGCACCTTGCAAAGAGTGTACCGTTGAATCCATGTAATTTTGATAGGAATACAAAAAAATGGTTCTATAATGCTTCAAAAGAATTTCATGATGAAGTTATAGAAAAAAAAGATCTGTCAGATTTAATATTAAATAAAAAGGTTTACAGAGATGGCTCTTATTCAACCTTAACTGCTTGTTGGATAGACAAAATGGCTAATGAATTATTTTTCTCTTCAACCGGTGATTCATGTGTGATTTTATTTGAAAAAGATTCTGAAGAGTTTAAGCTAAAATATTTTGCTTCTATGAATGACCAGGATTCTATGGATGAATCTCCTTGCTTATTAAATTGGCTGATTGACTTGGATAAAGAACTTCCATTTCATTCAATCGATGTTACAAATCATTTTATAATTCTTATGGCTTCTGACAGTTTGGCTAAATGGATAATTCTGTGTTTAGCAATGATAAATCAAGACTTAATTGCGCCACCAATATTTAAAGACAATTTTCTTCTTTCCATTAATAATCCAAAGAATATGCTAAGAAAAGAAGCTGTTAATTTTGGGAGCCATAATATTAAAACATTAGAAGATCTATTTGAATATTTAAAAAAAGTGTCTTCTGCTAAAGATATTTTCACATCAGCGATGCAAACTCTTTATTCAAATCAGGAAATAGACATAGATGATTATTCATTAATTTTTATTGAAGGTGATGTATCCTAGTAGAACACAATATAGAAATTCAGTAATGAATGAACTATTTCCTTCGGAGGACAATGGAGGTTATAGTTTTTTGCCAGTTACAAAGGATAATGAACCAATCATTTCTGCCGGTGGTAGCGCAACTGTATTTAAGGTTAAAGATCAAAAGGGAGACATATTTGCTTTGAAATTATTTATTGATGAAATAAAGGGAAGGTTTAATAGATTAAGAACTATATCCTCTTACCTTGAAAATTCTAAATATCCGTTTTTTACACATTTCTCATTTATAGAAAAGTTAATTTATGTTGAAATTCCGGGAGCAAAAGATGAAGATTGTTACTTTCCCGGTGTCATAATGAAATGGATTGAAGCAGATACTTTAGAGTCAGGATTAAAAGAGCTGGTAATAAGTAACAAGGTTAAGGAAATAAGACAAATAGCAGAAAACTTTAAAGAAATAGCGATTAAATTATTGGATGATGGTATTGCTCATGGAGATCTAAAACTAAGCAACATCCTCATTGATGATAATTTGAATCTAATTTTGATTGATTATGATGGAATGTATGTTCCTGCTTTGAATGGACAGCGGTCAATTGAAAATGGTACAGCATGCTATCAGCATATAAAAAGGACAGAAGATGATTTTAATGAGAATATAGATCACTTTTCAATTCTGAATATCTATACTTCTTTAATAGCACTGTCTGTAAACCCGGATTTATATACAAAATATAATGACGGGGATAACATACTATTTACAAAGGCTGATTTTATTACCCCTGATAAATCGAAATTGTTTTCAGAACTTTCTAAACTAAACGAGACCAAAGGTTTGGTGTTTTATTTGAAGCAGTCGCTAAATAGTGACAATATCTACATTGACAACATAAAAGATTTGCTTAATGGTAAGTTTCCAAAGCCTCACTTAAGCATAACGCACAAACCGGAGAAGGTTCTTATTGGTGACTTAGTGAAAATATCATGGTCTGCTGAAAATGTAAGTTTTGTAAAAATTAATGGCGTTGACTATTTTAAAGTTAATTCTATTGAAGAAGTAGTAACGAAGAATCAAAAATTTCAGTTTGAATATGGGAATGGCTTAGAGACTATTAAGCAAGCTTATAAAATAGACACCATTCCAAAACCAGAAATAAGGGGTTTTTCAGCCAATCATGTTGCTTTAAAGTTTGATGAAAAGCTGGAATTAAAATGGGATGCAAAAAATTTCAAGACCGCATACTTAAAATACAATCAGATTCAAATTGATGTTTCAAACGTTAATAGATATACTATAGAGGGATTGACGAAGAGTTTACAGGTAAGTTTAGAGTTAACATCGTTAATAAATAACCAGAAGGTAAGCGAATCCATTAACATAGAGATATATTATCCCGTTTCATTGAAAGTAAGTCAGGAGAAGAAGATAACTTTTCCTAACCGTTCCGTTAAATTGTTAATCGATACGGAGAATGCCCAAAAGGTTACCCTTAGCCCATTAAATATTGATTTGACAGGAAAGAAGGAGTATGACCTGAAGATAGATAAAGATATATCATTTGTAATTGTAGCTGAAAACAAGCGATATAATGTTGCACATAAATCTGAAATAGAAGTTTTAAAGGCTCCTGCCTATACAAAGAAAGTGATAGAGTTGCCTAAAATTGAGCTTAAGATACCATCGCCACAAATTATAAAAATTCCATCTGGGAATTTGATAAACAACTTATCAAAACATGAATTATTTTCAATGAAGTTTAATAAAATTATGGACAAATTTAATATTTTTAAAATACGATATAAAAACCATTTAACAAAATGAAAAAAAACAGCACCAATTCATATTCGGGTTTGCAATACTTCTTATGGCTATTGGCAGGTTCTGAGATTTCCGTATTGTCTAAATGTCCGAATGACTATAACCGGCATGCAAATATCGGGTTGATGATTTTGATGACCTCAATTTTTGCAAGTTTTACAGGCTTCATAGCCGGCTTTACTTTTTCTCACAGTATTTTAGGAGCAATGTTATTTGCTGTAATATGGGGAGCATTGATTTTTTCATTAGACAGGTCAATGGTTAATTCGATTAAGAAAGATCCGACACAAGCAGAAAAATCGATGATGCAATACTTCTGGCCTCGTTTCTTTTTAGCAGTTATTTTATCCTTTTTTATGTCAATTCCACTAGACCATATTGTATTTAAATCAAGAATTGAATACCAACTGGAAAAAAATAATATAAATGACTTGAAAGAACGTTCTAGTTATTTAAATAATAAATACAAGACTAAAGAGGATTCAATTGAAGCATCTAAAGCATTAAATAGTGCTGAAGAAATCGAGAATGAATTAAAGAGCGATTGTCCCTTGCCTGAATACAAAACTAAGATATCAGAATACAATACTTGTAAATCTCAATTAACTAAGATTAAACCTAGAATTTATTATACTAATAACGACAACGAGCTTGTTTCAAGAACCAATCCAGCTTATACAAAGAAGAAAAATGAATGTGGAAGATTAAAAGTAGAAGCAAGTCAAATTGAAAGCCAATGGAGAACTCAAAAACAACAAGAAGCACAAAGTGAGAAAATGAGAGGGTTGTCTATAAAAACTAAAAAGAAAATCAATGATTCAATAATTTCAGTTAAGACAGACTCATTAGAGACAGGACTTAATCTCATGAAAGGCAGCTTTGATACTCAATTTGTTACTTTATTCTTAATGCCGAATTTTGGTGTACAATTTCTAAAATGGTTAATTTTCTTAGCATTACTGGTTATTGAAATATTACCTACTTATCTTAAGTTAAAGACTCCAATCGGACAGTATGATTGGATGATGTATAAACAGGAAAGAGAAACAGAGTTGGAAACAAGAAGCAGGTTAAATGCACTGGAAACAGAATTAAATGATATAGAAGAATATAGAAAGAATAAAGAAATAGGGATGAATAAAAAGATTATAGACAAAGTCGTAGATATTGAAGAAAAACTTGCAAATGAGATGCTCGAAGAATGGGAAAGTAAAGCAAGGGAAGAAATGATGGGAAATGTAAGTAAATCATAATATTTTGTAAGATCATCATGCTTATTAATTGAGAATCAATGAATAATGCCATTAAATTAATTTTAGCTGTTCTTCTATTTATTTGTTTAATAGATATGCCATATGGTTATTACCAGATAGTTAGAATATCAGGACTAATTGGCTTTTCAATTCTTGCGTACAAGGCAAGTGAAAAGCAAAATAAGACAGAAATGATACTCTACATAGGTCTTGCATTGCTATTTCAACCTTTTATCAAAGTTGCTCTTGGAAGGCAAATTTGGAATGTGGTAGATGTTATAATTGGGATAGGATTAATTATGTCTGTTTTTAGAAAGTCGAAAGTCTGAATTAATTATATAGAAATAAATATGCTAATGAGTTTGTTCACTTACAACATGATGCTTTAGAAAATATTAAAGTTCTTTGGAATCAGCATCAGGAATAAAGTTGATACTGCCAATAATTTGAATGATCGAGAATATATAATAACTAATTAAAAAAAATATTATGCTGCTTAAGTTCTCACTTAATGTTTTAATAAGTCTTCTCTTAATTACAGGAATCAATGCTCAGGATTCTTTGGCTAATAAAAAACCGCCAATTATTCCAATAAATGAGGCCATTGAAAAAGGCATGTTGGAATTGAAAATTTGTGGTGCCTATGATCCACGGTTTTTTTATGAAGTATTAGATAGAGAAGGTGTGCATTATGGTAAATGCATGGCTATCGTTTTAAAAAGCAATATTGATAGTTTTGTTCTTTTAAAGCTGGATTGTGGTACTATGCTTATACCAACCGACAGTTCAGTTCAGGAAATGTTAGTCACCCATAATGCAGAATTCCCACTCTATCCCGGTGAAACATATTCTACAAGATTTTATGCTATGTGTGCTCAATTACATAATAAAGCACCGAACATAGAAACAACATTTAGAATAGGAGAAATGGCAGATTCAAGCCTATTAAGCCTAGCATGTTATATTGATGCAAACTATATTCAGAATATGTTAGGTCAGCATGCAGTTTGGGCTTTTTACGGATCAGGCAGATTTCGAGGTTTTAAAACATTACGGTGCAGATAGCGCTTCAATTATTAAAACCAGGCAAATTCTCTCTGCGTTAAACATTAAAACAAAGTTAACTGGTGATGAAAAAATCAAAACTACACCAAATGAAATAAGCGTTAATCGATATGTCATTTTTTCTTGTCTTGCGCTATTAATCATCTTTACTATTACCACAATCGTCTTATTGTATAAGAAAAGTAGGGATATTAAAGATATTGCTTAAATCCATTTTCAACATTAGTTTGTTAATATACATATTCTTCTGTTTGCTGTAATGGCCTAACCTGCTGATATTCTTTTTTAATAGGTTTGTGTGGATATTTTCTCAGAATATTTAACACAAGCACTGATTAGTTTTTAATACCTGACGGCTATCTTAGTTGTTCTGCTAATCTCAAAAAACCATATAACAGATGCATTCAGACATTCAAAAATCATTACAAAGGCTACTGGATAAATACCCTCAGCACAAGGAGGAAAAGGCATTATATGATGCCCTGAAAGAACTATTGGAAAAAGCCAGAAAAGAAGACGAAGAGTTTGAATGTAAGGCGGAAAATATAGGTACTGTCGTCGTGAATAACATTACCAATTTCTTCGAGGTAAAAGAAAATACTCAATCGATCCATACCGGTTTTCTGGAGTTCGATCGTACGTTTGGTGGGTTCTCAAAAGGAGAATATACATCCATCAATGGGTAAATCCCAGTTTCTGGTTAATCTTGCTTTAAATATGCTGAATCTTGACTATGGAGTAGCCTACTTTTCATTTGATTTAAATAAGACACATTTGCTGTCAAGATTCCTGGCATGTAAGTCCGATGTCGCGGTTAGCAAGATCCTGCAAAATAAAATGTCTGATGCTGAAAAAGCGCAGGTAGAAAAGGATGCGGTAGAAATAAGCACCAAGAATCTGTATATCTGTGATACGGCAGTTTACAGGATAGAAGCATTGGAAGAGGAATGTCGCCGTCTGGTAAAGGAACATCAGGTTGCAGTCGTCTTTATCGACTACATACAAATGATAGACAATATGATTAACAGCGGAAGTTATTACAACCGAGACAGAGAGATAGGAAGAATCAGCAGAAAGTTCAAAAAGTTGGCAATGGAATTGAATATTGCCGTTATTTGTTCCAGCCAGTTAAACCGTTCTGTAGAAACAAGAGGTGGTGAAAAGAAACCCTGCCTGTCTGATTTAAGAGACAGCGGCAATATCGAACAGGATGCAGATAAGGTAATTTTTATTTACCGCCCGGAGTATTACAATTTAATGGAAGATCAGAACGGAAATAGTAATAAATATTTGGTGGAAATTATCTTGGCAAAGAATAGAAATGGTGGTACAGGTAGTTTCAACTTGTCACGAACACCTGAGTTCACTGGATTTAAGGATTATGAGTACTCAATAGAGGAAAAAGTGATTGAAATACCTAAAGACCGTTTGAAAGACTTTGACATATTTTAATAGATACATGGAGAACCGTTACATATAAATTATGAGTCAAAAAAATAACGACTTTGTGGTTGTGTACCTGCAACCCACTACAGAATAGTAGTTTGGAATTTTGCTAAAGTTCCACTGCGTTTCACTTTAGCATATTTGGTAATAGATAATAAGTAACGGTTCTCTTTTATTTTTTATGAACAAAATGAACAACATAAAGAACAAAGCAAAGCAATGGAGAAATAAATATGTTTCTACGGAAACAAAGCGTTTTACATTTAATAAGAATGAACGAAAAAGATATACATTCAATGCCCTGCATCTGTTAAGCCTGGAAAATGAAACGCAGCTTTGCAGAATGTTGGATATATCACTGGATACATTATCAGAGGTTATTAATAATCCTGTCTATCAAACGTTTGAAATACCTAAAAAGAAAGGTGGCAAGCGTACCATTGATGCACCAGAGGATATATTAAAAGATATACAGCGTAAACTGAATTACTTCCTGAATGCCTATTATCTGATGATAAATCCGGAAGTGGTCTTCGGATTTGTCATACAGCCACACGAATTAGGTAAAATCTGTGCCATTGCAGAAAATGCGAAACCCCATGTAGGCAAAAGACAGGTATTAAATATTGACATCAAAGATTTCTTTCCATCTATAAAAACAACACATGTAAAAGCATTATTTCAATCAGAATTGTTTCAGTTTGACGAACACTTAGCCTCACTGCTGGCATTGCTCACCACATATAAAGGAACATTACCCATCGGTGCGCCAACCTCTCCGGCTGTAGCCAATTTTATATGTTATCAGTTGGATAAGGAGCTGCAGGAGTTTTGTAAAGAGAATGACTTGTCATTTTCAAGATATGCGGATGATTTAACGTTCTCATCAGACACAAAATTCCATAGTGATACGATTTTGGATATAGTATCCATGATTAACAAACGGGGCTTTTCAATTAATGAAAAGAAATTCCGTATTCAATCTGCCAATAAGAAACAAACCGTAACTGGTTTGGTAGTTAATGCCAAGGTAAATGTTGACAGGAAATTCATTCGTAAGCTAAGAGCGATAATGCACGATATAAGACTAAATGGTGTTAAGATAGCTGCTCAGCACCACTTCAATTTAAAACAAGAACCCGATGAGAAGTTGTTAGCTTATTTTATCCATCGGCTGGAGGGTCTGATCAATTTTGTTGGTCAGGTACGTGGAAATCATGACAAAATTTATACTCGTTTTAAATACGAGTTCGATGAAATATTTACAACTTCGTTAAATGTATAAAAGAAATGAAACTGGTTCCACGCTATATAATTTTTTGGGCAATTACCAATTATATTGATGCTGAAAAAGAAGAAGAGATTAAGAAAGAATTTGTAACCTATAAAAAGATAGGGAATGCACTTTTTATGAGGGTTATCAATAAACAGATTTGGGCAGGCCCATGCTCCTACAGGCTCTGGTGATACTTATCTCATAGGCTTGATGAATATAAGCGGCTACATGCTTACGATCACCATGCGCTACCACTTTATTGACAGCACATTCTTCAGCATCCTATTATCCAAAGATACTTCGACGTACATATTCTTTAACTTGCGGTTCTCTTTTTCTAACTCCTTCAAACGTTTAAAGTGTTCTCCATCCATACCCGAGTACTTCTTCTTCCAGTTATAAAACGTTTGGGTGTGGATACCCAGCTCTCCGGCTGATGTCTGCAACGCTTCTGCCGGATTCCGCCTCTTTCAGGGCTTGTACAATCTGTGTTTCTGTGAATTTTGTCTTTTCATAATGGTTAAATTTAGGTGTTTTTCAAATTTTTAACCAGTCCGGATTTTAGGGGGTACTTACAGCTCAAATCTATCCCTACTTCCAACACGATAAATTAGCAGACTTCGGTAAAGATAATCTGTGGTTTTTGTAAATTCCAACCAAATATAAATTAAATAATTGACAATCAATTGAATGCAATCATCTCAAAAAAAACACCTAACTCCTTTCGATACCTGAAGAGCTTACTAACGCTTACTAACTACTCCCAAAATCTATCGTTGTGATTCACGCTAAAGACATATCATTCCATTACGCAGAAGGCAAGCAGGTATTGCAGAATATCTCTTTTGACCTTGAAAAAGGAAAGACTTTAGCCATTGTTGGAGCTTCCGGTTGCGGTAAATCTACCCTGCTACGAATTATCTCAGGCATTTTGCCCTGCACGAACAGCAACCGGCTCCAAGGGACACTTTTGGTGGAGAACCAGACACCCGATCAATATCGCCAAACAGGTAAGCTGGCATTTATGTTTCAGGAGGCGACACTCATGCCGCACCTTTCGGTGAATGAAAACATTGAACTTCCCCTGAAAATTAAAGGCAGCAATGACCCTCAGAAAGTAGCTGACCTGATTAAAGCAGTTGGTTTGGAGGAATATGCCAATTACCTGCCCAAACAACTTTCCGGGGGTATGAAAACACGGGTGGCATTGGCAAGGGCCTTTGTAACTGAACCCGAATTGCTTTTGCTTGACGAACCATTCTCTGCATTGGATATTGGTTGGAAAAGCGACTTGTATAAACGTTTGGTTTCCCTTTTTCATACTACCGTGGTTATTGTTACCCACGATGTGCAGGAAGCCATTTTACTCGCTGACAACATTATTGTCTTGAACCGAAAAGGAAGCCTACAAGCTAAATTTAGTGTTAACAGCACCATCAGCATTAACGACCGGGTGCATGATATTGCCGGATTTGTAAACGACAAAGCGTTTCAAAGAACTATACCCCGCCTTACAACAAGCCATTATTCTGGAAGAAGAACGACAAAACATCAACAACAATAAAATTGATGAAATACTGAATACTATCTCCCAAAGTGCAGGTGATAATTCAAGGGAAGACTTGATAGAAAGCAAGCTGTTAGATGTAGTGAGGGAATTTGCCAATTCCGAGAGTGTAAACAAACTTTTGGTTAATACCTTTTCTAAAGCAAAAACTTACCGCCTCAGGTATATCCTCCTTTGGGATATTTTGGAATATACCAACCTCTCCAACGAAGCCCACCAACAATATTTTGAGTATTATCTTGACAACATCAACCATTTCTCAAACATGTCAAGACAATGGTATAAAACACAAACAGATGAATCTTTCTTTCAAACGCTGAAAGGCAGGATTGAAACTGCAAAGGGGTTTAACCAAAATAAAAAGTGGATTTATATCTGTGATTTGTATGCCGTAAGCCAATTATCGGAAGTGAAATTGTATCTTAACGAGATTGAAAACGGACAAATTGTAGAAGTGGATTTCCCGTTGGCGAAACAGGCAGCAAAACAGATAAAAACAAAAATAAAAAATGAAAAACAAGATTCTATACATATTGCTTAGTGTTGCCTTGCTTGCAGCATGGGAATATTTTGGCAGCAGCAGCCAAACTGCCCGGCTATTGCTATCCTCACCATCATTGATAGCAAAATATTTTGGTGAAAATACGGCCTTACTGATGCAAGCCACACAGGTTACCCTGATTGAAGCAGCTGCCGGATTGCTGATTGCCACTGCTTTCAGTTTCGGTATGATGATACTCTGCTTTTACTTTCCCAAATTGATGGATTTTGTGTTGCCCATTATGGTAACCTCTCAGGTAATACCGTTGATTGTTTTGGCTCCGTTTTTTATTATCCTCATGGGTATAGGCTTGGGTTCTAAAATTGCGATGGCTGCGCTAATGTGCTTCTTTCCCATTTTCGTAAACTTTGCTCAGGGCTATAAAGCCATCAGCCCAAACATTCACGAACTCATGCACATTTACAATGCCGGTGCATGGACACGCATTAAGCAGGTTTACTTTCCCTTATCCATGCCGAGTATTATGGCAGGATTGAAAATTAGTGCAACACTCGCAGTAATTGGCGCTATTGTAGCCGAGTTTAACGGTGCAGAAATGGGGCTTGGGAAAAACTTATTCTTATCAGCCAAACGATTAGAACCGGATTTAATGATGGCTTCACTTTTGCTTTCCACATTATTGGGGGTAATGTTTTTTGGACTTATATATTTGTTTGAAAAAAGAACTTGCCGATGGGCAAACAATACCATTTAATACAAAAATGATGAAGAGTTTTTGGTCAGAAGAAAAAAATGCAGATACGTTTCTAAAGTTTATGCCACCATTAAAGCAAAAACTATACAAAAATGTGGCTGAAATACTTGAAGAGAATAAAGCTAAGAGTGTTTTAGACTTTGGCTGTGGCAATGGAAATCAATTGGAATTTTTAAATGACAATATTGAAGTTGGATTGTATGACATAAACAAATTTATAGCAAGTGAAACGTTCTCAAAATACTCGAAAACAAAAAATGTTTAATTGGTTAATAATGTGAATGAAATGAAACCAAACTATTATGATGCAATTGTTGTAAATATGGTTTGGATGTGTTTATATGGAGAGAAAGTAGTAGATGATTTTTCAAGCAAATTAAAAAGGCAAAGAAAGAGGACGGAATTATTATTCTATCAATGACGCACCCATGCTTCCGTGATAAGTTATTCAGTTATTATCATACCTCATACCCCTTCTGAAAAGCTATTTGATTACAGTTTGGAAGGAGATTCATTCGATGTAGTCATTAAAAACGAAGCGCACTCAATATTCACTGATTATCATTACAGCCTTACCTTCTTTTTTAAGAAACTAAGAGAACATAATCTTAAATTGATTGACTTCAAGGAGCTATGTGATGAAGAGTATAATTTAACAATCAACAAACGATTTTCGCCATACATCTTAACAACAATAAAATAGTCAAAATGAAAAATAGAATATTATCAATCACCGTTATTGTCCTTTCAACCTTAATTTTTTCTTGCAATAACCCATCAAAAAATCAAATACAATCCGTAACAGTCAGACAAGAATGGTTTCCCAATGCAAATTATGCAGGTGAGTTGATTGCATCAAAGGAATTTGCCAAAAGTGAGAATATTGAAATTAAAATCGAAGCTGGCTCTGACAACATTGATCCGATTAAGTTAGTTCTTTCAGGAAAAAATGATTTTGGAGTAGTTGGTGCAGACAAAGTTCTCATGGCTAATGAATCAGGTGCAAATCTAGTAGTAATTGGAGTTATAAATTACAACTCACCAACCTGCTTCCTTGCATTAGATAATAAGCAAATTAAAACGCCAAAAGATTTTGAGGGAAAAACTGTTGGTGTATTAACTGGAACCGCAACTGAATACGTTTATAGAGCATTATTAAGCAAAGCTGGAATTGATTCAAAAAAGCTCAAAGAAGTTGAGGCTCCGTTTGATTTGGCCACTTTTATTGCAGGTAGCTATGATGTAAGACCAGCGTTTATTTATGATGAACCAGTTTCTCTGGATATGCAAAATTTGAAATACAATATTATAAATCCAAGTGAATATGGGGTATCCTTTATAGGAACAGTCTATTTTACCACAAAGAAAATGGTGGATGAAGATCCTGAAACTGTTCAGTCATTTATCAATGCAGTAGCAAAAGGTTGGGAAAAGTCTATAAAACAGCCGGCCGTAGCAATTAAATATTTGAAGGAATATGATTCTAACATTGATGAGAATAGGGAGCTTAAGTCATTAGAAAAAGGTCTATCCTTTTTCACCGGTTACAATAATGAAGTATTAACTGCCGACTTACCCCATTGGGAGCAAATGTCCAATACACTGGTTGAACTTGGTTTGCTGAAAAAATCAGATTTAAAGAATGTAGTTGATACATCATTTGTAACAAAGTATCATCAAATAAAAAAGAATGGAAAAGAATAGCAGCCTGATAAATATTAATGACTCAACTGAATTCAAAATTCAAAACATTAGTGAATGGAAAACGAATGCAGACTTTTGGTTAGAGGGAAACATGCGCCACATCAAAGATGTTATGGAAAGACAATTGAAATACTCAAACACTTTTACAAACAGGTTCCCCTATCTCTATAAAAGAACTGATTGATGAAGGCTGCGGAGAAGGATGGGTGTATCGGGCATTAACAGAAGCAAAACTGGATGTGAATTATTATGGGATTGATTTTAATGAGAAGTTCATTTCAGAGTTGAATAAAAGGTATAAAGGTATTGAAAACGTATCTTTTATTAAGGTTGACATTGAAGAAAGGGAAATCAATCTTCTATCTAGTAAGGCTGATATTGTAGTAAATGCTTTCAATTTCTTTGAGATACCCAATCTAGAAAAGGCAATGAGAAATACTGCTAATCTCATAAAAGATGGAGGATACTTATTGATTTTAACTATTGACCCAATAACACAACTCCTATCAGTAAGTGATAATCAAAAAATGTTTTATGAGTATCTTACGGAGTATGCTAATAAGAAAAACAGAATTGGGTATAGGAAAAGAATAGTTATCGGGAATAAAAAAACAAATAAGCATTACTATGGTATTTTATATTCTTTGGAAGATTATATAAAAGAAGGACGGAATAACAATTTAATTTTTCAAGATTATACTGAGATTTTAAATCCTTCAAGACCTACACCTCAGCTTTATCAATTTATGGTTTTAAAAAGCAGGCATGATTAAAGCTATTGAAGAAATATTGAATCAATTCTCAAATGAGATTGGATTAAAAAAATGGTCTATCGAAGGGTTTGATTTAAGCTATGTAGACCATAAAGAGAAATATATAGAAATATTTAGCTTTTCAACTGATCGGTATTATGAAGCAGTTTCAGACGGATTTACAAAGCCGAATTTAGGTTCCTTATTACAGAGTAATAAAACATTTAAAGGTAAACATATAGAAAGCACATATGAAATCATAAGTTCTATTACAGACGAGAATATTTCAGCATGCAAATTTCGATCATATAAAGGATATTTCTCTGACAATATAAATGAAGCCGACCACTCAAGTTGGATAAGGCACTACCAGGAACTCGGTTTAAAAGGGATATATTTTTCAAAGGGGAAAAGAAGACAAGGCGATTTTGATTTAGTGCTTTTCGGTATAATCAAGGGTGATGATGCCTGCTTTGTTAAGACAGAACTTCCTGCCATCGTAGATAGTTTTATCGAGAACTTAAGTGACTTTGCTATTGTATTCGAAAATCTCCGTCAGAATAGGAAATCTGTTATTGAACAAGCTACCCGTGCCGCTATCTCGCAGGTTATGGCACGAAACACCAGCCACAACATCGGAGCACATGTAATGAACAAACTCATTGGGGACTTGAGCAAACTGGAAATTGAGAAATTTAAAATACAAATGGGGCGTTGAGTTATACAAAGATGAAATAGACAACAGCAAGAAACTCTTAGACCAAATCTCCATCTTCAACAACTATGTAAAATGCCGCATGGATTATTTGGCAGATATTTCGTTTGGCACTCCGCTGATGCAAACCAACAAATATGCTTATGCCGATCTGTTTAAAGAACTGGATAAAGTGCGGCTACTACTGGAGCATATTTCCGGTCTGGACGATTTTGAGTTTGAAATTAAGTTTAAGAAAAACGGAGAAGATTTAAAAGAAAGCAACGACCTTTTAGTTGCCATACCCAACGATATTTTGGGAACTCAGGCATTTTACAACATACTGGAAAATATCATTCGCAACTCTGCCAAGCACAGTGATAAATCAAAACTTGTTGGGAAAAATAATGTGGTGTTTACGGTAAACTTCATGGATGATATAGAAAAGGTTGACGGCTACTGCAACGATGACAAATGCGATAAAACAAAATGCTACAAAGCCCACGAAAAGGAAATTAAAAATGCATTGAATGAGTTCATTGCCGTTGAGGTGTATGATAACATTCCTGTAGTTGGCGATCCAAAACAATTATCAGATATAGAACTGACAGAGTTCAGGCGGATGATGGGTAATAAAGAACCCAATCATAAAGCTTACATTGACTACTTAGTTTTACCCAAAACAATAAATTGAACGAAGACATCCTGCAAGAGAATAAGTTGCGTTCCTACTCATTGGGTTTGGTAGAAATGGATGCTTCGGCTGCCTATCTACGTAAACGCCCGGTGGAATACATCAACCACAGCAGCTATGATATACAATACGATGAATCGTGGAGCAGGAATACTGAGAAAAATGAAACAGACAGAATTGGTCTGAGAGGAACAAATTGTAGGCATTTCTTGAAAGCGTTCAAGAAAACAGTTGCTGTAGAAATAGTAAAAAAGGAAAATAAGAAAACAGAAATTCAGAACTATCTCGGCTACCGTTTTTTTCTGCATCGCCCGGCTGTGGTTTTGGTGGTAACTGACATTGTTCCCGAAAATAAAGAAGATTTAAAGAAGCAGGGTATTTGGATAGTTACCAAAGAAGAGTTTGAAAAACACCTAAAGCCCGAAAATGGCAAAAACGATGGCAAGGTATATCCGCATGAGTTTATAGTAATAGACAGCAGTGTGACCTTTGATAAGGTGAAAATTGAAAAAGCTGAAAAGAATTCCGAGGGTCAAGAAACGAAAAGAACCGAAGAAATTGAGTTCTTAGAATACTACAAAACTTCATTGCCGATTAGGGTGTTGAATGATGCATCTGGTATCTCAGAATTAATTAAGAAATCAGCCTATGCAATTGAAATGGAATGTTGGAAAGAATGGGCAAATAGATTTGAAATTTTAAAAAATAAAACAATAGAAATTGCCGCAGACTACAATAATAGAGTTGATTTTAGCATTGTTTTTTTGGATCACCTTCATTCTCAGAATAATGACGCAACTAATTATTGGAACGAGCATAAGGACGCTTATCATTGTGAGGCGCTATCAACTTATGCCCAGCAGAAGCTACCTGAGTTTACGTTAAAATCTATCGGTGAAGGAGAAAACAAATTGAAGAATTACATAAATAAAATTCAATCTGACATAATCCACAAAAACCAGTTACTTGAAGCCTCAATCTCACAAGTTATTGTTATCGATGAACGAATACAGGAAGCAGCGGAAAATAGAGATTACTTAAAAGTGCCTTTTAAGGAATTATACAAAGAAATGCACGTTATAGTGCCTGATAAAAAAGATGATAATTTGAATTTGTCTGAAAATTCATTTGAAAATGTAAAGACACATGTTGAGAAGTACATTAAAGCTAAAGTGAATGAAGCAAGAGAGACTGACTTCATTCTAATTCATTATAGTATTTTGGAAAGAATGTATGGTAAAGAAGAAATCAATTCAAAGTTATTGAATGAACTGATTGGAGAAAGTAAAATTAATGTAGTAATTACTTCTGGAAGAGGAACACCTGACAACTTGCCAAAAAAAGTTCGTTTTGTTAATCTGTCTTCTGTTATTACAGCCTTCGTAGACATAAGGAGCAAATACGCAATCAATTATTTATTAAATTCATCACGTAAATCGAACAAAATATGAATAGGATATTTATTTCTACAAATGCCACCCTTCGAGGGCTATATAGCACAGGAGATAATATTGCAAGAACGGGCTATGAAATTGAACATAAAAAAATACAAGATCTTAATATCTCGTTATTAACTTACGAAAATCCGATGTTATTTTATTCGGAAACGGATAAAATATTTAAGACTTTAGATGAAAATTCAAAAATCATTTTGATTAATGATTTAACGCCCTGCGAAGACCCACAATCGAGCTTTCCTGAAACGTTGAAAATTGATGATAAAAATGATTACATCTTACATCATTCACGGAAGATAGGCATATTAATTGGATAGAAACAGAATTTTTTTTCAAAAACAAAAGGGATGCATTCATTGAGAGATAATCTTTATCCTCAAGTGTTTGATATCATCTTTGATGGCAAAGATAACAAAGCTGAACGTATAATCGAATTCCTATTTCCAACTACCGAAGCAATCCTAGGCAAAAAATTATACCTTTTGCATTATTTGCTTGTTCCACCTGTTGATTTTACAGTCGCACAAAAGCAATGGGAAGAATTAAAAAAGGCGGTGAAAACAGCCAATGATTCAGGCGTTAAGGTTAATCTTTCAAGTGATGAGAAGGCTTTAGATGTTTTTGTAACAGAATCAACAAGCAAAAAAGACGCTTTTGATCCTGAGTATTTATCAGCCCTCCGCACCTCCGCGATAAACTCCTTGTATCCTAACGCCAACTAACTTTTCACCCGCCATACAATGTGAACCAACCAACACTACATACCGGCTTAGCGCATCTGCTTGAAGCAAGCGGAGTGAAAAGTCAGTATCCTGATGTGGTGTGTTTTTTGGCTTACCATCAGGGTTCTCAGGATGTTGTTGGTTCAAATTTAAAGCAATTGGTAAAATTCCGCCTGCTGCACCCTGAAACTCCGGTGCTGTTTTTTTCTTTTCTTCCTTTGGAAACATTGTTGCCAAAAGATGATTTTGGTGTATTGAAGCTTTCGGGAGCAGAATTTATTCAATTGCCTTGCTCTAATGTAACCATCCTTCAAGCGGCAGCCAATCAATGCGCAAAGCCATTAAGCGTAAGGGATGCAGCATGGAAAGCGTTTTCTGAAAGGGCGTGTAAGAGCCTTTTAACGGAGAAAATCAAAATCATCAATCACAAACAGGAATTGGCGTTTGTGAATAAAGTGGGTTTGGGTTTGCGTTTATCTATTGAACAGGTCATTAATTACCCGGAACAACGAAGCACAACCTTGGTCAATTTCAATAAAAGTTATGCGTCTATGTTGGCGTATGTTCAAAATCCGCAAATAACCGAAATAATTGAATTGGGCAATATCGTTCAGGATTCAAATGACAGTTTTTTGAATATAGTTTCTAAATTAGTTCAAGACTTTGTGTGGATTGCCGATACCAGCAACAAAGAAAATTTCACAGATTTAAGAGCAACAATTTATAGAATACAAGACAGCGTGAGTATATTAGAAAAACTTAAACCCGAATAAATGGAACAAAACAGCCGCAACATATTATTCATAGACGACCACAGCGAGCAATACCTCGCCAACTTGGAGATAGCTGCTAAATCAGCAAGGTTCAATCTTTTTTCAGCCGACAATGTGTTGGAAGGTTTGGAGTTTCTGGATGATTATGCCACTGTGATAGATGCCGTTATTTTAGACCTCGGCTTCCCTAAAGGCGAAATGCAGGGAACGGAAGCGCTACAAAAAATCAAAAAGAAATATGCGCACTTGCCTGTGATTATGCTTACAGACAGCGATACAGCAGCCGATTTGGAACGGGTGGTAGACTGCATGAAAAAGGGAGCTTACAACTATGTGGGTAAGAAAACCCTGAATCCGGTGTATCTTTTTCAATTGGTGGACAACGCTTTGCAGCAAAGCCAATTGGTGAGTTATACCAAAGCCGCCAACAGACCTGCAAATGCCACGGGTACCTTTTTCACGGTAAAACAAGATTATGATTATAGCAGATTCCGCAAGCGGGCTTTGTTTGGTTTTGATCTTTCATCTGTAAGCAAACCTACGGATGAAAAAGATGAATTGCAGTTGAAATCGAATGCTCTTGCCTGGCATGAGAATTTGCTTAAATCTGTTTCAACACCTTTCAGAGATTCGCTTCAAATCAACCTGAAATACATAGCTGAAAAAGGCACCCTAAAATGCCGAATTATCTTTTCGGTTTACGGAGAGGATGATGAAAAAATGCAACAGCGCATTGCCGACACACAGCATGATGTAAAAGCATTTTTCAACGGTGGCAATGGCGACAAAACCAATCCTTACCTCTTTGAGTGCATCAGCGATGAAACGACATTGAAAGATTCGGTTGAATTTGCTTCCGGCTACAAATACAACTTGTTTTTCCGCAGTCCGCTGAAAGTGAGGAATAGGGGGAGGCGGTTCCATCGGATTTAATACGGCACAGCATAAGGAAGACGGACCGAAAATATTGGGAAAGATTCCACTCTATCAGCCGGATGAACTTTTTCCCATTCCAACGGAACTGTCGTTTGATAACGAACTGTTTCGGGCATTGAGTGTGCAACAGCATTATACCGAAATAGATGTGCAACTGATGCCTCGAACGCTGATGATGGAAGAAGTGGATTTGATTAGGCAGGTGGCAAAAAATACCTCACTGATTCAAAACGCACTTTACAATCCGAAGGAGTTGGAGTGGTTCGCCGATTACCTCAGCAAGTTTACTGCAACGACAAATGAAAAATTTCTCATCAGCGTTTTGCTGAAACGCAAAGGGGGGCAGGTGCAGCAGCATGTAAAAACAGCCGTTCAAAATTACTTTTTCGGAAACGCGCAGGTGTCGAACGATTTTAGGGGAGCCGGTAATCTGATGCGTTTAAAAACCGATGAAGGAGGCAACAACAATCGGTTGCCGTTTTTCTATTCGCTGCAACAGGGCATACAGGCGTTTCGTTTGCCTTTGCCCGACAGCAAAGCACCGGAAGGCATTACATCGGAACCGGTTTCTTTTACCCAATTGCCAAAGAAACTTCCTGCAAAAGGAATCCTTTTAGGCGAAAAGAAAACGGTTAACGGAACTTCACCCATACGTATTAGTGAAGAAGCGTTGGCAAGACATCTTTACATCATGGGGCAAACAGGAACCGGCAAAAGCACCTTGCTGAAAACCATGATAGCTGATTGCCTGCATAAGAATCAGGGCTTTGCACTCATAGACCCGCATGGCGATTTGTTTGATGAAGTGCAAAAACTGATACCTAAAGCCAAGCGCAATAAGTTAGTAGTGCTGAACACCACCGACCCTGAAAATTCAGCTAAGCACAATCCCATAGGTTACGATGAAAACTTTCCGCAATCCAAGTCATTGGTCATTAACGAACTGATACGGATTTTTAAAACCTTGTATGATATGCATAACCAAGGTGGTTCCATGTTTGAGCAGTATTTTAAAAATGGTCTAATGCTTATTATGGATGAGTCCGTTGAGGAGAAATATGGCAAGCAGACACTGCTGAATTTTGTAGATATATTTTTCAATAATGAATTCCGAAATAAATTATTGACATTTTGTAAGAATAATAGAGTTGTAGAATTTTTTGAACATGCTGTGAAAACAAGTGGTGAACAAGCTTTCGAAAATTTTGGACCTTATATAACTAGTAAACTTACCCGATTTACAGATGATTATTACCTCACGCCTATTATCACAAGTAAAAAAGGGAATATCAATTTCCGAAAACTGATTGATGACGGAAATATCTTGTTGGTGAAGATGGATAAAGGATTGATTGGCGCAGACAATGTGAGTTTGTTGGGACAAATGCTGGTGAGCAGTATTGTACTGGCATCTATGTCCAGAGCCAATATGGAAAAGCACGAACGCAAACCGTTTTATTTGTTCATTGATGAGTTCCAGAACTTCATAAAAGGAGATGTGGGCAGTGCCCTATCAGAAGTGCGCAAATATGGGTTGAGTTTAACACTGGCCAACCAAACCCTGGGGCAATTGGAGCCAAGCATGGTGGAGGCATTGATGGGCAATGTGGGCAGCATGATTTTCTTCCGTCCGGGCATTAACGATTATGAAAAAGTTAGGCACTATTTAGAGCCGGAGTTCAGCAGAGAAGATGTGTTGAAACTACCCAACTTCAATTGCATAAGCCGCTTGTTGGTTGATAATATTCCCTGTGAGCCGTTTGTTTTTCAAAATAAATATGAGTAGCCCAAAGCATGAGCAGTATAAATTATATAGCTTTTTCCACCCGAAATCCATCTAAGCATAAATGCGGTGATGCTTCCTTTGCGGGAGCAATAGAAATATCGGGCGAAAAGGTGGTTTTACTGCTGGTGGCAGATGGTGTAAGCAAGTCACCAAAGGATTGGTTGGCATCTCTTTCAGCCGTTGATTTTATTGTTGAAGAAATAAAGCAAAGCAAAAAGCCAATTTCTGAAGCAATGAAAGCAGCCATAGAAACCGCAAACAGCAAAATTTGCGCAGGAGTAGAAAACACCTTCGGAATGCTCACCACGCTATCGGCAGTGGTGTATCACCCCGCTGATGAAAAATTGTATTGGTGCAACGTAGGCGATTCAAGAATATTAGGATGGAAAAACAATGAATGGCATCAACTTTCCACTGATGACAGCACAAGTATGCAATACAAAGAGAATGGCAAAATTAAATTGCAAAATGGGGCTCCTATTATGCTTTCTGCATTGACTAAAGCCATAGGGCAAGATTCGGCTTTGACAATAAATATAAACGAAACAGCAGCCAATGAATACAAAGCCCTTGCGTTGGCAAGTGATGGCTTTTATGACCTCACGGGTTTTAATCATTACGCTTCCGAATTAGCCGCTTCGGCAGATATGGAAAAGAAAGCAGCGGGTATTCAGTCGGATATTGTTTCGCAAATTCGGGATGATGCTTCTATTGCCATTATCCGTTTGCCGGGGAAAAGAGATTTTGATTTGCGGTCATACCTGATGGAGCAAAACCATTCAGCTATTGAACCGGTGGATACATTGGAAGTATTGGAGCAGGAAATAAAACAAGCCGCCCTGAATCAAGACCATGAATATTTGGAGAAAATCATTGCCTTTATGAAAAGTAATAGGCTATTTTATTCTAAACCGAAAATGATTGAATTGTTGGAACATTTGATAGCACATAAAAGTCCGATGGTGCATGAAATGACTTTACTGATACGAAAAATATAAAGATGGATTTTAATCGATACATAGAAGCGCAGGAAAAGCAATATGACATAGCATTGGCAGAAATGCGGGCAGGTCATAAAACCAGCCATTGGATGTGGTTTATATTCCCGCAGATAGCTGGCTTGGTTTTAGTGATGTGTCAAGGTTTTATGCCATCAAAAATCTGGAAGAAGCCAAAGCATACTTAAAGCATGTAGTGTTGGGCAAGCGGTTGATAGAAATATCAAACGTGGTGCTTCTGCAAGATACCGATAACGCCAACCTCATTTTTGGCAGCCCGGATGATATGAAGCTGCACTCCTGCATGACCTTGTTTGCTATTGCTGATGAAGAAAACCCGGATAACATTTTTGAGAAAGTGCTTGAAAAGTTTTTTAATGGGAAGTATGACAGAAGAACGGTGGAGATTTTGGAGGAACAGTTATAAACGAATTTTATTAACCAAAAACATAAAACATAAAGCATGAAATACTTGATAATAGATGATAATGATAAATTTGCAAATGCTCTTTGTGAAATATTAAACGCTGAAATAATATCCCTCCAAAGTGAACTTTCGCTAACTGCCAAAGAGGTTCTAAATAAAACTGAGAATAATGAAGATGCAGTAATCCTTATAAACGCGAACCTAATTGCAAAAGAAAGTAGACAACGCTATGAAGGCGTAACGCTTTTAAAATGGCTAAGGCTAAAAAGTTGTAATTGTCATTGTATTTTGTATTCTTTCCAGCAACTTTATTCTATAGTAAAAGCTACTCCATTAAACAGCATATTGTTTTCCAAAGGAGTTTCATTTTCCCAACTTCCATTTTCTCTTCAGGATATTTATGCAATAGATACAAGTGAAAAAGCAGAACGAGAAAATTTGTTACCGCATTTCAGGGCAGAGGTTGATTTAGTCAAGATAAGGCATGAGTTGGCAAATATATGGGCCATTCATAGAATGAAAGAAGTTATTGGTATCGATAAAAATGAAGAAAACAAGAATTTCAACATCGAAATTTTAAAATACCTGTCAGCGGATTTTAGCAAGACCAATGTGTTAAATAACAATTCCTTACTAAATCAAATCAACACATTTCAAGCCAATGGAAAGAAAATATTTTACTATGATGATTTAGCAGATGATTGGGCAATTCCATTGAAAAGATTATTTGGCGATAATAACATTGAAATTATTAGCGCAAAAACAGTGAATCAAGATGAACTACTTAATCGAATTCAAAAAGAGAAACCCGGTTGCCTGTTATTAGATTTAAGATTGGCAAATGAAAAGGATGTTTTAGATGTTTTGGAATACTCTGGGGGTAAAGTATTACAAGAGGTTAAGAAACGTTTTATTACCCTGCCTGTAATTATGTTCACAGCCACCAATAAAGCCGAGAGTGTAAGAAAGTTGCTATCAGCAGGTGCTGAATATGTTTGGACAAAAGAAGGAATTGATGATGGTATCAATAACAAACGGACTCTTGAAAATATTGAAACCCTTTTAAAGGAAGTGCAGAAATCTCTTGGAAAATTTAAAAACAAGCATTATGAAGCAATTTTCATGGCTGAATGTAGTTTAATTAGCCCTGTTCATACAAATCATATTAGGACACAGTTAGAAATCGGAACTTTAAAACATATTAAGTATATCTATTTTGACTCCAACTATCTCATTAATAGTATTCAAGATAACTACTTACATCTCTTTTTCTCTTTATTGAATGCAAATAAGCAATTAACATATCCAAAGAGAATTGTAATTCATGCTGATGTGTTAAACGAAATAATAATAATTGGGAAACAAGATGAGAATTTGAAAAAACCTGATCCTGCAATGGATAGAAATAATCCATACAGAGTTCCTGTGTGTAGATTCTTGATGGATAATATCATCCGGTGGAAACAAGAAAAATTGATTTTCATTGAATTTAAAGGTGGTCAAGAGGAGAATATTGATGAAATCGCCAAACTTAAAATTCCGTATGAATCAGCAGAAACATCTTTAGATGAGATAGAAGTTTCAAAGCAAAATTTGATTAATCAGCTCTCGGAATATGAGGAGATTAACAAAGAACAATTAAGTGAAAGCGTAAGTATTCAATTTGAAAAAATTAAAAATCTTATAGAAGCTCAATTAACCGAATTTAATAAGATGCCTGATTTTAGCACTATTAGGTTACATGCTGACAACACATTCACGATGATAATTCCCAAGTCTCTAGAAAATGGAGGTGTTGTTTTTGTGTCAGACGACAATAAATGTGCTTACTATGTTGGTGAAAATTTTAATTCCTCTATTTATAAAGATCAACAATTTAGAACTGTTGGAAATGATTCGATTTTAAAACAAGCAAAATTATCTAAGGGTAATTATTTTAATATATATAAGCATTATTATGGCAATCAATTCAACAAGCTATTAATTCCTAACACCCCCTAACTCTTTCCCTCTATATAAATAACAAACACCACAAACTATGGCAAAATATTCTGAAAACAACTTACTGAGTGGGGAAGTCATAACACATGAAACCACTTACCACTGGGTGCATTTTTTCACCAAAGAGGCGTTGTTTTCTCTGTTTATTTTGCCATTGATACGGCAATACACCGATGAATATGTAATCACCAATAAAAGGGTGATAATTAAAAAAGGTTGGCTAAGAATCAGAACTGTAGAAATGGGCTTGAATAAAATTGAAACAGTGAATGTAAAACAGAGTCTAATAGGAAGAATTATTGGATATGGTTCAATAACCATTGTGGGTTCAGGAGGTACAAAAGAAACATCTCACTTTATCAAAAAACCAATTGAATTCAGAAAGGCTTTTATGGAAAATGACCTTAATAACGGTTGCTAACTAAACACCTCGATAAGTTTACTATGTTTCAGCAAAAACAACAACCCAAGCAAAAATCATTCTTTTCCCGCTTATCAGGCATTGCCAGTATTGTAAGTGTAGCCATTATTTGCATCCGTTTGGCTTGGATGGGTTTAATTTCTGTAGAATGGGCTGGGCTGATTATGATTGCAGTGGTACTCATGGCCGCATTAGGCAATACCGCTACCAAGCTTGGCATAAGTGCTGTAGCTATTTACCTCTTCTCTAAATTGGTGGCTAATGGCAATGAGGCTTATTTTCAGGCAATTATAGGCTCGTTTTTAGCACTTATTATTGCGTTGATTGGGCTCTATTTAGTGATAAAAGGTGTCTTTGGTAGATAATTTGAAAAAATGATATATTTTTGTATATTTATAGTTAATGAAGATTCTTCTACTTTGGAATAATAATCACTATGCAGATATATTGGCTTCCGAATCTGGATAACTGTCAGATTATAACGAATATAGTTGTTTTTGCAATATCTACAGAACTAGACAATTTTGACATCATTATAATTTTATGTGAGTTGAACTGTTCAATTAAAGGTGAATTTTCACCCCTGCAATCGTATTCAGGTATTGATATGGCAAAAGAATTACGCAGAGTTCATAATTTATCCATTCCCATTCTTTTTACTTCATTTCTGCCATTAAATCAATTGTTCAATTCTGAACGGGAAATTCTCACATCTATCGGTCATGGGTTTATTCAATTACCAGCTACACCAAAAGATTTTACAAACTATCTGAGATCAAACTTTACAGATATAAACGGGAAAATTCGGAAACTCTCTGTAATGGAACTGAATGACATCAAAAGTTTCTATTGCAGCAAAGAAGGCATTTTATCGCATGAACTCCATGCGCTGAATCACTATTTGAATTTCAACATTACGGCAGAAAATCATGATGCCGCTTATGCTGAATTGCTGCAAACCATCAAACGAGTGCATGAGCTTTTTTTAGTAGATTCCACTCATGCTGAAATGTCGTTTCAGGTTGCCTTTCCAAAACTCACACAGGATAACATCAGCGATGCGGTAAGCCATATAGTGCGGTTGGGCAATGAACTATTGAAGACATACGGAGAGAGAGAAGGAAACACTTCAACCATTGAAAAGTCAGGAGAAAAATATCGCTGGAAAGTGTTGCTTTTAGATGACCAGATTGACAAGGAACATGATTTGGTGAAGCAGATGAAAGCCAATAACATTAAGGTAATTTGCGTGGACAATGCCGATGATGCAGACGATGAATTGAAGAAAGATTGGAAGAAAGATAATGCCATCATGGTAGTGATTGCCGATTACCGCCTGTTTGAATACATCAACGGCATTAAACATCATCAAAAAGTTCAGGGCTACCAGTTTCTGAAAAATATCGCCACTTCCGACCATTTGGTTCGCTTAGTTGCCTTTTCCGGGTTGCAGCGAAAGTTTTTATTGAATAGCTTTAAGCATTACAACATCCGGACAGAAGTTAAATCAAAAACCGACTACCTGACTTCCAAAGAAACCCGTCAGTTATTTTGTGAAGAAATTATTGAGTTGGCCGAGGAGAATTGGGAGGCTATAGAAGCATTACCCACCAAATGCGCAGGTTTTGAAAAATACCTGAAAGATGCTTACAAGGAATTTAGACTGCATCCCGATTACAATAAAATGGAGAGCAACCTTTCTGTCACTGCAAGAGAATATATTTGGGAGATACAACAACAAATTACGCAGGGTGAAGAAATACGAATTGGAGCTATTGAAAATATCAAATCCCCATTAGCCAAAACCAAGAAAGACCCCGAGGCATTTTTCAAAAGATTACAGAATTATCTTACGGCAAGGCGCATTGCGTTGTGGCTGTATGCAGCCAACAAAAAAGGGTTGGGTGTATTCATTGATTCAAGAAGAATTGCAGAAATTCTTACCGACCAAAAATATCCAACAGATGCATACAGGCAGATTCTAAGCACCAACTTGGGCTTGAGCTTAGATGATTTTCCAAAGAATATCACCATTGAAGAAAGGCGTTGGCTGCATTATGATATGCAGTTGAATATTTTCAGGGATATAGTGCAAATGAATCCCGTGTTCATAAAACTCTCCAAAGCTTACAAAGAATATATTGCTGCTGATAAATCACTGGAAGAATACCTTAGCAAATACAAACACATACTGCATCACAAATACAAACTGACCGATTATAGCATTTCATTTACCAAAGATTTTAGTCCCGAATTGAAAACATCAACGGATGTCAGGGTGCTGTTCCTTTGGATAGCCGGATTAATTAAAAAAGATAAAAGCAAGCATATTCTCTCAAACCATTGGTTTCAAAACTTCGCTTCACCCTTTTTGAAAGCCGGGACAGGGTTATTTACCTGAAAAATCTGTTTGAATATTTTAATGACATTTACTGCATATTGAATAAGGAGCAAGCTGTTCTTGCAAATCCTTCTGCTAAGATAAGGGATAAATCAACCTTTCAGGAAAAATCAGTTTCTAAACGAAATAATTCCTTTGACAGAGTTTACCAATTACTGCTTGATGGTGACTTGCCAAATGAAAAAGATAGTGCAGATGTATTCCACCTATTTATAAAAGGAGAAGAGTTAATTCGTGAACAAGGCAGTGAAATACTGAAAGACAAAGTAAGTTTTCTGAGCAAAGTAATAAAGGCAATCAACGATGAAAATAGACCATTGGGGAATTCATTAGATGAAGGGTTTGGGAAACACAATCCAACAGATGACGACGATTGGGAGGATGATACAGCTTTGGAGGATGATTTGGATTTGCCGAGGATGATTTGGACTAACGCTTGATAACTCTTAGAATAAATACCAATGCAGCAACTATTTGAAAAAGCAATAAGCATAGCAACTAAAGCACATGCTGGGCAGAAAGACAAAGCCGGTGCGCCTTATTTGTTGCACGTTTTGAGGGTGATGATGAGTGTAGAAAAAATGGATGAAAAATAGTGGCATTGCTGCATGATGTAGTGGAGGATTCAGAAACGACTATCGAAGAATTGGCCAATGAAGGTTTTTCAAAAAATATATTGAGAGCCGTTGAGTTGCTTACGAAAACAGAGAACAAATCTTATCAAGATTATATTCAGAAAATTAAAAAGCATAAATTAGCAAAAGTGGTAAAATTGGCAGACTTGAAAGACAATATGAATGTTTCGAGATTGAAAACACTTACAGAAAATGATAAGCTAAGAATAAAAAAATATAGAACTGCCTATAAACTTCTAAATACTTAAAAATGAAACAGTCTAAAAACACCATCCTACTTATTGATGATGACTACACAGCTTTCATTGATAGGTTTGTCTTTTCCAGCTAAAGCGTTCGATTTAAATGGAATAGGTTTTGAAACTATAGAAAAGGGTTTAGGAGAGTTTCAAAATAATATAGAGAAAATTGGGGCTATTTTTTTGGATTTGAGTTTCACACCTGGGAATTATGAAGGCGTGGAAGGATTGGAAGAATAAGGGCAATTAACCCTCTTGTTCCGGTAATTATCCTTGGGCAGGCAATCTGCCAAGATTTGAAAATGGCAGTGAACTGCATGAAAAATGGAGCATTTAACTATGTGCTGAAAACAAACCTTGACCTTGATTCTCTTTTCGAAATGCTTAAAGTTGCAATATGGCAATATGAAATTAACGCTGATAATGAAAGATACACGCTGTTAAAAGATGAATTCATCAACAAAGTTTCTGCTTACGGAAAAATGCTTCACACTACAGAAATGATAGTAAGCGATTTACTGAAAGAACAAATGATGTTTCCGCCAACCATTGAAAAGAGAATCAAAGAGTTCAAGAGTTTTTACAATAAACTGTTAAGTAAAGAAGAAAAAGAAGGGCCAGTATCAGATCCCTTCAAAAGATTGACTGATGTAGCAGGTATGCGGGTGATATTTTACAACACCGTTGATTTGGAAAATGCTGTTTCGCTGCTCCTTTCTTCAGATGATTTTTTGGCAATTGATGGAATTTCAAAAATTAAGGCAGACGATAAATACAATTCTTTTGGATACAGGGCTGTTCATTTTGATGTAAAAGTAAATCCGGCAAAACGGCTACACTTGAAGGAATATGAAGGCATCGAAGAAATACCTTGTGAAATTCAGTTTAAAACCATCTTCGCCCATTCCTGGAGTAAAGTCCACCATGCTTTTTCCTACAAACAGAATGGAACAGTAGCATTAGATGGCGAAACTCAAAAAATGTTAAACGAAGACTTTAATGCAGCAGCGAAGAACTTGGAGGATATAGAAAATCAGATAACCATTCTATGCAAGAAGTATGCAGCAGCTACAGATTCATTTCCTAACGGCAACTAACTCAATCTGAAATAGTAAATAACAACTAACAATAAAAATAAAAGTTATGTGGTACTTTAAAAAAATCTGGCATAAATGGAACGAACAGAGCAATGATTTCAAAATGAATAGATGGGCTGAAATCCTTCAGGCAGAATGTATTGAATCCATTGATAAAGATTTGGATAAACTTTCAAAAGATCTAACACATGCTTCAGAGCGATATGAAATAAAAAACGAAAAGATCTTCAATTAAATGAATACACTAATTTACTTGACATAAGAGAACGATTACCAAATCCCATTTTTACGCAAAACCAAATAGCTGAAATAAGCCGTAACAACATAAAGGACAGTATTCTTGGTTTCTTTTTTATTGTCCTTGAAGGATTTATTTTCTCTCAACTGGTTAGTTCTATGATACCTAGAGAGATTAGAAAACAATTTTGGTTTATATCTATTATAGTAGGTGTTATATTGTCAATGTTGTTGCTATTGGCTGTCAAAACTGCACTTGAACATTATTTTAATTATGTAGAGGCAAGTAATCTTTTAAAGCAAAATAAAGAACAAAAACAATATCAAGAAAAAGTTTATAAACTTGCCATACTACGTCAAAAAAGAAACTTTGCACTTATATTTTTACTTGGATTTCTAGGATTTAGTGTATTTGCCGGATTTTTGAGAGAACAAGCAATGCTTGGTGCAGCTGCTGAAACTAATCCTTTTATGGGAAAGATGGTTTTCATGATGTCACTGACACTTTCTATACTGGTAGTATTAGTGTTAGCGATTGTACAAAGAGACCTAGTTGAAAAGAATATCAAATTTGAACAATTTAAGAACTGGAAGAAACATGAAAAGGAAAGAAAGACCCACATGGAAGCAATTGAAAGCAAGTTTAACTCAAGTGTGGTTTCATCTCACATTAATAAACAATTGCAAAAATATTGGTCTTTAATGTTAGATTTACACGACGTATTTGGTCAAGAATATGACTTAAAAGAGAAACAATTATATGAGGAGTTCAGGGGTTTACCCAAGCCGATAGAAATCACAAATGATTTATACCAAAGGTTTAAGTATATACAGTCGGCAGAGAAATCTTTGTTTGCGTTTAATATTACCAACGATGAAAGATTGAAGGCAAAATCAGAACGATTGAATGAAGAGGTTGATAAATTACACAAAGATATTTATAAATATAAAAACAAATACAATGAAACAATTAATCCGTCTTAGTTGTCAAGTTGCAATTGGATGCTTTTTGTTAGTTCTAACAACTGGTTGCAACAATATTGTTAAGCAAAAGAATATTATTTGCCTAATAGATTTTTCTGAAACACCTGAATATGAAAGTAGAATGGAGCATTTACGTGGTGTAGTTAATAATAGTATTATCTCGAAAATTGGGTATAATACTAAGTTAACAGTTTTGCCAATAGATAAAGCGTCAGTATCTAGTAGCAAAGAGATATTATATGGCTTAACATTAGACCAATTTGATTATATTCCAGAAATGACTGCAGCAGCTGATGAAGAAAAAATAGCTACAGAGAATCTAAAAAAAGCAACAGATAGTCTTAAAACTTTGTTCAATCAAAACTTTTCAGATGCTTTAAAGTATCGAAAAGATAATAAACTTGATAAAGGCACTGATATCATCGGTGCCTTAGAGCAGACAAAACGCTATTTATCAAATGATGGAGAAAATTTAGTCATTATTTTAAGTGACATGATGAATTGGACGGATAATTTAAAAATGGAACAGGATAATTTTTCATCAACTTCAATTGAGACTGCACTAAAAAAATCAGCACCCATTAGTTTGGGTAATACAAAAGTATTTGTATACACTGGCTCAACTAGCTATATTTCAGGGGAACACTACAAGACAGTTCAAGAGTTTTGGACCAAAATACTTTAATCAAAATAATGTTTCTTTGATTGATTACAGTAGTGGTGCTGTTTCTAAACTAGAAGAACAGTTCAAATAAAGCAGATTAATAATATGGAGTAATATATTGTAGTTTGATACAATCCATTCTTCGAACACAAAACTGCAAAAAGAGTATGTTTTTCTGCTACCCAAGAAGAATTTTGTTTTTCCCACTTCGGTGTTTTTAATGTTTGCCTACCCACTCCACTAGGTGACACACAAACACTTGACATTTAGCCGCTTAACTTGGAAGTAGGACGAAAGGGCGTCTGCCAACATCGGTTTTGCCAAAGCGGGATGTAAATTGTCAGATTCTTTTTAAAATTACATTCAATTTGTCAGTCCATACGCAGGCTTATGCAGCAGTGCTTATAGTCATTATACAGTGAATATACTTCAATTATAAGCACTTCTGCATCTGTGGTGTCGCAGCCCATTTTTATTGTCATGCTTTTTGTATCCACACAATATGGCACATTGCTCCCCATTTGTCATTCTGAGCGAAGCGAAGAGCCTTACTGCATTTAGTAGCCTATTTAATTATTTGAACAAAGCAAAGCGCCATGCCACGCCACAAACAAAAAATCACGCCAATAAAAATGGTCTGAAGCTACTTAAACATAATGTGCTCTTATGTGTACGCTACGCACAGCCATGCCTACGCTCATTTACATGCCGGATAATGGCTGTCACATAAGCACACTATGTTAAGTAGCCGACACCACAGTCAGCATTCATAAAAAATGTTGTAGTTGTTTATAGGTGTTTTTATAAATGCTGAAAGCCTACATTTTGGCGTGCCTTGCGGTCGCTTCTTCCATTCCGCTAAAGCTACATTCCATCAGCCACCTCAGCACCCTAAGCAAGAGTATTCCTTCATTCCATTTCACAAAAGCTATGCTATTGCTTTGCGTGTATTGGCAGATGCATACCTATGCTTATTATTTTGTGTGTAAAATTTACAAAATAATGCCAACGCTAAAATGCATCTGCTCAATCCACTTCAAGCATCCTGTTATTTTGTTCATTCCATTCAGTCATACCCTTGCCCCATAGTGCATTTCCCAAACATTCCGTAAATGGAAACCCAATATGCTTGCGGTCGCTTCTTCCATTCCGATGCATTCCGTTCCGGGCGGTCGCTACTTGCATCCGCTCCCGATCCCTTCACTCCATTGCATCTTCATTCCATCAGCCACCTCAGCTCGAAAAGCAAGAGTGCTTCGCACACTTGCCCCATTCTGCATATCCTAAGCATTATACAAATTTTAACCATCCATTATTTTATATCGAAAATTGAACAACACACATATCCCCAAAAAATAAAAAAGAAAGCAAAGGTAAGTGGCTCGGCATTGGGCTGCAAGGTTAAAATGTATTTTTGAAAAAAAATCTCCACCTCATTTATCCTATCAATAAACTTCGTATCTAGAGGTAGTATTTTTTTCCAAAAACCTTGACATCCCAAGGCTTCACCACTTAAAATAATGGCTTTCTTTTTTCTTTTTTTTTTGCCGTTTTTTTTTCTTGTTTTCTTTTGGGTTTATGGGTGATGCGCGAAGCGCAGCGAGCATAAAAATTAATGCTCATACTATGCGTACCGTACAACTCAAAACATTTAACAAAAACTTCAACTACGAAGGTCATTTTTTCTTCATCCTGAACAAAGGAATGAACAGCGGAAAACCTATGAAATCATCCTGCCCGAATTGTTTCGTATGTATTGCCGGAAGCGAAGAAGAGAAAGACCAACTTTACTGGCTTTGCTTTGCGCTCTGGTATTCAAAATCCTTTCATTACTACCTGAAAGGCTCTGTAATTCAATTTATCACAATAGATGACATAAAGGAGTGCCTTTCCAAATCCTTGCTTAAATCCAATCAAAATAAAGCCGATTTTCAAGCTGCCATCCAACAGGCAAAGAAATTCGAGGAATTAGAAAATCTATATGAAAAGAATTTGCAGCTTATCAGACAAGCCAGGAGAGCCATTTTTTATAAAAGTTCATTTCTTTAAGGATAGGTAAGGCATACATGAGCCGTACATAAGTCATACATGATTGCACCTAATACCGACTATATATATCAAAATGATAGAAAATAAAAAAAATCCTGCACTTTCATGCAGGATTCAAAACCATACTTCACAAAACTAACTATGTACCCGTAGATGGATTACGTCCGTCTCTTTTGGTACATCTCATTGTTCGCCGTTGCAGGATTTCTTCCGTCTCTTTGCTTGTCTTCTTAAAGTTCCTATTGAAATTCTCATGCTAGTAAACATTGTCAATGGTTAAACAATTTCCAGAAGAAAACTTGTAAAAATTACCATTTACTTCCTGAAAGAACTCAATACCGATGCATTGTAATACCGATACATCCGCTGTCATTACTGTACCAACCGGCAAAGAAGCATCTAATACCTCACCTGCATATGCTGCATTTAATGGAGAATAGGAACCATAGGTTGTACTACTCAACTCATTTAATTCTGGATTAGTAGGCTCATACGTGCCGGTGGAAGCATTAAATGCGTAATCTGACACAACACCAATCGCATTTATATACCGAAAATGTGTGGCTCCTGCTGGTGCATTAATGGAACTGGCAGGCGTTGCAGCCAACGTGGTAAAATTACTTATTAAACGATCAACTGAATGATTCAGTAAGTACGGCACATAGGAAACACTGGCAAAGGAAATGTTTTTATCAAATCCAAAACCGTGTAAGTAAGTGCGCTGCGTACTTATTTCCACTTTTCGCTCACCACGAGCTTCGGTACCGTCTTCCAGGTTGATTTTCTTCATGATAGAAGTTAACCTTCCTGTGCATTGTGGGTCAGTCATTCCGTTCAGTACTTCGGACATTGCAACTCTGATTGATTTTCCTGCTTTAGCACAGCCGCCAAATTCTGACATATTCTCGCGCGTTCGCTGAAACTCAGGTGCTGTTTTAACTTGTGTATCGGTTGGACCGCCAGCCATGCCGGCGAAAAATCCTTCTTGCCCTTTTATTTTAAAGTGTCTTATGTCGCCGATAGTTCCGACATACTTTAAGGGACCTTTTTGTTTAGCCATTTTTTTTAGATTTAAATGTTTAAAAATTATTTACAACCATTACAGTATTTATTCCTGTATTTTAAATTATATCCTCTCCATAAGGAAGGAGGACAAACACTAAATGCCCCACATTCCCATAATCCTTTTTTCTCTTGTAACGCAAGCAACATACAGTTTTTCAATATTGAATCATTGCTATATTGAAGATATTGCCATGCCCAGCCATTCCTAATTAGAATGCTGTCCAATCGTTGATTATTAACCCAAATATCAGCAAGTACTCTACCATAAAAATCTTTCCCGGTACTATCATATTTTACAACCTTGCCGGAAATCAGTTTGCTTACATAAACAGTTGAAAGGAATCCAAATTGCTGTTTGCTTTCCGGGGCATCCACATTTTTAAGCCTGACAGTAAAGTCAGTATTTCCTTTTCGGAGAACATAAGTATCGCCATCCTTCACACGGGTTACTCTTGCACTATCATTTGCTGATAATTTCACGCATAATAGGCAGCCGGAAATGATCAATAATATCTTTAAATCTCGAACCATGCACCAAATATAAATACACTTGATATACTTGTAAAACAGGAGCTTCCGACATTTCCGTTTTTGCATAATTATGCCAACAAACACACTTTTACCTATGTAAAAAATTAATTATCTTTACTGATAAATTGAATATTTGACAATGAATAGACTGTGTATTTATCCGAAAGACATTCAGATAATCACAGGCAAAAGTGACAGATATGGCAGATACCTCATTAAGAAGATTAAAGAGTATTTCAAAAAAGAACAGCACCAAGTTGTTACTATTGATGAATTTTGCCAGTATATGGGATTGCAGTTTGAAGTTGTGTTGAAGCAATTAAACTAAAATCTTAGACCGCATTTGCTTATGATAGGCAACCGGCAGCTCTAAATCCAGCAACTTATTTTCCTTTATTTGTTATGGGGTTTCACTTACTTAGCCGTTTTGAGGTCACATCTGAGGTCACATTAATAAAAAAAGGTTTCAGTATTAAACTGAAACCTTAGTGTTTATTGGTGGGCGCACACGGGTTCGAACCGCGGACCCCTGCTTGTAAGGCAGGTGCTCTGAACCAGTTGAGCTATGCGCCCTCACAATTGAGAGTGCAAATATAAGAACCTTATTTTAATTTCCAAGTTAACAAAAGGTAAAATCAAACTTTTCCTTTCTATTGTTGTTGTTGACTTTTATATGGATTACAGGCATTGGTTCTTTTAGTCCATCGCCATTTACCAATTGAACCGCTGTTTCATCTTCAAATACTGTCCCATCTTCATATCCAACGGATACATATACCATCATTTCCTGATACGCTGGCCCTTTAAATGTTCCTTTCACTGAAGTGCAATCGGTAAAATCTCTGCCTACCGCTAATTGTATATGGTTTTCGTTTGCATAACAGTTGTTGGTCGGATGAGTCCTACCCACCCCAAGTTGGGAATGAATGTTCAACCTTAGCGTGTGTTGCTCCTTCTCCTCATCCCATTTTTTTTTGAATCAATTTATTTAATAAAATCAAATCGGTCGGTTTGGAAAGCGATTCATCAATTTCAATCGGAGTTGTTTTGGCAATTAACCTACTATCTATTATTAATTCATCGTGCGGATGTGCCACTGTAAAGCAGCCCACTGTATTGCCCCAATAATCGTAATGTTTATTTACATTGGGTTCATCTGTGATTACCATTTCATGACTCAATATTTCTTGTCCTGCCTTATTATATGGGTAGATTTTTATCTGATTAGCACTTTCTCGTATCGACCTATCGTATTTGTATTTGGTAATATGGTGTATTTTATAAATTGGCATAATTTGATTTTGAATGATTAATGGTAAGCAAAATACACTTTAGATAATTGGCTACTAAATGTATAAACATCATTATTTATTTCCCTTAGAAAATTATGCAATCCAATTTTCGAAATCGTTTCCAAATCAGAATATTCAATTCTACTCCTTAATCTTCCTATAATTTTTTCTAAAACCATATCATCTTCTCCTTTTTCAAGTACAATTTTTTTTCTAGTATATGGCTCATTTTTTTATAGAATAAATGGAACGCAGAAAATTGGTATTCATTACAATCATATCGAGTACATTTTGTGTTTGCAAAACCAATATGGTATGTTTTCATATAATATTCATACCTTGATACCGATAATAACAAATTCTTCCAATAGGAATATCAAAAGGGTTTTCTAAATCGTAAGAAATATCATTGAATTTGATATCCAAAATATCAACCGTTTGAATGGTCTTTCGATAAATTTACTCCATATTCATAAAGTTCCATCCCTCACCCCTTGGCATGGTAACTTCGGCTACTCCATAAAATACAAACTTTCGTCAATCAATGAGCTGATAGCATATATAGGCTCATCCGTCTTTAACAAAAGCTCAAATTTTTTGCTATCTACTTTTGGTAGTATTTATTAATGCTTTCCCACACTTCTTTTGTTATATGATCTTGCACTCCCTTGCGTTCTCACGGGCTTTTGTAATAATAGAACGTACCCGAATTACTATTCGTTTTATCCTAAATCATATCGGAGCGCCGCTTGAGTATTGTCTTTTATTAATTCAATTTTTTCAGGCGCTAAAGCCGTAAATAATTTCAAAACAGGCGCCCAATTATATAGGATTCATTTTCGGATCCATCCAAGGAAGTAACATAATTTATCTTTAACATGCGC
>JADKDL010000037.1 GCA_016714605.1 Bacteroidales bacterium | reverse complement strand
GTAAAAGTACATCAGTGTATACAATAAATACTGGAGATGCTGTTGTTACCGATTTTATAGTAAGTAACGATTTGTGTACATGGCAAGATGCTACCCTCGAGCAACTTACTGGCTTAAATGCCGGTAGTGTTTATGATACTATTTGGTTTACTGTTTTTAGTTCTGATAATCATGATGTTGTTGCAAATGATATTAAGCCGATTAGTCCGCCTTCCAGATATCATTACATACATTTTAATGATACTACCGGACTTTACAATGTTTCTTTATTAGCTAGCGATCACGGTTGCAAAAGCAATTGGGTAACTAAAAATAATGTTGTTAATGTGCGTGGCGCTATAATCTCATCGGCAAAAAAAATAAATTGCAAAACTCCTTTTGATTATTCTTTTTATACTGAAAAACATATAGATACAGACTCTACCGTTTGGAATATTTATAAATATGATACTCTATATCCGTATGGAACTATGACACATGCTAAGCCTTCTGCCAAGCTTATATATTCTAGTATTGATAATCTAGATGTGTTAAATTATAAATTTGCTTCGCGTGGTGATTATAAAATTGAAACTATCTCGTTTAATTATACTGATAAAGAGTGTTCTGACACCTCAATTATAGAGTGGGTTCCGGTAAGAAACTTGAAAGTAGATTTCAATCCTTTAGATTTTCAGCCATGTAAATCCGATGAATTGATATTCGATAATGCACTGCCGAATAATGCGCAAGATATGATTGCTCAACGGGTTAAGATAAAAAATGGAACTTTTACTGCACAAGCGTTGCTCACAAGCAATGAAAATATTGCCAATATTGGATACAAAGTAAATGAAACACCTATTATATTTTCTGAAAAAGGGGCTACTACAATCTGGTTCTATGGGTCGGACATTAACGGATGTAGCGATTCTGTCTCGAAAATAGTATTTGTCAACCAACCACAGGCTTTGTTTGAGGTCGTAAATAGCAGTAATTGTTTGCCATTTACTTCAACGTTTACTGATAAATCGACTTCAGTTGCAAAAATTGTATCTAGAACATGGACTACAAATGGCGATACTGCATTATTTGAAGCAGGTAATAAAACCAAAGTCGCAGATGTCTATTCTCAACCAGGAAAAAAAAGTCCTTCGCTTACTGTTGCAGATGAATTTGGTTGCATTTCAGTCTTCACTTTGAATGATGTAATTGAACCATTGATTCCCGATGCTCGATTTAGCTTGGTTAATTCCAAAATTTGCAGTTATGGTTATGCTGCAATCAACCTTCCAGACAGTGTAAGTGCCATATATACAAAATCTATTGATAGTCTTGTTTGGTTTTTTGATGGATATAAAACCCAAACCACTTCACAAGGTCAACGTCCTGATTCTATGTATTATGCTTCCGTAGGCGATAAGTCAATAATTGCCAAAGCATATTCTCATTCACCTGATGGTAATATTTGCTATAATGCAGATACAATGATGTTTAAAGTTGTAGATGTTAAAATCAGACTACCGTTTGATGGAACCAATATTTGTAAAAGTATAAACAATGATGCTGTTTTGTGGTTGACTAACGATTCTATCTATTCCGGACTTGATTCTATAAAAGCTATTAAATGGTTTGTAGATGATGTGATTTTCCCTACTAAAAATCTTTTTGCAGAAAATATAAGATTAAGTAAAATAGGCAGACAAGAGGTGAAAATGCAACTCACCTCTGATTATGTGGGTTGTGAGTCTATGTCCGATTCAATTATTGTAAATGTTTATGATAATAATATATCTATCACCATTGATAAAGATACCATCTGTGTGGGTGAAGAGATTAAGGTTTCATTTTCTAATCAAGAGTTTCTCAAAACAGTACCACATTATTGGCTTATGGGAAATGGCGATAGAATAGACGGAATCTTAACTGATATAAGCTACATTTATAAGTCGTTGCCAGATGTGCAGAATTTAATTGTAAAATTCAAAGTTGATGAAGATGCAAAAGTAAACACAACCGCCTGTAGATCCATTGAAGCTTCCGATAATTTAATGATTTATCCGGTTGAGGTAGACTTTATTAGGGGTGAAAATGATGCTCTTGTAAAAGGCTGTGCCTTTACGGTCGATTTTATCAACAAATCTGCAGGAAGCGACAATTCATATCTTTGGACAATAGATACTTTACAATCGTCTAACAGCAATGAACAGTATACATTTACTGAGCCAAATAAAATATATGAAATCAAGCTTGATTTGTTAAATAATAATTGTACCCAGTCTAAAATAAAACAAGTAGCAACTTTCCCACTTCCTTCGGTCGATTTGGTAGCCGATAAAACAAATATCTGTGCTAATGATACTGTAAGTTTAAATGTTACTGGTAATTTTGCTTTGGTAAAAACATGGAGCTGGGATGGGAATACATTCTCAGTAAACAATACTTCGGTAGTAAAACCTTTTACCCAAAGTACAATGGTGAGTGTAAATGTCGAATCTACAGACAATTGCGTACATAGTGACAGCGTTTATATTGTTTGTCAAATAAAGCCATATTACACTGGTGCTCCAGAAGGTGGCCTGTTGTATGTTTTCTCAGAAGATTCCTTGCTGTTATTGACCGATGAAAAGTCGTCGCAATTGGTGGTGAATGAAATATTTAATCTTAATAATGATTCTCTTTCAGGAGTGAGCTACCGATGGGAACCTATGGATTATTTAAGTTGTTCTAGATGTTACAGTCCGTTTATAGATTTGAGTTGCGGTGGCGAAAATGGTTCGGTAAGCGATTGTATGAGTTTGCCTGACGTTTTGGAATATACCGTATATATGTCTGATAGTTTGGGCTGCTTTACTAACGTTACTGAGAAAATTTCTTTTGATGTATTTAAAAACACTAAACTTGGTATGCCAACAGCCTTTAGTCCCAATGGCGATGGTTTAAATGATAAAGCATTTGCGAGAGGTTGGGCGGTTGTTGAGTTTCATTCTTTGCAGATATACAATCGATGGGGGCAACTGGTCTTCGAATCTGCCGATATTGAAGATGGTTGGGATGGAACTTTTAATGGTAACCCCCAGCAAGCCGGAAGCTATGCTTATATTCTTAAAGGAGCTGATTCTTCGAAAGAAGACATTATGATAAAAGGTTATATTACTTTAATCAGGTAATTGCGAATCTTTACTGTTTGGTATTATACTGTACAGTTTTTTAATACCGTTTCGCAATAACTATTGTAGGCATATTGTTCAGATGTCCAGCCTTTTAGAAACCTATAGTAATCGAGCCAAGCTATGTGATACAGATTGCGCCATTCAGTTTCTATTTCTGTAAAATGTGCTTTAGTCTCTTCTTTTTGAAGTGAATCTTTTAGCATTTCAAAGTAATATTTAAGCAATACAGTCTCATTAGCTTTGCATTCCTGCGGACTCATTGTGCAGTCAAATAAATAAACAATATCTTTCATGCCACAGCCACCACCAACGTACTGAAAATCAAAAGCAGCTACTGTTTTTTTATAAGGGTTGTATAGAAAATTTGAAGTCTTAGCATCGCCGTGTACAATTGTTTTGTATTTGCATGAATTGAGCAACAAGTCAAGTTTGGGAGCTATTTGTTTTAATTTTTCATCTTTTATTTTCTGGAACTCTTCTTTACGAGTCTGCAAATGCCAGTATGTGCCTGTTTTCCAAAGGTCTTTGGGGTTAGTATCCATAAATAGACCATGAAATGCAGCTAACCATTTCAAACATGCTTTTATTTGATTCATATCAAAACAACCAATTCTTTTGTTGTAATCAGCTTCGTGTAAGTCGCTGAGAAGGAGTATGATTTCATTGTTTTCCTTGTAGAAATAAATACAATCGGCAACAATACAATTATCGTTACATAATTTACTGTAGTTTTTGTACCAGTTTATTTCTACTTCATAAGAACGCAATTTTCGTTGATGCGAAATTGTATCAGCTTTTGATATTTTGCCAATATTGCTATCTTTGAGTCGAATATGTTTTACAATAATATAGCGTAGGGGAGCGTTGTGCAATTCAACTCTGTAAATCTCACCATAACCGCTCCATAAATCTTGAATTTTTTCTTTGTAACTGCAATCAGTCGCACCTGTTTGTTTTTTTATAATTTGAGATAAATATTCATTCATGTGTTTAGAATTGCAATTGTTTGAGTTGTAGAAATTATAAATAAAAGTAATTTTGTTTTGACTTACAAATTTAGAAAAATTAAATTGTAATTGTTGAATTTGCTTTCAATGAGATAGTTTATAAATGATTATCTTAGTTTTGAGAATGGAATAAAAATTTGTCAAAAATGTAATTTTCTTATAATTATGGAATTAGGAATATCGCCAAAAATAGAATCGTCATGGAAAGAGGTTTTGAAGCAAGCATTTGAGGCACAATCATTTTTAGAATTAAAAAAGTTTCTGATTGCAGAACGCAGCAATTATACAGTATTTCCTCCGGGAGCATTTATTTTTAATGCTTTCAATCTCACCCCATTTAATCAGGTAAAAGTAGTAATAATTGGACAAGATCCTTACCATGGAGAGAAGCAAGCTCACGGGCTTAGTTTTTCTGTGCCTGAAGGAGTGAAGCCACCACCATCGCTGGTTAATATTTTTAAAGAGATACATGCCGATTTAGGTTTTGACATACCTAAAAATGGAAATCTAGAGAAATGGGCAAAGCAAGGTGTTTTGCTTCTAAATGCTACGCTTACGGTAAGAGCAAATACTGCAGGTTCGCATCAGAAAAAGGGCTGGGAACCGTTTACCGACGAGGCGATAAAGCAATTATCTGCTCTGAAAAACAATCTGGTTTTTCTGTTGTGGGGAAGGTTTGCACAAGATAAAGCATCACTTATTGACTCTAGCAAGCACCTAGTACTGAAAGCCGCACATCCATCTCCGTTTTCGGCATATAACGGGTTTTTTGGTTGCAAGCATTTTTCGGCTACAAACAGCTATTTGCTAGCACATAACCTTGCTTCTATAGATTGGAAAATTGAATAGTAGGTTGATTTTTGTCATTTATTTTCAATACTTTTTGCATGGTTTTTTATTGCCTAAATCATATTGTAGTTTTTGATATAGGTGCTTTTTGCTCGTATCTTTAATATAGCTTATAAATAAATATTATAGTGCAAAATTGAGAGAAAAGAAAAAGTTATATATATTAAAATCTTAAGACAAATGACAAATCAATTTTATTTAAATCAAAAAGTTAGAGTGAAAGCCGGTTCACAAATGATAAAAGGTGCAGTGAGAGATATTGATAAAGATCAGCGTTATTATCTTATTCAAACAGAATATGGTACGCAGTTGCTAGAACCAAAATCAAATATTGAACCCGATTACGATGCAAATCGGTTTAGCGAAGGTTATAAAGCATTTTAAAAAGAAAAGAGCAACTATATAGTTGCTCTTTTCTTTTTAAAATGAATCTGTGTTTTATAATAATTTTACATAAATGCAAACGGAACTAATAAAAGTGCACTTATCGAAACAACGAGTAATAACCATTTGTAGAACATATCTTTGAGTTTTATATTGTTAATTTTTGTATGTTTATGTAGACGATTATTATTTACCTTCATTACAATATTTTTGAAAAAAAAAAAATTCTTTTTAAGCAATGACTGGCATTAGAATAAGTAATATTAAAATAAAAGTAGCTACTAAAGAAATGTATACTGCCATGCAATTTCTTGTAGATGAATATCTTGGCAATGCTTATTTTGATATAAATATTGCTGAAAAAAGAAGCGAGAAGTTTATTGTGTTTGTTGCTCTTTTTGCCGATGATATCGTTGGACTTGCTATAAATGAGGTTTTTACAAATACTGATGAAGCAATGATTTCACTTAGCAAAAATGTTCAATTTGAAAAATTTCTTGGTCAAGCTCAATCTGTTGGTAGGCAAAGTGTTCTAATAGTTAAATCTCAATTTGAAAATAACGGAATAGGAGCAGCTTTGTTTAGTGAGTCTTTACTTTGGCTTAAAACCCATGCTGAATTTGTCTATACCGTAAGATGGTTGAAAAGTGCTACCGATAAAGGCTCAACGCTACTTAGTCGTAATGGTTTTGAACCTATTGCAAGAATTGAAAATTTCTGGAAAATTGATAGCTTGACAAGAAAGTATCATTGTCCGATATGTGGAGAACCTCCCTGTTTGTGTTCTGCCTTGATTTATAGAGCCATATAAGCTTTGAAAAACAGAAAACAAAACTAATACTGTTTCAATTGTTTGTGAAGTTTCTTTAGTATTTTTTTTCCAAAACCTTTTAGACTTGCTCTGCTTTCTTGTACAAGTATATCTTCCAAAACAATTGCTAATTCAGGTTTAAGCTCTTTTTCAATTTCTGTAATTTTAAAAAGAATGTCAAGTGCATATAATTTAATTGCAACTTCGGTGGTGGATGAGGTAAGCAAAGAGAAACACTTGTCTAACAAATAACTTAAATACTCCTCATGCTCAACTACTATATGGTATGAAATAAGTTTAAGCAAACTGCGAGTATAGCTATTGTTTTTTGAATTCTTAAGTTCGGTAATAAATTCAGGAAATAGGAATCGACCTGAAGGTGGCGATGTTTCTGCCAAAACATATAAAGCTCTTATGCCTCTCCAGTTAATGGGAGAGGGTGAAAGCTTTGAAATTTCAAATACTTGTGCAAAATTTTCATCAGAAATGCCGGCAAATGTAGCAACATTTAAAGCCACTTCTCTAGAACTGTCTTTGCTAAGAGTTTGCTTTATATCCACATTAAAAAAATATAAATTCCAAATTTTTTATCTGGTTTTCATCATCAAAAATTCAGAATATTCTTTTTTATAAAGACCTGGAATACAACCAACTTCCAAGTAATTCAATCTAGAATAGAGCCTTTTAGCATTAGAATTAAATTCACTTACGAGAAGAAATACCTTATCATAATCTTTAAACGAAATGTCTTCAAAATATTTAAGCATTTCGCGTCCAAGACCTCTGTTTCTATGGTTGTCTTTAATTGCAATAACCCTAAGAAGCGGAAATTTTGCAAAAGCACCCTGAAAGTCTATTCTCATAAAGCCTATAACAGACCCATCTTTTTGAGCCATAAATATCTCATTGCGTTCTAAGCCCTCAAGCACCCATTCTCTTGTGTAATCTTCTGATAAGAAATAACTTGTTGTAAGTACCGATGCATATAGCGACTCAATACAATCTTTGATATCGGTTGAAGTTCCCTTTTTTATATCTAACATGAGGTTTCTGATTTTAATGTAAGTACTAATTTTATACTTTGATATAATTGAGTATGTTATTCTGTTCGTTGGTTTATGCTTTGATTTTGAATGTTTTAGTAGTAGTAAAGTTTTTGTTTTTTTATAATCAAAACCAACGTGTGGAATTTTAGCAATATAAGAATAATAGTGAAAACTTTGTAATGGTTTCAATTATTTATCAAAATATTTCCAAGTAATAGTTTGGTGCTAGTGCTTAGAAGCAAGAGCTTTTCTTGAGGTTGGAATTGTAAAGTGTTTTATTTCAGAAAAATAGATGTGTGAATATACAAAATATAAATAGATTTTGTTTTGTATATTTAGCTAGATGGTTTAGTGTGTTTTTATTGATTCTTTTTATCTTTTTTGGGAACGGGGTCGTAACCATGAGTGCCCCAAGGATGGCATTTGGATAGCCTTTTGAGTCCGAGCCATAAGCCTTTAAACGGACCCCATTCTTCTATTGCATTAATAGTGTATTGCGAACAGGTAGGATTGTGTCTGCAATTGGAACCAAGCCATGGCGAAATCATGACTTGATAAATTCGCACCGGTAATATAAATATCTTAGAAATAATATATTTAATAAAATCTAGAGCTCTCTTCATTTATTTTTTTTTCTTTCGAGAATACTTTCTTTGTAATTATCAATTATAGAAATCAATTCTCTCGGGTTAATTGGTTTTGTAAGATACGCATCGCAGCCGGCATTCATGGCTATATCTTTGTCGTTTGACATTGCATAAGCGGTTTGGGCAATAATAATTATGTCATTTCTGAAAGCTTTTATTTGTTTTGTAGCTTCTATACCATTGAGAACCGGCATCTTAATATCCATAAGAATAAGATCGATATTAGGATTTTCTTTGCAAATTGTAATAGCCTCTTGACCGTTTTCGGTGTGAATAAGTTCTACTTCTGAGTCCATCAAAACTTCTTCTATATATAGAAAGTTTACATCTTCATCTTCTGCAACTAGTATTGTAATTTTATTATCCATGTTGATATGTTCAAAGTTTTGACTAATAATATTTTTTTTAATTGGATTATATGGAATTGTAAACCAAAATGTTGTGCCTTTGTTTATTTCTGATTCTATACCAATTTCACCACCAAGAACCTCCACCAACTTTTGAGAAATAGAAAGACCTAAACCAGTACCTCCATAATTCTTCGCTAGATTGGTTTCAACTTGTCTGAAGTGTTCGAAAATTATGGTATGTTTGTCTTTATCAATACCTATTCCGGTATCCTCAACAAAGAATTTTAAGTATTTATTTTCATAATAATAACCGAATTTTATATGACCTGTAGTGGTGAATTTAATAGCGTTATTTACTAAATTCATTAAAATTTGCCTCAATCTATTTTTATCTGTACTTATTTCTGATTGATATTCAGACAGTTCTTTATTTATGAATAATGAAATATTTTTATTGCTTGTTTGGGGTTTGTAGAAGGTATATAAATCATTTATCAGATTATTTACATTTACTTTTTCGTTTTTTATATCAATAATACCACTTTCAATTTTTGAAATATCTAAAATGTCATTTACCACATTGAGTAACTGATTACAACATTCGTTTACTATTTTGGAATAGTAAACCTTTCTTTCATCGGTAAGTCCGGGTTTTGATAGTAATTCTGAAAAGCCCAAAATGCCATTCATGGGTGTTCTTATTTCGTGACTCATGTTGGCTAAAAATGCCGATTTTAGTCTGTCACTTTCTTCTGCTTTTTCTTTTGCTATTTTTAAATCTTCTTCGTATTGTTTTTTCTGTGTAACATCTTCAACCAGAACTGCAAAGTGCATGTGTTGTGGCGAGAAAGCAGCTACTTTGAAATGCTTATTGAGCGGTTGAGCGTAATTTTCGTAATGTATAGTTTCGTGATTAATAGCCACTTTGCCGTAGGTTTCTATCCAATAATCTTCAATATCAGGCATTACTTCTTTTACTGTTTTTCCTACTACAAGTTCTGCTTTAAGCCCGGTAAGGTCTTCAAAAGCTTTGTTTATATTTATAAATCTATAATCAACAGGAGTACCTGAATCATTGCAGATTAACTCATGCAAAGCCAAGCCAATGGTTAAATTATCAAAAAGAAGTTTGTATTGTTTTGCATAATTTTCAGCTTCAATCTTTGATTTTGATAAGTCAGAATTAATTTGTTTTAAATTGGAAATATCTTCAAAAGTTACAAATATTTGGTATTTGTTATCTTTGAATTTTTTGTTTTTAGGAATTATATTAAGGTTTATCCAATGAAATTGTTTCGTTATACTGTTTTCAAAACCCATTACAAAATCATTGATGGGGGCTGCGGTGCTAAAAACTATATTTGTTGGCAGAAGGTCCTGTTTTATTGGTGTTTCGTTACTATCAATAGCATTGAGAAATTGCAGAGCGTTTTTTGTTTTAGATATTTGAGATAAATGTAAGCCCAGTAATTTTTCAGCAGCTGGATTCATATAACTTATTAAGCCAGATGAATCTATATACAGCACCCCGTTCACCATATTATCAAGTAAGAAGAGATGGTGTTCGAAATTCTCAATAGCTTGCTCATTTGAAGTTATAAGCTCTTCATTTGCTTGTTTAAGTTCTTCATTTACCGATAAGTACTCTTCGTTTTTCTCCTTGAGTTTTAATTCTGCTTCTTTTCTTTCGTTTATATTTCTGTTGTTTAGAACGAGAAATTTTTTGTCGTCAATTTCAGATTTGTAGAAATAACAACTGCTTTCGTTCCAAAAATATTTTCCGTTTTTGTGTTTTATTCTAAATTCTATTATTCCGTTGCCCTCGGTGTCGTTGTAAAGTCTTCTAAACTGATTAATGAAATCTGCTAAATCGTCTTTATGCAAAAAGCTATTAAAATCTATATTAACACATTCCTCTATATTGTAACCCAAATAATTCTTTATTGACGGACTAATATATTGGTAATTAAAATCATTGTCTAAAACTATTATAAGGTCAGAAGAGTAGTTTGAAATAAATCTATATTGATTTTCAAGGGTTTGTAGATTGGTATTTAATAGGTTTATTTCAAAGTTTTTTTTCTTTAAGAATATGTTCTCTTTCTTTTATGTGGGTTATATCGCTCATTGTTTCTACATAATGAACAATTTTACCGTCTTGATCCATATTTGGGGTGGCTTTAATAAAAAGCCATTTTTTGTTTTTCTCGTCAAAACGCTCAAGTAATTCTGTTTTTTCTGATTCTTGTGCTTTTTTTAATGGACAATCTAATTCAACACAGGTAGTGTCGTGAAATATATGGTAACATTTTTTGCCTACAACATCGTTGTCGCTTTTGTTTAGGTATTCAAGTCCAATATTATTAATTTCAATAATATTGAAGTCCTTATCAATAATAACAAGAACATCATTGATAGAATTAATACTGCTCGATAGTAAATCTACCTTGTTATCTATCTTAGCGGGATCAGATGTTATATTGTTCATATACAGTTACCATAGTTTATTAATAGATATACAGAATTGTTAATTGTTTAGCAGATTTTATTCTGATAAAACTAACCCTTGCAATATACTATAAATAATATCTATATTAATATATTAGAAGTTGAATAAACAAGTGAAATAGATGATTTATATTGTCGAAATGACTGTGTTAAAATACTAAAAAGACATAAGTCTAACTACTGTTTAATTAAGTTAGACTCAATCAAGTAAAAGTTGGACTCATGTCAAATATTATATTGTAAAATGCTGTGTTTCAATAACTATAACCTATGATTATAGATGATTGAATTTAAATACTTTTGCTTCTAATGATCATGAGTTTGTGTTTCGTCATTTCATCCATAGAGTAGGGTATTCCACCTATTCCATAGCCTGATTGTTCGTATCCGCCAAAAGGCATCCAATCTACTCTAAAGGCAGTATGATCGTTTACCATTACTGCTGTAGCTTTGAGTAAAGAAACACATTCGAGTGCTATGTCAATATTTTTAGTGAATACAGCTGCTTGAAATGAGAACGGAAGGCTATTTGCTTTTTCTATAGCTTTTATTCTTTCTTTGAAAGGGTATAGAATTACAACCGGGCCAAAAATCTCTTGTTGCGAAAGTTTAGAATCATCAGGAGCATTTGATATTACTGTAGGTGCATATAAATTAGAAGCTAATTTTTGACCGCCACAGTGAATTTTTGCCCCTTTGTTTTTCGCTTCAATTACCCAATCGTGTATTCTATCGGTTTCTTCCGCAGAAATCAGTGGGCCTACATCGGTATCGGGGTCTAGAGGATTACCGCATTTCAATTGATTTGCTAAGGTTGTCAAGCCTTCTGCTACTTTTTGAAATATTGATTCATGTACAAATACTCTTTGCACAGACACAAAACCTGACCGGCATGGTAGAAGCCTCCTTTAGCAAGTAAAGGGAGCATATCATCGAGGTCGGCATCTTGTTCAACTATAACCGGTGCTACACCTCCGTGCTCGAGGGCACAGTGCGTACCTGGTGCTAATTTTGATTTAAGCATCCAGCCTATTTTTGCTGAACCAATAAATGAGAAATATTTTACAATTGGACTGGTTACCAGCTCCTCTGCCTCTTCATTTTTCACCACCAATGCTTGACACCAATCTTCTGGCAAACCAGCTTCGTGATAAAGCTTAACTATATTGAGGCACGACATAGGAGTAGAGCTCGCCGGTTTAATAATAACCGGACAACCACTAGCTATTGCCGGAATTGTTTGGTGTATTATCAGGTTAAGCGGATGGTTGAAAGCACTAATTGCACTCACTACTCCTATAGGCTCTCTCATGGTATAAGCAATCCTATTGGTAGATGAGCTTGTATGCCCCATGGGTATTTGTTCACCTTTTTGTTGGGAAATATGTTCTATAGCCAACCGCACTCCGTTAATTGCTCGGTCTACTTCTATTTTGGTGTCTTTATAAGGTTTACCACCTTCGTTTACTGCAATATTTATTAGGGATTCTTTGCGATGGGTCATCAAAAGAATTATCTTTTCTAATATTTCAACTCTTTTGTGCTTTGGTATCCACTTAGAACGGTCGATAAAAACTTCATGAGCTTTAAGTAAAGCATGATTTACGTCGGTTTTAGTAGCCAAAGGTATTTCAGCTAATTGAGAACCATCAAAGGCAGATTTTACAATGATTGAATTCATGGCTTATTTTTATGGTTTTATAGTTCGTTTTTTTTAGAAGCAATCTCTTCTTTAAGAATATTAGCTTGCTCTTTCAGCTTTTTATTAAGCTTGTTGTTCATAGAATAGTCTATAGGCAAATCTATGAGATGTATGCCCGGAGAGTTGAGTGCTTTAGTGAATATGTCTTGAAACTCCTTGTCATTATTAGGTCTGTATCCATTAGCTCCATAAGCTTGGGCGTATAATATGAAATCAGGATTTTTAAAATCAAGTCCGTAATTGTCAAATTTCATACCCTCTTGTTTCCATTTTATCATTCCATAGCCATTATCATTTAGAATTACAATAACCAAGTCAAGATTTAGTCTTACAGCGGTTTCAAGTTCCTGCGAATTCATCATAAAACCTCCATCGCCAGCAACGGTCACTACTTTTCTTGTTGGGTTTACGATTTTAGCGGCAATTGCGGAGGGCAAACCTGCACCCATTGTAGCTAGAGCATTGTCTAAAAGTAGCGTGTTGGGCATGTAAGCTTTGTAATTTCTTGCAAACCAAAGTTTATACATTCCATTATCAAGGGTCAAAATTCCGTCATCGGGCATTGCATTTCTTATAATATTTATAAGCCTTTGCGGAAGCATTGGGAATCTAGTATCTTCAAAATATTTGGTTATGTGAGAATCTACTTCTTTTTTTATACTTCTAAAGCATGAAAAATTCCAGCCTTGGTTTTTATCTAAATGGTGGGTGAGGTATTCCAATGAGGTAGCAATATCTCCAATTATGTTTAATTGAGGGAAATACACATCATCAACCTGAGCGGGGAAGAAGTTTACATGAATTACTATTTTATCGCCAAGTTCCATAAAGAAGGGTGGCTTTTCAATTACATCATGCCCAATGTTTATAATCAAATCGGAATTATTAATAGCTGTGTGTACATAGTCGGAGTCCGATAGTGCAGCTGTACCCATGTAAAGAGGATGTCTTTCATCAATTACACCTTTCCCCATTTGGGTATTGAAAAATGGTATTCCTGTTTTGTTTATTAAATCGGTAGCTGCTTTGCTTACTCTGTATCTGTTTGCTCCGGCACCTATTAATATAAGGGGTTGCTTAGCTTTATTTATCAAATTTACGGCTTCCATTATGCCATAATTACTAGCATAAGGTCGCCAAATTTCATGTACCGGATATATTTTATCTTCAACCTCTTCACTGGCAATGTCTTCAGGTAGTTCTATGTGTACTGCTCCTGGTCTCTCTTCTCTAGAAATTCTGAATGCTTCTCTTATTACCGAAGGGATGTTGTTTCCGTTTACAATTTGCCTTGTCCATTTAGTTATGGGTCGCATCATGTCAACAACATCAATAATTTGAAACCGTCCTTGTTTACTCTTTTTTATTGGTTTCTGTCCGGTTATCATAATCAAAGGCATTGCACCCAGTTGTGCGTATGCAGCCGGAGTCACTAGATTTGTTGCTCCCGGACCCAATGTAGATAAGCAAACGCCTGGTTTCCGGTCAATCTGCCATAGGTTGCAGCCATAAAACCTGCACCTTGTTCGTGCCGTGTGAGTATAAGTTTTATTGATGATTTTCTTAACGATTCTAATAAGTCTAGATTTTCTTCTCCGGGAATGCCGAAAATATATTCCACACCTTCATTTTCAAGTGCTTTTACAAACAGATCTGATGCTTTCATTCGTATTTGGGTTTTGTTTGTTATTATTATAATTTTTTATTTAGAACCTTAAATTCACATCTTTAATTAATACTCTTGTAAGAGCTTTACTTAAACCAAGATATTGAAATTTAATAAATTAAATCCAAATTGTCAAGCTATTGTTTTGGTAGATATAAAATAGTAAGTAAATAAAAAACCATATTTAAGACGGTAAATTAATTTAAAAATAACATGAAATATGAGTTTTTTCACTAAAAATTTAATTTTGACTTATATTCACATTAATTTCATGGGAAATAACGTTAAATGATGTACGAATTTCTACTCATTTTTTGTTTTTATATATTCCGCTTGGTTATAATTTAAAATATTGATTGTAAATTTAATAATAGAAGGTTGTGTTGAAATTATTTAGTTAAGCTCATGTTGTGTGTTATGAAGCGAGTTGTAGTTATTGATGATGATTACATCAGTTCCGAATTAGTTCGGGAATTACTCTGTGGTAGAGATTGTTTGATAGAAATCGAGAACAATGGTTATTTTGGAATTGAGAATATTAGAAACAACCCCAATCCAACGGTTGTAATTCTAGACTTAAATCTGCCCGGAGTTGATGGATTTGAGGTGTTTACTGAACTTAGAAAACTAAATTCTAAGTTGCCTATTATTGCATACACAGCTATTTCTGACATGAAAATGATAGATAGATGCACTGAAATGGGTTTTGATGATATTCTCATAAAACCAATTACTCCTAGTTCATTTGAAAAGGTAATATCTATACATTTGCAATAATATTTTTTTTGATTATATTTTTAATTTATTAACCACGATTGCAACAATAAGTAAGCTTAGGCGTTTCTATAATCACTATTCTAAAGATATTGGTTCAAAATTTTCCTTACCTTATTTTCCTTTCCCAATATTTTTTTTGGTTGATTCCCTTTATTTTTAATTCCATATATTTTTATTTTTAATGTGATTTTAGAACAATTTTAATGAATTCTTAACATGTGATATGTGTTTTTTTTGAATTTTGAATGTAAAACCTTATGTTTTGTACATTAATTTTGCAACTTATACTGAAAAAATTGTAATTTAACGTTTTGTTAACTCGTCTATTATTATTGTTAATGTTGTATTTTAATTTTTTTAATTATATATTTCATCTATAATATACTATTAAGTATGTTTAATGCTTTGAATATTAGACATATATCCTCGTGTACCATAAATGGTGTGATTCCGTTGGTGTAATATATATCACTAATAATCCACAACTTTAATCATGCAAAATAATGATTCAATATTACTAGAACAGATAGGCGAAAAGCTTAGAAAACTCAGGATTGCCAAAGGTTATTCGAGTTATGAAACATTTGCATTTGATTATGATACCCAGAATGCAGTATTGGCGAATGGAAAAAGGTAAAACGAACGTTACAATTAAAAGTTTAAAACGCATTCTTGATATTCATGAAATTTCTTTCAAAGAATTTTTCAATTTAGATTAATTTTTGAGAAAATTTGAAAATTCCATTTGGTATAATTACATTTAACGTGCAATTATAATAAGAAATGGATAATAAACAATTACAATTCTGTCCTATCACAGGAATGAGTGTATTGCAGTTACCTGAATGGAAAGATTTACATGTAAGTAGATATTACAGAGTGAGTTTTAAGGTAGTCGGTACGAGTATTCTTGTTACTATTCCTGAAGGCGATTCCTCGAGCATAGACCTAGATATTCTTTATGCCCATCGTCAAAATGTAATAAATATTGCGTTCGGTAAACAGCATTATGTTGAGTTGAAAGACTTTTCAAAAACCAGAGGTGTGCCAGACCGGAATAAAAGAATATTGCAGCGAGATTATATGAGTTCTTCTTTTGGAGCCTGTGTTGGTTTCATAGGTTATAATACTCCAATTATAATAAAATGTATTTTCAAAACCGGTCTTGTCTTCAATAAACCCAATTACCCGGTCTTGTTAGTTGATGATTATGCAAATGCAATAATTAAAGCTTCAGAAATTTTAGCAATTGATATTAATGCGGTAATGACTAGCGATTTAGGTAGTTGTATATCAAATCCTAACTGGAACTATAAAAACAAAAATAGCGGAGCTGAATTTGAAGCTAGATTATATAATAGTGTAATTTATTATTCAAAACAAAGTGGTCGTTTTAGCGAACAAGATTTAGATTTTGCTAAAGAGGTAAATGAAGATATTTTCAAAAACCACCTTCAAAACAAGGAGTATTTTAGAATTTCCGAATACTCTGGAGAGTCTAGTATTAGCCCCAAAGTAAAGCGAGAATACGTTAAGTTTCTGATTGGTCTGCATGAGAAGTATAACAGTAAACCAGTATGCTCTTTTATTATCGGAGCCAATGTTTTGGTTAAAACGGCTATATTAATTTCATCATATATTAAATTTAACAAGGTGAAATTTGTAAACAGCATTGAGGAAGTTAAACGTTTTATAATGAAGTTAGACTCCTTCAAGGAATTAGTGATGTCTAATGTAAGTAATCCTGAAAATATACTTATCACTAAGTCTGATATTGAAAATCTTACATCGCATATTGGTTCTCTTACTTGGGCAAATGATGAGGATGAATTGCCGATAAATGAAATGAATCAAAACAATGCTCTAAGTATGGTGTTTGAAGCTCTTTCTTTGGTTAGAGACGATATTAGAGCTTTGAAATTGGAAAATGAACTTCTTAGAAAAGAAAATGTTGTAAAAGAAAATATTCATAAAGATCAGATACAGCAAAATAATGATTTTGTATATAAGTTAATTTCAAAACTGGTAAACGATGAGTTGCAAAATGATGACAAATCTGAAATTGCTCTTCATAATACTGAATTAGAATACATTAACCAAGCTTCAATATTGGTTTTAAGTGAGGTGTTGGAAAAGTATAAACAAACAAAATTAAAATTGTTAGATGTTTTGACTTTTGCAGAAATTAATGCCAATAAGTTTGCTTTAGAATTTAAACCTACCAACATAAACGATATAATTGATGAACTTCTAGAGTTATTTACACCTCAAATTCAAAGTAAGCAGATTAAGCTTATAAAAAGAATTATGTGTAAATCTACTTCGCTATTTTATGTTGACAGAAAAGCTGTCTATAAAATTTTACAAGCTCTATTGGGCTATATAATAAGAAAGACGACAAATGGGTCAATTATTGTCGAATTTGATTATATTGCAGAATACAGTTTGTCTAATACCCTTGTTGTAAAGGTGATAGCTGCTGATTGCGAGATTCTTGTAACTGAAGAAGATAATCTATTTAATCCATTTGATGATAATAATTTTGACACAAAATCTTCGCAAAGTATAGAACTTAACATTGCAAAAAAGTTAGTCATATTATTGAATGGTATTATTACGGTTAATAGCAAAATAGGAGATGGATTATCATTTACTGTACAGTTTTTTGATGTGCAACATTGTCATTCAAAAATTGAAAACAAAGAAGAATATACTCCGGATTTTAGAAAAATAAATGCCATAATTTTAAAAGATATAACGAGAGATCAAGAGTTTATTGAACAACTATTCGGTCAGGTAAATATTTGTTATGAAATAGTTTCAGGTAAAAACGACTTCGTTAGACTTCTCAGAAGTCATGAGTTCCACCTTGTATATGTAGAAAAAGAGGTAAGCATGAGTTTGCTCATGGAGGTTTTTGATGAAGTGAGAAAATTCAACTTTGAAAAATCATTGAAGTTTCTTTTATGTGCAAAAAATCATGATTCGTTTTTTTATTCGTTTCCAAATTGCAGTTTAGTCTATTTCGAAGATAAAGAGTATGATTATGGTTCGGTTACTCAATTACTTATGAAGCACTTTCCTTTTGATTTGTCAAGACAAATTTGATGATTTTCTTATTAGTTTATTTATGTTTTTTTATAAAAAAACTATATATAACCATTGAAATGATTAATGAGAGATAGATTGTTTTGAAAATATATAAGTTCCAATATTACCCAAACCATGAAAGATAAAATCGAAAATAATTACTTAAAACATGAACTTTACGAACTAATTAAAAAGGACGAAAGTATTTTTGATTTTATTCAAGATAGTTCTTTAGACGGTTTGTGGTTTTGGGATTTAGAGAATCCTGATAATGAATGGATGAATGCTCGGTTTTGGATTGTTTTGGGATACAATCCTGATGAAATGCCTCATAAATCGAGTGCTTGGCAAGATATAATAAATAAGGATGATTTACAAGTAGCGATTGATAACTTTACAAAACACTGTGAAGACCCCACGCATTCCTACGATCAAATAGTTAGATATACACATAAGAATGGCTCAACGGTTTGGATACGATGTAGAGGTATGGCAATTCGTGATGTAAATGGTAAGCCTATAAGAATGCTGGGTGCTCACCATGATATTACTGCAAATAAGAAAACAGAGTTTGAACTTATAAAAGCAAAGGAAAAAGCCGAAGAGAATGAAGAGAAATACAGAGCATTATATGAAAATGCCCCACTTTCTTATCAATCTTTAAACGAAGATGGGTGTTTTATCGATATTAATCCAATGTGGTTAAAAACGCTGGGCTACGAAAGACATGAAGTTATAGGTAAATGGTATGGAGATTTTTTGCATCCTGATTACATTGAGCATTTTAGAATAAATTTCCCTGTTTTTAAGAAACAAGGCCATATTTCTGATGTTCAATTTAAACTCAGAAAGAAAGACAACTCATTTATCCATGTTTCCTTTGAAGGTTGTGTTGGTTATACTCCAGATGGGAAATTTAAACAAACCTATTGTGTTTTTACTGACATTACCGAACAAAAAGCTATTGAGAGTGCTTTAATTAGAGCCAAAGAAAAGGCAGAGAAAAGTGAAGAGAGATTTAATCTTGCAATGAAAGCATCAAGCGATGGCTTATTTGATTGGAATCTTGAGACGAACGAAATCTATTATTCTCCGGGTTGGAAAAAAATGCTTGGATATGAAGAAGATGAACTACCCAATGATTTTTCAATCTGGGCAAATTTAACAGAGCCTCATGATGTTGCGAAATCGTGGGAGTTACAGCAACAACTTATTTCAAAGCAGCTTGATCGTTTTGTTTTCGAATTTAAAATGAAACATAAAAATGGGCATTGGATAGATATATTGTCAAGGGCTGGAGCTATTTTTAATAACGAGGGAAAAGCGGTTAGGATTGTTGGAAACCACACTGATATTACTGAACGTAAGCAAAATGAAATTGAATTACAAAAAGCAAAGGAGCAAGCCGAAGCTAAACAGCGTGAATTGTATCTGTCTCAAAAAACGCTAAAAGAAGCTCAGAAAATTGCACAACTCGGAAATTGGGAAATAGATGTGAAAACGGGAAAATTATCTTGGTCTGATGAGATTTTAGATATTTTTGAAATATCTCCAGATGAATTTAACGGTACCTATAGTTCTTTTTTAGAATTTGTACATCCCGACGATAGAGAGAAAGTTAATAATGCTTACTCCAATTCGCTCATTACTAAAATTGATTATGAAATTGATCATCGAATAATCACCCCTAATAATATCATTAAAATATTAAAAGAAAAATGTAGAAGTGAATTTGATGAACATGGAAATCCTTTAAAATCTTTTGGAATTGTTCAAGATATAACCCAGCAGAAATTGACTGAGTTCGAATTAATTAAAGCTAAAGAATTGGCAGAAGCTAGTGAAACAAAATATAAAGCAGCTTTTCAAACCAGCCCCGATTCAGTGAATATTAATAGAATGAATGGCGAATATGTTGAAATTAATGAAGGGTTTACTCGTTTAACAGGCTATACAGCAGATCAAGCAATTGGAAAGCTATCATCACAAATAGAAATATGGGCAATTCCTGAGGATAGAAAAAAATTAATTGATGGATTAAATAATGATGGAATTGTTGAAAACCTTGAATCGCTTTTTAGAGCAAAAGATGGTACACTTATTCCTGCACTCATGTCGGCAAAAATAATTCATCTAAACAACGAGCCTCATATATTATCGGTAACGAGGGCTATTGTGGAGCGGAAAAAGATGGAGCAAGATTTGATAAAAGCCAAAGAATTAGCCGAAGAGAGTGAAGAAAAATTCAAAGAAAAACACATATTACTATCAAATTTTATCAAACATTCTCCCATTTATTCATTCATAAAACAAGTAGAACCAAACTTAAGTAAAGTAATGTATGCCAGCGATAATTATTTTGGTATGACAGGAGTAACTGCTTCAGATATGGTTGGGAAATCAATGTTTGAATTATTTCCTGATGAATTTGCTAAAAAAATAACCTCTGATGATTGGAACGTTGTGAACAATGGGAAAATTTTAGTATTTGAAGAAGATTTTAATGATAAAAATTATACAACAATCAAGTTTCCAATAATTTCAGAAAATGAGAAGTTCCTTGCCGGATTTACTATTGATATCACTGAAAGAAAAAAGAATGAAAACGATTTAATAAAAGCTAAAGAGATAGCTGAAGATAGCGACAGGCTAAAAACAATGTTTTTGCACAATATGTCGCACGAGATTCGTACACCTATGAATGGAATTATTGGCTTCTCAGAAATGTTAGACAAACCATATTTATCTGATGAGAAAAGAAAATATTTTTCTAGAATAATTCAAAATAGCAGTCGACAGCTTTTGCGTATTATTGATGATATTTTAGAAATTTCAACCCTTGAGACAAAACAAGTAAAACTAAATAAAACTGAATTTTCCCTCAATGATTTGTTGATGGAGATGTTCTCAATATTTAGCTTAAAATCAAATGAGCGAAATATTCCATTATATCTTAAAAAAGCATTGCTTGACGAACACAGTTTTATAGTTTCGGATAAATTGAAAATAAATAAAATTTTAGGGAACCTTCTCGAAAATGCTTTGAAATTCACAAGTGTGGGGTATATTGAGTTTGGTTATTATTTCGAAAATCTAAAAGTAATATTATATGTAAAAGATACCGGTATTGGAATTTCACCTGAAAATCATGCTCTAATTTTCGTGCGATTCTCGCAAGAAAGCAAAGAAATTTCAAGTTCTCTTGGAGGCTTAGGCCTAGGATTATCCATATCAAAAGAAAATGCGCAATTGCTTGGTGGTGCTATCACTCTTGAATCTGAAAAAGGCAAAGGCACAACATTTTATGTTTCAATTCCCTATGAGCCAATTCAAAAAGAAAATTCTGCTGTAAATAATTCAGAAACTGATGCTGAAGATGAATATTATGTTATTCTTATAGCAGAAGATGAAGAAGTTAATTTTTTGTTCTTAGAAGCGTTGTTTGCAGATGAAATCGATGGGAATTATAAACTGATTCATGCAAAAAATGGAAAAGAAGCATTTGATATTTGTCTAGAAAATAAAAATATAGACATTGTTTTAATGGATTTGAAAATGCCTATTATGAATGGATTTGAAGCTGCTGAAAAAATTAAGGAAATAGCTCCAAAATTACCAATTATAGCCCAAACAGCATATTCAACCGAACAGGATAAACAACTGGCATTGAAACATGGTTGCGATGAGTTTATATCAAAACCTATTGATAAAGAACATTTGTTTGAGTTGGTGAATAAGCATTTGAAAATAAAATAAATACAAGTTTTATTGTAGCAGCCTAAATTAAAATATTACTAGTAGAGAAATTTGCATTAAAGAAAAACGCAATCTGTCTTGGTTTTATCAATGTTTACTACTACTTTAGAAGTAATAAACAAACAGAAGAAACTATGAGAAAGAAAGGAATTTTTGCGTTTTTTGGAATGTTGTTAATTCTATTCCAATTATCATGTAATAAACCCGGTCAGGTTATTCCAATTGATAAATCAATGAAGGCCTTTCCCTCTGCCGAAGGTTTCGGAGCTTTCTCTAAAGGTGGTCGTGGAGGAGAGGTTATATACGTTACAAATTTAAACGACAGCGGAGAAGGTAGTTTAAGAAATGCATTGCAAAGTAAAGACCCGAGAACGGTTGTTTTTGCTGTGTCTGGAATTATTGAATTGAATAGTTTGATAGTTATTGAAAATCCTTTCCTGACCATTGCCGGACAAACAGCTCCTGAAAATGGTATTACTCTAAGAAACAGTGGTCTATATATCAAAACTCACGATGTGGTTATTAGACATATTCGTATTAGACCAGGCGATTCGAGCAATGGACATAAATTTGAAGATAGAGACGCACTCACTGTTGGGCAGGAATCATATAATGTTATTATAGATCATGTTTCTGCATCATGGTCGGTCGATGAGGTTTTTTCTACCTATTACGAGCCTCAGTTTATAAGCTTTCAGTGGTGCATTATTTCTGAAGCATTGTCTCATAGCGAACATCCTGAAGGAGAACATAGTAAAGGTTTGCTTGTTGGCGATAATACTCTAAAAGTGAGTATTCATCATAATGTTTTTGCGCATATTAATGATAGAGCACCTGTTCAAGTAAAAGGAGGCTCTATTTGTGATGTCGTTAATAATATTAACTATAATTGGGGCGAATACGCTTTTAGTTTTGCAATGAATAATTCGTCAAGCGGTGTTAAAATTAATCTAATTGGAAATCATTTTCAGAAAGGAATTTCTTCCACAGGCGATTTTTTCTCAGAGCCAGATACCTTTTCCGATTCAAAATTATGTATAAAAGATAATACCGGAGACGATCCTCTTTTAATAGATTTCAATAAAAACAGACAGTCATACATCTCTAAAAAACAATATTTAGTTGATGCTCCTGTAGATTGGGAAGATAATATCGAAATACATGATATGGCAATTATACGAGATAGTTTACTTCATAATGCAGGTGCTATTTTGCCTAAAAGAGATGCTGTAGATGAAAGAATTATGAACGAAATAATTAATACTACCGGAAAAATAATAGATTCTCAAAATGAAGTAGGAGGTTATCCTGTCTGGCAAACAGTTATTTTAACTACTCAGCAACTCAATGATTTTGATTCTGATAGAGATGGTATGCCAAATGATTGGGAACTTGCGTATGGCTTAGATCCGAATAATTACAACGACGGTAAACTTGATAAAGATGGAAATGGTTATTCAAATCTTGAGGAGTACCTAAATAGAAAATAATCTTGAAGTTAGTAGATTTAATTGTTGCCGAAAAACTCATTAGAGATCTTTCCTTAATCAAACCTATTTTGCATTAATGAACGTATTTGCCAATATCCATAATTCAAGAATAAAATTCAGTATTTAAAACTTTTCGGTTTTGAAAATTAACTGAATAATAATACTTTTGATGCCGGAAAATAAACATCTCTTTATGTTATGCTGATTATTAAAATCGTTAAAGAAATAAGAAGTGATGTGTTTAGTTAGTTGACAGTATTTAAATATGATACAATGTTGAAAAAATGTTGATTGTTTTTCTTGCTCTTTTTGTTTTTTCAAGTGTTCATGCAGATGAAAATGATAATTATATAGAGCGAGAAATTTCAAATATTAATAAACTTCTTGAAAATGCTAAGTTTGTTAAAGGTGTTTTATTTATTGATAATGATTCTGTTGAAACAAATATTTTGGTTTTCAAGGGAACGCATAAACTAAATAATAGTTTGTTTTGTGTTTGTAAAATGAATAATAATTCTATCAAGATTTATAGAGCAAAAGAAATAGAGGGATATAAATTTGATGGTAAATATTATAAAAAACATATTTCTGGAGAAACTCATTTTTTTATTCTTAAAATAAGTTCTGGAAAAATAGACTTGTATGAAAGAAATGATATTCCTAGTGATAAAAGATTCCTATATTACTTAAAACTACCTTCTTCAGATAATTTATTTGTTATTAGTCCCTTTGATAAAAATATTACAGAATATAAAGTGTCTGACAAAAGTGCAAATTCAACAACAAGTGTGTATGTATCTAAGGGTATTGATCAAAATTCAAAATGTTTATCTCTAAATATCTTGGTGACTGTGAAAGTTTAAGAAACATGGTAGATTCAGATTTTTATACAATAAGCGATATGCCTAGTATTGTTGAAATTTACAATGAATGCTTTAAAAGGAAATAAATGCATTAGCTAAATATAGTAGGGTAATAGTTTTTACAATAATACTTGTTTTTTAGGAATGTTGAAGTTTGCATTATAGTTTCTAATCTGCTAATTAGTAATCAGAAAAACAAATCTATTACATTATGAAAATATGCTTTTTCGGGGTTGGTGGTGTTGGAGGCTACTTCGGTGCTTTGGTAGCAAAGAGATATAAAAGTCAACATGAAATATACTTTATTGCACGAGGTAAACATAAAGATGAAATTCAAACAAATGGATTGACTCTAAAGAAATCTGGTGGCTGTGAAATTATCAATTGTATGCCCGACAAATGTGAGGAACAAGTAGACAGCATACCAATTTGCGACATAATTGTATTGTCTGTAAAAAGTTACGATTTAGAAAAAGCTGTCAATGAAATTGCAAAAATATCAGACAGTAATACCGTAATACTACCTTTACTAAACGGTGTTGATATATATGAAAGAATCAGGGAAAATTTAACTGCCGGAATTGTTTTGCCATCATGTGTTTACTTAGGGACTCATATTGAAAGTCCGGGAGTTATTTTTCAAAAAGGAGGCAGTTGCAAAATACTTTTTGGCAATGACCCTCTCAAACCTAAAGGAAATTTAGAAAACCTTAAATCAATTTTAACAGAATCGGAAATTGAATATAATCATGAAACCAATGTAGCTGTTGCAATTTGGTCTAAATTTATGTTTATTGCTTCTTATGGTTTGGTTACGGCTACATATAATAAAACCTTAGGTGATGTTTTTGCCGATGACGAATTGAAAAACCAGACTAAATCAATTATGGAAGAAATTAATGCACTTTCGCAAGCCTTAAATGTACCATTACCAAACAACATTATTGAAAGTTCTCTTTTAAAAGCGAAAGACTTTCCTTTTGAAGCTAAAACCTCGTTTCAAAGAGATGTTGAAAGCAAAGGTAATGTAAACGAAAGCGATTTATTTGGTGGTACAATTATTCGTTTGGGACATAAGCTTCAAATACCAACGCTAAGCACTATAGATGTATATGAAAGATTCTTAAAAATGTTTATTTAAGCATTTTTTGAACGCGTACCATTAGCAATTAAATAAATAGCATGTTTAGAGAAAAAAAAATAAAAAAGTTATTCTGTTTTTTTATCTTTGAATAAGTAATTGACTTTAGGTTTGGTAAGATGATTTGTAGAAATCTAAATAATATATTTCGAAAATGATGAAAGTGCTTGTAGTTGAAGATGATGACGCTTCTAGAGAGTATATAGAAATTATACTCAAGAAAATGGGACTACAGTTTAAATCATCTACCAATGGTAAAGATGCTTTGGTGCTTTTTAATGAATACAGACCCGAAGTGGTTCTGTCTGACATTAATATGGCTGAAATGGATGGTATTACTTTATTGGAAAATATAAAAAGAATTCAACCGCACACAATAGTTGTGATGCTTACCGCCTATAATTCTGAGGAATATGTAGTTCGTTGTATGCGTCATGGTGCCAGTAATTATCTGAAAAAACCAATACCTAAAGAGAGCATTACCAACCTTTTGCGTAAGTATCAAACAATATTAAAGAACTACGCATCAGAAAAAAAAGTTAGTCATTTTGTAAAAAAGAATGAATTTACATTAAAAATCAAAACAGATTTCAACCTTATACCGTCTGTAGTAAATTATTTAGTTGCAGAAACCGATGAGCTTTTCTCTCCCGATGTTAAACTTGATATTAAATTGGGGATTGGTGAATTGTTGATGAACGCTATGGAACACGGTAACTTGGGTATCTCATATATTGAGAAAAACGATGCTATTTCTGGCGATACACTTACCGAACTTTATGAATCACTCTTGAGCGATGCTGCAAATGCAGATAAGATTGTTAAGATAAATTTCGAGAAATTTGAAAATTATTGTCAATGGACAATAACTGATGAGGGTGAGGGTTTTAATCCGGAATTGGTTCCAAATCCTATTTCTGATAATGGAGTAATGCAATTGCACGGCAGGGGGATTTTTATATGCAAGTTTCAGTTTGATAAACTTGAATATATTGGAAAAGGAAATATTGTGAAGGTAACAAAGAGTTTTTAATATGTATATTGAGCATCTTTCAAAAATTGTACAACGCTGAAAATATGAGACTTCCTATATGTTCTATAGTTTTGCTTAAACTAATTTTTCACAAAGTTTTTAGTAAATAGATGAGAAAACTTTTTCTTGTTTTAATTTTTTTGTGTTTTTATGTTTTGGGCTTTTCGGAGGTCATACATTTTACTATCTTGACACAAGACGATAACGTTGTTGATACAGAACAACGACAGACATGTTTTGAAAATCAAGAATTACAGAATCCTATCAGAATTCAGGCTAGAGCCGAGAATGGCTCTGTGTTACCATTAGTTCCGGTTCGATATAAAAGTTTATTTTGTAGTGATAAAGGTGCTATTTGTATAGATTCTGTTATTTATGCAGATTCATTGGGCATTGCAGAATTTAACTTTAAGGTAGGAGAAGATCAATCAGAATACCAGTTACTGATTTCTAGCGCTTCATCAACATCGTCTAACTATTTGACTTATACCATACATGTAAAATCTAAATTTTGGCTACTGCCAATGTTCTTAGCACTTGCAGGTGGTTTAATGCTGTTTTTGTATGGAATGTATTTATTGAGCGAAGGTTTACAAAAAACTACCGGTAGCCGCTTACAACAATTACTTACTAACTACACAAACACCAAAGCAAAAGGTTTTTCTGTTGGTGTGTTGCTTTCGGTGGTTATTCAAAGCAGTAGTGCCGTGTCTTCAATGCTTGTAAATTTTGTAGATGCTAAATTGTTGAAATTCAGAAACTCAATACCAATTTTAATAGGTGCAGCTATTGGTACAACGGTTACTGTTCAGTTAATTGCTTTTAATTTTTCAACCTATTCATATCTTTTTATAGCTCTAGGAATTGGATTACTATTATTTGCAAAGAAGAATAAGGTAAGATATTTGGGTGAGGTAATTCTCGGTTTCGGAATACTTTTTTTCGGAATGTATATTATGTCAGATGCTATTAAACCATTAAAGACTTATCAGCCTTTTATAAATTTCATGAAGGAGCTTGACAATCCAATATGGGGTGTGTTGTTCGGTGTGTTGTTTACTGCAATTTTGCAAAGTAGCGGTGCTGTTATTGGTATTCTTATTACCTTATCTACACAGGGTTTAGTTTCTATAGAATCTGCAATTTTTTTAATTTTTGGAGCAAATATTGGAACTACTTCTACTGCAATGTTGGCTAGTCTCAGGACTTCAATTGAATCGAAAAAAGTAGCATTTGCCTTTTTTGTTTATAAGATGCTCATGCTTTTGTTTTTTATCGGACTCATTCCGCAACTACTAATTATAATAAATTATGTAGGCGAGTTACTTGCTGATAGTGTAACTTCTGCAGAATCTATGCCTCGTCAAATAGCTAATGCTCATTTGGTTATTAATGTTTGGTTTGCAATTATTATGGTGCCTTTATCTGGTTATATTGCTCGTTTTGTTGATTATATTTTTGCAAAACAGGCAACTAATAAGAAATCGGTTCTCCTATATCTAAATAAAAAAGTTGAGTATAGTTCTTTTATTGGCTTATCTATTACTAAGCAAGAAATTGCAAATATGCTTCATAGATTGTTGGTTGTTTATGATAAGATGTTTCTTACCTTTCTTAATAACACTGATAGATACTTGTACGAAGTTGTTCAAGATAGAGAAGATATTAAAGAAATACGCGATGAGTTGATTGAATTTCTTATAGAAAGTACCCGTAAGTCAATAAATAATATGGTTTTTGTTGATGCTCATAAGCAAATCAGTATTATTGCAGAGTTTTCTCATATTAATGATGCAATTACTAAGATATTGCATCGCCGTGCTGAAAAGTGGTTTGAAAGAGATTATGTACTTTCCAATAATGAGAAAAAGGAACTTTTATCTATTTATTGGAAGTTGAAGTTTCTGCTTTATGAATTGATGCTAGTTATGAAGAAGCGTAATACAAAATCACTTGCAAAAATAGATGAACTTCATTTGTTGATTGAAGAAGAAATTATTACAAGCGAACGTTTGCATATAGCCAGACTCATTGAAGGTGAGCGAATTGAAGCAATAAATACAAAGACTTTTCTTGAATTACTTAATATGATGCAGGTTATAAATAATCATGCAAAAGCATCGGTAAAGATATTATTGCGTTGATAATTGATTCCCGTTTTTGTCTTGTATATTTCTGTAGATATAGAAAACACCTACAGAAAAAAGAATTCCTGATAAAAGTCCCAGTAGCATTGTGCTACTCGATGCTCCAATAGTTTCAATTTCTGTATCAATCTTGTTTCTTTGAATTAAAAAATCTAAGATTACAATTGTATCATTGTTGGTAAAGTGAGCAATCATTGGCAATTTCAGGTTGCCCGACCAGTATAATAAATATCCAAAAAAAATACCCATAAGAGTACGAGGTATTATACCATAAAACTCGAAGTGTAAGAATCCAAAAATTAGTGCAGATAGAAGAATAGCTACATGATGATTTTTAAGGTATTTCACAAATACATTTTGTATTATACCTCTAAAACAGAGTTCCTCAAAAACACCTGGCAATACACCAATTATAAATATATTATATACCAAAATTCGGTACGAATCGGTTGCAAGCAGTTTTTTAGTAACTAATTCATTATTGTCTCTGAGCGAACTGAAATAGTTGCTTTTTCCAAAAAATGTATCGAGTATAAGAGCATTAAATTCACCAATGAAATTTATAAATGGAATAGCTGCCAACATAGTAAGTACAACTATAGGAATGAGATTCTTATAGTTACTGTTCCCAATTTGAATAAACGCTATAGTTTGCTGCTTTTTAAATGAATATATTAAAAGAAAAGGCACAATACCAAAAAGTGCTATAGTTTGCACAATAAGTAAAAGTTTGTTTACTGCAACACCCTGGGCAGAATTTAAATTTCCTGCCAATCTGAAAAAGTCTAATACAGAAATATCTAGAAAAATACCGGCAATAAATCCGGTTAAAAACATGAGTGCTATTAAAACAGTGATACCCAGAGTAATTGAAAAAGCAAATCTTAATAATGGATTTTTAAACATACGTATTTGACTTTTATTTTTATTTGCAGTAAGTTACAATGCTATTAAATAGAAAAATATTTATAAAAAAAATATTCTATGAGGCAAATAAAAAACAATTTAAAAAATAAACATATCAAATAATCATTTATTTTCTCTTACGTATTAAAAAATCAGTTGGAAGAAAAAACCCACTGACTTATCTTACTTTATTCTGAACACCTAAATAAACAATATTCAAATTATCTGTTTCTCAAATCAACGGCATGTGTATTTGTTTGGTTTTTGGATTGTTGATGCTTGTGTGTTTTTCTTTTTTATTGATTCAAAACTGATTGTTAATGATATTGTGAACAATGTAAATAGTGCTACTAAAAGCGACCATTTAATGTTTCTTTGTATTTTTTCTTGATTAAATGCTTCCATTTTCTTAAATTTTATTTTTTAATATTAACTTTAATATCTAGAATTAAGTGAATTCCTTTTACGCCTTAAATATGGTCTGATGAGGATGTTTCTTAATTTAGCATTTTTAGTCGTTTTGTTTAATTCATACCTCAAATACATGTAATAGTTACAAAAATGTAATAATAACAAATGTATTAATATAAAATAAATTTATTTCTTTTAACTTTTATTTCAGTGTATGGATTTGAATAATAGGGTTGTAGTAAAAACTAATGATGGGTCTGACTCATTGTACGTTACTGAAATAGATGAGCATTATCATTCAATACATGGAGCGAGAAGCGAATCTGAACATATCTTTTTGCAACATGGTTTAGCCTTTATAGATTTGCCTGAAATAACTGTATTAGAGATAGGTTTTGGTACTGGATTGAATTGCTTACTTTCATATAAATATGCGCAGGATAATAATAAAATCATAAACTATCATACTATAGAAAAGTATCCACTCACATGTGAGGAATGGGGAACATTAAATTATAATACTCTTCTTGGTGACGAATATTCAGCGTTTTATAAGCAAATTCATACCAGTTTGTGGAATATTTCCATATTGTTAGAGCCTAATTTCAAGCTGCAAAAATATAATGCAGATGTGGCCGAAGTTACATTACCTGAAGCTTATTTTGATGTAGTTTTTTTCGACGCATTTTCGCCCGAGAAGCAGCCTGAACTATGGACTGCTTCAATTTTTCATAGTATGTATAAAGCCATGAAGGTAGGAGGGGTGCTTACCACTTATTGTTCAAAAGGAATAGTAAGACGAGCTATGAAAGAAGCCGGTTTTACCGTAAATAGAACTCCCGGACCGCCCGGAAAAAGAGAAATGGTAGTTTCTAGGAAAGTATAAGATAAATTTAGAAGCTTCAAATCTTTTACTCAGCACTTACCTTAATAACTACTTTAGAAACAATCACATCAGACTTAATGGCTTTTATAGATGGAGCATGAAGGTCGAAGGGGAAAAATATCACTGCATCGTCTTTTGATAAATAAAGTTCTGAGTGGTTTCTTGCTTCCATGAAGTAGATGTCTTTCTCTTCGTTGTATGGCTCTGGGTGCATTATTTTATCAATATCGGCTATTAAAATGCGCTCTTCACCTTCAAACATATATTGTATGTCTATATATTTTAGATGTGCTTCAAATTTGGCATCTAGTGCGTTTTTAGGCAGGTATTTTGAAAATATGGCAAATATATTTTTTCCATCTATTTCAACCACTTTTTTCTCACCCAAGTAGAGCTTTGTGAAAATCTCAGAAACGTTCGTGTCAGACAGATATGCTAATGCTTTAGATAAGTTACTATCTGTAGCTATTTGTTTTTTTAAACTATCAATAGTTCCGGTAATTGCCATTTTTTTATTGTTAGAAATATGTATTCGTTATATTATAGCAATATCGGTCTTTTTTACCCAACCTTCATTACCATTGCTCAAAATAATTTTTACCCACAATGTATATTCGTCTTCAATTTTCACTTTTAAGCCTTCGTGTATCACAAATAGATCGGTTCCATTGTCTTTAGGGGTGCTTTTCACAACGAGGCTCGGTCTAAATATTATTGCAGTGTTTTTACTTGTTTGAATGGTTTTGAGTTGGTAAGAGAACATTGCAGTTGCTGCAAAGAATATAAAAAATACAATACCTAGAACGAAGGCTGTTTTTTTAATTTTTATTGATGTAGAAAATAGATAGAAATACAAACCTACAAACACAAGAATTATGAATGCTATACTTAAGTATGCCCATGAGTCTGATGTGAAAAAACTAATCAGGTTATTTATCCAAGTGTAAATAAAAAAGTCCGGTATTACGGTCAACTTATCGGCTTGTTGCAAATTTGCTATGTTCAGATTGAAGAGTGCATCTTCATGATTAGGATTTTGTTTAAGACAACGTTCGTAGTACAAAATAGCCTGTGCTAGTTGATTATTCTTGAAAAAAGCATTTGCAATATTATAATACAAATCTTCTGATACGTAGCCTTCTTTTATCAAAGATTCATAAGTTTGAATTGCTTCATTGTATGCTTCTTGTTCGTATTTTTCTTGAGCTTTAAGCAAACTGTCTTGAGCCGAAAACGCAAAACCAGATACTGAAAACAGCAATAGTAGTGCCGATAGATATATGTGCAAGTGGTGTTTGACTGAGTTTATAGATTTTTCTTTTATTGTTATTTGGGTATCCATATCGATTTCAATTTTTTAGAATACTATTTTGTATAAGCTTAGTGTTATTGTTTTGGTAATAAACAATTTATCAGTGTAACTTATCTTCAAATAAATGAATAATATCTTTGGCATTATCAAAAAGTTGCTCTTTGGCATCTTTTTGAACTGAAGGTGCATATCTAGCAAATTCGCATTGATTGAGAATGTTTATAAACATCTCAATATCAGCCTCAGCTATGTTTTTAGCCCTTAGTTTTTCTGCTATAGAGTCTTTTGTAAGAGCAGAAAAAGGAATGGTGAGCTTGTCGCTCATGTAACCCCACAGTGCATTAATCAGCTCTTCATAAAATGCTGCATCTTTCTTTTGAATCAAGAAAACTTTGGCTTGTTTAAGTCTTTTAAGAGAGACTTTATTTGCCTTTTTGTTTCTTAATTTTGCTATGTTTTTACTTTCTTTTATTTTTTTGAATTGTAAAATAATGATGCTCAATAATATTAAGAATGGAATTCCGATAAAAAGAAAATAAGGAATTGTTCCAATTAAATAAGCTGGTTTATTTAATTCCTGTATGTTTGTTTTAATGAATTTTATGTCTTTTCCAAGATATTGAATATCAGTCTTATTATATCCTTGTACTATATTTACCGTTTCTCCACCTTCGCCTTTTTCAACGGTAAAAGTTATTTCATCTGATTTTAGTGTTTTGTAACTACCTGAATTCAAATCGAAGTAGCTTAATGATACAGCTGGAATTTTAAATTCACCTACATAACGCGGTATTACTAGATATTCGAATGTCTTTGATCCACTTATACCATTAGCAGTATAATCTAAATTTTCTGATATTTTAGGGTCATATACTTCAAAATCCGGAGGAAAAGAAAGTTTTGGTTCATTTACTAATTTTAAATTTCCATTTCCTGAAATTACTGCTGTAATTGTAATTGCCTCATTAGTTTTAACTTTAGTTTTGTTGGCTTTTACACTTAGAGAGAATTTTCCCACAGCACCTTCAAAGTCGCTAGGTTTATTTGCAGGCAGTGGTTTAACTTTTATTTTGGTGGCATTGCTTTTTATGTTTTTTGTAAATGTTCTTCTGCCATCATCAAAGAAATGAGTTGGTCTAACCTGTTTTATTAATACAAATTCTATTGAAGCCGGATCAATGGTAAGTTCGCCAGATTTTTGAGGAATGAGCAAGACAGACTGCACTACTCCGGTAGTATATTTTACTCCATTTACATTCTCTACTTTTGTTTCTATTCTCTGATTTTCATTAAGTAATTTGGAATAGAAACCAGAATATTGAGGCAGTTTTGCATCTGATATGTTATAGATGCTGATGCGAGAATAAAATTTAAATGTAGCAACAACCGGTTCGCCTACGTAAGGATTTGATTTACTGAAGTTTATTTTTATAAATAGATCATCGGCAGAGACTGCTTCATCAGTACTACTCTGTTGCGATTGTTGCTGTGTTGATCCAGAACCTGAGTTGTTTTTAGCTGATGATCCTGAGCCTTTTATTACTTCAATTGCAACGGTGTTTGATGTGTATGTTTTTCCATCAACTTCAATTTTAGCAGCCGGAATTGTGAATTTACCTTCTTTGGTTGGTTGAAGAATATAGGTGTATGACAATGATGTAGATTGCTGCATTTGTCCGTTTACAATAGTAATACTGGAACTGCTTGATGGGTTTGGTCCGCTTAGTATTTGAAAATCTGACAAAACGGGTGCTTTAAAGCTCTCGCCATCGCCGTTGATAGATAATATAAGGCGAAATTTCTCTCCAATCTCTACTACATTTGGTGCCTGAGCACTAAATTTTATTTGCGAAAATACGCTTATTGAGAGAGTCATTAAAAGAATAACTTGTACTATCCTTTTCATTGTTTTTCAGATGTTTATATAAATAATATTGTTTTTCAGAAAAAAATTGCATTTAGCTTTTAGGGCTAATTTTGTTTTTCAAGTTTTATATTTTTAATTTTAAAGCTATAAAATAGGCTTGTAAAGTTACCAATCTTTTTCAATTCTGTACTGTTTAGCATTTTCTTTCTTTTTTCCTCTACTTTTGTCTGGTATCTTCCTCATTTTTTTCTAATGATTCAAGTAATCTTTCAACATCTTCTTTTGAAATTTTATTTTCTTTTGATTGCTGTTCTTTTTTATCTTCTTTTTTATTTTCCTTTTGTTCTTCTTGTTTTTGTTCCTGTTTTTGCTCTTCCTTCTGTTCTTGCTGCTGTTGCTGTTGCTGTTGTTGTTGCTGCTGTTGCGCTAATTTTTTCTTTGCATATTCCAAATTATATTTGGCATCCATATCAGTAGGATTGTTTCGCAAAGCATTTTTGTACGCATCTACAGCATCTTGGTATTTATTTAGTTTTAAGTTTGAATTTCCAATATTATACCATGTGTTTGCAAGTCTCGGCTTGTCTTTTTCATAGGTAGTAACAATTTTAAATTCTTTTATTGCCTCTTCATATTTTTCTTGTTGATAGAGCGCATCGCCATTATTGAACGTAGCTTTAAAAGATTGCGGATTTTTATCAATAGCTTTTTTGTATTCTACCTCAGCATCAGCATACTTCTCTTCTACAAAAAGTTCGTTACCGCTTCTAATGTGCGAACGTTCATTTTGTGCATGCACATTGAAAAATATGAAAATTGTAAAACTGAAAAATGTAAGGAACCTAATCATAAATAGTATTTTATTATTTTCAAATAAATGTGTTTTCTTTTCTGCAAAATCAGATTTTTAATGCAAAAGAGAAGTATTTCTAGTATTCAAAATCTACAGCACTTCTGCTTTCTACAACTGTTTTGGCAAATTCTATTACCTCCAAGTGTTTTGGATGCGTTGCATAGCTTGTAAGGTCTGCCCATGTTTTATGGGTGGTTGTCAGTACTATATCGTTGTTGTTTGTTGGCGATTTATCTGTTTTCAACCCAACTTCCAAGCTTTCAATTTCTTTAATAGTTGCCGGTAATGCTTCAAGCATGTTCTTGAAGGTTTGAATATTTTCAGACTTGTTGGCTTTTTCTGTAGCTTTTATACTCCAAATTACAATATGCTTTATCATGGTTTTATTTATTTTTATTAGTTTCAAATAATTTTATGTTTTTCAAAAATCTATTTTTTCTGTTAAGTAGTATTGAATCTAACACTAAAAGAATAAGAGCAATAGCTATTGGGTATTGAAATTTTTCGTCAAAAGCTGTGAATTTTTGTGTCTCATATTCAACACTGTTCATAGTTTGAATTTTCTCTAAAATTTCTTTTAACCCTACAGAAGCATTGTTTGCCATTCTGAATTCGCCACCTCCGGTTATTGCTATTTCGTTTAGAATTTTATCATTTAGTTTTGTAATCACGACGTTGCCTTCACGGTCTTTTCTAAATGTTTTAGGGGCATATCTATTGTAAACCGGAATAGGTGCACCGTTAATGGTTCCCATGCCAATAGTATGCACAATAATGCCCGATTCCGCTGCTGTTTTTGTCTGTTCTATTGCATCGGCTTCATGGTCTTCGCCGTCGGTAATAATTATAATTGCTTTGCCGGCTTCTGTTTCGGGTGTAAATGAGTCTGTTGCCAATTTTAGTGCAGCTCCTATAGATGTTCCTTGTTTGGGTACAAAGTTGGTATTTATGGTTTTGAGGAATAATTTTACTGCACCATAGTCGGTTGTCATTGGCAATTGGGTATAGGCATCGCCTGCAAAGACTATGATTCCTATTTTGTCTCCATTGAGTTTGTCTACCAATTTACTAATTTCCAGTTTGGCTCTTTCTAGTCGGTTCGGACTAATGTCTTCTGCCAACATACTGTTCGAAACATCAAGTGCAATAACCAATTCAATTCCTTTGCTTTTTACCTCTTCCAGCTTTGAACCAAATTGTGGTTGAGCAACTGCAAGAATCAGGAACGCAAAAGCGAAAAGTATAATAATGAATTTTAGATAAACTCTAAAAACAGAGTAATCTAACGTAAGTTTTTTTACCAATGTCAATTCACCATATTTCTTTAATGTTCTCTTTTTTAGAATGATATAAAGAATAAAAAGAATCAAGAAAATAGGTAAAACATAGAATAAATTGAGTAATTCTTTATTTCCAAATCTAAATAAATCCATTTGTGTACTTTTTTAGTATTATGGTATGTTTTTAAACAGTGTATATTTTAATAGTAATTCTGCCGCTAAAAGCGCTAAAGCAATAAGTGCAAAAAACAGGAACTCTTCATTCTTTTTGCTGTAATTGTAGTCTTCAATTTTCGTTTTTTCGAGCGTATCAATTTCACTATAAATTTCTTTCAGTTTGTCAGTGTTTGTAGCTCTGTAATATCTACCACCGGTAAGTCGAGCTATTTCTTTTAGGAGGTCTTCATCTATTTTCACCGGAACATTCTGAACCTGTGTGCCAAATGGCGTTTCAAAAGGGTAGGGAGCTTCACCAATTGTTCCTACACCTATGGTATAGACTTTTATACCGAAGCTTTGAGCCATTTCAGCTGCGGTAAGAGGGTCGATTTCACCTCTGTTATTTTCACCGTCGGTAAGCAATATTATTACTTTGCTTTTAGCATCGCTGTCTTTAAGTCTGGCAATACAGTTGGCCAACCCCATTCCAATTGCAGTTCCATCTTCTAGAAGTCCACTTTTTATATCTTTCAGAAGGTTTAAAACAACTTTATGGTCTTTAGTAACAGGACATTGCGTGAAACTTTCTCCTGCAAAAATAACCAATCCTACTCGGTCATAGATTCTACCGGTTATAAACGTAGATGCTACCGATTTAGCTGCTTCTAACCGGTCTGGTTTTAAATCCATTGCAAGCATACTGGTAGAAACATCGAGCGCCATTGCTATATCAATACCAAACACATTTGTTTTTGGAAGTGTTTCAGTAGATTGTGGTCTTGCCATAGCTACTATGAGTAGAGCAAGTGCCGCTACTCTAAACAAAAACAATATGTGTCTGAGATAGGTTCTAAAAGAAATTTTTGACGTTCTAAAACTTGATGTACTCGATATGGTAAGGCTTGATTCATGTTTGTTGATTTTTAATATATACCAAGCAATGAGCGGTACTAAAATTAGCAACAACCATAGAAATTCTTTATTTGCATATTCAAAATCTAACATTTTTTTATCAATTTATTACAGTCGGGTTATGTACTATTTTTTTATGCTTTACCTGTTTCAGTATTTGTATTTGATTCTTGCTGAATGTATTTTGTCTTGTCAATTATTTTATAGGCTAAATCTAAATTATTAACATTTTCTTCAGCAACGGGTTTTTGTTTCGCAAATTTAACTAAATCGGCAGTTGTAAGTATTTGTTTCAATTCTAACACAATACCCGATTCTGTTACATTTTGGGCGTACAATTCATCAATTATCTCATCGGTAGTTTTTTCAAGTGCATTTATAGAATATCTTAGTTCTAAATACAATCTAAGTATTTCTGTAAGTTGCGAATAGTATTCTTTATGTTTTTCACTTTGCCACAATTGCTTATTTTTAAGAGAGTCAAGGGCTTTTAATGCAGTAACATGAGCAGGTTCGCTTGGAATGTTAGGTTTTCTGTCCTTTTGAGATAGCCTTTTATTCAACCTTTTTTGGTAAATGTAAAGACCTACAATAATAGCTATCCAGAGTATTCCTATTGCAACCCATATCCATATATCTTCAAAGGTAAGAGGCTGCTCGTAAGGTAGTTTTATTGGTTTTATACTTGCCTGGGCAGTGTCTATAGGCATGGTGTTTACCGACAGGAATATTGATTTTCCGAGTATTGTATCATTATCAACAATAAATGGCCCTACCGGAAGCATATATGCGCCTGAATCAAAAGAAGTTATAGTGTAGGTTTTATGAACGGTAAACTGTTCGGCTTCTTTATTGGTAGTATCAGCATCTTTTGCCTCAACTATTTCTACTCCTTTAATTATGGTGTCATTAATATGCGGAAACTGGACTTTTAGTTTACTGTCTTGAATACAGGTTAATGTGAATGAAATTTGGTCGCCAATGAGTATCTGATTGGTGTCTATTTTGGCATAAACACCTACTTTTTGAGCCCACACTGCCTGCTGCATTATTCCTAAAAATAGTATCAATAATAATCTCATATAAAATATTGTCTTTTATTTAAAGCTTTTTATCACTTATCGGTTCTATTTTAATAATATAATTAGGTTGTATATATTACAATTGCTATATTATCTTTTCTTAAACAAGTTCATCAATGGTATTACATAATCCTGATGTGTTGGTATAACCGCATAATCTACTCCTGTTTTAATAAAGGTATCTCTTAATGCAGCTTGTCTTTTATTCATGTTGTTTTGAACCTGCTGTCTTATTGCTTTTACAGAAGTGTCTACCCACAAATCTTTTCCAGTTTCGGCATCTTTGAGTTTAACAAGTCCAATATTAGGAACTTCCATTTCTCTTTTGTCGAATATTTGCAATGCAACTAAGTCATGTTTTTTATTGGCAATAGATAAAGCATCCTTAATATTTGCATCGGTTAGAAAATCGGAAATTATAAATGCAGTACATCTTCTTTTTACCATATTATTGAAATATTGAAGTGCCCCGGCAATGTCGGTACCTTTGCTTTCGGGTTCAAATTCAATCAGTTCGCGTATGATTCTGAGAATATGTTTTTTGCCTTTTTGAGGTGGAATATATTTCTCAACTTTGTCGCTAAAGAGTAATACTCCAATTTTGTCGTTGTTTTGAATTGCAGAGAAAGACAAAACAGCAGCAAGTTCAACCATTAGGTCGCGTTTGAATTGCCCGTGAGTACCAAAATCTCTAGAGGCACTTACATCTACAAGAAGCATTACGGTAAGTTCTCTCTCTTCTTCAAATATTTTCACAAACGGTTTGTTGAAGCGAGCGGTAACGTTCCAGTCAATGCTTCTTATAGCATCACCATATTGATATTCACGCACTTCACTAAATGTCATGCCTCTACCTTTGAAAGCAGAATGATATTCGCCGGCAAATACATTGCGTGATAAACCTCTTGTTTTTATTTCTATTTTTCTGACTTTTTTGAGCAATTCAGATGTTTCCATGCAATTTTTTATTCAATTTTAAATTTGCAACACATTGAAGATTTAGATAAAATCAAAATGAAAGCAGAACTTAATTTAATGAAAAAACGAACTGCTTTCTATTTAATTGCTAATCTACTAAGGTACCTCAACCTTATTAAGAATTTCAGAAATAATTTCTTCTTGGTTAATATTTTCAGCTTCGGCTTCGTAGGTAAGCCCAATTCTGTGACGTAACACTCTGTGACAAACGGCTCTAATATCTTCGGGCACTACATAACCTCTTCTTTTTATGAAAGCATAAGATTTTGCTGCTGAAGCCAAACTTATACCGGCACGAGGTGAGCCACCAAATGAGATGAGATTTTCAAAATCTTTCAGACCGTACTGTTCAGGAGTACGTGTGGCAAAAATAATATCTACAATATATTTTTCAATTTTCTCGTCCATATACACATCTTTAACTACTGCACGTGATTTTAAGATAGCTTCAGGACTCAATACCTTACTTGCTTGCGGGAATGTTTTGGCAAGATTCTGGCGTATGATGAGTTGCTCTTCGTCTTTTTTCGGATAGCCCAATACTACTTTAAGCATAAAACGGTCTATTTGCGCTTCGGGTAGTGGGTATGTTCCCTCTTGTTCTATAGGGTTTTGGGTAGCCATAACCAAAAATGGTTCAGGTAGTTTGTAAGTTTCTGAGCCAATGGTAACTTGTCTTTCTTGCATCGCTTCCAAAAGTGCACTTTGAACTTTTGCCGGGGCTCGGTTTATCTCATCGGCAAGAATGAAATTGGAAAATATTGGACCTTTTTTAGGCACAAACTCTTCCGATTTCTGACTGTAGATAAGTGTCCCTAATAAATCGGCAGGCAGTAAGTCGGGCGTAAACTGTATTCTACTGAAACTAGCATCGATAGTTGTAGCTAAGGTGTTTATTGCCAGTGTTTTTGCTAGTCCGGGAACACCCTCAAGCAAAATATGACCGTTTGATAACAAACTTATCATTAAACTTTCAATTAACTCTTTTTGTCCAACTATTACTTTGCCCATTTCCAGTTGGAGCATATCTACAAAAGAACTTTCTTGTTTAATTCTTTCGTTTAATTCGTTGATATTAACGTAATTGATAGAACTAGCTTGTGAGCTATTCACATTCTCCATAAATTATTAATTTTGTAGGTTAATAAATAAGTAGTGAAAAAGGATTTTATAACCCCATATTTTTTTCTACACAAAATCAATAACTATACCTTTGTACTTTTATTGTGAGAAAGAAAAAATATTTTGTAAAATAATAAATTTTTGTCAGTCTAGGTGGTAGTTTTGTCAGTTGAAGAGTAAAGCAGATAGTATATAGAAGCGTATTTAAGATTATGGATAAATTTCAGAAGCGAGTAATAGAAAAAGTAAGACATACAATAGGTAAAACTATTGCTGAGTATAATTTGATTGAACATGATGATCATGTTTTGATAGGTGTATCGGGTGGAAAGGATTCTCTGATTTTGTTAGAAACATTGTCGGAAAGAAGGAAGTATTTGCCTATAGACTATAAACTTACGGCAGTCCATATAAAATGTTTTGAATATTCCTTATGAGGTAGATATAACATATTTGGAACAGTTTTGTAAAGGGCTGAATGTTGCATTTATTTACAAAGAAGTTGAATATGTGCCCGATGAAAAAAAATCGCCCTGTTTTTTTTGCTCTTGGTCTAGAAGGAAGGTTTTTTATGAACTTTCTAAAGAGTTGTTAATTTCAAAAATAGCAACCGGTCATCATAAAGACGATGCACTTGAAACGCTGTTTATGAACATGATATATCATGGCACATACAGTTCGCTACCCATGCAATTTTCTATGTTCGACGGTAGGTTGCAGTTCATAAGACCTATGATTGAGCTTCCGGAAGATTTATTGGTTGAATATGCACAAATAAAACAATTTCCGAAATTGAAGTCGGAGTGCATATATGACAAAATGACAAAGAGAAAAAAAGTCAGAGCATTCATTGAGGAGTTGGAGGAGATGAATCCGAATGCAAAATCAAATATATTTAAGTCTATGAGTAATATTATTCCTGAATATCTACCGGGCAAAAATCATATTGTAACAGATTCAAAATTAAGACCCGAATAGTTTATTTTGAAATATATAAATCTTGATATGAGTAGCTTAGAGGCTAATATCGCAAAATTGTATATTATTAAAGCATCAAAATGGTTCATGTTAGTCATGCCCATTTATGCTCTTTTTTACAAAGATAATAATCTATCGGGGAGCGACTTGATTTTACTGCAAGCCGTTTATTCAATAAGTATAGCCTTTATGGAAGTTCCTTCAGGTTATGCTGCCGATGTGTTTGGCAGGAAACGCACCATAGTTCTAGGTAGTATATTGGGAGTGATAGGTTTTGTAATATATTCCATTTATAGCGGATTTTGGTTTTTTCTTGTAGCCGAACTCATTTTAGGATTGGGACAAAGCTTCATATCCGGCTCAGACTCTGCATTGCTTTATGATTCATTAGAACAATTAAAAAAGAAGGACAAATATCTGAAATATGAAGGTAGAATTACCGCACTTGGTGGATTTGCTGAAATGCTTGCCGCCTTGGTTGGGGGACTGGTGGCAATAGAATTTTCATTACGTTCGGTTTTTTTTATACAAAGTATGATTGCCTTTATGGCAGTACCTGCTGCCTTGCTTTTGGTTGAACCGTTTAGAGAAAATAAACTTACCGGGGTGAAGTTTAAAACCTTGATAGACATCTCTAAATATGCACTTTGGAAGAATAAAAAGCTTAGTAGTGTTATTTTATTCTCATCTGTCATTGGTTCTGCAACGCTTGCAATGGCATGGTTGGCTTTGGTCTATTACACCGATTATATTCAATTGCAAGAAAAGGAGATAACTATTGTTTGGATAATTTTAAATGCTACCGTTGCTATCGTTTCGTTTTATGCAGACACCATTAAGAAAAAAATCAACAATACGTTTTTGATATTTTCAATTGCTTTGGTTATACCGCTAGGGTATTTGTTTTTAGGTTTTGCCAATTTCTTGAGTAGTATTGTTGTACTATTTGTTTTTTATGTAGTAAGGGGTTATGCTACACCACTGTTGAAGGAACTTATAAACCGTCAGTGCCCGGCAGAAATTAGAGCAACCGTACTTTCGGTAAGGAGTCTTATCATACGATTATTATTCGCCATCGTTGGTTTGTTTATAGGCTCTGCATTTGCACTATGGGGCGTAGCTACTAGTTTGGCAGTCTGTTCTATTCCGCTGTTTGTTTGTGTATTAGCTTCGCTTTGGTATATGAGAGCACAGCAAGAGTAGCCTAGTTGTATTAGAAGTTGTTGACAGTCTAGTAGAAAATATAATTTCTAAATATTTAAATAAATTAAACCCAATCGAAAAATATTGCTATTGAAATCGTAATATTTTTGTTAATTTTGAAAAAAATAGAGAACGATGCCTGATGATTTTTTTAATAATAATTACCTGAACGCCCCTGAGGAAGACGTAAATGCTAAAGTCGAGAGACTTACAAATGAGGGGTATTCATTTTCAATTTCTCAATGCTACAGTGATAGCTTTCGAATATTTTCGAAATATTCAGGTCTATTTGTTGGATTTACATTATTGTTTATCGTTGCTATATTCGTGCCTACATTATTTGCAAAGATACAAGTTTTACCCAGTATAATTTCTTCATTTATAAATCCGGCTCTTCTTGCTGGTTTGGCTTTAACCGTAAGAAAAATTATGAAAGACGAAGGTGTTATTTTCAATGATTTCTTTTCCGGATTTGCCTTTCTTAAAATGCTGTTCATTAGATCAATTGTAACAACTATTGTAATATCAGGAATATCGGCCTTGATATTTTATTATATTTTTGGCGATTTTTCTATAATGAATAAAAACCCGCAAGACATTGTAGATTTGCTTCTTCAGAAAAAAGATGAAGTAAATTTTGCTTTAGTATTCTTTCTCTTTTTGCCAATTATTTATTTGGGAGTAGCGTGGTATTTTGCAGATTTTTTCATAGTATTTCACAATAAGAGTTTTTGGGAAGCTATGGAAATGAGCAGAAGGTTGATTACAAAGAAGTGGTTTTTGATATTTCTATTTGTTCTTTCGGTTGTTGTTGTTAATGCTCTAGGTCTATTGGTTTTTCTAGTTGGATTCTTATTTACCTTTCCTCTTACCATGATTGCAACGGTTGTTTTATTTAATAATATTGTAGAAAATCAATAATTTGAATTATTGGCAAGGGAGGAATCGTTAGCTTGACAAACAATTAAGTAGGTGAAAACTCAAAATTAGAAACGGCTTTAACGGCAAATTCTACAATTTTATTTTCGTAGTAATAACCTTGACTGTCAAATTTCCAAATCCAATCTTTTTGATTATGAACATCTTTAGGGCTTACAAATACGGTATCGCACTCAGATTCGTAATTGTGGTTTGAGTCAAAAACATATTCTTTGAAATCGAATATTGCAGAGTAATTGAACTTTTGAAGAAAGGTAAGGTGCGCCAATTGTATTTTCTTTCTCAGTGTCACATATTCCGCTTCTAGGGCTGTACATTTGTGTTTAATGCTGTCTACTAGCAGAATATCTAGCTGGCTGAGTAGGTTCAATGAAACAACATAGTCGGTTTGTGGTATCTCTGAATATGCCGGAATTTGCACCTCATTAAGTACGAACGATTTTTCTTTTATTTTTTTTGCAAAACACTCAATTAGTCCGCCGGTAATATCTTGAGTAAGAAAACTTACGTTTTGTAGATTCCTGCAATTATACCGAACCTGTTGTGGGTGATAGATGTCTATCAAATAGACCTTCTCAAAATCGGCAGCTAGTTGTGCAATAGGTACATCTAGATGCCAACCGCTCCCGAGTATTGTAATTGATTTATATTTTTTTTGATATGTAGTGTCTAAAATATATTGCTTTGAATGGTTTAAATGTTTATCCCAGTTTGTTTTTTCTCGTTGATATCTCTTTATTATTCCCTTTTGGTCATCAATAAGACCGAGTTTCTTAGCCGGATTCGATTTCAAAAATAGCATTACTAAGCGTTTATATTTTATTTTTCAGACTCAATAAATTTATCATATAATGACTTCAACTCCACGGTCATATTTTCATCTATAGCGTTCGAGAATACCCTAACAACCTCTTCTAGTCCGTGTTTTCTGTATATCATACCAAGAGCGGCATCGAAGCTTTTACCTGTCCAGTTGCTTTTTACTTTCTTAGTAATGGCTTTGAAGTGGGTCCAAGATAGATGTTTGTTTATTTCAAAATAGCTCATCTTCGATTTGCTTCTGTTCATATAGATGCCCGGTTGAGTATTCTCAAGCAGAAACACTTTCCATATTTTCATTTCAAAGCTGCCTTCTATGTTGGTTGTTTTGCTTTTGAATTTTATACCCTCACTGGCAAAAGCTTTTTGAAGACTGAGCACATGTTCATAATCTTTAATATCATAAACTCTTATAGCCGAATAATTTGTATTGTGAATGTTTATTTCAGCACGTACCACATCTAAATCAAATCCAATATATTTTTTGATAACATTTACTGCCTGGCAATATCGTCGTTGTAATAAAATTGGTCAAGAATGTAGAAGATTGTTTTAGGAATACTCTTTTTCTCTTCCGGATCGGCACTGTAATAGCCGTAAAAAGGATTGACTGTTTCTAAAACGAAGGTTCCTTTTATGATGTTACTGTCTATAGTTGCAAGTTTTTCTTCCTTAACAATACATCCTCTCGATTCAATTATTAATCTATCCATAGCAATATTTTTTTTTAAATCAGTCGTTATTGGCATTATAGAAATTGCAATAATGCAGATATAAATGTAATGCAAATTTGATAAGAATATTACCTAATTTTTAAAATTAAACAATTTCGCCTCTCAAGGTTGCCGACGAAGCCGAAACTACTTTTACATTTACATAACCGCCTATTACACTATCTCCTTTTGGGAAAACAATCATTTTGTTTTGCTCGTTTCTGCCGCAATGTTCTTCGATATCTTTTTTTGATGTACCCTCAACCAAGACTTCAAACGTTTTGCCTATATCTTTTTTATTGCTTTCTCTAGACAGTTTGTTTTGTAATGCAATAATTTCATTAAGCCGTCTTGATTTGGTTGCTTCATCTACATCGTCTTTTATGTTTTTGGCAGCATAAGTACCGGGGCGCTCAGAATATTTAAACATATAAGCAAGGTCGTATCCAACCCATTCCATAAGACTGAGCGTTTCTAGGTGCTCTTCTTCAGTCTCGCCGCAAAACCCGCTTAGTATATCTGTGGTTATGGTAGCGTTTGGTAAAATGGTTTTAATAGCCTCAATTCTATTCATGTACCATTCGCGGGTATAATCTCTTTTCATACGCTGTAGTACGGTTGTACTGCCCGACTGTACCGGCAAATGTATCCAATCGCAAATGTTTGGGTAGGCTGCCATTGTTTTTAGTATTCGGTCGTCTATATCTTTTGGGTGACTGGTTGTATATCGTACTCTAATCTTCGAATCTATTTGAGCTACTTTTTCCACTAGATTATGAAAAAGATAGATTTCACCATTGTCGTTGTAATGATATGAATTTACATTCTGACCCAATAAGGTAATTTCTTTGAATCCCTGATTTTTAAGTAAAACAATTTCTTCAATAATAGAATTTATATCTCTGCTTCGTTCACGCCCTCTAGTGTATGGCACTATGCAGTACGAACAGAAATTATTGCAGCCGCGCATAATGGAAACAAAAGCAGAGAGCTTGTTGTCTCCATAGCGCAGTGGTGTTATCTCTGAATAGGTCTCACTTCGCGATAGATTAACGTGTATGGCATTTAAGTCGGTCTCTGTTTTTTCAAGAAGTTCGGGTAAGTTTTTATATGAGTCCGGACCTGCAACAACATCAACTGCAATGTTGTTTTTTAGCAATTCAGATTTTAGTCTTTTTGCCATGCAACCTATAACTCCAATTTTAAGAGTAGAGTTGTTTTTTTGAGTTTTTTTATTACCGTTATGCGTTGAAGAACTTTATTTTCGGCATTTTCTCTTATCGAACAGGTGTTGAGCAGTATCAAATCTGCCTCTTCTATAGTGTTGGTAACGTTGTAATTATGAGCGTTTAGTATAGATGCAACTACTTCGCTGTCATTTATGTTCATTTGACAGCCGTACGTTTCAATAAATAGTTTTTTGGACATTGTAAATACGATTATTTAAAATTGGTGTAAATTTACTGCTTGTTTTATAATATTTTCTATATGTTTGAATATTTCAGAATAAACTTTTAATTTATTACCCAAAAGAATGTTAATAATTTCAACCGTTAAATAGTTTGAAGCTTTGTAACAGGTATAAGGGTTGAAAATGAAATTTCGTTTTGCAAAATTCTAAACATAATAAACCTATTTGATGATATTTTTCTTTAAACTATGAATATTTTTTATACACCCGAATTACAATCAATGCAGTATGAAATGACCGAGGAAGAGTCTAAGCATTGCATACGGGTATTGCGAAAGGCATTGGGCGATAAAATTTCCTTGGTCGATGGGAAAGGTACATTCTTTACAGCAGAAATTATAAATGACAATCCGAAGCATTGCGTAGTAGCTGTTATTGATAAAACGAGCCAAGTAAATAGGAGCGAATTTATAAACATTGCCATAGCGCCAACAAAAAATACTGATAGAATTGAGTGGTTTCTAGAGAAATGTACCGAGATAGGTATCAATTCAATATATCTAATGAAGACCGAAAATTCGGAGCGAACAAATATCAAAACAGAAAGATTAGAAAAGCTTATAATTTCTGCTATGAAGCAGTCTTTAAAAGCCCACAAGCCACTTATACACGAACTTATTACTTTTAACGAATTACTAAAAGCAACATCGGGGTATGCACAAAAGTATATTGCTTACTGTGATGAAGCGCCAGAGAAGGTTTTTCTGCCTGATGTATATAAAAAAGGAAGTAAGACTATTGTACTTATAGGTCCGGAAGGCGATTTTAGTGCTACTGAGGTAGCATTGGCAAAGAAAATAGGTTATAAAGTAGTGAGTTTGGGCGAGAGCAGGCTGAGAACCGAAACTGCCGGTATGGTTGCTTGTACAATTATGAATTGTATGTAGATAATAGAAGTGAATGTCTAAATAAAAATAATTTGGTAGAAGCCAGTAGCAAAACCAATAATTAGAATTAGAAAAAAAAAATATAAAATGAATATATCAATAAAGATACTGTTTATGAGCTTTGTGCTGATAAGCATGAATGTAATTGCCCAAAATAAAAATGTAAATACCTCGGTTAAGATTGGGTTGCTCAAATATGGGGAGGGGGCGATTGGTATTCGAACCCCACATCGTTGCCCAATTTGATACGGTATTGCAATGAAAATCTTAATACAACCATAGCCACTGAACCAGTTACAGTAGAGGTAGATTCTAAAGAGCTGTTTAATTGTGCTTTGGTGCACATGACCGGACACGGAAACGTATACTTCTCGCCAAGCGATGTTGAGAATTTGCGACTTTATTTAATGAGTGGCGGTTTTTTACATATAGACGACAATTATGGTATGGATGTATTTGTGCGCCGAGAAATGAAAAAAGTATTTCCCGATTTGGAGTTTGTAGAACTGCCCAATGCACATCCTATTTATCACCAGCAATATAGTTTTGATAAAGGTATACCTAAGATTCATGAGCATGACAACAAGCTTCCACAGGCTTTTGGTTTGTTTCTCGATAATAGACTTATCTGTTACTATACATACGAGACCGACCTAGGCGATGGATGGGAAGATACCGAGGTACATAACGACCCCGAATTGATTAGATTAAAGGCTTTGAAAATGGGTGCAAATATTATTTCATATGTATTTAATTATTGAAGCTTAAAAGTGTTGGTGTTTTTCAATATTTTTTTATATTTGTATAAAAGAGATAAACTACAAGTAAGAAAATAATTATAAAAAGTAAAAATTATGAGAATATTCAAAACTGGTATTATTGTCCTGCTAACTGTATTTGCTTCTAGTATTGCATTAGCACAGGATGTAAAAAATGCATCAGGATATGTTCAGATTTTTGATGTGCGTTCAAAGCTTGATACAAATAACAGACAGCAGTATTATTACGAGAATGATTTGTTGAAGATTACCTATTTGTTTTGGGGCGAGAAAGGTAAAATGAAAGTGAGTATTGAAAATAAATCAGACAAGCCACTTTATATAGACTGGGCAAAGTCTTTTTATCAAATTAATGATGATAAGCTGAGCTATTCTCCCGAAGAAAATATTACCGAAGAGAATAAAAAGGTTTACATGAGGTATTTGGCAAACAATCCGACTCTTACCAGTATGGATTATGAAATGAATAGTTATTCGGCTACCGGTACTTTATATGATACCAAAGTAGAAGGAGTGACAAAAATAGATAAAACAAGCACCTATACAAGAAGCAAATATCATATAGTTCCGGGAGATGTTTATAAGTTTGATGTGGCTACAGTACCTCGTTCTGAAGCTAGAAACGACGAAGCCGGAGGTATGGCAGATGTGTATGAAGTGAGTTTTGATGCTGCCAACTCACCAATTACATTCCAAAGTGTGATAATGTATTCTGTAAACGAAAGCTTTACCGATGAGCAACAGTTGGCACATGAGTTTTACGTGAGCAAAATTACCGAAACTGATGCGAAGCATTTTAGAGCTCCGAAAATAGGAAAAACCATGGAAGGTTACCCTATTTATAAATTTCCATTCAGAAAAAGCACTAAGTTTTATGTAGAAATGGATAAAAAATATTCAATAAAAGAAAGAAAATAAAACATTATATTATCTGATTAAACAAAAGGGTGAGCTGTAAAAAGTTCACCCTTTTTTGTTGTGGTTTGTTTATGATGTTTTGAATTCTGATTAGATGGCTTCATCAATGGTTATTCATATTGCACTCTTTCCGAGCTTTTATAAATGTTTTTTAACAGAAGGCTTTTGGGTTTTGTTGGAAATTGAATTTGGGTAGATGATTAAACGTCAGTGAAGACACTGACGTTTAATCTATTAATTAACCTAAATTGTATCATATAAAGAATTCAATTTTAATATATGGAATTTGATAATAATGCGAATTAAGAATAAAGATTTTTAATTTTGAACCCTATTCAGGGTTCTTTTCCTTGCTGATTCATACCCCGTATTATATACGGGGCTATTCACATTTAACCACTTCGTGGTTATTATCTCTTACAATCCTAAAAGGATTGAATATGAATAGCCCTGAGTAAAACTCGGGGTGAAAAACATGTCTCTTATCATACAGAACACTGAAAAGGGTTCAATTTTACATACAATTTTCAACCCTAATTCGCATTAATAGTAAAAACCAAGTAGCAACTTAAAAAGTATGTGCAATAATTCTTTTAAGAATTCGTTTTCCAATAAATCAAAAATAACTAACTATGACAAAACGATACTTTTTTTATTTAATAATAATCAAATCAAATTTAAACTATGAAAAAAGTATTTGTAGCAATTTTGTCATTTTACCTAAGTTTTGCAGTAGCTCAAAACAGTGACATTCAATCAACACATTACAATGTAATCACAACCGCAGTTCCGTTATTAGATCTGGTGACAATGGCTGGTGTAAATGGAGTTGGCGATATTGGAGTGGTGGCAACTGATAATAATTATTCTGCTGGATTAGTTTCCAATCCGGCTTTGTTAAGTAGCGATAAGCTGAGATTTGGCTTTTTGGCTACGGTTAAAAATCAAACCCCAAGTATGCTTTCTGTAATTGTGCCACTTTCAAGAAAATTGCAAATGGCATATCTGGTAAACCGTAATACATTTAGTTTAATTTTTGATGTTGATAGTTTAGGAATAGACAAACATTTACAACTGAAAGATTCTTATCATTCTTTACGTGCAGCATACGCTATAAATGATAAGTGGAGTTTAGGATTGGGTATGAAGTACTATAAAAGTGAATCTGCTACGGTTACAGATAATAGTTATTATAGAGATCTTGCCGCGCATGGTCTTTGCTTCGATTTGGGGATGAATTACCGAAATACCATATTTAAAAACAATACTGTTGATATAAATTATGGTATTGGTGCGAGTATTACAAACTTTGGTGCAAAGGTAAGTTATAATGAATCACCGAATAAGGATTTTTTACCGACCGACCTAAATATTGGGGGTATTGTTTCATGCCAAAAAATATTTGATAATGATATGAAACTTGATTTATCGGTATTGTATCAGGCAGATAAGTTACTTGTTCCTACCAATCCGGAGCGCGATTCTTTTGGAAATATAACTGCCGGAAAAGATAATAATCGTTCTGCTTTCAATGCTTTGTTTACCTCATTTGCCGATGCTCCAGATGGTGCAAAAGAGGAATTTAGAGAAATAGCTCACCACATAGGAACTGAGGTGGCATTACATATTAAGGAAAAGATAAGCTTGTCGTTAAAAGCGGGTGCTTTTTTTGAAAATAAATATAAAGGCGACAGACATTATCAAACGGTTGGTTTAGGTGCCGAAGTATATGGGTTTAAAGTTGATTTAAGCCATGTGTTTTCTCCAACTAATTTTTTACTGAATAATACCAATCATCTTACTGTAGGATATGTCATGAATATTTAGTAGCATATTTTGGAAATACAAATGCCGACTTTTCTTTTGACTAAGTATTAAAAGAAAATTCGGCATTTGTATTTATTTTTCTTTCGCCAATGCGTAATCTAATTTGATTTTATATATCAAAACATCATGATCGTGTTTGGGGTCGTATTTTTTGATGAAATAACCAATCATCAAATTTAGTTCGCCGTCTTGATCTGTTATTTTTTTATTGTTTATATTGAATGTTTTATTGTTTTTATTCATGCTGAATTCTCCGCTGTAGTTGTCCCCAAAATACCAGTCGTTTTTGTTTTGCGATTCAGAATTTTCATCATCTACAACATTGTCGAGCAGGTAACTGCCGATTAATCCAAGGCTGTAAGATTCTCCATTTAAATCTATCGATGATGTGTCTGTCCTGCTCAGCGCATCTTTTGTTTTGCTTTCAATTGTTTCCTGATTGGTGATTTTATCTACTGGAAAATCGTAAGTTGCCAGAAATGATAAGAGCGTTTTGCAGTCTTTTTTGCTAAATTCTTTAATAACCGAATCTGTTAATAAAAACTCTTCTATTATAATTTTTGGTATCATGTCTTGTTGTGTAATCTTTACTTTGTAGGAACAGATTACTGAATTTGAGAATTCCCATTTGAATTCAAAATCTTGACTGTAAATAAAAGCAATAGTAAGAAGGTGTAAAGTGATTAAAAATATTAATCTTTTCATGTTTAGATTTTATATATTTTGTTTTATATGTTTTAATTAACGGAGTGACTCCAAAGTCACTCCGTTAATTAAGGTTTGCTCTCAATGAACTAAAGCTTAAAGTTTAGGCAAATTCCTGTGTAATCTTTTGGTCTTTACCGGATATATAGACATGTTATTAAGTTTCTGAGTGAATTCATTTACCTTTCTCGTTCCTTTACTTCTTTGAACGGCGCCAATGATAGTAAGAGGTATGCCTGTGAACATAAGAAGAATTCCTACACCTCCTTGCGGATCGTTGGTTGTAACGCTTACACCTCCATAACCGGATTGTGTATACCAGTCTGATGCAGCAATACATGCAACGCCTCCTACTAGACAAGGAATTCCTATAGCTAACTTAACTGCGCCTTTTTTCTTCTTCTTGGTATATTTATATATCTGCGACTCGTAATATTCTTTACTTTGTTTGTCTTGTGCTGAAAGTTGTTGAACCGGTAAGGTAAATAAGCACACTAGAATTACTGCTACGATTTTGTAAAATGAATTTTTCATCTGTTTGTTTTTTGTTTAATTTAAATTGTTAATTTGTTTATGTTTTAAAGATGCACTTTTGTTAATACTGCTTTTTCAGGATTGGTCCAACAATATATATCGAGTAAAGTTTCAAAAGGAGTTATCAATAATAATGTTCCAATAACTAAAATAATACTTGTTCTGATTAAAATTCTTTTGTAAAACCAATCCTTTCTTTTATTCCGAAAGTGATAAATCAAGATAATAATCATTGAGATATAAACAACTGTTAAACCATTAGAAAGCAATTGATTTGCAACTAAGTAAAATTGCAATTTAGAATAAATACCCATTACAGTTACTGCTAGCCCATATCCTAATATCTCACTTCCTATTATTCTTTTTACTGTTGTATGAGCATAAGCATCTTTCTTAAATATGTTTTTCAGTTCAATATCATTAAAGAATGCAAATGATAAGAAATAAACAAAACTTAAAATAAGTGATGTTGAAATTACAATTATACTACCTCCGGGTAACATTAAGGTTTTCATTATGAAACCTATTAAAAATAAAATTGATAAAATGATTTCAAGTTTTTTCATAAGTTTTTTATTGATATTTTAATTAGCTGGGTGCCTCAAAGTCACCCAGCTAATTGTATTTTCTATTATTTCATCAATAGATAAAAATATAAATATCCTATTTTACAATCCCTTTTTTTAGCAATTTCTTAATGCACTTTCTGTCTAGTATTTCATTAGTGAACATTTCCTTGGTTTAGTGGTTTACTTACCGGTTTGCTATATGCTAAATAAAAATTAATTGGTAGGGTTAATCTATATGCTTCAAGTCTATTATGTCTTTTTCCGGGTGTCCATTTTTCATTTGCCAAACTAATAAGTCGCAATACCTCTTTGTTAAACTTAGGATGTACGGTCTTAACGATTTCAACATTATTCATATTTCCTTCCTTATCAACTATAAATGAAACAAAAACGAGTCCTTCTATTCCCAGATTCAAAAGATGTTTTGGATATTCTGCGTTAATCTGAATCAAAAACTTAAAACTGTTATTAATTCCCGGATACTGAGGGAGTATATTATCTCTCTTGAAGGCTTTTAATTCTGATTTATCGGTTACCAATGGAGAATATTCTATTCCTTCTACTCCTATATATACCATGTTTTGGGGAAAAGTTATGTTTTTTTTAACATAAAGTCCAAAATTATCATTATTGCCCGGGTATTCCGGCAATTTATTCGCTTCTCTAATTTCTGTTAATTGAGAACCATCTTCATTCCAATATTGCTCACTTGTCTTTTCTCCCTTTTCATACCTGATAGTTGCACTTTTTTGCTCGTTTTCAAAATAATAATTCCACTCTCCGGTTCTTTCTCCTTCTAGGTATGAGCCTGTGTAATTTATTTTTCCATTTTCAAACCAATCGGTATAGATTCCGTGTTTCTTTCCATCATTATAATTGCAAGTTAATTTTAGATTTCCGTTCTCATCATACCATTTAAACTCGCCAACTTCTTTTTTCATTTTCTTTGAAGTGTACTGTCCTTCCATCTGCATTATGCCTGTCAATAAACAATCTTTAACTTTTGTATAACCCGTTATAGAGTCGGTACTATACAGTCTGTAATAGAGTGCTTTACTTTTCTCTGTCTTCTCCCAGTTTATACCATAAAAAATGGTATCGTTGGTTTGGCAATATGTGTTTAAAACAAATACGGTGAAAAAAGTAAAAAATGCAAGTGTTTTCATTGTCTAATGCTTGAATAGATTAACTAATTATTGGAAAATTATATAATATGAATGTGTCGATTTAACAAATTGATTGATGCAAAGATAATAGTTTTTTGTAATTTGTTTTTTATCGAATAAGAGAAATTGCGTTTTTAAACACTGTTTTTTAGAAGACAATAAAAAGGGTTATTTCTAATCTTTACCTTTGCCTGTTTTGGTTACAACCCCTGAAAAGTAAATTAATTCTGAATTGTTTTCATTGCATTAATTACTTCCTACACCTCCCCAAGCCTGCAATATTATAGATGCCGATTTTGCTCCGGCTAACATTGCCTGCTGAATGTTTTGTGTTTTATGGAAAGTTAAGGAAAATGCGGCCTGATAGGCATCTCCGCAACCTGTTGTGTCTATAACTTTATCAACCTCTATGGCTGGTTGGTAGTATTCCATATTGTCATAAAAGGCATAGCTTCCTTTTGCTCCCAATGTTGTTACAATGAGTCGTTTTTTTGTGTTCGATAATTCTTTATATTCCTCAATTAGATTAATATTGGCTGATATAAAAGCTATATCGGTATATTCTATGGTATCTTTCATAGGAATTCTATTAGCTACATCAAGATAATCTACAGAAATTAGTTGATTTTCTTGTCTGTTTTTGAGCATTGTGTGGAAGTTAGGATTATTTGCCGGAATTGCAACAATGTCTTGTTTAGAAACATATTCCCAATCGGCATCAGATAGGAGAAAGGTTTCATAAACACCGCCATTCCATGTTCCTTCTATACCAAAACGTTCACCATGTTCATCAACTCTTAGTTGGTTACAAGCTGTAGTTCCTAGTATTTGATATACTTTTGAAGTGTTAATTCCTTTTTGGGTTAGAAAATCTAATATCAACTTTGCATTCAAATCGTTTCCCAAGCAAGTTATAACTGAAACATTGTTTTGGGGTTCAATTGTTTTCCACATTGATGCTACATTGAGCGAATTGCCACCTAAAAATGATTTTTTTAACTGTGGATAGTAATCAACACAGCATGGGGTTAATGCTACAAGATTCATTGTCTATGATTTTGGTTTCTAAAATAGATTTATTCAATGATGTAGCCAAAGTTTTAGGTGGAATTTTTATTTGTGATTTTTTAATATATCAAGTTTACCAATACCCCTAAAACCAGAAAAACTTATAGAGTAATTAATTCAATATCTTAAATATTTGGGTTAATGTTTAAAGTATGAATTTTTAGAGTATTTCCTTTTCCTGCCGATACCCAAAGCAATGATTTACCATCGGCACTACGTTTTATTGATTGTGTAGGATAGAGGCAAACTTCATCCAATGATTCTGTATCAGAAACTACATCTCCTGAGTAATCTACTATCTGTAAGTTTGTGGTTTTTGGAGTTTTTTTGTCGGTAAAAGTGTTCCAAGCAACTAATAAATTATTTCCGTAAGGTGCTATTTTACTTCCCCAACCAACCCATTCATTTGTATATTCAGTCATCCATCGTTGGTTTCCAAGCGTTGGTGGTACACTGGTTGTACTAGCTGCCATACCATTGATTATGGCAATTCTAAGATCGCGTACAGTTCTGTTGTCGCTTGTAGAATAGACCACTGCCACGTTACCATCGGGCAATTCAACGAAATCGCCCAGTTGTGCATTTGTTTGGTTCTGCCCGTGGGTGCCAAACTGAATATCATAAAAATTCATTCTCGAAATTAATCCACTTTCATGACTCCATTTGCTTATGCCAAGTGCCCGTGGATTTGCATCGCCGTGGTGTAGATTATAAAAGCTGCCATCAGAAGCTACTAGGGTTCTTTGGTCGAAATTGTGAGATACAAACCACGTGCTGCCTATTTGTTTGTCGGCTTTCATAAGCAATTCTCCTGTATTAGGATTCATAAACCCAACCCAACCTGCTTGGTGTCTTACACTATCGGAACCCCACCGGTGCGTATGCGAAAAATATATTGATAGTACGTCGTGTTTCTCATTGTATCTAATAATTCCTGTTCCGGCTTCTCCGGGTTTACCTTTTGAATCAATTTCGGCCAAACTTACATCGCCAAAAAGTCGGGTAGAATAGAGTTCAGTTCCATTGTCATCAAAGGCGGTAAACCAAGCTTCGGCATCAATATCGCCGTATGAGTTGTCTTTCACATAGCCTACTATAAATTTGTTTTTACCTATTTTTTCTATTCCGGTACATCGTCTAGCAGTATTTATACATGTAGGAAAAGGTATTTCTTTTACTACTGATTTATCTACAAGCGAAATTCTAATTAAATGCCAAGCATTTGAATTATCGCTCCAAAGTATATCCAAAGTATTATCGTCATTCACAAAAATCCATTTTCCACCACTGGCCGTAATATGATTCGGCATGTGTATAGGCTGCCGTGAGGATATTATCTATAGTTAAAGGAGGCAAACTTACGGGTACTTCAAAACTGGTATAGTTGCTTATAATTTTTCCTTGAGGTTGAATCTGTTGTTCTTCGCAAGAAAATAATGCAACAGAATAAATAAAGATGAAAAGAAAGAATGTTTTTTTGCCTCTTCCAGTTCTGAAATCAGTAAATTGATTAATATATCTATTTAAAATTACAGTCATAGTCATAATGTCTTTTTAAATAAATATACTAAATAGCTCAATATATTAGCATTCTACATTATATTTTTTCATGAATCTCAACAATTTGTGAATTTGAGAGGCCTTGGCTTAGCACATACTATATTGTTCATTTATTCCTAAGCCATTCAGAATTTGTTGTTTGTATTTTTCAATTCGTCCTACTCTGGTGCTTGATTGTTTGGCTTCTGAGAAATGAATTATATAAGCTCTCTGTCTTCCTGGGGTGAGGTTGTTGAATGCTTTTTCTAGTTGTAGGTCTGCTTCAAAGGCTTGTATCAATTCTTGTGGTATTGGTTCCAGATTTTTCATAAATGTTATTTTTTTACCGCTATCTTCTATTGTAATTGCTTCTTTAATATAATTTTTCAATATATTTTCTACCGCATTGATTTCTTTTGTATTGGTGAATTTTATATATCTGTCAGATTGAGTACTTCCTCTTTGAGAGAGAATCTTTTGTTCGTCTTTCAATAAAACTCCTTTAAAGAAACTTATTGATGCATATTCTTTAAATGCAGCTAACAGCACAAGGTTCTTGCCCTTGTGTGTATAAACCGGCACTCCCCATTTTAACTCTTCTGTAAGACCAGATTCTAATGCAATTTGTCTGAGCGTTTCCAGTTCTTCTCTCCACTTATTTACTTTGCAAAGCGGAGTGCCACTGTGTTTGCAGCGCATACAGCCATCAACCATGTATTTATCTACTTTCGGATTCATTGAAGTAAATTTTTAAAGTTGTACTTATTTTGGAATTTGAGTAGGATCGGTGTACATAATTTCCCATTGATGTCCGTCTATGTCGGCAAAGCAATCGTAGTACATCCAGCCGTGGTCGGCACCATCTTTATATCTAGTTCCACCGTTTTCGAGCGCCTGTTTTACAATCTGGTCTACCAGTTCACGACTGTCTACTTCTATGGCAGTGAGAACCTGTGTGGTAGAACCATCATATATTGGGCGGTTTGTAAATGTGCTAAAATATTCATGAACTATGAGCATTGTATAAATTAGACCTTCATTGAGCACCAGACAAACAGCTTTGTCGTTGGAAAACTGTTCGTTAAAAGAGAAGCCTAGTTTTGACCAAAAAGCTCTTGTTTTGTTGATGTCTTTGATAGGCAGGTTTACGTAAATAGATTTTATTTTCATCAGACTAAATTTTTCTTTGTTTAAAATTGTATTTCCTTGCTCAGAACACCTTATTTACTAACCCTATGCTGCTATTTCTTATTTGTAAGTTAGAAATAGTAGTGTTTTATTTATAGGTTTCTGACAAGAATGTTAAAGTAGAAATACGTTTTAAAAAAGTAGTCGATGATAGGTAATGAAAAATTACAGTTTCAAGACTTGTAATTTTCAGGGAGCTTGTGATTGCCTATTGTAAATGAAGATTTTTGTAAAAGTTGGTTTGTAACTCTGATTTTACGAAGTATATGTAATAGATTGTTTTTAAAGGCACAAGCTACAAGCTTGCGCCATCTGGGGCTTAAAACGAATAAGTTTAAACCCCTCTTTGTTAATACTTTTTATTATTAATCATTATTTCCTTCTCTATTTCAGTTCCGCCCCATTCTATCAAGCTAAATCCGGTTCGTTGGAAAGCTGGGAGTTCTTGGTTTTCTACTTCAATAAACGCTTCAAGCTTTTTAAATTCCATGAAAACACGTAACTGGGTATCTGGCTTTGGGTCTACTTTGTTTTCTGAAATCAAGTCGTAATCTTTACCTATACGGAAATAGATGAAATTATACTTGTTACTTTGCATAATAGGTAACCAAAAAACAATGAAATCATTCATTTCTGCTGATGACAACCCAATATGTTTTAGATTTTTTTGAAGGAAATGTAACACAGAATCGCCTTTGATAACAAATCCTGTCTTGTAGTCAAGTTCTTTTGAGTCTAAGTATTTATCACCTTCCCAAAATAGATAAAAGTATTCGAGGTTATCATCTTTGTTTATCAATCTGCCTGATGGGAAGGCTTTTACTTGCCACTTATCATGATATAATGGATAGGTTGTATTAATTTTTCCATCTAACACAATTTCTAATTCAATATCTTGTTCTGCTTTTGGGTATAGGTAAATTGCTGGTTTCATTACTGGTATTCCCATGATTTTCTCTTCTTTAATTTTCTTAGTTTTCTCATCTACAATTTCATTCAATATGATATTAATATTACATTGATGTCCTATTAAAATTGTTTGAGATAAATATCCAATATAGGAAAATTCAATTTCTGAAGCAGAATCTTTAACTACAATAGAATACTTGCCATCAAAATTGGTAGTTGTTCCATTTGTTGTTCCTTTCTCAATAACATTTGCACCAATCAAAGGTTCTTTTGTAGTGCCATCCATTACAACTCCCGTAATTACTATTTGTCCTGACAAATGGATAGAGCATAGAATATTTATTAAAATAATTATTATTAGTTTCATTGTATGCATGTTGTGTTTATGAAATAGCGATTTGCTATTGTTTAGTTCAAATATACAAACATTTGGAATAAAACAAAAAGCTAAGCAAGTATGTTCAGGTTTTACTGAAGTTGTGACTAGTTAATACTACCTAAATCTACTCCATTTAACCATTTTTTATTTTTCAATTATTTCTCTTACTTTATTTTTTAGTTGTTCTAAATCTGGAAGATATAATTGATATTTTGACACAATCAATTTTGATGTGTCTTTAAGCATTGCATATTCTACCATTATATCATCTTTTTCTTCTGATAAAATTAATCCTATTGGTTCGTTGTCTGATGTGTCGTTCACTTCTTTTTCATAATAACCCAAGTAAAGTTTCATTTGTCCGATATGTTCGTGTGCTACTTCACCAATTTTCAAATCTATTAATACATAACATTTTAATTTCACATGGTAAAACACCAAGTCTACAAAATAGTGTCTGTTATTCAAAGTGATACGCTGTTGTCGACCTATAAATGCAAAACCTTTTCCTAATTCTAATAAAAAATGTTGTAGGTTATTGATTATCGCCTTTTCTATGTCATTTTCAGTATATTCGTAATTTTCAGGAAAATTCATAAATTCAAAAACGTGTGGGTTTTTTATAAAATCTTCTTCTGATTGAATTATTTGTCCTTTTTTTGATAATTCCAATATTTTTTCTTTGTCTTTTCCTATTGCCATTCTATGAAATAAACCTGTTTTCTTTTGTCTTCGCAATTCTCTGATAGTCCAATTTTCTGAAACAGCTTGTTTTCATAAAATTCTCTTGCTAAGTTATCTTCAACTTTCAAAAGTTCGTAATAATGAGACCATGTTAATTTGTGTGACAATGTCTCACAAATTCCAGGTATTTTTGTATAATAATCTCATATAATTTAAATTA
>JADKDL010000036.1 GCA_016714605.1 Bacteroidales bacterium | reverse complement strand
AATTGAATATATTAATTTGATAATGAAAGAAAACAAGTTTTCGACCGAAGAAGGTAACGGAAAGAGAAGAAGAAATTCTGAATCTCAAAAAGAATTTAAACCAAAGAGGGTTTATAGTACAACAACATTTAAAAAGACAGACGGAAAGTCAAGTGAGGGCGGCTACAAAAAACGCTCCGACAACAAAGAGTTTGGCGCTTCTGAGGGATACAAAAAGAAATCCTATTCAGATGATAAGTTTCCTAAGACTGACGGATTTAAGAAAAAGTCTTTCTCAAAAGACGGGGATGGAAGTCAATCCGAGTTCAAGAAAAAAAGTAGCTATTCTGATTATAAACAATCAGGCGATGGTTATAAGAAAAAATCGTACTCAAACGATGGATTTGGAGGCGAGTCTGGTTTTAAGAAAAAAGCTATTCATCAGACAAATTTGAATCGGGAGATGGTTATAAGAAAAAAACCTATTCAAACGATGGAAATGGTGGTGATTCAGGCTTTAAGAAAAGAAGTTTCTCAAAAGATGGCGTAGGCGGCGAGTCTGGATACAAGAAAAAATCATATTCATCTGATTATAAAGAATCAGGAGATGGTTATAAGAAGAAAACGTACTCAAACGATAAATTTGGTGGAGATTCTGGCTTTAAGAAAAAGCTATTCGTCAGATAAATTTGAATCAGGGGACGGTTATAAGAAAAGAAGTTTCTCAAAAGATGGCGAAGGCGGCGAGTCCGGTTACAAGAAAAAACCATATTCATCAGATTATAAAGAATCAGGAGATGGTTTTAAGAAAAAAACATACTCAAACGATAAATTTGGTGGTGAATCAGGCTTTAAGAAAAAAAGCTATTCGTCTGATAAATTTGAATCGGGAGATGGTTTTAAGAAAAGAAGTTTTTCTAAAGATGAAGCTGGAAGCGAGTCTGGATACAAGAAAAGACCATATTCATCAGATAAATTTGAATCAGGTGAAGGTTATAAGAAAAAAACTTATTCAAACGATGGCGCAGGGAGCGAGTCAGGCTTTAAGAAAAAATCATATTCATCAGACAAGTTTGAATCAGGTGATGGCTATAAAAAAAGAAGTTTTTCTAACGATTCTTATGCAAATAAAGATGGTTTTAAGAAAAAATCTTTTGGATTTGACAAGTCAAGTAGCGAAGGCGGCTTCAAAAAGAAAGACTACTCTAAATCAGACAGTTCTGATAAGTTTGAAAAGAAAAGTTTCTCAGGTTCATCAAATGAGAGATATAAAAGAGATGATAACAGAAAAGACTATGAAAATAAAGGTTTCGTAAAGAAAAGCTATAATAGCGACGATAGTTCTTATGAAAAAAGAAGTTATCCGAACAAAAAACCTGTAGCAAATACAACACCTGAATATTATAATGAAAATGAAGCTGCTCCTTTTAAGACGTTTGATAATGAAAAAAGACTAAATCAATATATAGCTTCTACAGGTTTATGTTCTAGAAGAGAAGCCGATGTTTTTATTGAAACAGGTTGTATAACCGTAAATGGCGAGCCTGTAACAACTCACGGCACAAAAGTAAGTTCTACCGACGAAGTAAGATTCAACGGAGAACCATTGGAAAGTAAACATAAAGTTTATGTTTTACTTAATAAACCTAAAGACTACGTTACCACAACCGAAGATCCACAGAATAGAAAAACGGTTTATGAATTAGTTAAAAATGCAACAAAAGAGCGCGTTTTTAGTGTAGGTAGACTTGATAGAATGACAACCGGAGTGCTTCTTTTTACAAATGATGGAGAATTAACAAACAACTTAATGCATCCAAAATACAATAAAAAGAAAATTTATCAATTGGAGTTAGACATACCATTAACAGCTGCACATTTTACAGCAATTACAGACGGTATAAACTTAGAAGACGGATTTGTACAACCCGACGCATTAAGCTATGTATCACCCGATAGTAAAAAGGTTGTAGGTATAGAAATTCATTCAGGAAAGAATAGAATTGTACGAAGAATTTTTGAACATTTCGGATATACAATAAAAAAACTAGATAGAGTTTATTTTGCAGGTCTTACCAAGAAAAATCTTTCTCGTGGTGAGTGGCGTCATTTGACTGAAAAAGAAGTTGCAATGTTAAAAAGAGGGGCTTTTGAATAAAATGACACATAAAGCAGGATTTGTTAATATACTTGGTAACCCAAATGTTGGTAAGTCTACCCTTATGAACGAACTGGTGGGAGAGAGATTGTCTATAATTACTTCAAAATCTCAAACAACTAGACATAGAATAATGGGTATTGTTAATACCGAAGAGTATCAGATTGTATTTTCTGATACTCCCGGGGTATTAAAGCCAAATTATAAATTGCAAGAAGCTATGTTATCGGCTTCTAAAGAAGCACTTGCCGACGCCGATGTGATTCTTTATGTTACCGATTTATATGAAAAAATAGATAAGAACGAAGACTTTCTTAAAAGTGTAAAGTCTGCCACTTGTCCGGTTTTGATTGTAATTAACAAAATAGATTTAAGCAATCAGGAACAGCTAGCTCCAATAATTGAAGGTTGGAAAACAGAGTTTCCTCACGCCGAAACATTCATTATTTCTGCGTTACATAAATTTAATGTAAAAGAATTATTTGCTCGTATTGTAACATTATTACCCGAATCGCCTCCTTATTTCGAAAAATCTGCACTTACCAATAAACCAATGCGTTTCTTTGTATCAGAAAAAATACGAGAAAAAATATTGTTACATTATCAGAAAGAAATTCCGTATTCGGTCGAAGTAGTTGTAGATGAGTATAAAGAAGAAACCGATATAGTAAATATTTCGGCAATTATATATGTTGCACGAGATAGTCAGAAAGGTATTATAATTGGGCATCAAGGTTTGTCATTGAAGAGAATAGGAACAGAAGCGAGAAAAGATTTAGAAAAATTCATTGAAAAAAAGATATTTTTATCAATGTTTGTGAAAGTTAAAAAAGATTGGCGCGACGATAATGAGCAGTTACAGAAATTTGGCTATAATCAATAATTATTTTTGAGCTTAATTTTTTTTATTACTTATAATTGTATTTAATTTATTGAATTAAAATAACCGCTGATAAAACTATCACTATATGTTCACTAAAAGAGAAATAATTCTTTTAAAAATTTCAGGGGAAGATAAACCCGGACTCACTTCTGCCTTGACCGATGTGCTTGCGAGTCATAATGCAGATATTTTAGATATTGGACAGGCTGTTATACATAACACGCTGTCATTAGGGATTTTGTTTGCAGTGCCTAAAGAAGAAGCGTCATCGCCAATACTCAAAGAATTACTTTTTAAAGCTTATGAAATTGGAGTTAATGCCCGATTTACACCGGTAGACTCATCTAAATATGAAGATTGGGTACAAAATCAAGGTAAAGAGAGATATATAGTAACCATTATAGGTAGAAAAATAACTTCTCAACATCTTGCAGCAATAACCAGTGTTTTGCATGATCAAGATATGAATATAGATTTTATAACTCGTCTTACAGGTAGGGTTTCTCTTAATGAGTATGCTGATCAAGGAAAAACAAGAGCTTGTGTAGAGTTGTCGGTGCGAGGTACACCACTTAATGAAGTTGAAATGAAACGCAATTTTATGGATATTTCAAAAAATGTAGGTGTAGATGTTGCATTTCAATTAGATAATGCATTTAGACGTAACCGAAGATTGGTTTGTTTTGATATGGATTCAACTCTTATTCAAGCAGAAGTAATTGTTGAATTGGCAAAATATGCAGGAGTAGAACAAGAAGTTTCTGAGATTACTGAAGCTGCAATGAGAGGTGAGATTGATTTTAAGGATAGCTTCAAAAGACGTATTAAATTACTTGAAGGCATAGACGAAAGTAAGATGGAAGAAATTGCAAGAAATTTACCACTTACTGAAGGTGCAGCAAGGGTTATTTAAACGCTTAAATGCTATGGTTATAAAATTGCAATACTATCGGGTGGGTTCACTTATTTTGGTAAATATTTGCAAACCAAGTTAGGTATAGATTACGTTTTTGCGAATGAATTAGAAATAAAAAACGGTAAACTTACCGGTAAACATGTAGGCGAAATTATAGATGGCGAAATGAAAGCAGAATTATTAAGAAAATTAGCTTTCAAAGAAGACATTTATTTAGATCAGGTAATTGCAGTTGGCGATGGTGCAAATGATTTACCGATGATTAATATAGCAGGTTTAGGCATAGCTTTTCATGCCAAACCAAAAGTTAAAGAGAGTGCCGATAATGCAATTTCAACATTAGGATTAGACGGTATTTTATATTTATTAGGTTTTAGAGATAGAGAAATTGATTAGAAAGAATATATGAGTGGAATAGTAGCAATAGTAGGGAGACCGAATGTAGGTAAATCAACGTTTTTCAACAGAATGACAGAATCTCGTCAGGCAATTGTTGATGAAACTAGTGGCGTTACCAGAGATAGAAATTATGGTAATGTTATTTGGAATGGAAGAGATTTTTCTATCGTTGATACCGGTGGCTATATCCTTAATTCTGATGATATTTTTGAAGAAGAAATTAGAAAACAAGTGCTTTTAGCTATAGAAGAGGCCGATGTTGTTCTGTTTCTTGTTGATGTAAATGACGGCATCACAGATATGGATATTGAAGTGGCGCATATATTAAGAAGGGTAAAAAGAAAGTTTTGCTTGTAATAAATAAAGTAGATAATAATCAGAAAGGTTTCGAAGCAGCTACTTTTTACAGTTTAGGATTGGGAGATTATTTTTGTGTATCCTCTATAAATGGTTCAGGTACAGGCGATGTATTAGATGAAATTGTTAAACAATTGCCACATGAAAAAGATAATGATGTTTCTGATCTTCCTCGTTATTCTATTATTGGTCGTCCGAATGTTGGTAAATCTTCATTACTGAATGCTTTATTGGGTGAAGAGAGACAAATTGTAACTCCAATTGCAGGTACAACTAGAGATAGTGTAGGTACAAGATATAATAAATACGGACATGATTTCTATATCATTGATACAGCAGGTATTAGAAAACGTGCAAAGGTATCGGAAGATTTAGAGTTTTTCTCTGTTATGAGATCAATACGTTCAATTGAATATTGCGATGTTTGCCTTTTGCTTATTGATGCTCAGCAAGGCATTGAGGCTCAGGATATGAATATTTTTAATCTGATAATTAAAAATAGAAAAGGTGTAGTTATTTGTGTGAATAAGTGGGATTTAGTTGAAAAAGAGACCAATACCTCAAAAGAATTTGAAAAAAATATAAGAGAAAAATTAGCTCCTTTTAATGATGTGCCAATTATATTTACTTCGGCTCTTACCAAACAGCGTATACAAAAGGTGTTAGAAAAAGCAAAAGAGGTATATGAAAACAGAACGAAGAAAATAGCTACTAGTAAATTGAATGAGGTTATGCTTGAGGTTATTGCCAATAATCAGCCACCTTCTACCAAAGGCAAATTCATAAAAATTAAATATGTTACTCAATTACCTACACATGCACCTTCATTTGTGTTTTTTTGTAGTAATTCAAAATATTTAAAAGATCCATATAAGCGTTTTCTAGAGAATCAATTACGTATCCATTTTAATTTTGAAGGTGTACCTATTAAAATTTTCATGAGAGATAAATCATAATTATATTAGTTTTTTAGCATGAATAATTCAATCTCTGTATATAATTTTATGTTTATTTTGAGTGTAATTTTTTTATACTCTTGCAATAAATTAGAAAAATATTCAGAGATACCAAAAATTACATATAAAGGATTTACTGCCAATATAGTAGAAGAAAAAGGTGTAGCTGTAAATAAACAAGTACAGCTACATTTTTATATTCTTGATGGCGATGGCGATGTAGGTCTTACCGAAGCTGATACAGTAAAACCTTTTACCGATTCATTGGCAAGTAATTTTTTGCAACAATGTATGTTCTTAAATCGGGCATTTGGTATAAAGATTCTGAATTAAATATTCCAAAAACCACATATAGGTTGCCTTACATGGGCGAAGAGTATGCTTCGGTTCTAAAAGCAGATGTTTATATTGATATTAACTATTTTGCTAAACTATTCCCTTATGATACTATTAAATATGTATTTAGTATTGTAGATAGAAAATTGCATATGAGTAATATCGATTCTACTGATATTATTGTATTTAGATAAATTTCTCTTGCTAAAGTATATTTTCCGTTTTTTTTCTATTTATATAAATTGTCTTTGAATTCTTAATTTATTGAGGTTGGAACCTCCATTTTCCAAAATTCTTTATTATTCAATAATTCATATCAATTAATTTTGTTTATATTTGGAATGGATAAAATGTAATCTTCTATTTTCTCATATGGATAGTCTTTTTAAAGATATTTATAAAAATCACTATACAGAACTATGTTGTTTTGCAAGAAGGTTTCTTCAATCTGATGAAGATGCAGAAGAGATTGTGCAAGAAGTGATTTATCGTCTTTGGGAAAACAAATTACAAATAGATAAAATACAGTCGCTTAGAGCATATTTATATAGAGCTGTGCATAATAAATGTCTCAATGTTCTAAATAAGTTGGCAAGAGAAAATCAGTTTAAAGATAAGGCTTGGGTAGAATTAAAGAAACTCGAATTGTCAAAACCCGATGCTATTCATGAAACAGAATTAATGGAAAAATATAATCAGGCACTCGAGCTATTACCCCAAAGGTGTAAGCAGGTGTTTGAGTTGAGTAGAAATGAAGGAAAAAAAAATAGAGAAATAGCCGAAATGCTTGATATTTCTATTAAAGCTGTTGAAGCTAATATTTCTAGAGCCCTTCAGTCGCTTAGAATTGCTTTAAAAGAATACTTAACCATAGAATTATTATTGTTTTTTTATTTTATTTCTAATCTCAATATAGGGCAACTTTTTAGTTATTTGTCTTAGTAATAATAGAATATTTAAGAAAATGGAATTACAGGAATTAATAGCTAAATATGTATCAAATTCGGCAACTGAAGCAGAAAATGCCAAGCTGTTGGAGTTGCTTGCTCGCAGTAATGAGAATAAAGAGTTGTTTTTAGATTCAGTAGCCAGTTGGAATACTGTAACAGATTCTGAAGCGTTACTAAATAGATTTGATTATAATAAAGCTCTAAAAGAATTTGAAAATAAGATAGAAGATATTAGCCTGAAAAATATTAAAAGTGCATCTAAGGTAACTAATTTGTTTAGAAATAGATATCTGCAATTAGCTGCTGGTTTGATATTGATTATCGGTTTGTTTTTTGTATTCAAGAGCACACAAAAAACTGATATAGTTATTAGTGAAACTAATACCGAAAATACTGTTAAAAGTCTTATTTTACCAGATGGTTCGAAAGTTTTTCTTTATAAGAATGCTCAAATTTCTTATAAAGAAGATTTTAATAATAAAACTAGAACGATACAATCCTCAGGTCTTATTTATTTTGAAATAGCTAAAAATCCGCTGAAACCTTTCATTATCGAAGCTGGTGCTATTGAACTCAAAGTTCTTGGTACATCTTTCGAGTTTAAAAACGATATTAAGAATAATGTAGAAGTAGTTTTAGAATCAGGTAAGGTTGAAATTCTTCATAAAGCTAAAAACAAAAGAATTATTCTGAATCCAGGTTACAAAGCTGTTTTTTCTAAAGAGCAAGAACGTCTAGAATCATTTATTAATAACGATGTGAATTATAATTCTTGGAAAACTGGTATGCTTGTTTTTCAAAAAGATAGCTTTTCTAAAGTTATTAAAGATATTGAAAAATTATATAATATTACCATCAGTTATGATACCGAAAAATTGGTGTCGTGCAAACTTACCGCTAAGTTCGATAATGAACCGCTTGAGGTTATTTTTCATACCCTTGAACTTACATTTGGTGTAGAAATAACAAAAAAAGATTCAAGTCAGATAATTATTAAAGGTGAAGGCTGCTAAAATAGTAAGTATGCTTAAGGTTTTTCTGTCTGTGTTTTTTTTATTATTTATTTCGTTTAAAAGTTATTCTCAAGTTAAAAGTGCTGATAAACAGATAACTGTAACATTCAAATCTAAACCATTAGTTTTAGCGCTTCAAGAAATTGAAAGATTAAGTGGCTTTACTTTCTCTTATAATAGTAATATAATTCCCGAAAACAAACTGATAAGTTATTCTTGTACTGATCGTTATGTGTCTGATATTTTAGATGATATACTTAGTTTTGGCTTAAGTTATGATTTCCTAGGCACTCAAATCCTTCTGTACAAAAACACAAAGCCTGACTCAAATAAAGACATTTCTGCAAATACCGAAATTTCTGAAGATAATAGAAAATTACATAAGCCAATACGTACTGTTATTTATGATACATTAAGAGTTATTGATACAGTTTTATATATTGATACGGTATATAAAAAATTGTTTGATACCGTAAAAGTTTATGATACAGTGAAGACAATTATTGAACAGACTTATATTATGCCCCAAAAGGTTAAGTATGTTTTGTCCAATCAGTATGTTTTGGGTAATATTTCTTCATCGCCTCTTTTTCGACTTTGCGAAATGCAAATAGCTGCAATTTTCCCTGTCAATAAGTTTAATATTAGTTCAGGGCTTTCTTTATCGCAATTTACTGATATACAGAAATATTCCTATAAAACCTATACTGTTGATTCGAGTAAATTTGAATATAAATATTTTTGGTATTGGGATTACAAACTAGTTACCGATTTTAAATATGTAACTGATAGCGGCGACACCTTGATATACTCTCATTATGATTCGTTATATGTAAAAGATTCAATTTCCGATTATTACAATAGAATAGATACCGTGAATTCATTTTTCAAGAATTCGTTTACATATTTAAGAATACCACTTTATTTGTCTTATTCTTTTCAGATAAATAATAAATTTGAAGTTACACCTCAGTTAGGCTTCATTATGGGGTTTCTATTAAATTCAAATAGAGATAATTACTATAATTCAAAACAAAATCAACTAAAAAAAGACGACCTCAATATGTTTTTGTTGAGTTTAAATGTAAGTGTGCAATTTCAATATAATTTCTCTAAACATTTTTCTATATATTTACAACCAATAATAAATAGAAATTTAAATTCAATTTATAAATCAAATATACCCTTACAACCAATTAAGTCTTATTTTAGTCTAGGAATTGGAGTGGTCTATAAACCATAGATTTTCTTGTTAATTCTTGACTTATATTGACGCTAATAAAAACATGTCTAAAAAGATATTTTTTATACTACTTTTAATTTCTATAGGGGGTAAAATAATATCTCAAAATGCACATATGACAGCAGGTTTCTTGCATTCTGCTTATGTTTGCAGTAGCGGTAAGGTATTCACTTGGGGCGATAATTCTTACAGTCAGCGTGGTAGAACATCAACAGCTCTTATTGACACTGTTCCTTATTTAGATTCGGTTACTATGATATCATCGGGTACAGGTTTTCATAATTTGGTACTTAGAGCAGATAGTTCTGTTTTGGCTTGGGGATGCTAATCATTCGGGTCAATTAGGTGTAAAAGTATATTGCGATGAAGAGCAGATTAAATTATGTAACACCTTAATAGAACCACAAAAAGTTAGTGGCGGCGAAACCAATAGCAATTATTTGACTAATGTGGTAATGGTTGCTGCCGGGGAGTCTCATTCTATTGCGCTGTTGGCTTCGGGCGAAGTTCTTACTTGGGGCGATAATTATTATGGACAGTTGGGTAACAATAATAAAGGGGTAAATAGTTACAGTCCTGTTTTTGTGTTGAATGAGGCTGGGCTTAAGCTCAAAAATATTATAGCAATTTCGGCAGGAGCATCGCATTGCTATGCACTTTCTGCATCTGGTTTGGTGTATGCTTGGGGCAATAATGCTACAAAACAATTAGCCGATGGATCTTTAATTCATAAGCAATTTGCTACTCTTGTTAAATTAAATAAGACTGAAATTTTAACTGATATTGTAGCTATTTCTGCTGGAGCTAATCATGGTTTATTTCTTCATAAAAATGGTTTTGTTTATGGTGTGGGGGCATATATGGGATTAGACAATTTTGCCGGAGAAACTTATTATGAAATAGCTAGTTTCCCTAAAAAAATTGTTGGGGGAGAAACAGGTACCGATATTTTAACCAATGTAAAAGCTATCTCTGCTGGTTACAATCATAGTTTAGCTAAAGTTGAAATTGATGGAAATTCTTATGCTGTAAGCTGGGGCGATAATAAATTTTATGATATAATACTGCAAACCTATGGTGGTCAGCTTGGTGTAGGCGATAAAACATTGCTTTATTCTAGAAAACCGATGTATGTTAAATCAAATGATGGTGAAGTTTTGAAAAATGTGAATACTATATTGGCAGGCAGTGGAATTTCTTTGTTTGAATTAATTAATCAAGAGACCGCTTCAATTGAATTTTGGGGTTGTGGAGCAAATAATGTCAAGCAGCTGTTAAACAATTCTTTACAAGATGAATATTATGCAATTGAGATGAATTTACCTTGTCTTCCCCTTTGTCCGTCTGCTTTTCTAGGTCCCGATTTGCAATTATGTGCTCCATTTACGGTTACCTTGTCTTCAGGAGATGGTGCTGCTACATATTCGTATAAATGGTATTATAATGATTCTGTGATAGATAATATGACCCAAGAGCATTTATTAGTATCAACTCCCGGGGTGTATAAAATAAGTATTGATAATTTATATGGAAATTGCAAAACTGTATCAGATGAAGTTGAAATCAAGGAGAATTCTAAAACTTTTGCGTTAAAACCAAATACATTCTGTAATTCTCAACTAACATTTGAAGTTTATGGAAAGGGCAATTTTAATTGGTATAATTCAGAATTTAGCAGTGAGGTTATAGGAACAGGTAACATAATAAGTCTGCCTAAAGAAGAAATTGAAACCCTTATTGCGGATAGTGTGTATAGGCTTTGGATTGATGATGAGGGTATCTGTCAGCGATTACCGGTTTATGCTACTAAAAAATGCGATAGTTGTAACGAACTTTATCTTAAAATTGCAGATACAAGTTTGTGCAAAAGCAATAGTTATGAGATTGTTGTTGATGAAGCTGCAATTTTTTGGTTTTCTGATTCAAGTAAAAACAGTTTTATTGCTGAAGGCAATAAAGTAACTGTACCTTTTTTGCAATTGGGTGAGAATAAATTGTATTATACCCATTCAAAAAACAATTGTGAAAGTCTATTAACACCTTTAATAATCAATGTTAAACAGTGCAATAAACTTTATTCCATCAAAGGAAAAGTGTTTTTTCCGGAGAATATTACAAATACTTTGACAGGGAAAATTATTTGTTTTTATAAGGAAAATATGCATACTCCTTTTGTGGAAAGTTTGATAAAATCGGACAATACATTTGAATGCAGTTTAGAAGCTGGAATAATTAAAATTTGTTTTGTTCCGAGTAGTAGTTTATTAGATACGCTTTGGTTTGGAAATTATTACGATATTGGGTCTTCGCCCTTTATTCATCTTCATTCCAATATTATTGAAATGAAGTTAGATTATGGTAACACGAATGCACTAGATGAAGAAGATACTCCTGTTTTTATTTTAACGACGCCGTCAAAAATTTTTCTTGAAAGTGATGACGTTATTGAGTCAATTATTGTGTATTCTATACAAGGAGTTCCGTTATGTGAAATGAATGTAAATAATAAATCTTTAGAAATTGAAAATGTTTTTGATAATCATAATATTTTAATATTGAGCATTATAATTGGTGAGCAGCAATTTTTTTATAAAATACTGAATACACAACATAGGGGAAAGTAGATTTATTGTGTCTTATAGTAAAGAACGTACTATCACATAGTAATCTTCCATATATTTCATTGCCCAATTAAGCAGCCATGCTAATTGAAAAGGGTGGTATAAAAACCACCCTTTCTTATTTTATGCCGAGCAAGAAGCTTGAATTTTTATCACAGGAGTATTTCAAAAGTTTTTACAATTTTAAGGTGCATAAAAAGTTATTTTTAGTTTTTTTTTATCAATTTTACTGGTGTATCTGCTAGTGATGGAGATGCGGATTTTTCCTTTTCACAATTTGATATTATTTTTTATGAAGGCTGAAATTATTACAATAGGAGATGAGCTTCTAATAGGTCAGGTAATTGATACGAACTCTGCATGGATTGGTCAAGAGTTAAACAAAATAGGTGTTTCTGTAATGCAAATTACTTCAATCTCTGATGATAAAAATGCTATTTTAAAAACCCTTGATGCAGCTATTGAAAGAGCTGATATAGTTTTGGTTACCGGAGGTTTAGGTCCTACCCTCGATGATATTACGAAAACAACACTAACAGAGTATTTTGGTGGTACGCTTAAAATGAATAGCAAAGCCTTAGATAAGGTAGAAGAATTTGTTAAATCTCGGGGCGTGCAAATGAATGCTTTAAATAGAGCTCAAGCAATGCTTCCTGATAATGCCAAAATAATACTAAATAAAAATGGTACTGCAAGCGGAATGTGGTTCGAAAAAAATAAGAAACCAATTATTTCTATGCCGGGTGTTCCTTTCGAAATGAAGCAAATGATGGAGGAAGATATTATTCCGGAGCTTAAATTAAGATACGTTTTGCCATGTATTTATCATAAAACGGTGCTTACTTCGGGAATTGCAGAATCTACTATGGCCGAACTTCTTTTTCCGCTTGAAACCAAATTACCCGACAATATAAAGCTTGCGTATTTGCCATCTCCGGGAATTGTTCGGTTGCGTTTTAGTGCAACTGGGGTCGATTATAGTGTTTTGCAAGATAGTGTTGCATCAATTGTTGCAGATGTTAAATTAATATTAGGAAATGCTGTTTGGGGTTTCGATAATGATACTTTAGAAGAGAAAATTGGTGTTTTATTGGTGAAATTTAAAAGCTCAATTGCAATAGCTGAGAGTTGTACCGGAGGTGCTATTTCTAGCAAAATTACTCAAGTTGCCGGTGCATCAAAATATTTCAAAGGTGGAGTAATTGCTTACGACAATACAGTAAAAACAACTGTACTGGGTGTAAATGAAGCCACTATTGCTCAAAACGGAGCAGTAAGTATTCCTGTTGTAGAAGAAATGGCGCAGGGTGTATTGAAATTGTTTAATTCAGATTATGCAATTGCTACCTCTGGAATTGCCGGACCTGATGGGGGTACAGCAGAAAAGCCGGTAGGCACAGTTTGCATTGCTATTGCAAGTAAAAAAGGGGTTGTATCAAACATTTATCGTTTTGGAAATAAACGAGATACTAATATTAGTAAATCTGTTTTAGTAAGTCTCTATAATTTGTTTCTAATTCTAAATGAGAATTTAAAACAAAATAATTAGCATCTAGAAAAATTTCAGTTGCTAGAATTGTGGACAATAGAAACTGAAATTTTTTCAATTAATATTTGTTTATATTAATCTGTAATTTTATTATCTCCAGGTACATTATTAGGCGCAATATAAGGTGCATCAGTGGTTATACCCTTTTGGTTGTCATTATAAGCACCTCTTACTTCTACACGGTTTCTTCCGTATAAATCGCCACCTTTATTCATATCATGAAGAACCAAAATTTTTGCACTGTCGGCAATGCTCACAAAACCATTATGATTGAAATCTTTTTCAATTACCAATACACCTGCTTCGACCCAAAGACTATCAAATAGATTGAGGTTGTTTTTTACTCTAACTGTGTCAAAAGGTCTTGATTTATCAGAGCCAATTATCACTTTACCTTGATTGATGTTGAAATCGGTTCTTATTATTGGAGAGCCAACAAGTCTTACCAGACCACCGTGCATATTTATTTTGTGTAAACTCACACTATCAGCAATAAGCAGTTCGCTTTGAAAACTTTTTACATTTATATCAGCATTTACAACGGTGTTACCCACAATTGTTGCGTCGCCACCTTCCATATTCACCGTATTATTTATCACTCCATGGTCTACGATAACCTCTTCTCCCGGATTTACACGGTCTCCTATATATGGATATGGATTATAATTAGGCTTTTTACAATATGTTAGAATTCCAATAGTGAATAATGATATTATTACTGATGTTATATTTAAATGTCTCATTTTGTTTTAATTATTAATTTAAACAATTGCAAACTTCTCATATATAGAAAAATCTTCTATAAGAAACTTTATTGTTTCGTTGTTTGAGTTTTATTACTAAATTATTGAACTACACACTTTCAAAGTTACATTTTTTGAATGAATTTAAAATTTTTTAAATATTATTTTTTTTAACAGACATGTTAATTAGTACGAAATAAAGTAAAAAAAATTGCCTGAAATAATTAATTATTCCATGCAATTTTTTTTTAAATATATTTATCATTTAGTATGTCTGATAAACCACTACAATTTCATCAGAGAAAATGGAAAATTCTGTATCAATAGATTCATTGAGAGTTCCCATCCACCAATATTGAAGCTTCAGTTTGTCGAGTGGATATTTAAGACCGGTTGAAGATATTTCTAAATCAGGATTTTGAGCGAATATAGAAACTTGTTGTCCGGAGTAAGATGAAAATGTGTGATTATGTAAAATGGGAGTGAATATTCCCGTATCAGTAAGCATTTGTACAGTTAGTTTATTTCTATACTGATGTAAAAGAGAAATATTGCCCAAGGTGTGGTCTTCTCTTTTTCCGGTACCTCCTAATATACATACCGATGAGAATTTATTGTTGATGACCCATTGTATTGATTTTGTAAGATCGTTTGTATTCTGATCCGGATTATGATGGATTATATTTTTGTAAAGAGAAATGTGTTTCTGGGGTATTGAATCCATGTCCCCAACAATTACAGTAGGTGCAATGCCTAAATTATGTAAACTTTCAATTGCTCCGTCGCAGCAAATAATTGTTTTTGCATGTTTTAGTTGTCCTAATGGCAGCTGGTGCATTGGAAAGGTTCCATTTGCTACGATAACGGTATCAAATAATTCTATTGAAAATCTTTTATTCATTCTTATTATTTATTTGATAATTTTTTAATTTTCAGATTATTAAAGCCTTGTTTAGAGAAATTTAATTTTTTAATTTCTCCCTTTCATAATTTTTTTCCGCAATATATAGCCGCTTACAGAAAGAATGGTATACACGGCAAATAGTATGGTGGTACTGTATAATTCTCGTTCAAAACATACTATACTTGAAGTGGTGTTTACAACAATCCAAACAAGCCATTGTTCTAATATTTTTTGAGTAAGCATCAAAGTTGCAATAATACTAAGAGAAGTAATAGAAGCATCTAAATATGGAATTGGAGAATCTGTGTAAAATATTAAAATATAAGAAATTACAATAAAAATTGCAATTGAAGTAAATAGAAAAAACAATGCTTTTTTACCATTTATTCTTGTGATTTTGAGCTCACTATTTTGATTGTCTATATTGTTGCTGTTTTTTTTCCATTTTATCCATCCATAAATGCTTATAATAACATAGTAAAACTGAATACTCATATCAGCATAAATTTTTGATTCGTAGAAAACTATGATATATAAAAGTGAACTGATAATTCCTACAGGCCACAATAATGAATTCTCTTTTATTTCCAAAAAAATAAAAACCAATCCGGTTATCGTGCCCAAAAGTTCAATGTAATTTGCTAGTATCCAATTAAATATTTCGTTTGCCATTAAATCAAAAATTTACTTAATATGTAGAATATATTTTTTTTAGAAATGCAGTGCTGTTTTTAACATAAAGTGTGTTGGAGCTTGTGGGTAATAGTAAACCCATGATGTTTCAGCACCACCAACAAAGTCGGCACCGCCATATCCGTTACTGGAATATTTGGCGTTAAAAAGATTATTTATAATAAAAGTAATCTCTATAGAAGTTTTCTCTTTCAGTTTAAACATAGATGCAATTTGGAAATTAGAGACAAAATAAGGGTTCAGTTTTCTATATTCGCTATTAGTATTGTCTATGAATTGTTTACTTACATATTTTGAACTAAAACTAAATGTAATGAATTTTTTAATATTGAATTTAAATACATTAGCACCGACAAAAGATGGTGAATATGAGATGTTTGTATTGCCCATTTCAACTTCTTTGGTTTCTATATAATTCCACGAACTGTCATAAAAATCTTCATATTGAGCATAATTTAGTATTTTATTTTGAGAAAAAGTGACGTTAATATTCCAGCTAAAGAAATCTGTTATTTTCCATTCATTTTCTATTTCAATTCCGGTTCTGTATGATTTTTCTACATTTGACATTTCTGGATACCCCACATCACTTAATTTTCCGGTGTTTACTAGTTGATTTTGATAATACATGAAAAAGAAATTTACTCCGTGTAGATGTTATCTTTTTTTCTGTTGAAGCCGAGTTCAACATCATTTAGAGTTTCTGAACTTGGAATTTTAGAGCTTTCATCTTTTGCATTAGCGGTTATGTCAGATCTTGTAGGCTCTCGGTTTGCCCGCGCGTACGACAAATAAAGTTTATTATATTTATTAAAATTGTAAGTAACACCTGCTTTTGGATTAATAAAATGCCATTGTTTTTTGAACGAAAGGGGAGCTAAATCGTCATCAATACCATCAATAGAATAATCTATATATCTGTACTGAAAGTCTATAAAGGCATAGAAATTTTCAAAAAGTTGATAGTTCAATTTAGAATATATCATATAATCAATTTTGTTTCCTGTATTCGTGTACCATTGGTAATTTTGGGGAATAAATTGACTTAAACTGCTCCATTCTATAGTCCCAAAATGGTCGCCTAAATACTGATTCCAAGCAGTACCAAGGGTGAAAATGCTTCTTTCGTTTTTGTAGTTGGTAGAGAGCGTTAATCCGTAGAAATGATTATCCATAGATTTCCGATTTATCATATCAGAAGCAGTGTAAACAGAGTCGTTTACTACGGCATTAGGTAGTCCGTAATCTGAAAAAGCATTTGCCGAACCCCAATCATCTACTTCATTTTGATATACTTCGTAATAGCCTCTGCCTTTTGTATAGTGTAGTGCCGAAATTATATTCCATTTGCTTGAAAATGAATGAGTATAGTGGAGCTGATAATGATCTTGCCAATAATTATCAGATTCATTATCATAAAAAGAAACATTTCCTAAAGAATCTGTTTTTTTTCCGGAAGGATTGTATCTGCGATCTGTTTCCATCATATAATCGGGTACTCCCCACCAAGTTATGCCGGTATGTTCTTCACCTTTTATTAAAATAAGTTTGAGAATATTTTTTTTGTCCAGATAATTAAGAGAAGCAAAAAGAGAGTTGTGATTAGAAAAACCTCTTTTTACCCAACCATCAGAATTTAGTTTACTATATCTAAAATCAAAAGAAAAGTGATTGTTTAGAAGTCCGGTACCTACTGCAAAGCTTCTTTTAAACGTTTTAAAAGAGCCGATAGTAGATTCGGCGCGAAAATATGGTTTTTCCTGAATTTTCCTGGTATTGAAATGTAAATTAGCACCAAAAGCACCGGCACCATTGGTCGATGTACCTACGCCTCTCTGTATCTGTATGTTATCTACCGAACTGGTAAAATCGGGCATGTTTACCCAAAACACTCCCTGCGATTCGGAGTCGTTTAGTGGAATTCCATTTACACATACATTTATTCTTGACATATCTGTTCCCCTGATTCTCAGGTTGGTATAACCTATTCCGGTACCATTTTCAGAACTTGATACTACCGATGGCGTAAGTTCTAACTGAAAAGGAATATCGGCAGCCATATTGTTTTGTTTAATCTGAGCCATGTTCAAATTGCTTTGCGCTACAGGGGTGTTAGCTTGGGCTGCTAATGAACTTATGACTATTTCATCTGCCATTAATGATGAGTCTAAAAGTTCAAAGTCTATGTTTATGTTCTTATTGATTGAAATTTGTTTCTTAATAGTTTGATACCCTAAAAATGAACAAATAATAGTATAGTTACCTGCAATAACTTCATTGATGGTAAATGTTCCATCAGGCAAACTAGAGGTCCCAATTTTAGTATCTTGAATAAAAACTGAAGCATCGGGGAGGGGTTTGTTGTTTGTTGTGGTTACAATTCCTGTAATGGAATATGTTTGTGAAAACAAGTGTGTGGAAATAATTAATAATAATAAAGTAAAATACCTTTTCATACCTAGATAATTTTTAAATACGTTAATAAAAAATATGAATAAGGTATGCTGTAAAGGATTACAGAAAGATGTATAAGAATATACAATAACTACTACAAATTCCCTACGACGGCATTATCCGTATCAGGTTTTGAGGGTTTGATCTCAGCCTTAAAAATTGGCACCCCTATTCATTCATTTAGACCGCGAAATTACATATTAATTTCAATCAAATCCAATTTTAATTAATTTTTTTATGAAAAGTTTTATTTACATTGGAATTTTAGCATAAAAGCGTCGATTAAAAAGAGGGGATTTTATTTATTAATTTCTAGTAAAATATATCTCGCTAAACTCTATGTTTTTAATTGTGATAATTTCTAAGTATCACATTTACAATCAATTGATATTTATAGTTTATAATTGCAAAGTTTTAAATTGTGGTTTCAAGAGACAAACTCAAATTAACATTAAAAATTGATGTTAAATATTATTTGTAATTTGGTAAATTCTCATTGAATATTAATTTTATTTAGTTGTAATATAATTTTATATTTGCTCACACGTTGAAGGGTAGAATAAAGACTCATTACATAAATAAAAAAAGAGTTAAAAAAAATAAAAATTCACGAATGAAAGATAGAATAATTGCCTTTTTTACTGATAAATACATGTACTTGCATGTGGGCGGTATGATTTTGTTTGTTTTTTTGGTATATGTGTTAATAAAATTATTTTTAACGAGTTACACCAATCACGGTGAGCAAGTTCCAGTGCCAAATTTCAAAGGACTCAGTTTTGAAAGGGCTTTAGAAATAGCAGACGAGAGTAATTTAGAAATTGTGGTTCAAGATTCTGTTTATTCAACAGCATATCCAAAAGGAACTATAGTAGAACATCAGCCGCAGCCCGGTCTTTTTATAAAAGAGGGACGTAAAATATTTATTACGATGAATGCTGACACGCCGCCAAATGTAAAAATGCCCGAATTGGTTGATGAATCATTGCGTCAGGCAGTTTCTACGATAGAAAGTGCAGGATTGAAAGTAGGAAAAATTATTTACAAAATTGGGTTTAAAGATTTAGTTCTAGAACAGCTAATGGATGGTAAGAAAATTAAATCTGGAATACAAATACCTAAAGGAACATCGATAGATCTTTTTGTTGGTAAAGGCGATTCTGATGAAAAAACATTTTTACCTAAATTAATAGGATTAGATTACAAAGATGCTATAGCCAAGGTTGCAAGTGCCGGATTGAATATAGATTTTGTTCAGTTTAGCAGTAGTATAAAAACAAAAGAAGATAGTGCAAATGCAGTTGTATGGAAACAATTGCCTCTTTACCACGCTGAAACACAAATAAGTATAGGTGGAAATATAGATATTTGGCTTGTACCTGCCGATGAACTTTCTAACATGACTGACAATGATGACAGCAATTTTTAGTAATTTCTTTGATAGAATTTTCAAACAAAAAAAAATGAGATTTTCAATTATTATTCTTATTACTTTAATTAGTCAATTATTATCAGCACAGGATGATGTTATTATTTTCCCACAAAGAAATAGCACTTCTATATCCTTCAAATCTGATATTATACCAACTCATGAAAATCTTTATCTTTTAGATTTACCTTTTTATGATGATTTTGCAAGCAACAAACATGTACCCGACTCAAAAAGGTGGCGTGATAATTTTGCTTATGTAAACAATGGCTTTTCAATTAACAATCCCATTACCATTGGGACTGCTAGTCTTGACGCTCTCGACGAGAATGGAATTCTGTACGAGCACGCTTCTTCAAACAGTTTTGAAGCCGATTTTTTAACCTCATTGCCTATTAACCTCAACAGCTACAGTATTAGATATAGAAGCGACAAGCTTTATAAAACTGCAACTGCCGATATTTATTTTAGTGATTCTCTATACATTTATGATAAAAGAAAGGGAAAGTATGTTTCTGCTAAAGATGGATACTATATAAGTCCTGCCGATACACTTTATAGTAAAGAAGAGGGTTTAGACAAATATATAGTTTATAACCAACCGGTGTTTTATTTTGATGAACAATCTGAAACAAAGGTTAGTTATGAGCTTCTGTACGACAAAGTTGCATATACAAGAAATTACTCTGTGAGCGATTCTATTTTCATTAGTTTTTTCTGTCAAGCAGGTGGAAATGGAGATATGCCGGAAGAGAATGATATTCTAATACTTGATTTTTACCAACCATCAGATACTTTTGGAGTATTCATAAATGAAATATCAAAGAAAGAAATTGAGATTTATAATGCAACAGACTCTATTTTAGATCTTAAAGGTTATTATTTGTCAGCCTATGCTTCTACCGAATCATTAAAAGATAGTAATAAAATAGTAGAAAGTACCCTAATAAATTCTTATGATTTTGCAAAACTTTCAATGATAAAGTATGTAGGCAAAGAAGGTTATCAGAGATTGTTTTTATTTAATGAAGCTAAAGTTTTGGTTGATAGTTTTGTAAGTACCATAGAGATTTCGCCTGATATGAATATAGGTAGATTTCCTGATGGAGCGAGCGAAATTGTTTTATTGGTGAAAAATACTTTAGGTGAACCTTGCGATAATTGGATAGGCATAGATACTATAAAACCAAATTCAGGAGAATTTGTCTTCAAGAAATATCAAATTACCGATAATAAATTTTTAAAAAGAGGATTTCGTTTCAGGTTTAAGAATTTTGCAACATTAAGTAACGATCTCAGTCATGCTAGAAATGAAGATATTTGGAACATTGATGATGTTTGGTTGGCAGCCTGGAGAGGAGTAGAAAAGAATTTTGCACCTGATATTTCTTATGTAACGGGAATAGGCTTTCTATTGAATGGTGAATATACATCCATACCAACAAGTCATTTGCTTAATGAAAATAAAGATTTTATTATGAATGTTCCTTACAATGTTGTTAATAAAGACATAAAGGAAAGAGCTACTAATAATTTCTTTTCATTTTATAAAACTGGTAAGGAAGATGATATTCAAAATTATAAACTATTTGAGCATGCCTTTTTACCCCTAGAACAATTTGATACACTCAATAATTTTGTTAATAACCCCGATGATATTTTCAACATCAACATACCATATCCAAAATATATTGAAAATACCCTTACTCCTAAAGGTAGAAATGAATATCGTTTTTTACAGTATTTTGAAGATTTTGATGGTGTTGGAGCATTTAATGCGCAATTTAGAGGAAACGATACTGTGAGAAGTTCAATAGTTTTCGATAACTATTATGCTTATGATGATGGTACAGCAGAAGCCGGATTTGGATTAAGAAACAGCAAAAATGCAAAGTGTGCATATAAATTTTCGATGAATATCACCGATACTTTAAGAGGTGTAGATATTTATTTCAATAATACACTTTATGCACAACCTATATATTATAACCTCTGTGTATGGGATGTAAAAGACGGATTGCCAAATAATTTGCTTGCAAAAAAATACGGACTGAGAGTAGAAAACGAAAATGGAATAAATGTATTTTCTACCATACTTCTTGAGAGAGAAGATATACTTACCGGAGACGATTATCTGATTATAGAGGAGGGAAAGACCTATTTTGTTGGTTGGGAACAAACAAAAGATGTACTCATAAATATTGGTGTAGATTTAAACAATCAATTGCAGAAAAAAATATATTATAATACTTCATACACATGGCAAGAGTCTACTAGAAATATAGCTCTCATGCTTAGACCTATAGTAGGCGACACAGTCATTTTAGCAACTGAGACACCCACAACAGTTTCTGATTCTGGTTCTATTAAGATTTTTCCAAATCCTACTCAGAATGAAGTTTTTTTTAGCAAAGGAGACAAGCAAACTATTGAAGTAAGTAAAGTGAGATTATTCGACACCTTAGGAAAATTATTATATCAGGATTTTAATACTGATAAGCTACAATTACAAAGTCTTGATGAGGGTGTTTATATAGTAGTAATAGAATACGAAGGAAGTGTATATACAGAAAGAGTTATTGTAAAGAGATTTTAAGCAAAAATGTAACACCCAAATTTTGGTTTATATAAAATTATAAACCAATTTCGTTTTGTAAGTAAATAATTGAAATATCTATTAAAATATGAATTAAGGGTTAATAAAACTATTTAAAACGCCCTAGAAGGCAATTTAGTTCAGCCCAACGGCAACGCCTCCCTTAGTCGTTAATAAAATCGCGAGGGACGTTTTAATAATATTTGAGCCTTTCTTTCAGGGCGATTCTTAATGTCACCATCTTTACCCGAGGCGATGCCATCGGGCTAGATTAAGTTGGGCTTTCAGCCCGTTTGAATAATAAATAATTATTTTCAACACTTAATTCACATTAAATAATAAAAACTATTGAGCTAAAAATATACAAGCCACAGCGTGGCAATATTATGGTAGATAACGAATTATAGTGTTCACTAGCTCCAGCAGAGCAACATTATGATTAAAATAACTATAAAATAAATTTACCCTTTCTAAACGTTATAGATCCGTTATACTCTATTAAAAAAAAATCAGGTAAGAAAATAACCCTTTAAGGTTTAAACTTACCTGATTTTTTTATATGTATTTTTTTTATAGAGGTAAAATAGTCTTTTTAAAAGCATCGTTTATTAAGTGAGCAGCAGCACAATAAATTGCAAATGAACCGCACATAATACCTTCTGCACCACCCATAACGTGAATAGTTTTATTTCCACTAAAGTTTCCTGCAACTAATAAGAAGAATAATACTACCACCATTCCAAACAATATTTGCATAGCTATACCATGTTTCAGTGTACAGATGAAAAGTATTAAAGATAAAACTCCCCAAGCTGAAAGGAACCAGCCCATAGCTACCGGTGTAGGTGCTTCACCCCAGCCTAATTTTTGAATTATAATGTTACATACAAGTATTATCCAGAAAAAACCATAAGAACTAAAGGCCACAGTGCCAAACATATTGTTCTTTTCCATTCCATTTTTCCAGTTAAAACTTGAGCAGCTCCACCAAAAAATAAACCCATTGCCATTACCATAGAATCAAAACCAAAAAGACCAATGTTGTGTAGGTTTAAAAGTAAAGTAGTTAAACCAAAACCAAGTAAACCTAGTGGTGCCGGATTAGCTGTTACGTCTTGTAATTTACAGTTTGCAGATTATCACTCATATACATTTTTTATTAAGTTAAATATTTGTTTCCGAAAATTAAAACTATTTCAACAATTTTACAATTCATTTTATCAAAATTTATTTACTGTTTTATATGATTCTCTAAAAATAAATTATTTCACAACTTAATATATTTCCAAAGGAGTTTTAAATTAATATTTAAAATCAAAGAAATATAGTTTTTTATTAAAAAAAATCATTGTATGTATCTTCAACATAATAACGACAAAATAAAATGTGCTAATTTTGGACTTTTGCTCGTGTTAAATAAACATGCTAAAATTGGATTTTTCAATTGGCTATAAAAGATTATAGAATGAGTAGTTATATATCAACCAAAATATTCGATGGTTTCAGTACCGTATTCAGACAATGGCGTGCAGTAGACACTCATTGCAGTTATTTGCACGGTTATGATGTATATTTCAAGGTATGGTTTGAGGGAGCTTTAGATGAAAAAAATTGGGTTTGGGATTTTGGCGGAATGAAACGAACCAAACATACAATTGATGGCATGAATCCAAAAGAATGGATGGAATACATGTTTGACCATACTGTAATAATTGCAGCTGATGATCCTGAAATTGAGAGTTTTAAAGCATTAAACAGTAAGAAAGTAATACAACTTCGTATTGTAGAGACGGTTGGAGCCGAACGTTTTGCAGAACTAATTTATAATAAGTTACAACCATTTATTCAAACAGCTACAGAAGGACGAGTACGAATAAAACAAATAGAATTTTTTGAACATTCAAAAAATTCTGCAATATATATTCCAAGTCAATCATAAAGATTGAAAATTTAAAAAAAACAGTTTTAAAATGTATACATCCAATAACGATACTATTTGTGCAATTGCTACAGCTCCTGGAAAGGGAGCTTTGTCTATTATAAGAATATCAGGGAAGGAAACATACCCTGTTATAGATAGCATATTTAGGTCAAAAAAGAATAAAAATTTGATTAATGAAAAAGGTTATACTTTGCTTTTTGGATCGATTTTTAATGAAGACAAACTCATAGATGAAGTTTTACTCTCATTATTCAAAGCACCATTGTCATATACAGGCGAAGATTTAATTGAAATCAGTTGTCATGCATCGCCATTTATACAACAAGAAGTTATAAAACTTTTGCTACATAAAGGAGTACGCCTTGCAAAACCCGGAGAGTTTACCCTAAGGGCTTATATGAATGGGAGAATGGATTTATCTCAAGCAGAAGCAGTTTCAGATTTAATTGCATCAACTTCGGCATCCGCTCATCAGTTGGCACTTTCGCAAATGAGAGGCGGATATGCCAATGAGCTTAAAGAATTAAGAAACAAACTACTGCACTTTCATGCAATGCTTGAACTTGAGTTAGACTTTGCAGAAGAGGAAGTAGAATTTGCCGATAGAACGCTCATGAAAACTTATTGCTCTGATGTACAGTATCGTTTGGTACGTTTGGTTGGGTCATTTGCATGGGGCAATGCAGTAAAACATGGAATTCAAGTTGCAATTGTAGGAGAACCAAATGTTGGTAAATCTACATTATTAAACGCTTTACTGAATGAAGATAAAGCCATAGTTTCCGATATTCCCGGAACTACAAGAGACGTTATAGAAGACGTTGTACAAATAGATGGATACGGATTCAGATTTATTGATACAGCAGGGATTAGAAATACGAGCGATACTATTGAAAAATTGGGTATTAAGAAAACCTTTGAGAAAATAGAACAAGCTGCAATAGTTTTATTATTGGTAGAAGTAAGTTTTTCAATACAAAAAATTAAAGCTGATATAACACAAATAAAAAATAAAATTGGAAATACAAAACCATTATTTATATTGGTAAATAAGATAGATAACTTAAAAACCATAGAACCGGAAAACAGATTTAATACTGAGCAATTTCCTCAACTACATGAACAAGATAAGTTTATATTTATTTCAGCAAGAGAAAATAAAAATATTGATATATTAAAAAACACATTGGTAGAGCAAGTTGCCTGTGTAGAACTAAATGAGAGTCATGCCGTTGTAACCAATGCCAGGCATCATGAAGCCCTCAGCCATGCCAAAGAAGCCATAGAGCGAGTAAACCAAGGCTTGGAATCAAATCTATCGAACGATTTATTGGCACTAGAATTACGTCAGGTTTTGCATTATGTAGGAGAAATTACAGGTACCATTAGCAATGATGAGATGTTGGGGCATATTTTTAAGAATTTCTGTATCGGAAAGTAGGGGCGAATTGCATTCGCCCTATTATTCTAATTCCTTGAATAACCCTATTTGAATAATGAATATCATTCGCCCTATTATGCAACGAATTGCGTTTAATAAATTATACTACTTTGTGTAAATAATATCAACCCAAAAAATATAATGTTAATGAATTTTGAAGGATTACAAAAGAAGCTTGATTTTAATAAATCATGGCCATTAAATTATATGTTTAAATTTATTGTTCCCGATATAGATGGAAAAGTTGATAAGATTGTTTCCATGCTTCCAACCTATGGTAAAAACTCATTCAAAAACTCTAGCAATTTCAAATATGTATCAATAACATGTGTTGCATGGATGAATTCAGCAAAAGATATAATTGCAGTTCTTGAAGCAGTAGCAGTGGTAGATGGGGTGATGATTTTGTAGGATTACTTTTTTTCTTTTATTATAATTATATTTGATTTGTAATTATCTAAATTTAAAAAGTTTGGCAATGAGTACTTCAAGAAAAATCGTTTACATTGATATGGACAATGTGCTCTGCGATTATAAGAAATCGCATGATGCTGCATTACAAAAATGTCCTGAGATTAAGTATCCACAATCTTAGTTTGAGTTTTGGCGAAAACTAGAGCCAATTGATGGAGCAATAGAAGCTGTGAAGAAATTGAATGAGGAGTTTGATGTATACATTCTTTCTGCACCGTCGGTTGAGAATCCGCTTTGCTATACAGAAAAGCGTTTATGGATAGAGGATTACTTGGGAATAGAAATGGCTCACAAATTAATAATTAGTCCCAATAAGGGTTTAAACAAAGGCGATTATCTTATTGATGACTATATAGAAGGACGCGGACAGGAAAACTTTGAAGGTGAAATTATCCACTTTGGAACTGAAAAGTTTCCGAGTTGGGGTGAGGTAATGGAGTATTTAACATGATTAATTCAAGTAAATTCAACCCAAACTAATCAAATTTTATATCAAAAATCAATGTTAATAAATTTTTTGTTTTAGCGTCAAGAGTTTTTATTTCTTTTACAATACTCAAAAAATACTCAACACCATAAAAATTTACTACTTGTTCAAATTCCGATTTATTACCTCTATTAAGTACTCTTTCAATAATAAGGAAAGAATTTTTGTAAGGATCAATTTGATCATGTGAAATATCCTATATTAAATGATCTCGCAATTCTATTGTTCTATTATCTTTTCTTATTATCATAGTTTTATTACAAAACAGAAATATACAAAATAATGTAATGCAAGTCGGGGTTTGACTCTTTGAAAAACAAAGTTATATATTGGTCAATAAGTTTTAGTCAAGCCCCGACTATACTTAATTTGAACGATGACTTGCTGGATTTAGGATATTTGTTTTATAAAGTTAAAATAACCATAAAATTATCAATTACCGTAATTGGGAGCGACATCATCGGGTTCCGGATTTAAAATTTCTTCCTGCATTGGGTAGATTGCATTAAAATTTCTTAAATCTTTTTCAAGCAATCGAAACAGCTTAATGAGCTGATTATTCTCTTCTGCACTAAATTTAGAAGGATGCTTAGAATTCAATTTATTGTTAAATGTACCCTTGTGCATTCCAATAGAATTTGAAAAGAAGTTATGGTTCAAATTCCATTTCTTAAATAACTCATGTAATTCCATATCTATATTTTTCTTCAAAACTAATCCATTTGGATTAACAATGCAAATTTTTTCATGAGTTTATAATATTTACCATACTTACCATATATGCCATTTTTACCATATCAACCATATCAACCATACTTGCCATCCAACTGACTCTCTTTGCATTATTATTTCTTTTGTTAAAAAATAAATTGCCTTTTATTCGCCTTTTAAATTTTTAATATTTATTTTTGAAGGAGTGGGGCTGCTCATTTCAGAATAGCATATATAATTTAAGACTAATTCATGGCAAAAAGTAACGGGAACGGTAAGAGTATTGAAGAATCGTTGTGGGATTCGGCGAATAAATTACGTGGTAGTGTAGAATCGGCTGAATATAAGCATGTGGTGTTGGGTTTGATATTCCTGAAATTTGCCAGTGATAAATTTGAAGAACATCGTAAAAAACTTATTGATGAAGGGAAAGAGAAATACCTTGAAATGCCCGATTTCTATGGCATGGCTAACGTGTTTTATCTTGATGAAGTTTCCCGATGGTCGTATATCATTAAAAATTCAAAACAGAACGATATTGCTCTGAAAATTGATACAGCACTACACAATATTGAAAAGAATAACAAAGCCCTAAAAGGTGCATTACCCGATAACTATTTCTCACGATTGGGGTTGGATAGCTCCAAGTTAAGTTCTCTCCTTGATACGATTAACGATATCGATACCATTAAAGACATACAACAAGATATTGTTGGGCGTGTTTATGAATATTTTCTTTCCAAATTTGCTTTAGCTGAAGGAAAAGGCAAAGGAGAATTTTATACACCCAAAAGTATTGTAAATCTTATTGCCGAAATGATTGAACCATACAAGGGCATTATTTATGACCCTGCTTGTGGTTCGGGTGGTATGTTTGTTCAATCAATTAAGTTTATTGAAAGCCATCATGGAAGTAAAAAAGAGATTTCCATTTACGGACAAGAATATACCAACACCACATATAAACTGGCAAAAATGAACCTTGCCATAAGGGGCATTAGTGGTAACCTAGGAGAAAAAGCAGCCGACACTTTTCACAATGACCAACATCCCGATTTGAAAGCCGATTACATCATGGCAAATCCACCTTTTAATCAAAAAGACTGGAGAGCAGAGAATGAATTGGTAAATGATCCTCGTTGGAAAGGATATGAAGTTCCTCCTAAGAGCAATGCCAACTATGGTTGGATTTTAAATATGGTATCAAAGCTTTCTGAAAATGGTGTTGCCGGTTTTATATTGGCAAACGGTGCATTGAGTGGCGGTGGCGAAGAATACAAAATTCGCAGAAAGTTAATTGAAAACAATTTAGTGGAAGCCATTTTGGTATTGCCACAAGATATGTTTTACACAACCAATATCAGTGTTACGGTTTGGATTTTGAACAAAAACAAAAAAGCACATAACCGAAATATTGGCGATGAACAACGACAATATCGCAATCGAGAAAAAGAAATCCTATTTATGGATTTGCGACAAATAGGCGAGCCTTTTGAAAAGAAATTCCTTCAGTTTAGCGAGCAACACATTAAAGACATAGGTAAAACCTATCACACTTGGCAACAAGAAAATAACAACTATAAAGACATTCCTGAATATTGCTATTCTGCAACTTTTGATGAAGTTGCCAAAAAAGATTTTTCCCTCGTACCGAGCAAATACATTGAATTTGTTAACCGTGATGAAAATATTAACTTCGATGATAAAATGAAAGCATTGCAAACCGAATTTGCAGAACTGCTGAAAGCCGAAGCCAAATCGAAAGCCGATTTACTAACCGTTTTTAAAGAATTGGGTTATGACATCGAAAAATGAGATAATAATATATCAAGCAGACGAACTCACAAAGGTTGAAGTACAAATTGAAGGTGAAACAGTTTGGCTTAGTCAGGAACAAATGGCTAACCTGTTTGGTAGGAACAGAGTAGCTATTACTCAGCATATTGGTAATATTTTTAAAGAAGGAGAATTGATAAAAGATCTGGTATGTAAGGAATTCTTACTAACCACTCAATACGGGGCAAACCAAGGAAAAACACAGACAGCTATAACGCAACTATGTAATCCTGATGTTGTTAGTTCGGTAGACTATAGAGTAAAATCGAAACATGGAACACAATTCCGTATTTGGACCAATTCAAAATTGAAGGGTTTAACAGCGAGATTATTGCTAAACTGAAAGGAGGTAGCAATGAAGAATTATAAGCGAATTGGCGATTATATAAAACTTGTTGACGAACGAAACACAGGTTTGAAAGTGCCAAACCTGTTGGGTTTAAGTATTTCCAAACAATTCATTCCTTCTGTTGCTAATATTATTGGAACAGATATGGAAAACTATAAAATCATTCGTAAAAATCAATTTGCTTGCAGCACCATGCAGGTAAGGCGTGATAAAAAAATGCCAGTTGCTTTGTTGCAGGAAGTAGATGAAGCCATAATATCACAAGCTTATCCGATTTTTGAAGTAAAAGACGAGAAACAACTTTTGCCCGAATATTTAATGATGTGGTTTACCCGTTCGGAGTTTGACCGTGAGGCTTGTTTTCATGCAGTTGGAGGTGTACGTGGTAGTTTAGAATGGGAAGATTTTGAGAATATGAAATTACCAATTCCACACCCAGTAAAACAACGAGAAATTGTAGCAGAATACAACGTAATCCAAAACCGCATAGCTCTTAACCAACAACTCATTCAAAAACTCGAAGAAACCGCACAGGCTATTTATAGGGAGTGGTTTGTGGATTTTGAATTTCCCTTCGACTTTGCTCAGGGTAAACCTGATGAAAATGGGAAGCCTTATAAGAGTCATGGTGGGGAAATGGTTTGGTGTGAGGAATTAGGGAAGGAAATTCCGAAGGGATGGGAAGTTGGATGTTTAGAAGAAGTCGTAGAATATTTTATTTCAAAGAGAGGGAAAAGTAAATCAACAATGAACTTACAACAGTTTAGCAGTGAATTTAAGTATCCCGTTATTTCTGCAATGAACATTAGCAATGGTAAGATTGTGAAGTACGATACAATTCCATATGTGAATATCAAAGAATATAATGATTGGATGAACCCAAAGCTTGAAGTTGATGATGTCTTACTAACATCTGAGGCACCATTGGAAACATATTATTTAGCTATTAGTTCAGAAATTGCTTTGAGCCAAAGACTATTTGCTTTGAGAACTAAAAAAGAAATTGTTTCTGGGTGGTTTTTGTATTTGTGGCTTAATACGCCTTTTGCTAAGCAAGATTTAGAAGGGCGTTCTTCAGGAACAACAGTTTTTGGGATTAAGTTATCTAAACTAAAAAAAATAAGTATTCTAATACCACATGAAACAATTGAGGCAATATTTAATCAAAACACAAGCTCAATATCTAAATTAATAGAAATTAAAAATAAAGAAAACCAAAAACTAACTGAATTGAAAGATTTGCTTCTTTCAAAATTGGCGACAGTAGGAAAGGAGGGTGGTAATGGATAATCAAGAATTGAAAATTGTGATTGACTTATGCAGAGGAATAGAAGCTGATCTGAAAAATTCTTTGAGTTATTATGATACTCGTAAATACGAAAATGCAAGAAAATATCTTTTGTCCCAAAAAGAATATGAAAAAT
>JADKDL010000035.1 GCA_016714605.1 Bacteroidales bacterium | reverse complement strand
TATTGTCCACATTCTAGAAATGCCCAATCAAACTGAGAGAACTTATTTCCTATTTCTTTAAAATGAATATCATAGCCAGAGTCGCCACTAAAAAACAAGGTATTTGATTTGGTTTTCATTACAAAAGACATCCAGAGAGTTTTGTCCTTATCAAAAAAAGCCCTTTGCGAATAGTGTCTTGCTGGTGTAGCTGTAATTTCTACATCAGCAAATGTAGTAGTCTGCCAATAGTCTAATTCTACAATTCTCTGTTCCGCTACTCCCCAGTACTTTAATATTTTAGACAAACCTAAGGGTACGATAAATAATTTTACTGAATCTTTGTAGTATAATACCGTTTTGTAATCTAAATGGTCATAATGATTATGGGTTACTACAATACAATCTATTTCGGGAAGTGATTGTGGTATTATGGTGTGAGAATATTTATATTCCTTAGGACCAATCAATGTAAAAGGTGAAGCGACTCCAGAAAAAACCGGATCGACAAGAAAATTTGAACCATTTAAACGCACAAATATACTAGAATGCCCCAACCACATAAAACAATTATCATAAATAGAAAAAGCCTCAATTTCAGGCAGTTTCAATGAAATATCATATTGAGGCATTCGTCCTTTTTCTTTTCTGAAAAGAACATTGAGTATATCTTTATGAGTAAATGTTTCGCTTCTTAATGGGGTATCTATTCTGTTTTTGAATTTTCCATTTTCATACAAGGCATTAAAATTATTCTGCTTATTTTCTAATTTTGATTTTAAAAATCCTATTTGCGGAAGAAATTTCATTATAATAAAATTTGATATAATTAATTGACATTCAAATATAAAAACTTCATCACTTAAACCATTATTCAAACGAAAAATGATTTTTTATGATGACATTATTCTTAAAAAACTAAGAATAAAAATAAAACAACATTTCAAAAATACGAGTTGCATTAATGAATTCCTAATTTTATAAAATCAATGTCATTATTTACAAATTAAAACAAAAAAAATAATTTTAACTTCACTAAACTAATATTTGATATAATATATTTTATTAATTATGAATACGCTACATTACATATCAATTTTCATCCTTATAGTAATTTTTCAAAATTCTGTTTGGGCTCAATGTGGAGAAACATTTACCGGCGAAGGCACATTCTATGGATATGCAGGCGGTGGCAATTGTAGTTTTGCCGACCCCAATTTACCAGCTATGACAGGAGCTATGAATAACCTGCAATATAGCAATTCCGATATCTGTGGAGCTTGTGCAGAAGTTACCGGACCAAGAGGAACAATTGTAATAAGAATAGAAGACCAGTGCCCCGAATGCAAGTTTGGAGATATAGATTTGGCAGAGGATGCATTCCCTTTGGTTGCCAATAAAATAGACGGTAGAGTATCTATTTCATGGAAAATAGTGGCTTGTCCGGTTGAGGGTGCTGTAAAACTCTATTTCAAAGAAGGCTCTAGCCGATGGTGGACCGCAGTGCAAATAAGAAATCATAAATACCCGATAGAAAGTGTAGAATTATTCTATAATAATAGCTGGATTGAATTGGAACGGATGCCCTACAATTACTTTCGAAAAGAAGATGGTATGGGTCTTGGTCCATATACGTTCAGAATTACAGACATTTATGGTAACTCAATCACAGAAACAGAAATTCCCCTACTAGTTACAACCGAGATAACGGGTAAACATCAATTTGAGGACTGTTCAAATCAATCTACAATACTGCAAACCATAGAACTGAACGAAGGTTGGAATTTGGTAAGCATATATGTAAGTCCAACACCAGAAAAAATACCTATCGAATTATTTCCCAATGCTCTGCAAATAAAAAATGCAACACAATTGTACAAAAAGGCACAACCCGAATTTTTGAATACAATAAAACAAATTGAATTACGAAAACCATATTTAATTTATAATACTAAAAAAGAAAATATACAAATAGAAGGTATCATTCCACAAACTATTAGTCAAACGTCATTGAAAATAGGTTGGAATCTGGTAGCCTATCCCCTTTCTGAACCTCAAAACATTGATACTTTATTGTCAGAAAATAAGGCAATTATAGAAATAGTTAAAAATTTTACAGGTCATTGGCAACCCTCGTCTAATTTTAATTCAATAGAGAACTTCATTCCAGGAAATGCATACTACATAAAAGTAAACACTGATACACTAATAAGTTGGTAAAGTGATTGTATTGTATGCAAGAATCGTTATAAAACACAAACCTGTTACAATTTTATAAAAAATTAATTTGAATATTATTAAATTAAAGTTATATTTGCATCAATGTTGCATTTGAATAATGATTGCAAATATGAATCCTTTAGAAATACTATTATAACACAATCTGAAACGAACCAGTTGCCGAGAAGGCATTCTGGAAGTAATTTTAGAAGCCAATCAAGCTCTTTCCGAACATGAAATTCGTGAACGTTTGCAGGGAAATTACGACCGCACTACGTTTTATCGTTCGTTTAAGACATTGGAAGAGAGCAAAATAATTCATAAGATAGTTGTAGATAATCTTTTGGTCAAATATGCAATTGACATTTCAGCAACAAATAAACATAAGCACGCACATTTCTATTGTAATGAGTGCAACAAAGTGGTTTGTTTAGATTCGGTGGCTATTCAAAAACCAATCCTCCCCGACGGCTATAGCGAAGTGGAAACGGAAATGATAATAAAAGGAGTGTGTAAATATTGTAAACAAACAGATATTCAACAAAATTGAGCAATTTAAGCAAACATATTGCAATTATATTATTATGTGTATTCATTTACCCGCTTGCTTTTCAGACGGTGCATATCGCACATCATAAAAAGCACAATGCTCATTTTTTACATTCTCAACTAGAACATTCTCAACAATCATCCGGCTTACATTTTGCCGATAAACTTCACTCTGCAAAAGAACATTGTCTTGTTTGCGAATACAAATTCTCTCTATCCTCGCTGCATTCGCCAATTACAGTTCCAAAAACAGTTTTTCAAGCTTTCTCCTCAGAAATTAAACGTATTAGCTCGTTTTATACAGCTTATTCTTATTCTCATAAAACACCTCGTGCCCCTCCTTTTGTAATGTAGAAATCTGATAGTTAAAAGATATTTTATTTAAAGTATCTCAGTTATCCTATTGGCTTTATCTCACTAGTTCATTTGCTTAATTCATTTTATATCAAAATAACATGAACAAACTCATCGTGCTTTTATTGGGCATGACTCTGTTTTGTATGTCCATAATCGCACAAGAAACATATTTGCTATCGGGACATGTATTCGATGAAAATAAACTTCCTTTGCCTGGTGCAACTGTTATGCTGCTTCCTGAAAAAAATGGCACTGTAACCAATGCTCAAGGTGATTTTTCTATCAATAACCTACCAAAAGGAAAATATGTGCTAGAAATTTCGTTTGTTGGTTACAAAACGCTGAGAGATAGTGTTTCAATTTCTAAAAATATAGTTGTAAAATATAGATTACAAGCCTCTTTGCTCACTTTACAAGAGGTGGTTGTAACCGACCACGCTGCCGAAACACTAAAACGTGAAACTTCGCTGAATATAGAAGTGGTAAACACTGAATATCTCAAGCAAAATAGTGGTGGTAGTCTTATGCAATCGCTCAATCGTTTGCCGGGTATTTCTACCATAGATATTGGCTCTGGGCAGTCGAAACCTGTAATTCGTGGACTTGGGTTCAACCGTGTGGTGGTGGTTGAAAATGGGGTGAAGCATGAAGGGCAACAGTGGGGAGCCGATCATGGTTTGGAAATAGACCAATATGCGGCAGAAAACATAGAAGTGGTGAAAGGTCCGGCTTCGCTTATGTATGGCTCCGATGCAATTGGTGGGGTGATTGATATAAATCAGAGTGCGATACCTACCGATGGTTCATTGAAAGCAAACCTCGACCTTATGGGCAAATCAAATAATAATTTGTTTGGGTCTTCGCTTGCTGTTTACGGTAGAAAAAAATGGTTTTTTGCAAACGCCCGACTTACCTATATTGACTATGGCGACTACAAAGTTCCGACCGACAGCATTGATATTTACTCATACAAAGCGGCTTTGCACAAAAATAAATTACGAAACACCGCAGGCAACGAAAAGAATCTGCACCTGCAAGTGGGCTTGGTGAAAAAGTATTTTACAAGCAAGTTTTTTGTGAGTACAGTAAATAGCGAAAGTGGCTTTTTTGCGAATGCACACGGTTTAGAGCCAAGAAATGTTGATGTTGAATTGCACGATAAATCGGACAGAGATATTCAATTTCCATATCAAGAAGTGAGTCATTTAAAGCTGATAAATAAAAGTTTGTGGCACAAAAATGCGGTAAAACTGGAAACTGATTTTGGATTTCAGAGAAACAATCGTAACGAATGGAGCGAGTATGTAAGTCATGGTTATATGCCTGCAATATTTCCAGATACACTTCCTTTTTCTGCAGAATTGGAACGAGCATTCGATAAGTATATCTATTCGGCAAACGTAAAAGGCAGTTACACATTGAGTGAAAAGACTTTGTTCACAGTTGGCTTAAACTCCGATTACCAAGACAATAGAATTGATGGCAGAGGCTTTATTATTCCAACATATAGACAAACTTCAATTGGTGGATTTCTGTATGCAAAACAGCATTTAAGCGAAATAAGCTTATTACAAGCTGGTTTCAGATACGATTACGGAAATTTGCAAACCCAAGAGTATAACGATTGGTTTATGTCTCCGATTGTAAACAATGGAGACACAATATGGCAATACCTAAATAGAGCTATAAATCTGAACCGAGATTTTTCTAATACATCATGGTCTATTGGCTATAATTTTAATCCTGAACAATGGTCGCTCAAAGTTAATGTTGGCAAAAGCTTCAGAATGCCCATTGCGAAAGAATTGGCAGCAAACGGAGTGAATTACCATCATTTCAGTTACGAGGTCGGAAATGCCGATTTATCGCCCGAAATTTCGTATCAACTCGATTTGGGATTGGAATATAATTCAATGAAATTTGCAATTGGCACAACACCGTTTTTGAATTATTTCTCCAATTATATCTACCTCAATCCTAGTTCGGAACATGATAGACTTTATGGCAATGGTAATCAGGTTTTCTATTACAACCAATGCGAAGTGTTTCGGTTTGGAGCTGAGTTACACGCCCATTATCAAATCATAAAACCTTTGCAAATTGGCATTATTGGCGAATATGTCTATTCGGAACAGCTATCGGGCGAGAAGAAAGGTCGCACCCTGCCTTTCTCGCCCCCTGCATCGGCAATACTCAATATCAAATACCAAAAACAAAAAATTAAGTATTTTGAGAATGTTTATGTTTCTATTGATTATAAGCTTACTGCACCACAAAACAATATCGTTCCACCGGAAGAAACTACTGCAGGTTATCAGCTCATAAATTTAAGTCTGGGCGGAGATGTGAAATTAAAAAAACAGTCTGTCAACATTTCTTTTCAGATTCAAAATCTGTTTAATACCAAATATTTTAATCACACGAATTATTACCGCTTAATTAATGTACCCGATCCGGGACGAAATTTCATTTTGAATATTTCAATACCTATTTCAATTAAAAAAATAAAAAGTAATACTGTTTAACAATTTTAAAAAATAAAAATTATGAAAAGTAAAATAATAGTATTGGCAATAGTTGTTGCCACAGGATTAGTTTTCAGCTCTTGCGAAAAAGAAGTTGCAAAACCTGAAATAACACTTACCGAAGTTGGGTTAAACAACAGCAAAACCGCAATAGTTGGAGACGATTTGCACATTGAAGCAGATATAGTTGCAGAAGGAACCATTAAAACGGTATTAGTAGAAATCCACCCCGAAGGAACGGGAACATGGGAGTTAGACACTACTTATTCCAAATTTTCAGGTAAAAAGAACAGTACTTTCCATGAACACATTGACATACCACTGACCGCAGAAGTTGGCGATTATCATTTTCATTTGGTTGTTACCGATGAGTTGGGAAATGAGACAACTGCCGAGTCGGAAATTGAATTTCTAGCAGCTTCTTCAAACTAAAAGATATGCTCAAGCCCTGACACCAAAGTTAGGGCTTTACTAATTGAAAAATTTAAATACTTTAAAAGTCATGAAGCAAATAAAATTATTTTCACTTATATTTTTAGCAATGGTCATTTTCACCACCTGCAACAAAGAAGAAATAGACAAACAAAAGCCTGAAATTGATTTAAGTATGCAAGGCACATTTCCACTCAACTGCGACACCTTATATTTCGGAGAATCGTTCGATTTTAAGGTGCTTTTCAAAGACAATGCTGAATTGGGTTCAACCAAATCATACAGTATTGATATTCATCACAATTTCGACCACCATTCGCATAGTACAGAGGTAGAGAACTGCAAATCTGAAGAAAAAAAAGACCCAATAAATCCATTTACGTTCATAGAAGATTATGATATTCCCGAAGGTTTAGATATGTACGAAACAAATATAAAAATAACCCTTCCAACCACCAACAATAGCGGCATTTTAGATGAAGGAGATTACCATTTTTACATAAGTCTAACCGACAAAGAAGGATGGTCTGTACAAAAAGGATTGAGTATAAAAATATTGCATCGGGGCATAAATTAATGACAAAAATATATCATCATACCATTTTGCAGGATTGTTTCTGATATATTCTGAAATGGTATGATTTGATTTTTCGTTTAAATAAAAATTTGTTATCCATTTTTCAGCACTTACTTTCATATTTAATCATTCCTATTTCTTCATCAGTAAGGTCGTAAAGTTGGTAAACCAATGTATCTATTTTACTTGTTTGTTGGCCAATATCTGCTGCCGAATCGATTTCTTTTAGCTCTATTATTTCGTCCACTAGGGTTTCGATTTGGTTTACGGTTGCTTGATTTTCGGGAGTAATTGCAGGTATAGGCAATTCGTGCATTGCTTGTACAGTAATTTCACCATCTATTCCGCCACTTTGGTAATAATTTAAAAAGGCATACGTGATTAAATGCGAATTTAAAACTCCACACAAGTATTTCAGATTTTCACCACTAAGTATATATGATGTATTTTGTAGATAATACCCTCTCCTGTCGTAAGCAAAAGATTTTGTTTGAGATGCTTTTGTAAAGATTATCTTTTCTTTTTCAAATTCTGCATAATACGAACAAGCTCTCAGTTCCCACCAAAAATCGCCTTTGTCATCTCTTATGTCAGCTTTTGCCTCGAATTGCTGCAAGTAGTCAGATAAAGATGGTAGTTTTGTAGAAATATAATTCCACGCATCTGCCTTTCTAAGATAACCATAGTGTGGTTCGGAAACAATTTCTGTATTGCTATTAGTTAGAGTCTGTTGTGTTCCTTGAAACGACTTTATTGTATATCCTTTGGGTATTATAATTAACCATAAGTCGGAATATTCAACATTATATTTTTTAATATCTCTACCACGCAGAAGGGGTTTTATAAAATCTCGGTTCTGTGTTTCTGTATTTATGAGGTTTTCTTTGGTTTGGGTATCAATCACAAAGGCCTCGTTCAATCCTGTTGTTAAACCTCTACTGATGGAAATATTCCAATGTTTTAATCGTAATCCAATTTCTTCAATTTTATGTTTTATTGCATTTTCGTTTTCCGATTTCAGATTCCAACTTTCATATGTGAGATTCTTCAATTCAATTTTATTTTTTTCAAAATATTCTGAAATGCTATCATTTATCAAATCGAAAGATTTATCGAAACGAACTGCTGAAATAGATTGTAACCCGTTTTTATGGTTTTTGAGTTGTATAATTCCTGTATCGACCGTAGCTTCGTCGAACACTTTGAGACCGTCGAAATCTATCAGTTTTTCGATGGTAGCATTTTTCAGTAGATAATCGCGCAAACGTTCACCATAAGCTGCACGCATCCATTTGTTGGAGGTAATCATACATACTCTGCCATCGGGTTTTATTATTTGCAAACCACGCTCAATGAATAGCATATAAATATCGCCGGTATGTTTAAAGGTTGTATAATTGTCGCTAACTTCTTTTAGTTTTGGTTCGTTGCTAATTGTAAAATATGGTGGATTGCCAATTACAACATCGAACCCAACAAACTCTCCGTTTTCCGACAGTATTTCGGGAAAATCTATCGACCACTCCAAAGAATTGGCATACACCGTATAATAATTGTCTTTATATTTTTTTTCTAATTCGGCAATTTCATCGCTCAACTTAGTAATTTGTTTTATTATAGTTTCGCTTTGTGGATTTACACCTATCAGATTTTGTAATTCTCTTGATTTTTTAAGGTATTGTTTATAATGTTTATCCTGCGGAATGGCAAATTTCAACAGTTCGGTTTTTATGTTTTGTATTGTTTTACGAAAACCAAGCTTTTCGTCGTAATTAGTGTTTTTTTTATATTGGTCGGTTACAAATTTATAATCAACAATGAGTTTATTTACAGCCGCACGTTCAAAAACATTGAGTCCAGTATCGAACTTACTAATGAGCGAATTACCTGCTTTTATATTAATGTCGATATTTGGCAAAGTTTCCAAATACATATAATTGCTTTCGGCAGTATAATAGGAGTTTTTGAGCAATTCTATCCACATACGCAGTCTGCAAATTAGCACCGATTTAGGGTTTATATCCACGCCAAATATGCACTTTTCTATCAATGTTCGTTTTTCGTTGAACAATGTTTGTTGAATACACTGAATTTCAGATGGAGGTATATGTTTATCATTTACATAATACTGAAACGGTTCGCTAGTTTCTTCATTTATTATAACCAATTCATCGTTTACATTTTGTATGATAATTCCACGCAAACGATTGCCGTTCTGATCTTGCAAAATTCGTAATTCGCTTTTGAGAGCAACCAGTTCGTTGAGGACCGATACCAAAAAGTGCCCCGAACCAACCGCTGGGTCAACTATTTTCAGAGCATTTATTACATCATTTGCATTTTGACGAACAGATTTGTCAGTATAATTTATACATTCTTTTAAATGCTTAAACGATTCTACTTTGGCGTAAGCAGGTAGTTTGGCAAAGTTAGTTACTAATGCATTTTTTAATACCTCGCCACTCATATAGGTGGTTATAAAACTAGGAGTATAAAAAGAGCCGTCTTTGTAACCGTTTATTTTCTCGAATATCAGCCCAAGTACCGCAGCATTAATTATTGTTCGACTATCGTCTTGAATATCGGCAGCAGCATCGCTCGCAAAACTGTACGCATTCAGAAACTCAAACAAATAAACCAATGGATTTATCGCACCAGATAATTTATTGCCTTGTCTATCTTTCAAAACAGTTTGTTTAGAAATAGAATGCGTTAAACGGTCTTTGAGTTGCGACATATACACAACATTGCTTTCGAGATGAGTTTGCTCAAATAATGAACTGTTTAGATAAGGTAAATCGCCAAATTTTTCTTGAACAGCAACATCTCTTTTATCAGTTTTTTTTGCCAATACCTCGAAAAATAGTTCGTTGAGTTCATCGAAATCTTTAATTTTAGTATTGTTCAGAAATGCATAATCGGAGTTTCCTTTATGATATTTAATAAGCTGAGCTTCTAAAAGTTTCAAAAACAACACCCTGTTAAGCCATGTAATATTCAGCTCCAGTGCAATGCTGAATAGTTGTTCGTCTTCATTTTCGCCATACAAATCGGGTCTTTCAAGTTGGTTAAGTCGTCGCAGACTTTGAATAATTCCAATAGTGTTTTCGAGAAATGAACCAGCTTCACGGTCTTTTGCTTTTAATCTAGTTATGAGTTTTTTGCTACCTTGTTTAGTTTCTTCTAGTCCTAAAATATGCAACAGTTCATTATAAAACCCTGTATCTATTTTATTGTAATCGTTTGCAAAAGGCAATTTTAACAGGTGTTCGGGCGAAAATATCTTGTATAAATTTATTAGTTTGCTGTCGTCGGTTTGGTCTGTATTTTTTACAATTTCAGCATATTCTAAAAGATTAATATACACACATGGTAAGGTTTCTAAATCTGTATCTAAAAACGGTTTTGCAATTTCGGTATAAAACCAATCGGTTTTTGTACCTACCAATTCCTTATCGATCCATTCTTGATAGCTTTTGCGAAAATTTTTGTTGGCATAAAAATACTGTTCAAAACAGACAGCATCGAAAATAAACCATTCGTAGATATTGGTAATTATCAGGTGTTTAATTTCTTTGTTTTGATTAATAATTCTTTCTTTCAGATAATAATGAATCGTTTCGTGTAGTGCCTTTGCGTTAGGTTTGTCGAAACTAATCATTTCCGATTTGTTTGAAGGGCTTTTAGCTTCAATAATAACAGAAACAGGCGAACTGCTTGTATTCGTTTTATGAATTACAAGGTCTTTTCGGTCTGCAGTATTTATTTCGAAATTTTCTTTATAAAAGGTATTTTTCAGAAAATCGGAAACAATATTTTTGTTATGCTCCTCACTTTCTGTTTCGCTGATTCGCTCCAAAAGTCGTTTAAAATTACGTTTAAACAATTCTATATCATCACGTCGCAAGCTTTGCTTGAAATATGACTGATGTAATGATTTATCAAATTTTATTGGTTCTAATATCACTTCAGAAAGATTATTTTTTATCAAAAATAGTCATTTCAATTGGAACAATTCAATGAATTAAACTAATATCAATGTAAAATACTTTTAAAAATTCACCTAGAATTTTCAAGTCGGGGTTTTACAATTTGAAATATAGAGTTTAAATTTTACCAATGCTTTTAAGTCAAGTCCCGATATTACTGAGCTCGAAAGAAGACTTGCAGTTTTGGAAGGAAATATAAATTATTTTATTTATATTTATTTGAATTTAGAAAGAAAAACATTCACAGCCAAGCTTTTTTAACTATCGATTTTGAACAATAAAAATCAATAACCAAATATTAATTTAAACTACGTATAAGCATGAACAGTTATTTACAAAAAACAAAATCATTTTTTTTATTTATTATTAGCGTCTCTTTAATGTTGACATCTTTTGGACAATCTCCCCCAAAAATGAGTTATCAAGCAGTAGTAAGAAATAGCAAAGGAGCTGTAGTTGTCAGCCAAGAAATCGGTATTCGAATAACTATCCTACAAGGTTCAGACACTGGTGTAGAAGTATATACAGAAACACAAAAAACAGTTACCAACAAAAGTGGCTTGATGAGTCTAGAAATTGGCATTAATGATGATTTTGCAACCATAGAATGGGCAAAGGGACCATTCTACATAAAGACAGAAACCGACATAAACGGCGGTGAAAATTACACAATAACCGGAACAAGTCAGTTGCTGAGTGTTCCTTATGCCTTATATGCCGAAAAATCAGGAACAACAGAAGCAAATGTAATAAACGATGAAGACCAATCGGCATCCGGTTTGTGGAGTTCAGAAAAAATAAAAGCAGAGCTAAATGCCAAAGCCGACACATCATCATTAGCCACCTTAGCAACAACAGGTTCGTTTAGTGACTTAACTAATTTGCCAACAACAGCCTCAGAACATGGTATTACCGATGTTTGGAAACTAACGGAAATCAAGGCTCCGAACTGTTTTTAGGCACAACCGATGAGCAAGCCTTGTCTTTGAGAACAAATAATATTAATAGACTTGTTATTTCTGCAACCGGAGACGAAATCACGCCAGGAACAACTGATTTAACAAATCTTGGTTCACCTTCACTCAATTTTGGTGATATTTTTACATCAAAACAGTTATTCCTCGGCAATTCACCATTTGTTAGTAATCATAACGGAACATCACTTGGCGCTAATGCAGGTAATATTGCAAACAACAGTAAGAATATAAATATTGGAAATGCTGCCGGTGGATTGAGTACCTCCCTCAATGCACTATTTATTGGCGATAGTGCAGGTTTTAGCTCAATTGGAAAAGGTAATCATTTAGTTGGTTGTAAATCGGGGAAAGGTATTACTACAGGATATGGAAATACCGCACTCGGTCTGAATACTCTATACCATACAACCACAGGTTCATTAAATGCTGCCATAGGATACGGTAGTTTACAAAACAATATTGAGGGTATCCAAAACGTTGGTGTTGGTAGTTATACACTAGAAAAAAATACAACAGGAAATAATAATACAGCCGTTGGACATTTTGCTCTGGGCAGGAATACTACAGCAGCAGAAAATAGTGCGTTTGGTTTCCAAGCCCTCTTACACAACTCAACTGGAACAAACAATACTTCTGTAGGTTCAAATACTCTAAATTCAAATACAACTGGAACACGCAACAATGCTCTTGGTGCAATATCATTATATTCAAATATATCCGGATTTGATAATAATGCATTTGGTTATTCGGCTCTCAATTTGAATACGAGTAATTATAATAATGCATTTGGTAATTATGCTTTGTCAAGCAATACAATAGGTTCTTATAATAGTGCATTTGGACATAATGCATTGAAATCAAACATATCTGGTTCCAGCAACTGTGCGTTTGGTATTGAATCTCTATTTTTACTTTCTGAAGGCAAAGAGAATACTGCTGTAGGATATAAAACCTTATACAATTCAACTACAAGTGGTAATACTGCAATAGGTGCATACTCACAAACATCGAGTACTACGGCTGTAAATAATGTTTCTGTAGGATATAATACATTGCTAACAAATACAACTGGCTCACATAACACAGCTATTGGACAAGAGGCTATGAAGTTAAATACTATTGGAATAGAAAATACAGCAGTTGGAGGCTGGGCGTTATATAATAATACAGAAGGTAATACAAATAATGCCTATGGTTTAAGTGCTTTGTTTAAAAATACTACGGGAGCTTTTAACTGTGCTTTTGGAGCAAATGCATTGTATAATAATATTTCAGGAAGTGCCAACATTGCTATTGGAAACCATTCTCTTTATAATAATACTACCGGTAGATCGACTGTCAGTATTGGGTATAATGCATTACAAGCAAACACTACAGGAATTGGAAATACTGCAATTGGAGACCAAGCATTAAATGCAACAACAACAAGTGAGTATAATGTTGGTATAGGAATGAATTCGGGTGTAGCTAATGTAACAGGTTCTTATAATACACTTATAGGTGCTAATACCAATACTTCTGCAAAAAATCTTATTAATGCCACAGCTATAGGATATGGTGCTATTGTAAATGCAAACGATAAAATTAGATTAGGTAATACTGGTGTTAGTGTAATAGAAGGACAAGTAGCATTTACTGCCAGCTCCGATGCTCGTTTGAAGGAGAATATTACACCTCTAAGCTCATCCGATTTTATAATGAAACTGAAGCCGGTACAATATACTTTAAAACAAGGTGATGGTCGAACAAACTTCGGTTTCATAGCTCAAGATATTGAGGCATTAATCGGCACTAACAACTGCATCTTAACCATTGGTGGCGATTCTGAGCGTACCCTTGGTTTGCGTTATACCGATTTTATAGCTCCTATGGTGAAATTCATGCAAGAACAACAACAAACTATTGATGGTCTTACAAAAGAAAACTCAGAGCTTAAAGCTCGATTAGAAGCTATTGAAGCCAAAGTAAATGCATTACTTGAAAAATAAATTCTAAGAATTTGCGAGTCAAGGTTTGATGAATTACATACAAAGTTTTATGTTTGCATGTGTGTTATAGTCAAACTTTGGCTTTGCTTATTTTATAAAATGACTTTAGATTTAAGGTAACTATTTAGATTAATAGAACAAACACTTTTTTCTATAGAGATAACAGAGCCTCACTCCTACTAAGTATCTAAAGCCTTTTCTTATTAAACGACATTTTTTATTTCTCCCATTACTTTAATTTACTCAGAAAATGGAATTATTAATGAACTATCGCCATAACTGAGAAATCTGAAATCATTTTTTAGGGCATAGTCGTAAATTCTTTCCCATTCTTCACCAATAAATAAGGTTGCCCAACCACTAATGCAATTCCTTTTTCACAATATTATAATCAGAATAATTGTTCAATTATAAAAAACTTTGATGGATTTTGGAATCCTACAGGTTCAACCAATTCATTAAATACCTTTGTGGCTCGGACAGGGTTATTTTAAAAAAATAGAGTTCTATAAATTTGATAGTATGTGCAATATGAGGCTTTGTATGAAAGCCGAATGCATAATTCGGGTTTCATTGCGAATGCTGTAATGCAACGTTTTTACAAGTATACATGTCTCCAACAACGTATTAAAATAAAAAAATAAAAAATAAAATGAGAAAAATAGTGATTTTGGCAGCTTTCCTTGTAGGTTTACTTTCAAATATTTTTGCTAGTCCATCATACGGTGAAGAACACCAGTTCAAGCAGCCCGATGGCACAAAGGTGAATGTAAGGTTGTTTGGAGATGAATTTTATTTGAGAGCTGAGTCTCTTGATGGATACACCCTTGTACAAGATTCTATTTCAAAATGGATTTACTACGCCCAATGTAATCAAGATAGTTCTCAGCTATTGTCTACTGGAGTTAAATATTTAGGTACTGCAATTGCAAACAATCAAGCTGCTGCTTCTCTAAATTTATTAAAACACGCAAAATTGAATAAACAGGTTATTTCTAATATTGTAGAGCAAGCCAAAATTCGTTTATATGGATCTGTTGGAGTTCTTAAAGTTGAAAAACCCGAACCCAAACCTATCCCTAAAGGAATGCAACTTGCTCCACAACAAGGAATCGTAAAACAGAAAGTTACCGGCTTGGTTCTTATCGTTGATTTCAGTGATGAACCACTCACCAGTTATTCAGTTGACGTATTTGATTCATTGTGGAATGGGAAAAACCATGAAAGTTTTGGAATTGATGGCTCGGTTCGACAGTATTTTTTAGATGTATCAGGTGGTGCTTTTGAGTTCAATAATATTGTGTACGGTGTATATAGAGCTTCAAAAACGTTTGCAGAATATGACAACTTGGGTATGGGTGAAGGTGCTACGCAGATTTTAGATGAAGCTTTAAAATATATGGATAATCAAGGCTTTGATTTTTCAAGATTATCAAATAATCTAGGGTTTATAAGATCAATTTCCTTAGTTTATACCGGTTCACCAAAATCATGGTCTAGTGGTATGTGGTATCATAAAAGTTCGTATAAAAATTTTTCTGCCGACGGTATTTCATCCGGTTCATACACTACATCTCCGGCATCGATTAGACTTTTTCCGGCATGTCATGAAAGCGGACACCTGCTTTTTGGGTGGAATGATACCTACCAATACAATCAAGAGAACTATAGTGAAATTGGTGATTTTGACTTGATGTGTTCTGGTGGAGAAAGTGGAAGACCTACCCCTCCCAACCCTTATTATATGATACAAGCTGGCTGGGCTACCGTAACCGAAGTAAACAATTTCTCTGGTGCAATTGCAGATACTTCCAATGACTTACATTTTTATAAATACACCAATCCGTTAAATCCCCAAGAATATTATCTTTTCAATGCAGTGAAAAAAACAGGTCGATATTCTGCCGTGCCCGACGAGGGCCTTACTATATGGTGGGTAAACGAAAATGGCGATAACCAGAATAGTTATCGTGGAGAATGGGAGATTAGACTTATTCATGCCGATAATGACACAACACAGGAATACAATGCTTGTTTTAAACAGGGTGGAAATTCAGTGTTTAGCGAAGTATCTATACCCAAAGCTCGTTGGACAACAGCAATAAATATGATACTTGGTACAAAAATAGGTTTACGTTGCTGGGATATAGGTACTGCGGGCGATGTAATACACTACAAGTTTGATAATAAAATCTGTAACGCTCTAAATGTTGTTCCTTACGTAAAGTATTCTGATGGTAGTGTAGTGCAGACCAACAAAATTGAATTCTGCTTAGGGGCAAACGATTTCACCCTTAGTCCCACTCCTTTGAATTCCTCTGGCTGGGTGTGGTATGAATATGGCTGGGATTTGAGTTATGGATACAAATTTTCAAATAACAGGGAAGTAACACTTTCGGGCAAAGATGAAAACTTTTACTCATCCTTTCAGCACTTCATTGCAATTTATCAAGATACTGATGGCTGTGTATACTCAACTACATTCGATGTTACCCCACACTCCGCCGCACTTGTAGAAACTTCGGTTAAAACAAGTTCATCAGACTGGTACAATCAAACAGAAGTGCGAGTGTGTGCCGGCAGTGAATTAAGTATGAAAGCTTCTACATTCTACAAACTACAATCTTGTGAGTGGAACGGTTCCAATGGTTTTAAAGCTACTACTGCTCTAGTGTCTATTCCAAAAGCAAGTAGCGCCGATGCAGGTATTTATAAAATTATGGTTGTCGATTCGTTTGGATGTTCAACTGAACAAAACCTTACGGTCAAAATTGACTCCTTCCCTAGCCCAATATTGCTTTCAAACAGAGCATGTGGAACATCGCAGGTAACCTTATCGCTTGGCAACACGACCGGAACGGTAAGGTGGTATGATACTCCCTCTGGCGGAAAACCACTTGCCGAAGGTAGTAGTTTCAAAACCCCATTGTTAAATAAATCAAAAGATTATTATTACGAACTCTCTACTATAGATACTTTTCATCTTGGTGCAGTAGATACATCTATAGGTACAACTAAATATATAGTAAACGGTAATGGTTCAACTGGTGAATATGGCTTAGAATTCTTTGCCTCAAAAAATTTCATGCTTAAATCTGTTAAAATGTATGTAGTCGATACAATTTTCCAAAGGACTATTTATTTAATGCAAGGAGGACCTATGAGACAAACGCAAATTCCAAACAAAATAGGTGAACAACGCGTTGCACTCAACTGGTGGGTTCCCGCTGGAATAGGTTACCAAATAAAACCATCATTTGCTCATCTATGGAGCAATATTTCTGGTTAGCATATCCCTATTCCAATTCTTTGGCAACAATTACTAAAAGTTCAGGAGACTATGAGCCTATGGCAAGTGAACAGTATCACTACTTTTACGACTGGATAATGGTGTCTGATGGTTGCATTGCACCACGTGTTAAGGTTGAAGCTATAATAGACACTCCCACAGCGGCATCTTTTACCCTCTCTGCCGATACTTTACAGTGGCCAAAAACAACGGTTTCAGTCATAAACACAAGTACTAATGCAACAACAAGCCAGTGGGACTTTGGCGATAATTCCATGGATAATTCCCCTATTCATCAGTACACCGATACCGGAACGTTTACCATTTCTCTAAAAACCACCAATGGAAATTGCAATAGCCTTGCTACCAAAACAGCAACAGTTGTTGGAGATGTCTCAAAACAAACTATTAACCTTACTAAAGGCTGGAATATACTATCTACAGGGCGTTTTCCTCTCGATAGTACCGTGAAAACAATTTTTGCCGGACTAGATGTTATTGAAGTAAAAACGATGGATGCTTTTTGGCGTACAGATTTACCTGAGGTATTCAATTCTTTGAAAACAATAGAAGTAGGAAAAGGTTATTTGGTAAAGATGAACACCGCTGGTTCTCTTGTTATTAATGGATCAACATTTAATAAAACCTTAAAGATTTACGAATCTAACGGAAAATGGCAATTAATAGGTTGCCCTACCACTAATGCAACTCCATTTTCACAATATTATAATCAGAATAATTGTTCAATTATAAAAACTTTGATGGATTTTGGAATCCCACAGGTTCAACCAATTCATTAAATTCTTTTGAGTATGGACAGGGTTATTTTATAAAATAAATTTTTAAAATTTGATTGTATGTGCAATATGAGGCTTTGTATGAAATCGAATGCATAATTCGGGTTTCATTGCGAATGCTGTAATGCAACGTTTTTGTAAGTATACTTGTCTCCACTTCGTAGTAAAATATAATAATCAAAGTTAAAATGAGAAAAATAGTAATTTTGGCAGCCTTCCTTGTAGGTTTAGTTTCAAATGTTTTTGCTAGTCCATCATACGGTGAAGAACACCAGTTCAAGCAGCCCGATGGCACAAAGGTGAAGGTGAGGTTGTTTGGCGATGAATTTTATATGCGAGCTGAGTCTATAGATGGCTACACGCTGCTGCGCGATACGGTTACAAAGTGGATATGCTACGCCACTATTAACAAAGATAGCTCAGAGCTACAATCTACAGGAGTTATTTACACGGGAGCAGAACTTGGAACTAACCCTGCTGCGGTTGCTCTCGGGCTGCTACCACACTACACATTGCCTCTTGATGTGGTTATTGAAAAAATAAACAAAGTGAAAGAGAAGCTTGGCGTCAATCAGCCACGTTTTGAACAAAAAACAAGACAAGAACCCATGCCCAAAGATGGAATCAGGCCGGCACCACCGTTTGCGACCAAGAAAAAAGATATAATCAAAGGACTGTGCATCGTTGTTGACTTCAGCGATGAGCAATCATACTATACACTTCCCGAGTTAGACTCTATGATGAACGGAAAGAATTTTACCGGTTTCGGCTTGAATGGTTCAGTTTATCAGTATTTTAATGATATTTCTGGAGGTGTAGTGGAATTCAACAACATGATGTATGGAGTATTTCGGGCTCCAAAGACGTTTGCTGAATACGATGCTATGCCATATTCAATGGGAGCTAAAGAGATTCTGAAACTAGCCATGGAAAGCATGGACAAGCAAGGGTTCGACTTTTCTACTCTCACTCATGATTCGAGCGGATACATCAGGTCGATAACGCTACTTTACCTGGTTCTGCAGCTTCATAGGTAGCGGGCATGTGGCATCATGCGAGTGCTGGTATCAATTTCCAAGCTGATGGTGTTATGTCAGGAACCTATTGTACTGGCGGTGCAATATTAAGTTTGAGAACTCCCTGTCATGAAAATGGACATCAACTATTCAACTGGCCAGACACGTATCAGTACCGTTCTGGTATTTGTGGTACGATTGGCACTTTCGACCTCATGGCATCGGGAAGTTACTATGATAATCCAGTGCCTCCCAATCCGTATTACCTCCTCAATGAAGGCTGGGCTACTGCAACGGAAGTGAACAACTTCTCCGGTACAATTACAGACACTGCCAACGACCTCCATTTCTACAAATATACCAATCCACTGAACCCTAGGGAATATTACCTTTTCAATGCAGTACAGAATACAGGACGATCTCTATATTTGCCCGACGAAGGTTTGACAATCTGGAAAATTAATGAAAATGGAAATAATCAAAGTGATGGATGACCTTGGATGGTGCGGCTAATTCATGCCGACAATGGATGCAACACCTATGGAATGTGCTGGAAACCTGACTTGAACACCGAGTATAGTGATGTAACTGCTCCTGCGGCACAGTGGGAAGAGAGTACGTTTTTGCCTAATCTCAAAACAGGCTTGCGGTGCTGGAACGTGAGTACTCCCGGGACTGTTATCACCTACCAGTTCAATAATACCGTATGTCCACCAAGCCCCGTGATACCATATGTGAAGTTAGCCAGCGGCGAGCTTAAAAAAAGCAGTGCTATTGATGCCTGCTCAAGGGACGAGCTTATCACACTCTCGCCCTTGCCAAATACATCGACTGGTTGGAAATGGGTAGAGTGCCACAATTTTTCATCCGATGTAGATACGTTTTCAAATTCACGCGAGATTACAATTTCAAAAAAGAATGCATCTATTTTTGAAAACCCCACTTTGATAACTGCTTTTTATGAAGACACTAACAGGTGCTTTTACAAAACCAATTATACGATTACCTATCGCGACGCACCCCAAGCAACTGCATTTGTAGAAACAGAAAACTCCGGCTGGATACAAATGTCGACAGTTAGGGTGTGTGCAGGAGGATTTTGCAACATGAGAGCAGAGGTCTCTGAGCCTAGCTCATGGAAATGGAGCGGTCCGGCAGGTTTCTCTGCCAATACCAAAGAAGTATCGCTACAGGCAGGAACTAAGCAGGCTGGTAAATACTCGATTACCGTGACCGACCAATACGGCTGCGTAGGAAGTAAGGAATTAATTACCTTGGTGGTAGATTCTTTTCCGCAACCGGTGGTAACAGCTCCAGCGGTTTGTGGGGCAAAACCTGTGACCATCTCGCTCACCAACACCACAGGCACCGTGCGCTGGTATGATGCTGCCAAGGGAGGCAAAATGGTAGGCACGGGTAACACATTCACCACACCGGCTAATACCAAATCGACCTCTTACTTTTACGAACAATCAACTATCGACACCCTGCATCTTGGTCCTGTTGATACTACTATAGGTATTGGATATTACGAGAAATCTGATTATGGTGAAAATGGATCATATATGCTGGTTTTTGAAGCTGCTAAGCCATTTTTGCTAAAATCGTTCAAGATTTATTCGTCTCAAAACACTGGAGATAAAACTTTTAGTTTTTTTGATTATAGTGCACAAAACATTAATACCACTGTACCTATGAATTTGGGTGAAAAAAGAATTAATGTCAATTGGTGGGTTAAGCCAGGATCTAATTATTCAATATCTTCCATACATAGTCAGATGTACACAAATACAACAGGTGTTACATTCCCGTATACCAATTCTTTGGCTTCCATCACGCAAAGTTGGGGTGGAACTACTGCCGAGAATTCAACCCAGTATTTGTTTTACTACGATTGGATAATGGTTTCGGATGGATGCATTGCACCACGTGTTAAGGTAGAAGCTATAATAGACACTCCCACGGTGGCATCTTTTACCATCTCTGCCGATACTTTGCAGTGGCCAAAAACAACGGTTTCAGTCATAAACACAAGTACTAATGCAACAACAAGTCAGTGGAACTTTGGCGATAATTCCATGAATAATTCACTTAGTCATCAGTATACCGATACCGGAAAATTTACCATTTCTCTCAAAACCACCAATGGAAATTGCAATAGCTTTGCTACCAAAACAGCAACAGTTGTTGGAGATGTATCTAAACAGACAATTAATCTTACTAAAGGCTGGAATATAATCTCTACAGGTCGTTTTCCTCTCGATAGTACCGTGAAAACAATGTTTGCCGGATTAGATGTTATTGAAGTAAAAACGATGGATGCTTTTTTGGCGAACAGATTTACCTGAGGTATTCAATTCTCTGAAAACAATAGAAGTAGGAAAAGGTTATTTGGTAAAGATGAATTCGGCTGGTTCTCTTGTTATTAATGGATCAACATTTAGTAAAACCTTAAAGATTAACGAATCTAACGGAAAATGGCAATTAATAGGTTGCCCAACCACTAACGCAACTCCATTTTCACAATATTATAATCAGAATAATTGTTCAATTATAAAAAACTTTGATGGATTTTGGAATCCCATAAGTTCAACCAATTCATTAAATACCTTTGAACCTGGAAATGGTTATTTTGTAAAATAATGCAAAAATCATTTGGATGAAGTGCCATCTTAGCTGTTGTCACTTCATCCAAATAAAAAAAATACTATTTGTTGTAAAAAATATTGAAAATAATTTCTGCATCTCAAAAATTATATACAATTTCGCACCCGAAAAGGTATAACTCTAAGCAACGGCTAGTTTTTTTTCCATTTTAAAATTGAGCCGTAGCACTGCGGCAAGCTTCCCTCAACGGGGAAGTTGAGCCGTAGCAATACAGGGACACGTCCCTTATCGGGGATTTGGATACGTAATACGACGAGGCAACGTCCTCAATCGGGGATTTGTATCTGTAATATTACGGGGCAATATCCTCAATTGGGGACGATGTCCTGCAACTTGCAGCTCAATTTCCTCAATCAGGGACATGAGCCGTAAGCTGTTTCTTTAGATTTTATTTGCTGGGAAATGAATAATTAATTATTAAATAGGGCAACCACAAGGGTTGCCCCTACAATCATAATGCGGTACATATAAAATTAATTGAATTGACAAAATTGCCAATCGTTTTATTTTTCGTTGTTTATTGGAATTATTAATGAACTATCGCCATAACTGAGAAATCTGAAATCATTTTTTAGGGCATAGTCGTAAATTCTTTCCCATTCTTCACCAATAAATGCCGATACCAGCACAAGCAAGGTACTCTGTGGTTGATGGAAATTTGTAATTAATCCTTTTACTACCTTAAATATATAACCGGGAGCTATTAATATTTGCGTAGAGGCGGTGAAACTTTCTATATTCTTTGATTTTATATGCGTGAGTATTGCATTCAAGCTTTCTTTATAATCAATTGTATTATGATTATAAACCTCCCACTGACTAATCTTATTGGGCATTTCACCTGTCTCTATGAGCTTGCAGCCAAGCCAATAGATGCTTTCCAGAGTACGCAATGAGGTGGTTCCAACGGCTATTATAAAGTAATTAGCATTGATAATTTGCTCCAATAGTTTTATATTGAAACTGAACAATTCGGTGTGCATTTCATGTTCACCAATTGTTTTTGATTGTACTGGTTTAAACGTTCCCGCTCCTACATGCAGCGTTATTTCACCTTTTTCAATTCCTTGTTCTTTAAGTTTACTGAGAATAGAATCGGTAAAATGCAGTCCGGCCGTTGGTGCTGCTACCGAACCTTTATGTTTTGAATAGACAGTCTGATATCTCTCTAAATCTATAGACTCAGTAGCACGATTGAGGTAAGGAGGTATAGGTATCTGACCGAGTGCGTCAAGCATCTCGCTAAAACTGTGGTTACTATCCCAAGTAAACTCAACCAAATGAACGGTTTGATTATTCTCAATTCGTTTTGCAGTAAATTGCACAGATTCAGAACCTACCTGTATTGTTTTGGTAAGTGGTTCTGCTTTCCACCGTTTCGAATTGCCTACAATACACTTCCATACACACTGTTTTTGCTGAGAAAACATGAGTTCGTAACTTTCGGGAAAGTAGGGTTCCAAGCAAAAAATTTCTATATGCGCACCACTCTCCTTATTCATAAGAATACGAGCAGCTATAACCTTTGTATTGTTAAATATCAACAACGAATTGTTGGGCAAATGGAGCGTAATATCTGTAAAAGAAGCTTCACTAATATCCTTATTTTTATAAATTAATAATTTTGAAGCATCTCTATTTTCTAACGGATATTTAGCAATTTTATCGTCCGGCAACAGATAGTTATATGCTTCAATTTCTATATATTGGGCTTGCACATTCATGTATTTATATTTAATTATACTTTCGATAGGATATATAATGTTTTCTGCACTATTTCTGCACAAATACCTTATAATATTCAATCTTCGGATATGGAACTACAAATTTTAATGCAAAATTAATTAACTTTACCTTGTAAAAATATAATTATGGAAATAAAGATTGGCGATAGTGTTAGATTTCTAAACAGTGTTGGTGGTGGTATTGTTGTGAAAATAGTAAATCAGACACTGGTAGAGGTAAGAGATGATAATGGATTTAATTATCCGGTATTAAAAACCGATGTAGTTGTAATACCTAAAGAAAGTGTTCAAAAAAGTCCCAATAAAACGGCTAAAGAAGTAGTTGTAGTTAAGGAAGAAGCAGTTGAAATAAAGCAACTTGAACCAGAATCGGATCAAGAGATTGCAGGTAACGACATACCAAAAATTCATTGTGCTCTGGTTCCCGATTCTCTTTCTCTAGATGAGTTTGATTTGTATATTATTAATGATTGTAATTATCATTTCTTGTATAACATTTCAGAAAAAAAAGGCGATTTGTATATAAACGTAGAAAGTGGTTTGATTGAATCTAATAATAAAGTTTACATTAAAACCTATAAAAGAAATACAATTCAAGATAATATTTCACTCTGTTTTCAGGGAACACTCTATAAAAGAAAACCTTATTCATTAACAAATCCTATTCAGAAAACTATAGAATTTGTAGCTGTTAAGTTATTTAAAAATGGTGTTTTTAAACCAAATGACTTTTTGAAGAGCAGGCTTATGTTCTAGATATTGTAAATGACACATTGCTTGAACAGCTAAAAAATATAGATGGCAAAACAATTTTAGATGCTATTCATTCTAAAGAAATAGACAGAACAAAGTTGAAAGAAAGAAGCCGAAAAGAGATTCAAGATATGCGAGAAACTACCCTTGAAGTAGATTTGCATATACATGAATTGGTTGAAAATGAGTCGGGATTGGAACCTAACGAAAAATTAGAAATACAACTTAACCACTTTGAAGAAAGACTTAATGAAGCTATCAAAGATAAGCTTCGCAAAGTAGTGTTTATACATGGTGTAGGTAATGGAGTATTAAAAATGAAAATTAGAAACATTCTCGATAGAAAATATAGTAAACTTCGCTATCAGGATGCTTCATTTGAAAAATATAAGTTTGGCGCAACGCTCGTAAATCTGTAGAAACAGATTTTTTAATGACCAATATTTGAGTTCTTAAAATATAAATTACTACTATTCGCTGTTCTGCATGTGCAATAAATACAATTTTGCACATGCAATTGCATCAGAGAGTGCATTATGGTGTTGCAGCGAAATATTAAATTTTCTACTACAAGCATCAAGCGAGGCTGGGGTAAAACCTTTCTTCTTGTAAATGCGCATGGTACACTCCCACTTCTTGCATATATCCAAATCGGAATATGAAATACCAAAGTCGTTCATAGTTTTCATAAGCACATTCCGGTCAAAAGATTCATTGTGAGCAACTACAATATTACCTTTAATGCGCTTTTTAATTTCAGAATATACGGAATCAAACAAAGCTTCAGACTCTGTCATATCAGGAGTTATGCCATGTACCTGCACATTGTAGAAGTTGTAAAAGTTTCCCGGAGGTTGTATCAATGAATAAAATTCATCTACAATTTCTCCGGCTTTTACATTTACTATACCTACCGCGCAAATATGATGCTTTACTGCAGTTTCAAAATCTATTGCAACAAAGTCTAAATCAGAAAATCTCGACATGTATTAATTCTCAACTTCCAATTGAACCAAATTATTTTTTATTGCAAACAGCACCAACTTAATTGAGTTAGACGAACTGGTTTTTTCCAATAAATTGGCACGGTGTCTCTCAACAGTACGCGGACTAATGAACAATTTTTCAGAAATTTCGGTATTTGAAAGTCCTTTACAAATAAGTTCCAAAACATCTTTTTCACGTGCTGTAATATTTACATTTACAGAATTCTCTTTGTTCTTAATAATCTTAATCAATAATTCTTGCGAAAAATATGTATGATTATTGTAAATTCTAAGAATAGAAGTTTTTAATTCATCAGAAGTAGCATCTTTTAAAAGGAATCCTTTCACACCCAATTCAATAAGCGAATTATAGTACTGTTCATCATCATACATTGATAAAATTACTATTTTCAAATCAGGATTTACAGCTAAAGCTTTTCTACTCGCATCTATACCATTCATTACGGGCATATTTATGTCCATAAGAACAATATCAGGTTTCAGGTTTTTCATTAGTTTTATAAACTCTTCGCCATTTGAAGCTTCTGCAATTACTTCAAAATCTTCGCAATCTGATAAAATAAACTTTAAACCATTTCTAAATAACTGATGGTCATCTACAATAAGAATTGAAATTTTTTCCATAATTTTTTAAACTATTTATATGTTCATACTCGTCTTCATTTCAAAAAAAGTACCTTCACCCGGACTACTTGTAAAGGTATAATCTGCATTTATAGTTTTTGCACGATTTATAATATTATACAAACCTAAACCTTCTTTTTTATTTTCAAAAGCTTTTTTCATAATCAAATCCTTTTCCATCATCTTTGTAAGTGAAAGTGAGACGGTCATTTTCAAAGATAAATGATATAATTATATTTGTTGCCTGTGCATGTTTTACTGTGTTGTTTAACAACTCTTTAAAAACTCGGTAGTAAACAGTTTCTGTATTTGAAGCAAAACGCATTTTTTCACAATTGCTCGAAAAATCTATTTCAATAAATTTTGATACCGATTGTATTACATTTTTTACTGCCTCAATCAAACCATAATTAGTAAGTACATGCGGACTCAATGAATTTGAAATTTCCCTTATACTGGTAATAGCTTCGGTAACTAGGGTAAATACCTGTTCGCCAACGAATTTAGATTTTTCTATATCTTTCGTATCTTTCAACAAAGAAATATACATTTTCATGCTTGATAAAAGAGGGCCTATTTCATCGTGTAAATCGGCAGCCAACTGAGCTCGTTCTTTTTCTTCTGTTTCAATAATTGCATCGAGTAATTTTCTCTCAAATCTTTTTCTATAACTTACATTCCTAATAATTGTTAATAGAGCATTCCTGCCAAGATAGGTAATAACTTTACTTTTTATTTCAATAGGAATAAATGAATTACTTCTAGTAATTAAAATTGCTTCTGTTGTAAAATCAAGATTGTTAAGCGAGAGTGAAGCGATTTCATTTTTAAATTTAAGGGTAGATTCGTGATCTACAAAATCAAAAATTTGCTTATCAATACATTCATCTTCAGTATAATCTATAAGATTTCTAAAGATAGAATTAGACTCGTAGATTTGACCCATTACAGAATGAATAATAATACTATCGGTACTATTATTAAAGATATTTCTAAACTTTTCTTCATTCTGAACCAGTTTTTCTTCAACTATTTTTCGTTCAGTAATATCTATATTGAACCCTAAGGCTCCTTTAATTTTGTTTTTTATAACGAGAGGACCAGAAATGTTTTGGAAGTAGTACAAATCGCCATTTACATCGAGTATGCGGTTTACCTCATTTACAACCTCACCCTTTTTCACACGTTCAAGTGTCTTACCAAAAACAATTTTAGAACTTTCTGGTATTTTTATATCATTAAAATTTTTACCTAGCAATGTACCCCAATATACTTTTGAAGCTTTACTTTGAATGAAATAATTATTGTTTTCATCAAGCGCCCAAAAATCATAAGGAATATTTTCAATTACCGAATTAAGTAAAGCCTCTCGTTCCTGTAATTCAGTATGATAAAGGTTTTTCTGTAGTATCAATAACATATCCATCCCAGAAAACTTTACCATTGTCAGTAACATTTGCTTTTGCTCTTATTTGAAACCACTTGGTGTTTCCCTGAGGCATGTAGTACCGAACCTCTAGATTAAAATCGGAGAGCGAATATCTAGATATTTCCTTTTGCTTTAGAAATTTATCCCTATCGCTTGGATGAATATTATCATAAATTCCTACCAAATTGGTATAATCCATGGCAGGGTCTACTCCTATCAATTCATAGAAATTTCCACTCACATAATCGAGTTTAAAAACATGATCATCAGTTCTAATGGCTCTAAATATAGCGCCTCCTGGTAAACTGTCGCTTAAGTTTTTTATTCTATGTTCTGATTGTATAAGGTCTATAGTTCTTTCTTTTATAACCTCTTCTAGATACTCATGATATTTTTCAAGTTCTGATTCATTATTTTTTTCTACGGTTATATCTCTGAGTATACCACCAAAAAACACTTCACCCGAATTGTTTATTGGAAAAACAGAAATGGAAATATTTAGCTTACCTCTGTTTGAAAAGAATTCAAATTCATACAAAAAGTTAGTTTTGAATGTTGTATAATTTTGAAAGTAGAAAGTTAGTTTTGAAATAAAATCTCTACTCGTTTCATTGGTAATTTTTTGTTTCTCAGCTAACTTACAAAAGAGGCTTTCAATACTTTTATTAAATACAATTTCTTTATTAAACTCAAGCATCTCTGATGCTAAATGATTAAAATCAATTATTATCTGCTGTGAATTTATAAAAACAATTCCGTTGGCCGACTGCTCAAAAAAACTTCTTAGCTTGGCTTCATTTTCTCGAAGTGCTGTTTCTGCACCTATACGTCTTGTCTTTTCAATATAAATATCATCAGAAATAGGTTGATATACCTGATGTGATAGATTTGTAAGTTTGGAGTAAATAATATAATTTGTTGTTTCATTTTCTTCTTCTAAAATACATAATGTATCCTCAAACAAAACACTTTTTTCTTGTTTGCCTACTTTTATCTTACATATAGTTTCGATTACTTCTAATTTATTTTCTATAGCATGTTTATGATTCTCCAACAATAAATTATAATCGTCGGGCAAAAGTATATTCTTTAAAAAGGCATCTTCAATACACATCTGATCTTGATGAATATCAAAAATTTCGGAAGCCCCTTTATTGGCAAAAACTAATCTTTTTTTTGAATCAGAAATTATGACAGCAACATCTTTACAATTTGAAAAAAAACCAAACAAGAGATTGTTTACCTTATTTTGTAAAGTATCTCTTTTAAGTTTATGGTTTTCTTGCTCTAATTGATTTAACTTATTTCTCAGAATTTCGAGCTCATTTTCTATATTCATTTTCTGATATCCATTTTTTCAAGAAAATATTTTGAAAGACCGTGAATAGGTTGCCTTACAATACTGTCAATTTTTATATTGTATGCCAAAGCACATTCTATAAGAATATCATTGAAGTAGTGGGCAATAGAGCCTACACAACGAAGCTGATATTTGTCATAATCGGGATATTTGATAATATTCTTCTCAAAAAATCTTAAAAAACAATTATTTACTACATATTTCACATAAGGATGGTGAAGATTTTCTACCCAGAAATAGGTGAAAGATGCCATAAAACTATTTGGTTTTTCTTTTCTATAAATACCGTCAAGTATATCATTTTGAGAAATATCATAGGTATTATAAAATTGAGATTCTAATTCGGGAGGCAATTCTCCGTTTAATAGTAATGTAAGTAAAACTTTTCCTAATACAGCTCCACTTCCTTCGTCTCCAAGAATATATCCTAGCGAAGGACTTGATTGAATAATATTGTATCCATCCCAATAACAGGAGTTTGAGCCTGTACCTAGAATTGCTACAAGACCTTCGGAGTTTCCAAATGTGGCTAGAGCTGCACCATATAAATCGGTATTTATTTCTATTTCCGCATTTTTAAAGCAATTGTTTAATCCTTTGTGTACTATACCAATTCTATCTTCGGAAGAACAGCCGGCTCCATAAAAAAATACCGCTTGAATATCTTCCAAAAGAAAGTTCTCAGGATAGTTTTTTTTTATTTCGTAAGAAATTGTATTAGAATTTACAAAAAAAGGACTTAATCCGGATGTGGTAAATGATGATATTTTACCTTTTGCATCAATGATATTAAAATCTGTTTTGGAAGATCCGCTATCGGCTATTAAAATCATTTCAAAAATATTATCTTTTACTATTTAATTTATTAACGCAAAATTACTTTATTGGTTTAAGAATTTCTCGCAATTCTAAAACCAACATCCGAACCTTGAAAAGACTCGGCTCTGTTAGATCGTTTAGCACATCGAGCATTTCTAGCACCCAATTTCCAGCTGCCACCTCTTCTTACTCTAAGTTTACCAATTGTTGGTCCCATCGGATTTTCTTGCAATACATTAGACACCTGACTTACACTTTCTAATGTCATTTCTTGCCCTTGCTGTTCTGGAATATATGATCCATAATAGTCATTACACCATTCCCAAACATTTCCCAACATATCGTGTAATCCAAAACTATTTGGCGTTTTCTTACCTACAGCTTGTATTCCACATAAGTCGCACGTTTCCTGTTTATCAGTTTTGTCGCTACAATCTTGAGCACCCGCATAAGTTGCACAACTGTTGCCCGAATAATAGGCTATACTTCCAAGTTCAGTCCAATTATTATCAGATACTTGGGTTACATTGCCACTATATATAGGTGTTTTAGTACCGGCACGAGCAGCCAATTCCCATTCTGTTTCTGTAGGTAACCTATAGCCATTTGCCGATGTATTGTATGAAACGCCGGTAGTACTTATTGTATAATAACTCGTCAATCCGGCACTTTCACTTAATTTATTGCAAAAAGCTACAGCATCGGTCCAAGAAACATTGGTAACCGGACAATTGTCGCCACAAGAGCTTAATTCGCTCGGATTTGTACCAATTATCTTTTTATATTGCTGTTGAGTGATTTCAAATTTTCCAATATAAAAATTATTAACTTTTACTTTGTGAAGATTTTCATCGTCATGCCTACCCGGTTCACTCATTCCGCTACCCATCATATATTCTATACCGGTTACAAAAACCATTTCAATACCTGCGTCTAAAGCAGCCTCAGTATAATTTGTCTGTGCCGAAATAGTTTGATTAAACAGATATATTGCTAGTATGAAAAATAATATTTTAGTTATATACATGAATAATGTGTTTAAAGCAAATATAATATTTTTTAGATTTTATTCTTTTTATTTTTAATAAATATATATAAAGTTTCACAAAATGCTAACATCATTTCATATTTGCATAATAAATTTTAAAAATTTAATTTTACCACTTAAGTGAAATTTTTACAGTCGCCAGTGACTGCGATACAAATCTCACTTTTAAAATTCAACGCAATAAATTAAAGATGAATACAAATATACTATTATCGGGCGTAGGCGGACAAGGAATTTTGACCATAGGTGCAGTTTTTGGAATGGCTGCAATGCTTAACAATTATCATATAAAACAGGCTGAAACACATGGTATGAGTCAGCGAGGTGGTGAAGTGGTTTCTCATGTAAGAATTTCAGACAAACCCATCTATTCAGACCTTATACCACATGCAACTGCTGATATAATTTTATCGGTAGAGCCATTGGAATCTCTCAGATATTTACACTTTCTTAAACCAAATGGTTGGTTAATAACCAACGATACCCCTTTTAGAAATATAGTAGCCTATCCGACCCAAGATGTAGTTTTTGAAGCAATAAAGACAGTAAAAAACAACAGAATTGTAGCAGCCGATACGTTAGCCAAATCTCTTGGCAACCTAAAAACGTCGAATATTATTATGCTAGGAGTAGCTTCTAATTATATTGAATTACCCTATGAAACATTACAACAAGGCATTATAGAAATTTTTAAGAAAAAAGGAGATAAAGTAGTAGCACTAAACCTAAAAGCCTTAGACCTAGGCAGAGAATCGATTCTTTAATAGTTTAGCAGACTGTTATACTTTTGGAGGAAAAAGATTGTCAATTGCTACTTTTAATCTTTGAATTGTATATGGTTTGGTAACAAACCCATCAAAAGTAACTGCCTCGAAATCTGAAGCAAAACGGTTTGGATCATGAGCAGTAACTCCAATTACCTTAACATTATTATATTTTGACTGATTCTTTCCTATTTCTCTTGTAGCCTCTATTCCATTCATTACTGGCATTTCAATATCCATCAATACAATATCGAACTTTGATTTCAAGAGCTTTTCAAGAGCTTCTTTTCCGTTTTTGGCTTCTTCATATTTACAACCTATAGAATCAAGAATTTCACATAAGAGAATCCTGTTCATCACCAAATCGTCTACCACTAAAAATCGTTTCTCTTCTAGCATAAAATTTATTTTTAATTGTATCTAAACAAAAGTATTTATTTAGTGTATTAGAAAGAAATATTTGAGCACAAATAAACATGAAAGATGATATATTTCATGTTTTTTACAAATATTTTATACCTAATAAACATATATGATACAGCCTATATTCTTATTTGATACAGAAAAAAATAGGGTGATTAAAATTAATTAACCACCCTATTATCTAATATTTAAATTATTACGTCTTTAGATTACCGATATTATATTAAAAAATAGAATAAGCGATTGTAACACCAGACATAACTACTGAAACCATGGTCATTAATTTTATTAATATATTTAAAGACGGACCAGAAGTATCTTTGAAAGGGTCTCCAACAGTATCGCCAACAACGCCGGCTTTATGAGCAGGTGAACCTTTACCACCGTAATTACCTTTTTCAATATATTTTTTAGCATTATCCCAAGCACCACCAGAGTTATTAAGCATTACAGCAAGAGTAAACCCGGTAACTAGACCACCCATAAGTAGACCAATAACACCTGCAACACCAAGTAAAATACCTATTGCAATAGGAACCATAATAGCTAAAAGAGAAGGAACAAGCATTTCACGCTGAGCACCTTTTGTAGATATTTCAACACACTTAGCATATTCAGGAGTTCCGGTACCTTCAAGAATACCCGGTATTTCTCTGAATTGTCTTCTTACTTCATCAACCATTGCACCTGCAGCTCTACCTACAGCTTTCATGGTCATAGCACAAAATAAGAATGCCATCATACCACCAATAAATAAACCTGCAATAAGTAGCGGGTTGAATAAATTTAATTCATAAAAATTAACAAAATCTTTAATAGTAGCTGCTGATAAAGAAGCTGCTCCAGTAGCTTGTAGGAATTCATTAGCCAATTCAGGAGTTTTAGCCAACCACATTCTTATCTCTTCAATATAAGCTACTAATAGCGCCATTGCAGTAAGCGCAGCAGAACCAATTGCAAAACCTTTTCCTGTTGCAGCAGTAGTATTACCAAGCATATCAAGAGCATCAGTACGTTCGCGAACTTCTTTAGGCAATTCTGCCATTTCTGCGTTACCACCTGCATTATCAGCAATTGGACCAAAAGCATCGGTAGCAAGTGTTACACCTAATGTAGAAAGCATACCTACAGCCGCAAAGCCTATTCCATATACCCCTGCTGCAAAATTAGAAAAACCTCCTGCAAAACCATACGCAGCAATAATACCTATTACAATTGTAACAACTGGAATCCATGTAGAATACATACCTACCGCTAAACCATCAATAATGGTAGTAGCAGGACCTTGTTGAGCTTGTTTTGCAATACCTTGAGTTGGTTTATAACCGTCTGAAGTGTAGTATTCTGTACCTTGACCAATTACAATACCTGAAACAAGTCCGGCAACCACTGAACCAAAAATACCCCACTCTATCCAACCTACTTGTGCCATTACAGCAATTGCACCTAATATCAAAACAGAACTACCCGCAGTACCTATCAATAATGAATTTAGGAGACTCTTAGCTGTTGCTGTTTCTTTGGTTCTTACCATAAATATTCCTATGATAGAAAATATTATACCAATTGCGGCAACAAGCATAGGAGCTAAAATTACCTTTTCGTTAAAACTTCCGCTCGACATTGATATAGCAGCACCCAAAGCAGCTGTAGCCAAAATAGAACCACAATAAGACTCATATAAGTCAGCACCCATTCCGGCAACATCACCTACGTTATCGCCCACGTTATCGGCAATAGTAGCAGGGTTTCTCGGATCATCTTCAGGTATGCCAGCTTCAACTTTACCAACTAAGTCGGCACCTACATCGGCAGCTTTTGTATAGATACCTCCACCTACTCTAGCAAACAAAGCTTGTGTAGATGCTCCCATACCAAATGTAAGCATGGTAGTGGTTATATGTACCATTTTTGTATGTATCCAACTAGAATTACTAGCAAATTCCGATGTCCAAACACCATCATCGCCAACTAAGCCCGATTCGATAGCTATTTTTAAACCAAAATTAAAAATATTAGTATCATAAATGTAGTTTAGTATCCAGTACCAAGCTGCTATATCTAGCAAACCGAAACCTACCACTACCAAACCCATAACTGCACCCGAACGAAAGGCAACTTGAAGTCCTCTATTTAAAGACTGCGAAGCACCAAAAGCAGTACGTGCTGATGCGTTTGTCGCTGTTTTCATACCCAGATATCCGCACAATCCGGAAAAGAAACCTCCGGTTAAGAACGCCACTGGTACAAAAGGATTTTGTACTCCTAAAACAGCTAATACTATGAAAATTAAAAGTAGAATGAAAAATACAATTCCTACTACTTTATACTGACGAGATAAATAAGCCATTGCTCCTTCTCGCACATATTGAGCAATTTGCTTCATTCTATCCGTTCCTTCGGAAAACTTCATCATAGATTTGTAAAAATACACGGCAAATCCGAGCGCTAGTAATGAACAGACTGGTATAAGCCAAAATGCTGAATTAATTGATGCTAACATACACTACACTTTAAGTTAATTAATAAATTAATATTAGGTTAGAAAATAAAAAATAATTCTCTTACGAATTACCGAAAAAAAACACAAATTCACAATTATTTATCATGAAAAATTAACGTTAAAAAATTGATTACTGTTATAGTTATCATTGAATTAGAGAATACTACATAAATGTATGCTTTTATTGGATGCGTTCCACAAAAGTGTATTTTTTTTGTATTCTGTTTATCATTTCAATTCTTTTTAAATGATTGTTTTTATGTAAATTAATCATTCTTGAGTGATAATTTAAATTATAATCACATACTACTGTTCCAAATATCAACCCAGAAAATATGAAAATGTGGAAATTTGAAGAGTGACTTAGGATAGTTTATTTTTTTGACCAAAATAAATTCCCTCCCTCAATCCCAATTTCCCACTCTAAGAGAGCTTTTTATCCTTCTGAGGGAGTAAATTTCTGTTATTTGATATAAAATTCCTAGTTTGACTAGGAATTTTGCTGCTCTTTTCCTGCAATTTTCTCGCTCTGAGAGTGAATTTTCTCACTTTTACTAGGAAATTTCATATTCAGAAATGGAGTTTTGTATGTTAAAGCAGCAATTTTCTGCCTTTGGGGAGCAATTTTCTCGTTTCAAGTTAGATCAACCTACCTTGAAACGAGAAAATTGCAGTAAAAAGCATCTAATTAAACTCTATTTTTATTCATTTTTTAGTAGGATAAAACTTTGTATAATTATTTTTGGAGTAATAGACATTTTTAATTAAATGAAAATTTGGTTACAAACCCCAAACAAGCTAGCTTTTTGTTGATTGTAGGAGCAAAAAAAATCACCAACATTCTCAATTTAGAGTTTTTCTATAAGCTAGAATGTAATTTTATAAATTCTATTATTTCAGGATTTACAACCGACGATTTCTCAAGATTGGGTAAATGCCCAGCTAGGTCAACTCCTAAAAATTTGCAGTCAACCATAGAACGTATCGTGTCGCTATTTGAATAATCAATAGTTTTATCTTCTTTGCCCCAAATCAAAAATAGAGAGGTTCCCACTTCTTGTATTTTTTTGTAGATGTGATGTTTATCTTCGTAAAGATAATTTTGCATTGTTTTAAATAATGCATATTTTGAACCTTTGAAAACGGTTGTTGTTTTATATTGTTCATCCCAGCCGATGAAAGGTTCTTTATTGTAAAAAGATCTCATTTGCGAAGATTTTATAAGTGGAGCAAAGAGAATATTCATAGTCATTGGACCTAAATACTTCTTATATATAATTTTAGAATCTAGAGGTGTAAGCATTGGATCTACAAGTGTGAGCGATTTTACTTGCTGAGGATGAGCAATTGCATATTCGGTAGAAATTGCACCTCCCATTGAAGATGCTACAATGTGTATTGGATCTATAATATTCAGGGCTTTCAATAAATCTTCCATCTCGGTTTGGTAGAAGATTTTATCATAAGTGCCACAAATTCTTTCTGAATATCCTCTTCCAAAATGATTGAATCTAATAACTCTATATCCGGCATTTTTTAGATATTGCATTGTAGAGTCCCAAATATAATATCCTGCGGAAAAACCACTTACAAGAAGTATTGTTTCGGCAGTATCTGCTCCATACATTTCGTATTGTATAAGACCTTGAGGTATTTTAATAAAGTTGCCCGAAGCTTTTTTTCTTGTTGTTGAATCTAAATCATATTTTTCTTTTGCAACAATGGTGTTTGAAATAGATAGAGTTAGCAGAATTATAGCTAGAATTCTGTGAGGTGCGGAAAAATATTTAGACATCTTGAAGTAGGCTTTAAAAACTATTTTAATTTGCCATAAATCTAATAAAATAATTTTTGAGTTCGGTCTAAAAGTTTATAAAGTTATTTTATTCATTTAAACCTCATTGCAACAATTTCGATAATAAAAACAGTTTTATTAAAGGAACTGTGAGTTATTTAGTTCCGATTTGTGTACATAAAGAACAAATAAAGGGCTAGATATTACGTCAGTGAAGACACTGACGTAAGCAAATGATTGAAACGAATTTACAGGTAGAGACGCGATTCATCGCGTCTCTACCTTATTAAAAGGTTGAAACAGGCTTCTAATTGCCTATTCAAATTTCATAAAATCATTTACAAAATAACTATTTTTATCTGTTATAATTTGCATGTAATAATGACCTATTGGTAAATTTCTTACTGATACTTGGCATGTAGAAATTGGTACTCCAGTAAATAATTTTTCGAAATACAAAGCTCCATTTTCTCCAAAAATTCTTATGGTATATGCCTCAGAAAAATCTTCTCCTTCTATTTTACAATTTATTACATCGTTAGTTGGATTGGGGTATAGAACCAATGTTGTGGTGTTGGCAGAATCTTGAATTGTAGGGTCAAGGGTAAAATCTCTAATAGGACTGAAATTTGAATACAAATAGGTATAATTCTCACCGTTTATAGCGTATCCTTCTTGCATAGGGACTGCTACAGCAAAGTATTTCCAATTTCCTGCCTCGGTTTCGTAATAGTTTGTTTTGCCATCGGTTTCGGCAAATTCAATCATTTTATCAAGCGATTCGCCACGAAATAGTTTACATTTTTCAGCAGTCATTCCAGAAGGAAGATTCCAAACTAAATCCACAAAACTCACATTAGAAGTTCGTCTATAAGCATTTATCAAAATAGTAGTTTGTGTATTTGCATATGAAGATGCTACCAGACAAGAATCGTAAATTCTCAATGAGTATGAATATCGCTCATTATTATCGGGTAGTGTTTTATCTACAAAACTAGGTAATTCACCATATTTTACAGAGCCTACAATATTGTATTGCTGACTAGAAACGGTACCTCTATAAATCTTAAAATTATCTAAAGCTTGATCATTTACAGCATTCCAAATTACAAAAATACCACTACCATCTTTTAGATATGAAACATATTTTATTTCAGGAATTGGATTTTCGTGCATCAATACATTTACAGAGTCTATAACCGAACAGCCAAACTCATCGGTTGCTTTAAGTACATATAAACCCGGTTGTGTTGCAATATATACCGGCTCAGAGGTTCCATCGTTCCAATTATATATTTTGAAGTTGCCAGGTTCGAGCCAAACAAAATCGCCATTGCAAGCCTTTATTTCACTTTCTTTGAATGGTGCAGCAGGCTTTTTATGCAATAGAGCTTGAATTTTATTTTCGTTTACACATCCTTTATCATCGGTTATGGTAATTGAATATAAACCAGATTGTAATGGTGTGATTGAAGTACCCATGTCTCCTGTACTCCATTGCAATGAAATTAAATTTGGAGTATACACCGCCAACTCCTCTCCTTCGCACAAATGCACTACCTCTTTTATATCAATACGAGGAAGCGGATTAACGGTAAATGAAATATTATCGGAAAATGAACTGCCATTATTATTGTAAACCTTACAGCGAACGGTAAGACCATGAAGTTCTGTTCCTGCCGAGTCTATAAGTAACAGCTCTGACTGTACTCCATTTAATTGTTCAGATTCGGGCAAATCAATCCAAGTTAAATCAGATCGATATTGCCACTGATAGTGAATATTTTCGCCTGTTGCAGTAATTAAACATACCGCATTTTTACCCTCGCAAAGATTTACATCATGAGGCTGCTCAATTACAATTGGAATATTTGAAAATTCGGCAACACCTATGTCCGATTTCCCAGAAAGTGGTCTTTCAATACCAAAAATATCGGTAGAATCAATTGTGTAATAGATAGTATCTAAATTATTGCCACCAGCCTGATTTATAAGTGCAGATTTAGAACTAATATTCCAATTCATAGAAGGAATATCTTGATAATAATTATTTGAATTATAAGCACCAACACCCAGTGAAGGTGAAATAAAATAAGGATAGAGTGAATCTGAACTCGAACCGGAATTGAATTTCGCTAGAGAAAGAATTGATTGATTGCTCAAATTCTCTGCAAATTGAATTGCTGAAAACGATACATTTTCGAAATCGTTTATTTGAGCAGATGTTGGAGCTATATTATTCCAAATAACGGAATTATCTATTGTAGCATCTTTAGAAATGCTTACACCACCATGAGCAAGTTTTGCTTCATTGTTTACTATAGTGCTTAAAGTTACATAACTAGAATCGTACATCATAACTCCACCCGCATTGGAATAAGAAGTATTTTGAACAACAATTGAATTTATCAATCTACTTTCATTGTGCAAAACTACAGCGCCACCATTGTTTATAGCTCTATTGTTCACGAAAATACATTTTACCAAATCTCCGGCAAACATTAATGCACCTCCGCCCTCTTGATGGAATGAACTAAAAAAGTTACTTGCATATCCACCCGTTATATAAAAGCCTTCAAGCACTGCCGTCTTGGCCGTTTCAGGTGCAAAAACAACATGATACGAAGCATAGCGATGCTCATAAGGCAGAGGATACGCTGAAAGAATCGTTTTATTTTCAATAATATTTCTACCTTCTTTGGTTGTTTCATAGCCTTTAAATCCGCCATAAATAGAAACACCATTACTCAACACAAACGACTTCTCTCTTAAATCAGAAGGGCTTCGAGAACCATTTATATCAGCAGAAGGATGATATATTCCTTCTGAAACCCAAATCTCACAATTAGATTTATTTACAAATTCAGGTTTGAAAAAATAATCAATAGCATCTTGAATATCATTTCGGGCATTTTCCCACGAAGAGCCGTCGCCACAGCCTTTCCACTGCTCTGAAATATAGAGAATTCTTGAGTGTTCTAATACTTTTGGCGATTTTGTTTTGCATTCTAAAGCGCCCATATCGGGCATAGCAATTGTATCTTTAAGACAATAAATAATTCTATTTCTACCTTTCAAATCGGTTGCAGTAACATCTACTAATTTAGCAGTATCAATCAGTGCAGATTCAAATTGTAATTCCCAATCGGAATAGAACAAAGCCGCGAACTGATCTTCGGTTTCAGCATTACCGATAAAAGGCGTAGGGTAAACAAAAAATGGATAATTTGAAATAGAATCATTACCTGTATTTGGAGGTTGTAATATAAATGCATGTGCATTCTCATGGAAAGTTATTGAATCTTCAATTGCAATATAATCATAGGGAATTAAGTCGCCATTGGTAGAATATAATTCTTTATCTTTTGAAGCTTTATTTCCCCATAAAACACTGTTGTTTATCTCGTTGTAAGGACTAGAAGCTTTATACTCAATTGCACCACCGGCAGAATCGGCATGATTATTTGCAATGGTCAAAAACAACATTTTCCCTACAGCATCCATACTCAAACCGCCACCATAAGTGGCTTTGTTATTAAAAATAAGAGCATTGGTAAGTGAGGTTTTATCTGATTGCAACGCCAAACCACCACCCGATTGTTTTGATCTATTGTTGAATGCAGTAATGTTTACTAATTCACAATCTTTAGCAAACAAACCACCACCATCGAAAATAGAAGTGTTTGAATAAAAAGTGGTATGATCAATTTTTGAATTTATAGCATAACATGAACCACCATAATTACCGGAATTATCATAAAACAGCGAACTATCAACTTTTGAATCAGATAAATAAACCGGTGCCATAACATTAGCAGTTACAGCAGCATTATTATAAAATTTACAGTTTATTATATTCATATTTTGAGCAAATAATGCAGTGGAAACATTATTAGTAAAAGTACAATTTTTAAGCACCATACTATTACCCCAAAAAGCATAAGGAAAAGCATCGGGTTCGTTATTTTGGTAGGCATTGGTCAGAACAAAACCATCAAAAAGAGTAGAATCTTTATCAGCTTTGTCTTTATTGTAGTATACCAGACAATAGCTATTGTCATAATTTTTGTTTATTCTGCCAATGTCTCCACTTATAACCGTTGCATTATTTTTGAATTCACGTTGAGACAAAAATCGTTCGCTCCCTGCAAAACCACCATAAACAGATACACCCGAACGTAAGATAATAGGTGAATGCCTGTCTCTTACAAGATTAGGATAATAAACACCCTTAGCCACCCAAACCTCTGAAATATTGAGAAAAGAGGCAATAAAAATAGCCTGATTTATATCGCCCAGAGCATCGGTCCAAGAAGTTCCCAAACCAGTCCCGTATTCTGTTACATATATTCTATTTAAAATAAGATTTTTATATTCGCTCTCACCCGATTCTATTGCACCAAAATCGGGCGCTCCATTTATAACCCTACAATTGAAGTTATAATCTACAGGAGGTGTTTTGGCATCAAATATTGCACGGTCTATAATTGGTGATTTTGTAAGTAAAGTAAGGTCTGTAGCCTCATTAGAAACGCCACTAGCCGAACTTGGTTTTGTAAAATTAGGACCATAATTGTCGCCATTTTTTTTGCTTAAGCTAAAATTTCCTATTCCGGTGTATCCACCCTCAATACCACAATACGTTATTGAACCTTGTCCGCCTGTCTGATACAGTTGAATGGTAGAACTATTATCATTGTCAGTATTACCCCATAATATTGAATATTTGAGCGTATCAGCCTTTGTAGTAGTATATCCGCTTCCAAGCAGACTGGTTTTATTTTGAATAATTGTAGAAAAAAGTACCAACTTACAATTATATATACCACCACCATCATTCGCCTCATTGTTTCTAATTATGCTGTTTACAACCTCTCTGCACGAATATAAACCACCACCACTTGCAGCCGAAATATTATTATATACATGGCAGTTTTCTACTTTCACATTAGCACTTCCGGTAGAACTTACGCCCCCACCACCTTGTACAGATTTATTATTATAAATTTCACATTCCTTAATAAAAGAATCGCCATAAGCAGAAATACCACCACCTGTCCAGTTAGTTGAATTATTTCTAATAATACATTTCTCAACCACACCGTTGGTAACAGAAATTCCACCACCACCATAGTTCATTATTCCGGTACATTTATTATCATAAATTTGAGATTCAGAAAGTACCGATGAATATAATTCAAGACCACCGGCAAAGCCACCATTCGTATTTTGGAATATCTTACATCTATTTATAGTAGAGTTGTAGGCATAAATAGCACCACCACCAAGGGTTGTACTTACATTGTCATGAATAGAAGAGTTTATTAATGAACTATTAATCATAGAAATAGCAGCGTATGTTTGCTCAAATCCGCAAAACGAAATCTCACAATTTCTCATTATTGATTTATTGATATCAGCACCCCTATCTTTACCATAGATAAGTGAAAAACCATCGATAATAGAAGCTGCACTTACCGATAAAACAACCTTAATATTGTCTTCTTGCACAAAAGGTTCTCCAATATCGGCACTAAGCACCGTTTTATTATATTCAAGATCTCTCTCGTCAATTTGACTCTCCCAACCAACAAAACCACCATAAAGTTCAACAGATTTATGTACACTAAGACCAACACTCATTGTATTAGCCGGATAATACAAACCTCTTTCTACCCATATCTGTAAAACGGTATCGGTAACCAGTTTAGCAGCATTATCAATAGCGAGTTGCAATTCATCAGAAGCATTCTGCCACGAAGTACCATCTCCATTGCCAGTCCATGATTTTTTAATATAGACAATTCCACTTTCCGATGCTTTTAAGTTTGCTTTACTTTCATAAGCACCCAAATCGACAGTAGCAATTAGATCATTATCATTACTGGTTGTTTTTGTATTTAAAATTCTGGTTTTACCATTTATGTCAAACAAAATAGTATCAACAAAAGTATTATTACCATTTTCAACTATTGGAGAATAAGGCGCGGGTTGCCAATTAGCATAAAACAATACCTCCTTCGCATTTGGAGTGACAAGATTTCCGATACTATCAATAGGTTTCACAAAGATAATTTGGGTCTCAGTAAGTTTTAAATCATTAACTACAACGCCAGTAATTGGAGCAATGTCGGAGATTGCAATATTTGAAAATTGGCTTTGTTGATTTTCATTTGCAATAGATTTATTATTGTTCCACAAAACAGAATTTTTAATAACACAAGCACTTTCAGAATATAATGCCCCACCTGCATTTTCGGCATAATTGTTTACAATGGTAAGTTGCGCATTATTGCCCGACTCACGAGTATATATACCTCCACCCTTATTATCAGCATTATTATTTGCCAATAAAGTATTTACAATTATTGAGTTAGAATTTTTATAAGTACCTCCACCATTTAAAGCAGAGTTGTTAAATATTTTACACGACAAAATTTTTGCATTATTAGTAATAAATAGTCCGCCACCATTGCCTGAAGCAGTATTTTCATAAACTGTCGAAGAACTTACTGTTGAATTTTCTGAATAGACACCTGCTCCATTAATAGCAGAATTATTTCTAATAGTACAACTATCTAATTTAGAATTAATTAAATAAGCACCTCCAGCATTCTGAGTAGCTCTATTAAATTTCAATTCACATTTTCTAATAACCGCGTTGGTGGCATGCAAAGCAGCTCCATTTGCCGCATAATTACTGATAAAAGTACAATATTCAATAGTACCACCAGTGAGCAAAGCACCACCTCCATTGGCATTGGAACTAGCTCCGGTAATGGTAAAACCGTTGAGGATACTTGATTTGGTAAGATTACCATCGGTACAAACGATTGAGTAACAATTATCATCAAATCCTTCTAAACCTATTTCTCCAGAAAGTATTGTAACATTTTTATAATGATTTCTCTGACTAAATTTTAATTCACTGCCAACAAAACCGCCGTAAACTCGCACATTTTTTCTTAAAACAAAGCAAAATGTTCTTTTATCAGCTACATCAAAGTTGCCATCTCTATCAGAAACAGGAATATATGTTTCGGCAGCAACCCAAACATCGCCACCACCTGCATTTGCAGCATTATTTATGGCATCTTGAATATGAATATACGCATTTTCCCATGTAGAACCATCGTTGTTTCCGGTAGCCTTGGCGTTTACAAAAACTATTTTTTGTCCCAAAACACCTAACGACAAAAACATACAACCAGCTAGTAAAAACAAATACTTTGAAATACTCTTCATCAGTTTAATTTTTTTATAAAATACTATAATAATTTTTTCAGATTAATGCAATTAGCTTAAAACATTAACAGTATCATTATTAATAAAATACCGATACTATTTATAATTCTTATCGAACCAAATCAACATAACCTTGTTTGTAAAGCTCTTCATTTAAAAAGGTTTTAACCTTCGCTTTATATACATAGGTATCCATACCTTGTTGTTTACCTCTATATGTTCCATCCCATCCACCTGTCATTTCGGTTGAAGAATAGAGCAATTGTCCCCATCTGTTATAGACATCAAATTCTATGATTTCTTTAATACCCCAACCTCTAATTCTCAATACATCATTTACTCCATCGCCATTAGGTGTAAAAGCAGAAGGAACATCGAACTTAGTGGTAGGAATCACCTCTACAAAGATTTCATATTCTCGAGACACACACCAATCGGAAATGGTTAGAGTATAGGTATTACTTTCAAAAGAATAAATTTTAGGGTTCGGACAATCAGTACAACTTATATCGGTAGTATTAGCTTTCCATGTAAAAGTAGAATTCACATCAGATAATGCTCCAAAATGAATGGTATCGCCAATAGCCATAATCGTATCATTAGGAATAATATGCTGCGGAAGTTGTTGAACAAATACCAAACTAGTATCTGCATTTTTACACATAAATGAATCTACTACAGAAACAACATATTGAGTAGTTGCAAGCGGTTTCTCAATCTTAGGATTTATTGGTCTATAGTCAGGCGCACCATTTATAAACCACTCGGCAGTATTGCTCGGCTCATATTGCGCATAAACACTTATAGTATCGCCCACACAAAGCGAATCTCTCACCCAGATAGTTACATCGGGTAGCGGTTTTACATTTAAGGTTTGAGTGGTATCACTAGTACAATTATTATTATCTGCTACCACCAATTTTACATTGTAATTTCCTGACTTAGAAAAACCTTGACTAATCAATAAATCTGGGCTGTTTCCCACGATTGAATCATTTATAGTCCAAGTATTTTCAACAGCATCTGTTGAAGTATTTATAGTTTGTAAACTTTCAAAAACACATATAGGATTTCTCTCGAAATTAAATTCAGCTTTCAATTTTGCAACCGTCACTTTCAAAGCATCAGAAGGTACTCTACAACCAATAGAATCGGTAAAAACCATTTTAGGAAAAATTTCACCTTTCATAGTTTGGTAAGTGTGCGTAGGTTTCTCGCTTGAAGAAGTATTTCCATCGCCAAACACCCACTCAATATTCTTAGCGAGTCCGGTATAATTAGGCACGGTATATGAAAACGCGATAGGCTGTCCAAAACACACATATTCGGGACTAGCAGCAATAACAGGTTTACTGCCACCTATGAATATTGTTTTTCGAGCTTCATCGATACATCCATTGCTACTACGAAGTACCAAACGGGTATTATTAGCTCCTAAAGTAACATAAGGTTGAGTAAATATAGTATCTTTAAAAAATGGAGTCGATACAAAATCATTAAACCACCACTCACCTGTTTGAGCATCGTAAAGTTCTTTGGCATGTTTAAAGACAACCTCCTCATTGAAACAAATAGTATCTTGAGAAACGGTATAATCGGCTTTAACTTTTTGAATATTTACATAATCGGTCTTAACAATAGTATCATTACAACCATCGGTTATGGCAATGAGCCTAACAGAATAATTACCCCTCTGTGCAAACGTATGTTCATAAAAAGGAGACGTTGTAACAGTATCAAAAACCTCATTTCCAACAATAGTCCATTTGTAAGAATCAGAAATAGCCAACGTATCTCTAAAAATCACTGAACTATCTACACAAGTATTTCTGTTTTCGGCAGTTAAAAATGCTCCATTTACTTTTACAGAAATAGTTGAACTATCTACACAACTACCATAATCTAAACGTAATTTTATTCTTTTAAGACCGGCATTGTAATATCGGTAATATTCAACACTATCTTCATAGAAATACGAAATACTATCAGACAACGGCGTTGGATGCAGATCGGTGAAGGTCCACAAACCAAAAGCATCATGCAAAGGATTCTCTAAGTGAAATGAAATGAGTTCTTTTGTACACACTAAAGTATCGCTCGCGAAAAACGAAGCATCTGGAGTACCAACACCAACCGAATCTTTCCAATAGACAGAGTCTTTACATGTTTTATAATAGCCCACATGTATAATCGGATAGACACCTTTATTTTTATATATGTGGTTCAAAAGAGTATCATTGGTAACAAAACTGGTATCGCCTAAATGCCAAAAAGATGAATCTAAATCGGTTGAAACATTAAAGAATTGTGCCGTATCATAACCGAAACAAATATTGTTTGATTTCATTGTAAAATCGGCTGTCTTATAATATCCATCAATAAAAAGAGTATCGGTTCCCCAACAACCAAAACTGTCTTGCACCTGAACCATTACATTAAACATTCGGTCATTTTTAAAAGCAAAGGCATGAAGAACAGAATCTACAGAATCGGTAGCATATTGATATTCTTGTTTGAAATCGTCAAAATCCCACATCCATCTTACTATAGTGGAATCGTAAAGTGAAAATCTGAATTCAGCAGTATCATTAATACCACATAAATAATCTTTATTTGATTCAATTTTCACTTTCGGACTTCTTACATAAGCCTCTTGACGAAGCGTATCGGTACAGAGGTTCTCATCGACAGCAACAATAGTAATTACAACCCTTCCGGTATCTTTGAAAAAGGTTTCAATTTCTCCAAGCCAATCTCTATACAACCCAGTGCCATTTAGATACCATGCAAATGGTTCAAAATTGCGGTTATCATTGTAATCTACAGCCATTTCTGCCGAAGGTCTTACCGGAACTTTCGGACACAATATTGTATTTAATAGTGTATCAATTTTAACTTTTCTTACTTTAACCGTTTTACCAAATACATAATCTTTACAACCCGAAGTGTCATTCTTTGATACTAATACTACCGTATAATTGGCTGTAGAATCAAAATGATGTAAAGGCTTAGAAATATTAGTGTCAGTAGGCTGAGTATCATTTCCATACTGCCAATACCAATGAGTAGCCCCTGATATTTTTTCTTCAAAAACATAATCATACGAACTAGCACAATTTACCGTAAAATCAAATTTACCAATTGGCCCCTTAACCTTAACAGCATTTTGATTTGTTACTTCGGTGAAACATCCGTTATATTCGGCTCTCAAAGATATTGGTAAAACACCTGTCTGTTGAGGACTTACATATAAATCGGGAGATTGCTCTACCGAACAACTTGAATTAATTTGCAAATCATCAGAGAAATAATACCAAGAATTAACTTTAGCAGCATCTTTTGAAGTGTTATTGATACGTATTTTTCATCAGGACAAATTACTTTATTCTCCACTTCAAACGAAATATCAAGCTTATCACCAACCTTAATTTCAACAGTATATGAGGTATCTCTACATCCATTTACGTCTTCTACAATTAATTTAGGATAATAAATTCTGGTTTCGTATATATATGATTTTGCATTCTGCTAGAAAGATGCTTTTGATTTTTCCAACATTCTTTAAAAACTTTATAAGCATCGATATCGATATTTTTGAGAAGTTGAGAAATATAAAAGAGTACACCATACCCTTTTTGCTCTCTTTCGTATCTTGCAATTTCACTCAATATATATCCACTCGAACCAATTGAAGTAGTATAACATTTTTTAACATCAGATAAGAAAGTAGATAATTCGGCACTATCAGTATGAATGATTGGAGTGCCATCGCCAAAATCCCAATACAAAGACACAATTTCATTATATCTTCGTCTGAGGGCTGTATCAATTTTAGAAGTATACGGATTAAGTATAAAGACAGAATCTATGAAATCAAAACCGGGTTCATCTTGACTTTCAAAATCGACAGATAGAGGAGCACAACCCCATTTTATACTCGGAGTGAAACGAGCTAAAGGCATTCTTTTTATTACATCTAAGCGTTTTTTATCACCACAACCATAAGAAGAAGTGGCATCTAAAGTTATTATTAATTTGGTTGTATCAATCCAATGTCTATATTTATCAATTTCATGATACGGAAAATGAGCTGAAAGATGTGGAGATTTAATTTTTGCAAAAATAGAATCAACAATTGTATCTCCACTTGAAATATATTGCACTCGCCACTGAAAAGCAGTAGCGTTTTGCGACTTATTGTAAAAATCGGTTTCTAAAGGAAACACACAATTAAACTGAGCATTTTTCAATGAAAAATCTGCAATTACATTTACTCCAAACACTTTCTTAGTAATGGTATCTATACAACCATTCGTTTTTTTGGTAATCATACCTAAAAGATTGTCACCTTTTTTGGGTGTTACAAAATCTACACCGCCACGCTTAAGTACCTCGAAAGTCCAGTTTATAAAATGATCTTTATGTTTAGGTTCAACATAATATTCGTTGCCTACGCAAATAGTATCATTATCGAAAACTTCAAGCTCTTGACCTTGAATAATTCTAGCTAATTTAAAGCTTTCATCATTGGCACATAAATTTACTTTAATAGAACGCGACGATTTTATTTTACAGTTATTATAAAAGAAACCTTCAACTTTTATAGGCAAATTTTCTGGCTTACAAATGACTGCCGTAACGGTAGAACCCAAATATGTTTTTCCGCCAATAGTCCAGACTGCATTAGAAAACAGAGGCGACTTAGTTGCAAAGGTCATAGTACCATCGCAAATTTCAACCTTATCAGCTAAATATGTAATTCCATCTTGTCTTATTACAATACTAGAATCGTTTGATTCTGAAACTATAAAATTTCTACGAAGGGTATCAACACAATCCTTATCAAAAGCAGAAATCAGCTCAATAGTATATGCACCAGGCACACAGGTATCAAAACTTACCTTGTCGCCAAATAGAGTTTTGCCATGAAAATTCCATTTATTTTCTGCTCCTATATATGGGGATCTAAATTCGATTGAACCTGTGTTAGCAGTATCTAAAACTAATTGGTCATTCTGAAAAATTGAGATAAAAGAATTATTACTATTTGCAACCCTTAGAACCTTAGTAGCTGTAGACGGACAAGCTAAGTCGGTACCCACTGTTAAAGCAACCTGATATTCACCCTGACTACAAAAAACCACCCTCGGATTGGTATTTACATAATCGACACCATTTATTGTCCATTTATATTTGAGCGTATCGTTCGTATTGTTTTTGAAATGAACAATTCCTATTGGGACAACCTGATTGGTTTGAATAATATTTTCTTTTGAAATAATACCATAATACATTGTAATTAAAGGATCGAATGCACCAACCTGAACATTTTTAATTTTCACATCACTACAATTTGCGCCCAGTTGTGTAGTCAATTTAATTGCATAGTTTCCTTTATCAGAATATGTTACAGCATCGGGATTTATTTTTGAACTGATTGCTCCATTACCAAAATCCCAATTATAAACCGTTTCACCTTGGTTTGATGCAGTACTTGTGGCATTTACAACAAGCGGTGCATCGCATGAGAAATTTGCTAAGAACAAAATCGGCAGAAGGTTTATTGTAAACCTGAACATTTGAGCTAACCACTGATTGACAATTATTTTCATCCGTTACATTTAAGTAAACCGGATATGTTGCAGCCTGAGTTATATACTTTGTTGGATATTCATCATAAATATATTTTCCATCACCAAAATTCCATTTATATTCTACAATAGGAGCATCGCCAATTATTGTGGTGTTTTGCAAATGAAGAGTGGTAGGTACACAGCCCTCAGCCGAATCTTTAAATGCGGCAATCGGTGATTTTACCAAAACTATTGTATCATAAAAAATTTCTGAATTTCCAGCAGCATCAACAGCTTTCAAACTAACAATATATTTTTTAGCTAGAGAATAATTTATTTGCCTAGTTAATTCATTTGATTTAAACTCGGGGCTTCCATTATCAAAATACCACCAAAAGGTATATTCTGATGCATTGGGTGTTGTATTTGAGAAAACAACATCTACGTTAGGAGCACAATTACCATGAGGAAAACTAAAAACGAAAGAAGGATTTATCTGACAAGTTACAATTTTAACTAAAACCAACAAAATCAGAAAGATAAATGACTTTTTATTCATCATACAACAATAAAATACCTTAAATTATACATTTTATTAACAAGCTAGGCAACAAAATAAATAATAATTGAGAGCAACCAAAAACATAGTTTTCATAGTCTGTTGAATTGTAGACTCCAAAAACTACTAAATTGTTCGCTGCGATAACAAAAAAATATTATTACTGCCCTTTTTAAATATTAATTTATAATTTTGCAAAACTATAAACTTAACACGAAAGTAATGAATAAATACATTATAACAAATTTTATACTGATTTTATCTACAGTTTTATGCGCACAGACAAACGATTACTTTGAAAATGAAGCTTTCATAACTTGGCAAAAAAATAAATTAAGAAAAGCAAAGACCGAAACACGATCTGCTTATGATATGCCATACGATAGAGTAGATAGAACGATAAGCATTACAGCACATATATCAATAATAAATGGAGATACTTTGATGTCTGAATCGGCTATAAGACAAAATATTGATGGAGTAAATCGTTTATTTGCCCCAACAGGTTTTACTTTCAAAGTTTGTAATTTTAATTACTTTCACGGTATTGCGTATGACACAGTAAGTCACTATCCGAAAAATGAAAATGCTGAGGAGTTAATGAGAAAAAACTACGCTCCAAACACAATAAATATTTATTTTTCAAATAATTTACAATCTTCAGGTGGAGATTTAGTTGGAGGATTGGCACCAATGCCATATGATGATATAAAAAACAATCCGGATACTAGGGGTGAAAAAAAACAACAAGATGATTGGGTTAAGATAGCTGCCGGCTATAGAAACAACCCTTTATTGGCAAAAGTAATTGCACACGAGTTGGGGCATTATTTTGGATTATTTCATCCACATGAAGAAGGTGCCTTTGGGTCGGAATATGCAGAAGATAGAAGTCTTTGTGCAAGTACAGGAGACTTAATATGCGACACTCCTGCTGAACCCACTTTAACAGACTTGGTAGAATCTTGTTTATATATTGGTAATTTAGAGCCAAGTACAGCTCTCCGCGACCCTGCTGGTAAAGTATATATGCCATCGGTAACAAACATAATGTCATATAGCCCTGACGAATGTAAATATGGATTTTCAGAACAGCAGTTTGACAGAATGCTGATGATTTACAATGTTTTCAGAACCTATTTGCGATAATTGGAATCACAAATATTTTAGAAGCGTATTAATAAGATTTTTTGATTTTACCGGTTTAGCTAAATAATCGGTAAAACCAGATTTTAAGCATTTTTGCTTCTCACCTATCATTGCATAACCGGTTTGAGCAATAATGGGTATTTCCAAATGCAACTCATTTCTAATGATTTCAATTGCCTGATAACCATCTATTTCAGGCATTTTCAAATCGCATAATACTGCACTAATAACAAAATCGGATGTTTTCAAAAAATCTATTAATTCCTTGCCGTTTGTTGCTCTAATTAATATTGCATTAGTACTTTTAAGTGCCGCTTCCAGATATTTATAATTATTGTCTTCATCCTCGGCAATGATTATAATTTTACCATTCCATTTCGGAATAATCTTATCAGTTTCTATAGTGCTACAAATACAACTTTCGGTTTTTGGGTTTTCGCTGAAAGGAACTGTAAAATAAAATGTAGTGCCAACATCTGGAGCCGATTCAAACCAAATTTTACCTCCTAGTAATTCAATGATGCTTTTAGAAATAGCCATACCCAACCCAGTACCACCATGATTCCTCGTTACCGAACCATCTGCCTGACCAAATCTAGAAAATACTATATCATGCTTATCAAAAGGAATCCCTATACCGGTATCTTTTACATAAAACTTCAAAAAATCCGCCTCAATAACATAACCAACTTTTATAAACCCATTATCGGTAAATTTCAAAGCATTCAAAATAATATTAGAGAGTACTTGTTTAAGTCTGTTTCTATCTGTTAAAACCGAAAAATCTTCATCTTGAACCGACTTATCGGCTAATAATCTTACATTTACTTTTCCACGTCTGTTTTTTTCTCTTTCATAAGCTACTAATACCTCTGATAGCATTGTATTTACTTTGCACAAACCTTTTTTAATTGAAATTTGTCCGGATTCAATTTTTGCAAAATCAAGAATATCATCTATTAGATTCAAAAGAGTATTTCCCCCATCAATAATATATGACAAATATTCGGTACGCTCTTCTTCAGTAAGCACCTGACTTTTCAATAATTCAGAGAACCCAATAATAGTATTCATTGGAGTTCTAATTTCGTGACTCATATTAGCTAAAAAGGCTGTTTTGAGTTCATCAGCTTGTTCAGCTTTATGTTTGGCAGATTTTAAATGTTCCTCAGCTTCTTTTCGTTGAGAAATATCTCTAGAAATTCCTACAATACCGGTAATGTTTCCTGATTTATCTCTAATTGCAGCCTTAATAACAGACAACCATTTTTCAATACCATTAGCATCTTTTAAATATTCTTCAGTATGATAGGCATTTAATTTACCTTGTAAAATATTATCGTCGTCAAGATTGGTTTTATTAGCAAAATCGCCCTCCAAAAACTGGTCGGTACTTTTGCCAACTGCCATCTCAGTATATGGAAGCCCCAATAATTTGGCATGTGCCTTATTTACCCGAATATATTTCTTATTTATATCTTTAAAATAGATTGAATCGGGAATATTGTCCATTAACTGTGTAAGCAGTTGTCTTTCAAAATCTAAAGCATCTTCGTTTTTCTTTAATTTAGTAAGGTCTGAAAGCATAAAAATAAATAATTCTTTGCCAAACATAAATTTATCGGAACGACTGTAAAGAAAATTTAAAAAGACCTTCTCTCCTTCTATATTTAAATCATCAACAATAAACGAATCTATGATATTTGTTTGGTTTACAATAGAATAAAAGAACGACTCTATATACTTAGATTTTGAAAACTTACACCATATTTTATTATCAAATATTGTAATATCAGCAAATCCTAGATACTGATCGCAAGCATTATTGTAGAATAAAATATCACCCTCAGAATCGGTTATAATAATACCCTTGGATATAAGATTGAATAGATTCCATGAATTCAAATACTCTTCACCCGAATTTATTTTCTTCTGATTACTTACTATATGGTTTAAAAAATACTCTAGAAGTAATTCATTTTGAAAGGCATCAGTTGCATTATTTAGAACCAAATCTTGTCCTTTTATAAGTAAATCATCTAATTGACTATAACTTTCTTGTTTATAAAAAAGCAAGGGGCAACTATTTCTTTTATTTGTTTTTAGAAATGTTAGAAAAGTATTTTCAGCAGTTTGGTCTTGAATAAGTAATATAAAATCATACTCATCATAAACAATACTTTCTGAGCTATATTTTAAAAATATCAATGAAGGATAGATGTTAAGAATCTTCTTCTTAACATCTATTACAATATCATTTTCTGATGAAAATTCAAGTATTTTGAGCATTACTAAATATCTTTATAAATAAGACAACGTGAAAGTTTATCGTTCTACTCCATTAAACAGTAAAACCTAGAACTAAAACATCATCTACTTGTTTATTACCACCTCTCCAATTCTCAAATTCAGATTCCAACAAATCAGAAAACTGATTCATTGAAATATCTTTATTTTTATTTATCAATTCTTTAAACTTACTTGCTAAATATTTTTTATTTTTCAATCCACCAAACTGATCTTGAAAACCATCTGAAAACATGAATATTTTCATACCAGGAGTGATTTTGAAGGTATTATTCGAATAAATTTTGTCATCATCGGCAGAGAAAATTCCACCAATTGTACATATATCACCTTCTATTACAAGCATTTCATTATTTTGAATCATGAAAACAGTTTGATTAGCACAGGCAATCTCTAATATTCCATTAGCTTTATCAATACAACAGATTGTGATATCCATTCCATCATCTTGAGAATTTGTTGCACCGTCGTTTTTTTGTTTTAATGCTAAAATAACACCGGTATTAAGTTTTTTAAGTATCTCGGAAGGTGTATGAATTTTATTGTTTGAAATAATTTCATTTAATAAAGTATTACCTATCATTGACATAAATGCGCCAGGAACACCATGTCCGGTACAATCGGCGGTAGCTAAATAAATCTTATCGTTTTTTACATAACACCAATAAAAATCGCCACTAACTATATCTTTTGGTTTAAAGAATACAAAAGAATCGGGTAATAGAGATTTAATCAAATTTAAGGAAGGCAACATAGCGTCTTGAATTCGCTTTGCATAGCTTATACTATCTTTAACAAGTCTATTGGTTCTTGAAAGATCTTCATTATTCTTGGCTAAAAGTTCACTTTGCGATTGCAGCTCCTCTTTTTGCTGATTAATTTCAATGGTACGCTCATCAACCATTTCTTCAAGTTTTCTTTTATCATTGATAAGCTGACGTTCACGAAATTTGATAAACAAACTTATCATTAATAGTATAATTACAACCAATAAAGTATAAAACCAAGCCTCTTTCCAAAAAGGAGGTAAAACCTTAATATGCAACTTTGTAGCAGTTTCATTCCAAATACCATCGCTATTGGAACCTACAACCATAAAAACGTAGTCGCCTCCGTTTAGGTTGGTATATGTGGCAAATCTTTTTGAAGCATCTGTATAGTTCCAATCTTCATCAAATCCAATCAATTTATATTTATATAAATTGCTTTTGGGATCAAGAAAATGCAAGGATGAAAATTCAATAGAGAACATATTCATTTGATAAGAAATTTCTAAATGTTCTGTTTCGGTTATAGATTTTGTAAGAATAGTTTTGCCATTTACTTGCTCATTAATTCCTATTGTTCTATTATAGATTTTCAATGCAGTAAGCACAACTGTAGGATTGTATTTACTTCTTTTTATACTATCAGGGAAAAATCTAGTAATTCCATTTACACCACCAAACAAAATTTCACCATTGCTTCTTTTCTGAAAAGATCTTTCATTAAAGACAACACCCGAAATACCATCTGACTCAGAAAAATTAAGGAACTCCTCATTTCTAGGATTAAATCTACTCAAGCCATTGTAGGTACTCATCCATAGAAATTTGTCATTATCTTCTATTATACCCAGAATCATATCATTAGGCAAACCATCGTTCAAGGAGTAGTTTTTAAAAGTACCATTTTTTCGGTCAAACTTATTTAATCCACCACCACCGGTGCCAACCCATAAAAACCCATCAGAAGCTTCATTTACAGATAAAACAATATTATTGCTAATAGATTCTTTGTCATTATAAGTGTTTTCAAAGAAAACGTATCTTTCAGTACTTCTATCGAGTCTCATCAATCCTTTGCCTCCGGTTCCAATCCAAAGAAGACCTTTACTATCTTCAAATATAGTCCAAACAACATTTCTCATAAAACTTGTAGATTCTATAGGAAAGTTTCTGAATTTTCTTTTTTTGATATCAAATTTATTAAGACCGCCGCCATAGGTTCCAATCCACAGAACAGAATCTGAATCAATTAAGAGACTTGTAACAGCATTATTTGATAAACTATTTTTATTTGTGGCATCAAAAACGAAACGCTCTTCAACATTGCCTGTTTTTTTATTAATTTTACGGAAGCCGTTACCATCTGTTCCACTCCACACATACTTTCCATCAAAAGTCATAGAGAGAATATTAGAATATCCTTTTTGAATTGAATAATCTTTAAAAAATTCTCTAATTGTTTTATCTTCAGATACTATGTAGATACCGCCCCCTCTAGTTCCTAGCCAAATTGAATTATCGGTATCTTCAAGAATTGCCATAATATTATTTTGCGAAAGCTCAGGATATGTAGATTGCGAGATTACTTCGAAATATGACATTCTCAAATTAAGCTTGTTAAGTCCCTGAGTTTCTGTACCTACCCAAATAACTCCAGCATTATCTTTATAGACACAAAGTACTTTATTATCGCTAATACTGTAAGGTATTTTTTCATTTTTCAAACAATGAGAAAATTTCTGAGTCTTAGCATTATAAATATTCAAACCACCACCACGTGTGGCAATCCACATTTCATTTTTATTTACTTCATTAAATGCCCAAACAATATTATTTGATAATGAGAATTTATTATTTTCCTGATTTTCAAAATGTTTAAAAGTATTCGTTTTAGGGTTAAAAATATCAAAACCATTTCCATAAGTACCAATCCACAAAAGACCATTTGAATCTTTATAAACCGTTAAAACCACATTGCTGCTTAAGGAATTGGGATTATTAGGATTGTGTAGAAACCGTTTGAATGTCTTTTTTCTTTATCAAATTTATTCAATCCACCTTCATCTACACCAATCCACAAATTCCCTTCATTATCTTCACATATTGCTCTTATTGTATTACCACTAAGGGAATTAGTATCAATATCAGAATATTGATATGACTCAAATATTTGTTTAGAATATATAAACTTGTTAAGTCCGCCACCATAAGTTCCAATCCAAAGTGTACTATCTTTATCCTGAAAAATAGCATACACATCATTATTACTTAAGGAAGACTTGTTGAATGGATCATTCAAATAGTGAGTAAATATTTCAGTAGCAGGATTAAAACAACTTAGTCCGCCACCGGCAGTACCAATCCAAATATTACCATCAAAATCTTCAAAAATAGTTTTTATTACATTATTCCTAAGCGTGTTGTTATTCGCAGCATTTGGTTTATAATATGTAAAAGTATAACCATCGTACTTATTGAGACCATCTTGAGTGGCTATCCAAATATATCCGTTCTTATCCTGTAGAATTGCATTAACACAAACCTGCGACAAGCCTTCTTTTATACCAATATGCTCAAACTTATGAGTAAGATTTTGAGCATAAGAAATAAAAAAAACAAAAACCAATATAAGTGTTAAAAATCTTTTCATTTAATAGAAATTAATCATTATAATTAACTATTTACTAAACATATATAAAACTATAGTTTGATACCAATCAGCATCATATCATCAATCTGTACACTATCTTTTTTCCAATCATCAATGGTCTTTTCCAGTATCATTTTTTGTTCAGAGAATTTTAGATGATGGATTCTTTTCATTAAATCCCTTAATTGAGATTCCATAAATTTACCACCATTTTCTCCGCCAAATTGGTCTTGAATTCCATCGGAAAACAAGTAAACAATATCACCCTCCTCAAATTCAAAAATATGGTTTGTAAAGTCAGGATTTTTTATAATAGACAAAAGTTCACCTATTGAAAAAATATCTCCTTCAATAATAGTTAGTTCTCCTTTTCTAAAAAGATACATGGCTTGCATGGCTGATGCAATCTGGATTTCTTCAAGCTGATGGTCGATAGCACAAAGCGTAATATCCATTCCATCATCTTGATAATCTTTACCATCTTTTGCCAAAGCAGTAATAATATCTTTGTTTAATTCTTTAAGAATTAGCGAAGGTTTTCTTATGCACTTAGTACCTACAATTTCATTGAGTAGTGTGTGTCCAATCATAGACATGAATGCACCCGGCACACCGTGTCCGGTACAGTCTACAGCGGCAACGTAGGTAATATTAACGGGTTTTCCCCACTCATCGTCTTTTACTTCGGCAAGCCAAAAGAAGTCGCCACTTACAATGTCTTTGGGTAGGTATACTACAAAGAAATCGGAAAATATTTTCTTAAACTTAGCTTCATGCGGAAGTATTGAATATTGAATTTTCTGAGCATACTTGAGACTTTCAGTAATTGTTTGGTTTTTCTTTTTCAATTCCTGATTAGCAGACGAAAGCATATCACTCTTAAATTGAAGCTGATTGGTCTGATTATTAAGCTGTTTATTAATTTGTTTCAAGTATTCGCTCTGCGATTTTAGCTCTTCTTGCTGCTGATTTAATTGCTCATTTATAAGCATAAGCTCCTCTTTTTGAGTTTTAATTTCCTCAGTTCTAATGCGAACTTTGTCTTCTAAAACCTCTTCTTTGCGTCTGTATTGCTTTTCTCTTTGTTTAATAAAAAGATAAACCAATCCTATGAAAATAAGCGTAAGTAAGCCATAAAAAGGTAGTGTTTTCCAGAAAGGAGGAACGATTATTATCTTAAGGGCTACACCATTATCATTCCAAACGCCATCGTTATTAGTAGCTTGTACTCTAAATATAAATTCGCCACCGGGTAAATTTGTATAAGCAGCAAAACGTCTTGCCGAACTGGTATAAATCCAATCATTATCAAAGCCTTCAAGCTTATATCTATAGTGATTTTTTGATGGAGCAACATAATGAAGGGCAGCAAACTCGAAAGATAAAACGTTTTGAGAATGAGACAAAACAATCATATCAACCTCTGAAATGTGTTTCTTTAAAGGTGAGTTTTCACCTATTTGAACGGTTGTATTATATAGTTTAAAATCGGTAAGTACAACCTCTGGCACGTAGGTATTTGCAAAAATACTATCTGGATCAAATACATTAAAACCATTGATTCCTCCAAAATAGAATTGATGATTTTTTGCCTTTAATGCAGCTCTGGGGTTAAACATTAAATCTTGCAAACCATCAGATACCGAATAATTTGAAAATGTCTCGGTATAGGGGTCAAATTTAGACAATCCATTATTTGTACCTACCCAAAAATTATATTTTTCATCTTCTAAAATTGAACTTACTACATTATTATTTAATCCATGACTCTCGTTATAATTAACGATTGTACCTTTTCTTAAATCAAATTTATCAAGTCCATTACCACCGGTAGCTAACCACAATATTCCTTTTCTATCAATGAAAATATCATTTATCACCAAATTTGAAAGAGTAGAAGAATCTTTTATATATTTTTTATATGAAATAAGTTTATTTCTTGTTTTATCAAACTCATACAATCCCATACCTAGTGTACCTATCCAAATACGCCCTCTAGCATCTTCTTCAATATCGAGTACCACGTTTTGCATTTGGTTACGATTGTTGATAGGATAATTTCTAAACTGCTTATTTACAGGATTGTAAACACTAAGCCCGCCACCATAAGTTCCAATCCAGACAATTCCGGTTTTGTCTATATGCAGATTGTAAATAGCATTATTTTTTAAAGAATTAACTTCAGGGTTATTTTGCAAAATGGTAACTACTTTTTCGGTCAAGGGATCTAAAATATTTATACCACCACCATCAGTACCCAACCACAATAAACCATTTTTATCTTGTTGTATAGAACGCACTGTACCATTATTCAAACCGTTTTCGGTATGAGGCGGAAAATGTTTAAAGGTTTTATTAGCCGGATTGTATAAATCTACCCCTCCTCCTTTGGTTCCTATCCAAATATTATTTTTTTTATCTTCATAAAATGCATACACATCATCAGCACATAAAGAATTATTGCTAGTAATATCTTTTTTGTTGTGTCTGAATTTTTTGCCATACTGGTCATATTTGTTTAATCCACCACCACCGGTACCAATCCAAAGCACTCCTGTGTTATCTTCATAAAGAAAAGTACCAAAATTGTGACTTATAGTATGAGCATTGTACGGATCATAAACATTGTGTATGAAAGTTTTTTTATCTGGAGAATAAATATCTATACCGTTTCTTGTTGTTAACCAAATTCTGTTTTGAATATCTTCATAAATGGAAAATGTTTCATTACTACTTATCGAATTAGAATTTTCAGGCACATTTTTAAACAAAGTAAAAATATCCTTATCCGGATCGTAATAATTAACTCCTCCAGCCCAAGTTCCTATCCAAAGACAGCCCTTGTGATCAATAAAAATGGTAAGCACAGCATTGCTTGATATGGAATTTGCATTTTCGGGGTCATGTAAAAAGCAGGTAAATTCACCGCTCGAACGATCATAACGCGCTATACCACCTTCATCTACGCCTATCCACAAATCGCTATTTCTATCCTCAGTGATAGCTCTTACAGCATCGCCGGAGATTGATTTTTTATTTCTACTGTTATGTTTGAAATGTTTAAATGTTCCGGTTTCTCTATCCATTAAGTTTAGACCACCACCAAAAGTTCCCACCCAAAAGTTAGACTTTGAGTCTTCAAAAAGTGCATAAACGTTATTATCAGAAAGAGACTGATTGTTATCTACATCATGAGTATATCTGGTAAATGTTTCTGAATCTCTATTAAATTTATTTAACCCGCCTCCGGCAGTACCAATCCATAAAACACCTTGCTTGTCTTCATAAATACATTTTATTATATTATTGGCAATACTCGTTGTGTCACCTAACACTGGTCTATATATGGTAAATTTATATCCGTCAAACTTATTTAATCCGTCATCGGTTCCAAACCACATAAAACCTTTACTATCGTTCAATACACAATGAACTATACTATTAGATAGTCCGTCGTTCAATGAGATACGATCAAACTTGAGTGCATTATTTTGAGAAAAAAGTTGTTGAAAACTAACAACTAGCAATATGAGTAATAATCTCAATATCTTATCTTTGAGCTTCATCAGCAGATACTTTTAATTGAAGAACTAGAATTGTTTGTTTTCATTTCCACCTTAAATTTGCTTTTGCAAATAATAGTTTTCTTTGTCAATATGAAAAATAATAATCTAAATTAATCATTAATTAATAAATATAAGCTATTTACTAGTAATAAGAAAGAAAAAATAGAGAATAAAATTTTGAAAAATATATTTTAATATGATTTTTTTTAATAAGGTTGAAAAAATATGTTCATAAAAAATAAAATTATTGCAGATTATTTTGTTATTACGTTAAACAAAATCATACAAATTTCTACATTTACCGTAGAGAAAATTCATTATGTGAATTTTTGCACATAAAAAAAACGGTATATTTATAGTGAAATAAATATACCGTAAGTACATATAAATAATTAAAAGTGAAAAAGTTAAATATCTTCAATTGCCATTCGTTTTTTCACTTTCAAACTTTTGAAATGTGAAGGTGTGAATCCGGTTATTTTCTTAAATTGATTTGATAAATGAGCAACACTACTATAGTGCATTTTCCATGCTATTTCGGTTATATTAAGCTCATCATAAATAATAAGTTCTTTTACTCGTTCTATTTTGTGTGCAATAATAAATTTTTCAATGGTTACCCCTTCTTCTTCCGAGAATAAATTTGCCAAATAGGTATAGTCATAATTTAGTTTCTCGCTCAGATAGTCGGAGAAATTTGTTTTTGGCAATTCTTCCTCATAATGAACCATTTCAATTATTACATTCTTAATTTTTTCAATTAGAACAGATTTTTTATCGTCCATTACTTCCAAACCCGATTTGAGTAATGCTTGACGAATTTCTTTGCGTTGTAAAACAGTTATATCTTCAACAATATCAACTGCTCCCATTTCTACTACAAAGTGAAGTCCGAGTTTCAACAACTCATCATTCACTTTCATCTTACAACGATTGCTTACCATATATTTGATGTACAATATCATAATTTCAAGAGATTAATTTAATTCAAAATTGTTTTCAAAAAATAGAAACATCAAAAGGCTCATTTATAATTATAGTATTCTGACGTTTCTAATAAAATTTTTTAATTTTTGTAATATGTCAATCCGAAAATAACACCACCAATAGCTATTACAGAAAGACCAATATACGGAGACCATGAAAGGTGGAATGGTTTATCTTTGGAAATTTCTATTTTTCCAATATCAACAACTTTTTCTTTGGTAAAAAAAGTGGTGGCAGAAAAGATTGTTAATCCTACACCAAGTATCATTATAAATATTGCTACTTTTCTCATACAACTTTTTGTTAAATATACGTCTAAATTAGTTAGTTACGGCATTAAATCTTATTTCAATTAAGATACTGCTCATAATAAATTTTTATTATTTTTTTTTCTCAATATTTACTATTGCTTAATTACTGTTTAGTAAATAAGATTGAATAATTCTTTAAAATCGGGCGACAGGATAATTTCTGTACGTCTATTGCTGGCTCTCCCTTGTATTGTTTCATTTGTTTTGATAGGGTGAAAAGATCCTCTACCCGATGCGGTTACTCTGTTTGAATCGAAACCGTTTTCGGCTGTTAAGATACGCACAATTGATGTTGCTCTGGCAGTACTCAAATCCCAATTATCTTCATATAATTGATTCTTAATAGGGTCGCTATCGGTATGACCTTCAACCACTACCGTAATATCTGAGGTGGTTTTAAGAATTTTAGCAAGTGTTAATACCGCTTCTTTTCCTTTTGGGTTTACCACATCGCTTCCTGAATTGAACAATAGTTTTTCCTCGAGCGACACGTAAACCATTCCGCTTCTTATATTTATACTCAGTTCATCGGTAGTATAG
>JADKDL010000034.1 GCA_016714605.1 Bacteroidales bacterium | reverse complement strand
TCGGCTGTCATATATCAAATATAGGAATTCAATACAATTTTTAAAGGATAATGTTATATAAAAAATGTTTTCAAATACAATCAGCAAGAATACATATTTTAATCTAATTAATTAACCCATTTTTCATATTTTAACCCATTTTTCACTTTTTTTATGAAAAAATGCCATTTTTGATGGTTTTGGATTCATAAATACCTGATGATCAATAGCGATGTTTTGGATTTTCGATTTGTAGCCCTAAGGGGTGGTATTGATTTTCAGCTATTTAAGTGCGTTAATTGTGGCATGTATTTCAAAGTTTCCAAAAAAAAACCGCAAAGAGTATTTCTTAACCTCTTTGCGGAAACCTTTAAATTAATAAAGTCGAAGCGCGATATGTAGTTGTTCTCCGACTTTGTTTATTTTTAAAGTTTTTTATATGTCATGTAAAAAATTTCAATATTAGTTTTTGAATGTCCAACCCAATGTTAATCCAGCCCAAGGCATAAAATTTGAGTTATCAAAAGGGATATTTCTACCATAAAAGGGTGTTAAAGCTACTTTAATTAAAAGTCCTCCTTCGGGTTTTTGATATCTATATCCAATTCTAACAGGAATTATATAACAATCCGAAATAAAATAATATGTAAACCCTATCCCGGTTTCAATATGATGTTTAATACCATAGAAATAATTTACTTGTGGCGATAGACTAAATTCGCCATCGATAACTTGTGTGCCTAATCCAGCCGAAATATTTCTCTTTCCTTTCGACATCAAAATTCTGTCATACCCGACATTATATAGAAAGAATGAATTTCCAAATATTTCAACAAATACTGTATTTTTCATTCTTGTTTTAGTTTCAATGGAATCTGACTGAGCGAAACTGTAAGAATAAAACAATATCATTGCAGTTGCTATTAATATGATTTTCTTAATGTTTTTCATTTTTTTTGTTATTCCTTAAACTTAATTTAGTTTGATTAAAAACTTAATTCTCAAGAATTGTTAGCTTTCATGTTACGTTTACATTTCAGCATAATCCTTGACAGAATGAATTAAAAGATTAATAATAAATAACGTTATTCATTGGTTAGATAATCATAATACTATTTTGTTCCCACTTTTATTTTAAATTTTTTTTTTTCAAAACTCGGGGCGCGACATAGAGTCGCACTCCGAGTTGGAAAATAAGATTGTTTTGACTATCTAAAACCTATAATGCAAAAAAGCACCCATACCCTAAACAAAATCAAAAAAAAATAATCAAAAAAGAATGAAAGGCTGTTTTACCATCGCATTTAAAAATTCATTATTTCTATCAAAATTGCTCTTGTTGTTTGAATTTTAATTGTTTATCTTTACACTGCTAGAAGAATTATTTCAGTAATAGATTTATGTTACAAAAAACATTTTTGACCTTCATTTTCGTCATTGCACTGTTTACTTTTTTGGTAGGGCAAAACAATATATCTATTTCCGGAACGGTTACTGATGCGGGAACAAGGAAACCACTTCAAAATGCAACAATTCATCTTGCCGATACTTCTTATAAAACTCTTTCACAATCAGAAGGAAATTTCTCATTGCATGTTAAATTATATTCAGACCAAGACTCCGACAGCTTAATAGTAAGATTTTCTCATATTATAGATGTTCTTTCTTGGAATTTTAACACTCCTGCACAATTACGAATGTTTGCACTAAATGGTGATGTTATTTTTAATCAAAACTCAGCCAATACAAGTGGTTCTGTTTCTACCGCAATGTTTAAGAATGCATATTTCATTATTCAAATAATATCAGATAAAGGAAAATATACTTATAAAGCATTGTTCATAAACAACGAACTTTTTATATCTAAACTCAAATTAAGTTCTAATCCAGAAAAACTAGATTTAGATTCGCTCTATCTGCAAAAAGAAAATTACTACGACCGCACTATTGCTCTTGATTCTACTTCTATGTATGACTTTGATAAGCTCAATATTCAATTGCTGAATAAGCAATATTTTGAGCTTTCTTATTTCAATGAATTGATAAGAAGAGAAGCATTTGATATGATAAAAAGTTCGCCCCCGAAGACAAACTTTGGTGAGGTTGAATCTATCAAGGTTATAGTTGATTCATCGAGCGGTTTGGTATATTACATCAATTCTCAAATTTACACTGATCATTATAGTTTTGCCACTGATATGATGGACTATCCATACAGCCACCATAAGTTTAACAGTGAGCAATATAATGCTGGGTCTTCTAGATACTTATATCCTATTACATTAAACTATTTTAAAGATTTGGATGTTTATACATTTGAATTTTTCTCGGGCGACGGAGCTACATGTAGCGAAGTAGAATGGTGTTACGAAAAGATATTACAAACTTCGTATATCAAGAATAATTTACTTTTTTACTCTACAAACGCCTCTTGGGATTTGTGCAAAAATGTACCTACAATTACACCCAACGAAATTTTCAACAATCAGAACTATCAGGCACTTAATGTTGCTAAAAGTTATGGTTATCTGAGAAAAATTGATTTTGAAAAGATTACTACAGAATCTATACAAAAGCATGATATTGTTTTGACCAATGGTGTTCCTATAGACATTCCGGTTGTTGCCGGACTTATTACTACAGAATTTCAAACACCACTCAGTCATGTTAATGTGTTGAGTCATAACCGTGGCACCCCAAACATGGGCTTGCGCGATGGATTTCAGAATCCAAAACTCGACTCTTTACTTAATCAACTTGTATATTTGGAAGTTAGCAGAGATTCTTTTTATATAAGAAGTGCAACAATAGAAGAGGCAACTATTTTCTGGAATTCTATTGAACCATCAAATCCTATCACTTTAGAAAAAGATACTTACAGCAGAGGTTTAATTGACCTTGAGAAAGCCTCAATTAATGACATAAAAAAAATTGGAGGAAAAGCAGCCAATTTTGCTGAATTATACAAAGCATTTAATTCTATGAACATGGAAGCACCATTGCCTGAGAATTATTTTGCAATACCTTTTTACTATTATCAAAGCCACCTAGAAAAATATGGATTGCAAACTTTTATAGCAGAAATGATTAACAATAATGATTTCAATTCAAACACCGAAGTGAAAAAACGCTTACTCAAAAAGTTGCAAGACAGTATTATAAATTCGCCTTTAGATACTTATTTGCTTGATTTGGTAACTACCCAATTGCTTAAGGATAAACGGTTCTCGGCTTACAGATTTCGTTCATCGACCAATGCCGAAGATATTGAGGGTTTTAATGGTGCCGGACTATATGAGTCGTTTACCGGAAAAATAGACGATAATGAAAAGCCGGTAGATATGGCAATAAAAAAAGTATGGGCTAGTCTTTGGAATTATGCAGCATTTGAAGAGAGAGAGTACTTTAAAATAAATCAGCAATCATGTGCCATGGGAATATTGGTACAACGCACCTTTGGCGAAGAAGATGCAAATGGAGTAATTATCACAATAAACCCATATAATGCAAATCCGGCATATATAATAAATGTGCAATACAATGAGCTGAATGTGGTGAGTCCGCCGCCAAACATTATTAACGATGAAGTTGTGATTTACACATTTTCAATTTTAGGAGTAGAACCCTACACACTTGAATATAATAGTTACTCAAACGTATATCCGAATTCTACTGAGCATGTAATGACAAAAGAAGAGTTGTTTACATTGGCTGAATATGTAACAATTATTAAACAACATTTCTTTATTAATGTATATAAATGTAATTGTTCCTATAGCAGTTACGGACTTGATATTGAGTTTAAAGTAGACTCACAGGTAAGTCCACGAAAAATATACATAAAACAAGTACGACCGTATTAAAACATCTAAACTCGGGGCGCGACTTGGCGTCGCACTCCGAGTTTAGATGTTTTATATTTTTTTATTACTTTTGATTGAATATTATTAAGCATTTTCAAACTCATTTCAAATTATTGCCAGATGAAAAAAATCCTTTTACTTTTCTGCATTTTTGGTGCAATTCATATTGTTTCTTTTGCTCAAGTAGAGAAGGAAATCAGTGCAAGTATTAAAAAAGTAACCGTTTTTACTTCAGGTGCTCAAATAGATATGGAAGCCTCAGTACCAATACTTCAAGGACCAATGATTTTGAAGCTTACCGGACTTTCTCCCTATATAAAACCCGAAAGTGTACGTGTAGATGGCGATGGAGCCTTCACCATTCTCAATGTACAACATCAAACCGATTATACCAAAGAATTGGAGCGCAACAAACAAATAGAGGCACTACAGGCTAAAGTAGAGGCACTCAATTTGAAAGTTGAAGATGAGAATATGTGGATAAAAGTACTCAACCAAAAAATTGAATTCCTCAATGTAAATAAAGATATTGCAGGAAAAGAGCAAGTTATTCCAACAGAAACATTCAAAACCCTGCATGAATATTACGGCACAAGCATAGAAACGCTTAGTTTTGAAGTGTTGAAAAGACAGCGAGATGTAAATGAACTTAATAAAAACATCAATAAGCTCAATCAGCAGTTAAGTGCATTGAATAGTAAAGCAGAATTGCCGGGTGGAGTTATTCTTATTTCAATAGATGCGAAACAAAACAAGACATCAAAACTAAAATGTAGCTATGTGGTAAAAAACGCGTCGTGGTTTCCGAGTTACGATATAAGATTTGGTGGAATAGGAAACCCACTAACGATAACGCATAAAGCAAATATTACACAAAACACCGGCATAGATTGGAAAGATGTTGACTTGGTTTTGTCAACCGCACAAACCAATGTATCAGCACAAATTCCAAAACTCGGGATTTTCTTTTTAGGGTATGCAAATCAGTATAGTAAACCAGGGTTGATGAAAATGAGTGTTGTCGATGGTGATTTTGACATGAAAAGTGAGGAAATGACGGAATTATCAGCTGATAATTCATTTGGTTATTCTCAACCATCTGCTATAACAGTAAAAAATGAAACAACCAACGAATACGTTATTAATGTACCTCAGACAGTACTTTCAAACAATACCACAACCACTATTCAATATAGAGAGGCAAAGATTGATGCGTCGTTTGAATATCAATCGGTACCAAAATTATCGGCTCATGTGTTTCTAATTGGAAAAATTCATGATTGGTACAAAGCAGAATTGCTTGACGGAGATGCAAACATATATCTTGAGAATTCCTATGTGGGCAAATCATACATCAACACCCAAGAGTTGAGCGACACACTAGAACTTTCTTTTGGTGTAGACAATAATATAAGCGTTAAGCGCGAGAAAATTTCCGATTTCACAACTCGTCAGTTTATAGGTCCAAACAAGAAAGAATCTGTTGGTTATAAAATTACCGTTAGAAACAATAAGTCTTATGCTGTTTCTACTACCATAACCGACCAGATTCCGGTTTCTACCCTTAAAGAAATTGAAGTTGAAACACTGGAATTGTCGGGAGGTGTTTTAGATGCCTCTACAGGTTTCATTGAATGGAATATTAGTCTCAATCCTAATGAGACAAAAGAACTCCAACTAAAATATTCAGTTAAATATCCGAAAGACAAGAAGGTGGTTTTTGAATAATGGATTTTAGTGTGAGATATTATTTTTATGGTTTGGATTGAAACCCAAACGAGAGATGTAAACGTCAGTGAAGACACTGACGTTGGCGGTAGATACAAAAGCAGTAGACAAATAATATTGGCAACAAATTTTCGTGATTGTCAGTATGTTTAAATGTAAGAACTATAAAATCTCGCTAACATTCGCAAGCTTATTCGGTAGGAGAATTTTTGATTATTTCTAAATCTTTAAAATATTGTTTTTTTGCAAATATAAATAAAACAGTAGCAACGATTAGCATGAGTGGCAAAAACAGCAATGCAAAACGTAAGTCGGTTTTGTCAGAAATATAGCCAATACTAACCGGAGTAAGGAATGAACCTATCAAATTCATAAACATAACATTAAAACCAAAAGCTACTGGCCCGCATACCCGGATTTACAACCTCTTGTATGATAGATGTAGCCGGAGCTAGATACATAACCGTGAAAATTCCGAATACAAAAAAACCGGTCATAGCCAATGTCTTATTATCGGTAAACAGGGCAACTCCAAGTGCTATAGCCGATAAAATTGTGCTTATATATGACACTTTGAGCTTCGCATTTTTGTCAATTTTAAGCCAACGATCTGAAATGTAGCCACCCAAAGGTGCACCAATCAAAACCAAGGCTGCTATTGCTCCTGAGAGCGATCCGGCAGTGGAACGATTAAAATGCAGAAAGCGTTCTAAATATGAGGGACTCCAGTTTAGTACCGATGTGTTAACTCCTATAATCAGAGCATAACAGAAGTACATATACCACAGTGTTTTTATTTTCAATAAATCTACAATGGTAAGTAAGGTCATTTTTAAACGCTCCATAAAACGCAAACTCTTTTCAGTGAGCGGAATTGTTCTATAATCGTTTACAAACCAAAACTGTACAGCCAAAATAATTCCCGGAATTGCTACAATGCCAAACGCATGTCTCCAACCGTAAATCATACCTATATATCCGCCAACAGCCATTCCTAGACCTGCTCCTAGAGGTGCAGCGGCGTTGTAGAAGCCTATAAACTTTGCTCTATGATTGCCTGGAAATGTCTTCATTATCATAGCTACTGCTGCCGAGGCATAAGCTGCTTCGCCCAAACCGGTAAGCGCTCTAAATGCTAGTAATTGATAATAATTCTCGGCAAATGCACACATAAGCGTTGCTATGCTCCATACAAACACCATTATGGAAATCATCTTTTTTCTGCTCCATCTATCTACCAAAATTGAAAGCGGAATAGTAAAGATGCCTATTGTAAGTGAAACAACACTGGTAAGTAGACCTAAGTCCATATCGGCAATTTGCCATTCTGCCTTTATGAATGGTAGTAATGACGCCATTACATGCCTGTCGGCATAGTCAAACATATATATAACACAAATTAGCGTAAGCAGATAATATGCTCTGAATTTTGCATTATTCGTAAAGCCCATATTTATAAATTTTGGCTGCAAATATATGTGTTTTAATATGTATTGAAAATATAAATCAGTAATAAAATGCCAAAAACGCTAAGTATTATTACCTAAAATGATATTCTAAATCATCGGTAATCAATTTTTGATGTGATATGGTTTGTTTAATTTAGGTGACTGTAATTTTTTGTTTATACTCCGCAATTTTACAGTAGAAAGATTAGGAATTTACAGAATACTATAATTATCAGTAAGGTTGAAAGAGCTAGAGACATATATGCAAATTTGCGAAATTTCGGGTTTTGCAATATTCGAAAATGAAGCTTTCATTAATATGAAAGTTAATGAGCATTATCATGTTACATTCAGCAAGTTAGGTAGTTCAATTTTACTCTGTTCGGCAAAAGGAGACATGAGTAAGTCAAACATAGTGGTATACTACGAATTGAGAGAAAAGGCAATACAACACTATTTTGGAAAGTCTGCTAGAATTGTAGAAATAAAAGATTACACAGAGCTTTATAATTTTCCTACTGTAGAAGAACGGAATTATCAGATAGAGAAAGCAAAAGAAGAGTCGCAGCGATTATTGGGTTATGTTGTTTTCAGTCTTTCAGCACTCATGAAAACTGTTTTTAAAAGTGCTTTGGAAATAGTTGATAATTTACCGAAATATCCGGTAATTATTGCTGAAAATTATGCTGAGGCAATTGAAAAAGCATTACAATTGATTGATGGAGCCTGCTATGAAGAGCAAATTGACGATAATAAGGAAATTGTGATTCGTAAGTCTGACTTGAATAAATTGAGAAACAGACTTAATTCTATTTCCTGGCTAGGTTCAAACATTTCAAAATCTAATGATTATCCTATTCCAAATGAGTTGCATGAATTATATGATGTTGTAGATCTTATTGAAAAAGACTACGGTCTTAGTTTGGTGAAACTAAAGGAAAAGAATGAAGATTTACAACGCATGAGTACTCTCCTACAGCAAAATAACCAACTGCTGAATATGATTATAGAATCTGTAAAGGTTGGAATAATATTAATTCAAATTGATACAAAAAAAATAATTAACTGCAACGAATACATATGTAAGCTATTATCCTTAACTAAAGAACAATTATTTAATAAAAAATGTTCTGAAATAATTTGCAGTACAAGAGAATCTGATATATGCTTTTGTAAAGAGCAGTTAAATAAAAATGAACATGAATGTAATATAAATGGCAGATTTGTACTTAAAAATGTTACTGCAATACTATTAAATAATGAAGAGCACGTAATAATGAGTTTGGTAGATATCTCTGAACGAAAATTAATTGAGAAGAAAAATAGAATATATCAGACAAATTTATTGCTTTTGAGTAATTGTTCTACCGATTTGGTATTGCTCAAAAACTCAACATCAATCTTAAAATACTTAGGAAGAGGTATTTCTGAGTTTATTCCTAATTCTATGGTAATAGTAGCAAAAGCTACAGAAAATGATAAACAGTTGCAAGTAATTGAACTTATAAGTAAGCAAAAACAACCGTCGAAAGAATATATTGATAAATTTTTTTATATACATAACGATACGCTCAACGAAACTTTACATAAAAGTCTGCATGCTTTTCAGGTTGACATAGAATCTATTCCGCTGTTGATCAAAGATATTTGTTCATACACAAGCTATTCAAATATTTATGCATCGGGAATGCACTATGATACAAATCTTTACGGAATTGTTTTCTTTGCACTTAATGAAGAAAAAATTGAAAATGAGAATATTGTAAATGCTTTCATCAATCAGGCTGCTATGCACGTTTATAAGAAAAATCTTGAAGAAACGCTCATACTACAGAAAGAAACAGCCGAATCGAACTTGAAAAACAAAGAGATTTTGCTCAAAGAGGTTCATCATAGGGTAAAAAATAATATGGCGGTAATATCTTCACTGCTTAAGCTCCAATCATCTATAGTTAAAGATCCGGCTTTGGAGAAAGCTTTTACCGAAAGTAGAAATCGTATAAAGTCAATGGCTCTGGTACACGAGAAGCTTTATGATGGAGGCGATTTGGAGAAGATAAATTTTCAAGACTATATAAAAACTCTGGTAAATCATTTGGTATCAAGTTACCGGCAAGTATATGTAAAAACACAAATAAGTGCTCATAATATTTCAATAAATCTTGATACTGCTATTTCATTGGGTCTCATTTTGAATGAAATTATTACCAATAGTCTAAAATATGCTTTTAGCGATACCACACGTTGGGAAGATGGTAGTGATGAGCCGCTTATCTATGTAATTGTAACTGAAACAGACCATACAATAGAAATTAAAATTGGCGATAATGGCGTAGGGGTTCCACAAAAATATGATCTAGGAAAGACCGATTCTTTGGGTATGGAACTGGTTTTGAGTCTGTGCCAACAAATAGAAGCAGACATTACGTTGCAGCGCGTTGATGGTACGCATTATATAATACGTTTTAGTAATGCAATATGAAAAAAAAGGTAGATAATTTCAATATATATCACAGTTCTTTTAAATGCTAAAATATGAATGAAAAGAAGAAAATATTAATAGTTGAAGATACTCGCATTATTGCATTGTCTATAAAAAATGATTTGGAAGAGCTTAATTATGAGATTGCAGGTATTGTTGACAATGGAGCCGAGGCAATAGAGAAAGCCCAAAAACTGCAACCCGATCTTATTTTGATGGATATCAATATAAAAGGAAGTATAGACGGTATAGAAACCAGTAGGCAAATACTATCGGTTATGAATGTGCCTATAATTTACCTTACCGCCTATACCGACAAGAGTACCGTAAACAGAGCTATAAACACCTCTCCTTATGGCTATATTATAAAGCCTTATGAAGAGAAAACGCTTGAAATTACCCTCAATTATGCTTTCTATAAGCATGAGCATGAGCGTACATTCAGAAACATTTTTAATGCTACTCATGACGGACTTACCATAACCGATTTGGAAGGTCAAATAGTTGATTCTAACATATCTACCTTATCAATATTTGATTTAAAAGAAGCAATTGTAGATTTTAAAACGATACTAAATAAATATGTAAATTTTATTGATACAGATACCTATTTCGAAAATGCTGTTAAACACGGTATTGCAGTTTTAGAGTTTGATGTCATAAATAACGATCTCATAGAGACTATTGAGGTAAAAGCTCAGACTATTATTCATAATGGAACTACAGCATTACTTCATATAATAAGGAATATCAGTTTAAAAAAGAACTTGCAGAAAAATATAATTAAAACAATTTTACAAACCGAAGAGCGCGACAAGTCTAAATTTGCAGAGGAATTGCACGATGGAATTGGCCCCTTGCTTTCTACCATAAAAACATATCTTAATACGCTTGAAGACGAGGTTGATGAAACTGACAGAAAAACAATTATCAAAAAATTGTTCGAGATAAACGACGAAGTTATTCAAACGGTAAAAGAAATATCAAACGATTTGAGACCACATTTGTTGAGAAATTTTGGTTTCGTTTCTGCTGCCAATACATTTTTATTACGAATAAAAGAAGCACACAAAGAAGTTGATATTCAATTTGATACTGAGCTAAAAACCAGATTCAGCGAGAGTGTAGAAGTTGCTCTATTTAGAATAGTATGCGAACTGACCAATAATTCGCTCAAACATTCAAAGGCTACAAAGATTTTAATCTCTTTGCACAAAGAAAATAAATCATTTCAATTTAAATATTCCGATAATGGTGTTGGTTTCGACATAAGAAAAACCATGCAAGAGGAAAAAGGTATGGGCTTACAAAACATTCTCAATCGGGTAAATTCGCTTCCTGCCACAGCAGAGATGACTAGTGTTCTAGGGTATGGATTTACTTGTGTTATTGCTATAAATGAAGCAGTTTTTCAACCGAAATAAATTATAATAATCATGACCAAACAAAAAGTTTTTATTGTTGACGATCACAAAATGTTTAGAGAAGGACTTGTGTTTGCCTTTTCAAAAAGTGATAAATATGAAATTGTGCAACAAGCCGAAGACGGACTCGACTTTTTGAGCAAATTTGAAGAGTATAATGATGTAGCTATTGTGTTGATGGACATATCTATGCCAAACATGAACGGTATTGAAGCAACCAAAAGATGCTTAGAAATAAATCCGAAAGTAAAAATTCTAGCCCTATCAATGTTTGGCGATGAGGAGTATTACTATAAAATGATACATGCCGGTGTAAAAGGTTTTGTGCTGAAAGAGGCAGGTAGCAAAGAGCTAGAACAGGCTATGGATGAATTAATTAAAGGCGAAAACTTTTTCTCTCAGAAACTTCTGCAAAATGTAATTTTTACAAAAGAAGAGAAGGAAAAGAGAAAAAACGAACTCGATTTTACCGAGCGCGAAATGGAGGTTTTGGAACTTACCTGCCGTGGGTATTCTAATAAAGAAATTGCCGACAAACTCTGTCTCAGTTCTAGAACTATAGAGAGTCATAAATCTAACCTTTACAGCAAAACCAATGTAAACAATACGGTAAATTTGGTTATGTTCGCTATAAAGAACGATATTATAAAAGTAAAGTAAAAAATACGGTAGTCTTAAAAAAACTTCCATATCAATAATATAATTCAAATTGTATAAAACAATAAAAGGAGGTTTTTGTGAACCTCCTTTTATGTTTTGATGATAATTTTAGAAATGAGGCATCAATTTAGGAACCTCAATTTAAAATTTTCAATTAATAATTTTCTTCTTTTACTTGAAAGTAAGATTTAGGATGTTGGCAAGCCGGACATTTTTCAGGCGACTTTGTTCCTTCATGTACATAACCGCAGTTTGTACATTTCCAGTTTGTTTTTTCTGCTTTCTCAAACACTTTATTTTCTAACACATTAGCTAATAGTCTGTTGTAGCGTTTTTCGTGTTCTACTTCTACTTTTGCAATCATTCTAAAAGCAGTAGCAACCTCTTTGAAACCTTCTTTTTCAGCAATATTTGCAAATTCAGGATATAGAACAGTCCACTCTTCATTTTCGCCCATAGCAGCAGCTTTCAAATTCTCTGCTGTAGTGCCAATTTTACCTGCCGGATACATTGCAGTAATCTCAACATCGCCACCTTCTAAGAAGCTGAAAAAACGTTTTGCATGTTCTTTTTCTTGTTCGGCTGTTTCAATAAAGATAGCAGCTATTTGTTCGAAGCCTTCTTTTTTAGCTTCTTTCGCAAAAAATGTATATCTGTTTCTTGCTTGAGATTCTCCTGCAAATGCTTTAAGCAGGTTTTTTTCGGTTTCTGTACCTTTGATACTCATAATAATTTTGGAATTTAGTTATAATTCATATATTTAATTACAATACAAAAAAACATTGCAGCTAAACTTCAGATAATCAACCGCAACATTAGGTTCATAGAATCGCAATATATATTCTTAATATGCAGGTTCTATAGGCGAAAAATAGCCTTGAGGATGATTGCATGCTGCACAAACTTCTGGTGCAAAAGTGCCAGTATGAACAAAACCACATTTCAGACATTTCCATTGAATTTCAACCTCTCTTTTGTATAAGGTTTTGGTTTCCAATCGCGAAATAAATTGCAGGAATCGCCTTTCATGCTGTTCTTCAACAGAGGCTATAAGCTTAAATTTTGCTGCAACGGCACTAAAACCTTCTTCTTTAGCAACTTCTGCAAAATGAAGGTAGGTGTTTGTCCATTCTGTATGTTCATCCGCAGCTGCTAATTTAAGATTTTCTAAAGTACTGGCAATGGGTTTAATTGAAAATTTTGATTGTATAGAAACGTTTGTTCCTTCAAGAAACTTGAAAAATGTTTTGGCATGAGAGAGTTCATGGTCGGCCGTATCATTAAAAATATTTGCAATAGTAATCAGTTTTTCCTTTTTTGCTTTGTCGGCAAAGAAGAGGTAGGTATTTCTAGAAACTGATTCGTTTGCAAATGCAGAGAGAAGATTTTTCTCAGTTTGGCTGCCTATTATTGTCATGAATTTTTGATTAAAATTATTATTCTATTACCGTATTTTTGAGTGAAGCCAATAGATTTTCCAAATCGGTAGGTGTATCTACAGCCATAGCTTCAAAGTCGGTAACGGCAGTTTGTATTATGTATCCATTTTCCAACCATCGGAGTTGCTCTAGCGATTCTGCCAGTTCGAGCGATGATTGTGGTAAGCGAGTTATTTCCTTAAGCACCTCAGTTTTATAGGCGTAAATGCCAATATGTTTGAAGAAACTTGCTTTTCTAAACCAGTCAAATACTTCTCTGCCTCTTACGTGGGGTATAGTAGAGCGAGAAAACAAAAGGGCTTTGCCAGTTGTGGTTATTGCTACTTTTGGTTTATTAGTATCGAACAACTCCTCTTCTTTTTCAATTTTTTTTATGAGCGTTGCTATTTGCGTTTCTTCTTTGAGAAAGCAAGATTTAAGTTGTTGAATCTGTTCGGTTTTTATAAACGGTTCGTCGCCTTGTATGTTTATGATTACATTGGCAAATACACCTAGTTTCTCAAGCGATGCAACAGCTTCGGCTATGCGGTCGGTACCACTTTGGTGCTCGGGCGATGTCATGATTACTTTACCGCCAAACTGTAGTACTGCCTCTTCTATTCTAGAATCGTCTGTTGCAATATATACCTGTTCTATAGCTTTTGATGCCTGTTCGTAAACATGTTGCACCATTGGTTTACCGTTAATTTTAACTAATGGTTTGCCCGGAAATCTTGTAGATGCGTAGCGTGCCGGAATTATTCCAATAAATGTGTTCATTAAAAAATATTATTTAGTATTGTATCTTTAAATTTTTTGTGCTGTTATCGGTTTTTATTTTCACTTGTTTATCATCTTTAAATACCGATTCGAATAACATCTCTCCGGTAATAGCCAGTCTTTTGTATGCACCATTTTTCTTACCTTCTTTGTAGAATATTTCTGTTTCAAGCGGACCTTCTTTGTAGTATGTACGCCATATGCCGTGAGGAATGCCGTAGTTATAAGTTTCTTCGCGTATAAGGCTGTTATATTCATTATAATACTTCCACAAGCCATTTTTCAATTCTTTGCATTTTATGTTGGTAGAGGTGCAAGATTTTACATAAAACCCGGTAATATTTACCTTTTCATTAGGGAAATATGTTGTATAAATACCGTTAAGAAGACCTTCTGAATAATTTTTCTCAACACGTTTTTTACCATCCTCAAACCAGTAATTAGCTTTGCCGTCCATCAGGTGGTTTTTGTACTCTATGTCATATTTTTTCTGACCATTCTCAAACCACTCTTGCCAAAGTCCGGTCATTTTACCATTTTCGAAATAACCACTCATAAGCAAACTGCCGTTTTCGTACCATTGTTGCCAAAGTCCGTTTTCTTTATCGGCAGCAAAATCGCCTTCTTTAAATTTTTTACCCGATTCGTAGAATGTTGTCCATGTACCGGTTTTTAAATCATCTTTGTAGTTTCCTTGTTTCCAAAGACTTCCATCGGCATACCACCATGTCCATGTTCCGGTCATTTTTCCGTCTGCGTAGTTGCCTTCGTTTCCTTTTCCACCGTCTTTTCTCCAATAGGTCCAGGTGCCCGACTGTTTATCGTTTGTAAAGTAACCTTCCATATCTTTTTTTCCATCGTCAAACCACCAAACAGCATAGCCGTTTTTCTGGTCGTTGGCATAAGTTATTTCGGCTTCTTTTACACCACTTGGATACCATTTGGTTTGCAGACCTACTTGTAATCCTTTTTTGTAAAACAGTTGTGTGCGAATATTTCCTTGATTGTACCAATACGTCCAAACAGAATCTTTCTCGCCATTTTTTATATAGCCTTCAAATTCTTTTTCACCATTTCTAAACCAATATACATTTTTCCCATTATCGTAATTCAGTTCTTCTTGTTTAGCTCCATCTTCATAAAATGAAACCCAATTTCCAACACGGTCGCCATAAGAAAATGAACCACTAGAGCGGAGTGTGCCGTTTTCGTAGTAGAATTGCCATTCGCCATGTTGTAAACCTTTGCTGTAAGCTCCTTTTTCCTTGAGTTTTGCATTTTCCCAGTATTCTGAATACAGACCTTCGCCGTTGGTTATCAGAGCTGTGGAAGGTTTTGAATAATAGTCGAGCAGTTTTACCGTATCTTTAATGTATTGAATTCTTTTTTGCATTTCTCCGGTTTCGAAATAGCTGATCCAGATACTATCTTTTTTACCCTTAGAAAAATATCCGGTTTGTGTTAAAGTTCCAGTTTCATTCCAATCATGGTAAATACTGTCTTGAATACCCATCACAAAAAAACCTTCATTTTTTTTATTCCCGTTTGGGTAGAAATAGGTTAGTCTGCCATGAATCTGTCCTTTTTTGAATTCTGTTTCCTGTTCTTTCACCCCTTGCTGGTTCCAGTATGTCCACAGACCATATTCAAAGCCATTTACCAATCGTCCGGTACTGCTTGTTTGCCCGTTTTTCCATTTATTTATTATGGTATCTTGAGCTGAAACTGAGAAAATAGTAATGAAGAACAATACTATTACACAATATTTAGTCATATTATTTTGCATCATAAATTTAATTTTTTAACAGATGATAAATTACCGATTCCCGATATCTCAAACTTTCTTTCGAAGTATAGATTGAGTTGAAAATAAGTAAATAAGGCAAAATAACAGAATTTTTTTAATATATGAATACAAGAAGTATAAAAATGCCCCATATAGTACCGCATATTTTGCAGATGTTATAAAATACAAGTGGAGACAAATTATAAATTTTAAACTTAAAGGATAGAAACTACTGGTTGGCTGAAGAAAATTTATACCCAATTCCTTTTATAGTTCTTATAAAGTCTTCGCCAATCTTTTCCCTTATTTTCCTCACATGCACGTCTATTGTGCGGTCGCCAACAAAGATATCAAAACCCCATATTAGGTGGTAAATTTCTTCGCGAGTAAAAACTTTACCCGGTTTAGATGCTAACAGATTGAGTATTTCGTATTCTTTTTTGGGTAGATGATAGGGAATATCATTTATGATAATGAGTCTTTTCTCAACATCGATAGATAATTCTCCATATTGTTTAAGATTTATAGGAGGCGCAGCAACTTCTTTGCGCTTAAGTAGTGCTTTTATTCTTGCCACCAAAACTCTTGGTTTTATGGGTTTGGTCATATAATCATCGGCACCAACTTCAAAACCAGCTATTTGCGAATAATCTTCGCTTCGAGCGGTTAGAAAAGCTATGAGCGTATCTTTAAACTCTGCACGGTCTCTCAATTCTCTACATACTTCTACACCATCAAGTTCGGGCATCATTATATCAAGTAATATGAGATCGGGTTTCTCTTTAATAGCCAAGTCTAGAGCTTGTCTACCATTTATAGCTGAAATCACGATAAAACCGTTTTTTTCTAAATTATACTGCAAGAACTCGATGATATCCGGTTCATCGTCTGCTATTAATATTTTATTAAACTTATCACTCATAGTATTTAAATAGTTGGTCAAAACTATATATATATAATGAAGTACATCTTAACCTTATGTTAATTAATTATTAACATATACTAAGGCTAAATCGTTAAAAATATGAGTATATACCCTCACAAATATCACTTAATGTGCATTGATAGAGTTTATTAAGTAATTTTTGAAATATTTACATAAACTTAAAGTATCATTAAGATGTACTTAAAACTGCACATCTACTTTTGCTCTCACCAAATATCTATAAAGCAATTTTTTTTAATAGCAACAAACGAATGAATTATTCATCTTTAGTAAAGGGACGTTTTGTATTTCTATTAATTCTGTTATTCAATAGCGGACTTAATGCACAAAACAAGAAGGGAAGTATTACAGGAAAAGTTTCAGATTCAAAAACAAGTGAAGAACTCATTGGCGCTGCAATAACCTTTACATCCGGAACGGAAAAAAAAGGTATGATTACCGGTTTTGACGGTGGCTATACCATAGAACTTGAACCGGGGGTTTATGCAGCAGAGTGTTCATACATATCTTATAAGACTCAAAAAAAAAAATATTAAAGTTGAAATAGGTAAAACGCATGTTTTAGATTTCAAATTGCTATCGGAAGATATTCAGATAGAAGAAGTTGCGGTGCAGGCGAAACTCAACAGAGAGTCTGAGGCAGCAACTATCAGTCAGCAGAAGAAAGCTACCATTATGCAAGAAAGCATGGGCGCTATGGAGCTTTCCAGAAAAGGTGCCGGCGACGTAGCTTCAGGGGTAAAGAAGATGTCAGGGATTTCTATGATGGGTTCCACGCAACTGTTTGTGAGAGGCTTAGGCGACCGATATAATGTAGCAAATCTAAATGGAATGCCCATTTCGTCTCCCGACCCTACAAAAAAGTTATAGATCTTAGTTTGTTCCCTGCCGATGTTGTTAAGAATATTGGCGTAAGCAAAGTATATTCGGTTAAAAATTATGGCGATTATGCCGGTGCTCTCATAAATATAGAAACAAAAGACTATCCTGAGAAGCCTTTCATTACTATAAGTGCCGGAACTGGTTTCAATACAATTTCTACCTTCAATGAACATAAATTTTCTTCTACCACCGTAAAAAATGCTTTCTGGGGTGCAGGTACGCAAGACAGGTACGATTTAATGCCCGAAGAGTATAAGGTGGTAAATAGAAACCAAACATCTAAGGGTACAGGTAAAGATATTTTTGCCTCTGATATGAGCTATAAAACTGCGCAATCTATGCCCAGCATTTCTATGGGTATAGCCGGTGGAAAGTTATTTAAAGTGGGCGAAAGGCTGAAAATGGGTCTGCTTATCTCCAGTTCGTTTGATAATAAATATGAGTTTTTCGATGACACCTTCAAAGCAGATTTAAAGAGTGACGGAACTCCCTTTGCACTGTATAGTGTAGATGAGTATGCTTATAATACCTTGTTTACTAACCTTGTAAACTACTCCCTCATTTTCAATCCGAAACAGATTATAAAAATAAATTTATTTCATACCAAAAGCACCAGCGATGTTGTAGATGAAAAACGCGGTTATAATTCAGAGGGTACAAATATTTTTGCAAGAAACATGCAGTTTGAGGAAAAGTCTTTACTCTATTCGCAAATTATAGGAACACATTTATTAAGAGAAAAATTGAGTTTGGAATATAAATTAGGTTTTGCTAAGAGTACCGATGTTGTTCCTGATCGCCGACAAAATTCTTTCGATAAACCAGAAGCAGCACCACAATTTACCCCTTATGCCCTTAACGCTCAGGAGTCTCTGAGATTTTTTAGCGATGAATATGAAAATAGCTATAATGGAAGCCTTGTTTTCGATTATAAAGCTCAAGAAGGCAAACACCATTTTTGTTTTGGTACGGAGAGCATGTTTAAACAGAAAAGTTATGAATCATATGTATTTTATTACAATTATAAAGCATTAGACAATTATGAAGTAGATCCGCAATCGCCTATGGATTTATTCTCTGAGCAACATTTTGCAGAAGATCTCATTTATGTAACCAACGGAAACAGTTACCCGATGAAATATAATGGAATGTATCTAAATGTCTCGGGTTTTGCCGATTATGTATTTACGGTAAATAAGCTTACCTACAACATGGGCATACGTTATGAATATTCTGATATGACTATCTATGCATATAATAATGCTGATGTTGAGGTGCCTTACACAATAAAATCGCACGACTTTTTTCCGGCGCTCAATATTAAATATGCTGCAACGCCAAAATCGAATATCAGATTTTCTGCCAGTAGAACCATAACCAGACCAAGTTTTAATGAAAAATCGCCGGCTTTGGTTATCCCTAAAATGGGTGAAAAGAAAACTGTAGGGGAACCAAACAACAGAACGAACGTGAATTCATCAATAGAAAACTATCTCGACAATGCATACAATTACAATATTGATATTAAATGGGAATGGTTCCCCAAGAGCAAAGAGCTCATTTCTATAGGTTTTTATGGTAAATATTTAGACGAACCTATTGAGCGTATAGCCAAACCACAAGGAGGTTCTATTGTTTATTCTTTTAAAAATACCCAAAAAGGTATAGCAGCAGGTTTTGAGGTGGAGGTGAAAAAATATCTGACTGAGCAGTTTTTTGTAGGGAGCAACTTTTCTTACATATATACGCTTATAGAAGTAGATAGCAATGCAAACGATACCGAAAAAAGACGTGCTATGCAAGGAGCTTCTCCATTTTTATTGAATGCCGATTTGGGTTATGATTTTCTTTATGGCAAGGACAAAAAACACTCTACCAGACTCTCCTTGGTTTACAATGTCTATGGCAAACGTATGTATGCAGTAGGAGCCAATGGGGTAGGCAGTATTTTCGAAATGCCTTTCCACTCCTTCGATTGTATCGTAAAAACTACATTCTCAAAAAAGTTTGGCATAAGTCTTAGTGCAAAAAACATACTCGATTTCAAGAAAAAACTCACACAGGGATATGGAGAATATAATAATGATAATCAGTCATATATCAACCATGCCGATTTAGAAGAAACAAGATCCGGTAGATCGTTTTCTCTAAGCTTATCATATTCCTTTTAATGTATATTAAAAATTCTATTATATAAATTGTTTAACTAAAAATTAAGAAAATGAAAAAAGTACAATTAAGTTTATTAGCCATTATGGCGATGTTTTTTACCTTAAGTCTGAGCGTAGTATCGTGCAAAGAAGACGAAGTTGAAGAAGAAGTTGACACTGTTCTAACTGGAGAAATTTCTGCAGACAAAAAGCTTACAAGCGATAAAGTATGGGTAATAAAAGGAGATGTAAAAGTAAAATCTGGGGTAACGCTTACTATTGAAGCAGGAACAACCATCGAAGCTGTTTCTTCTACCATTTCTTATTTACTTATAGAGCAAGGGGCAAAAATTATGGCAGAAGGTACTGCTACAAATCCAATAGTTTTTACTGCTGATAAAAAAGAGTCTGGTGCATGGGGTTCTTTACATATTTGTGGAAAAGCTCCAATAAATCTTTCAGGTGGTACCGGATCTTCAGAAATTGGCGATGCTGTATATGGTGGCACTGATGCAAACGATAATTCAGGAGTATTGAAATATTGCCGTTTTGAATATACTGGAATTAATTTAGATGAAGAACATGAAGCTAATGGTCTTACTCTTTATGGTGTAGGTGCGGGTACAACTATAGAATATGTACAAATTTTTCATGGTACAGATGATGGTATTGAATTTTTTGGTGGAACGGTAAACGTAAAATATGCCTATGTATACGGTGCTACTGATGATTGTTTTGACTGGACTTACGGTTGGTCAGGTAAAGGACAATACTGGTTGGCAAAACAAATTGAAGGTGAAGGAGACAGAGGTATAGAAGCTGATAATAGCGGAAAATCAAATACAGCTACTCCATATTCAAATCCTACCTTATCGCAAGTTACTTTAATAGGCGCAGGTAGCGTTGAAAGTAGAGGTATGAAATTGAGAGAGGGAACTAAAGCACAGATATATAATGTGATAGTTACAGGTTTCAAAGATAGATCAATAGATGTTGAACATAATCAATCAATCCTTAATTTGAATGATGGATCTCTAAAAGTTGATTATGCTTATATTGATACAACTGTAACAGGTAAAGTTTTCAACTATTCTGTATCGAAAGTAAAAGCAGATACAGATGTAAATACTGATGGAAAAATTGATGATAAAGATTTAATTAACGATCCAAATGCTCCAATCATAAATGTTGATATGAAATTTGAGAAAAGTGCTAATGTAAAAAGAGGTGCTGAAACTACAGCTCTATCAATGGACGGTGGTAAAGATGCTGCAAGTTTAGATGCTTTCTTTACAGCAGATAGCAAAATAGGTTCAGGCGACGGTTGGTTAGCCGGATGGACTAAATAATTTGTTTTAATACATTTTTTAAAATACAAGCGAGGCTACGTGGATTGGAAAATTCACGTAGCCTTTTTTTTGCGGTGTACTGCTTCGCCTGAGCACAGCTTAGCCAACATCAGTGTCTTCACTGACGTTTCTCACTGCTAAAATGCCAGAGAAAATGCATTTAACTTTATTTAATCTATTCTATTCTATAGTTTTTTTGACTGATATTCGTTTTCAACAATTGTACATTAAAAAATGTGCTGTAGGCACGAAATTATGGTAGAATAGACGTTCAAGGCCATTTAAGCACCGTTAGGTGCGGCATTATGGTAGAACTTATGTCGAAATTCCATTACACATAAAGAATCATAATGTCGCCTCTAACGAGGCTTTTGGTGCACTATCTATTGTTGCTACCATAATAACGCCACTCTGTGGCTTAAAAAATTATTACTATTTGGAATAGTTTTATTTAACAAACAAATTAATTTAAAACTTTTTTTAAATGCGTTTTCTCTGCTACACAGCTTAACAGCTTATGGCCGGACGATACGTCCTATTTTATTAAAAAAAACGGTATAAATAAGATTATATTTTCACGGTGCAGAGCACCGCGAGAGCGAGGCCTCTTGGTTATTTTTTCCACTGTGCAGAGCACCGCAGTAGCGAATCCGAATTTGTAATAAATTTGGTATCTGTCGAAATTTACCTGCTAAATGCAACATATTCAAAGGTGTTTTTATTATTTCAACTATATCTTTACCTTATATGAATATATCAAAAAAATACGATTTTTAGCATTCACTCAAATATTCAAAAACGTATAGAAGATTTTCAGAGGTTTAAAAATTAAAAACGTAATACTTTTAAAAATGAATAAAATTAACACAGGTATGAAGAAATTACTCTTCTTTTTTCTCCTTGCATTTTCAATGCAAGTATTTGCACAAACTCCCGATCCTAATTTTCACATTTATCTAAGTCTAGGCCAGTCAAACATGGAAGGACAAGGTACAATTGAAAATCAAGACAAAACCGTTGATAGTCGTTTTGTACAAATGTATTCGCAAGCTTGTAGCGGACGAACTTTAGCAGCATGGGGTCCGGCTGTACCACCTTTGGCAGGTTGTAATTTTGGATTAGGCCCAACAGATTATTTTGGTAGAACGATGGTTAAAAATCTACCTTCAAACATTAAAGTTGGAGTTATTGTAGTTGCAGTGGCAGGTTGTAAAATTGAACTGTTTGATAAAGTTAATTATCAAACATACGCCAATTCCGTTGAACAATACATGAAAGACCGTATTGCTGCTTATGGAGGCAATCCTTATGGCAGACTTGTGACTTTGGCAAAAGAAGCTCAAAAACAAGGGGTTATTAAAGGTATTCTTTTACATCAGGGAGAATCAAATACTGGCGACCAACAGTGGGCAAACAAAGTAAAAGCGGTGTATAATAATTTACTTACCGACCTCGGTCTTACTGCTGCCAATGTACCTTTGCTTGCCGGAGAGGTTGTTGGTGCAGATCAAGGTGGTCAGTGCGCTAGTATGAACAGCATTATAGGTACGTTGCCTAATACAATTCCTACTTCATATGTAATATCCTCTGTTGGTTGTACCGACGTGGCTGATAATCTACATTTCAGTTCGGCAGGATACAGACTTCTAGGTGAAAGATATGCTACAAAGATGCTTACATTGCTTCCTGCAGCTCCAACCGGTTACCCGGAAGTGAATATAACAGCTCCTACAGCTACTTCAGCTTTTTCTGCTCCGGCTACAATTACCATAACTGCAAATGCAACTGATAGCAATGGATCAATAGCTAAAGTAGAATTCTATAATGGAACAACAAAACTAGGTGAAGATGCTAGTTCGCCCTACTCCTACTCTTGGACTGATGTTGCAGCAGGGTCATATTCAATAACTGCAAAAGCAACCGACAATGCAGGAAACTCAACAACATCGGCAGCGATAGCAGTAAAAGTAAGAGGATCATATAAAGGAACTCCATTTGCAATACCGGGTACAATTCAGTTTGAAGAGTTCGATTTTGGTGGAAACGAAGTAGCTTATTACGATAATTCGGCAGGTAGTTCTGTAACACCGACGGTAAACTTCAGAACAACCGAAGATGTTGATATTGAAAACTGTACCGATGCCGGTACCGGTTACAATATTGGTTATGCAGTAGCAACCGAGTGGCTTGAATATACAGTGAATGTAGCTTCGGCAGGAATTTATACTTTGAAACTTCGTGTTGCTTGCGAAGGTACAGGCAGAACCGTTTCGCTTACCGCTAAAGGTGTTTCAATAGCTAATAATGTTGCTATTCCAAACACAGGTGGTTGGCAAACATGGCAAGACCTTACGGTTCCAAATGTTTCATTAACGGCTGGTGTTCAGGTAATTCGTTTAACAATAGGTGCAACAGATTATGTGAATCTAAATTATATGACATTTTCTTCAACTAACACTGCTACACCTACTCCTACTGTAAATACTCCCGTTACTTATTGTATAGAGAGTTCAGCAATTGCATTAACAGCATCAGGAACAGCCTTAAAATGGTACACTGCGGCAACAGGTGGTACAGGGTCTGCAACAGCACCAATACCAAGCACTGCAACCGTAGGTGAGATAAGCTATTATGTAACACAGACTATTGATGGTGTAGAAAGCGAAAGAGCTGCAATAGTTGTAAAAGTAGTGGCAAGTCCAGCGAAACCGGTAGTAAATTCGTCGGTTAACTATATGAAAAACGAGGTTGCTGTTCCACTTACTGCAACAGGAACAAATTTAAAATGGTACACAACAGAAACCGGAGGTACAGGTACTACAACTGCGCCAACACCTTCGACAACTGTTGGTTACAGTGTATCATATTATGTATCGCAATCGGTAGGAAGCTGCGAAAGTCCGCGTGCTAAAATCGTTGTTAATATTATTGCAACATCTGTTATAAAAATTTCATTGAGAAAAGGATGGAATATGATAGGTTACCCCTACACAACATCGATGACTATTGAAGAGGCTTTTGCAAATATTATGTCTGAACTTGAGGTAGTTAAAAATTTCGATGGTTTTTGGAATGCAGGTGGTACTCCAATATTAAATTCATTAACAAAATTAGATTGGGGAAAAGGTTATTTAGTTAAAGTTAATGCTGCATGCGAAATAGAGTGGGAGGTTAAATAGATAGTTAAATTGAAATAAACAAAAAAGCCCTTAATGAAAATTAAGGGCTTTTTTTGTTGAGGTCTCTGGCGGATTCGAACCGCCGTGAACGGTTTTGCAGACCGGTGCATAGCCACTTTGCTAAGAGACCATTCGTAAATGGACTGCAAAAGTATAACATTTTTTTATTATTACAAAAAATTAATATTGAAAATTTTTTGTAGTTCATATATATAAAAACAATAATTAACTCAAAAACATTTTCTTCATTGACGGGGTGACTTTGTGAGTCACCCCGTCAAAAGTTGTACTCTGAATTATGTATGCGACGTGAATTTTATCAATGTTGTGATTAAAAAAATTATATTTGTTAATAATAAACAAAGTAACAGCACTTATATATTAAAGAATGAACGATTTATCTCAAGCCAAGCTACTCATAAAAGAGTGCCAAGAAACACAAAATACCTATCTCGATATAGGCAATTGCGGCATTACCAATTTAAACGACTTACCCGAGCTTTTTGAATGTACGCATTTGGAAACGCTTATATTGAGTAATTATTGGTGGGAAGGCATTAATGGAAAAATTATGTGTAGTAAAAATTTGGGAGTTCCGAATTCAATTAATTTATTGTCTATTGCCTTTGAATTTTTGGTTAATTTAAAAAAGATAATTTTTAGCTGTAATAACTATAAATTATCTGTTGATATTTTATCCAATTGCAAAAATTTGGAGTACCTAGATTTAAGAAATAGTATAATAAGAGATTTCAGTTGGATTAACAAACTTACAGAATTAAAATATTTATTTTTAGGAATAAATGGGACAACTGATATTAGTTTTTTAGAGAGCCTAAAAGGATTACTAACTTTAGATATTAGCGACAACTCAATAACTGATATAAGTTATTTAAAGAATTTAAAAGAATTAAAATATCTTAATATTAGTACAAATCAAGTTTCCGATTGTTCTTCTATTAGCAACTTAATTAATTTACAATATTTAGAACTTGGTCGAAATAAAATAAATAATATTGGTTTTTTGGAAAAACTAACAAACTTACAAACCCTAGATCTTTGTTTTAATCAAATTACTGATATAAGTTTTTTGAAAAATTTGACAAACTTACAAACATTAGACCTTAAAGAAAATCAAATTACCGACATAAGTTCTTTAGAGAAACTCTCTGCTTTACATTCTTTGAGACTTGATTATAATCAGATTACCGATATAAGTTCTTTATCAAAATTAAAAGATTTGCAAAAATTAAACTTTTGTTTCAATCAAATTACTGATATTGGTTTTATAAAAAAACTACCAAGCTTACAAACGTTAGATATTTGTTTTAACCAAGTTAAAAATATCCCATTATCCTTTTTTCAATTAAATATGGATATAAATATGAAAGATTCTGGAGGAGATGGTCTTTGTCTTTGTGGAAATCCCATAGAATCTCCACCATTAGAAATAATCAAACAAGGCAAACAAGCAGTATTCGACTGGTTTGAAGCTACTAAAATTAAACTTAACGAAATAAAAATAATATTGATTGGCGAACCCAAAGCTGGAAAAACATCATTGCTGAAAAGGCTAAAATATGACACTTTCAATAAAGATGAAGTGCAAACCGATGGGGTAAATATTGAGGATATTGAATTCGGGAAGTGTGAAACATTCAAAGAGCAACCCTCGCTTCAATCAATAACAGGGCATTTTTGGGATTTTGGTGGTCAGGAAATAATGAATGCCACTCACCAGTTTTTCTTAACCAAGCGCTCGGTGTATGTATTGGTACTTCATTCACGGAATGATGCAAAAAATTCGTCGCAGGTTCGCGAATGGGTAAAGCGGGTTAGAGCAACAGGGGGCGACTCGCCAATAATTGTTCTGGCAAACCAGATAGATGTAAACCCCGGTTTCGGATTTGAGAACGAACGTGAGTTACAGGATGAGTTCCCTCAAATTAAATGCTTCATAAAAGCTTCGTGTAGCACAAATGAAAACATAGATTTGTTTAAAGAAAAGCTTGCAGAACTTATACCAACAGCAGAACTATTTAAAACAGAAATAGACGAAAGATGGATTGCGATAAAAGAAAATCTGCAAGAAAAAACTAAAGCAGATTATTTTCTTGACGAAACACTGTTTAAAACGATATGTAATACTGCAAAAATTGATGAAAATAGAAAGCAAAAAGATGCAATTTCTTTTTTGCACGATCTAGGTCTAGTACTACATTTCGATGACTTAGACCTTGCGGATTATTATGTGTTAAATCCATACTGGAGTACCTACGGCGTTTATCAAATTCTTACATCTTCTTATGCTGGTAATATGAAAGGTATTGTAGGTATGAATAAATTAGAATTTATTGTTAACGATGAGAAGGATAAAATTGAAACATACAATCCTGCAAATTATAAGAAAATAACATATTCACATAATCAAAGACGTTTCTTGATAGATATTCTGCATCAATATAAACTCTGTTTTTGCACCGCAGACAAGAGTCAATTTATAATCCCAGATTTGCTCGACACCAAAGAACCTATGGAAGTAACAGACCCAATAAGATTAAGCGAAGAGAAAATTCAATTTATCTATGATTATGACTATCTGCCAAAATCGATAATGCCAAACATAATGGTAGAAACACACCATTTAATAAAAGAAATGTGGCGCACAGGATGTATGTTGCAATACGGAGACAGTAAGGCACTTATCACATCTTATGATAACCGTATTGAAATTATAATAACGGGTGAACACAAAATGAAACGAGAGTTTATGGCTGTTATCAGACACCTTTTAGAGAAAATACATCAAAAACTAAGTAACAAACCAACAACATTAATCCCTTTACCTGGAGTTAAAGCTTTTGCAGAATATGAAAGATTATTGGCACGAGAACGAAAAGGAAAAAAGAATTATATTTTCGATGAAGACAAACCTACAGAAAAAGAATTTCAAATTTCTGACCTTTTAGATGGGATACCAAATGAAGAGGAAGTTAAAAACTCTGAGAAAATTTTTCAAGAAAAGTTGTTTTCTAAGTTAGATAAAATGCAATGTGGCATTGATGAAATTAAAAGTGATACAACCGAAATTAAAAACAAATTAAACTCGCACTATGAGTATTTAATAAACTTACCGAGCAACAGTCAATTAAAAGAATGTATAGATGAAGCAATGCAAACACTAAATACTCAACAAACAACCCAAATATTAAGTGAAATAATGAAATATTTTGAGGCTTTTAATGATGTGTTAGATGATGAATTAAGGGGAATACTCGAAGCTTTAAAGAAAACCGATGATGTACAGATGAAATTAAAATTGTCTATTCCGTTTATAAATATGTTAGGGATTAATTTTGAAACGGAATTTAATGTTAAAAGCTGGGCTAAAAAGATGTATAAAAAATATGAGTTTAAGTTGTTTCAATTATTGTGCTAACTTGGAACTCAACTTCGAGTTGCTCTAAGAGTTGAGGATACAACTGGCAAAATCTTCATTTTCTGAAAACTTCTGTTTATATTTACTCTTATTTAAAACACTGAATTGTAAACAAATATACAAAAATGATTAAGTGCAAAAGAATAGAAATTCATGGTACTGAAGTTACTATTGATGTTGAAAATAATAACGAATATGTTAGTTTGACTGATATTGCTCGCTACAAAGATCCAGAGCGAAGTGATTATATTCTTCAAAATTGGATGAGAAATCGAAGTACAATTGAATTTATCGGTCTTTGGGAATTATTTAATAATCCTATTTTTAATTCCATCGAATTCGATGGAATTAAACTCGACCAACTCGGAGCGCGACTTTGAGTCGCACTCCGAGTTAGGAGATAACGAAATTTCAATACGCTCATAATACACCCCTAAAATGATATATTCTTATCATACTTTAATCTTACTAATCATATCCAACGTTTGTTTTGGACAAAAGAATTTCATTATCAATGATGGATCGCAGAATTATATTGCAGAAGTGACAATTGAAAATTGCAATTATGAAAATTGTGAAGGTGCAGGAATAATAAAACTAATAGATAAAACTACTAACAATCATTTTCAAACATTCAATTCGGAAGAATTAAACATTTATTATGATAATATTCAAATAGATACAATAAAAGTTATGCTACCTTATAATGAACAAAGTCTATTGATTTTCAACGATTTTAACTTTGATGGAGCAGAAGATTTAGCCATTGCAAATGGAAATAATGGTAGTTACGGAGCCACTACCTACAATGTTTATATTTATAATGTTACTAAGAAACAGTTTGATTGGAGTGAGGAGTTGACAAATCTTACCACTGAAAATCTAGGCATGTTTAAGATCGATAGCGAACGTAAGCGCCTAATATCTTATTCAAAATCTGGATGTTGTTGGCATTTAACATCAGAATATGAAATAGCCTTACCATCAATTTTAGTTTTAGTTTATGAATTGGAAGAAGATGCTTCACTTGACAAATATGTAAAAGTAACCACCCGTAAATGGGTAAGCAATAAATGGGTAAGCAAAACCAGAAAATACAAAATGAATAGGTATTATAAAGAGTAACTTTCAACACCCTATTTTGTGCGATATGTAAATGTTGAAAATTAAAGTAAGTATTGCCTATCGAACAACTTTGGCAAAGTTTATCAACCACAACTGCAATTAATGGTTGATAATATACTTCAATACGAGGAATTATTTTAAGTTAGATAATATTATAGAAATATATTATATTTGAGGAGTAGAATTTAGTTTTTAGGCTATGTTGAGGGCTTGAAGACATACTTTTTTTCCTTATAGTATTTTAGAGTTTGAGTTACAACATCTGAATGCTCAGTGAAGCTAAACCCAAACAAGTGAGGTTTAATAGTTGAAAAAATTGTGTTATGAAGAATTTATTAATGAAATATGATGAACCGTCAGATTTTGAATTGTCATCATTAATGATAGAAGTTGCAAAAGAAGCAAAGGCAAAAGCGTTGATAGAAAAACAGCATCTGAAAGAAATAATTTCGCAACACATTGTAGCTTTTCAAACAATGATGAATTCAAAATAATTATGAAGAAGCCCATTTTAATAGTAATAGGTGGTCCTAATGGTTCAGGAAAAACATCAATTACAAATAAAATTTTGCAACATGAATGGGTTGAAAATTGTTTGTATATAAATCCGGATAATATTGCTAAAGATACTTTTGGCGATTGGAATTCATCGGAAGCGGTAATGAAAGCTGCAATTTTTTCAACCCAATTGCGAGAAAATTGCATTAGTGAAGGAAAAAGTTTAATATTTGAAACAGTTTTGTCTTCGTATGATAAAATTGATTTTATTAGAAGGGCAAAATTAGAAGGATATTTTATAAGATTATTTTTTGTTGGAACTGAAAGTCCTACAATTAATGCAAGTCGAATTGCACAACGAGTGATGGAAGGAGGACATGATGTTCCAATTCCTAAAATTATATCTAGATACAGTAAATCTATTGCTAATTGCTGTTTAGCATTAAAAATTGTAGATAGAGCGTATATTTATGATAATTCAATAGATTTTGAAGATCCAAAATTATTATTTCGAGTTTCAGATGGAAAAATATCCAAACAATATAATGATGTTAATACTTGGTCTAAACCGATAATTGAATATATTGAGAAAACAAATAATTAAGCACAACACTCTGCACCGTAGTTATAAATAACTAGTTTATACCATATTTTCACATAATTTTCGAATAAGACAAAGCAATAGACAAATAGGCTAGTTGGTAACAATTATAATTAATCTAAAATGATATGTTTGAATTAAATCAGATACCATTTTTTCAAGAAATAGAAAATTCACAAAATATTCTAATAGCAGGTGCAGGTGGTGGATTTGATATTTATTCGGGAATCCCTTTATATCTATCTCTTATCAAACAAGGTAAAAATGTGTTTCTTGGAAATTTGTCTTTTACGGTTCTTAGTAAATATAATGCAGAAAATGAATGTGAAAACTGTTGGTCTATTTCGGCAACTCCTGATGAAGATATGATTTCATATTTCCCTGAAAAACATTTAGCTATATGGCTTGATAATAATGGATTAAAACCACCAATATATGCGTTTGCAAAAACAGGAGTAAAACCGTTAATTAAAACGTATGAACACTTAATTAAAAAACATAAGATTGATACTGTAATATTGATTGACGGTGGAACTGATAGTTTAATGTTTGGAGATGAACCTGGACTCGGAACTCCAACAGAAGATATGACCTCAATTGCAGCATTATCTAGTATAAATTTGAAAAAAAAATATCTCGTTTGTATTGGATTTGGTGTTGATTATCATCATGGAGTAGAACATTATTATTACTTAAGAAATGTAGCGAAACTAACAAAAGAAAATGCTTTTTTAGGTATTTTTTCTTTATTATCTCAAATGAAAGAAGCTGAATTATTTGAAAAACTAATAGATTATTCAAATAATGAAATGCCAATATCACCCAGTATTGTTGCTAATTCAATAAATAGTGCTGTAAATGGTGAATTTGGAAATTTCCATTCAGTATACAGAACTAAAGGATCAGAATTATGGATAAATCCACTTATGAGTATGTATTGGTGTTTTAATTTGGAAATTGTTGCAAAAAATGTATTATACATTGATACACTTTATGAAACAATGAAAATCGAAGAAGTTCTGAAAGAAATTGAACAATATCGTCATTCTATTAAAATTAACGAAAGTAAAAAAATCCCAATATAGTAACGTGTCGTGTTCCATGCTCATTTGGGTTTGTAACCCAATTTTTTGAAATGCTAAGAATTGAAAAAGGAGCCAACTCGTTGTGCTTTTCTCTCCTCTCCCCTCACTATTTTACTACAACTACAGCTTTATTTATTGTTATTTAGAATTGATATTTGTCCGATTTATTAGATATTTGCACATCAGAAAAAAAATACTTAAAATATCGGGAACGTTTTCTTGTTTTAGACTCTACCCGCTAGCACACAAATATGCAGAGTGAAAATAAACTAATAAAAAGGCTCAAAAGATACGATGTGTCGGCCCAAAAAGAACTGTATGAGAAATATGCAGTTTCTTTTAAACGCATGGCGCTCAATTATGTGAGACAAAAAGCCGATGCCGACGACGTTTTGCAAGAGGGTTTTATTAAAATACTGAAAAATATAAACCAATACAACGAAACTGGTTCGTTTGAGGGTTGGATGAAACGAATTATTATTAATACAGCACTTAAACAATATAGAAAGGAGAAACAGTCTATAAATCAATTATCGTTCGATGATATTCATGAAACAAACATTCTTGATATTGAAGATGTTGTAGATCATGAAAACGTAGATATCAGAGATATAGACCAATCGAAAGTTGACTATTCGCTTATAGAACGAGCCGATTTTAGTAAAAAAGAATTGCTCGAAGCTATTGACACTTTGAAAGAAGATTTTAAAATTGTTTTCAATCTTTATTTTCACGACGATTTGAAACATCAAGATATTGCAGAAATTCTAGGCATTGACGAGAAAACAAGCAGATCGAGATTATCTAGAGCCAGAAAATTTGTGCAAGAGGCGCTCTATAAAAAATGTATTGAAAAAGTAACAATAAAGTAATGGAACTAGACGATAAAATAATAAAAAATATACTTGCTTCGGACTCTGAGCCTATTACTGTTCCGGCGTGGAATAGTTTTTCGGCTACCGTTAAGAAGAATAATTTCATGCAATTCGGATTCAGACATCTAAACATATACACCGTTTCAGTACTTGCTCTATTTTGTATTGGTCTAGCATATTTTGGCTTTTCTAATTCTGATGCTGTTGCAGAAGGTGTTCAAACTACAGCTCAACCTATTGAGCAAACCATTCAAAAACCTTCTGTAAATGTAGAAAATACTGCAAACCAAACTACAGATGCCATACAACCCGAAACCAAAAGTATAGAAAAAGCAGAACCTACTGCAATAGAAACCAATAAAGCCAAAGATTATACAGACGCACCTACCAATGAGCCTAAACATGTAGAAAAAATCGAAGCCGAAAAACCTGCTTCAGAAACTGCTCCGGTAGTTATGGAACAAGCTAAAAATGAAACCACTGTAAATGCAACTACACCAAAGCAAACACATAAAGGTAAAACGGTTATTGTTTTCGAAACCGATACCGTTGTTGAAATAGACACCTTGGTCGTTGATAAGAAAATAAAAAAACGATAGTATTTTCAAACAAACGCTTTTAAAAAAATATTTGACTATGAAAGTACACACTAACATTCTATTATTGTTAGTATTTGTAAGCATCTCAAGTTTTCTCTATAGTCAAGAAACACCTAATTTAGACGACTATATATTAGATACAATTATACAGTATTCGCCGGATTCAAGTATTGTAGACACCCTAATTACAGCACGCAGAAGGATTGTGGTAAAGAAAGAATTTGTGGTAGAAAACCAAGTTTTTGTAGCACCTGTTTTTAACGATGTACTACTTTCTGCATTCATATCACCACTTTGGTCGTTCAATTCAGCACTTAGCTATAAAGACCATAATGTTCAATACAAAATTACCCCATCGGTTGGCATTATGGCTGGAATAGGACTGCAAACTTCAATAAAGAAAAAGCTAGAAGCCGCACTCGAACTTTCTTACAACCTCTACAACGAACAGTTTAACTACACCGCCTATACATACACGCCAAGCCAGAGAGACTCCATAGTTACCGATACCATAGAAACATTCTATATAGATACCCTTCCGCAGTATATTACAAATACGCAAATCATAAGTCTTACAGACACCCTCACCGATAGTCTCCAGACAAATGCCAACAACAAGTATCGTTCAATTTGTATAGCCTTGAGTTTTGGCAAAAAAATAAAATTCAAACACTTTCAACTTTGTCCGAAACTATCGGTAGCTTATGAATATACCTTTTCTCAAAAAGGATTTAGCACCGACAGCACATTTCGACTCATTAATTTAGATGAAAAGAATAACTACCATAATCTCAAATTAGGATTAGAAATAGATTTTATAGTACCAATAAAAGAGCGTTTCGGCATAGAAATAGCACCGCAAATAAACATTTTTTCAAAAAATATAAATCCTCTCTATAGCAGTACCCGTGCCGACTTTGGAGTTTCTTTGGTATTATTTTACAAAATAATTTAGAAAAAGTCGGGAACGTTTTTCAGCATCGGGGTCTACCCTCCAAACAGATCTGGAACTAACGTAATTAAAAACTTAAAATTACTATTTATGAAAACACGAATCATACAGAAAATCTTGATTCTTATCTTTTGCTTACCTTGGATGGGCTTCGCACAAGATTTCAAGTTTGTTGAAAATCCTGACAATTATTATTATCTAAATGAATATAATTTTCAATATGAAGAAGTATTGCTATGTACATTACCTCACACCTATATGGTTGAGGTAGAAGGAGGCATACCAGAATATGAATACATATGGGAATATGATTCAAATAACGCAGAAATTGATCCTAATAACAAAAACCAAATTACCATAACTAAAAAAAACATAACTAAAAATAACATTCTTGTTAACATATGGATGAAGGATAAAAATGATCAAAGAATTACAAAAAACATTGAATTCTATACTGATCTATTCCTTGATAGTTTGCCCGAAGTTCTTGACAAAAGCAAAATTTTAGATTCTGTAATTTTATATCAACGTCCTCATAAAACAATTGTAGAGGGAGAAGGTATATATTATGACTCTGCCAACAGTCAATATTACTTGCACCCCGACAGTGTTTCTGCCGGAATATATTACGCAAAATTAAGCTATCCAAATTCCAACTGTTCTGGAGATACTCTTGAAAAACTAATAAAATATGCGGTAAGCGATGGAAAATTGCAAATATCATTTGAGAGCTTCGATACTCTTTACCTTTATGAAAATAGATTTTGCGAGTATGAAAATCCGAGTGATACATATAAAGTATTGGGTGGAGTACCTCCTTATACTACTAATATAGACTGGGGAGGTTTTTTTGATTCGCAAAATCTAATTTTATATGAAAATAAATCGTACATAATTAGCTACGACATTACAGATGCAATAGGTCAAAACATTAAAGGAAACTTTGAAGCTATTAGAATGGCAACTCCAAGACCATCTATTATGAACAATTTTGAACTATCTACACAAGTATTAAAATCAGATGAACCTTTTTCCATTTATGTCTTTTCAGGTATTAATAATACAAATCCTATGAACTATATTCATTATTTTGCCACTCTAAATGGAACACCTATTGATCCTGAATATATTAGCCAAAATGATGCAAAATTCTTAATTGATCCTTCAAAACTTCAAGTTGGTAATTATGAGTTTAATGTTCAAGTTTTTAACGATCATTGTAATTCTTTTCCAATTATTTGGTCATTCTCTGTCATAGATGCAGCTCCACTACAATTAATTAGCCCACCTTATGTAAACTATTCTTTCTGTCAAAACGAATTTGTCGATCAACTTGATTACAGTGCCCAGGCAACAGGAGGGGTAAGACCTTATACATACACTTGGACAGGTTTGCCAAATAGTGGAGCAATAAAAACAAGCGACTCAACCTATTCAATAATTACAGAAGTTGTTTCAGCAGGAATGTATAATACAGAATGTATAATAACTGATTCAACAGGCTCGCAAGTTTCATCTACATTTGACATTACCGTATATCCGAGACCAAACGTACAACTTATTGATGCTTCAATAAATGAAGGAGATTCGCATACATTTGATGTAAGTTCAAACGATATAGCATCATATAAATGGAGTACTGGCGATACTACATCTTTTATTACCGTTTCTACTGCCGACCATTATACTGTAATTGTAACCGACTTTAATGGTTGTACAGCCCAAGCAAGTGCCACGCTTATTGTGAGTTCGCAGTGTAATTTGGTAGCAGATTTCGAAGTTACGAAACTACCTGTTGAAACCAATACTTACAGATATACTACTAAAACCCAAGCTAATCACTACTTCTGGACATTGCCTAATGGCATGACTTCTGAAGATTCAGCTAGTTTTGACCGCACTTTTGAAAACAACATTAAAGGCGATGTATGCCTTCAAATTTCTAATGATGAAAATTGCAACAGTAAAATATGTAAACCTTTCGATTTTACAGCTACTACCACTTTGCAAATTGTTGGAGATACTCTTGATTACAATTTTGTGTGCGAAAATGAATACGGAAATTCAGTCTTATACGCAGCTCGTGCTACAGGCGGACAGAGACCTTATACCTATACTTGGACTGGGTTGCCCGATTTTGGAACTTTCAATCCGAGCGATTCAGTAACTTTAATTGATACCGAATTTATGCTACCTGGAAATTATCAGTCTGTTTGTACAATTACCGATGCAACAGGTTCGCAAGTGAATATGAATTACCGCCTTGATGTACAACCAAAACCGTTTATTCTACTTACCGATACTACTATTCACGAAGGCGAAATTCATACATTTTATGTAAATACTGGAAATACTGCTTATTATAGTTGGAATACTGGCGATACAACAACTGCTATAAAAGTTTCTACAGAAGGTCTCTACTCTGTAACAGTGACCGACCCTAACGGCTGTAGTGCCGTAGCTAGTGCTATGCTTTTCGTTATACCTGCATGTAATTTGGTAGCAGATTTTGAAATTACTAAACTACCTGTTGCCACCAATACTTACAGATTTACTACTTCTGCAAAAGCAAATCACTATTTCTGGACTTTGCCTAATGGAACTATTTCAGAAGATTCGGCAAGCTTTGACCGCACCTTTGCCAACAACATAAAAGGTGATGTATGTCTTCAAGTATCAAATGATGAAAATTGCAACAGTAAAATATGTAAACAAGTTGATTTTACAGCTACTACCCCTTTGCAAATAGTAGAATATTTCCCGTTTATTCAATCTTGCGAAAACCAACCTTCGGGTCATCTTACTTACCTTGCACAGGCAAAAGGTGGACTACGTCCTTATTCATATAAGTGGATTGATATACCATACCAAGGTGCAGCATCCTTAAACGATTCTACTATCAATGTGATACCTGGAGTTATGTCTCCTGGATTATACCAAACAGCATGTATTATAACCGATGCTGAGGGAACACAGGTTACTAAAGATTTTACTATACTGGTAAATAAAGGACCAGATGTACAACTTTTAGATGCTACGATAAATGAAGGAGAAACACATACATTTGATGTAAAGATTGCAGATTCTGCTCAATACAATTGGAGCACTGGTGAAACGACACCTGCAATAACTGTTTCTACAGAAGGTTTATACTCTGTAACGGTGACCGACCCTAACGGCTGTAGTGCCGAAGCAAGTGCCACGCTTACCGTTATTCCTGCATGTATTTTGAATTCTGAATTTAGAATTGAACAAGTTATCGGCAGTAATGGTATATATCAATTTACAGCTTTAACTGCTGCCAATAACTATTCTTGGTCTCTACCTGATAGTATTTCGCGAAATGATATGAGTTTTACTCAGACCTTCCAAAATGATGTTCAAGGTTATGTATGTTTAACCATCAGCGATTCAAATGGTTGTACTGGCTCTAAATGCGAAAGTTTTACTTTTGTAGCTCCCGTATATTATACTATTAGCGGAACGGTAACTGCCAAGAAAAATGTAGTAGCTTGTGGTAAAACTATTGCTTATGAGATGGTTGATAACGAACTCATTGCCAGAGACACAGCAGAAATTAATGAAAACGGTGAATATATTCACGAAAATTTGAACAAGGGCAAATATACCGTAATGGCAGTACCATGCAATAGCGATCTGTATCAAAACACCTATTATTTTTCTACTACAGATGTGAGTAAAGCTTTTATAATAAACCTTTGGGGTAATGCAACGAGTGTAGACATCTGTCTGTTGAAACAATTGAATACCGGCACTTTTTTACCCGAAGGAACCGCGTTCTCTGTTTATCCTAATCCTATGACTGAAAGCACCTCAATTTTGATTGAGAACTTGCAAGTACAAACAATTAAAATTGTAAATGAATTAGGTGTGGTAGTTCAAGAGATTATTCCAACAGGTTCTGAAACCGTTCTTACCAGAGAAAACCTTGCTACAGGTACTTATTTTGTAGTTTTAGAAAACAATGGGGTTTATATAGCTCAAAGTATTTTATTGGTAAAATAAAGTTTTGTAATGAAATAGAATTTGTATAAAAAGGGAATGTTTTTCAACATTCCCTTTTTTATACAATTACCTGATATTAATAATATTTATTCTTTTTTAAATGCAACTTTTTCAACAAAAACACTATCTAATTGTTAATGAACTTTACAAAAACTAGCCATGTAAGCTGATTTCCTTTTTTAAACTCAAAATATCATGTTGTAATTTTTTCAATATCACTAAACAAAATATTAAATTTTAATTTTAAAAAATGAAAAAAATCTATCTCTTTTTTGCCCTCTTAGGAGCAATAAATTTTGCGCATGCACAATGCGATTATATTTTTCCTTATAATAGTATTACCAAGTGTTATGGTGATGATCCTACTATTGACGCAGGTACAAATTTAAATTGGTATGATACAGATACTAACTTGCTTCATACAGGTAATACGTTTAACCCAATGGGAATGATGATGATGGAAATGTCTGTAGGAGAATACAACTATCTTATTCAAGCTGTGGGATGTACTGAAATTTCTAAATTAAATCTTAACGTTGTAGAAACCAATCCTCCAATTGCAGAAATCACAACTTATATAATTAGAAATAACATTACGCCAACTCTAATCGTAACTACTGGCAATCCTGATAAAAGAACCTCATTTAGATGGTATAATGCTTTTGGAATTCAAATAGCTGAAGGAGAGTATATATTTGTTCCTGCTACAGATGAAACAAATACCTATTATGTTTCTGAATTTGATGAATTTACATGGTGCGAAAGTAGAAGAGTCGCTTAAAAGTAGACAACACATGCCGACCTCAAAAACCTACTCTTGAATCTACAAAAATTTCAAGAATAGTGAATCAACAACCTACGCCATTAAGCTTAACCAATATCTTGGCTGAAGGTGAAACTGCAATTTGGTCAGTTGATAGTTTAGAAACAGTGAGTTCAGAAACCTTTACACCTCCATTTACAGAAGTTGGCAACTATGTTATATATGTTGAAATCTATAACTCACTTAATGAATGTACCTCAGTAGGAACGTATATATATTATACTATACTTCCTTGTTTAGAAGAACCAAATGCAATTTCTTCTAGAGAAGTGAATATATTCTTACATGAAACTGCTCCTGTATTTGAAGTTACTGAAAATTCCGTTTGGTATGATTCAAAAATGAATAAAATAGGTGAAGGAACCTCTTTTTCTCCAAATATCTTTAAAACAGGTGAATCTGTTTTCATTGCACGACAAGTAACTGATATTTGTATGGGTGAGTCAACTCCTTTTTACCTAAATGTGAAAGCCTACTCTGTTACCGGTAGACTTTTTATGACCAGAATAATGATGGTATTTTTTGATGTTAACTATGAAAAAGGTATATCTAGAAAATCTATTTATATTAAAGAAACAAATGCTGTAATTAGTACCGATTTAAATGGAAATTCTAACTTCCAGACTGATAAGTTAGGAACATATACGCTTTCGGTAAAAGAAATGGGTGATAATGTTGAAAGTCTTGACAATACAGAAATTGTTGTAACGCTCAATAACGAAAAACCGTATGAAGAAAATGTTGATTTTCGATTCAAAATAAAAGATAATTACGATTTGTCTGTAATTGCCGTTCCATCTAATATCATTGCAGTAGGAAGAAGTGTTAGTTACTATGTTACGGTTAAAAATTCAGGTAAAGTTCAAGAAAATGTATCTTTTAAATTTACATATAATGCTTCATTGATGGATATTGTACCAATTGAGTTTAATAATGCAACACTAACCGATAGTACCATTACCGTTAAGCTAGGAACAGTACAAGAATTAAGTACACTTGTTTATACTTTTCCGTTTATTGTAAAACCCGACTGGACAATAGGTGGCGATACCATTTTCACTCATGTAGAGGTGCTTTCTGTATATACAGATGTTTGGCCAGAAGATAATACTTGTGAAACTGCTGATATTATTAGAAATTCTTATGACCCTAATGATAAAGCGGTTACACCGTCTATGTTGGAAGAGGGTTTTGTTCTGCTTAATTCTGAACTTACATACACCATTCGTTTCCAGAATAAAGGAACCGGCGAAGCTTATGATATTTATATAAAAGATACCATTGATGAGAAAATGGATATTTCAAGCTTTGAGTTTATAACTGCTAGTCATAATATGACGTATGCTATTGATGGTAACATAATTACATTCTATTTTACTAATATAATGTTGCCTTACGAAAGTGCAGATGAAGCGGGAAGCAATGGTTATTTACAGTACTCAATAAAACCTAAAACCGGAATGGCAGATAGAACCGTGGTAAATAACACCGCTCATATCTTCTTCGATTTCAATCCGGCTGTAGTTACAAATTCAACTATTAGTACATTTGTTGAGAAACTACCGGTGTTAAAAGTTGAAACTGGTCTTGATGAGAATACACTTGCTATTTCTGTTTCACCAAACCCTGTAGCTGCGCAAATGAATATTTCTGCATCTCTCACAGGAAACAAACAAGTTAGCTTGGTCGATATGTCAGGTGTAAGTGAATTAATTGGTGCATTTGATGGACAATCTGCTACATTTGATGTTAGCCAGAAACCTTCAGGTTCATATACCTTACTAATAACTAACGGATTGGAAACAATTACAGAAAAAGTAATTATAAAGTAATTTGAATTTCTAAAATAAATTAAGCCGGAGCTTATCTTAATGATATACTCCGGCTTTTTCATTTTTGTAAATATGATTTGTTTTACAGCTTCCGAGGTGCTCTGCAACCACTGCAACCACGGTGGTTTTTATCATTATTTGTATAATATAGTAGGACGTCTCGTCCAGTCAATCTATAATTGTAACCTGTTCATTATTTTTGATTTATGATTAAGCAAAAACATGTAAATAACTTTTTTATACTACCACTTGGCTTATAAAACCTTACTATGACCGGACGAGACGTCCTGCTTCATTCTAAAAAATGGTATAAATAAGATTATTTTTTCACGGTGCAGAGCGAGTTTATCCTAATCATATGACTACGAGCACCTTAATTTTGATTGAGAACATTAAATTACAAACAATTAAAATTGTAAATGAATTAGGGTGGTAGTTCAAGAGATTATTCCAACAGGCTCTGAAACTATTCTTTCCAGAGAAAACCTTGCTACAGGTACTTATTTTGTAGTTCTAGAAATCAATGGGGTTTATATAGCTCAACGTAGTTTATTGGTAAAATAGAATTATTACAATAAAGAATGGTTTTCAACCATTCTTTTTTATTTAGAGAAATAATATTTGAATTTTAAAAATAATATTATTTTTACATGCAACTTTTTTTACAATAACACCATCTAGGTTTCGAGACTATGACAATTCCTTGTACGTGTAATTGATTTTCTTTTTAAAATCACAAAATAAATTGGTTTTTGTATTTCCCGTATATTTAAACAAATAATTTGAATCATTAAACATTAAAAATGAAAAAATTCTATCTATTCTTAGCCCTCCTCCTTGGAGCAATTAATTTTGCGCAAGCACAATGCGATATTATTTTAAATGACATAAGCCTTGTTAAATGTTTTGGTGACAATCCAACATTGAACGCGGACATAGATGTGAATTGGTATGATGCAGATACTAACTTGCTTCATACAGGTAGTACATATAATCCAATGGGAATGATGACAATGATAATGCCTGCAGGAAATTATACGTATCTGATACAGCCAGTAGGTTGTACAAAATTTAGCTCTGTAAATCTAGAAGTTGTTGAAGTTCCAGTTCCGCATGTGAATTATCTAGAAGGTATTTTTTTGGGAGATAACGTTGTATTTACAGCATCTTCTGCTTTTATGTATCAATTCAGATGGCAACCATCTATTGGAATGGTGACAGAAGGTAATACGTATATTCCAAACACGTCAATAACAGGTTCTTATGCATTACAAGTTGTTGCTTATGACCAGACCAATAATTGTCAAAGTGAACCCGTTTCTGTCAACTATTCTGTATTTGAATGTAATGCCAATCCACCGGTTGCAGAGGTTGTAGAATATATGGTTGAAAATAATAATATACCGACTTTATCAGTAACCACTGGCAATCCAGATGAAGAAACCTCATTTAGATGGTATGATGCCGTTGGTAATCTATTAGCTCAAGGTGTATCTTCATACACTCCTGAGTTGTTTAATTTTTATGGTACATTTGTATATTATATCACTGAATTCATTCCATCTACATCGTGCGAAAGCAGAAGAATCCCAATTTATGTATATAAAACTTGCACAACTCAAATACCAACTCTTGAAACAACTGAATTTACTAGAAAGATAAATCAACAACCTATGCCAATAAGCCTAACCAATATCTTTACAGAAGGTGAAACTGTAACTTGGTTTACTGAACATTTAGAGCCAGTATGTTCTGGAACTTATACTCCTCCATTTACAGAATTAGGTTACCATTATTTATTTGTTGAAATTTATCACCCTCTTAATGGATGTTCCCAAGGATTAACTTTAAGCTATACTATACTTCCTTGCTTAGAAGAACCAAATGCAATTTCTCCTAGAGAAGTGAATATGTTCTTACATGAAACAGCTCCGGTTTTTGAAGTTACTGAAAATTCAGTTTGGTATGATTCTAAAATGAATAAAATAGGAGAAGGAACTTCTTTTTCTCCAAATATCTTTAAAACAGGCGAATCTGTTTTCATTGCTCGACAAGAAAATGAAAATTGCTTGGGTGATACAATTCCATTTTATTTATCTGTGAAAGCCTATACAATTTCCGGCAGACTCTTCTACGATCAGAATAATGATGGTATTTTTGATGTTGATTATGATAAAGCTATTAGCAACAAATCTGTTCTTGTAAAGGAAACAAATACTGTAATAAGTACCGATTTAGATGGAAATTATAGCTTCCAGACCGATAAATTAGGAACATATACACTCTCTGTTCAAGAAATGGGTAAAAATGTTGAAACTCTAAGTAATGAAGAGATTGTAGTAACGCTTAATAACGAAAAACTCTTTGCAGAAAATGTTGATTTTCGATTCAGAATAAAAGATAATTACGATCTTTCTGTTAGTGCAATTCCTTCTAATATCATTGCAGTAGGTAGAGATGTTTATTATTATCTTACAGTTAAAAACTCAGGAAATGTACAAGAAAATGTTTCATTAAAATTTACATATAATGCTTCATTGATGGATATTGTACCAATTGAGTTTAATAATGCAACACTAACCGATAGTACCATTACCGTTAAGCTTGGAACAGTACAAGAATTAAGTACACTTGTTTATTCTTTTCCATTTATTGTAAAACCTAACTGGAAAATAGGTGGCGATACCATTTTCACTCATGTAGAGGTGCTTTCTGCATATACAGATGTTTGGCCAGAAGATAATACTTTTGAAACTGCTGATATTATTAGAAATTCTTATGACCCTAATGATAAAGCGGTTACACCGTCTATGTTGGAAGAAGGTTTTGTACTGCTTAATTCTGAACTTACATACACCATTCGTTTCCAGAATAAAGGAACTGGCGAAGCTTATGATATTTATATAAAAGATACCATTGATGAGAAAATGGATATTTCAAGCTTTGAGTTTATGACTGCTAGTCATAATATGACGTATGCTATTGATGGCAACATAATTACTTTCTATTTTACCAATATAAAGCTGCCTTACGAAAGTGCAGATGCAGCGGGTAGCAATGGTTATTTACAGTATTCAATAAAACCTAAAACTGGAATGGCAGATAGAACCGTGGTAAATAACACCGCTCATATCTTCTTCGATTTCAATCCGGCTGTAGTTACAAATACAACTATCAGTACATTCGTTGAAAAACTACCGGTGTTAAAAGTTGAAACTGGTCTTGATAAAAATACACCTTCTATTTTTGTTTCACCAAATCCAGTAGCTGCACAATTGAATATTACTGCATCTCTCACAGGAAACAAACAAGTTAGCTTGGTCGATATGTCAGGTGTAAGTGAATTAATTGGTGCATTTGATGGACAATCTGCTACATTTGATGTTAGCAAGAAACCTTCAGGTTCATATACCTTACTAATAACTAACGGATTGGAAACAATTACAGAAAAAGTAATTATAAAATAATTTGAATTTTTAAAATAAATTAAGCCGGAGCTTATCTTAATGATATACTCCGGCTTTTTCTATATAACAAATTGGGTTTAGTTTAGAATAAGTCATTAAAAAAATTGAAAGATGCAAATGTATTTCCTTAATCATTCCTACAAATGGTAAAGCTTCTTGCACATAATTAATAATTGTAATTAACCGAACTAAAAATCAATCAGCATATTACAGCCTCTCAATTCTCTATTGTCTGCTCGTCCTTCTATGGTGAAAAAGGTGTCATTTTAGAACCAATATCTTGGGTTTCAATAAAACTACAAGAATTAATATTAGCCAAGTCTATAACGTTTATTCCACCTCTTTGTCCGTTTTGTAAATAAGAAAAAGGATCGTACAAATCTCTTATCAGTATTCTCATCCAAGGTGGAGTTTTATACTGTGCATTATTACTTGAATATGACTGACTTAGAAGTTCGGTCATACCATATTCGCTATGAATTTTGATACCTGGAAATGAAGTTCTTAAAATCTCATACATTTCAATTTTTGTAATTTCTTTATGTCTGCCTTTCATCCCTCCGGTTTCTATACAAATTGTATTATTCATTGGTAATGTATACTTTGCAGCAAACTCCAAAAGTGCATAACTTACGCCTATAAGTAGGGTTGGCGTTTTTTTGTTTTCACTGTCTAAAATTTCTGTATGTAGTTTTTCATAATCATCTCTATAAAATCCACTCTTATGGTTGTAAGACTTTTTTATCAGATAATCAACCATATATACCAACGATGAGTCGGTACGTTCCAAATAATTTGGCAGTAAAGCCAATATTTTATAAGAATTATTAGCACCGTAAAAGATTTCAAAAGCCTTTGTAAAAGATGATTCGTAAAGTGAAATATCATTTACAAAATGTTTGCTTGTGTTTTTTCCGGTTGTTCCCGAACTAGAAAATATTTTATCAACCTTACCTGATGAACATACAATTTGATGCGTTTTAAAAAAATCAATTGGTAAAAAAGGTATTTGCTCAATTTGTACTATTTCAGATACATTGCAGTTTAACGCATCTACATACAATTTATATACAGCATTATGAGCATATTGGAATCTAAAAATTTGCAACGCCAATTGTTCAAATTCACTTGTAGAAGAAATTGTAAAAATCTGCTTACTTAGATTTTCTAATTCTTTATTTTTTTGCAACATTATTCCTTTCAGATGATATTAAAATTGGATATTTTTGCAAATCAATAAAAATGTATTGAATTAATGCGTTTTGAAATCGTCTAATAAATACAAATCGCATATTTATATATTTTTTAGTGTTTTTTTGCAAAAATTATTATCTCAAATATACTACAATTGACTTATTCAATAATTCTATCTTTTCGGATAATTTCATATTTAACATTTACAAAGCTATTCAATTTATTGAAATTGTATCTCAGCTTCAATATTAGTAGATTTTCTAAAAGAGCTATGATTTGGGGTAAACCTGCATTTATTTCAATTGAACCTACAAACAGATGCAATTTAGCTTGCACTGAATGCCCAACTGGGAATAACACTTCAAAAAGAGTAAAAAAAGATATTGAATTTCAATTGTTTAAAAAAACAATCTCGGAAATTAAAAGAAACACTATTTATGCTAATATATTTTTTCAAGGTGAACCATTTCTGCATCCATTCTTGACAGAAT
>JADKDL010000033.1 GCA_016714605.1 Bacteroidales bacterium | reverse complement strand
GAGTTCATGCTGCATCAACCACATTGATAGGTTTTATGCGCCCAATGGTACTTAGATACGTATCGCCAAGAGAAGGTTATGAAAACAATTCATTCCCTAGAGTTTATTATTATGGCCTGACTTGGTTTGTGAAATATGCGGGAATATTAATATTCTGTCATCACTTTTTTTACTTTCTACTATCTGCTTTTTCATTTCAAGACTTTCATATAACTTTATTTAGAATTATTCTAAATTCGGCATTCACTTTATTTTTGATAGCAATTAGTCAATATTTAGTATTTAGAAAATAATGGATGCATTTTCAGAACGTAAATATGTAATAAGCGCGATGATACTCTTGCTCTGTTTGATATACATAGTAAGGCTTTTCTATATACAGGTTGTTGATGAAAGTTATATGCTTTCGGCAGAGAACAACTCTAGACGATACATTGTAAAATACCCAGCTCGCGGACTCATATTTGACCGAAAACACCGTCTTATAGCATACAATGAAGCTGCTTACGATTTACAAGTAATATCTGCTCAATTAAAACCTTTTGATACTGTAATGTTGGAGAGAATTCTAGAAGTAGATCATTCTTTTTTACTGAACAAACTCAAAGAGGCGAAGCAAAAACGATACAGACCATATATAATTATAAAGCAACTTACCTCAGATTCTTACGCGCAACTGCAAGAAGTATTGCATCGTTTTCAGGGATTTTCTGTACAAGTAAGAACTATTAGACACTTTCCTTACAATTGCGGCGCTCACATACTCGGATACACGCAAGAGGTTGATTCAAACAATATAAAAAAAGACCGTTATTATGAAATGGGCGATTATATTGGCGTGAGTGGTATAGAGAAGTCTTATGAAAAAGAATTGAGAGGGATAAAAGGAGGCGAATATTTCAATGTAGACGTTTTGGGACGTGTAAAAGGTAGATTGGAAGGTGGCAAGTATGATAGACATTCGGAAATAGGCACAAATATTTATTCAACAATAGACATAGAATTACAAGCTTATGGCGAGAAATTACTGCGAAATAAGATTGGTAGTATTGTAGCTATTGAGCCAGCTACCGGAGAAATACTGGCATTAGTATCGAGTCCGGGATTCAATCCGAATGTACTGACTGGTAGACATCTTAATAAGTATTTTCAATTACTCAAAAAAGATACTCTTCTACCGCTTTACAATAGAGCAATAAACGGTGATATGTATCCGCCAGGTTCTACTTTTAAAGTAGTAAATGCCTTGATTGGTCAGCAGGAAGGAGTTTGTAGTAGACACACATATCATTCATGCAATGGTGGATATTTTGTGGGGAGCTTTAAAGTAGGCTGCCACGTACACCGCTCTCCGGTTAATTTGGTGGAATCTGTTCAAATGTCGTGTAATGCATACTATTGTAATGTATTTAGAAACATTCTTGACAATAGAAAGTACGGAAAAGTGAGTGTAGCTTATGATGTGTGGAGAAAACATGTTATGTCATTCGGACTAGGCGATTTGACCGGAATAGACTTGCCGGGAGAAAAGCCGGGAATGATTCCCAAAGCATCGTATTTTGACAAATATTACGGCAAGGATCGTTGGAAATCGCTAACGGTAATTTCATTATCAATAGGACAAGGTGAAATAGGCGTAACACCACTACAAATGGCAAATTTAGTAACCACTATTGCCAATAGAGGGTTTTATAAAATACCACATGTAATAAAAGGTATTGATGATGCATCTATCAATCCGAAATATCTGGTAAAACACTATAGCACGGTAGAAAGTAAATATTTTGAACCGGTAATAGAAGGAATGTTTAACGTGGTACAAGGAGGCGAGGGAGCAACAGCAGGTTGGACAAAAGTGCCTGATATTGAAATTTGCGGAAAAACAGGTACCGCACAAAATCCGCACGGAGAAGACCATTCAATATTTATGGCATTTGCACCAAAAGTAAATCCTAAAATTGCAATTTCGGTATATGTAGAAAATGCAGGTTATGGTTCGTCGTGGGCTGCTCCTATTGCAACACTTCTGATTGAGAAATACATAAATGATACAATAAAAAGAGACTGGTTTGAAAAAAGAATTTTAGAAGCAAATTTAATCAATGCGAAACCATAAAAAAGAAGAAAATTTATTCGCAAGAATAGATAAGCTGATATTAGTACTATACCTACTCCTTGTGTTTATGGGGTGGTTCAATATCTATGCTGCGGTATATAACGAGGAACATCATAGTATTTTTTCTATTAGCCAACAGTATGGAAAACAACTTATTTGGATAATTGCTGCCTTTTTTATAGGTATCATAATATTGATTGTAGATACAAAATTTTTTCCCATGTTAGCAAATCCATTTTATGGATTTATAATTATACTGCTCTTATCTGTTTTGGTGTTTGGTAGAGAAGTAAACGGCGCACGCTCTTGGTTTGAGATAGGTTCGGTACGAATACAACCTGCAGAATTTGCAAAATTGGCAACCTGTCTGCTACTTTCTAAATATCTGAGTAGCTTCAATATTAAAATAATGAAGTTAAAAACGCTATCAATCATTGGACTGATGTTTTTAATTCCATTTAGCCTTATTCTTTTACAGAACGATACTGGTTCGGCACTGGTTTACGCATCGTTTGTATTGGTTTTATACAGACTTGGAATGCCCGGAATGATACTGTTTTTTGGTTTTGCTACTGCGGCCATCTCTGTATTATCGCTTATTTTAGAACCTGCATATATTTCAATAGGAATAATTTCGGTAGCTGCACTACTGTATTTTCTGCTGAGAAAAGATGTAAAACAATTAACCATTGGATTAATTGCATTATCGTCTAGTTTAGTATTATCATGGTTAGTGTTCTTTAAAATTCTGCATCAGGAATCTTATTTCCCAGTATTTATAAGTGCCTTTTTGGTTACGATAGGTGTATTTATTGCCCCTATCTATAAAAACAGACTTAATCATGTATTAATAACCTTACTTACAACCTTTGCATTTGTAATATTCTCGTTTTCGGTAGCATACCTTTTCGATAATATGTTGGGCGAACACCAAAAGACGAGAATAAATGTATTGCTTGGTACAGAATCAGACACGCGAGGGGCTGGGTACAATGTAAACCAATCAAAGATAGCTATTGGCTCGGGAGGCTTTTCAGGCAAAGGGTTTCTAGAAGGTACACAAACAAAATTTAATTTTGTACCTGAACAAAGTACCGACTTCATATTCTGTACCGTAGGCGAAGAGTGGGGATTTGTAGGCACATCGGTAGTACTTATTTTGTTTGCAATACTTCTGGTAAGGATTGTGTTTGTTTCGGAAAAGCAGAAGTCGCCCTTTAGTAGGATTTATGGTTATTGCGTGGCTTCAATCTTGTTTTTTCATTTGGCTATAAATATTGGTATGACTATAGGTTTGCTTCCGGTAATAGGTATTCCCCTACCCTTTTTTAGTTATGGAGGTTCCTCACTATGGTCTTTTACAGTACTACTCTTTATCTTCATAAAACTAGATACCGACCGAGATAGAATTATTCATTAAGGTGGTTTAGGTGTTGCAGGAGCGAGATTTTATTTTGCAGGAGAAACATTCCTAAATGCAGGAACGATTATCTATTCGGCAGGTGTAATATTCCTAAAAGCAGGAGTGATTTTCTTTCTTGGAAAAATACTTTCATGTATTTATATACTGTTTCTGATACATATATGTAGTAAACTTCTACCGGTTGAGTATTTTGTACAGAAGCTATTAACCTGATTATATAATTTAATTTCAATATTTTAAGTATGGATAGTAGTATTCAACTTTAGGAGTCGTACTTATTGGCATGAAATTCGTTTTATCGAAAAAAAATCAAAAAATTATGACAGAAGAAGAAATAAAGAAGTTAGAGAAAGAAGTGAGTAAAGCTCGTTTTGAATTATCGCAAAAAGCCAGCGAACTACATGATTTAATTGAGGACAGATTACCAAAATCGTACGAGGATATTCCTTTTTATGCAGAGGCAACCTACAAGGCTTGTAAAATTTGGGACGAACTAAATAAAAAGCTTATTGAGGCGAAAAAATAAACAGAGCAAACGAACATAATTTCAAAATCGGAAATGTGAAAAAGGAGAAAGTCATTACGCTTTCTCCTTTTAGAAAATATGATTAAATATTAGCAAATATGCGATCATAGTCTATTTCTATTTCATTTTTAACATGCCAAATACCGGGTGTATTCCATGCAATTCGTCCGGCTTCTTCTTTTTGATACCACGAATTTACTATTCCGGTAAGTGTAACTGTGGTACCTGATACTTGTACTTTAATATCATGAGTATCTACAGACCAACTTCTGTTTATAGCTTCTTCTACGTCTTTTTGTTCAATGGCATTTTTAACTTCAGATATTATTTTGATGTTGTTGATTACGCCCTTTACTCCAACGAGGTAACTCACCGCATCTTTGGCAGCTTCTTTTTGACTGTTCCAAGGTAATTCGCCTTCTAAGGTAACCCACCCCTCTTCTACCTTTACGGTTATTTTTTCATTTGGCACTCGCCAGTTAGATTTGAGAGCTGACAAGATTTGGATAGCTATCTCTTCGTCTGTTTTTGTCCATGCATTTGGAATTATCACATCAATTTTTTCTACCAAAGCTTTGACTCCAATTACTTTTTTGGCTGCATTTTCGGCTTCCATTTTTTTAGCGTAACTGTCAACTACACCAGTTAATGAAACTACACCATCTTTGGCAGTAACACCTATCTCTGCTGCATTTAAGAGCGGTTCCCATTTGATTGCATTCTGTACATCTCTTTGTAATTCTGCATTATTTTCATTTCTCAATTACATTGCAAATTCAAATTATTGCAACAGTATAAAGGTGAAGCCTATTAATGTATTAATACTTATATAATTAATTTTAATAGTTGCATTATTCACAATCTTGTGAAGGTTTGATATTAGGGAAGTTGGAAGGCGTCTAGAGTTATGAATAGCGACACCAGTTTTTCAATTGATTATATAATTCAAGTTTTTGTTCTTTATTCTGGGTTTCAATTAAGCATTCTACTCTTGAAAGTCCTACACTTGTGCTATAATTTTGTGTCTCAATTATAATTGAATTCCATTCATTCATTTTTATCTTTTCAGGAATAATATTGTTTTCTTTGTCAAATTTAATTGGTAATTCAGATTGAACTAAAGAAAAACTATTTTTTTTAGCCACAATAATAATCAATTTTTCATTATAGAAGAGTTTTGCTTTTGTTGCAAAACCTATAATAATTTTATATTTTCCAAATCGACTAGTGCTAACTTCCAAGTTGTCAAAAAATTTCATGTTTATTGTTTCAATTTCGGACGATTGTTTTTTATTTTCTCTCCACCGAAATATAATACTGAAGTAAATTACTAATCCAAACAGAAAAAGAAAACCTAAAATAAAAATAAGTATATCCATATAGATTATATTAATAAAAATTACAATAACAGGCGAACAGTTATGTAAAACGTAGAAACTTTTTACATAACCGAGATTAATTTCTTGTAATCATATTGTTTTATTTTTACAAATCTATTTGTAATATTAGTAAAAAACAAGTAGTAATTGGTAATTAAGAGAGGAGATAAAATCTTTTTGTTGTAGTATTCATTGGAGCATTAAGGAATCTCTGAAAATTGTAAAACAGAACCTTCCATACAAAATCTATTATTGAAAAAGATTATGTATGAAAGGTATTGATGATATTGCGTTTAGAAATAATATCCAAAATCTACTACCCCACCCAAAACAGTACCCTTTTCGTATCCGGGTTCTTTTGAAAATAGTGGTATATAGAAAGGTCTCAATCCTATAATTCTCGGAGTACCTTCATCGTTCGAGAATCGGTATGCTACCAATGCACTAAATTCTGGTCCTATAGCAAAAAATGATTGATTTCTATTTTTTTGATCAGACAGATAATCTGGCCCATAATGAAAACTCGTACCAAGTCCCAAACCCGCAACAATGAAATCGCCATTATTAAGTTCTTTTGAATAATCGAGAGTGATTTGAGGTTCAAACTGAAGCATTTTAAAAGCTGCTGCAAAAAGTATGGGTCTCATAACCGGAACTTCTAAGGTAAGATGCAGATTGTCTTGTAACTGATATCTAACCAATAACATAACATCTGCAACCATTCCACCCGGCACTCCGGCTTTTGACGCCACACACATACGAACATTATCGTATCTGCCACCGAGCATTACTTTTACACCGAAATTGAACTTGCTTTCATCTTGTGCTACTGACGTAATGGATAGTAAAACCAATATAGTCAATAAAAAATTTCTCATGATTAGATTTTGTTTAATTACTTGTTTTAGTATTAGATTTTGCTTTTGGAATAACTATGGGTGTTACTTCGGGTAAAGGTACTGGAACTTCTGCCGGTACTTCTTTAGGATATTGGATAGGCACTTCTGCGGGAACCTTTTTTTTCTTGTCATTCATTGCTTTATATTTAGTGTTTCTATAATAAGTATCTATTAGGATAAACATCAATATTATGTATCCCAATATGGGAATAACAAAAATCGGCAATCGCTATAAGGAAAGCGTTATATGAAAAGGGAAAGGAATTGTAATATTCTTACTTGTGTGCTTAAACACTTCTTCCGTTATTCTATTATTTCTATCTTAAGCCATGTAGAAAAAGCCAATAAATATTGAAAACCATTCATCTATTACAAAACGTATGGTTTCTTTGGTTTTATGCCAAGTTTCAAATGGTTTTGAAATATCTCCGAGGGCATAAATACCTAGATTGTCGGTCGAAATAAATCTGGAGTATGTAATTTTTGTACGTCTTGAATGGAGAAAGTAACTTAATATATTGTATTTTGTATCCTCTTTCACAACATGTTGGGTGATATGTTTTGCCATGTACAGTGTCTGATTGCGACCACAATACATTGTATCTACAACAGTGCCCTTATTTAGATAGCCCAACGATTTTAAATATGCTTGCAGATACGCACCGTTTGATCGGAATGGATAATTTCTGCGACATTGATCTAAAGCATGATCTGGAAACAAAGACAAAATGCTCTTTTTACAAAGTACAAAACTTCCAATCTTCAATGAATCAATAAAAAGATTCCTATCCTGATCATTGAAATATAAATCGTTACCATAATATATGTTTAGAAATTTCAAATTTACTTTTGAGAATTTTCCTTCAATAGTATAACGATTAGTTTTTTTTGAACTAAACTTCTGAAACAATACCGTATCAGCCAATGACACAAAAAAGTGGGCAAAAAAGATACAGAGCACCATTGCTTACCAGTCCTTTGTCACATCTGCCGTATTGCATAGGGCTGGTAAAGATATCTTCTTGAAAACTTGCGGCAATTCCTGAAAAATAGACATTATTATGATGCGATATAATATTTTTGACCTGCTTACTTTCAACAGCACACCCAGGAATCCATCCTTCAATTATCAAATTATTCGAAACAATTGGTTTATTTACTCTAAGAGAAATATAACCAAACCAACAACAGAAAGTAATTAAAAGTAAAATGATTGTAATGACCAGTAGGATGTATAACTTCTTGTTTTTCTGTTTCTTTTTCATTTAATAAAATCCTTAAATACAAAAAATCTGGCCTAAGTGAATGCAAACAATTGCAAACTGACTTTGTTAATCTTTCAAAAGTTTGAGTTTGATATCGGCCAAAGTAGCTGTTTCTTTTTCAGAAAGTACCGGCATTTTTATGTTCATATTTTTAAGCGTTTCCACAACGATAGAACCTATTGCAACTCTACTAAACCATTTATTATCGGCAGGAATTATATACCATGGAGCATATTCTGTAGATGTATTACTTATAGCCTCGGCATACACTTTCTGATACGAATCCCAATAAGTTCGCTCGGCAATATCGGCAGCAGAGAATTTCCAGTTCTTATCTGTATTTTCAATTCTTTCAAGGAAACGAAGCTTTTGTTCTTCCTTAGACAGGTGGAGAAAAAACTTTATAACGGTTGTGCCATTTTTCGAAATTATTTTTTCGAAATTATTGATTTGCTTGTATCTATCAGTCCAAAAATCTTTATCAATATCATTAACTGATGAAATATGAGGAAGGTTTTCGCCTAAAATAAACTCAGGATGCACTTTTGTGATGAGCACATTTTCATAATGCGACCTGTTGAATATTCCAATTTCGCCTCTTTGGGGCAAAGCTTTGTAATGTCGCCAAAAAAAATCGTGTTCCAGTTCGTTTGCCGAAGGTTTTTTGAAACTATGCACCGAACATCCTTGAGGATTTACACCGCTAAATACATGTTTTATAGCCCCATCTTTGCCCGCCGCGTCCATTGCTTGAAACACAACTAGTAGTGATTGTTTGTTTTCTGCATAAAGTTGATATTGCAATTCGGAAAGTTCTTGAATATCTTGCTCCAATTGTTTTTCAGCCTGCTTTTTATTTTCAAATTCGCCACAAAAACCAGGGTCGAAATCTTTTAACGATATTTTTTCATTTTCTTTTACTTTAAACTTCTTAGAATTAATTTTAGAACTACTCATACTTGTTTGTTTTAATGAAATAAAGAAAAAAGAAACTTAAAATAAAAGTAAACTTAAAAAATTTAATTGCAATCTTTTCAATATATTTTGAAGATTAAATAATTCAACAAAAAGAATTGTAAAGATACTTCGCTAATTTTGGTTCAGTTTCGCTGAGCACTCCGTGGTTGCAACAGATCTCCCCGTTCGGCTCAGGCTGTGCCCATAGCCATCAGGCTAAGCCGTAATACACTGATAATCAACATAAATATTTTTTTTTACCCCGACTTCTTTCGAATCGGGGATTTTATTTTTGTCTTTTATCATATTCAATGAACGTTATTTTTATTTTGCTTGCTAAATATATGGAATAATTAACTGATTCACAAAATATTATATCAAATATTTCTTCAAGATGACATCTTGATTTTCTTTTTTCTGTCCAATGGTTTTGACTCAGCGAATGAGCTAATTCTTCTATTATCTTCTGTATGTTTTCAGTTTGACTCATCATACTTTTTATTATTGTTTTACTACTTTCTTTCAGTGTTTGAAAGCTCTTAGATATGCTTAACAATCCATCACCGTTTTTATAAAATAGGTTTCTGCAATCACAGATTATCTGCCAGTTGATTAATATCCAAAGGAGTTTTACATAGAGCATCGTGATGAATCCATCTCCTTCATTTTGTGGGTTTGGTCAATATGAAGAATTGATTTCCATACTTTGAAAACTAATTCAATTTGCCACCTTATTCTATAAAGTTTACAGATAGTTTCCCCATGTACATTCATTCTCTGGGATATTGCATATATAAAGTTAAAACGAGCCCTTTATCTTATATTCTTCAGAAATTTCGTATCCTAAAGACTTATTTTGCTTCGCCCTTTCTCTCATACGTTTTTGGTTACACTTCGTCTGATACCAAAACTGAAATTAATCTAACTGGGCGCCGCTTCTCTTTCCAATAAATACTGGCAAATCACTATGCGTTCGACCTAGATTTATCATCTGGGTATATATCTTTTGAAAATCAATTTTTTTCTCGTCTGATTTATTCATTCGAACAGAAACATTGTGATACAACTTACTGATAAAAAAGGCTTCTCGTTCAATATAGTGAGCAATTATTCCATCTGAGTAGTATCCAAGATCTCGGAGGATTAAGTCGCCCTTTTGAATGTCATCTTCTTAGATATTGCGTCGTTGGAATCATTTTGAATAGCTGATTTCAAATCAATATCTAAAACCTTGTTCGTTTTTACATCATATTCGAATTGAATACTGACTCCTGCTTTTGAGTTTGGGCCTCCTCCCTTCCCAAATCCTTCAAATACATTGGCTAAGGATTCATGAATCTCAAAGGTTGTTGAATCCTTAACTCTAACTCTCTTGAACAACTGAAACTCGGTTGAATTAATGTCAGAGAAAACTTGAGATGATAATGTTTCCTTAATTAATTCTTTGGTAAAAGCAACGCTTGATGGAGAAAAACGCTCATCTATTGACTGTTCTCTAATTTTTAAAGAATGTGCCATATGTGCATTTCTCACAATTCGACTCAAACTCTTAAATTCATTTTCCACTGCGTAAAACATAATATTCAAGAATACTAGTGGTGTTAACTTGCTTTTTACGTTTTAGAAACTTTACTAGAACGAGCAATTTTATCAAGCATTTCAACACTTAATATATGTGTGAATGTAGATTTAAAATGAGCACAGATTGAATCATATGCCCCATATTATTACTACACTTTTTCTTAGCCTGATGGCTATGGGCTGTGCCTGAGTCGGACATATTTCAATAGGCTATTGCCTAAAAATTAGAATATAAATATTTATGCAAATTGAGCTAGTATATTTGAAATTTTGAAAGGCTGAAATTTTATGGAAAATAACTTGTATCAAATATCTCATTATTAATCAACAACCAAGAATGGTCAAAACATATGTATCTTCCTTGAATCTGCTGATTTTATAGAATACTTCACCGAGTCTCCAATCGCAACTAATACCTATTTCATTAAGCAAGACATATTGAACACCACATGATTCATGGCATGCACCACGCCAATTTGTTTTAATCATAAAGTCGATAAGCTCACCATATAAGATTAAAAGTTCTTTCTTATTACTATGATTTTCTAAAAGACTTTCTAAGTTAAATTTAAAATTTTGCATTTCCATTAATCGTTTTTCTCCATTGCATATTTAAAGTAGTACCAATCTTCCATGCCCATTTCTCCTGCATATTGCTTTTCAAGATATTCCATAAAATAATCTCTTACTTTATCAGATGCAAGCATAAGAACTTCATCTAAATAAACGCACTTTACAAAATACATATTTCCTTTACTTGTTTGCCTTTTACTAGTAGAGAATGCTCCCCATTCATTTAATTCTTCTACGGATTTATATAAACAGTAAACATCATTGTAGTTCTCCAAATCAGAACCTTTAATCCATTCTTTGAAATCTGTTATTGTTGCCATTGTTCTTGTTTTATAAAGTTAATTTTCACAGGAAAGTTCGCAGGTATTTTCTCTATATATATCTTTCAATTAAACTAAAGTTATCTGGCACTAAAATAAATTCATGAATTGAGTCTTTAAATACAATTTCTGTTTCGTCAATTTTCTCAATATGCTCAATTAAAATTTCAATTTCGTCAAAACTAAAACCGTATTTAATAAGCCAAATCTCAGTTTCATTATTTGTACCATATTTTATATAATTACTCATTACCTGACCTCTAATGTCATTTGTTTTTTGAAAATATAAAATAAATGCACTTGAAACAGGATTAGATACTGATAACGAAAGCACTTTGTCAATATAATCATACGTATCATAAATTACCTTATCAAAATCAATTTCAGTAATACTTAAATTACGATTGAATAAAGGAGCTCCCATTTTAAAACTTTTATCAGGTAATACATTTGCAATACAAGAATACCTAATTTTTTTATCATTAATTGTTTCTCTATATTTTTTTATCGAAATCTCCTTATTAATAAGTTGTTTACGGAGTCTCCTGCGAAAATCCTTTTCTGATAAAAAAGCATATCTTAATGAAATTATTTCCGCAAAAGACTTACCTTGTATTATCCACAATAAAACAGGTATTGATGCACTTAAAACAGATTTTTCTCCATTAGTCAGTTCTTGTCTTCTTAAATGAACTTTAAAAATATTTTCAAAAGATTTTTTAACTTTCTTTCTTTCAGAATCTTTCAAATGATAATATTCTTTAACGCTCAATGGCATAAATTCATCATTTAGAAAATTATCTAAAATAAATTTAATATCATCGTCAATATTTGAATTATTGATTCTTTCGATTTGAGAATTAGTCAAATGCAATTCAGAATTAAATGTGTCATTTTTGATAGCATCAACAATATCAATAAAATCCTCATTATTTGAGTCTGTTTGGTTGTCCAGATTTGATGTAATTGAAAGTAAAGATTCTTTATTAAGCCTTTCTATAAATGTGCGTTTATTTTTTTTCTCAACAATTACGTAACCATAATCAAAACAACTATGTTCTAATGTTGTTCGTCCTGCTCTACCTATGAGATTTTTTAAATTAAGTGCCTTTTGGTCTTCATTTCCATTGAAACTAAAGTTATTTATCCAAACAATATCAAAAGGCATATTAATTCCTTGGATTAAAGTAGATGTTGAAAAACAAATTTTTGCATGATGCCCATTTACAAATTCTTCGATAATTAACCTTGCCTTTAAGGGTATTGAGCCGTGATGAATTACAATACCTCTTTTCATTAAATAAATCAATATTGAATTCTTATCTCTGTCATCCTTAGTTCCAAAAAATTCTTCAAGTTTATTAATATAATGCAAACTGCTTTTTTCTGTTATAATGGGACATAATTCAATATACTCTGCAAATTCTTCAATATAATCCCCGTCATATATTTTTGATTTAGATATATAGATTAGAGCTGTCCCCCCTTTTAATATTGTATTCTTTACCCAGTTAGAGTCAATATTTTTCCCATTTAATTTATCATCAAATGGTGAGAAGTATTTAAAACTTGACTTAAAATGTTCAACATATATTTTCCAACAGTTTTTGATTATAAGTTTCTGACTCTATATTATTATAAATATTGTGTTTTTGAAATTGCGCTTCTGGATTAAGGATAAAAGGATGAGTGAAAACCTTTTTTATATTATTCAGCTTTTTGTCAATCCTTCTTACAAGCGAATCAAATTTCATTCCTCTAATACCCTCCTCAGAAATTTGAGCTTCATCTAATAATATTAATTCTAAATTCAATTTATCAATATTCTTGAATAGTTCTTCTCCTCTTTCAGGTGTAATAATAAAAATACGATTTTTTGTTTTTTTTGTATTTACAATTTCAATAAATTGAAGCACCAAGGTTTCTTTTGACACAAGTTTCTTTATCTTTATTAAATATTCCGAAAGAAGAGCTCTTGACGGAAGTACAATAATAATATCACCTTCAATCTCCTTTATTAATTCTTGAAACAAGAATGATTTACCTGCACTCGTTGGTGCTGAAAAGGAAAAATTAGTATATTTCTTAATCGAATTGTATGCATCTGCTTGCACAGGAGTGAAATTGTGTCCTGTTTCCTCAATAATAGTTTGTGCATATGCATTATATATAGCTTCTATGAAAGTATTAGGTTCGCTGGTTTTATAAAATAAACCCATCAAAAACATTAATTTCTCCTCATAAATTTTGAAGTTTTCTATATTGTATTTTTTCAAATACGATAATGTTTCAAGATGACAATTATTTATTGGTCCATATCTATGAAAATCATAAAGAATTTCTTTGATTAATTCTGAATCAATAGTCTCATTAAATAGAATATTGCTTAACATAATTCGACAGCAATTAAGTACAACTCTTTATGCTTAATTATCTCCATTATTGGGTCAGATACTAATGCATTATTTAAAATTGTAATTATGTTCCCCCCATTAAATGAAAATGCGGCAGTATAACCTTTCTCATCTTTGATAACGTTTGCTTTTGTTGTTGGGTCTAAAAAGGGTTCAAGCCACAAAAGTTCTGCATTATCTCTATCACCAATAAATTTTTCAATTTGTTCTAGTGCTTTAGCTCTTGGTGTTGAATCTAAACTGAATTTTGCTTCGCCAAATACTAAATAATTATTCGCACTAATTGTGTGAAAGTCAAACCCTGGGTTTCCTATAACCTTTTCTTTTAAAAGTTCTGCTAATGGAATTCTTTGGTGGGAATACTCTATTTCTAAAGCTAATTGTGCTGAGTAGGAGACAATAAATTCACCAATATCTTCATTTACACTTGTCGTTATTCCACCAATTATATCAGTTATAATCTTGTCTATTGTTTTTTCAGCATTTATTTTAAATACTTTTTTTGATATTTCATCCAAGCTATTTATCCAACTTGTGTCGGAAATATGAGTTTCAAATTCTTTAACTATGGGTTTGAAGTCTTTGATTTTAATATGAAGACAGTTTATTTCACAACTTGAACTAGTCGGAAAGTTTTTTAATTCATTATTATTAATTTGAACTATGTTCATAATTGTGATTCTATCTTTTTTATAATTACCGCCAACATCCCTATATACCCAACTCCGCTCATCATCTTCGTATATATCTGTTATGTTTATAATGGCTGTATCACTCTCGTTTCAAAACAGTTCATTAGGTATCCAAAAATAAACAAATTATCCTTAAATCCAAATTTATAACGCACACATTTCTTGCTGATTTTCAAAGCAAAACCCCTGCTTGGGTGTGGGAAAAATACCGCATTCAATCTCCCCAAAACAAAAAACCCCGCTTTGGGGCAGGGTTATATTAAGCATACGTATCACTAAATCTTCATTCCGCTAAGCTTCATTTCAGCTTTAGCTAATATTCCTTTAAATCGAGTTTACACAATCTATTTTATACTCCCAATATTTTTATACATTACTGCATTTCTTTGTTACTTTTCCGCATTTCCTTCCTTCATATACGCATTTCTTCCTTTCCGATACGCATTTCCATCCTTCCGATACGCATTTCTTCCTTTCCGATACGACTTTCTTCACTGCTGATACGACTTTCTTTGCTTCCGATACCACTTTCTTCACTGCCGATACCACTTTCTTTGCTTCCGATACGACTTTCTTCTCTGCCGATACGACTTTCTTCCCTTCCGATACGACTTTCTTGACCTCCGATACGACTTTCTTTGCTTCCGATACGACTTTCTTCACTGCCGATACGACTTTCATCACTACCGATACCACTTTCTTCACTACCGATACCACTTTCTTCGTTGCATTCCCTCATTTCTTTGTTGCATTCCTTCATTTCTTCGTTGTATTCCTTCATTCCTTCGCTGGGTTCCTTCATTCTTTAACAACTATTGTTCTTTTCTATACGATATTCATGTATATATACACAACAATAGTATATTTCACAATAATTACTCATTATTCATGTATTATATTGTTACTATATTATAGAATGGTAATAGTACGATAACCTCTCTTTTATCATTTCTCAATATTCCAATGTGATTTATGAGTTAATATAAATCAATATTTAAACGCCCTAGAAGGGCAAATTAGTTCAGCCCAATGGCAACGCCTTGGGTTATATGATTCAATTGTACAATTATCACCCTGAAAGGGTAGCTTAAATAATCTTGTTGAACTGCCCTTTCAGGGCGACATCCCTTGTCTACCATTTTACCCGAGGCGTTGCCGTCGGGCTGAATTAAGTTGGGCTTCCAGCCCGTTTTATTATAAATAAACTTTAATCATAGATGGTGCGAGCTTGTAGCTTACCCCGTTTGGCGAAGCGTCCTCGCTTCGTCGTAGTATTCAAGGCCTCTGGTCAAAGTCATTAAGTTAAGGGAATTTTTCATTGCCGTTGGTTTTAACCAACGGATTTAATTCAGAGAAATCCAATGAGCTTTAGCCCAAATTACCCTTCATTATTTGGCTAAAGCCTTCAATGGTATATATTCTTGTTCCGTCAGCTAAAGCTGACGGCAATGAAAACACTAAAGAGAGACTCCGTTCGGCGAAGCGTCCTCGCTTCGTCGCAGTATTCAAGGCCTCTGGCCAATGTCATTAAGTTAAGGGAATGTTTCATTGCCGTTGGTTTTAACCAACGGAATTAATTCAAAGAAAACTAATGGGCTTTAGCCCAAACTACCCTTCATTATTTGGCTAAAGCCTTCTATGGTATATATTCTTGTTCCGTCAGCTAAAGCTGACGGCAATGAAAACACTAAAGAGAGACTCTTTTGGAAGCGTCTCGCTTGTCGCAGTATTCAAGGCCTCTGGCCAATGTCATTAAGTTAAGGGAATGTTTCATTGCCGTTTTAACCAACGGAATTAATTCAGAGAAATCCAATGGGCTTTAGCCCAAATTACCCGTTCGGGGATATTATCTGACAATTATTTTTCTAAAGTTGCTACTTTTGCAAGTCGACGAATAAATCTTTCATCTGCTTTGAAACGTGCGTGTAAAAATGTCAATGATAATTTAAATGCTAAATTAAATCTGGTAATTTGACCTCCCAGACACATCACATTCATGTTATCATCTTCAACTCCCTGATGGGCAGTAAATAAATCGGTAATTAGTTCTTTGCCATATTCATACTATATTTCATCATCCTTTTCTTTTTGTGACATAGGAACGTAAAGAAAAAAAGCAATTAATTTACTAATTGCTTTTTCTTCCTTACTTTATTTTGGTTTGCGATAGTGTGCTTGGAAACTAGAAAACATTATAATCCTTGTCATCTTCATTAGAGTCGAGCGTAAGGTTTACGCCTTTTTTATTTTTTTCAACTTTCGGTTCTTCTTCTACTGTTTTATCAATATCTACAATATCAATTAATTCTTCAGTAGTAGAATCAGAAACTATATATTGAGTGCTTTTTTTACTGATTTTAAAGAAAGATATTAGATTTTTTAACTGCGTTGCTTGAGCTGCTAATTCTTCGGAACTGGTTGCAAGTTCTTCACTCGCAGCAGCTGTATGTTGTGTAGTATCATTAATTTGTTGAACAGCATTATTTATCTGAGTAGCACCGTTTGATTGTTCAATCCCTGCAGCTGCAATTTCTTGAACCAACTTAGTGGTTTTTTCAACATTTGGTAGCATTTCATTTAGTTTTGTTTCCGTTTCCTCTGCCAAAAGTAAGCTTTCTTGAGTTAAATCTATTATTTCATCGGCCGCAAGTTTACTTCTTTCAGCTAATTTTCTAACCTCAGCAGCCACAACTGCAAAACCCTTACCGTGTTCTCCAGCTCTGGCAGCTTCAACGGCAGCATTAAGTGCTAAAATATTGGTTTGGAATGCAATATCATTGATGAAAACAATTTTTTTAGAAATTATTCGCGTCGCTTTTAATGATTTCGCCGATTGCTCAACAACTTGTTTAATACCGGTATATGCACCGAGAGAAATTTTTTCGGTTTGTTGGGCATTGTCAGTGTTTTGGGCTATGTTTGATGCTATTTCTTCCATGGTCGATGACATTTCTTCAATGGAAGATGCTTGTTCATTAGCACTTTGCGAAAGATGCTCTGAAGTACTTGATACTTGGGTACTAGCTGATGCTATTCCATTGGCACCTTCATTTATATTTGTAACAATTTCTCGTAACCTAAATATCATTTTGTTTAGTGCTTTAGCAAGTTCTCTAACTTCGTCTTTTTGAGTAATATTAATTGTTGCTTCTAAATCGCCTTCCGAAATGCGTCTTGCAAAACTAACACCCTGCCGAAGTCCGGTCGTTATAGCTTTGCTTATCATGTAAATAGAAAATAAAATTACCGACATCCCAATAATAAGAGCTAAAAGTGTAGAATATCTTTGAGCATTTATTATGTCCATAAGTTCATCTTCATAGATAGAAACTGATATGTAAGCATCTATACTTTTTATAAATTTAAAATACTGATATTTTTGTTTCCCATCCCAAAGGTAGAATGTTTTCCCTTTTTCCGTTCCTGATGTTATGAGTTGTTGAAAAAACTCAGCCTTATAGTGGTTTTCACCTTCATATTTAGGATGTATAATAAATGTTCCTTTACTATCAACCATGAATGGATAACCGGTTTCAAAATATTTTTTTGTAGAGAATATAGCTTTTAACTCTTTTATATCCTTTTCTTTAATACCAATAAACATCATTCCTTGTATAAAACCATCTATATAGATTGGTTGATATACTGACAGATACCAATCGTCAACAACGAAAGCTCTACCAATAAATCTATCCCCACTTTGAATTGTTTTTACTACTTCCGATGAATTTGGTATATATGTTCCTACTGCTCTAGAGCCATCTTCTTTTAAAACATTTGTAGATATTCTTAGAAACCCTTGTGGTGTTTTTTGAAATATTGTAGCTCGTGCATTTGTCAATTCACTTATTTTATCTACCAATTCCGTGTTTTGATAGATACTTAATGAACCTAATTTTAATTGTGGAATTGTTGTAAGAATTACATCTTTTGTTTCTTGATTAACTGCTGAAATAGTAGTTGATATCGAATTGTTTAAAGAAAACTCGCCAAACTGAGACCTTACATAATTTACCGTTTTCAAATCTGTTTCAAGCGATTTAAGATTAAGTTTAATGTGAGTTTCTATTAGGTTGTAGATATCTTCTACTTGTTCATTCATTCTTAAATCGGTATCGTAAATTATTTTCTTCTTCTGTGAAGTGGTTGTATAAATTCCTAGAGAAGTAATAATAATAAAAACTACAGATCCAATTATTAATATCATCCGAGTTTTAATTTTTATGTCAGAAATTTTTTTCATTCTTGTACAGTTTTAAAGTTATAAGTTGCGAGCTGTGTATCTTTACTATTTAGTATAGCAATAATGAAAAAAATACACCAATAATTTCTTTAATTAGAGGGAATATAAATCATTCTTTTTGATGTTTTTTGCTAAATTATTTTGCTATAATGAAAAATTCTCTACAAAATTGTGACGGATTGCTGTGTTGTTGATGTACGTGAGGATAGCTTCGGCTTGTTAATATTCCTTAAATTCCCCTCCATAGGAGGGGTGCCCAACGGGCGGGGTGGTTAATTCCCATATTCTTGCATTACCACTTGTATATTCTTTTTTTAAAATTAATCACACCGACTTAATCACACTCCTTTTCTGTATAAACCACCCCGGCTTTCAGCCACCCCTCCTATGGAGGGGAATTAAAAAATGTTTCCTCTTTCTCTATTTCCTACATCAACCTAATAGTTTCCATAATTGCAACAATTTTGGTAATCCTAAATTCCCCTTTGCTTTATTTTTGTTTGCGATAGTGTGCTTGGAAACTAGAAAATATTAAAATCTTTATCATCTTCAGAAGAATTTAAAGAAATATTAACTCCTTTGTTTTCCGATGAAACTTTATTTTCTGTATGATTTGGTTGTAGTATCGTTTCATGATGTTTTTCTTCATGATGTTTGTTTTCATGAAAAATATCATCAGCAATTATGCTTTGGTTAGATTTCTTACTTACTTTAAAGAAAGAAATTAGAGTTTTAAGCTGTTCGGCTTGAGCAGCCAATTCTTCTGAACTTGTTGCTAGTTCCTCGCTCGCCGCAGCAGTATGTTGGGTAGTATCATTTATCTGTTGAACGGCATTATTTACTTGTGTGGCTCCGTTTGATTGTTCGATACTTGCAGCAGCAATTTCTTGAACCAATCTTGTTGTCTTCTCAACTTCGGGCAACATTTCCATAAGTTTTGTTCCTGTTTCTTCTGCAATCAATAAGCTTTCTTGGGTCAGTTCAACAATTTCATCGGCAGCAATTTTGCTTCTTTCTGCCAACTTTCTTACCTCTGCTGCTACAACTGCAAAACCCTTACCGTGTTCACCTGCTCTCGCTGCTTCAACGGCAGCATTTAGTGCTAGAATATTTGTTTGAAAGGCAATATCATTGATAAAGACGATTTTCTTAGCTATTGTTCTTGTAGCTTTTAACGATTTTTCTGATTGTTCAACAACTTGTTTAATGCCATTATATGCTCCAAGTGAAATTTTTTCGGTTTGCTGTGCATTGTCGGTGTTTTGAATTATATTAGATGCAATCTCTTCCATGGTCGATGACATTTCTTCTACCGAAGATGCCTGTTCATTAGCACCTTGCGAAAGTTGTTCGGAGGTGCTTGAAACCTGTGTACTGGCAGAGGCTATTCCATTAGCACCTTCTGTTATGCTTGAAACAATCTCTCGGAGTTGTATAACCATGCGGTTCAGTGCCATTGCCAATTGCCCTACTTCGTCTTTTTGTGTGATTTTTATGGTTGCTTGCAAATCGCCTTCTGCTATTCTTTTTGCAAATAGAACGCCTTGGTGCAATCCTGTTGTGATTGATTTGCTTAAAATAAATATTGCTAAAAGTATTATTCCAAGACCTATTATTAAAGCACCTAATACTGTGTATGTTTGTGTATTAATAATGCCCATTAGCTCATGTTCGTAAATGGAAACTGATACATAAGAATCTATACTTTTTATATACTTAAAATATTGATATTTTTGTTTTCCATCCCACATGTAGTATGTTTTTCCACTTTCTGTACCTGCACTCAGAATTTTTTGAAAGAACTCTCCATTTACATGATTTTCACCCTCATTTACCGGATGAATTGTTAAAGTTCCTTTACTATCAACCATGAATGGATAACCAGTGTCAAAATATTTTTTTGAACTGAAAATATCTTTAATCTCTTTCTGATCTTTCTCTTTTATTCCAATAAACAACATTCCTTGGATAAATCCATTTACAAATATAACCTTGAGGCATTTTTTGAAAAATTGTTGCTTTGGCTTGAGTCAATTCGCTTATTTTATCAACCAATTCTGTGTTCTGATATACAAGCGTATTACCAATTTTTAGTTGCGGTACTGTTACAAGGAAAGCATCTTTTGTTTCTTGGTTTACTGCCGAAATGGTGTTTTGATTTGAATTATTTAAAGAAAATTCTCCAAGCTGAGAACGTAAAAAGGAAGCTGTTTTCGAATAGCTTTCTAACGATTTTAGGTTAAGTGAGATGTGAGTTTCTATCAAATTAGAGAGATCTTCTACTTGTTCGCTCATTCTTAAATCGGTATCTTCAATAATCTTTTCTTTTTGAATACTAATAGTATAGATGCCAAAGATTGCAATAATGATAAAAACAACAGAGCCAATAACAAGAATCATTCTTGTTTTAATTTTCATGTCGGATATTTTTTTCATAACAATAAAGTTTAATTAATTTATTTAGGTGTGATTTTTCTTGTCTTTTCTATAAAGCAATAAAGTAAAAAAACTAAAGTATTATTATAAATTCATGGTAATATAAATCATTCTTTATATTGTTTTTGGTTATACTTTAAATTATAATAATTTAATTTTGATGAAGTTATTGCAAAAGGAAAAGTGGATAAGAGTATTTAATTGTTTTTTTTTTTATTTTTTTGTAATCTAGAGTTTTAAATTAAAATTGTTTTATTTTTTTTGATATAAAGGTATTTCTATAGTTAATAATATTTTATAAAACAGGGTTTAGCTTAATGAAAATAAGGTTGTTGTTTTGGAGATAATTTTTCTATAAATAAGGCTTTAAAGTATAATTAGAGTAAAAAATATTAATTTTATGCCCGATATAGGGTTTTGAATGTAATAATTGTTTTACTTCAAAGCGAGATGCAAATTAAAAAACTAAGAATTAAGAACTAAAAAATTAATAGATGAAGAAAAGTTTACTATTTATTACATGCGTTTTTATTACGCTATATTCGTGGGGGCAAAATTTTGCTTTCCCTCAGAATGTTACCTATCAGTATGGAATTAAAGCCTCAACCCCCGATACCGACAGAATTCAGTCGTTATACGCAACATGGAAGAATAACCATTATGAAGATGGTGCTGCTTCGGGTAATACAGGTTTTGCAAGGGTTAAATTTGATAGTCCAAATCAAAATCAAACCGTGAGCGAGGGTATTGGTTATGGTATGTTGATTTTTGTATATATGGAAAATGCTACCAATAAAACTCAATCAGATTTCAATAAACTGTATGCTTACTACAAAAAATTTGGACGTAAGAACGGTTATTTGATGGAGTGGAAAATTAATGGTTATAGCTCTGTTTTAGAAGCCGGATCGGCTACCGATGGCGACCTTGATGTTGCTTTGGCGTTGGTCTTAGCTCATAAACAGTGGGGAAGCACCGGAACTGTTAACTATATAAAAGAAGCTGAGAATTTGATTGATGCTATTTGGCAATATCAAGTAATATCGTCTAGTAAATTAATTAAGCCAGGAGATCATTGGGATAATGCTCTGAATCCGTGTTATTTTACTACGGCTACTATAAAATTATTTAATGAGGTGCAAACTCAAGAAGGTTTTTCAAAAACACATGATTGGGCTTCGGTTTATTCAACTTCACAGACATATTTAAAAAATTCTCAATCATCAAAAGGATTGTGGCCAGACTGGACTAATACAAGTACTACACCAACTGCATGTAAGCCCCAAAGTATTGGAGGTGGCGGTTGCGATTTCTCTTGGGATGCTTGTCGTACTCCGTGGCGAGTAGCTTGGGATTATATTTGGTGGGGATCTTCAGATGCTCAAACAATGAGTGCAAAAACAGCTACTTTTACTGATACTAAAAGCGCAACCAATCTTAATGGTCCTATGACAACCAATGGCGATGCTTTAAGCCCTTCTTACAATAATTCTGTATTTATTGGTGGACTTGCAGCTTCCTATATGACTAATAGTACAAAGCAATCAAATCTTGACTCGTGGTATGGTACTCTTAAATCTAAGAATGAAGGTTTATATTATGCACCAACTTTGCAAATATTGTATTTGCTTACATTGTCGGGAAATGCTCCAAATTTCTATGCTAATGCAGCTCCAACTGCACCAAAATTTGTAAGTTCTGAAACAAGTGGCAGTGGTACAAATATTTATATTACTACCAATAAATCGCTAAAGACACCTTCTAGCTCAGAACTCTCTAATTTTACGTTCAAAATAAATAATGTAACCCAAAATGCTGCATTTACCGGTATATCACTATTGAGTTCAACGGTTATTTCTTTAACACTCTCTACTTCGGTAGTTGTAAAACCTGGCGATGTGATGACAATTTCATATACACCCGGTTCAATTCAAAGTACAGATAATCTTACATTAGAAGCGTTTACTAGCAAAACAGTGCAAAATAAATTGGCTTCTAATAATACTATTATAGCCGATTGTGAGGATGATAATGTGACAAAGTTATTGACTCATTGGTATTCATTTAATGATAATTCTGAAGGCGGAGCTTCCACAGTTACACCTTTTTCTACTGATGATGAGCCTTTTGTAATGACAGCCGGAGGAGCTAATGCTACTGCTAATGCAGCTAAAATTACCTATTCATTAAGTAAAGGAACTTTAAGTTATGACCCATTTGTAGGTCTCGGATTTGCTATGAAAAAACCTGAGGCTGCATTTGATTTGAGTGGTTCTACCGGTATTTCATTTTATCATAAAGGAGATGCTGTGACACTGAGCGTTGCTTTGAGTACAAATACAAATACAAATTATTATTCTACATCAGTTTCAGCACATACCGATTGGACTTTGGTTACCGTTGCTTGGGGTGTATTATCTCAAGCAAATTGGGGAGCTGATACACACCCTGTTACTTTTGATGCATCGAAAATAACTAAATTCCAGTGGCAGAAACAAGCAGCTTCGGGTTCTGGAAGTGTTTGGATAGACGAAGTGCAGGTAGATGGTAAAGTTCTTACCCTTCCACAAGGAGCAGTAGTGAAAACTGCATTGGTAAATTCAATTTCTTCAGCTCAGAGTATTCATAATTCTGCTGTTGAAGGCGCAGCTGTTGGCAATTATCCTGTTGGCTCTAAAGCTACTTTATTGAATGCTATAACTGCTGCAAAAACGGTAAATGGAAATGCTTCTGCAACCCAGCTTCAGGTTGATAATGCTAAAGCGATTCTTGATGGTGCTGTTGTTACTTTCCAAAACAGTGTTATTGTAACTGTAGTTGATAAGCAAGCTTTGCAAGCAGCTATTTCTGCGGCTCAAACATTTGTTAATTCTATTAATGAAGGTACTGAATTAGGCACCTTTCCAGTGGGTACAAAAGCGACCTTAAATCAAGCCATTACAACTGCTAAAACTGTTTTAAATAGCGGTACTGCTACTCAAGCTCAAATTGACAATGCACAACAAATATTAGAAAATGCAGTTGCTAATATTAAGGATTACACAAACTATAATATATTGAATGCAACAATAGTAGCTGCTCAGCAATTGCATAATAGTGCTTTTGAAGGTACAGCTGTTGGAAATTATGCTACAGGTTCAAAAGCAACACTTCAAACAGCTATAAATACAGCGAAAACTGTTGCAGAAAATGTAAATGCTACTCAGGATCAAATAAATGCTGCGCAAACTGCTTTACAAACAGCAATTTCTGTTTTTGGTTCTAAGAGAGTTATTGGTACTGTTGATAAGGAAAGTCTTGACAAAGCGATTAATACATATACAACCTTTATTGAAACGGTTAAAGAAAAAACACCTGAACTTTATAGAATTGCCGATATAGAAACTTTTGATAATGCTATTTCCGAGGCAATTGTTGTTTTAGAAAACGATTTTGTTACTCAAGAAGAGGTTGACAAAGCATTAGCTGTATTGAAAGAAGCTTATGATGATTTCAAAAAAACAATTTTGACATCTTCTAAATCAGAAGTTTCTGAAAAGGATGTTATCTATTTTAACAAACAAACAAATGAATTAGCTGTTAAATCAGAGAGAATTGTTGCAACCGTTTCGGTTCAAAATGTACTTGGACAAGTTTTAGCTAATAAGAGAGTAAATCAAACAAGTACTAAACTAGAAATTTCGGGCGAAGTAGGTAATATACTTTTAGTTTCTATAGTATTTGAAGATGGTACTTTGAAGACTATTAAGCTTTTAGCTAAATAATTATCTTTGAATAATTTTTTTTTAAGCGGCACGTAAGTGCCGCTTTTTTTTTACCTATATATGGTTAATTGTCTTTTATTGTTTACTAGTACAAAAAATAAACCTTCTTCCAAATATGAAATATCAATTTCTGTATATGTATCAATAAGTCTATGTAGCCATAATCGGCCAAGTATATCAGAAATTGTAATATTGTAAATTATATTTTGAGGCATAATTATAAGCTTTGAATTTTCAAAAAATACTATAGGGAATCTAAATGGTATACTTTTAATTTCAGAACTGTTGTAGTCATTGTCTATAAAAAAAGCTGTTATTCTATAACTTATGCTGTCTGCCGGTTGCGGACTATCATAATATTGGAAATACCCACCTGATTTTCTTGCAGGAATTTTGGTAAGAGAATCAAAATTAATTCCATCAGTACTGCTTTCTATTATAAAATATGCAATATTTTCATTAGGATACGTCTCCCAAGCAAGGCTTACTATGTCAAATTCTCTCGTTACATCAAATGATTTCCATATTTGGAGTTTTGTACTATTACATTTTGCAATAGTAAAATCAGAAAAGCCATACAGGAGAGTCGTTACAAACAACTAAAAGAGAGTTGCTTATAGTCGTTTTCTTATTTATTCCTTGCGAACAATCGCCCCAAAGGTGTTGGTTCGACATTCGTTTTATTATACCATATTCCTGAATATCGCCAGTAAAACTTTCTGTGAAAATTTCTGATGTAGATAACTGAATAGAATACAAGGCATTATTGTAATCGGTGTTTGGTTTAATAGTCCAATAACCACAGTTGGTAAATGATTCAAATAAACCATCTTGAATTGGCAGATTGGGTATTCTGTTCAAATTGTCTAATTCTGGATTGTAGCTTACTGTTAGTTCACTTAGACCAAGCGAGTTTACTAGATTTACAGATGCAAAATGTTTGTGTGTTAAATTTCCAATTGGAAATAAGTAATTGCCTTGAGGTTTCGTTTTTCGTTTTAGAGTTCCAATAATAAAACTGTTTTCTTTGGTAATAAGTGCGTTTGTGTCGTTGTTGTTTATAATGAGCGTGTCTGAACCTATATTTGCAATACCGCTATAAAGTTTAATTGAATCTAAAACCACTAAGCATTTTGCAAAACTAACCATGTTCATATTATTGATTTCTAAAGAGCTAACCGTATCGGGGAATATTGTGCCGCAAAACTGATTGCCGCTACCTACGAATCTAAAATGGTTTGAATTTGAAAATGATATATCGCCAGATGCTTTTATAACTGCATCAATCCCATTTTCGTGGATTAGATTAAAATATACATCTTCTTTTGTTTTAAAATCTCCACTGTGAATAAATGAAAATAAATTGTTAATAATCGTAGTATGAGGGGCTATAGTTACTGTTCCACTCGTTGTCTTTAAATCACTTCGTAATAGTATTGAATCATGAATTTCTTGACTTCCTAAAATCAAACCTGAGTTGTTGTTTAGAAAAATCTCTCCTTTGCTAAGAATTTCAACATTGCTACCACTTAGAATTATAGCTCCACAATTTTCGCGTTGATTTAGAGTTCCAAAATTGCGTATCCCATTCCTAATTGTCTTGTTTCCTGAGTATTGCCAATTCATAATCTTTCCAATACCTATTTCTAGAATGCCGTTTATAATTGTTTGCGTTTTTGCTCCTAGAAGTATTGCAGAGCCTTTGTAATGTATAATAGGAACAGTGTTTTTATTTACATTTGGAAAGTATATTTTATTGGCTGTTGAGAAAATACCGGAAGTATTCCAACAGAAAATGGCATTAGTATTCCAAACAATTCGGTTTGAGAAATTCAAGTCAGCATCGTTAGCGTAATAATCTGCACAGCCACCGTCTACATCGTTTTTAATTTCAATTGTTCCTTCAACCAAAATGCTGCCATTACCGCCTGGGAGTGCCGAAAATTGTTTCATATCATGAATATATTTGCCTCCATTTTTGATTATTAAATCATAGCCTTTTCCATCATTTAAGGTAAAAGAATTTCCAATGCCTTGCGATTTTGAATATGTATTTATAAGCACTGCGCCTGAGTCTACTTGTGTTTGATCTATGGTAATTTCTGAATCTATAAAAACAGTATCTCCCATACTTATTATTATGGAATCATTTGTATAATCGGGGATTTTAACGGCATTTATCCATGAATTGGCAATAGATGTTTGCCAGTTTGATACTTTAGAGAAGCTTGTGTTTCCGTTTGTTCTATATTTATTTTGCGTATAAACAGAGCTGTTTAAAAGTAAATATAGTATAGTAAGATATAAATATCTCATTTGCTGTTATTTTTTTTTGTAAAAGTATTAATGATGATATGACAATAAATACTTATTCGTTGAGCAAATGTATATATTCTAATTGAAAATAAAAAATATTTATTGTTATTGTTAAGAAGGTATCAGATCTATTGATTTTTTTCTAAATAGATATAAGCCCAAGAAAGTTATCATACCATTGAAAATGAGTAATTCATATCCAAATTCGTAATTAAGAGCTTTGTCGCAGAAAAAAGTAACCCCTAGGCAAATTAATGGTGATAATATTGAAATGTAAGGAACAGCTTTATCTTTCACTTCAATTTTGGTAAAAATACCGAAAGTAAACATGCC
>JADKDL010000032.1 GCA_016714605.1 Bacteroidales bacterium | reverse complement strand
CTTTCATATTCTAGAGAATTTGAAGAAGAAGCAGATAGAGAAGGAGCAAACCTACTCATGCAGAACAATCTTAACCCGAATGGCATGATTGATTTATTTTCGAGATTGCAAGAAGAAACAAATTTGATAATGCCCGAGTTTTTAAGTTCCCATCCACTTACCACAGAGCGACTAGATTATATAAATGAACACATTAAAGAAAGCTCTTTTAAAGTTACAGAAAATCAAAGACTGAATAGATTGTTTAACCAAATGGCTAAATAATAGTAATTTAGTGATAATGTGTTTTTATAATTTCAAAGCTTGTTGATTACTTATAGTTTTCTATTTTTTTGTCGATAGAATTAAAAATTTCCTTATCAGTCAATATCTTATCTTCTACTGACTGTATTTTAATATTAAAATTCTTTATTGCTTTTCTTTTCGCAAAAAACAAAGGAATAGCTACAAGAAAAGTAAGTATAAAAACTAATAAAATAGAGAGAGCAAGTATTGCTTCGCCCATACCTTGAGTGTATGTGCCACTTGCACTGTCAAAATCATCAAAGCTAATATAAAGAAGAAATGCCAAAGCAAGTGCTATACTTGGTATAAAAATAAAAAAAGGAGTTTTGGCTTTATTGTAAAGAATAATGGTTATGATTATAGGAATTGAAGCAATAAATAAAAGTAATAAAATAAATTCTTCACCAGACATACATATTTTGTTTTAGAAAGATAATTGTCAAAGATATTAATTAATCTTACTACTACAATTATTTATAATTTTCTTAATTTTTTCTACGAATTTTTTCTATTCCATGATTTTGAAAAAAAGCTTACATTGCAGTGTATTTTTCAGGTAATTGATTATCATTAAAAATACATAAAATATAAAAATCTGCAAAGAAGCCACTTAATTATGAGATTAATAACTGCTTATATTCACCGCTTAAATAATTGCAAAGGCAATAGGTTAATAATTTTTCTTATAGCAGTTTCCTGTTTATCGCTTAAAGCTCAGAAGGTGACTACCGGACCAGTGATTGGTGCCGGAGTTTCGTGGTACACCGACGAAGCTCTGTTTGACAGCCTCCATTTATACCCAAACAAACCGACTTTTGCCTATAATTTTGCTTTGGCGTTTGGCTTACAAACCCTTCAAAGTTCTGGGTGTAAGCATAGATGTTGCTTATAAAAGAATGGGCTGTAACAGACTTACCTACAGCTTTAACACCAGCTTTTTTGACTATGCCGATGTGCGTTCTCATTATTTCTCTATACCACTGAATCTATCTTTTTTTGTATCCAATCATTTTCAGATAGATGTTGGAGCTGAATATAATCTGCTTCTAGCTATAAAAAATACCGATAGAAAATTCAGACCCATTGACTTAGGTCCATTAGTAAGATTGGGTTATAATACCGGTAGATTTACTTTTGGAGTAAACTACTATGCTGGGTTTCTTCCGGTTTGTACTGTTGTAGAAATTTCGAGAGGCAGCAGCGGATATAGTGCAACAAATTACGATATGTTTAACCAAAATGTTTATTTTTACATACATTGCAATTTAGTAAAAAAGAGATTGGTAGAGCAATCTCAAAGGTAGTTAAGTACAAAACCAGACAATAAAGAATATGATAAAGTGGGAACATCCGAAAGGGCTGATGATGCTCTTTTTTGTAGAAATGTGGGAACGATTCAGTTTCTACGGTATGAGAGCTTTGCTTACATTGTACCTAACTTTAGAACTGTTTAAAAATCTGCAAGACCCGCTCAAAAAAAGTACCGCAATAGGTATCTATGCAGCCTATGGGGCTTTGGTTTATGCTACTCCATTTATAGGTGGACTGATTGCCGACAAATTCTTAGGGCATAAAAAATCGGTCATATTAGGTGCTGTACTCATGGCAGTTGGGCATTTTGTAATGGCTATAGAAACACAGTTTTGGCTTTATATTGCTTTGGCATTTCTTATCATGGGCAATGGATTTTTTAAGCCAAACATATCGTCAATGATTGGTGGCTTATATAAAGATAATGACAGCCGAAGAGACGGCGGATTTACTATATTTTATATGGGAATAAATCTAGGAGCATTCCTAGCTCCATTGATTTGCGGTACTATTGGAGAAATTTATGGTTGGAAATACGGTTTTGGTATTGCAGGTATAGGCATGATGCTCGGGTTGCTTATATTTATGAGAGGGAAAAAATCGATACTCAATAATGGCGATGTCCCAAATATTCAAAGATTAAAGAAAAAAATACTCAACATAATACCGTTAGAATATTTTATTTATTTCTTATCGGTAGTAGCAGTAGGATTTTTTGCTCTCTTGGTAAGATATTACGAACTTATGTCTTATGTGCTTCTACCATTTTCAATTGCGGTAATTGTAATTCTTTTGGTAATAGCTATTCGCAGTAATAAACAGGAGCGCGAACGAATGTTTGTTATACTCATATTATTGTTTTTCACAACCTTATTTTGGGCATTCTTTGAACAAGCAGGCTCGTCGCTTACCTTGTTTGCAAAAGAGAATGTAGATAGATTCTTATTCTCGAAAGAAATACCAGCTTCGTTGTTTCAATCGGTAAATCCATTGTTTATACTTGTGCTAGCTCCTTTATTTTCTATGATATGGATTTCTATGGCAAAGATAAAGAAGGAACCGTCAACACCTTTGAAATTTATGATAGGAGTATTTCTTCTTGGTATTGGTTTCCTAATTTTGGCATATTCACCTTATAGTATAACATTTACAGCTCTTAATATTGGTCAAGATGATAGTGCGGTGATAATAAAAGCAGCCACCGTTCCTATGATGTTTTTGGTATTGAGTTACTTGTTGCAGACAATGGGAGAGTTGTGTCTGTCGCCAATTGGTTTGTCAATGGTTACCAAATTAGCATCGAAGAAAATAGTAGCAATGGTTATGGGCGCATGGTTTTTATCATCGGCATTGGCGCATCATTTGGGTGGAGCAATAGCAAATCTTACATCAGAATCGGAACAGAAAAATCCGGTAGAGTTGGTATATGAAACCTTGCATTCAAAATTAAACACCAAACAAATTGCAAATTGGGATGAAAGCAAAGATGAGTTGCTTATGAGTGCCTCCATTTCGGGTATGCAAGTAGTAGCAGAAAACTACAATAAGCAAAACAGAAATAATACAGAAATGAACCTTATAAATGTAGATGAGGCTTGCTCAGTATCTGTTTCAATATTACAGAAAGATCCAGTCTTCGAAGCCATTGCACCAGTTACTGTACAAAAAAGTTTGCAAATAGCATTAAGTGCAGAGCATTTCAATATGCAGAAAATGGAGAGAAAGCTGCAGCGGTAGCAGTAGAAAAGGGTTATCTATCTGCTGATGAGGTTAAGCAAGTATCATATACCAGTTTGAATTCCTTGCAAGGCTTATTAAACTACACCGAAGTGTTTAAATTTATAGCCTGGGTTGCGTTATTGGCAAGTGCAATTTTATTGCTTTTGGTACCAATGTTAAGACGTATGATGCACGGGGTAAATTAGTGAATTTCTTCTTGTAGCATTTGCAAACGTTTTAAGGATAAATGAATATGAGATATAAATTCTACAAGAAGTGAAAAAATAGTATCTATGAATATAATTCTTAAAATACATAAATTTATTGGCGTTGTATTTCTATTGTTTCTATATTCTTGTTTCAATAGTAATTCCAATAAGGAATCTGGTTCAGTTAAATTAATTGATTCGTTAAAAAGTAGAATTTGTAGTGTAGAAAATGTCAGGGATAGTTTATTTTTGATTAATCAAAAACAAAATGAAAAACATGCAATAACCTTAAGGACAATAGATTCGTTATTACTTATTCATCAAATACCATTAGCAATAGATATAGATTCAGCTGATGTTAAAATTAGACTAAAAGCTATTAATTTAAAATTACATATTCTTAAAAATACAATTTCAGATTTGAGTAGTAAGAAAGAAATGTCAGCAGAACTTGAAACGTGTTTAATTAATAGAAGAAAAGATGAGTCTCGATATAGGAAAGAAATTCATAATTTAAAAATAGAAAACGAAAAACTAAAAACGCTTTGTGAATCTTTACGGAATACTTGCGTTGAATATATTAAAGCAACCGACTCACTTAGCTATCAGATAAGTATATTGAAAAGTAAGTAATAGATTTTACTCTTTCAAATAAGTGTCTTCAATGATATTATATTTTTGCCACAAAGCAATATTCTTTAACCATAAGTTACAGTAATTGAAGTAAAAAAAGATTTTATTGTTCTAATTTTACATAATTTTGAGTTCTACATTTGTAATTTCAATAGTTTAAGTTAAATGAATAGTTCTACAATTTTAAAGCTTATCTAGAATGAAACTTCTAAGAGTAATTTTAAACTTACTGATATTTTCTCTTATTGCTGCTTCATGCTCAACTTCACAAGAAGCGGTAACAAATAATTTTATCCAAAAAAGAAAATATAGAAATGGTTTCTATATCAGAAGTAGAGCAAACTCTACCAAACAGCTTGAAATCAATAAAAAGATTTTGTAAAGCTTGAAAATACAGGTATAATAGCAGAAAATAAAAACCCATTATTAAACCATAATCAAAACAATTATACTCAACAATTGATAGCTTCGGCAGATGAAGATTATATGCCACCAGTTGAGAATAAGCCATACTTCAACACAATTATTAGAGAAAAAAACGATACAATTATTGATGATAATAAATGTACAGACAGTACAGAAAATTCAGTAATTCAGTCCGATATAGTAGGAAATCCTCCACCTGCTAAATATGATAATGACACAACTACTACAGCACCTAAAATTGAATGGTTTGGTATAGCAGGATTTTCAACCGGCTTAGTAGGTTTAATTCTTGTTTATATTGAACCTATTGCATTGATATTGGCAATAATAAGCCTAGTAAGATTCCGCAGAAATCCGGGGAAATACAAAGGCAAAGGATTCGCAATAGGTACCATTTTTATGGCGTTAGGATTGTCAGTTACTTTGTTACTGCTCTGGATTTTACTATTGATTATAGTAATGTGAGAGCAGGCAGGTGCAATCTAATCCATCTTAAATGAATATATTAGCAATATGTATCTGCGCTTTTTTATGGTTTTCTAAATTGTATTGGTAACCATTTAGTATGATTTTATTATAGAATATACATGCTTTATACAAAGGATAATAATAGTTTTAACCTATATAATGTATGAATGTAGATTGGAATATTTGGGTGATAAATGCTTAAAACAAGACTTTGCCAGAGTTTCTATGCTCAGCCAAACATAGTTGGTCAGCTTGCTCGGATTATCCTATATATAAAGACGAAAGCCCGATTAATTATCTTAATCGGGCTTTCGTCGTATAAAAATTAGACTACTTTTTGGTAATTTTCTTTAAGAATTTAGTTGTCTCATTTGAGAATTCTAAATAATAAACACCAGCATTTAAAGAGCTTACATCAATCTTTGTAAACGATTCGCCTGCTTTCATTACTGTAGTTTGAAGCACTTGTTTCAGTGTTTGGTCATAAAGATTTATATTCATATCTTTTTCCAAAGCATTCAGAAAGTCTATATGAACAAAATTAACACTAGGTTTTGGGTAGATATTCAAACTATTTTGAAGTATCTCATCGGTACTTGAAATTACGGTCACCGTAACATCGTCAGACGCTGAGCAACCAAATTCATCTGTTATGGTAAGTGTATAACTACCGGTTTTATTCACCAGCAATTCTTGGCTTGTTTCTCCCGACGACCACAAATACGACTCATATCCATCTGGGCCACTTATAAAGTCTGAAAACAGAATATTTATTTCATTCACACCATTTGCAAGTTGAAATGTTGGTAATTTATGGAAATCAAAATTCTTAAATATTGTATCATTCGTTCTATCAATATCAAGTAGATTTTCTATCCAAATTCTCAAATGGTAGCTTCCTTCCGAGTTCAGAATGATAGCCTGTTTCATAGTATCAACTAATTCTGCCCCTGGCGCAAGGTCCTGAAGAATGGTTACGGTATCGTTACCGGTAAAGCTATCACCATTTATTATAAATTTCAATGGTATTACGTAGCCACTTCTCAGGGTATCGGTTCCAAAATTCTTAATGGTATAAATAATTTGTTCTGATGAGCTATTGCTACAAATTATTTTTATTGGATTTATTATAGAAGTAAGCCCAATATTATATGCCATAAGCAGAACCGAGTCTGTGTCTGAGCAACCATCGGCACTAGCTACGGTTACGTAGTACCAGCCCGATTTATCGGCGGTAATTGAAGCCTCGGTGCTATCGTTAGACCACACGTAAGAATCATAACCTTCTGTTGCCGATAAAATAAACGGTAAGCCTTCGGTTATTGTATCTTTACCTTCATTTATCATTATGGTAGGTTGCACATACTGATAGAAATTCTGACTACTGTCATATCTAATCGTATCGCTATTGGTAATAAAGTACGAAGAGAAAAGCAGATTATATTCACCATTTTCAGTAAGCGAAAGTGTGTCTAGAACTATGGTTACACTATCTTGAGGGGCTAGGTTTACAGATAATGATTCTGCATAATTGTGCTTATCTACAGAGTCTTTCCACATATATTGTACACCTATTTTGGTTCCCGAATACATTGTATCTACACCATTGTTTACGAAAATAGCTTCAAGTGGCAATTTTCCTTCAAAATTACAACTAGCAGTATCGCTTATCATTGCTTTGTATGCAAATAGTCCGGTGGTAACAAGAACAGAATCTTTTTCTATACAACCATGAACATCAGTAGCGGTAACTCCCCAATATCTACTTTGGTTTGTGGGTACTTTGAAAGTATTTTCGGTAGTTCCATCGCTCCAAAGATACGATGCGTAATTATCTGGCAGAGTAAATGAAACCGTATCAGGACGAATAGTTGCTATAAACGTGACCCCTAATTCTACCGTTTCAAAACCCCAATTGCCAACGGTATCAATAATAGAATCGTTATAGCTCAGAAAATCCTGATTACAATCTATTTGGGCTTTTATAATAAACAATTCGCCAAATCGTAAATCAATATCATTGTCGAAATTTATATCCATTGTTTCATTCTCAAGCAGCGACTTATTAAATATAACTTGCTTGTTTAGGGTAAGCGTATCGTTTACTGTTATTGTTGCCGAAATTTCGGTACCTATTGGATACGGTTCTTTTCCCTTATTGAGAATGGTAATAATAAGTGGTTGTTTTTCAGTTACCTTGCAAGAACTCTTAGGCGATTTTACTGCACTTAGTTCTAAATCTCTATTTATTATGGTTGCCGAAGTTGTATTCTGACAATAGGTTGTAGAAACCAATACACTTACTGTTACAGTAGTATCTCCTGTAAGTTTTAAGAATTTTGCGCTAAGTGTTTTAGTTCCAATAGTCCAAACCAATGAGGTATAGTCTTCAAGGGTTTTCAAGGTTATCGTATCGGGGCGAGTTGTATAAAGCGTATCAAAGCCAAAACTAGGTTGTGGTATTTCGTAAGAGAAGAAATCGGATGTAATAGTATCGTTTAATCGCTTAAAATCATCTTTAAAGCTACACCATAATTTGATATCGTATATTTTTGGCTCTGATGCATCAATAGAATCAGCAAACGTGTATCGTAAGGTATCTTTATATTCAAAGTTTTCTGTCAATACAATGGTATCTCTATAGGTCATTTCATCAAGCTGATAGGCAATTTCAATCTCTGAACCTGCAGGAATTGATGATATAGATGGATTTAAAAATTCTGCTGTTACTACTTGTTTCATTGTTGGTTCGCACGAAGATTTTAAACCAATAAGCTTATTCATCTTAATATCGTAAGAAATTATTGTAACAGAATCAGAACCTTTGCAAGAAGGCTTATAGGTTACATTAATTTTATAAGCACCACCTTTTACGGTATCTACAATATTGGTTATATTGCTACTGTTTACCCAAGTTCCGGTTGTATTGTATTGCCATTGGTAGGTATCAAAAATAGTATCTACTTTTAGAACCAAAGTATCTGGACTATTGGTAAATATGGTGTCAAATCCCAAATCAGGTTTCGGATAACCTATAACTTTTACTGTTTTTATTACAGTATCATTCATGTTATTAACATCCAAATCTGATGCTAAAAAGCATCTAATTTTGTGATTGCCTGTTGATGATAAATCTACTGTTTCGGCAAAGGTGAATGTAGTAGTACTGTTTTTGAACATGCTTGTATTAACAACCAATGTATCATAAATAATTCTGTTTTGATCCACGGCAAGAGCTAATCTGAATTTATCTCCAGCTTTAATTATATCATTTGAATTGTTTTTAAGTGAAACCGTAATTTTTTGATCTATCGGTAATTCACAATATTGGTCGTTTAAAACTATATCGTTCATAGTTAAATCTTTTAACCAAACCAATACAGAGTCTTGAATTGAGCAACCATTAGCGGTTATGGTAACTGCATATAAGAATGTTTGAGGTTTGTTTATTTTATTAGTTGGTAAGTTAAACGATCCGGTAATAGCATCAGCTGAGTTCCATAAGTATGAAGATTCTCTGTCTGCTGTAGCATCTAGAATTACAGTATCTCTTTTATTAGTAAGAATGGTGTCAAAACCAATATCAGCAACCGGATATCCAGCAGTTTTAACATCAAAAATTATTACATCATTTTTAATGTTAATATCATTAACCATTCGAGCAATAATTTTGAAATTGTAGGTTTTCTGTTCACTAAGATCAAATCTGTTTGTGAAACTCAATATGGTTGTGCTGTCTGGAAATAGTGTATCGGTAAGTGAAAATGTTTCTTCGGTAAGTGGAGAAACATTATTAAATAAATACGAACATTTTACTTGATGGTTTGGCAGCAATGTATCGTTGCTATTATTGAGTATTGTAAACGATAATAGTGCAGTATCTGAATTTATACATGCCGTATGCGGACTCACAATTGAATCAATGCCAATATCGTAGGTGGTAACAAACACTGAGTCGCTGCTTGTTCCGCAACTATTAGCATCTGTAACCGTTACAGTGTATAGTTTAGAAAGGTGCTGCTTAATTTCAAATGTTTGTAGGTTACTACCATCTTGCCAAGTGTATGTTTGGAAACCGGCTCCTGCATCAAGTAGAATATTGTCTAATTTTGTCTTTTTTATAATAGCTGCTCCCAAATCTACTTTAGGAATACCCCAGTTTTCAATGGTAACTATAGATTTGTCGTTGCTCAGTTCTATATCTTTATCAAAAAATGTAAATGCAGTAATGGTGTATTCTTGAGGTTTACTCAAATCTACCTTGGTTTTGAATGTATAAGTCATTACACTGTCGGGCAAAAGAGTATCGGTAGAAATATAATTTTCAAGCACTGTTGCATTATTATTTATTTTGTATCCAAACGAGATATTATCAGTCCCGAAATCAATAATATCAGAAAATATGTGAAGCTTATTATTTTTTAAGGTGATGGTAATTTCCACTGAATCAATAAATGCAGAGCCACATCCATCATTCATATTTAATATTGCGGTACAACTCAAATCTTTTGCCGAGTAATAAACGGTAACAGAGTCATTGGCAGTACAAAGTGAGTCGTTGGTTACGGTTACGTAGAACTTTCCGGTATTAGGAATATTTGTAGTTTGTGTTACAGAACCTGTTGACCAAAGATATTGGGCAAATCCGGCACCGGCATCAAGTATTACATTTGCTGTATCGAGCGACCCAAAGTCCTGTCCAAGCTCATATTCAGGTATTCCATAGACTAGAACAGAATCTACCAAAGTATCGTTATATACCTCATAAAATGCAGTATCTTCTGCTAGTGCAGTAAAGCAGGTAAAATTGTACCATTGTGCTGCAAACATATCAACAGCCTGTGTGTATGTGTATTGGATAGCTGCACCCGGTAGCCAGTTTGAAGCTAAAGCAAAAGTATTGAGTAAAGTAGAATCATTCTGAAATCTTATACCTGCAACAATTTCTTTTCCTGCGAATAAAGTGTCAAGTCCGTAATTTTTCAAGGTAACGGTAACATATTCATCATTGCTCAATTCACAACTGCTTATAGGAGAATCGATAGACACTACACCTATATCAGCCGGAGCATTATAGATTCTAATATCGTCAATAGCAACACCATCGGTTCTGTTGCCCGTTTCTGATGAGGCAAAGATAAATCTGAAATTAACGCCGTTTTTGTTAGCAATCTCTTCAGGGAGAAACACTCTATAAGTTTGCCATGTATTTTGAGTACCACTCCATCCATAACCATCGCCAAATTTTGTATCGAGAATCGTGATGTCTGTTTGGTTTGCCCAGTTCCAATTGAACGTATAACTGTGGTTCTTAACGATATTCCAAGTAGTTCCTTCGTCTGTGCTATATTCGAGTCTGAATCCTGCATCTACCGTATCAAGATAGAATATTGCTTTAAATTCAAAAACTGGAAAGTATATATTTGAAAAGTTGAAACAAGGACTCACCATGTAAGAAGAGTCGTCGGCAATATATCTACCATCAATTACAGTTTTCCAAGCGTTTATACCACTTGAAGTTTCATTTATAATAACCCCTGATGGATTTCCCCACTGCCATGATGAGAAATTTGCTGATTGAGCTTCCCAAAAATCCGGACTATCTTCAAAATCTGTTTCATAAGGAATCGAATACGTTGGTATAGAGAATAGTCTTGGTCCGGCTAGCTCATCGTTGATAGTTTCTTCATCGTCAGCGGCACGTGTTCTGGCTATGGTATTGTAATAGCCTGGAGTTGTCAAATCTATACGCTGGGTAAAGGTGAAAACGGTATCTTTACCAATATCTATAACGCCCCAAATAGTATCTCTTATGTAGGTAAGTCCGCCATCTATAGAGAATTCAATAGGAGTAGCACCTTTGGTTGGTTCGCCGGCAAGATTTACAACTCTTACTACAACAGAGTCGTTACTTATCTGTCCGCAACCGCTTTGTGGGTGTATCCATTCGCTTACGCTTACGTCACTATTAAGGAAATTCGCTGTTATTATAAAATCTTCAATGTTCCAACCGCTATAGCTATTATCTGATGAGGTTTCGCCAAGTGCGAATCGAACATTTACATATCTTTTTCTATCAGCTTTATCAGAAATATCAAGAGATTGAGGCAGCCATTTATTATCAGTAACAAAGCTTGTGTATGATTGCCAAATAGGTGTCCAAGTCTTCATACTATCGGTAGAAATATCAATGTATGCTTTATCCCAAAGTTCAATGTTAAGCCATCGGCTAAAATTCAGATACACATCGTTGAAATAGTAACAATCTATTGTAGGTGAAATAGCATAGAACTCTCTATCTATAAGATTATACGGATAGTTTCTTATTGTTAAATTTTTATGAACAGAATCTATACTTTGTAAAACAAATAAACCCGATTTTGCTGAAGCAGGGTCGGTATTACCACCCTCTGCGCCACCGTATGCCACTGGTTTTGCCAATTGGAAACCTTCCAATTGCCAACCTTTATTGGTTTCAAAGTTGTCGAATACCATGGTTTGTAAAATGGTTCGTTTTCCGGCAGGAGAAATTTCTGTTTCCGGATAAAACTCACCAGAAATTGAAATAGATGAGGCATCTACTTTAGCATCGAAGGTATTTTCGGGAGTTGCATTTAAGCTCACATCGTAGGTTATCCAAAAGAAATTGGTACCAAAATTTAAATTAGTTGCTAAATCTTTAAATGAAGCTATTCCATTGACAAAATCGGTTCCGCTAGCTAGCAATACCGGATTTATAAAATCGTCAAAATCGGATTTCCATAACTTAACTCCTTGAGGCGAAATGTCAGCATCATTTGTGTTAAGTGAGGTTATTTTCAATGAATCAAGTTCAAGAACGCCAATATTTCCAGTGGTATTTATGTCTATTCTCAATATTGGATTTGAAACCGTTCCTGAGGCTATATTTGTAGTCGTAGCTTGGTTTACTATAATTGAGCTTACTTCTTTTTCTAAGAAACCGGCTTCTTCTACTACAATACTGTCTATACAAGTACCATGACCGTAGCCAGTAGTACCTTCAAAAGCCAAATAATAGGTTTTGCTCAAATCAAGAGAGTCTAGATAAACGCTTACTTCAGTCCATTTTTCAATGCCTTTGGTAAAGATGCCACCTTCTACCGGAATCCAGTTTCCAAGGAAACTTTTTTTGTAGAAAAGTCTCAATTCGTCGTTGTATGGATTGCCATTTACCCACCACGTTTTTTGTACTAAATAGAACGTTACTTTGGGTTTTTTCATTTTGCTCAAATCCATTGATGGGGAAATAAGCTTAGTTCTTTCCTTAAGCGGACTTTCAACAATAAACGAAGCATTGTACTGCCCTTGAGCTGCCTCTTCCGGGTTTTGCCAATGTCCTCCGGTCATGAAAAACCAACTTTTGTAGTCTTTTTCAAATTTTTGAGTCCAACCGGGTGGAAGCGTTCCACCTTCATATCCGTCTCTTACTTCAAAATCTTCTTTAAGTATTATTTGTGCAATTCCTATATTGAATAGTAAAATACACACAAGCGAAAGTATACCTTTATTTGCCATAACAAGTATTTTTATATCGTGATATGATTCTTTAATCAAATTAAAGAAATTCAATTATTTATTAAGTTTTCTTGTAACAGAAAAAGTTGTCTGTTTTTTCTGTCAAAATATCTATAACATTATAAAAAAAAAATGACTATAGCAAATATTATCTTGCTAATTTTTAATGAAAATAATTAAGTTTAAATACCTATACTTAGACAGCAAAAAATTGTAAAAGGTTTCTCTGTTTAGCATTTATTTATAGATATCTCTATATGCTCCTAGTTTCATGATTTACTATATTTTAAGGCTATAGTTTGCAGATAGTTAATATAGTAAATTTCAAAAATTCCATTATGCAGAAAATAGGAGTTTTTCAGTTATATCTAAAAAAAAAGGAGACTTTAAAGTCTCCTTTTTTTTTAGATATGTATATATTATTTTTATATTCTTCAAAAATATTAATTAAGTACGAAACTTACCGGTAATGTATATTTTACTCTTACTGGTTCACCTCTTTGCTTTCCAGCTTTCCAAGAGGGCATTGAATTTACAACTTTAAGAGCTGCTTTATCTAAAGAAGGATCTATACCTCTTGCAACAACTGCATTGGTTACTTTACCTGTTTTATCAACTACGAATTGAACAATTACTTTACCTTGAACGCCCATTTCTCTAGCAATTTCAGGATATTCTAGATTTTCAGCTATAAATTTTCTCATTGCTGTTATGCCGCCTGGAAATTCTGGCATTGTTTCTACAACTACGAATATTTCTTCCTCTTTTTCATCTTCCTCTTCAACTTTGGCAACTTCAACAACTTTTACAGCAGTTTTATCATCTGCCTCACTATCTTGAATATCAACATCAGCAACTTTGGCATCATCTTTTACAATCTCAATTTGATCTACAACTTGAGGTTTTGGCAAATCAATTTTTGGAGGTTCAATTTCTTGTTGTCTAGTAATAGGAATCTCTTCGGCTTCGAAAAGAGCGTCTTGAACCGATCCTAAGTCTTGAACTTCAACTTCTCCGGTTGTCCACTCAAATGATAATAGCAGTACACCAAGTACTAATGATAGACCAAGTACAAAGAAAACACCTTTCTTATTTTCTAAATCTGCTTGTGTTGATTTCTTAAGTTCCATATTGTTTTTATGTTATATCTGAACTATATACGTTCAGATTATTAAACTATTTCTCTACAGTACAAATATATATTTTTTAATAATATTATTGCTTATTTTTTTTTTACTTTTTTTGAGTTTTTATAAATTACCTTAAACAAGCATTTTTTTTATTAAATGTACTTAGTGCAGGGTCTGATTGAGTCTAAATCAGTAATATTAAAATTAAGTATTTCAAACATATAAAACAAATATTCGGATTCTAAGTATTTTTATTCTGAAATATATCTTTAAATATAAGTTGTATATTTCGTTTTGAAATACAGCTTATATTATTACTTACTATTTCATTTTTTTTACTGTAAGGCAAATAAATAGTTTTCATTCCCATTTTTGCAGCTTCGCTTGTGCGTTGTTCTATTTTAGGTATGAATTTCAATTCACCGGTAAGACTTACTTCACCCGAAAAGCAAACATTCCTAGGTATTGCAATATCAAAACCCGATGAAAGAATTGCTGCAATTACTGCCATATCGAGTGCGGGGTCTGATACTTTTATACCTCCGGCAATATTTATAAACACATCTTTAGTTGCTATTTTGAAACCAAAACGCTTTTCGAGAACTGCCAAGAGCATATTTAATCTTCTAGTATCAAATCCGTTGCTTGAGCGTTGTGGAGTGCCATAGGCAGCCGTGCTTACCAAAGCTTGCACTTCTACCAGCAGTGGTCTTATGCCTTCTATAATCGATGCTATTGCAATACCTGAATGTTCTTCATCGCTGTCGGAAAGCAGAAATTCTGATGGATTAAGAACTTCTTTTAGTCCGATGCCTGTCATTTCAAATATCCCTATTTCTGATGTTGATCCAAATCTATTCTTCAAACTTCTAACTATTCGGTATAGATATTTTGAATCTCCTTCAAACTGTAGAACTACATCAACTATGTGTTCAAGTATTTTAGGTCCTGCAATTGTACCGTCTTTGGTTATATGACCTATGAGAATGAACGGAATCTGACTTGATTTTGCAAATTGCATAATTGCGTTGGTACATTCTCGTATTTGTGATATTGTACCGGGTATAGAGTCAATTCTTTCAGAAAATAGCGTTTGAATTGAATCTATTACTACAATTTGGGGTTGGGTAAAATTTACTTGATGTAATATTGTTTCTAGGTTGGTTTCTGAAAGAACCAAACAATTTTTGTTTTTGTCTTTAATTCTTTCAGCTCGTAAAGAAATTTGCTGAATACTTTCTTCTCCCGAAATGTAGAGTACTTTCTGAGAAATAGATAGTGCCGATTGTAGAACTAATGTAGATTTTCCTATTCCTGGCTCTCCACTGAGTAAAATAAGTGAACCCGGTACTATGCCTCCACCAAGAACTCTGTCGAACTCTACCAGTCCGGAGTGAAATCTATCTATTGAATTTTTTGGTATTTCATCTATAGGTAGCGGAAAATTGTTTTTTGGTGCATCAATTGAAGATACTAGTTTTCTGCTATTATCTTTCTGTGGTTCTACCTCTTCTTGAAATGAGTTCCATGCTCCGCAAGAGTTGCATTTTCCTATCCATTTTGGCGATGTATATCCACAATCTTGACATACATATATGGTTTTTAATTTAGCCACATTACTTTTTCGTAAATTCTTTTCTTAAATATGCACCGTCTTTTATATAATCACCTTGTTTGTCAAGTATTTTTATGCGAGTCATGCGTAGTGTAGTTTTATCTAATTTATCAATTTGATAAATACCATCTACAGCATCAGATATCTCTGATATTTCCACCATTGGAACAACAACCCATTTGCTATCAATTTTATAAGTTCCAAATCTTGGTTCTTTATTGAAATTAATGCTTGGGCAATCTATTAGTTCCAATGTATTATCATCATGAAATATCCAAACCGGATCGTGAGCATCTATTGCACTATCGCCCAGCGATTCTAGCTTCCATTCTCCAACAATATCTGATTGAAAAGATTTTTCGCATCCAAAAATTGAAAGTAAAATTACAATAAGAAGTATGCCTGACAGTTGTCTGAATAAATTCATATTTGCTTGTTTAATTATCTTGCTCAAATATATAAAAAAAATGATTATACAAAATCTAATTAGTAATAATATCAAACATGATTCATATCAATTTTTTTTATATACTTTATTGATTTTTAATTTTATTAATTATATCAGTCGATGAAAACCCATCAAGAAATGGTATTACAGAAACTTCTCCACCCATAGATTTAACCAAATCGGCACCTACAATTGTATCAATAGAGTAGTCGCCTCCTTTTACCAATATATCTGGTTTTATAGTTTGTATAAGTTCAAAAGGGGTATCCTCATTAAAAAAAATCACAAAATCAACAAAACTCATTGCTGCTAATAAAATTGCTCTGTTTCTTTCTGAAACAATTGGTCTTAGTTTTCCTTTAATTCGCTGAACCGATTGGTCGGAATTTAAACCCACCACAAGTATATCGCCCAAATCTCTTGCTTTTGATAGGTAGTCTGCATGTCCGGAATGGAGTATATCAAAGCATCCGTTGGTAAATACAAGCTTTGAATTTATTTTTTTATCAATTTTAGACAATAGCTCAGCGGTTTCATTATACTGAAATATTTTTGAATACAATGTGCTATTAAAATTCATAATTATATTTTTGATTTAATGTTTTTTTTCTTGAACACTGAAAGAGTGGAGAGTATGGAAAATGTTCCTAAAATTACAATTAGTATAGTTTGTGATTCGTGACAAATAACAGCAAAAAGGAGTCCTTCAGTTTCAAAATCTAGTCCATAAATAGTGAGTGCAGAAGCTACTATTCCATGAAAAGCCCCAAATCCGTTTTGAACCGGAACAATCATTGCTATGCCTCCGGCAATTAAGATAAATAAACCGTCAATCATATCAAGATTTTTTGTTGGCTCAATTGCAAAAAATACAATCCAAGTCATAAGCCAATACATAAGCCAAATCGCAATTGTTTGTATAATAAATAAGTTCCTTTTCTGCATATGCTTAATAGTGAATATTCCATGCAGAATACCTTTAATAAAATCAGATATTTTTCTATAGAAAACAGTTTGTATTATTTTCTTTCTAAAAAGCAGTAATAAAATGCCAAATACTATAAATATAGTCAAAGCAATTATAAGCAAAAGCTTTATGTCAATAGCTAAATACGCCTTTTGAAATGAATTAAGAAAGAATGTTCCAAAAAAATCAAGTTTATAAAGCGCAGTTATAATTAATAAAATGAAAAGAATAATCAAATCTATAATTCTCTCTACGATAACGGTACCTATGAGAAAATCAAAAGGAACAGATTCTTTTTTTGTTAAAAAGGCACATCTCGAAATTTCACCCAATCGTGGCAATAGCATATTTGCTAAATAACCGGTAGTAATGGCCTTGAAGCTATTGGTAAAAGAAACATTGTGTTGTGAGGCATTTATTATTAATTGCCATCGAGCAGCCCTTATAAGATATCCTATAAGAGCAAAAAATAAACTGAGCAAGATATACAGTGGATTTGCTTCTGCAACATCTTTAAGCAGATGCAATACATCTACATCTTTGAAAACAAAATAAAGAAATAAAAGCGTAAGAAGGCTGAAAATCAAATACTTCAATGCTTTTATCGCCTTGTTCATGAACGAGGATTAATTAATTGGTTCGTTAATGAATCGGGAAAAACAATTGCTGGGTCGAATTTTTTTGCTTCTTCAAAATCCATGGTAGCATACGATATTATAATGACGATATCATCTACTTGGAATTTTCTAGCAGCCGGACCGTTTAAGCAAATAACACCCGAACCTCTTTCACCTTTAATTATATAGGTTTCAATTCTTTCGCCGTTGTTTATGTTCACAACTTGTACTTTTTCATTAGAAATTAGGTTGGCAGCATCCATGAGATTTTCATCAATGGTTATGCTCCCAATATAATTTAAGTTTGCTTGGGTAACTCTTACTCTATGTATTTTTGATTTTAATATTTCTATAAACATTTCTAAGAATTAAAGTAAAACATTGTCTATAAGTCTGATATTTCCTGTTTTCACAGCAATACAAGCAACGGCTTGGGTACATTGGTCAAAATTAGTAATAGTTTGCAATGTTTCAGAATTACATATCTCAAAATATTCTAAACTGAGTAAATTTTCGGTTTCTATCATTGAACGAACATCAGTTTTCAGTTTTTCAACTGAATTAGTCTTTCTATTATCTCTTGCGTAAAACAATGATTTAGATAGCATAACAGCACTTTGTCTTTGTTCTTTTGTGAGTAGTGCATTTCTCGAGCTCATTGCTAATCCGTCTGCCTCTCTTACCGTCTGACAAGGTATTATTTCAGTTTTAATATTCTTTTGACGTACTAATTCCTTAATAATTGCTAATTGTTGATAATCTTTCATACCAAAATATGCTCTATTTGGCTTTACAATATCAAAAAGTAACTTTACTACAACTGCTACACCGTTAAAGTGCCCTGGTCTATGTGCGCCTTCCATAACCCTTTCCAGACTTCCGAAATAGTATTTTTCTGTGATTTCTTCCGGATACATCTCTTCAACCGATGGGATAAAAACATAATTACATTGTGCCTCTTCTAGTTTTTTTAAGTCATCTTCTAATGTGCGAGGGTAATGCTTTAAATCATTTTTATCGTTAAACTGAATAGGATTTACAAAAATACTGCTTACGGTAATTTCATTTTCAGAAACAGATTGTTTTATCAATGATATGTGTCCTTGATGTAAGGCTCCCATTGTTGGAACGAATCCAATTTTTTTACCTAATCTAATTTCTTCATCTAGTGCAGAAATCAATTCTTTTTTCGATTCAAATATAAACATACTTTGGTTTCGTTATTTATACATTTCTAAATTCTTTTCAATGAAAATGTGATATTACACTCTGATTTTTTCAAAATAATATCGGTTTTTACCCTGACAAATATAAAAAGAAGACTGGAATTCTTCATTTTTTTGTTGATTGTGTCATATTGTAAAAAAATAAATGCTTACTTAAAAAATAAACTTGCAGCAAAATTATTTTTTATTATGCAATTATTCTACTTTTTTTGCACAAATCAGTTTCAGAAAAAACACCCATAAATAATCTGCATAAATTTACCTATCAGTGCATTATGGGTTTAATCAATGGTTTTTGATATAATAACAATGGTTTTTAAAATAGGTAAATCACCAATTGTGAGTCAAAATTAATTAAATTATTTTTACCTCATTCCAAAACAGACCAATATTTCAGGAACATTTACAGTGAGATAAATTAATATTTTTATTATTTTTGCACTTTCAAAAATCTGATTGCTTTTATGAAACAGGGAAAAGTCTTATATGTTTCTCAAGAAATGGCAAAATATTTGCCTGACACCGAGATTTCTACTATTTGCAGATATTTACCGCAAGGTATACAAGATAGAGGTAAAGAAATCAGATCATTTATGCCCAAGTATGGTTCAATAAACGAGAGACGAAATCAACTTCATGAGGTTATTCGTTTATCAGGAATGAATCTTATTATTGATGATTCTGACCATCCGCTTATCATTAAAGTGGCATCAATACAATCTGCTAAGATGCAAGTTTACTTTATTGATAATGAAGATTATTTCCAGAGAAAAAATCTTTATCATGAAGAAAATGGCGATGAATTTTCTGATAATGATGAGCGTACTATATTTTTCGCTCGTGGGGTTCTAGAAACCGTTAAAAAATTACGATGGTCGCCAGACTTGGTGCATTGTAATGGTTGGTTTACTTCGGCACTGCCGGTTTACCTTAAAAAGACTTTTTATGAAGACCCAATATTTAAAAATTCAAAAGTAATTTACTCAGTATATAATAATGAGTTTATTAAACCGTTTGATAGCAGGTTCTATAAGAAAATTCTACACAACGGAATTTCTGAAAGTGACTTAAAGTCAATAAAGAAAAATACTGATTTTGTGAGTGTAAATAAGTTCGCAATAGACCATTCAGATGGTGTTATTTTTGGAAGTGAAAAAATTAGTCCTGAAATTGAGGATTATGTAAAAGCATCAAAAAAACCTTTTTTAACCTATCATCCTGAAGAAACATACGTTGATGCTTATTCAGAATTTTATGATTCAATTTTAGATTAAAACAGATAAATGAAAAAAATTATTATTGCTCTATTAGCTTCGCTTGTAATGTTTTCATGCGAAAAAGAAATGGAAAACATTGGCAACAGCATAATACCCGGTGAAGATTTGCTAAATGTAAAAATAGAATCCTCAATTGTATCATGTCTTTATGAACGAGATGATACAATCAGAACCAGAACATATTCTGCTTATTTAGGTGCATTCTCCGATAATTTAGTTGGTGAACAGAAGGCTCATATTATGTCTCGGTTTTATCTCAATTTTTCTTCTTATAAGACGTTTATACAATCTGATTCAGTGAAATATAGTCTTGACGAAGCAAAATTAAATATAATTTTAGACACAACAAAACTGTATGGTAAGGTTAAGACTGATATTTCAATAAATGTATATGAATTAGCAGATATTTTAAAACCTGAAATTTACAATGATTATTACACCAAAGGCAATTTGCCACTTACTATTTTAGAAGCTAGTAATCTGGAAACTGTTGCTGAAAATCAGTATGTTTATAAAGCCGATGATACTACTAGTCAAATATCCATACCACTTAAATCAGAATTTTATAGAAAAATTTCAAAATTAGTTTTTGGACATTCGTTTGATGAGCTACCAACAACTACTTCTGTAACAGCGACTGCCAAAGATTCTATAAAAGCCATAATTTTTGATGAACTTTTTGAACAAAATCCAAAATTTGTTAATGAATTTAAAGGTTTGTTAATTAAAACTATTTCAGGAGAAAGAATTGTTGGTATAAGTGACTTTTATATTTCGCTCTATTATACTATCAACGAATCAAAGTTTGTATATGAATTAAGAACAGAAAACCCTTCATTTCTTAATTATAAGGATAGAGATGATAGTTTAGCTCATATTTATCCACTTTGTGTTTTTGAAAATAATACAAAAATGTCTAATGATAATGATGTAAATATACCAAACAATAATAGAATGATTATTGCCGGCGGACTTGCATATAGAGGCAATGTTACATTTCCTGATTTAGAAAAATGGTTGAAAAACGACTCTGTTATTTTTAACGGATTGACCATGTCTATTCCTTTTAATAAAATAGATTCAGTATCAGGACGAAAAGGATATGAGCCAGAAACACTAATTTTGCAATGTACCAACAACAAACTTGAGGAAAAATATTTTTCGCAATGGACTGGTAAACGAAATGATGATAAGCAACAATATGAATTCTTGTTTTCTAAATTTATATATGATTTTAAAACAAATCATTCACAAAATCCTTCATCTACATTAAGCGATTATGAATTCCAAATATTTGTACCATCAAGTCATGACAATTTAGAACGAACCCAATTAGATTGTGGAGTAGGGAAAGTAAAATTAGAAATCATTTATACCGAATATTAATACCTGATATATATGTGTGGAATAGTTGGCTATATAGGCACTAAGGATGTTTTACCAATATTGTTGGCCGGATTGAAAAGACTCGAATACAGAGGTTATGATTCATCTGGAGTAGCTATGTTAGATAGTAGCGGTAAAGCGTATGTATATAAAAAGAAAGGCAAAGTAGCTGCACTTGAGGAATTTATTGGCGATGCAGGTTTTGTTTCACATATTGGTATGGGGCATACCCGATGGGCAACTCACGGAGAACCAAACGATGTAAATGCACATCCGCATACTTCTATGAAGGGCAAATTTATTGTCATTCATAATGGGATCATTGAGAATTATTCTCGATTGAAAAAAAAACTGAAGGATAGAGGTTACAAGTTTAAAAGTGAAACAGATACAGAGGTTTTAGCAAACTTAATAGAATATATATATTTAAAAGGCGATGTCACAGCAGAAGTTGCTGTAAGACTCGCACTTACGAAGGTTATTAATACCTACAAATTAGTTGTAATATGTACCGAAGAAACAGATCAATTAATTGCCGCACGCAAAGGCAGTCCGTTGGTTGTAGGAATTGGTAAGGGAGAATATTTTATTGCATCAGATGCTACTCCTATAGTAGAACATACCGATAGCGTTATTTACTTAAATGACGATGATATTGCGGTAATTAAGCGAAATGAAATATCGTTAAAAACCATTCATAATGATTCATTAATACCTGATATAAAGAAACTTAATCTTGATATTGGAGAAATTGAAAAAGGAGGTTTTGATCATTTTATGCTTAAAGAAATATTTGAGCAACCGAAAGCAATTCAAGATACTTTGCGAGGAAGAATCTGCCTTGATCCTCCTGAAATTGTATTGGGTGGTTTGTATGATGTAATTGATAAAGTTATAAATGCAAAAAGATTAATAATAGTAAGTTGTGGAACCTCTTGGCATGCCGGTTTGGTTGGCGAATATCTTTTCGAAGAGTTGGCAAGAGTTTCGGTTGAGGTTGAATATGCTTCTGAATTCAGATATAGAAATCCAATCATTAATAGTGATGATGTGGTTATAACCATTAGTCAAAGTGGCGAGACTGCCGACACTTTAGCTGCTATAAAACTTGCTAAAGAAAAAGGTGCTACTGTACTAGGAATATGTAATGTAGTAGGGGCAAGTATTCCGCGAGAAACTCATGCTGGAGTCTATACTCATGCTGGTCCTGAGATTGGTGTTGCTTCTACCAAGGCATTCACTGCGCAAGTTGCCGTTTTGGTTATGATGGCTCTTCTTGTTGGAAAAAGGAAAGGTAATATAGATGAAGCAACGTATACAAAACTAATTGTTGAGCTTAACAATATTCCTCAGAAAATCCAGGAAATTCTAACTTTCAACGAACAGTATAGAACAATAGCTGCAATGTATAAAGATGCTACTAATTTCTTATATCTAGGAAGAGGTTTCTTGTTTCCTGTTGCTCTTGAAGGTGCTTTGAAATTGAAAGAAATTTCTTATATTCATGCAGAAGGTTATCCGGCAGCAGAAATGAAACATGGCCCAATAGCTCTTATTGATAATAAAATGCCGGTTGTAGTTCTTGCCACAAAAGATAAATCTTACGAAAAAGTAGTAAGCAATATTCAGGAAGTTAAAGCCCGTCAAGGTATTGTAATTGCTGTAGTTTCTAAAGGCGATACGATAATTGCAGAACTGGCAGATCATGTTCTTGAAATACCTGATGTTGAGGATGTTCTAGCACCTCTTACTACTGTTGTTCCACTTCAATTGCTTTCATATCATATTGCGGTGATGAGGGGTTGCAATGTAGATCAACCAAGAAATCTTGCAAAATCGGTAACTGTTGAGTAAAGTTGGTAAAATAGAGCGTATCCTTATTTTTAGGTTGAGTTCTATTGGAGATATTATACTCACCTCAGCCTTAATTAGATGCTTGAGGAATACCTATCCTTTGGCTCAGATTGACTTTGTGGTAAAAAGCCAGTTTGTTCAGCTTGTTGAGTCTAATCCTAATATTTCTACTGTTTATGGTTTCGAATCAAAAAAAGGGTTCTCTGAATTAAAAAGATTACGAAATCAACTTGTAGAGAATAATTATGATGTTTTTTTAGATATACATAAAAATTATAGGAGTCTTTTTTTTAGATCTGCTTTTAAAAATGCTGTTGTATTAAAATATAAAAAAAATATCTTCAAACGTACTTTACTCGTTAGTTTTGGTATAAACAGATATAAAAATGAATTACCTGTATATAGGAGATTTATTGAAGCAGCAAAATCAATTGGTGTTGAATATGATGGAAGAAAAACAGATTTTTTTGTTCCGGATAATGCTAAGCAATCTTTTTCTGCAATTGCATTAGCAAAGCAATTTAATGTTTCAAAACAGTACGTGGCAATAATGTGTGGTGCTAGTTTTGAAAATAAAAAATGGCCCAAAGAAAATTTTAAGGTTTTAGTACAAAGACTGACTGATATAAATATACCGGTTGTGCTTGTTGGTGGTAAGTCTGAGATACAAGATACCGAATTTATTGCAGAAGGTTTTTCTGAAACCGATGTTTTTAATTTTACTGGTGTATTAGATTTATTGCAAACCGCTGCATTACTCAAAAGTGCAACACTTACTGTTAGCAATGATACAGGAATGCTTCATTTGTCTGAAGCACTTGGTGTTCCCGTTGTAGGCATATACAGATACAACGGTTAAGGAGTTTGGCTATTTTCCTGTCCTGGAGAACAGCAAGGTTGCGGAGGTCGATTTACCTTGCAGACCTTGTACCAAAATGGGAGCTAATACTTGTCCTAAAGGTCATTTTATGTGTATGAGAAATATTATTCCTGATATGTTTTATGAATATTGTATTTCATATTTTAAAGATGTTAATAATAAGAGTATTATATAATTTTATTGGCGTACTTCTCTTTAACTTTATTTTCATTCTTGGAGCTCTGTTCAATAAGAAAATGAGGATTGGATTGAAGGAAAGATTACGAGTGTTAAAAAAAACTCGAATATTTCTGAGCAATGCCGAAAAGAAAAAAGAGATTATTCTTATTCACAGTTCTTCGCTAGGAGAGTGGGAACAAGCAGTTCCAATCATTGAGAAGATAAAATCATATACTGATTCATATTTGTTTGTTGCCACATTTTTTTCTCCATCCGGACTTAAAGCTCAAAAGCAAAATGTAGCCGATTTTATAACTATTTTACCCTTTGACGGTTATTTTTCAATGAATATTTTTTTTAAAATACTTAGACCTTCCATTGTAATTATTTCAAAATACGATGTGTGGCCTAATTTTCTTTTTCATTCAAAAAAAATTGGAGCTAAGGTTTATCTCTGTTCAGCTGAAATGGCCGATAATTCATTGAGACATAAAGGTCTGATGCAACCAATTAATTCAATTTTATACAAAGATATTGATGCGATTTTCTGTGTTTCAGATTCGCATAGAAACAATATTAGAAAAATATACAAAGCGCAAACTTTATATTCTTTCGGCGATGCTAGATATGATAGGATTTTATCAAAATCTGAATCGATAAAGGGCTTAAAAATATTTGATAATGATAATTTTACGCTCATTGCAGCAAGTGTTTGGAAAAATGATTGTGAAATATTGTTGCCTGCATTAGTAAAATTGGCTGGTGATTTTCCTGATATTCAGTTTATAATTGTTCCGCACGAAATGAGTTCTACTTTATTTAGTTTTATCACACATAGTCTTGAAAATGCTAAAATTACAGTAGATTTTTATTCAGCATTTTCAAAAACAGGTAATTATTGCAATGCGAGAGTTGCAATAATTGATACTGTTGGGGTATTAGCTCAAATATACGCACATACACAACTAGCATACGTAGGAGGCAGTTTTGGCAAGGGAGTTCACAACGTCTTAGAGTCGGCAGCATATGCTCAACCAGTGCTATATGGTCCTAGATATAAGAATTCTTATGAAGCAGAGCAGCTAGTAAAACTGGGTGGAGCATTTACTATTAAAAGTTCAAATGATTTGTATTATAAGATTAGAGTGCTTTTAACAAACAAAGATTTTTTCACTGAGGCGGCAAACATCTCATACCAGTTTCTTAAAGAGAGTAGGGGAGCAAGTAATCGTATTTTTGAATATCTTGATAAAGTACATCATTTTAAAAAGAAGGGTAAATAAGACCTCTTTCCAATCTTTTATTTTTAGCATTAACAATTGAATACTTCAGAGAAATTTCGCAAGTGCCTTTTCCATGGTTATTGATTTTAAAATTAGAAGTATTAAAATCATAGCTCACGGCAAATTTAAATTGTCCGATGTGTGTTCCTAATGAAGCAATAAAAGAATCGCCAAATCTATACCAAACCCCCAAAATAGTATTGAAATTGTTGCCATCTTCTTTTGATGATTTAAAAGTTCTTATGTTGGTATATGCTCCTATATTAATTTGATTATTACCATTTTGATGCACCCACAACATATTAGGGAATATATAGAATTTCTTATTTGTACTATATTTAATTCCACCATGAACTTTAGTTTGTAGTGGTAGTTCCGAAGTAACATTGTCGAAAAATGATTGATTTGGGGTATTTAAATTATATACCGAAACACCTAAAAAAGCATCGAAATTATTTTTTTTGAAATAATCGAGCATAGAGCTTGAATTATAATAATACACTAACCCTGCACTTATAGTTCCAATATGAGCATTAAGATTTAGTAAATCGCTTACTGAAGGAATAATATCCGGATCGTATCCATAATCTTCTACATACTGTGAACCCCACATAAAATCATCGCTTATATGTTTGTTAACATAACCTCCTTGAATACCAAGCGACAAATAATGTTCGCGTTGCAACTGAATACAATGAGAGAAACTCAATATAAATCCTAGTGTATTAAGTTTTCCATTTTCATTTCCGGTAGCTTCTCGATATGCAGATAGTGCTAACCCGGTTCTATGATCGTGGCGCATCCCCGGACCGTAGAGAAATGCCATATTTAGTGGTACTGCAATAGTTACATGATTCAAATTATATTGAGAAAATTCTTTATTAGTATTTAATCTTGAATTTATAGTTACTTCTAAACCTTGTACGTCTGATATCATGCCCGGATTCAGGAAGGATGGTGCAGCATAATATTGAGAAAATACAGGATCTTGTGCTACCAATCTTGATATACCAAAAACCAACAAAAACAGATATATCACAAAAGAAATTTTTTTACTTTCTTTTGATGAATAAGCTCTTATATAGATGTGATTAAGTAACATATATTAATAGTATAAAGCGTTTAGTCAATAATCCAAATAGAACCGGCATCGTTATATTTTGAGCCGTCTTTAAGCTTTCAGCAGAAATATTATTACCAATATCAACAAAGTTACTTTCTAGTTGTGTTGCTTGCATAACTTCAACTAGAAGAGAGTCGTAAAGGTAATCGTCGGTCATAATAGGAAGAGCAAGATAACCCCCTTCATAATCTCCTGCAAGAATCTCTTTTTGCCAATAATGTGTGTTCATTACAGATGTTATTCTGCTTAAATCTGAACCCATAACTATTGAAGTGTTTGGTTTTACACTAAAACCAATGATTGGAGATGAACCAGTTACCGATAATAATTCTGCCGGATAGAAGCCTTGAGAATTACCAATTGGAAAATATTTATTTCCAGTTCCGCTGTTGTATAATGTACCATTTACATAAGAAATATCTGACCCAGCACTTGTTCTACCTAAGTTATCAATTAAAAAATGCGTATTTGCGTTTGGTATTACAAAACCATTTTCAAGCAATAACATATTAGTAATGGAAGTATTGCTCAGAAATGTTTTATTGCCACCACTGTCTATAGTAAGGTTGTAGAATGCAGCATTGTGATTTATTTGCTGATTTTTCCCATTTAGCACCATTGTGCCTGTAGGGTTGTATATTCCTGAATTTTCCCAATCTCCATTTAAGAAGATGGCACCCGAGTTTTGAATTAAGCCATTGTTACTAGCATTTCCTTTTATGCAGAAAGAAGCATCAGGAGTTATGGTAATGTTTGCATTTGATGCAACAAATAGCTGAGCCACTACTATTTCTGTTGAGAAAAGTATGCTAAATAAAATAATATATTTGATATAATTTTTCATCTGTTTTATGAAATTTTATGGTTACTCTCAACATCTATTTTTAATTACTATCTTACCTATGTAAGCTTATATTTATTGATGTTTCAAAATATCCTTTATTTTATTTAACGGCATTTGCATTTATATTTTGCAATAAATAATTGAGTGAAACAATCTGCGTTTGCATTGTTTCCATTTGTTTTTGTAAATTATTTATTTGTTCAAATTGAGCGTTTATATTTTTATTATCGGCTTTTAATTGTTGTATTTCAGTATTTTGTGCTGAAATCTGTTTTTGTTGTTCTTTAATAGCTTCAATTAATACAGCAACAATGTTTGCATACTCAACTGCTTTGTAACCGTCTGCACCTGTATTTACCAATTCAGGAAGTACCTTTTCAACTTCTTGAGCTATTAATCCTATTTGAGTTCCAGAGCTAAAGTTTTTATCTTTAAATTCATCTTTCTTCCATTCATACGTTACACCTCTCATAGAAAGCACCGCATCTAAAGCATTATTTATGGTGTTGATATTTGTTTTCCAACGAGCATCTGATGCGTGATAGATTTTCGTAGTTTTGAAACTTCCAGCAATTTCAAGATCATAAGTATATGAGCCTGGTGCTGCAACAGAGCCAAGATAAATTTTTGTAACACCAGCATTCGTATTGCACCACATATTGCTATTTATGAATTGTGAGCCATCCCATCGAGGAACATTGTCGGTAGTAAGTGCTCCGTTCGATAAAGCTAATGTTCCACTTGCGTTAGGTAATGTCCAAGTTCTGTCAGCAGATGGATCCGCGGCAGTCAATAATCCCTCACTTACGTCGGCAGTAGCGCCTTCAAACACAAAACCTGTTGTGCCAAAGCCATAACTGTTAGCTGCAAAAGTAGGGTTAGCTGCCAAAGTTGCGGCTCTGTTTATTCCCAAAGTAATAGAGTTTGCAGCATTAGTAATAGCTATCTCATTTGCAGTTCCTGTTAAAGTTGCTGCTACAGGAGCAGCACCGGTAGCACCTATGAGCAATTGTCCATCTGTCAAAGCAGCATTTTCAACAATAGCATCACCACTAGAAATCATAATACGATTGTTGTTCAATACAGCATTAGAGTTTGTACCACCGTTTGCAATTGGCAGAATTCCAGAAATATGCGATGTAAGACTAATTTTCCCCCAAGAAGGAGCCACACCAATGCCACCACTAATGAGCGCATTACCAGCAGCAACATCGGCAAGTTTGGCTAGAGTTGTAGCACCCGAAGCAAAAATCAAATCACCTACAGCATATGCAGCCAATCCGGTACCACCTTGATCAACTGCAATTTCCCGAGGTAGAAATATTTTTCGAAGCATCAGTAAATAATACTTTAGAAGCAGCAAGTCCACTTAGGTTCAGACCAGTAAAAGTAGGCGAACTCGATGTAGCAATATCTTGCGGAGTAGCAAGGGTAATTGAGCCATTACCATTCGTTACTGTTACTTGATTAGCAGTTCCAGTAAGTGTTGCTTTCGTAAGGGTATTACCTGTTGTATTTCCTATTAATAATTGTCCGTTTGTATATGTAGATTGACCAGTACCACCTTGATTTACAGCAATTGTTCCAGAAGAAGAAAGGTTTTTAGAACCATCGGTAAATATTACATTAGAAGCAGTAAGACCGCTTAGGTTCAAACCTGTGAAAGTAGGCGAACTGGTTGTAGCAATATCTTGCGGAGTAGCAAGGGTTATAGTTCCTGCGCCATTGGTAATAGTTACTTGATTTGCTGTTCCGGTAAGAGTAGCCGCTGCCGGAGCAGCACCTGTTGAACCTACAAGCAATTGACCGTTTGTAAGAGCTGTATTTTCTACGATTGAACCACCACTAGAAATCATAATACGATTGTTGTTCAAAGCCGTGTTTGAATTTGTACCACCGTTTGCAATTGGCAGAATACCAGAAATATGCGAGGTAAGACTAATTTTTCCCCAAGAAGGCGCCACGCCAACGCCACCACTTATAAGAGCACTACCAGCAGCAATATCGGCAAGTTTAGAAAGGGTTGTAGCACCCGAAGCAAAAATCAAATCGCCAACGGTATATGCAGCCAAACCGGTACCACCTTGATCTACAGCAATAGTACCTGCGGTAGTAAGGTTTTTAGAACCATCAGTAAATAATACTTTAGAAGCAGCAAGTCCATTAAGGTTTAGACCAGTAAAAGTAGGCGAACTCGATGTAGCAATATCTTGCGGAGTAGCAAGGGTAATTGAGCCATTACCATTCGTTACTGTTACTTGATTAGCAGTTCCAGTAAGTGTTGCTTTCGTAAGGGTATTACCTGTTGTATTTCCTATTAATAATTGTCCGTTTGTATATGTAGATTGACCAGTACCACCTTGATTTACAGCAATTGTTCCAGAAGAAGAAAGGTTTTTAGAACCATCGGTAAATATTACATTAGAAGCAGTAAGACCGCTTAGGTTCAAACCAGCGAAAGTAGGTGAACTGGTTGTAGCAATATCTTGCGGAGTAGCAAGAGTTATTGTACCTGCGCCATTGGTTATGGTTACTTGATTAGCTGTTCCGGTAAGAGTAGCCGCTGCCGGAGCCGCACCTGTTGAACCTACAAGCAATTGACCGTTTGTAAGAGCTGCATTTTCTACGATTGAACCACCACTAGAAATCATAATACGATTGTTGTTCAATACAGCATTAGAGTTTGTACCACCGTTTGCAATTGGCAGTATACCTGAAATATGCGAGGTAAGACTAATTTTCCCCCAAGAAGGAGCCACGCCAATGCCACCACTAATGAGCGCATTACCAGCAGCTACATCTGCAAGTTTAGATAAGGCAGTAGCACCAGAAGCAAAAATCAAATCTCCAACGGTATATGCAGCCAATCCGGTACCACCTTGATCTACAGCAATAGTTCCTGTGGTAGAAATATTTTTCGAAGCATCAGTAAATATTACTTTCGAAGCAGTAAGTCCACTTAGGTTCAGACCAGTAAAAGTAGGCGAACTGGATGTAGCAATATCTTGTGGAGTAGCAAGGGTAATAGAACCATTACCATTAGTAATTGTAACTTGATTAGCAGTTCCGGTAAGAGTTGCTTTGGTCAGGGTATTACCAGTTGTGTTTCCTATAAGTAATTGTCCGTTTGTATAAGTAGACTGACCAGTACCACCTTGATCTACAGCAATTGTACCTGTGGTAGTAAGGTTTTTAGAAGCATCGGTAAATACAACTTTAGAAGCAGTCAATGCTGGAAGATTTACAACATTTGCTCCATTTCCTATTGTAACTGTTCCAGTTGAAGTTCCGGTTCCGATATTTACAGGAAAATTTGAATTATTATTTAAATTTACAGCATTTCCAGAAGCATTCAAACCTAAATTAAATGTTCCCAAAGCACTCCATGTATGAGCACCAGTCCATGTTGGAATAATTGCCTGACTCAATGCTGGTGCAGCATCACTTCTCATGAATGTAGTTGCAGTTCCATTCACTCCAGCTAGACCTACGGTTCCGGTTGGATTAGCAGCGGTTGGTAATTGTGAAGTAAAAGCAATTGTTCCAGAAGCATCTTGTATTGTTATTGTGTTATCAGCCGTTGGGTTGGTAATTGATACTACCGTCTCAAAAGCATCTGCCGTTGAGCCTTCAAAAGTTAATGTCGATGTAAGACCCAAATCAATATCCTGAATTGTACCATCAAGTATTTCAGCAGTAGCAACGGCTCCGGAAGCTATCTCAGAAGCGGTTACTGCATCTGCTGCAATCTCGGTTGCAGTTACAGCATCAGTTGCAATTTCAGCGGAACCAACAGCATCAGCTTGTATTTGTGCGTTTCCTGCATTACTAATAATCACATCGCCAGATTGCGCTACACTATTCCACTGTGTACCATTTGCTACTAATACATTTCCATTTGTTGTAGTAGCAGCATCATTTACATCTGTTAACTCAGGTAAACTAGTCAGACCGTTTTGAGATATCCAAGCAAATCCGCCAGTACCATCACTTGTAAGAATCTGTCCATTTGTACCCACAGCAGGTATATCCAAATCAATATCCTGTATTGTACCATCAAGTATTTCAGCAGTAGCAACAGCTCCAGTAGCAATTTCAGATGCGGTTACTGCATCTGCTGCAATTTCAGGAGAGCTAACAGCATCGGTTGCAATCTCGGTTGCAGTTACAGCATCAGCTGCAATTTCAGCGGAACCAACAGCATCAGCTTGTATTTGTGCGTTTCCTGCATTACTAATAATCACATCGCCAGATTGCGCTACACTATTCCACTGTGTACCATTTGCTACTAATACATTTCCATTTGTTGTAGTAGCAGCATCATTTACATCTGTTAACTCAGGTAAACTAGTCAGACCGTTTTGAGATATCCAAGCAAATCCGCCAGTACCATCACTTGTAAGAATCTGTCCATTTGTACCCACAGCAGGTATATCCAAATCAATATCCTGTATTGTACCATCAAGTATTTCAGCAGTAGCAACAGCTCCGGTAGCTATTTCAGAAGCGGTTACTGCATCTGCTGCAATCTCAGCGGAACCAACAGCATCAGCTTGAATTGTAGTTGTACCATCAATAGCTATTTCAACATCGCCAGTCGGGTTTACCGCAACGGCTTTACTTGGAATAGCTCCGTTACCTACCCAGATATGAGCACCAGATAAATCATCAGACATACCACCTGATAGTTTATTTTCCCATCTGAAGGTACCATCAGCATTTGAAACAAGAACTTGACCAGAAGATCCCGCAATACTAGCCAACGATATTCCTGCTATTTTTTCGGGAGATATTGCACCATCAGTGATAGTTAATGTTCCATCATTTGCCAAACTTGCATCCCCATTTACTATCACGGCATGGGCTGTGTCATTCGCAGCTCCTATGAAGATATTACCATCAGCAAGTTTAAAAGTCCCATTGTTTAAAATGTTTGTTATATCTGTGATATCACCTTCGTTAGCAGTAACTCTGGCATCAATAGCCGTTATATCTCCTTCAATGGTTGTAATATCTCCTTCAATGGTTGTAATATCTCCTTCAATGGTTGTAATATCTCCTTCAATAGTAGAAATATCTCCTTCAATGGTTGTAATATCTCCTTCAATAGTAGAAATATCTCCTTCAATGGTTGTAATATCTCCTTCAATAGTAGTAATATCTCCCTCAACGGTAGTAACTCTATTTTCGAGGTTAGTAATATCCCCTTCATTTGTAGTAACTCTAGCATCTATAGCAGTAATATCCCCTTCGTTTGTATCAACACGAGTATCAATTTCATCAACAGCAGCTTGTGTAGTTGTAGCAGATAAACCTGATGTAGTATTATCATAATCAGCATTATCTACAATATTATTATTATCTGTATCATAATCAGATTTGTTCATGTCTGAACTAGGCGGAACCACTTCCCAAGATGCTGTTGTTCCATCTGTTGAAAGATATCTGCCTGTATTTCCTGTTTGCAATGGTAATCCTGCACCATTATTGATAATATTGATAATGTCACCTTTAATGGTATCAATATTAAGATTAATCTCAGTAATGCTATCGAATATATCGGTTATATCTCCTTCAATGTTAGTTACTCTATTGTCAAGATTAGTAATATCTCCTTCATTTGTAGTAACTCTCGCATCAATAGCAGCAACATCCCCTTCAACCGTAGTTACTCTATTATCAAGGTTAGTAATATCCCCTTCATTTGTATCAACACGAGTATCAATCTCATCAACAGCAGCTTGTGTAGTTGTAGCTGATAAACCTGATGTAGTATTATCATAATCAGCATTATCAACTATGTTGTTGTTATCGGTATCGTAATCAGATTTGTTCATATCAGAACTAGCTGGAACTATCTCCCAGAATGCTGTTGTTCCGTTGGTCGATAAGAATTTTCCTCCATTCCCGGTTTGTAAAGGTAATCCTGCACCATTATTAGTAATATTAGTAATGCTATCGTATATATCAGTTATATCTCCTTCAATATTTGTAACTCTTGCATCTAGATTTTGAATCTGTGTAAGTAAGTTGCTAGAAATGTTGTCTAAATAAATCTTAGTAACAGCATCTTGATTATTAATTGGATCGGCCAAATCAATAATTCTGTTGTTTCCGGCACTATTTCCAGCTATTAGGACTTCAACTAAGGTTTTTAGGTCTCCGCTTGATACTTTCTGCCAACTTGGATTTAGCCAGTAGTAGAATGTATTTTCGTCGGTATCATAAACTAATAGACCATTTTCTGTAATTGATAGACTTGAAATTAAACTTGCGTTTGTACGCTGAACTGTAGTCATCTTGGGAGCTAAGAACCCTTGGTTGTTTGTAGGTGAAACCAATTCTAGTACTGCATGTGTATTTGGATTGGTTGTATTAATACCTACAGATGTTTGAGCATGCAAACAATAAGTAGCGGTAAATAATACAGCAAATAATGCAATACACCTAATATTCAAATGTTTATTTGAGTACATGATTGTAATTTTTTTAGTTACGAAAATGTTGGAGAATCTAAACCCTTAATTTTTCAAAATATCTTATAGCTAATATAATACTATTTAAGATAAATACTGTTACTCCCAACCACAAAAAATTGTTACATTTTATATGAATTATAGCAGTTTTTTTTATGTTTAAGGTGATATATATTAAAAATAATTATACAAATAAAAGCAATTATAATATTTTAGTGTCTAAATTTGGATGAGAAATATCCTCGTTTATATTATTATAATGTGTTAATTATTAAAAAAAAGAAACTTTTTTATGCCATTTCTAAACTCAGTTCTATCGTGGCTTACAACGAAAAGATTACAAGAAATAAAACTTTATTCGACTTATGGACCTGAAATACAAAGAGAAACATTATTTAAATTATTGAATTACTCCAAGGGAACAGAAATAGGTAAGAAGTACAGTTTTGAATCTATTGTGAATGAAAAGGAATATGCTGCAGCTGTGCCTTTGTCTGACTATAATATGTTAAAACCCACCATAGATAGAATACGTTGCGGTGAACAGAATCTGTTATGGCCTACAGCAATAAAATGGTTTGCAAAATCGAGCGGAACTACACAAGATAAAAGTAAGTTTATTCCGGTTAGTAAAGAGTCTTTGGAAGATTGTCATTTCAGAGGTGGTAAAGATGTTGTTGTTATTTATACAAACAATTATCCTGATAATTCACTTTTATTTGGAAAAACATTAGTATTGGGAGGAAGTCACCAAATAAGTAATATGAATTCTGATTCATTTTTTGGTGATTTATCGGCAATTCTCATTCAAAATATGCCTTTTTGGGCGCAGTTTTACAGTTTACCCGATCAGTCAATTGCATTGATGGATGAATGGGAACAGAAAATTGAGTTGATGGCAAAAACAACAATTCAAGAAAATGTGAAGCAAATAACAGGAGTTCCATCTTGGACATTGGTATTGCTCAACAAAGTGCTTGAGTTGACGAAAGCAAAAAACATACATGAGGTATGGCCCGGATTGGAATTATTTGTACATGGAGGAGTTAGTTTTAAGCCTTATAAAGAACAATTCAAAAAGCTTTTACCTTCTGCTAATATGAGATACTTAGAAACATATAACGCATCAGAAGGTTTTTTTGCAATTCAAGATGACCCTGAAACCGATGATATGCTGCTCATGCTCGATTTAGGAATCTTCTATGAATTTATACCTTTTGAAGAGATTGAAAAGCAGCATCCCGAAACACTAATACTTTCAGAAGTAGAATTAAATAAAAATTATGCAATTGTAATTACTACTAATAGTGGATTGTGGCGATATTTGATAGGTGATACCGTTCTTTTTACTTCTCGAAATCCTTATAAGATAAAAATAACCGGAAGAGTAAAGCAATATATAAATGTTTTTGGTGAAGAGCTTATTGTTGACAATGCAGAGAATGCTTTGCAGGTAGCAACAACTAGAACTAATTCAAACATAAGAGAATACACTGTAGCTCCGCTTTATATGGGTGATAAAAAGCAAGGTGCACACCAGTGGATAATTGAATTTATAAATCCTCCTACTGACTTGATTCATTTCATGGAAATATTAGATAATGAATTGAAATCTTTAAATTCTGATTATGAAGCAAAAAGGTATAAGAATATGGCTTTAGATTTTCCTAATTTGATTCATGCAAAAGAAGGTACGTTTTATAATTGGCTTAAATCTAACGGCAAATTAGGAGGTCAGCATAAAGTGCCTCGCCTTTCAAATGATAGAACGTATGCTGATTCAATAATTAAATTTTTAAATGGTTAAAGACATTATTTTTGTCGGATATTGATTTCAAAATATGTTTTTATTAGTGAAATGCATACTAACTATTGATATATCTTAATAAGTAGATAAAATTGAAATAGTTTTAGGTTTTTTAATATAAGTTTTTTTAACTTGCAACGTCTTGTTTAATTAAGTACAAAAAGAACGAATCAAGTTGCATTACAGCTCTTATTACTATTACTTAAGCATAATAAACTATATCATCTTATATTTAAATTTCTCTATTACTATTTACATATGAAAAAAAAAATATTTATTACTCAGGCATTTGCGACACTTTTTTTATTCTATTCTTGTGGAGATAATAAAACAAATACCAAGGAACCAGATATTGTAAATGACAGCATAACGACAGTTCCTGTAGCTGAGGATTTCATAAAAAATGATACTTTACAGCCAATAGTAGAAGATGAAACCGACACTTTTATTCCAATGGCATTTAGAGAATATCCGGAAGATAAGGTTGAGGAAAGCAAAAAAATAGAAGAGAAAAAAGAACAGCCTATCAGTACTCAAAAAACTTCTAGTAAAGTTGTAGCAGTACCTCCACCGCCTAAGCCAGAAACTGCTACTGAGACTGTATCAGCAGAAAGAAAAGAAAAAGGTAGGACTGACAACACCCCGGAATCTGTTGTTGCAGATACTGTAAGTAGTACACCGGTTAAAAGAAAAGTAAAAGGTAGGTAATCGTTTTTTTTGTTTTGCACCTTAAATTTTATATAAAAATCGAAGCATGAAGTTTTATACAGCTTATTTATTATTATTAATATTTTCATTCACAGCTTGTTCTCAACCTAAAGAACAAGAAATTGTAAATGTTTCTACTATTGCAAAACAGATTAAAAAAGGAGAAAATGTCCTTCTTGTAAATAAAAGAATATCAGGAGATTTGTTATTTTATTTATACTCAGAACCAAATGATGTTTCTTTGGCTGAATTTAAATCGTTTATAGAATCATCTATAAGCTTTCAGAATTGTATTTTTGAGGGGAAAGTAATAGCTTATGAAAAACGTGATAATGCCACTTTTTCGTCATGTTTCCTTAAGAATTTAACATTTATAAATTGCAAATTTACAAATGAAGTAAACTTAAGAGACTGTGAAGTAGATGGTTCTATTAACTTTACCGATAGTGAATTTTCTGAACAAGCAATATTCGAAGGTCTCATTGTAAAAGGGAGAACTTGTAGTTTCAATAATTGTATTTTTAATGAAATAGCAAAATTTCAACGCACTGAATATTATCAGGCAGCAAGTTTTTTTAAAGTGCAATTTTTGAATGAAGTTAATTTTCAGGCATCATATTTTTACAAAGATGCAGTGTTTAGATCGGCTCAATTCAAAAAGAAAGCAGTTTTTAGCTCACTTAGTGTGCTTACCGGATTGTATTTTAACTATGCCATTTTTGAAGATCAAATTCTCTTTCAAAATGTTCAATGCTTTGATAAAGCTGTATTTAGCAATGCTGTTTTTATGAAAGATGTTAATTTTAAAAGATGTAATTTTTATGAATCGGTAAGTTTTAATACTGCAAAATTTGATTCAACTCTCGTTTTGAAAGATTGTAATTTCATGAGGGGAAAGCCCGATTTTGAAAATAGTATAATTATAGATACTCTCAAACCTATATTTGAAAATTGCAATTATACAGAAACAAAAGCATTAAAATTTGAATAGCAATTAATTAAATATACAAAACTCAAAAACAGAGACCTTGTTTCTATTAAAAACTCAAATAAGAAAATACCTAAAAACTATACAAATGAAGACAGGAATAAAAAAATTTAGAAGCATCTCGCTTATCTTGTTCATTAGCATTACTTCTGTAGTGTTTGTACAATGTACCGGAAACGATACAATTGATGATATTATTGGAGGACTAGTTACCAATGTGGTAACAGGTTGGTTTGGTATGGAAGGAGATAATGCAGAAAATCTAGAAGAGCTTGAAGATGATATAGATATTGATGATAATGTTGTAACTAAAACAAAGGTTGATCTTACCGATAAATTGCCTCCAATAGGCGACCAAGGATCTTATGGAACTTGTGTTGCTTGGTCTATAGGATATAACCTAAAAACGTATATTGAGGCTGTTGATAAACAGTATACAAAATCGCAATTAACAGATGCAAAATATCAATTCAGTCCTAAAGATTTATTTTATGCAATAAATTCAAGCGATAAAGGAGACAACTGTGATGGTACAAGCTTCGAAGCTGCTTTTGATGTTCTTGTTTCAAGAGGTGTAGCCCCACTTTCTGATGTACCATATACAAACTTAGGTAAATGTAATACCACACCGAGTAGTAGTTGGACTACAGTTGCAAATAATTATAAAATTGCCAATTATAGAAAAATTGACTATACAAATTTAGCTACGTTAAAATCTTATTTGGCCGATGGTAGATTAGTTGCTATTGGTGCTAAATTGGGCGATAATTTCATGAACGCAGATAGTGATGAGATTTTAAGTTCAGAAACCTACGGGTATACAGGAAAGCACGCATACCATGCGGTAGCACTTGCCGGATTTGACGATTCAAAATCTGCCTTTAGAGTGGTGAATTCTTGGGGTACAAATTGGGGCGATAATGGGTATATATGGATAGATTATGATTTTTTTGTAAGAGAATTTTGTTTTTGTGCATTTGTTGCTACAAATAAAAAAGATGTTTCATACAACCCAGATAGAAACAACGATGGAGTTGTAGATGATAGTGAAAAAATTACCAATAATTATGATTTAGTTTCTTGGGAACTTTCTGATTATAAAGATACTGACCCTGAATATGTTGATAGTCTTAGAGCAAGAGCTATAGATTATAATGTATATAATGTAGGAGAATATGATATCTCTAAAACAAAAGATTGGAATATTTTATATGTTTACTATAATGCGTATAATGCTAATGATTTTGGAGTAATGATATTTGATTATTATTCAGATGATTACAAAGATCCTAAGAAAGAAGATTGTATAGATGGAGTATGTCCAGATAATTATGGTAATTTAGCTTATCAAGATAATGTTCCAGCTGCTCATAAACCTGGGTTATCGCAAAACTATTGGAATAATGTTGATGTACTTGCCAGTCATAGCGTGAGTTATGATATTGGTTCAAATGAAGATCCCGGATTTACCTTTTATTATGATGTTCCAGAAAATGTAACCGGCAAGTATTATTTTGTATTGATAGCAGACGGTTACGATGTGATTGAAGAGTATGATGAGTCAAACAATTATATGTATTTTACAGCAGAAAATGGAGAACCACTAGAAATTTTGAATGGAGTAGTTAAAAGTCAAATAAAATCAACTGTTTTAAAATCATTTTCAAAACCTACTAGATATGCAAAATCACCAAAACCAACGGTTTTATCTGAAAAAAATGTGAATGCCTATACCCCACAGGAAATTGGTAAAATGTTGAATCATCATAAAAAAACTGGTTTACTACAAGAAAAAGTAGAGCATTTTAAAAATGGAAGCACTTATTCAAAATACGGAAAAGTAAGAAGAAAATAATCATTGAAGTATTGTTTTAGTATCAACAAAACAAAACAAAACAAAATAACATAATTTAAAAAATGGTATGAGCAGTAATCAGAAAATAGCTATAATAGGAGGAGGAAATATTGGAATGTCTTTGGCAGAGGGAATGGTAGCTTCAGAACATTTCAAAGCCGAAAATATTATCATTACAAGGAAAAAGAGCGAATTACCAGCAAATCTCAGAGAAGGAGGTTTTTATTTTCAGTCTGATAATGTTGATGCTGTGCGTAAAGCTCATATTGTAATTTTTACTATTTTACCTCAAATAATGCCAGACATCTTGAAAGAGGTAAGGAACGAAATAACCAATGATAAAATAATAATTTCTGTAGCAGCCGGAGTTAAAATTAAAACAATAGCCGAAATTATAGGAAAGGAAGTTCCTATAATAAGAGCAATGCCAAATACAGCTATAAAGATAAGAGAATCAATGACTTGTATTGCAGGAAATGATCATGCTGAAACCTATTTGGAAGAAATTAAAAGTATGTTCGATATGGTTGGAGTTACTTTAATAATAGAAGAGGAACTCATTCCATCAGCTACAGCATTAGGGTCATGTGGAATAGCTTTTTTTCTTAGATCTATAAGAGCAGCATCTCAAGGCGGAACTCAAATTGGCTTCCATGCCGAAGAGGCGCAGCTTATTGCCGCTCAAACGGCTAAAGGAGCAGCCCAATTATTATTGCTTTCTCACTCCCATCCTGAAGATGAAATTGATAAAGTTACTACCCCAAGAGGGATAACTATAGCAGGGTTAAATGAAATGGAACATAATGGATTCAGCTCAGCTCTTATAAAAGGGATAGTAAAATCTTACGATAAGTCAAAAAAATAAAAATCAAACAATAACTTTATTTCCTTTAATTCAAATTAACAAAGAGAATTTTAGGAAATAAAGTTTAATAATTTATTTATCTCAACATATTTAAAAATTCAAAAATTGAGATTAGATCGTGAATTGCATTGAAATTTAATATACCCTATCTCTCCAATTGCAAACTAACACATTCCATTTGACCACCCATTGGTGGATTCATTTTAGATACCTTTACTCTTGCTTTAATTATCTTATCAGGAAAACGCTCATATAAAGCGGTTAGTATTCTATTACAAACATGCTCAAGTAATTTTGATTTTACTTCCATTTGTTTTTTTACCACTAAATATGCTGTTTGGTAATTTAATGCATCTTCAATATTATCGGAATTTTCGGCAATCGTTGTATTTGTTTCAAGTTCCAAGTTAACTTTAAACTTGTTCCCAACGATCTGTTCCTCATCAAAACAACCATGATATGCATAGAATTCCATGTTTTCAATTTGTATCAAACTCATAAAAATGTATAATTATGTAT
>JADKDL010000031.1 GCA_016714605.1 Bacteroidales bacterium | reverse complement strand
TATAATAGTCAAAATAAACTTACACAAGAGGATTGGTATTTTACTGAAAACCAGAGCTATTTTAATTGGAAACATGAAAAAAGCATAATTAAAATGTATGATTTGCAGGGGAATCTGGTACGATATTCCAACGCATGGGAGCAAAAAAAATGGACATATAAAAATAATCTACAAGAGAGTGAATGTAATCTAATGACATTCGACACGATTGGTGCTCCTATAAAAGCAATAGATAGCACATATTTCACTTACGATAGAACTGGCAGGAATAATTGCGATTATTATTATGTAAATGATTCATTGCAAGTAATGCAACTGCAATCAAAAACCTATTATTACCATTCGCTGCACAATATTCAAACTCCTGTTCAGATCAATACAACAGCAATTGAAGAGCAAAATAAGTTGTCGGGTGTTTTAATTTATCCAAATCCGGCTACTGACAAAATCTATATTTCTACAAATGAATTTGATTCTAAAGCCATAACCCTTCTTTCTGTTTCAGGACATGAGTTATTGAGATATAGACTGAATCCGGGTGAACAAGAAATATCTCTAAATGATATTGCTCCAGGGCTTTACTTCATTAAAATCACAATAAAAAATGAAACAAGCATTTATAAAATAACAATAAAATAATTACCATAAAAAAACTGATGTATTATGAAAAAAATAATCTTAGCTATCCTATGTCTATTCTACTTAGGAATGAACGCACAAACAATAAAAAAAACCTTATTACTAGATTCTACAATTGCATTTGATTTTACTAACGTTACCGATTCTATAATGAATAATTTCAAAAAAGTGACCTACGATAGTGTTGGAAATAAAATTATTGTAGAATATGTAAAAGGGAATAGTGGTTTCGTTCCTAATTCCAAAACAGTTATAAAATATGACTCTAAACACAGAGAAATTTCAAACGAATCTTATTCTTCGCCTATTGAAACTACCGTTTGGGAAGGCCTTTCTAGAAAAGATTTTCAGTTTAATGTTCTTGATAAAATTGAAAAGGAAATTGAATATACTTGGGATAATGCAGAACAAGATTGGGTTGCAATAAAACAAACAGAAACTAAAACCGCTGATAATGGCTTTGTAACTGAAATTATTGGTTACGAGTGGCTTAAATTGTATCAGAAAATGGTTGCAACTACAAAGAGAGAATTCACCGCAGATTCAAAGGGCAAGGTAGCAACAATAAAAACTTCGCATTTAGACGAAAATACATGGGTTAATGATAGTTTAATAGAGTATCATTATACCAAACTAGGCAAAGATTCTGCTATAATTTACAATGCTTGGAATGTAACAAAACAAAATTACGAACCAGTATCAGGACTTTTTTACACGTATGAAAATAATGGAAATAAAAGAACCCAAACAAACAAACTTTGGCAAACTACAAACCCAAACACAAACTGGTTGGCAATAGGCAAGACCGAATGCTTTTTAGATTCATTTGGAAACGATACGACGATAATTGAATCATATTTATCTAATGACAATTGGGTATATTTAAAGAAAAAGGAAAAATCATTTGATAAAAATGGCAATCTGGTTATTGATGGAAGTTATGATTGGAATTACATAGATAGCATATGGGTTGGAACCTATAAAACCGAAACAATTCATGATGATTTAAATACCCAGACAAGTAATACACAGTACTATTGGGATTATAATAACTCTAAATGGTTTCCAAGCTATCAATATAAGAATACTTACAATAATAACAATCAGAAAACTCATGATTATATGGCTTTTTGGGATTATGAAGATTCGGTATTAGTTACACGGGTGAGAATAGATTATTACTATGATAAAAACGATTCATTAGCGGTAAGAGAAGTTTGGGCTTTTAAATCGGAAGAGACACAGTTTAGTTTAACTTTCAAAGAATTTTATTATTATTCAGATTATTTTATTCAAATACCTCAACAAACTCAATTATCTGACGAATTGAAACTAACGGTTTCATTGTATCCCAATCCGGCACATAGTTATTTGTATATCAATACGTTTTGCAACAGCGGACAGATGCAGATAATTTCGTCAAATGGCAGAATCGCTAAATCTATTCAATTTGATAGTTATAATACAACAATTGCAATTGATGATTTAAGTGACGGAATTTGGTTTGTTGCAATATGTACAGAAACAGAAAAAACAGTTAAACAATTTGTGATTTTAAAATAGTCGGTTGTATCGTTATTAATTAAATCCTATTCAAATATTTTATATGTGTGTTGGCTGTAGCGAACTCTTCACTACAGCCAACTTTATTTACAACTTGGTAATTAACCCTTTAGATTGAATTATTAGTTCAATATTAAAAAGAACTCTCAATGTTTTTTTGATTTATTGTTATTTTTTATATTTTTGAGGCTAAATACAACATTTTTCAAAAATATTTCGGAACCGAGATTATACAATTTCATTTTTATTTTAAAATGTTTCTTTTTATCAGATAAAATAGGGTGTTTGTAACTGTAATGTGTTTGCCATAGTTGATTCTTGAATATTAGAAATTTTTTTAAAATAACTTACTTAATCTACCTTTTACCATAAAATATGAAAAAACATACTATTGTAATCGTTTCATTATTTGCTAGTTTGCTTTTAATAAGTTGTAATTTTAAGACGAATGATTTAGAAGCGACACACCTTTCACAGGAGAGATTAGCAAGAATTGATACCATGCTAAATGGATACATTAACGCTGGAAAACTTAGCGGTGCAACAGTTTTGATATCAAGAGATAACCAGATAAAATATTTAAAATCTTTTGGTTATAGCAATATTTCTGACAGTATTCCATTGAAAAACAATTATATTCATGGAATTGCATCAATGACAAAACTGGTTACCTGTGTTGCAGCGCTAACTTTATATGAAACAGGATACTTCAAAATGAATGATAGGTTGTCTGACTATTTACCTGAATTTAAAAACATGAAAGTGTTTGTAAATAATGCTAATGGAGATACAACCAAAGAAGCTGCAAATCCTATTTTGATTAAAGATTTATTCCGTCATACATCTGGACTTAAATATGGCTCAATGGAATACGAAACTGCTGGGGTTGATTTGGGTAATGTTAATTCTACTTCAGAATTTGTTCAGAAAATAGCAGCTATCCCATTGCATTTTGAACCTGGAACAACGTTTGAATATGGCTATTCTATTGATATTATTGGGTGTTTAATAGAAAAACTTTCTGGTAAAACTTTGAGGGATTATCTAATTGAAAATATTTTTGTTCCCCTCAAAATGGATGATACCGATTTTTATGTGCCTAAAGAAAAGATGGATAGATTAGCCAATTTTTACATGTTAAGGAATGATTCACTTATTTTGGCAGAGAATTATGATAAGTCAGCATACAAAACGCTTCCTAAAATGTATAGCGGCGGTGGCGGATTGGTCTCTACGGCGGAAGATTATGCGAAATTTCTACAAATGCTATTAAATTATGGAGAGTGCCATGAAAAGCGAATACTTGGAAGAAAGACCGTTGAACTTATGCAGACAGACCAACTCAGTGACGTTGCCAATAAAGGGTTTTTATCTAAAGGACAAGGACATGGATTAGGATCGGGCTTGATAAACAATGCCGGACAATATGGAGAATTATATTCAGATGGCTCTTTGTTTTGGATGGGGCTTAGAAATACCTATTTCTGGATAGATTACAAAGAGAATTTATTTGGAATTTTTATGACACAAATGTCGCCTTTTATGGTTTTTCCATATGGGGAGCAATTTAGAATTTTAACATACCAAGCAATTGAAGATAAAAACAAACTGAATGCAAATAGAGAAAGTTTGATAATATTCAACAATAGCCAAGTAGCAGCTAGATTTCTTTTACTGTTAATTGTCAGTTGAATCTTCAGTTTGTATCTTTCGGTCTCATTACTGTCTTCACTTTCAATTTATCTGTACCTAAAAACTTGATAAAAACACATTTTGGGTAAGTTGTATTTAGTAAGAAAAATGATTTTAAAAAAAAAATAAAACCAAGACTATGAAAAGATTAATTCAAACCATATTTTACATTACAGTTGTTTTTTTATTTGGATGTGACAAAGAGCGTGAAGATCCAACATTTATAAAAATTACAACAGGAAAAAGTAAATATGTTGTTAATAGTAGTATTGATGTGGTTTTAAATAACGATTTAAATAAGCAAGCCACTTATTTAAAATGTGATAATCTTGATTTGTTTCCAGTGAAAATATTAAAAAAAGAAAATGGTGTATGGATTGAGAATGACTATTTGGTTGCTTGCACACAGATGGGGCCTAATAGTTATATTGGTGTTCTAGATAAAGCTGAGACTAAACATGATACAGTTACATTATTTAATGAGCTTGGTAACTTTAAATTGAGATATCGATTTGTTGCTGATAGTGATACACTGGATTTTGACTCTAATGAATTTTTAATATACGGATTAGAAGATTCAAATTAATAATTACGCAAAAGATTAGAGCAGTCCGCCCAATCTTTATGTAAGAAGGGAGAGTTTCACTTCGCCCTCGTCATTAAGTGTCCTCACTGATGTCTCGTCTGGTAAATTTTAAAGTAAAAATTCACTCTGTAATGTCGATTTATAGGAATTTTATTTACTTTTGAAGTTGAATACTTTGTTTCACAGAAACATTATAGAAAACACATTGATAGAGCTCATTTTACATTTCAAAAAGTTAAATTTATCAGTTATACTGAAATGTTGGTTGGCAAAAAAAAAGACTTCCTGCATCATGAAAAATTTGATATATTTGTTAAAAAATTGAATAATGTCAGAATTTGCAGAAAAATATATCAACCCATTTACCGATTACGGCTTTAAAAAACTGTTTGGCGAAGAAATTAATAAAGACCTGTTGGTAGATTTTCTCAACGAACTGCTGAAAGAGGAACAAGGACAGATTAAAAACCTCACCTATTTAAAAACCGAACAACTTGGTGTTACCGATATAGACCGAAAAGCCATTTTTGATTTGTATTGTGAAAACGAAAAAGGAGAAAAATTCATTGTTGAGCTTCAAAAATCGAAACAGAATTTCTTTAAAGACAGAACACTTTATTATTCAACCTTTCCTATTCGCGAACAAGCCAAACGAGCCGATTGGGACTATGAACTGAAAGCCGTTTACACCATTGCAATTTTAGATTTTATATTTGATTCTGACAAAAACGAAACAGAAAAGTTCAGGTATGATGTAAAACTCATAGAAACCGAAACCCATAAAGTGTTTTATGACAAATTGACTTTCATATATTTGGAAATGCCCAAATTCACCAAAACAGTTGAAGAACTTAAAACCCGATTTGATAAATGGCTTTTTGTAATAAAGAATTTAAATAAACTGGATCGAGTTCCCGACAAACTGAAAGAACAGATCTTTGAAAAAGTATTTGAAACTGCCGAGATTGCAAGGTTTACGCCAGAACAAGTACGCTCATACGAGGACAGTTTGAAATATTATCGCGATTTAAAAAACTCATTAGATACTGCAAAAGAGGAAGGTATTATAGAGGGTATTGAAAAAGGTATTGAGCAGGTTGCAAAAGAAATGCTTAAATCTAAAGAATCTATTGAGAAAATAATACAATTTACAGGATTGACAAAAGAACAAATAGGCAGATTAAAATAATACAATTTTCACTCATTTACGGTTGTACTGATAATTTATCTCCTTTGCCCTCGTCTATATTTTCACTGGCATTTTATAAATGATCAAGCTATTTTTAGTTGTACGCACAGCATATTTACCCTTGCCTTCCCCAAGCACTTATAACCACTCTGATATTTCTCCCCCTTCCCTCACTATAAGTTGTTTTTTGCTTTGGTATTTAAAAAATTGTGTTAAATTGTATTACCTAAAGTGTGTAAAACCGAAATTGCATTTATGCTTGAGACTAATATTGTTGCCATTTTCTTAATGCTCATTGCAACTTCTATGATGAACATTGGGATGGTTTTTCAGAAAAAGGGAATCATGTCTCTGGCTCTTAAGGTAGATTCTATTCAAAGTAAGCAGTTAAAGTTTGTTTTCAGAGAAAAAATATGGGTTGTAGGCTGGGCGTTGGCTCTCGTTGCTATGATTTTAAATTGTATAGCTCTGAGTCTCGGGAACCTGTCGCTGCTTCAACCGCTTGTAGGCTTCGGATTGGTGGTTATGGTTCTGTTTTCGCGAATTTATCTGCATGAGTCCATTACGAAAAAGACTATTGTTGGTATGTTTTGTATTATTGCAGGTGTGGTTTTATTGGGTGTTACAGCTCCGCAAAGTCATATTTATGCTTCTACCAGTGAGATTACGGCTGTTTATTTGAGTAAAAGAGCCGTCTTTACTTTTTCTTGTATAATTATTTTTTGCACTGCGCTCTATCTGTTTTGGTATAAAAGGGAAAGTTCTCGCAAAGGAATATTTTTTGCCTTTATAGCCGGAATACTCAGTGTTTTGGGAATGACATTTGGCAAAAGTATATTTGTTGTTTTGCATTTGGCAGGAATGGGTATAAGCCCACAGCATGCTTTTCATTTCTCACTTTTCCTATTCGGACAAATAGTTTCTTTGGTTGCATTTGTTATCCTCCAATTTGCATTTAGCAAGTCAAAAGCAGTAGTTGTTTTACCTATTTTTCATGTTACCACGGTTGCCACTCCTTTTCTTATTGGTCCTTTGGTGTTTATGGAAAAGCTTAGTTGGCAAATTATGCCTGCAATGGCTTTAATGATATTGGGAATTATATTCATAAGTTTAAGGAAATCTGAATGAAAATACGAGCACTTTTTCGAATTATAAAGATTCTTTTTAAGGGATATTCGGTCTTCAGGGAAATGAATCTTCCACCTAAGAAACGACAAGCTAGCTGCAATAAACGTTTTCTGAAGCAGGTTAAAACACGGGCATTTCAAACTGCGTTTTATCCCAGTCATTTTGAAAGGAATAAGGTAAATATTGAAGATATTCAATCTATTAATGATATTGCAAAGCTACCTATCACAACCAAAAACGATCTTCGGAACAATGCAGAAGGCGTTACCTGTAAAGCTCTAAACAGGAATAATGCAATTACAATGGCAACATCAGGCTCAACGGGCGTTCCAACGACGGTCTATCGCGACGATAGTTGGATAAGTGGCTTTATTGGCTCTCTTATTTTTTGCAAAAGAATGCACAAGATAAATTCGGTTAAGATTGGATTAATTCTCGATGTCTCTACACAAAATAGTATAGAATCAAAGATGATTACGTTCGGGAAATATCTAGCCAAGCGATTGTTTATTCTTGATATGAACAGAGAAATATCAGATATGATGGATGAGCTGGAGAAGTCTGATATTAACTACATGATAACCTATACCGGAGTGATGCGTGAATTAGCAAACCTTAGATTGGCTGGAAGAGGGCAGAACTTGAAGTTTAAAAAGATATTTTTGAGTGGTGAAATCCTCGATAATTACACTCGCGAATTGGTCGAAAAAGCATTCGACTGTAAATGTTATTCGGTGTATATTTCAACAGAGGGCGGATTCATAGCCGCAGAATGTGAGCAGAAACAGATGCACGTGTTTTCTAATTCTGTTCATGTTGAGATTGTTGATAATGATGGAAAACCAGTAAATTATGGTGAGATAGGAACAATTACACTCACTGGACTTGATAATGGCTTTGGTTCTAAAATAATTCGCTACGCTGGTTGTGCCGATGCCGGTTCGTTGATTAACGTACAATGTTCATGTGGTTTGCAAACACCTATTCTAGGGACTATTCTAGGCAGAAAGATAGACACCATCCACTTGAGAAATGGACAAATTTTTCATCCGTTTACAATGACGGGGCTTATGGAAAAAATACAAAGAGAGTATGCTAATGATAGAATAAGACAATATCAAATTGTGCAAGAAAGTCTGGATCTGATTACAATCAATCTGGTAAGGAACACTCAATTTGTAAAAACGCATGAAAATCTGGAAGATTTAGTAAGTTTGATTAGAAATAAATATCAATTTTGGGTGAATAATGCAATTGAATTTGATGTGAATGAAGTTGTAAGTATACCAAAAGGAAACAATATTGGGATGCCTACACCCTTGGTTATTTCAAAGTTGCAATTAAACGGAGCGTAAAAATGTTGTATATAATTGTTGTGTTAGGAATATTTCTGTTTGCTTTGCTTTTATGGGCATACTGGCGGTATGTGTATTTTTTCAGAGATCCAGAACGGGTAACACCTCCAGGTAAAAATATTATTTCTCCTGCCGATGGAAGTGTGCTTTATGTAAATATTACCGATAATCAGACTGTACCAATTGCATTGAAGAAAAATAGGAATATTCAACTAAATGAAATTGTTAAAACCGATATTCCCAATCAAAAATGGTGTCATATCGGTATTTTCATGACGCTTTTTAGTGTGCATGTAAACAGAGCACCTATATGCGGTGTAGCCCGTATGATAAAGCATTTTTACCACCCCGGAATTCCCAATCTATCAATGAACCGCATGGGACTTCGTTATTACCTAAAACGCAAACCAGTTTACAAGGAGGCTTTGCATATTATAGAAAATGAACGTAATACAATCTGTATTGAAGGCGATTTTAAAGTCTATGTTGTGCAAATTGCCGATGCGTATGTGAACAAAATATTTTGCACCCTGAGTGAAGGAGATATAATAGAGAAAGGCAGTCGCTACGGGCGCATAGCAATGGGCTCACAGGTTGATATTATTTTTCCATACAATGATTCCATGTCAATAACCGTTAAAGAAGGAGATGCTGTAAGAGCGGGTGAAAGTATTCTTGCAGAATATAAGTAAAGAAAAATCTATTTTAAATATGGACAATGAAATAGAAATTAAAACATTCGATGGAAACCTTGAGGCTCTAAGAGATTTGCTTCGGTCTGCGTGGGTACCCGATTACTCCGAACACAAGCAGTCTGTTATTAATTTTGCTTTGTCATATTTGAAATGGAACTTGCAAAACTCTCTGAGTAATAGTTATTTTCATATTGGAGCCTACCACAATGATAAACTTGTAGGCTTCGCAGCTAGTTTTCCCCAGAAATATGAATATGTTTCAAGAACGGGCAATGGTTTGACTAAAAGGCAAATCAGCGGAGTTTTATCCACTTTTTTTACCACACATAATGAATATCGCCGCAAGGGATTAGGCACAATGCTTGCCAAGGAGAGAATACGCCGTCATATAGAGCAGGGTGTCGAAATAAACCTGTTCTATCAAGATCATGGTCACGCTTCATCAAAGGTATATCCAAAATTCTCAGGTTACTTAAAGAGTAGTTATTCAAATCTGACAACAGTCAACTTTCTGATAAAAGTATTAGACATAAAAAAATGTGCGAACTAGAATACTATTCAAGATTTCAAGCGAAGTTTTTAGGGCTTTTTACCTTTTTTGAAAGGCATAAAAATGTAGATGCAAACACATTAGCTATTCGTAAATTTACAAAAGAAGACGTAGATTCATGCCTGGATATCATAAACTCATATTCACCCAAACCGGGCTTGTATCGCCGATGGGAGAGAGATGAATTGCTCTGGGAACTTGAAAACGTATTGTCTGCAACGTATGTGTTTATTAAGAATCAAACTCCGGTTGCGTTAATCAGTTATCATATTCTAGATATTATTGGTCGGACAGAAGATAAAATTGCACAAGTAGATAATGTCTTTGTTGATGAATTGACATTGTCGGAAAAACGGAAGTTTATAAATTATCTAAGTATGGAAATTAATAAATTGAAGCTTTTAAATTATTCTGCAGATTTGCAATTTACCAATTGTAAATCAATTTACACTTATTACCGATAATACTATGAGTTTAGAAACAAATATGCTTGATATACATGTGTTTAAAGCGCACGGAACGTTCTTTTTGTATGATGTACAAACGAATTATAAAGAAAAAATTGAACCATCATTTTATGAGGTTTTAAAGTTTCTAGAGTATCCACTATCAGCAGACAATTACGCAGAATTATCAGCATTGCTCGGACCGACAGAAGCCGATATTGCAATTAGAAATATTGAACATTACATTAAAAAAGGAAAGATTAATTACTTTAAAATTATTGAAAGTAAGCAGAAGCGAATTCCTATAAACAGCCTAGATTTGTGCGTTGTGCAAGATTGTAATATGAAATGTACCTACTGCTATGCTCACTATGGCACCTATTCCGAAAATCTCACCACTAGTAAAATGACGGCAGAAACTGCAAGAAAGGCAGTAGATTTTTTGCTGGAACACTCCAAAGATTATCCATACATTAAAATTACTTTTTTTGGAGGCGAACCACTCCTTAATTTTGAAGTTATAAAAGAAGTTGTTCGCTATGCCGATAGTGAAGCAAGGTTGAAAAAGAAACGTGTAATTTACGATATGGTAACCAATGGTACGCTCCTAAAAGAAGCCGTTTGTCAGTTTCTATTGGAACACAATATCAGCATTATTGTTAGTCTCGACGGTTATAAGGAGCTAAACGACCAAACAAAACTTTTTGGTAAAAGTCATTACGAGGCAGTGATTAAAAACATTAAACCATTTACAAAAAAGCTACATATTACAACCAGAACTACAACCTGCAAGACAAATTACAAAGCAAATAACACCTATTGCCAGTCATTTTAATAGTCTAGGAATAAACAATATATCCTTCGAAGAGATTGGAGAAGGTGGCGACAATAGTCTCGGGTTTACCGATGAGGAAAAGGAAAAGCTCGTATTTCCGGAATACGAAAAGGCATTCGAGTACGTAGCCTCAAATATTAGGAAACGAAAGAAAATGTTGTTTTTCCCCTATATCACTTATCTCTCCAGGCTATTTATGAAGCGGCGCAACTTCTACGGATGCACTGCAGGGCGAAGTCATCTGAGTATTGGCAGCGAGGGAGATATCTATCCTTGTCATCGGTTGATGGATATAAAACATTTTCTGCTTGGAAATATTCATAATGGTACTTTCAACGAAGCTGCTTTGGAGCAATATCACAACAACAATATTCATAATATAGAGCCTTGTAGAATCTGTTTTGCTCGATTTATTTGTGCAGGAGATTGTTTGCGAGGGCATTATGTAGCTAATGGGGTTATTAACAAACCCGATAATAACCGATGTATTGCAATTAAAAAACATGTAGAACTTGCTATCGCAGCCTCTTTTCAATTAAGAAAATGGCATATATTGCCGCTTCTTCTTCCGTTGATGAGGTTGGTATGGGGTTCGCCCGGTTACATACTTAAAGATAATGATAAAGAACTAATTAGGCATATGTGTAAATTACCATGGATAAAATGATAAAGCTAAACGACTATAAAAACATAAGAAAAAACAATCAGACATATAGCAAAATTACTTATCTGAATACTGCTGCGTTTGGCCCAATGCCAAGAATTGCATTTCTACAGCAATTGTGGCATCTCTATAAGCAGAGTAAGCAAGCTTTGCCAACAACGGCTGCATCTTTCAAGCAGATTAATGACATGGAGCTGGAAGTAAACTCGCAGATGGCTGAGTTTTTTGATTGTAATGGTGAAGATATTATATTAAATCAGGGAATTACAGAAAGTATTTATTTTGCATTGAATAATATTGTAGATATCCATGAAGCAGAAATTGTAATTCCCGAATATGAATTCTCTTCTCTCCTCATAGCTCTTCAAAACTTTAGGGAACAACATAATTTAAAGATTACGGTTATTCCACTCCAGCAGAGTAGGGAAAACTTCATAAAAGCATTTAAAGCTGCTATTACAAGAAAAACAGCTCTTGTAATGATGAGTCATGTAAATTATTTGTTTGGGAAAATTCTTCCTCTAGCAGAGATTATAGAACATGCATCAAAGTTTGATGTTCCGGTTTTTGTAGATGGTGCACAGGCTGCCGGAGCTGTCGATTTTTCATTATCCAAACAACGACCATCATATTATGCCGGTACTTTTGTTAAGTGGCTACATGGGCCTGTGGGGCATGGATTTCTATATATAGATAAACAACAGCATAAAAAAATAAAGAATTACATGCCCGGTAGGAGAGCTTGCGAAAACCAAGCAACTATCTTTTCCTTGTCAGACGAGCCAAAATATAACCAATGGGCGCGTAAAGCAGAAGCATCTACCTATAATTTCAATAATCTGTTTTTTTTGAATATGTGTTTGAAAAATCAATTAGAACATAGTCTTAAAGCTAGAATCGATTATGTTTCAAGGCTGAGAAAAATGCTGGTTGAGCTTTTGAAGCAGAAATCAAACTTGATTGTACATGATGAAACTGATTGGGATTATGCAGGAATTATCACCATTGGTTCTGAAAAAAGTCTTTCGTCACTATATGAAAAACTATTGCGCCACAAGATTATTACTAAATATTTCCCAAAACCAAACCTGCTGCGTATCTCGTTGTGCTATTTAAACAATAGCGACGATGTTTATAGAATTTGTAAGGTTTTAGATTTGTAAATATTTCTTTTAGAACATATTATTGCACACTGATAACTGCCTGTAGTTTTCAGTTTTAGCTTATTTATTATTATTCTGCGACAAAAAATCAACAATTGCAGGATGTACAATAAAAGATTTTTCTATTTGAGGCAAATGACCAACCCTATCTATCCCCAAAAACGTGCAATCCAAAACATTGCGTAAAGTAACGTTATACTTATATTCTATAATTTTATCTTCTTTACCCCATATTAGAAATACAGGAGTGCCTTGCTCTTTTAATGTGTTGTAGATAAGAAATTTGTGTTCCGGTAAATAATTTCTAATAGTTTGTAAAAGTGCGTATTTTGTTCCAGTAATACCATAGGTAGTTTTAAATTGTTCATCCCAACCCACAAAAAGTTTCTTATTGTAAAAAGCTTTCATTTGCGATCGTTTTATTAAAGGGCCGTAAACTACGTTCATCATTAATGCACCTAGTTTATCTCTTTGCATGATTTCATAATTAGAGGCGTAAATCATTGGTCCTATTAAGGTTAATGACTTAACTTTTCTTGGATTTGCAATAGCATACTCTACAGCCAATGCTCCACCCATAGAGGCTGCTATTATTTGAATTTGTTCCCTTACATCAAGCGCTTCCAAAAGTTCATTTATCTCGTTCATGAAAAATTCCTTATTATAATTTCCACAAATTCTGTCGGAATATCCTCGTCCAAAATGGTCAAAGCGAATTACTTTATATCCGGCATTTTTTAAATAAAGAAACGTTGAATCCCAAATGTAGTATCCTGCCGATAATCCACACAGCAACAGCACCGTTTTTGATGTATCACTTCCTGCCAACTCATAATGAATCTTGCCTTCGGGTACGTTGACAAAACTTCCCGAAACACGAGCTCTAGCAAGAGAATCAAGCATCTGTTTTTCCCTTGCAAACAGATGCGTTGATGACATTAATGCTAACAGAATTACAGAGATACAGACGTTGGAAAATTTCATACTGAAAATAAATTTTAATAATGAAAGGTAATGAAAAATTCCTTATTTATTGGGGCTGGAGTTTACTGTTGCGTTTTAATTTCGGCATCATTTATTTTCTACTTTCTAATAAATCAAAAAAAATCAAAAAATATTTCATCTTTTTCTTGCAATTTTAATTTCTATAATTAACTTTGCAATACAAAGTACTTTTATAAATGGAAAATCAAAATCAATATCTAGAAAGTTTAACTGAGATTCGTTCTATAATGGAACGCTCATCAAAGTTCCTATCGTTAAGTGGGTTGTCGGGAATTGCTGCCGGTTTGACAGCTTTAGTTGCCGGACTTATTGCTTCCTTCTATCTTGATTCGGACTGGAATTATCATAATTATATGGAATCGGGTTTTGGATATAAAAGAGCTATAGCTACCGACAAACTGCTGTTTTTCTTTGCACTAGGTGCAGTAACTCTTTTTACAGCTCTGCTTTTTGCTTTCTTTTTTACCCTTAGAAATGCGAAAAAGAAAAACTTACCAATTTGGGATAAAGCTGCCAAACTTATGCTTTTTCACATGTCGGTTCCGTTGGCGGTTGGTGGATTTTTCGTTATTGTTCAAGTGTTTCATTATGAAATTATTGGATTGGTTGCGCCTTCTATGCTTATTTTCTATGGTCTTGCTCTCCTTAATGCGAGTAAATATACCGTGAGCGATATTAAATGGTTGGCTTTGGCTGAAATTGCTCTGGGGCTTATTGCTCTTATCTTTTTTGGATATGGACTTTATTTCTGGATTTTGGGTTTTGGAATTCTTCACATAATTTATGGCTCTGTTATCTATTTTAAATATGACAGAAAATCTATTACAATTACAAATAATAAATAATAAACCTATTTCAATTATAAAAGAATGAAAAACATAATTGCCGATATTAACAAAGCTTTTGAAAGCAGGGTTCGCCTTGGCATTATGTCTATACTTATGGTTCAGGATGAGGTAGATTTTAATTCAATGAAAGAAATACTCAATCTTACCGATGGTAATTTGGCAAGTCACCTTAAAGCTTTGGAAAAAATAGAATATATCATAATGGTCAAAGAATTTGTCGGAAGAAAACCAAGAACATCGTATTCAATTACAAAACTTGGTAAACATGCATTTCAAGAGCATCTAAAAGCTCTTGAAAAATTAATAAAAGGTGAATAGTTTTTTTTTGAGTTTACGCTTTGAAATTCAAAGTGCTTTCATTAATAAATACTGAATATAAATTAAATGGAATTAAATAATTAGAAATTATAAATCACATAAAAATCAAACCTATGAAAACAAAATCAATTCTTTATGCAATAGCTATACTGCTATTTAGCTTATTATTTTACAAGCAAGATGTAGGATTAAACTACTTGCTGTTTGCAATACTTCTTGTAGCTTTTTCGGTTGTAATGCACCCAAATATATGGAAAACGAGACAATGGCTTACAGTTGCCACAGGAACTATTATTGCCGGTTTCTTTTGTATGTATTATGCCAGTACACTAGCAATTGTAATGTGTATAGTTTCAGTGCTGATTTTGGGATTTGTAAATCGCTGGAAAAAAATATCAATTCTTACCGCACTTATTGCCGGCATTGCTTCGCAGTTACTTGCTGTCATTCTTATTTTTAAAGGCAAATTATTAAGCGATAAACTGAGAAAAACTGCAAATAAACCAATAATAAATAAATCGGGCAAGTGGGTTTCAGTTTTTATTGTGTTGATAGTTATTGTTGTTTTCATGGCTTTGTATAGTTCTATAAATCCGGTATTTGAAAAGGTAACGAGTGGTTTATTTCAATCGATAAGCTGGAGCTGGTTTTTCTTTTGTGTTCTTGGCTTTGTGTTGCTTTATTCTTTCTTTTACCCAACACAATTGGTGAGACAATTCACCAAAATAGAGAATGAAAACAGCAAATCATTAAACCCGGAAAACATTGGGAGTGAGAATACATTTATGGGTAATGTTGTGCCTTTTAGCAATGAAATATTCGCTGCTAAATTGCTTTTTATAATTCTTAACGGTCTTTTACTGTTATTAAATTTTACCGATATACACTACCTTCTCCTTAAAGGAACGCTTCCTTATGAAATTACACTTTCTCAGTATGTGCATAAAGGGGTAGGTGCTGTAATTGTGTCAATACTTTTTGCTATAGGACTCATAATTTTCTTTTACAGAGGCAAACTGAATTTCGATTCAGCTTCGAAAATGGTTAAAATGCTTACTTATTTATGGATTCTTCAGAATATTATTCTTATCGTCATGACTATGTATAAAAACCATTTGTATATAGATTCTTATGCTCTTACCTATAAAAGAATTGGTGTTTATTTCTATCTTTTCTTTTCAATCATAGGGCTGGTACTTACTGCCTATAAAGTATTAACCCAACAAAGTACTTGGTTCTTATTCAGAAGCAATGCTTACGCAATCTATGTTGTATTAATCCTTGCGAGTGCCGTAAATTGGAACTTAGTTGTAAGTGAACACAACTTAGCACACAAAAAAAATCAGGATTATGATTACCTAATTTATCTTGGCTATGAGAACTATCCGCTTCTTTGGGAAAAGGAATGTTTATATGTTACTTCTGTAGCCTATCCTGTAGATAGTAATTATGTCATAAGTGATGGTAAAACGCTTCCTAGTCACATTACATATTTCCTATCCGATTATGAAAATCACAATATTCAATCTTATTGTTTTAAAAAACAGGAGGTTTATGATTATTTCAATAATAAAATAAAAGCTGGTGAAATAAACGACTACAGACCGTTTGTTCTAGACCAGTCAAAATAATTCTTTCAATTTCACACAAACTGCTGTATGAATGAAACTAATATAGCAGCTTTAGAATAATTTTTAAATTTAATCTCAAAACAAAAATATTATGAACGCAATAAAACAAAATTTAAGACAGTTACTATTCAACCGCCAATTACTTTGGATTACTCTTTTCTCTATAGCTATGGGAATGTTGGAAAGTGCAGTAGTTATATATTTGAGAGAGATTTATTATCCGCAAGGGTTTATGTTCCCGCTCAAACCAACATCTACTAATATAGCCATTACCGAATTGGTAAGAGAATTTGCTACTCTGGTTATGCTTTTATCTATAGCTGTTTTGGTTGGCAAAAGTGCTATAGAACGGTTTGCTTGGTTTCTATTTTGCTTTGCCGTTTGGGATATTTTCTATTACATATTTCTTTACGTATTTATTGATTGGCCTGCATCAGTTTTTGAATGGGATGTGCTTTTTCTTCTACCTACCATGTGGGTGGGGCCGGTGTGGGCTCCGGTACTGCTGTCTATTACTATGATTTTTCTCGCAATGTCTATTTTGTATAACCAGAAAAGAAAAATGCCAAATACCTTAAATAAAAAAGTGCTCTTGCTTCTTATTTCAGGCTCTTTAATTGTGATTGTATCATTTTGCATTGATTTCTATATGTATCTCATAAACAGCTTCCCTAATCAGAGCATTGACAAATTATTCTTTTCAGAAAACATTTTCGAATATTCATTAAGCTATGTTCCTCAGACTTTTTATATTGAAATATTTCTTCTCGGTTTTTTTATGATATTAGCCGGAATTATAATCTATCTATTTCAAAAAAGAGAATGTGTTGACCAACTCCTTGAAATTAACCAACAAGGCAATTCTAAATATCTGAAATGCAGGATATGTTAAGTTAATTTGAATAAATAATAACAGAATGTTAAAATTTTATTACTAGCAATTTGTTTTTAATAATAAAACGCATAGATTTGTATAGCAAGGGATAATTTTTAGTTTTTTTAGATGACGTTTCTAGTGTCATGAGTGTCTGTACAGAAGTCGCATTTCTGAATACAAGACATTTGGAGGTACTATTGTCATTATTGTTAAGTATTCTCAAAAATAGCATAAAGATTATAACATATAAAACAAATTAATTATGGGCAAATTGTTTATTAAATCAAAACTTTTAGTTTTAGTTGCTATTTCTGTATTTGGTATGGCAATATTTGGTGTATTATCTTATAATTCATTAGAAAAACTTAAAATTAAAGGCGATTTATACAATAAGATTGTTGAAGGCAAAGATTTAATTGCCGACATTCTCCCTCCACCCGAATATATTATTGAGTCTTATCTGGTAACGTTAGAAATGAGTAATTCTAAAACAGAAAAAGAATTGACCGACAATATAGACTATTTTCACCGTCTAGAAAAAGACTATTATAACCGACATCTATACTGGGATACAGTTCTTACTGAAGGAGAAATTCGTGAGAATATGGTAAAAAACTCATTTGAACCTGCCGATAAATTTTATAAAAAAATAAATGCCGAATTAATTCCTCTATTATTGAATAAGAATACCGAAAAAGCTTTATTACTCATAGAAAATGAAGTAAAACCACTTTATAATGAACACAGAAAATATATAGACAAAGTGGTAGAACTTTCGACCAAACAAAATATTGAAGTTGAAAACGAAGCAAATTCAGTTATCAAGTTTTCGTATATTATATTGGGAGCTATATTTTTAGTTATTGTAGTTTTAAATATTGTGTTTTCTTATTTTATTATAATTTCTATAACTACTCCTTTAAAACGGGGTGTCGATTTTGCTAAAGAAATTGCAAATGGAAATCTAAAATCGGAATTTGAATTTACTAATAATGATGAGATTGGATTGTTGGCTCAATCGCTCACCGAAATGGCCACGAAATTAAATGATGTGGTACTTTCCGTAGCCAATGATTCTGCTCAAATAACCCAATCAATTAAGCAATTTAAGGAAACGGCTCTGCATTTATCAGAAGGGGCCAATCAGCAAGCATCTTCTATAGAAGAGATTTCGGCATCAGTAGAAGAAATGACTTCTGCCATACAGCAAAATGCCAGCAATGCAAAACAAACCGAAAGTATTACGAATCTGTCGCATACAGAAATAGTAAGTTTGGCAGGTCATACCCAAAAAATTATAGACTCTAACAGAATTGTAGCTAATAAAATTAAGATTATAAACGATATTGCTTTTCAAACAAATCTGTTGGCTCTAAATGCTGCCGTTGAAGCTGCTCGTGCCGGCGAACAGGGTAAAGGTTTTTCGGTTGTTGCTGCCGAAGTTCGCCGACTTGCTGAAAGAAGCAAAACTGCTGCCGATGAAATAATTCAGCTTACACAAGAAAATTTAAAGCTTGCCGAAGAAACAGGTAAGAAAATGTCTACCATACTTCCTGATATTAAAATGGCTAAAGATCTTGTTGTTGAAATTACAGCGTCGAGCATAGAACAGACTAATGGTGCTGAACAAATCAATAATGCAATTCAGCACCTAAACAACGTTACACAGCAAAACGCCTCATCGAGCGACGAACTAGCACGTAATGCAGATCAATTAGCATCTAGCGCCACTCAGTTGAATGAAGTAATTGCATTTTTTAATGTGAAATAGAGTTAAGAATCAAGAATTAAGCATCATTCCTTTTTTTAGATTTACGTTCCTTGCTTTATAGGTGCGTCTAAGTTCATGAGTGTTTCTTATTTCATAAGTCTGTCGTTCTTTCTGTAATTTGGATAGAACAAAACGGAATTTTGCTATTGTCTTCATCCTAAAGAAGGCATTACTTTGTATATCTCTAAAAACATTCAATAGTATGCAAAATGAAGATATAATATACAGAGTAAAGTCAATAAGTGAGCTGCATGATTTTGCAGGTTTCGAGAAACCAAAGCATCCGTTAATCACCGTTGTTGATTATGCTAAAATTAATACCGATAATACTCCCCAATCGGGAAGGTTTGTTTGTGAATTTTACTCAATAAATTTCAAAAGCAATTGCAGCTTTCATTACGGCAGGCAATTCTTCGATCACAAAGAAGGCACGCTTATCTGTACCGCTCCCGAACAAGTTATTCAAATGCACAAAACAGAAAAACAGCTCAATGTGGCGGGCTGGGGTTTATTTTTTCATCAGGAGTTTATTAGAAATACGGCTTTGGGTAAAAAAATTGCTGAATATTCGTTTTTCAATTACGATGAAACCGAAGCGCTGCATCTCTCATCAGACGAGCAAAGCACTCTTACAACCATTCTACAGCAGATTGAAAAGGAATATCAAACAAATATTGACAAGCATTCGCACGATCTTCTAATTTCAAACCTTGAGTTGTTGCTTAATTATTGCAAACGGTTTTACGATAGGCAGTTTATCACAAGAACAAATAAAAATAAAGATGTAATTGCCAATTTCGAACTATTTCTTTCTGAATATTTTCGTGCGGAGGAATCTAAAACTATGGGGCTTCCTTCGGTTAAGTTCTGTGCCGAGAAAATGAATCTGTCTCCCAATTATTTTAGCGATATGCTCAAGAATGAAACAGGTAAAAACGCTCAGGAACACATCCATTTTCATCTGCTTGAAAGGGCAAAAACTCTTTTACTCGCTACCAACCATTCGGTTAATGAAATTGCTTTCCTGCTCGGGTTCGAATATCCGCAGAATTTTAGTAAACTATTCAAAAACAAGCTGGGTGTTTCTCCTTCTCATTTCAGGAACAATCAAATTCTAAACAACTAGAAACTTATGAAAGCAGTTATTTATAAAAAATTCGGTGCGCCCGATGTTTTAGAGTTGGTCGATATTGAAAAGCCTTTTCCTAAAAAGAATGAGGTGTTGATAAAAATAAAAGCAAGCTCGGTAACTAATGCCGATTGCTATATGCGGAGAGCCGACTCTCTTTTTAGTAGATTTATATTGGGATTGACCAAACCAAAAGCGCGATACCAGATTTTGGGTACCGAATTCTCGGGTATTATTGAAGCTACAGGCACAGAAGTACATGATTGGAAAACGGGAGACGTGGTTTTTGGCTTCAGAGGTTTTGGCACAGGCTGTTATGCCGAATATAAATGTATATCATCAACGGGTTCGCTTGCGCATAAACCTCTTAATACTACTTTTGAAGAGGCGGCTTCAATGGTCGATGGTGCTTCAACTGCATTATTCTTTCTGCGCGATAAAGCCAAAATAAAACCTGGACAAAAGGTATTGATAAACGGCGCATCGGGTAGCATCGGGACTTTTGCTGTTCAATTGGCAAAATACTTTGGTGCAGAAGTTACAGGAGTTTGCAGTACCAAAAACATTGCATTAGTTACCTCGCTTGGTGCCGACAAAGTAATAGATTATACAAAAGAAGACTTTACAAAAAACAATGAAGTTTACGATATAATATTCGATACTGTGAGTAAAAGTAGTTTTGGTACTTGTAAAAAAGTGCTTACTGCGCATGGAGTGTATATAGACACTATGTTTAGTCTCAAAGGAATATTTCAAAGTATTTGGACTGCATGGTTTTGCCAAAAGAAAGTAATTTTTGCTATGTCGGTAAATAAAAAAAGAAGCACTTAATTTCATAAAAGGACTTGTAGAAAATGGAAAACTCAAAACTATTATAGATAGATATTACAGTTTGGAGCAAATTTCGGATGCTCACCTATATGTAGAATCAGGACATAAAAAAGGTAATATAGTAATTACAATATAAATGTTTACCAAATCGAGGATTATGCAAATGGCAAGTTGTACCAATAATTCATTTCTATTTTAATTATCAATAAAGTTAAATATTTTACTTTATTGATAAAGAAATGAAAGAGCGAGTTAGAATATCAAAATCGAGTTCACAGAAAAACACATACAGTCTCATTTTTTGCTAAAATAAAGATTAAAACTGACATAGTGTCGGGTATAAATGATATAGCATCGGGGAGAAATGCAAGAGAAACGGGGCTAAATACTAAAGTGTCAGGTATAAATGCCAGAGCAATGGGTATAAATGGCAAAGTAACGGTCAAAAACGTCAGGGAAACAGTCAAAAACGTCAGGGAAACGGTCAGAAATGCCAAAGAAATAGAAGGAAATGGCAAAGCAACGGAAGGAAATGCTAAAGCACTGGAAGGAAATGGCAAATCATGGAAGGAAATGATAAAACAATGGAAGGAAATGCAAAAGCAATGGAAGGAAATGATAAAACAACGGAAGGAAATGCAAAAATAATGGAAGGAAATGGCAAAGTAATAGAAGGAAATAGTAAATCGATGGAAAAAAGTGAAAAGTATGAATATGCCTATTTTTAATTGGGGTATTATTCTAAATCAATTTATGATTATCTTTGAAAATCGATGTAAAATATAAAAATTGAGGTTACACAAAATTATTTATAGTCTCATGAAAAATTATTTAGTGGCTTTCTTTCTATTGTCTTTTTTCTCAACACAATCAATAGCTCAAAATAATACAGAAAACATTGTATTGATGCTAGAATTCAAAGAACCAATCACAAAAAATGCTACTGCATTTACAGGCTTGGTATCTCAAAAACTTTATTATTCCACTGTTCATAATTATTTTTATATTTTTGTATCAGAGCAGGAATTATATTCCATTTTTAATCTAGAAATAACACAAACAACCGTGACAGGTGCCGGAAATTGTGTCAATACCGATGCTCATTATAGTACAATTAAAGATAAGACAAAGTTATCTGCACGGTTTCAAACATATTTGAATAATGTTTATATTGAAAACGACCCAAAGTTTCTTGTCGTAGATGAAGCCCAGCTCTATAATTCAGGTAATTGAATATAAAGCTTTGTTTACACCATTGCATTCAATGAGGTTATTAATGAAATGTAACATTTTCAAAAATGATCTTCAAAAATTTTCTATATGTTGTTGAAAGTATTTATTTTTACATAAGCTAAAAGGTGAAAATATACTATTAATGAAAAAAATAATAATTCCTCCGGTTTTTGTTCTTGTCTTTTTGATACTGATAGTGATTTCTTACTTTCTAATACCTGAATATAATCTATTGCCCTTTCCCTTCAATCTATTGGGTGTAATTATAAGTTTTCTAGGATTTGTAATAATGGGAAAAGCCAGAGATTTATTCAAAAAAAATCAAACAACCTTAGATATAGAGAAATCTACATTTTTAATCGATGAAGGAGTCTTTTCTAAAACCCGCAACCCCATGTATATCGGAATGTTTTTATTACTACTCGGTATAGGTATTTGTTTTATGAATATAATTTCAATACTATTGCCCTTTCTTTTTATTATTTCTATTCATTTTGTCTTTGTATTGAAAGAAGAAAAACTAATGACAGAAGTATTTGGTCAAGAATATATTCATTATAAAGAAAAGGTAAAGCGATGGATTTAACTTTATTTTGGTTTTATTCATTTTCAAATTAACTCATTTTCAAATTTTCAAATTCATTTCAAATGAAATTTTCAGTCACCTTTCTTATTGCATTTATCCTTTTCAATCTAGGTCTATATGCACAAGACAATTGCTTTCCATCGGTTTATTTAAATGACCCCGATACTACCGGAACCAATATTCGTGAAGTTCCCAAAGGTAAAATACTATGGACAATAAAAGCCTCCGACGATGATGCAGGTATCATGATGGACATTATAGAGTTTAAAACCCCTTGGCTTAAAATCCAAACTGTAAATCACCCAAAGAACATTTTCGGATGGATATATTCTGAACTGGTTGCAGCATCAACAAGAAATTACAGTGGTGAAGAATATATGCTGTATGAGAATGCAAACATGGATTCGAAACAGGTTCTTAAATTCAATCAAGAAAAGGAAGTGATAATTATAGACGGAGTTTGTGGTTGGTCAAAAGTAAAAATACTAAACCCAGATAAAACCTTTGTGGTTGGTTGGATTGAAAATGAAAAACTTTGTGGTAGTGTGGTTACTTATTGTAATTAATACTGTTTGGGGTGCTCATTTTTTTAAAAGTATAAAGAAAATTACTTATCAAATAAATATATAACATGTATTCAAAACTAAAAAAAACAAATTGTGTATGCTTTTTGCCTGTTTATGCTTTTTTCTTTAAACAGTGTAGCTCAAGTAGAATTGGTAAAACGTATTGAGATTGAAGAGAAAGACCCAGGGTATAAATATAGTTTTTTTAAACATAATGATGAGGCCGGTTTTATATCATATATATCTGAAAATAAATCAGAGAAAACCTATACATTCCATTTCGATAAGGTAGATAATGCTTTTAATAAGAAAAAATCGGTTGAAATTAGTATCCCTAAATCATTCGATAATCATATGTATGCGAGCGATACCACAAAATTATATTTGCTCATGTATAATTTTAAGAAGGGGAAATATGATTTAAGAGTTTTAGATAAAAACAAACTTGAAATAGTTGCAACATACACAGGAGTGTTTCCTAAAAAGGCAAAGTTACGTAACATTTCTGCGGTTAATGGCAAGCTGGTTATGGTTTTCGGACTCAAAAAGTTTAAAGAAACGGTAATGCAAATACTCGATCCTGTAACTGGAAACACAAAAATGATTGTACCACCTGTTGCCGACTTTAAGAGAAGTAATTATAAAGCATTTAGTAGAATAGATAAGGGAGATACCTATGAGCTTCATCTACAATATGAAATTAAAGAAGAAGGAAAAGATTATAAATATTTCATATACAGATACGACATCAATGGCGATATGATTGGCAGTAAACCCATGGTGTTTTCACTGAATGAAGGTAAAGAAATTTCATCTATTCGTTTTACTAGATCTGGTGGAAACGATGGATATTTAATTTCTGGCACATATAGCTCAAATGGAGAATCTACCGAAGGTTTGTTTACCGGAAGAGTGAGTGAAAATGGAGTGGTGGAATTTATGAAATTACATAACTTGCTCGACTTAGAGCATTTTACCGACTTTATGTCTGAACGCAAACAAGAACGTATTGAAAGACGAAAAGAAAAAGCAGAAGCGCGCGGAAAAACTTTGGTTTATAAAGGATTAGCCACCGTGCATGGATTCTATTATACAAATGAAAAAAATTACTTAGTTGCAGAGTTTTATTACCCAACTTACAGAACAGAAACCTATACTGTTTTTGTGAATGGCAAAGCTACAACTCAAACAAGAACAGTGTTTGACGGTTACCAATACACTCACGCCCTAGTTGCTTCAGTAACAGATGAAGGTAACCTTGAATGGACAAACATATTTGAGATGTGGGTTGCTTACAAACCATATTCTGTTATGCAATTAATAAGAAAAAATGCAACAGACGATGGCGTATTAGAGCTTTCTTATGCTAATGGCAGTAATATGAGATTTATTAGTTTTTCTGAGAAAGGTGAGACCCTAAGAGAAAAAGAAGTAGTATTTATTGAAACCGGTAAAGATGATGAGGTGGTGAAAGTTTCTACCCAAACTAATATTCAACATTGGTTCGATAATTATTATGTGGTAAACGGATATCAGAAAGTGAAAGATAACGAACGTGAGGAAGGTGAAAAGAAAAGAAGAAAAGTATATTATTTTAATTTGGTAAAGTATTAATTAACGTTTCCATATTTATATTGAAAATATGGAAATAAAAAAAAATCCTTTCTGATTTGTAGTTTGATTTATAACTGAGAATGTTAGAATAAATCAAACAGCACAGAAAGGATTTTTTTATTTAGAATATCTCTCTCATCTTTTCTCATTTTATTTTGTGTAAGGCAGCAAAACTTCTATCGTCAAAATTTGAAACAATTACAATAAAGTATAAAATCATGAAAATCTTTTATTTAATAGTAAGTATTTTAATCGTTTCAAATATTAATATATATTCACAAAATAAAGTTATGAGTAATCAATTCGAATTACCAAAGTTAGCATATAGTTATGCTGCATTGGAACCACACATAGATGCACGTACTATGCAAATCCACTATGAGAAACATCATGGTGCATATACAACAAATTTAAATAATGCGGTAAATGACAATACAGAACTTGCAGGAAAGTCTATAGAATATATTCTTGCAAACATATCAAAATTTGCACCTGTAGTTAGAAATAATGGAGGTGGGTTCTATAATCATAATCTGTTTTGGGAGGTTTTATCGCCAAATGCAGGTGGAGTTCCGCTAGCATCTTTGGCTATTGCTAAGAAAATAGAGGCCGACCTAGGTTCTTTTGAAGAGTTTAAAAAACAGTTTGTTGCAGCTGCTCTTACTCAGTTTGGCTCTGGTTGGGCATGGCTTAGTGTAGACGAATCGGGTAAATTGTTTGTAAGTGCAACTCCCAATCAAGATAATCCACTCATGGATGTGGTTGCTAAAAAAGGAACACCAATACTTGGACTAGATGTGTGGGAACATGCATATTATCTTAATTACCAAAATAGACGTGCCGATTATATTGCCTCTTTTTTCAATATAATCAATTGGGATGCGGTAAATGCGAAATTTTTATCAGCAAAGAAATAATCTTAGCTTTTGATTATTGTTTTAGTGTTTTTATAAAATGTAATTTTGTAGTTAACTTTGGCTATGCAACTTTGTTGTATAGCCTTTTTTGTTTAGTAGATTCGTTGAATGGCCATTATTTATTAAATGAAATCAAACCATGTAAATGGCTTATAGTTTAAGCACTAAAAACACAAAAATAGAATAGTATAGATATTACTATTTAAAGCAATATTGATATGATAATCCGAAAAACAAGCGACTGCTCTTTTTTTGCGCAAAATGTTCGGTGTGGGTTGTGTTTCCTAATGAGATACTTGCACCTGCATTTAAAGACAGTTTATGATTGTCTGTAATTGCATACCGCAGTCTTAGTTCTGTAATTGAACTGACAAAAAGAGACTTATAAATTTGTTTAAGCGGAACTAAATCGTAACTATTTGATAAACTTAGCCCATTTGAGTGTATTAATAAATTTAATTCAATTCCGGTTGCTGGTTCTATTTCAATTTTTTTACCTATTGCAAATGTGTAACTTAGTATAATTGGTATATTAAAATAAGTAAGATGGTTATAAGTATTGTAGTTGTACGTAGTAGTGTCTATTTTATAAATAGGTTCTTTGCTAATCAAGACTTGTGTAGAATCAATTTTGTCATTCCGCCTTGTCCGTTTGGCCTCCTCCGGGAATTATAATTTTTGTATAAACCCATTCATACTCTTCGTCGAAAGCTATTATGTTTGAACTGTCGGCAACTATCTTTGTAAAATCATATTCGGCAGCCCATTTTTGCCTATCCATTTTTACACCTATTTCTAATCCTAGTTTTTTATGTGATAATTTTATACCAAGTCCTCCAATAAAATTGTTTTTTTTCTCAGATTCAGATTTTATCAATTCATCAGATAGTTTATTATTGCCATTAAATTTAACCGTCTCATTATTAAACTGCATATAGCCATAACCTAAAAGACTAAACTTTATGTTTTTTTTGAAAAAGAGTACCAGTTTGTTGGCTATTTTCACCGTGTCATAAACCTTGAGCGTGTCGTGAGTTACAATTTTTATTGTGTCAAAACATTTTATTGTTACACTATCGTAAACGGTGATAGTTGTAATTTTGTATCGCTCTTTGTTGTTATTCGATTCTGTTTTTAGTGGAATAGTATATACTTTACCTGTAATTCCTTGTGGTGGATTGTTTTTCTTGTAAAGCAATATCTTATTTCCAATTACATATATCTGAATGTCTTCGTTAAGAATGGTTTCTTTTATGATTGTTCCCAGTGCTTCATTATTGTACGCGGTCGTTATAGTTTTTTGCATGTCTATTATTCCGGTTTCGTAAATAAAACTTACGTTTCCAATAGACTCAAGCTTTGCTATTACCGAACTTATTTTTTCATTTTTGAATGAAATAATTAGTTTCTTGTCGAGTAGCGATGGGTTTGACAAGAGCAAAATAGGTAAAAAGGTAAAAAACAGTATATAGTATCTGCTATTGAGAATACTCTTCGATATTTGATGTTTGATAAATGGTATCATTTTTAATTTCAACTCCTAGTACAACCGTCAATATTTCTTCAACATCTTTTAATGAATCATCGTAATCAAATTTAGCATTTATCTTTCTGCTTTCTATTTCAGGCGTTGCTATATAAAATTTACCCTTCATGTTTTTATTTATAGACGCTACAACTTCTTTTAGTGTAGTATTACTAAAAATTAACTGTCCGGTTTTCCAAGCATCACTATTTGCTATGTCGAAATTAGATTTTGATATTTTTTGTATTATTCCAGAGAATGTAACTTGCTCTCCCTGATTTATATAAATTATCTGATTGTTGTATGAAACTTCTACTCTTCCTGATTTTACTGTAACTACAACGTTTTGCAAAGAGTCAGAAAATATATTGAATGCAGTTCCCAGTACTTTTACAGTAACTTCCTTTACCTTTATTTCAAAAGGGTTTGCTTTGTCTGGTGCAACTTCAAAGAATGCTTCGCCTTCTAAAAGCAGTTTTCTGTTGGTTTTTTCAAATGTTTCTATACTGCTTAGTTTGCTCTTCTTGTTCAATGTAACCATACTACCATCTGATAGGACAATATCTTTTGTGCTTTCAGTAGTTGAAGCCAATAGATTGAGTGTGTTGTCTTTTGAAATGAAGATGTTTATTGCAAATAGTAAAAGAATAAGTGCTGCAATAGATGACGCGTAAATCAAAATTTGTTTTATAGAAACATTTTTCTTTGGTTGCGTTTTCGACTCAAATGTTGTAATTGCTTTTTCAGTGTCAAAATATTTTTTCTTTTTCTCTATTATATGCAAATTATAACGTAAATCAACAAGTTCTTGTGCGTTTTTTGAGTTCTCCCGTATCCACGCAAGTATCTGTTCTCTTTCAGATTTTGAAGAGTCACCTGAAATATAGCGTAAAAGCAATATTTCAATGTCATTATTTGGTGTTACTGTATCCATAACCTTAAGACAACTGTATCTATAAATTTACGTACTCGTTTATAATATTTTTTATCAATAGTATAAAAAATATTATACTACTTCTTTGTACAAACGCACTTAATGATTTTATAGCCTTATATAAGTGTGTTTCTACTGTTCTTTGCGAAATATTTTCTTGTGCTGCAATTTCTTTCGATGTCATTCCTTGAATGTACCTGAGTTTCATGATTTTTTTTCTTTGTTCAGGTAGAGTATTTAGCAAATCTTCTATTGTCTGGTCTATATTCTCAACTTCATCAAACGAATAGGTGTCATCGCATTCCAATTCCAATAATTTTAATTCTATTGCAGTAGTTTCCTTGTGTTTATTTACTACTTTTAAGTGTTTTAATTTGTTTAAGCATGCGTTTTTTACTGAACTAAAAAGATACGTTTTTAGCGATGTTATTTCTAATTTGTTCCTGTTTTCCCATATCCAAATAAGGGAGTCTTGCACTATATCTTCAGCATCGTTAGAATCTTCAAAATATTTCGATGCAAAACTACAAAGCGATTTATAATAAGCACGATATACAGTAATAAACACATCTTTATTACCGTTTTTTATGTTCTCAATTATGGCTTTTTCGTCTCTAATCATATTCTGTAAAAGCTGTCAGGCTGCTACAAATATACTCTTTTTCTCTTTTTTAACATAGTTGAATTTTATAAAAAAACATTTCTTTTTAATGTGTGTTTTTTATTAAATGCAATTTTCGTTATATTATCTCTAAATAAGAATTTTAAAAACTAGATTATTTAATCCCTTTTTTTATATTTGTATATACTAACTAATCAATTAAAAAAAAGAAATATTTTATGAAGGGCCTAAAAATTTTATTATTAGCCAAGCAGGTGCCTGATACACGTAATGTCGGTAAAGATGCAATGAAAGCCGATGGTACAGTAAACAGAGCGGCTTTACCTGCTATTTTTAATCCTGAAGATTTAAATGCACTTGAACAAGCGTTGCGTTTGAAAGATAATTATCCTGGTACTACAATTCATTTGGTAACTATGGGTCCGGGACGAGCAGCAGAGATAATTCGCGAAGCAATGTACAGAGGTGCTGATGGAGGTTATCTAATTTCTGATAGAGCTTTTGCCGGATCAGACACCTTGGCTACATCTTACACACTTGCAAAAGCTATTGAAAAGCTTCAACCTTTTGACGTTATCATTAGTGGTCGTCAGGCAATCGATGGCGATACTGCTCAAGTAGGACCGCAGGTAGCCGAAAAGTTAGGTATTCCTCAAGTTACTTATTGTGAAGATATTTTAGAAGTTACTGCAAAAGATATTAAAATAAAAAGAAGATTAGAACGTGGTTATGAAATTGTTTCTGCCCCTCGTAATGTTCTTATTACTGTTCACAGCTCGGCTCCCGACTGTCGTTCTAGAAATGCTAAATTGGTGATGAAATATAAAAAAGCCAAAACTATTAGCGAATTGCAAGACAGTGTTCAAGATTATGAACAACTGCAAAAAGAAAGACCTTATCTGCATATCGAAGAGTGGAGTGCCAACGACTTAAACGTTGAACCAATGAGACTCGGACTTAATGGCTCACCTACAAAAGTGAAAACCATTGAAAATGTTGTGCTTACCGCTAAAGAAACGGTGAAGCTTGAAGCAGCCGATAAGGATATAGATTTTATGATGAAGGAACTTATTGCAAGTCATACAATCGGATAAATTAAACAAAGTATTGATTTTTAAAAGATTTTACAGTGAATAACGTATTTGTATATTGCGAAATTGAAGACGGAAACATCGTAGATGTTAGTCTTGAACTTTGTACCAAAGGTAGAAAACTGGCCGACCAATTAGGTTGTAAGTTAGAAGCCGTAGTAATAGGAGATGCCCTCAAAGGTATAGAAAGTCAATTGTTCCCATTTGGAGTTGATTTTGTTCATGTGGCAAATGATAAACGTTTGTATCCATATACTACAACTCCACATACCAAAATAGTAGTTGAGCTTTTTAAAGCTGAGAAGCCCGAAATTACTTTGTTTGGTGCTACTTCAGTTGGTAGAGATTTAGCTCCACGTGTTGCTTCTGCATTGGGTTCAGGGCTTACTGCCGATTGTACTAGTCTTGAAATAGGTGAGCACATCGACCCAAAAACGAAAAAAGAATATAAAAACCTTTTATATCAAATTCGTCCTGCTTTTGGTGGTAATATCATTGCAACTATCATCAATCCCGATACTCGCCCTCAAATGGCTACGGTAAGAGAAGGTGTTATGAAAAAAGAACCTCTTGCTAAAACTAAAATTGGTGAAGTTAAAAATATAGACATTTCTAAAATTGTTACTGATGTTGATTTTGCAGTAAAAATAATTGAAAGAAAAATAGAAAAATCTAAAGTTAATATTAAAGGTGCTCAAATAGTTGTAGCCGGAGGTTATGGCGTTGGTTCTAAAGAAAATTTCAAACTTCTTTATGAATTAGCTGCGGTACTGGGTGGTGAAGTGGCAGGTTCTAGAGCCGCTGTTGATGCTGGTTTTGTTGAACACGAACGTCAAATTGGACAAACCGGTGTAACTGTTAGACCTAAGTTGTATATCGCTTGCGGTATTTCTGGTGCAGTGCAACATACTGCCGGTATGGCGGAATCATCTATGGTTATTTCTATTAATAATGATCCCAATGCGCCAATAAATACCATTGCCGATTATTCTATCAACGGAAGCATTGAAGAGGTGCTACCTAAAATGATAAAATATTATAAGCAAAATACAAAATAACCAAAGTATTATTTTTTAATAAGAAACAAAATGAATTTTTATAACGATAATAAAAATCTAAAATTCCATTTAGAGCATCCTTTAATGAAAAAAATTGTTCAATTAAAGGAAAATGACTTTGCCGATAAAGATAAATTTGACTACGCACCTCGCGATTTTGAAGATACTCTCGACAGTTACGAGAAAGTAATGGAAATTGTAGGCGAATTGAGTGGTACATTACTTAACGATGTGGCTGCTGATGTGGATAAAGAAGGTCCATCAATTGTTAATAATGAAGTTGTATATGCAAAAGGTACTCAACAAGGATTAGATGCTTTCAAAAAAGCTGAATTGCTTGGTATGTCTATGCCTAGACAGTATGGAGGTTTGAATATGGCTACCGTTCCTTATATTATGGCTGGTGAAATTGTAGCTCGTGCCGATGCTGCTTTTTGTAATATTTTTGGTCTTCAAGATTGTGCCGATACTATTTTGGAATTTGGTTCAGATGAACTCAAAAATAAATACCTTACCAGAGTTTGCGCAGGAGAAACTGCTGCAATGGATCTTACGGAACCCGATGCAGGTTCCGATCTTCAAGCTGTTCAGTTACGTGCTACTTTCAACGAAAAAGATGGTAAATGGTATTTGAATGGTGTAAAACGTTTCATTACCAATGGCGATGCTCATGTAAACCTTGTATTGGCTCGTTCTGAAGAATGTACTTCTGATGCTCGTGGTCTTTCTTTGTTTATTTATGATAGAAACGACAAGGCTCTAATTGTTAGACGTTTAGAGAATAAGCTTGGTATTAAAGGTTCGCCTACTGCCGAACTTGTATTCAAAAATGCTCCGGCAGAACTTTGTGGTGATCGTAAATTAGGACTTATAAAATACGTAATGTTCCTTATGAATGGCGCTCGTTTGGGTATTGCAGCTCAGTCTGTAGGATTGTGCGAAGCTGCCTATCGAGAAGCGTTATCTTATGCTCATGAACGTGAGCAATTTGGGAAAGCTATTATTCAATTCCCGGCAGTTTACGAACTTATTACTAACATGAAAGTGAAAACCGATGCAGTAAGAAGTTTGATGTATGAAACAGCTCGTTTTGTTGATATTTATAAGGCTTACGAACTTATTTCTAAAGAAAGAAAACTTACCAATGAAGAGCGTCAAGATGCTAAAGTATATAATAAATTGGCAGATATTTTCACTCCTTTAGTTAAATTGGTATCGAGCGAGTATTCAAATTCTATAGCTTACGACTCTCTTCAAGTTCATGGAGGTAGTGGTTTTATGAAAGATTATCCAATTGAAAGAATCTATAGAGATGCTCGTATTACTTCTATTTATGAAGGTACTTCTCAGTTACAAGTAGTTGCAGCTATCAGAGGCGTTAGTACTGGTGGTTACATAAATCAAATTAAAGCATATGAAGCTACTGAAATTAAACCTGAATTTGATTATTTGAGAAATATTCTTAAGTCTATGACTGCTGAATATGAAGAGGTTTCTAAAAGCATAGTTGAATTGAAAGATACTGAGTTTCTTGATTTTCATGCTCGCCGTTTAGTTGAAATCGCAGGTAATATCATAATGGGATATTTGCTTGTTCATGATGCAAATAGAGATGTCGAATATAAAACTTCTGCCGAATTGTTTATTAAAAAAATGAGAGCAGAAAACAGAGAAAGAGCTGAGTATATCAGAGAGTCTGAAGTGAAAGATTTAGGTATGTATAAAATTTAATTTTTATATGATTTAAAAAAGTAAGCAGCCGGTTAATATCCGGCTGTTTGTTTTTTACCCAACTCAAAGAAATATAGTTAGATAGTATTGCTTTTTACAATATAATTGAAAAAATAAAATTTATAAAAATGAATATAGATAAAGAATTACTAGAAAGATCTGAAGGCGCCTGCGAACTTTGTAAGTCTAAAATTGATTTGCAATTATATATTGTGAAAAAACCAATTTCTGTATTGTCAGATAATCAGGTAGTTGTTTGTAGTAAATGTAATAATTTGTTTGATAGCAACCCAAAAGAAGATGAAAATCATTGGCGCTGTCTTTCAGAAACTGTTTGGAGCGAAGTTGCTGCTGTTAAGGTATTATCTGTGAGTATATTAAATAAGCTTTCCGGTATAGCATGGGTAGAGGAAATTAGTAGTCAAGTTTATTTGGAAGATGAAAACGTTTTCTGGGTAGAACAGTTGTCAAATACCAGTTCCGGCTCGACCGACACCGTAAAACATCTTGATAGCAATGGTGTGCAATTGTTTGTAGGCGACACGGTGACTATAATTAAAGATTTGAATGTGAAAGGTTCAAGTATCGTTGCAAAAAGGGGTACCGCCGTGCGAAATATTGCATTAGTACACGATAATCCAGAATATATTGAAGGTAAAGTAAATGGTCAAGTAATTGTTTTGCTCACAAAGTATGTTAAGAAATAGTATTTTAATGTTTTTATGTTTAAAATAGATGATATAAATCATTTAATTTGTAGGTAAGAATATGTAAAAAATCAAAAATTGCTATTTATTTTTTTTTACATTTGAGCCAATAATTTTTCTGTATTTTAAGTAAAGAAGAGTTTGAAGTAATTTTTAATATTTTTAGATAGATAAACAGAATTCATAAGTAGTCTATTTTACAAAATCGAAAGTGTATTCAAAATTTATAATACTTAAAAAAATAAAAACAATTTAAAAATAAACACATGAAAAATCTGTTTATAGCACTTTTCATATTAGCATTGGGCGGACAACTATTTGCTCAGCCTATAGATACTGCAGCTACCATTATTATAGAAGGTAATCAGGATGCTGAGTTAGCTTATAATAATGGGGTTAAGCAGCTTGGTCAAAATTTGTATGATCAAGCAATTGCAAATTTCTCACAAGCAATTACAATAAAACCCGAATTTACACAAGCTTATGTAAATAGGGCGGCTGCAAAAACTGCAAAACTAGATTATCGAGGAGCTTTGACAGATTATTCCAAAGCCATTTCGATAGATAATTCAATAGCTGATATTTATTTCTCTAGAGCTTTAATGTACTACAATTTAAAGAAAAATGATTCTGCTCTACTTGAATTTGATGTTGCATTTTCAAAAGGCTCAACAAAAGCTGAATTGTTCTATTACAGAGGTGTCGTTAAGTTTGCTATGAAAAAATTTGACGAATCTATTGCCGATTTTTCGCAAGCTATTTTAATAAATCCTACATATGCTTATGCCTATAATGACAGAGGCAGTGCGAAGAGAATGTTAGAAGATTACAAAGGGGCTATTATTGATTATCAGAATGCTGCAAGGTTATCGCCCAAATTAGCATTTATATACAATAATTTAGGAAGTGCACAGAGAAAATCTGGCGATCTTGAAGCTGCCATTAAAAGCTATGACTTAGCCATTCAATGGAAAGCCGATTATGCTTTGGCTTACAATAACAGAGGTAGTGCCAAGTTTGATTTAGGTAAATATGAGGAAGCACTGATAGATTTCAGAAAGGCTGTAACCATAAACAGTAGTTATGCTCCTGCTCATAATAATTTGGGAACCTGTTTGATGAAAATTAAGAAATATAACGAAGTTGTAGATGCATATAGTACCGCTATTAAGTTAGATTCTAACTATGGGGTTGCCTTTTTTAATAGAGCCGCTGCTTATGAAATGGTTAGAAAATCGGTTGAAATGTGTATGGATTTTCAAAAAGCATCTGAATTGGGAATTGATGCTGCAAAAAATTATTTAGGTGATTGTCAGTAAAATTTCATTGTAAGAAAATTTTTAAAAGCTTAAAATATAAAATACTATGGCTAAAGAATTTAAATTTTTGTTAAGTATTATCTTGATAACTACATTTTTTTCTGTAAACGCACAAACAAATGTAGAGTTTACAAAAAAGAATTTTCCTACCAGAAAAGAAGCTTTTAGTGAAGCTAAGAAAAATCTAAAATTGGGCGATCAGTTCTATAATGAGGCATATCCAAAATACACAGTTGCTCTTGATTATTACAAGTTGGCAAATGCGTTTAATCCAAACAACGCCTTGCTTAATTATAAAATAGGTATTTGTTATTTAAATTCACCCACAAAAGAAAAGGCAATTCGTTATTTGAAGCGAGCCGAAACATTGGTTTACAATGTTGCTATTGATATTAATTATCAGCTTGGAGTTGCCTATCATGCAAGTTTTGAGTTTGATAAAGCTATAGAGTCATTTCAGAAATACAAAAACAATCTATCGCCTGATGATTATGTTAATAAAGCTAAAATGCTTGATAAAAAAGTAAAAGAGTGCGAAACTGCAAAAAAGCTTGTTTCAGATTCTGTTCGAGTATTTATTGATAATTTGGGAGATATGATAAATACTCCTTTTCCTGAGTATTCTCCGCTTATTTCTGTTGATGAATCAATGATAATTTTCACATCAAAAAGAGAGGGTTCTACCAATAATAAGCCTAATAAGTACAATGAATATGATGAGGATATTTACATATCAGTAAAGAAAGGTTTAGTATGGGAACCTTCATACAATGCCGGTGAACCGCTAAATACTAAAACAAACGATGCTACTGTAGGATTGTCGCCTGATGGACAGAAACTTTTTATCTATTATGGTTTAAAAGGTGGAGATATTATGGTGAGTGAACGAGAAGGGAATTTGTGGGGAAGACCTAAAATGCTACCAAAAACAATAAACTCTTTAGGTAAAGAATCATCAGCATCTTTTTCTTTCGATGGCAAAACAATTTACTTTTCTAGGCATGAGCAATTGCCTAGTGGCGATATTGGTGATAGTGATATCTATTATAGCACTCAAGATAAAAAAGGTAAGTGGACAGAAGCTAAAAAGTTAAGTCCGGTTATTAATACTGAATATAATGAGTTAGATGTTTTTATGCACCCCGATGGAAGAACAATGTTTTTTAGTTCAAATGGACATACTACAATGGGGGGCTATGATATTTTTAAAACTGAATTAAAAGACGATGGTAGTTGGACAGTTCCTGAAAATCTCGGTTATCCAATTAATACCCCTTCTGATGATAATTTCTTTGTTCTTGCAGGTAATGGGAAACATGGGTATTACTCTTCTGGTAAAGAAGGTGGACAAGGAAAATATGATATTTATAAAATAACATTTCTTGGACCTGAAAAACAATTGATACAAAGCAATGAAGATAATCTAATCGCCAGTGAAATTAATCCGGTGAAAGAAGAACCTGTTATTGCTAATGTTGTTGAAATTAAAACGACAAGACTTACTATAGTAAAAGGTATCGTTTCTGATGGCTTTGCTACCGAATTTACGCCTCTTGAAGCGATAATTGAGATCAGTGATAATGCAAATGGCGAACTTATTTCTTCAATAAATTCTAATTCATCGTCAGGTAACTTTATATTAACACTACCATCGGGTAAGGATTATGCTATTGCTGTAAAAAAAGATGGATATTTGTTTCATTCTGAGAATTTTAATATTCCGCCTACAAGTACCTATCAAGAAATTTCTTTAGATATTAAACTCCTCAAAATGTTGAAGGATTCAAAAATAGTTCTTAAGAATGTGTTTTTTGAGTATGCCAGTGCTAAACTTGATCCTAAGTCATATCAGGAGCTAGACAGACTTGTTCAGATTCTTCAAGAGAATCCAAATATGAAAATTGAAATCGGTGGACATACCGATAATCAAGGTTCACGAACTACAAATCAAAAACTGTCTGAAGAGCGTGCTAAATCTGTAGTGTTCTATCTTGCAAAAGTTATTGATATTTCTCGTATGGAATATAAAGGATATGCTTTTGACCAACCAATTGCCGATAATACTAATGATGAGGGACGTTCCCTAAACAGAAGAGTTGAATTTAAAGTTCTAAGCAATGAAGTGGTTAAATAATTATTAATTTTTTCCTGCCATTTCTTTTTTATTATTGTTTCTCTTAGTTACCTTTGCCCTATTCATTTATTAATGGGGGATTTGTATTTTCTTTATGTTTTTTGATGTCGAAAATCGCCAGATGTTACTATCGTAAATATCTGATTTGTATGTCTTTCCCATTAAAGTAGAAGAATTCAATCTCACAATAGTGAATGTATGCAAATACTTTTTTTAGTATTTGTGGTAAATGTGTATTAATTAAATTTAATAATAAATTTTTCTTGCATGAATTTTTCTCCTCTAAATCAGATACATGTAGACTTGGGTGCTAAAATGATAGATTTTCATGGATTCTATCTTCCAGTTGAATATTCAGGAATAAAAGAAGAACATTTGGCTGTTAGAAATACAGCTGGAATCTTCGATATTTCACACATGGGCGAAATTACTGTTAAAGGTTCTAATGCTTCAGAATTTCTACAATATGTATGTTCTAATGACATAAATTCGCTTACCAATGGAAAAGCACAATATAACTATTTTCCTAATGGAAAAGGTGGTATTGTAGATGATTTGATTGTATACAAAATTGATGACAATGACTTTTTTTTGGTTGTAAACGCATCAAATATCGAAAAAGATTTTGAATGGCTTAAAGCAAATAAATTTGGAGATGTTCAGATAGAAAATGAATCTTCGCAATATGCACAAATTGCATTGCAAGGTCCAAAATCGCAAGAAATATTACAGAAAATCGCTAGTTTCGATTTGTCATCTATTGCAAATTTCGGATTCGTTTACAAATTAGTTTTAGACAACATCCAAGTACTTATTTCCCGCACTGGTTATACTGGAGCAGGTGGTTTTGAATTATACTTAAAGAAGGAAAATGCTGCCTATATTTGGAACACAATACTCAAATATGGTTCAAGTGAAGGTCTTATGCCCATAGGACTTGGCGCTAGAGATACACTACGTTTAGAAATGGGTTATTGTCTTTATGGCAATGAAATAGATGATACCACATCTCCAATTGAAGCAGGTTTAGGATGGATTACTAAATCGCAAAAAAAATCGAAAATGATTGATAAAGAATTTCTTGACAGTGAAATGAAGAAGTTACCAATCAAGAAACTCGTAGGATTAGAAATTATAGAAAGAGGAATTCCTAGAACAGGGTATCAAGTATTTGACAAGAATGAAAATCTAATAGGTCAAATTACTTCAGGATCCATATCACCAATTACAAATAAAGGGATTGGAATAGCATATCTCAAAACTGATAATTTGAACCTTGGAGATGAAGTTTTTGTCTCAATAAGAAATAAAATGGTTGCTGCTAAAGTTAAAAAATTTCCTCTATATCAGTAAAATATAATTAAATGCCCGGAGTTGAAGTTTGTTTATCGCCCGCTATTTTTGAGTATCATAAAAAAAATGATTCGGTTGTAGTTGTTGTAGATGTTCTAAGAGCTACAACCTCTATCTGTGAAGCGTTTAGGAATGGCATAAAATCCATAATTCCGGTAGCTACAGAAAGTTTAGCTTCTGATTATAAAAACAAAGGTTTTATAGTTGCAGCAGAAAGAAACGGTATTCCACTCGAATTTGCCGATTTTGGCAATTCTCCATTTAATTTTTCTCAAAACAATGTGAAAGGAAAGGTAGTTGTGTTTACAACTACTAATGGCACTAAAACGATTCAGTTAGCTTCTAGTTGCTTACACGTTCTTATAGGTTCTTTTATTAATTACTCTGCTTTATGTAATTTGCTTTTGGCTTTGGATAAAGATGTAATTATTCTTTGTGCAGGTTGGAAAAATAGAATAAATATTGAAGATTCAGTATTTGCAGGAGCTGTTGTCGATTTCTTATTGCAAAGCAATAAATTTTCTACAATTTGCGATTCAGCAATTATTACCCAAGAAATGTGGAGTAATAATAAAGAACATCTAGAAAAATATATTCACAAAAGTGCTCAGAATCAAAGACTGAAAAAGAATAATATTGATGATAGTATTCCATATTGTTTATCATTAAATAAAACAGATTTGATTCCTGTTTATAAAAATGGAGAGATTGTGTTATTTGATTGAAATTGAGTATGGTAAAACTATTTTTGAAATAGATTATTATTACTAAAATAATTTATGATAAATAATAAGAAAAATTAAATTTTATTTGCAAATTTGCAAATCTTTTTTGAAAAATACACCTTAATATAATATTTAGAAATGAAGAAACATAACTTTTTTGCTGGACCAGCAGAATTAGACGAAACCGTAATTAAAAATACAGCTGACAATATTATTGATTTTGCTGGAACAGGTATTTCTATAATGGCAATATCGCACAGAAGCAAAGAATTTATTGCGGTTATGGAAAAAGCAGTGAATTTAACAAAAGAATTGCTTGATGTGCCCTCGACACACGAAGTGATTTTTTTACAAGGTGGTGCTAGTCTTCAGTTTGCAATGCTTCCTATGAACTTATTAGATAAAAAAGCTGCTTATGTTGATTCTGGTACTTGGGCATCAAATGCTATAAAAGAAGCAAAATTGTTTGGTGAGGTTGTAGTTGTTGGATCTTCAAAAGATAAAAATTATAATTATATACCGGTAGGATGGGAAAAAAACATACCATCAGACGCATCTTATTTACATTATACTTCAAATAACACAATATTTGGAACACAATTTAAAAAAGATCCTGATGTAAATGTGCTTTTAGCATCAGATATGTCATCAGATATTTTTTGGAGACCTGTTGATGTTAGCAAATACGCTATTATTTATGCAGGTGCTCAAAAAAATATTGGACCATCGGGTATTACTTTAGCAATTGTAAGAAAAGATTTGCTTGATAAAATAAACAGACCAGTTCCTACAATGTTGAAATACAGCACTCATGTCGATAAAGAATCAATGTACAATACACCTCCAACGGTTGCCACATATGCTTGTGTACAATCTTTGGAAAGATTTAAAAATCTAGGTGGTGTTAAAGCTCTTGGCAAAATTGCCGATCAGCGTGCTAATTCTATTTATGATGAAATTGATAGAAATAAATTATTTGTTTCTACTGTACCTGATGCAAGTCATCGTTCTAATATGAATATTACATTTGTAATGAACGAACAATATAAAGATTTGGAAAAAGATTTTACAGACTTTGCTAAGAGTAGAAATATTGTTGGTATAACCGGACATAGAAGCGTAGGTGGTTTTAGAGCGAGTGTTTATTTGTCTCAGCGAGATGATAGCGTGAACGCTCTAATTCAAGCAATGAAAGATTTTGAAAAAAAATAAATAAAAATTAAACAGGGGAGTTTTCATACTCCCTTTGCTTTTTAATATAAATTCTAAAATGTAATAAGTATGACAAAAGTTTTAGTAGCTACAGATAAACCATTCGCAAAGGTTGCTGTACAAGGAATAAAAGAAATTGTAGAAGCTGCTGGTTTTGAGCTGGTTCTACTCGAAAAATATACAGAAAAAAAACAACTTCTTGACGCAGTAGCTAATGTAGATGCTTTGATTATAAGAAGCGATATTGCTGATAGAGAAGTTATTGAAAAGGCTAAAAATCTTAAAATAGTTGTAAGAGCTGGTGCCGGATATGATAATATTGATTTGCAGGCTGCTACTGATAAGGGAGTTGTTGCAATGAACACTCCGGGTCAAAATGCTAATGCAGTTGCTGAACTCGTGTTTGGAATGATAATTTCAAGCGCAAGAAATGGATATGATGGAACTTCTGGAACAGAATTAAGGGGGAAAACATTTGGTGTTCATGCTTATGGCGCAATTGGTAAATTAGTTGCTCAAATAGCGAAAGGCTTTGGAATGAGTGTTTCTGCCTTTGATCCATTTGTTAACGATCAAGTTATTGCTGCTGATGGTGTTACAGTTTGTAGATCAATTGAAGAACTGTATGCAAATTGCCAATATGTTTCTTTGCATATTCCTGCTAATGAAAAAACTATAAAATCTATTAATTTCGATTTACTGTCTAAGATGCCTCAAAATGCTGTTCTTATCAATACAGCTAGAAAAAAAGTTATTGATGAAGATGGTATGTTGAAAATTATGGAAGCAAGAAATGATTTCAAATATGTGTCAGATGTTGCTCCTTCTAATCAAAAAACTTTAGTTGAGAAATTTGATAAAAGATGTTTTTTCACACCTAAAAAACTTGGTGCTCAAACAAATGAGGCAAATATCAATGCAGGACTGGCTGCCGCAAGACAAATTGTAAGTTTTATTAAGAATGGTGACACTAAGTTTAAAGTGAATTAATTTTATATTTTTTTATTTAATAATTTAAAAAACTAATACTTTTTATGTCAATATTAAAACCGTTTAAAGGTTACAGAGCAAAGCCTGAATTGGCTGCACTTATAGCTTCAAGGCCTTATGATGTCCTAAATTCTGAAGAAGCTAGGCAAGAAGCTCAGGGAAATGATTATTCATTTTTACATATTATAAAATCAGAAATCGATTTATCTTCAGGAGTTGATACTCATTCACAGCAAGTGTATGATAAAGCCAAAGCTAACCTGCAAAAATTTATTTCTGATGGAATCATGATTCAGGATGAAAAGCCATGTTACTATATTTATGCTCAAACAATGAATGGCAAAACTCAATATGGCATAGTTGGTTGTGCAGGTATTGCAGATTATGAAAACAATATTATAAAAAAGCACGAATTAACTAGACCTGATAAAGAAGAGGATAGAATGATTCATGTAAGACATACCAATTTTAATTGCGAACCAGTATTTTTTGCATTTAAGAATCATTTAGAAATAGATATGATTATGTCTGATGCTATTCTAATTGACCCTGTGTATAGCTTTGTAGCAGATGATAAAATAAGTCATTTTTTCTGGGTGATAGATAATGATGCGAAAATAAGAAGATTAGAACAATTATTTGCAGAAGAGGTAGATTGTCTTTATGTTGCTGACGGTCACCATAGAACAGCCGCAGCAGCTAGAGTTGGTGCAGAAAAAAGAAAAAACAATCCAAATCATACTGGTATGGAAGAATATAATTATTTTCTTTCAGTTAATTTTCCGGCAAATCAACTGAATATTTTTGATTACAATAGAGTAGTTAAAGATTTAAACAATCTGACTTCTGTAGAATTTTTAGATAAATTAAAATCAGGCTTTAGCGTTGAGCTAAAAGGTGCAGATATCTATAAACCAGAAAAACTACATGAGTTCTCAATGTATCTTGATGGAAAATGGTATGCTCTTTCTGCAAAATCTAATACATATAACGATTCAGACCCTATTGCGGTTCTAGATGTAACTATTCTAACCAATCAAATTCTTGAACCAATTTTAAATATTGCTGATTTAAGAACAAGTAATAGAATTGATTTTGTTGGTGGAATTAGAGGTCTGGAGGAGTTGAAAAGGAGAGTAGATAGTGGAGAAATGAAAGCTGCTTTTGCTTTATATCCTGTTTCTATGCAGCAATTAATGGACATTGCTGATACCAACAATATTATGCCTCCTAAAACCACATGGTTTGAACCTAAATTGCGTTCTGGACTTGTACTTCATGAACTTTCTTAAATATTTTTTTAAAATTGATTGTAAATTAGCCTTCTGGAATTTTTCCGAAAGGCTTTTTTACTTTTATAGTAGGATATCTTATTTTTGAAAAAGTGATTTCTGAAATTGTAGTGTAATATTTTTTTAATAGTATCCCATGGAAATAGATAATTATATAAAAATAAAATCAGAATTGCCCGAACCTATTACGCTTGTTGCTGTTTCAAAAACACAACAATTAAATGATATACAGCAAATGTACAATTTAGGGCAAAGAGTTTTTGGCGAAAATAAAGTACAGGAATTGGTAGAAAAATATCAAACCTTACCCAAAGATATCAATTGGCATTTTATTGGTCATTTACAGACTAATAAAGTGAAGATAATAGCACCATTTATTTCTTTAATACACTCAATTGATTCAGGGAAATTGCTTTTTGAAGTAAATAAAGAAGCGAAAAAAAACAATAGAATTATAGATTGTTTATTGCAGATTTATATTGCAAAAGAAGAAACAAAATATGGTTTTTCTGTAGAAGAGGTAAATAATTTTCTGTTGAGTGAGGCTTTTAAAGAATTAGAAAATGTAAGAATTGTGGGAGTCATGGGCATGGCTACTTTTACAGAAGAAAAGAAACAAGTGATGAATGAATTCAGTTCACTAAAAACAATTTTCTCTCAATTTAAAGAGAATTATTTTGCCGATAAACTATATTTTAAGCAAATATCAATGGGCATGTCGCAAGATTATCATTTGGCTATAGAGGCAGGTAGCACCATGGTTAGAATTGGTACGTTACTTTTTGGCTCATGAAATTACTTATAATACATCCATAATAACTTTCTAACTTCAATAGATTGCTATTATGGATGTTCATTTGGATCATTATTTATTATAGTTGAGTTTTTTTACCCTTTTAATGATTGTTTTTTTAATCACTCTGCATTAACTCACTTTATTATTTTAAGATTGCTAGAAATAGATTTTTTTAAGAGAATATATTATTGCAAAAAATCTACTAAGATTTTTTGTTTGTAAGAGTCTATATGCTCCTTATTATCATTTAAATAAGTAATCAAAGTGTTTTTTTGATTATCACTGCACTCATGAATCCGCTCTTCAATAACTGTAAGGGCTTCAATTGCTACTTCGAGAGGTTCTTCAATAAGAATTTGAGCAAACAGTTCTAAGTTCTCACTAAAATCAATGCTAGATTGCCAACAGATGGTGCATAATTCTTTAAAAATCGATTTATTAGTAACATCCATCAATGAATTTAATATTATTTGTTTTAGATTTTTATCTTTTACGTCACTTAGTATATCAATTATTTTATTTTTTATTTCAGCAGATTGGGTTTCTTTAAGTACCTTTATCATGTTTGGAAAATACTCAATATGAATTGATTGTTCAATACTAATAAGAGCCTCCATTACCAATAAAGGCTCAGAAGCAAACAGTTTATTTAATGTTTCGTTTTGAAAATTTTCAGTAGTATTCATTAGAAAGATTTTTTTATTTGAATTATTGCTATATATTTGACAGCAAAAGTAACTATAGAACTAAGAATAACTTTAATTTTTTCACAAAAAATAAATTTATTGACTAAAAGCAAAATTGTTTTGCTTTTAAGAAAAAAATAATTACTTTTACTTTAAACAAAAGCAGGTATTATAATTTTATAAACAAAAATGAGAAAACATATGCGTGTTAGTCTATTAAACCTTAAAGTAATACGATTGGTTGCTATCTTCGGATTGGCTTCACTAATTGTAAGTTGTACTTCAGAAGGGTCTAAATCTGGTGAAGGAGATACAGAGGTAGACAAAGAGGCTCTTCAGAAAGAAAAATTAGTAAAAGAAGCTAAAAAGGTAATGTATTCATTACCATCTCCTATCGAAACGGCTATGTTAATTAAGAGAGCAGGTGCAGATTATAATGAAGAGATTCTGAATCCGGTATCTAATGTTTCGAAATATAATACTAATAAAGATAAAGCTCTGAATATGGGCGTTTATGGTGCTGACTTAAGTTATGCAAGTATTTTTGATCAGACTCAAACTGTTATGAAATATATGCAAGTTTCTAAAAAACTTGCTGATGATTTAGGTTTGTTAAGCTCTATAGACAGTAAAATTGTTGAAAGACTTGAAAATAATGTTAACGATAGAGATTCGATTATAAGAATTATATCAGAAACGTTTATGAATTCAAATTCTACGCTAAAAGAAGATAATAGACCTGCAATAGCAGCTATGATTCTTGCAGGAGGTTGGATTGAAGGCTTATATATAGCAACTACACTTGCTCAGGATGTTAAACAAGAAGAGCTTGTAGCTAGAATTGTAGATCAAAGACTATCTTTCAATGAAATGCAAAAATTGCTTGAGTCAAATTCTGATAATCAAGAAATTGTTCAGATTATTGAATCTTTGAGTGGAGTAAAAGAAGCTTTCGCTGCTATACGTGTTGAAACAACTGAAATTGTGCCTGTTACAGATAAAGAATCAAAAGTAACTACTTTAAAGTCTAAATCTAAGCATTCATTGACTCAGGAGCAATTTGACAAGCTTAAGAAGGAAACAATAGCTTTAAGAAATAGTATTATTGAATAACTTTAATTGGAGATTTAGAATTATGAAAAGATTTTTGTCAATAATAACAATATTAGTTGCTCTAACAGCGGTTGCAACTACTGGGTACTCGCAATGTAAAAACTTTGCAAAGTTAACTTGTAAACCTGAATTGGATCCGTATATCCACGATGGTATTTTTAACGCTACTGAATTATCAGAAGGTGAATCGGCTGAGTTGTTTAAAACTTTCTACTCTGGTCAAGAGTATAGAATAGCGGTTTGTGGCGATGCTGCTCTACCTCCAATTCTATTTGAAATAATGGATTCTGATAGAAATGTATTGTTTAGTAATAAAGATGCAGATTATGCTAAAGTTTGGGATTTCAAACTAGAAGCGAGTCAACAGTTAATAGTTTCTATTCAAGTAAATACTAACGATGATAAAGTTGGTGATTTAATTGCAAAAGGTTGTGTTGCGGTACTAATAGGTTTCCTTAATACCGATAAATAATATTTTTTAAAATAATTTTTAGCCCATGTGTTATTTACACATGGGCTTTTTTGTTGTATTCATTATTTTTATTTTTTTATAAGGTTATAAATTATGTTCTATCTTACTGTTGAGGGGCTTACAAAATACTATGGTGATTTTTTGTTGTTTGATAATGTGAGTTTTGTAGTAAATCGCGGTGAAAAAACAGCTTTAGTGGCGAAAAATGGAACTGGGAAATCTACCTTGATAAGAATATTATTGGGAAATGATACTCCTCAATCCGGTTCAGTAGCCTTTAACAAGCATATAACTGTTGGTATTTTAGAACAAGATCCGGAGTTTAACCCAAATAAAACGATTTTTGACGAAGTGTATGACGCTGCTGATGCGATCCTTGATGCTATTAAGCTTTACAATAAGTCAATTGAAGATACTGACCAAGTTGCTATGCAAAAAGCAATGGAGCTTATGGATAGTTTAAATGCTTGGGATTATGAAACTAAGGTTAAACAAACCTTGCAGGTATTAAAGATAAATGACCTTACTAAGAAAATTTCAATGTTGTCGGGTGGTCAGAAAAAAAGAATTGCTCTGGCTAAAGTACTTATTAAAGAACCTGATTTTTTAATTCTTGATGAGCCTACAAACCACCTTGATATTGAGATGATTGAGTGGCTTGAGAAATATTTAAAAGCAACTTCGATGACTTTGCTGATGGTAACTCATGATAGATATTTTCTTGATAGAGTTTGTGACAATATTATTGAAATTGATGAGGCTAAAATTTTTTCATATAAAGGAAATTATTCGTATTTTTTACAAAAAAGACAAGAGCGTTTAGAAGTTTTAAATGCTGAAATTTCAAAGGCTAAAAACCTGTTTCGTCATGAATTAGAATGGATTAGAAGACAGCCCAAAGCCAGAAGTACAAAAGCTAAATATAGGGTTGAAGCCTTTAAAGAAATATCAGGAAAAGCAAGTCAGAAAATTTCTGACAAAAACGTCTCTATCAATGTTGAAGCGCAACGATTAGGAAATAAGATTATCGAATTTTCTGGCTTGAGTAAAAGTTTTGACGATTTAGTAATTCTAGATAATTTCAATTATAGATTTCAGAAGTTTGAAAAAGTTGGTATTATTGGCTATAATGGTTCCGGCAAATCTACTTTTTTGAATATTCTTTCCGGTTTGATACCTTCTGATAGTGGTGATATAGAGTATGGAGAAACACTAAATATTGGTTATTATAGACAAGATGGTTTGCAATTTACTGAAAACAAGAAAGTTATCGAAGTTATTACTGATATAGCTAGTCATATTCAACTTTCAAAAGATTTGACAATATCTGCTTCTCAGTTTTTAGAACATTTTTTGTTTAAACCTTCATCTCAACACAATTTTGTTTCAAAGTTGAGTGGTGGCGAGAAAAAACGACTCTACCTGATGACTGTTTTGATGAAACAACCAAACTTCCTTATTCTAGATGAGCCTACAAATGATCTTGATATTCAAACTCTGCAAATATTAGAACAATATCTTCAAGATTTTTCTGGATGCTTAATTCTTGTATCTCATGATAGATTTTTTACCGATAAATTAGTAGAGCATTTATTTATATTTGAGGGTAATGGTGTTATTAAAGATTTTCCAGGCAATTATTCCGATTATAGGGATTGGAAAATTGAAAATGACAAAAACCAAGATGTTCAAAATAAAAGTGGTAATAAGGCTGTGATTATAAGTTCAGAATCTAAGCCGGTAAAGAAGAAATTAAGTTTTAAAGAGCAATCTGAATTAAATCAACTTGAAAAAGACATAGCTAATTTTACTACTAAAAAACTCGAAATAGAAGCTCAACTATCAACTGGTACACTCTCGAGTGAAGTAATTCAAAAAAATGCTGTTGAAATTGCAGAAATTATTGAAAAACTTGATGAAATGGAAATGAGATGGCTCGAATTACAAGATGATTTGTAAATTGACAGATAATTCAACTATATTATAATATACATGGTTATTCTAAACTGATTGTGATATAGCTTTTTGTATTTTCGGTTATTTTACCTATTTCTGATGTTCTATAACCTATGAGCCAAAGAATTTCTGTTTTGCAAACAAGTACATAGACTTCTTCTTTTTTAAAATTATTGATTTTAAGGTCAGTAAGAATATCGCTTATTTTTTTCTTTTTGCCATTCATTCCATAGGGTTTCATAGCATCGCCATCTTGCCATTTTCTTACTTCAAGTGGAAATGTAATATGTTCTAAATCAATATGTATTGACTTAGAATCGAAAAAGATCGCTTCCCTTTTTTTAGATTTTTTAATGTTGAGTTTTATGGGTTGCTCTATCTGAGTTGTATCAATATTTATTAAAGTATTTGTAATATTTGATTGTATGGAAATTGGTATTATTATCAGGAAATCACGATTCAGGAGCAATCTATGAGTTTTAGAAAGAAATGTTTTATCTGTTTCTTCTTGTTTTATGTTTAAAATATCGTCTATTACCGACTCGTTGAAATTAAAGTTATTTAAAATTTCATAAAGGTATGGTTTTATCGGTGTCAATTTTCTAAGTTCGTTCAATGATACAGTTGTTGTATTATTATCAGTAACTACAATTCGAACAATTTCATCATTAATTTTCTGCTTGTAAACTTCAAAAACATCGGTTAGTTTCTCAATGTTTTTCTCAATTGTATTCAAAAAATTCGGATTCAATTCTGTAAATAATGGTATAATATGGTGTCTTATTTTATTTCTCAAATACACGTCTGTATTATTGCTGGAGTCGGTTCTGTAGTTTAGCTTATTAGTTTGCGCATATTGTTCTATTTGAACTCTTGAAGCAAATAGGAGTGGTCTTATAATGTAGTTAGACTTTGGTTTCATTCCGGTAAGTCCTCTTATTCCAGAGCCTCTTGTCATGTTTATAAGCATGGTTTCTACTTGGTCGTTTTTATTATGACCAACTGCCAATGTTTGAAAATTTTCTGTTTTCATAATTTCTTCAAACCAGTTGTACCTGAGTTCTCTGGCTGCCATTTCAATAGAAATTTTGTTTTTTGCAGCATATTCTGTTGTGGCAAAATGTTTTACATAGATTTTTGTCATGTAATGTTCTGCTCGTTCTCTTACAAAAGTTTCATCTTGGTCGGACTCGTTGCCTCTGAGATTGAAATTGCAATGTGCAACTTCAATTTTTGCATCTGTTTTACTAAATAAGTCTAGTAAAACGCATGAATCCACTCCGCCACTTACGCCAATAAGTATTCTATCTTGTTCGCTTATTAAATTAAATTTTTTGCAATATTGAATAAAGGAATTGAGCATGTTACAATAATCTAATGAGCGCAACTTCTACTAATATGAAAAATAAACACATAATAATGAGGTGTTTCCATAATCTAATGCCTTGGTCTTCATTCTGAATTGTTGTTGCAATCAGTTCGTCAGGACTATCTGAAACGGATATATTAGAAATAGATTTTTGATCTATTATTTGTTCTAATTCTGAAATGCTTAAAAATTGTAGTTTTGATTCTGCTCGTGAAAAATTACATGACAATGGCTGAATAATTTCTTCATTTTCGAAAATACTCCAATGTCCTGCTTGACTAATATTATCGTGAAGGTAAACGTAATTATTGTTGTTTAGTATATCTTTTCTTAGTTGCGGTATGAAAGAATAACTTTTGTCTGTGTTTGTTATTGTAACAATTTCGGAATTTATATTTTTCGATAATTGCACAAAGTTTTCTTCTGCAATATCAAATTGAATTGGTAGATTCGATGTGCTGTAAAGTGCTATATTATAAATTATTGGAATAAAAATAGGGTTTTGCATTAAGTTGGTTGCACTATCGCTAAGTTCTGATGAAAATATATATAGTTTACCGGTTTTATGGTTTTGATATGATAAATAACTGTCTTCATTTTCTAATTTAAGAATTACTTCAGCTGTTGATGCATTTTTTATTTTGTAATATTTTTTTACACTTGGATATAAATTATTCTTATTAATTGATTCAAAAACATTTTTAGTGATAAAATGATTTGTATTTATATTGTTGATTGTTGAAGTGTTTTTTATGTTTGTCTCTGTAATAGATGTAGAAAATATTGAAAGAAGTTCGTTTACATTGGTTAAATCAACCTTATTTGCAAATGAAATAACCAATGTTTTTCCATTTTCCAAATAGGAAAGCAAACTCATTTGTAAACCGGTAGTTACAGAAATCGTATTTGTTAAATAGATAACATCGTAATTATTTAAATTTGAGTAGTTTATTTGATTGTTTGTTACTGTATTGACAATAAAAGAGCTGTCGTTTAAATAAACCGATTCTATGTATTTATTTTCTCCAATGAGTAATATTTTTATTTTTTCAGGTATTTGGTAACTGAAAAAATAATTATTATCATAAATAACAGGAAAATCGCTAATTTCCACTCTTCCATAAATTGCACCTTTATTTTTTATTACGTAAGGGAGCTTTAAGGTTTCACTGCTTTGTCCTGGAATTGTAAGGCTCGAAATAGCCTTTAAAGTATCATTTATATACAATTTTATAGGTAGGTCTTTTTGAGTCTCATCTCCTGTGTTTTTTATTTTTATACTGAGAACATCTTGCTGAGCTGTTTTTCTTGTAGGGTCTTCGAACCAACAACTGTCAATATATATGTTCTTTACAGCAGGTTTTTCTAAGGGGATAATTGTAATTGATAATGATGGTTCAATTGCTTTTTCTTCAATGTCAATTATGTTTTTTTGCAGGTCTGAAATAATATACAACTTTCCGTTTTGGGTTTTGTTTTTTATAATATTATTAACCCTGCCTACTATTTCTGAAATGGTTTTTCTTTTATGACTCGATTTTATTCCGGTTATTTTTTCTGAAATCTGTTTGTGAGTATAAGCAATTTCGTCGGTATTGCTAAAATCGTTAGTTATAAGGTAAAACTCGGTGTTTATATCAAAAGCTTTTGCTAAGAGCGTTGCTTTCTTTTTTGCTTGTTCGAGTAATATACCATACTGATTTTCTGTAGTTAAACTAAATGAATTATCAACATAAATGGCAACTGTGCTTGACGGTGTTTTTTGTATTTCTGAGGGTATATAAGGTCTCGAAAATGCTAAAATAAGAGCAGTAAGAGCTAGTAATCTTGATATAAGAATAAGTAGCTGTTTTAATTTAGATTTGGTTTTATTATTCTCAATTATAATATTTTGGAGTAGTTTGAAATTACTAAAAAATATGGTTTGGTACTTTCTGAAACTAAAAAGGTGTATTATAATAGGAATAGCAAGAAGGAAGAGAAAATATAAAACATTTGGGTTTTGAAATTGTATGTTCATAATCTACAGTTTGGCAGATATTTTAAGGTTTATAACTCTGGAGGTTAGATAATTAGGTACTCGGTGGTTTTTATCTTCTAAATCTTTTATCCAAAGGTATGAAATTTTATTACTTATATCCAGTAAATTAAACACTTCTAATCCAATCCACAAACTTTGAAGCCCTTTTTTCTTTTTTAGATCAGTGTCCTTTTTTTGAATTATAACTGTTGATATTCCCAAATCAACTCTTTTATAAGAGCTTATTGAATAATTGTCTGACTCTTCGTGAGATATTGCATTCGGTGGACCGGTAGGTAACTTTGAGCCGTACAAGAAGGTTAAATTTACTTTTATCCTATCATAACCCGGAAAATAGTCTTGAAAGAACATTCCAAAATTAAGAAACTGGTTTGACGGTCTTTTAATCCATTCGTCAGAGCCATCTAATTGTTCTTCTGTACTTAAAAAGGAAATACTTGCCCATGATTCAGTTCCTTTTACAAACTCTCCATTTATTCTTATGTCTAAGCCTGTGGCATAACCATGAGCTTCTAATTCAGGTTTGTAATTTATCTTTACATTGTCAAGTGTATAGGGTATTATATGCGATAAGTTTTTGTAATATAGCTCTGTAAGTAGTTTAAAAGGTCGCTTCCATATCTGTAAAGTATAATCCATTCCTAAAACAAAATGTTGCGATTTTTGCGATTTTATTTGTGAATAAAATTACCATCTTCACCTACAAACTCTTTATAGTGTGGTGGTTGGTTGTATGTACCGGCAGAAAACGATATACTGCCTTGCTTTTTCTTTGTGGAAAGTATGCGATTCTTATACGTGGACTAACATTAAATTCGCTGGTCAGTTCGTTATAATACGCTCGCAATCCTCCAGTTAGACTTAAGGTTTTTCCCGCATCCGAAGTAATTCTGTAAGTACTCTGAACAAAACCGGTTATTTGATTATTTGCTATATCAATTATATTGTCTATAACATTTGAGACATTGACAGCTTCGTCGTTGTAGGGAAAGTTGTATCCTGCCGAATCTTCATACACCCATTCTTTTATTATGGTATTTATAGATTCCTTTTTGTATTCAGTTCCCCATTGCATAGAGAATTTCTCTTTAATGTATTTTCCTGAATATGAGTAGTATTGTACTTGAGATGTGAGACTATTTCTTGCGTGTTCTAGAAATAGTCCTAATGCCAATATGGTGGTATCTTCTCTATTTTCACTTTTCGGATCTACCATTTCAGAAAGTCGATAATTGCTTCTAATGTCGTATTTTTCGTATTCTTGCGTACCAAATAGACTTCCGCTAAATATGTGTTTTGTCTCTGAATTTGGTGCGTATATCAGTGATAGTGCAAACATACCACTTGTGTACATATCTTTTTCTTGACCATCAAAATCAATTTCCATTTTAAATTGTTCAGAAGGATTACCAAAGGTTGTTTCTCGTGCGTTGGGAATGAACGTATATCTGTTATTTGATATATTACCAAGAAAATCGACCGACCAAAAATCGGAAATTTTTGTAGAAATATAGCTTTGAATATCTAAGAAAATAGGCATGTAGTTTCCACTTTCATCTAAAGAGTTGAGTACTAGAGATGTATTTCTGTATCGTATCCCTGTATTATGATATACCCGTTTTTTTCTTATTCACACCGCCCATGTAAAAGGCTGCCCCCATAAGGTTAAGGTCTATGCGTGCCTCAAATGCACTTGGTTTTTTATAAGTTATATCAAGCACCGACGAGGTTTTATCTCGATAACAGGCATCAAAACCACCGCTCGAAAACGTAAGTGAGCTTACCATATCTGAATTTACAAAACTCAATCCCTCTTGTTGTCCTGACCTTACCAGTTGTGGTTTGTAAATAGGTATATTATTTACGTAAATTATATTTTCATCAAAGTTTCCACCTCGTACTTTGTATTGCGAACTAAGCTCGGAGTTTGACGATACGCCCGGTAGTGTTTTTATTGAAGTCATAATTCCACCTAAGCTAGTGCCGGGTAATTTGCTTATAACCACTGCACTCAATCGGGTTTGGTTTATCTCTCTTTCCCTTTCAGATGCTACGACAACCTCTTCAATTTCTTTTGTTTGGGGCAACATTGCTACCGAAAGCATCAATGTTTCATTTGCTTTGAGTTCAATATTTCTATATTGCGTTTCAAAACTGGTGTGTGAAAAAACTACCAAAACCTGTTTGTTTGCAGGTATTTTGAGTTCGTATGTTCCCGTTGCGTTTGATATTGTTCCGTGCTGACTATCTGCAATATAGATGCTCACTTTTTCAATTGCTTTGCCAGAAGTATCTTTAATAGTACCTTTCAGAATAGCTTGATTTTGACCAAATAGGAAAATTGAAATAAGAAAAAATAATGTGGTTAAGATTTTGTGTTGCATTATGCTGTGCGAGTTCTTTGTTTAATAGTCGTTTTTTATATTCTAAAAGTTCCTTTTTATTGTAGCAAAAATATGAAACTACGATGATAAAAAAAATCTTTGTTCAATATTTAGAAAAACTTGTTTTCAATGAACATCTACTAAACTATAAAATTATTCAAATAGTATTTTTTTAGTGTAATTTATTGTAATTAAAATTCATGAATTTTCACATTTCGATAATATTATTGTTTGTAATGTGAATTGTTTATTATGTTCACGTTTGTTTTTTTTATTTCTGTACTTATTTTTCTTAATTTTGGAAAATATTCCAAGTAATAATAAAAAATCAAAGATGAAAGTAATTCTATTTGTAATGATAGTTTTGTTGAGTTTTGCTTCGTGCAATACTTCGAAAAAAAATACTATTGAAGCACAAAAAATTGATATGAAGTTTGTGCGCTTCGATTCCATTATTCACTCTTGGAAGGGTATAGATAAAGACACATTTGAGCTTAAAGTTACAGAACAAATAAAAGCGCATGGCGATTTTATTGAAGCTTTCAATACAGGTATTATTAAAGTTGGAAGTGCTTATAATGCTATGTATTACGATAATCTGCATGAATTTCTAAACTACCCTATTTATGATGAAATTAATGTAGCAATTCAACAGAAACTAAGCAATCTGGAAGCCGAAAAACACAATATGCAGTTAGCATTTGGTCGGTTAAAAACACTATACCCAAAAAATACAACTCCTGCTGTTTATTTTTTTAATGGTGTTTTCAATCAATCAATTGTAATAATTGAGAATGGAATTGGAGTGAGGATCGATAAATATTTAGGAGCCGATTGTCTGTATTACAAACAAATGGATATGCAGCAGTTTCAGATTAAGAAAATGTATAAAGAAAAAATCCCTACCGACGTGTTAATTGGTTATTTGCAGACCGAATTTGAAAATAATTTTGCAGATGCAAATCTTTTAGCAAATATGATACATTCTGGTAGAATCATGTATCTTACCCAAATGCTTATGCCAGAGACTGCTGATACCGTTTTATGGGGCTATACTGCAAAGCAATTTTGAATTTTTGAAAACTTCAGAAAATGATATGTGGCTTTATTTGGTCAATAATAAACTCTTTTTGACGTCGGATTATAATTTGTAAGAGCTCATTGTGATCAGAGTGGTTTTCACATATTTCTCAAAAGAAGTCGCCCCCAAAGTTCTAGGTGTCTGGATAGGTTATCAAGAGCTAGTTGCACAGAAATACTTGAAGAGATTTAGTCAGATCGGATAACCATTCAGGCTCTTATGAGCGAAAAAGACTATCAAAAAATAATGAATAAGGCAAAGTATAATCCGTAATGGGGTAGGGGCAATCCTATGTGGTTGTCCTATGTATAAATATAATTGCCCTATAATAATATAATTTCACATTATAACCGTCAGTCCCACCGGTAGAGGCAACCCTTGTGGTTGCTCTTTGAAATATTTATATTTTTGATTTTAATTAAAAAACAAAACAAGCAATTCTATATGATTGCCCTTTTGTCTATTTTTATATACAAAAACACAAAACATTTTTTTAAACAGACCAGAGGCTTTGAATTCTATCACGAAGCGAGGACGCTTCGTCTAATGGAGGGCAACCACACAGGGTTTGCCCCTACCAAACCTCAAAAATAAATAGAGCCACCGTTTAGTAGCTCTATTTTTGTTCTTAAAAATTGAGAAGGTGACTCAAAGTCACCCCTCAATGATGTAAAATACGTTTATTCTTTTTTTATAAATTTCAAAAGTAAGGTTTGTAGTAGCTGAAGAAAGTTTTACAAAATAAAAGCCTTTCTCTAGCTGTGAAATGTTAATACTTGTAACCTTCTGAGTCAAAGGCTGAGCTTTACTCACTTGACTACCTTTTACATCTACAATATAAGCAGTGTAGTTGTTTTCAAGATTTCCAACTTCAATATTTATTTCATTTATTGCAGGGTTTGGAAACAAAGATGCAACTTCATTGTTTACCGATGTAGTTACTATATTCTCATCAGAACTATTAAATTTATTTTCTACTGAAAGTACATCTTCCGTTTCATTAAATTCTGAACCTGATTTAAGTGAAGCAGGCATGAAAACTTCACAAGTACTACCAAAAGCTCCAGACTGTGTTTTGGTTATAGCTCTTACTCTTACTAGATAACTTGAGTTAGGATTTATGTTATATATTGCAGATGCGATTATGTATGGTGTTGTCGTTGTTTGGTTTATTAAATATCCATTGTTGTTATTTACAAAATACCATTCGTAGTTTGTTGCACCAATTACTGTTGTACAATTTATGTAATCATCTAATGATGTTAATTCTCTACCACAATCCGCTTCTGTTAAAGAAATTACTGGAAATGCAGGTGTTGTAAGGCTACATGCAGCGCCAAACTCGCTTGCACCGGTACTCAAAATCGGTTTGATTCTCACTTGATATGTTTTTCCATATTCTGCATCTGATACAGTGTTAAATATATTATTAAATCTTACATAATTACGATTAGCTCCCTCGGTAAATAACGAAGAGTGAACTGTTCAAGATGGTGTGGTTACTTCCCATTGATAACCTGTAGCATCAGGTATTTTAGTACAAAACACATTTTGATTTAAAGCTGTAAGTGTTATACCACAATATTTTGATGTAAGAGAAGTACCTGAATATTTTACCGTACAAACAGAGCCGTAGTTTCCGGTCATAGTATTAGTCAATGCTCTAACTCTAACTTCGTAATTGGTATTGTATTCTACCGGAAGATTAGAACCAAGGGTCATTGTTGGAGAACTTGAAAGCTTTTGTATTACTGTTATTTCATCTGTCCTTGTATTTTTTACTTCCCATTCGTAGTCGGTAGCACCAAGTACTGTGTTACATATCAAAATATCAAGCGGAGAAGAGAATGTTTTATTACAGTATTTTTCTTGCAGTGATGTAGTTGGGATTTGTGCAGGGGTGTAAATAGTAAAACTTTCAGCATAATTTCCTTCTCAAAGTACCTGAAACTCCTTTAATCTTATATTATAAGTACGTCCATAGTCAATACCGTTAATCATTGAAAGTTGAAAACTATTAGAGCTATTTCCTCTTAATTTTACTAAAGGTTTACCCGTTACAGCATCAGTTACCTCCCATTGATAATCTGAAACGCAAGGCAATTTATCACAATATATAGTATTGTTTAATGCGGTAAGGGTTGTGTTTCTGTATGCTTCCGATAATCGAGTTGGTGGAATTGTAGCAGGAGTTGTTATTGTGCATGCTCCATCAGAATTTCCATAAGAGTTATAGAAAACCGGTCTCACGGTTACCGTGTAAGTTCTGCCATATTCCAAAGTAGCTACTTTGTCAAGTCTAAGTGTACTTAAATTTTTCATCACTATCTTTTTTCCACTTACGTTATCTATAAAAGTATATTCATATTGAGTAGCACCGGAAGTAGCTATGCATTTAATGGATTCTGTTAATGCCTTAATAGTAATACCGCAATAAGCAGTTAGTAGTTTCGATGTAGGAATAGTTTGTGGTGTAGTTATTTGGAACGCTTCTCCATAAGCTCCCCATATGTTATTAATTTTAGCTCTTACTTCAACAGAGTATTGCGTGTTGAATTTTATTCCTGCTTCTGCCGGATTGAGTAAGTTTGAAGTCGTCGTTGTTTCATACGTAATTACTTCTGTACCGCTTGTAAATTTCCATGAATAATTTGTAGCTCCTATAACCGCATCGCAAGCGATAGGGCTATAAATCTTTTCTAAGGTAATGTTCCTGTACTGTATTGAAAGTTGGGTCGGTTTAGGTAGTTCTATGAGACAGTATGGGTTAGGTGAACTTGATTGTGCTGTATTTAAAAATTCAAAAGTATTTCTAACTACATTAGTAAGCGGATCAAATTCAAAAAAATCGGTACCACCATTACTATTGCCATTCCTAAATCCATAAATCTTTCCATTGTTTGCTTTAAGAATTAAATGAGGTGCTGTACCGATGTATCCACTTTCAAATCTATGAACTATAGAAAATTGATTTGTGTTTGATTCAAACTTAAATATGGCACACGCACCTTTAGGACTTGACATCGTTCCATAGAAAACACCATTACTTGATTCTATTATTTTTAAATATGCTGTTGATGCACCAGAAATCTCATCTGATGAAAATACATCAAAAGGAACAGAGGTTTGTGAAAATTCTTTATTGTTAATATTGTATTTGAAAATATCCATTCTTTGTTCAGAACTTGAATTTATTTCTGCACAAAAATGTTGTAATTTATATAATGTATGGTCTGATCCTTCTACTAATTTACCCTTGCCCCAATAGTTATTCTCAAAATCATGAATTACTGCAAATTTATCTGTTGCAGGGTCATATTGATATAATACACCATATCCAAAAATTCCACCTAGGGGTGTTGTTCCATAAATTTTTCCGTCAGAACCTTGAATAATATTTGAAGAGTTTTTTCCAATTGCATAATTAAAATCAACAATGGTAGTTATAGTATTACTCGTAATATCGTATTTAAAAAGACTAGTTTTACTTGCACCCCACGGTTGGCCGACTCCATAGATTATATCGTTATTGCCTAAAATCAATTCATAACAGTTATATAATACTTTGTTTTCTACTGTCAATGTTTTAGGGTTAAATTCATAAATTCCACCCTTTCCGCAGCCAGGGCAACTTACTGGTTCATATAAATGAATACCATAAAAATCACCATTTGAGGCTAGTAACATATTTTTTGACGGGAAATACGGTTTAGATTCATAGTTTATACCAGGAAATTGTATTTTACTTCTAGGTTCTCTCCGTTTCCATCAGACTTGAATATAAGTCCTCTACTATTGGTTCCCCCACTTTCTATTGTCCCCCAAATCTCTGTTTGAGAAAAAATACTCGTTGATAACATCAGAACTACCAAAAATAAAAAAATGTTTTTCATAAATTATTTTTTTGTTTAAGTGATTAATAATTAATTGTTTTTAAGTAATATATAAGTATGGCTTGCTTGTTACAAACCGGTTGTTTACATTTTTTCTTTATGTATGAATATTTTTTTGTTGTTTTAGCCCTAAAATGCAAAAAGATTTTGCAATGATATGATATTTTGTTAATTCTGCAAAATTTTTATTGTTATATTTTGTTTTTTAGAATTTACATAGTGAATATGAGGTTATTGCGTTTTTCAAAACACCCATCTGTTCAACCTGTAGGGGCAACCCTTGTGGATGCCCTTTTAAATATTTATATTTTTGATTTTCAATAAAAAATAAAACAAGTAACCCATTGTGATTGCCCTTTGTGTTGTTTTATACACAAAAACAGAAATATTTTCTTAAAACAGGCCAGAGGCCTTGAATACTAAGGCGAAGCGAGGACGCTTCGCCTTACGGGAAGCAAGAACGCTTCGTCTAACGGAGATGGCCTCTATCATACCTCAAAAAAAAATAGAGCCACCGTTTGGTAGCTCTATTTTTTGTTCTTGAAAATTTAGAAGGTGACTCAAAGTCACCCTCTAAATAAGTTAAAATAAGTTTATTCTTTTATGAATTTCAAAAGCAAGTGGCTTCTGTAGTAGCAGAAGAAAGTTTTACAAAATAAAAGCCTTTCTCTAGCTGTGAAATGTTAATGCTTGTAACTTTCTGAGTCAAAAGGCTTGAACTTTACTCACTTGACTACCTTTTACATCTACAATATAAGCAGTGTAGTTGTTTTCTGTATTTCCAACTTCAATATTTATTTCGTTTATTGCAGGGTTTGGAAACAAAGATGCAACTTCATTGTTTACCGATGTAGTTACTATATTCTCATCAGAACTGTTAAATTGATATTCTGCTGAAAGTATCTCTTCCGTTTCATTATATTCTGTGCCTGATTTAAGTATAGATGGCATGGTTATTTCACAGATATCACCAAAGTCTCCTGTTTGAGTATTGCTTTTAGCTCTTACTCTTACCATATATATGTCAAGAGGAAGACTAGAATAGAATGTAGATGCTTTTATATTTGGTGAAGTTGTAGTAATTATTGTAGATAATGCGTTGTAGTTGTGTCCAAAATACCATTCATAATAAGTTGCTCCAATAACAGGTGTACAATAAATGTATTGTTCTAAGGAGCTTAACGTGATTCCACAATATGTATCTGTTAAAGAAATTACTGGGAATGCAGGTGTTGTAAGGCTACATGCAGCGCCAAATTCGCCATCACCGGTACTGAAAATTGGTTTTATTCTCACTTGATATGTTTTTCCGTATTCAGGTGTGAAAATAGCATTGAATTTTACAAAATAACTAGTAGGTGTATTGAATCTCTTAGTGTATATTGCACCGGTAGGAGAGGTTGCTTCCCATTCATATCCTATAGCGTTAGGAATTTGAGTACAAAATACGCTTTTGATTTAATGCAGTGAGCGTTATTCCACAGTATTTTGATGTCAAAGAAGTGCCTGAATATATTACTGTACAAACAGAGCCGTAGCTACCTGTCATAGTATTTGTTTTCGCTCTAACTCTTACTTCGTAATTGGTATTATATTCTACTGTGAGTATAGTAGCAAGGGTCATCGTTGTAGAACTGAACCTTTAAGTATTGTTCTTACTATTCCAGTTGTTGTATTTTTACTTCCCATTCATAATTCGTAGCTCCAAGTACTGTATTGCAAATCAATATGTCATTGGGCGATGAGAAAGTTTTGTTGCAATATTTTTCTTGCAATGATGTAGTTGGGATTTGTGCAGGGGTATAAACATTAAAACTTTCAGCATAATCTCCTTTCAAAGTACCGGAAACACCTTTTATTCTAATTTTATAAGTACGTCCATAGTCAATACCGTTAATCATAGAAAGTTGAAAACTATTAGAATTGTTTCCTCTTAATTTTACTAAAATTTTATTGGTTACAGCATCGGTTACCTCCCACTGATAATCTGAAACGCAAGGCAATTTATCACAATATATAGTATTGTTTAATGCGGTAAGGGCTGTGTTTGTATGCTTCCGATAATCGAGTTGGTGGAATTGTAGCAGGAGTTGTAATTGTGCAAGCTCCATCAGAATTTCCGTAAGAGTTATAGAAAACCGGTCTTACAGTTACGGTGTATGTTCTGCCATATTCTAAAGCAGCAACTTTGTCAAGTCTTAGCGTACTTAAGTTTTTTATTATAATAGTTTTACCACTAACGTTATCAACAAAAGTATATTCATACAGAGTATAGTGCCTTTGTAGGTACGCACTTTATTGATTCTGTTATTAGTTTTAATTGTTAATACCACAATAAGCAGTTTGTAGTTTAGATGTAGGAATGGTTTGTGTGTAGTAATTTGGTACGCTTCCGCCACATCAATTCTAAGTGTTATGACATTTTCGCTTTTACTTCAACGAATATTGTGTGTTGAATTTTATTCCAGCCTCTGCCGGATTGGAGTATGTTTGAAGCTGCTGTTTGTATTTTATTACCTCTGTACCTGCTTGTAAATCTCCAAGTATAATTAGTTGCTCCTACAACGGCATCGCAAGCAATAGGCTAATATCTTTCTAAGGTACTGTTTCTGTACTGTACTGGAAAG
>JADKDL010000030.1 GCA_016714605.1 Bacteroidales bacterium | reverse complement strand
TGCAAAGGAAATCTCGACCCCGAAAAACTATCAGAACTCCGACATGGCAATTGCAAAAAATCTAAAGAGGAAATTGCAAAGGCTTTAAAAGGAAACAATCGTACTGATTATCTTTTGGACTGAAGCAAGAATATGAAAGCCATTTGTTCTTTCCAGAAAAACCGATGCCTGCGATGTGGAGATAACTAAATTTTAAAAGTACAAATCAACACGCACCCTGAAATGAAGAAATTAAAAACAGATAACAAGCCTCATAAACGCATCAACAAAATTCAATAAAGAATTGATTTAAACCGAGGCATCGTATCAATATTTTGGCGGTGCTGACCTGATGAAAATTGAAGGTATTAATCATTCAACCATTATGAGCATCAATGAGTGAAGTTGGCCCGGGCGGGTTTTGAAATGTTTCCTACGGCAAAAATTTTACTTCATGGCTGCGCCTTGCTCCAAACAACAAAATAAGTGGTGGCAAATTATTAAGTTCAAAAACTCGTAAAGGAAGTAACAGGTTGAAAATTGCTTTGTAATGCAGCCAATGCAATTGGCAATTGAAAGACACCCACCTGTCTGATTTTTTCAAAAGAGTAGCATAAAAAGGACGGACAGTTGTTGTAAGCGCCACTGCAAGAAAACTTGCAGTAATTATCTGGACCATAATTACAAAAAAGGTAAGCTATAAACCACCAACGGAATACTTATTCTTAGATCAGAAAAGAAAACTAAAACTTGTAGAACGTATAAAGAAACAAATCACTAAGTTTGACCTCAAACCTGATGACGTTGGCTTTGTAATTGACTAATTTTCAGAGTAAAATAAAACGTTAGTCAGAATTGTAAACGACACAATATAAACATTTAACAGAGAAAAAGTAATGACAGAAGAAGAACGTTTAACAAGTTTATTTGAAAAACTATACAATGGCGAGCCTTGGATTGATGTAAATATTTTTTCCACTTTAAACAATATTACAGCCGACCAAGCATCAAAAGAGTTTTGATAAATTGTAACTCCATTTGGGAAATAACAAACCATCTTATTAATTGGAGATTAAAATGTACTTCAAAGAATGGAGGGTAAAACTATAAAAACACCTTCGAATAATTATTTTAAAGAAATAGTAAGTCAAACCAAGCTTGGACGGAAACATTAAATAAATTAGAAAATACTCAAAATAGGTGGCTTGACTTTTGAAACTTGTAAAACCAAAGACTTTGAAAAAATATCCAGTAAACGATATGACTTATTATGAGCATATACAGGGCATAATTCAACACGATGCCTATCATTTGGGACAAATTGTATTGCTATCAAAACTTTTATAAGACAATGAAGACCTTTTGTTTTACTTTTTTAATCTTTTCAATAATCTCATTGAATTGTTATGCACAAAGTAATGAGACCAAAACTGATTACTTCGGTAGTGCAAAGCCCAATGATACACCAGAGCTATTTGCTAAAGAAATCATTTCAACACAGTTTAATGAATTAAATTCCAGTTTTTCACCAGACGGTAATACGTTCTTATACACCATTGCTAATAATTCCTACACAAATACATTCTACACAATTTTTATTTCAAAAAGAGTGAATGGCAAATGGTCTAAACCACAAATTGCACCATTTTCAGGACAATACAGTGATGCCGACCCGTTCTTTTCGCCCGATGGGAAACGCATTTATTTTATTTCTTATCGTCCTATTGATAAGGATACGAAAGGAAAAAATGATTTTGACATTTGGTTTTTGTCATACAATAAAGGTTTATTTGGACAGCCACAACACTTAGGCGAAAACGTTAATTCAGACAAAGATGAATTATACCCCTCAGTATCCAACAACGGAAATCTATATTTTAGCACTGAAAATGGAAAGAATGGTTATGATTTAATGATGTCAAAACTTACAAACAACATCTTTGAAAAACCAGTAAGCGTCAGTGATTCAATAAATACAACTGCAACAGAATATGATGCCTACATTGTCCTGATGAAAGTTATATCATATTCACTTCGATTGGCCGAAAAGATGGATTGGGAAGTGGCGACTTGTATATTAGTTTCAAAACAGAGGAAAAATGGACGGCAGGGAAAAATCTTGGAAGTAAAATAAATTCAACTTTTATGGACCAATGCCCAAACATTTCACCAGATGGAAAGTATTTTTCTTTACAAGTTTCCGAGATAATGAAGCTTTCAAGTTCAATAAAAATATCTTGACAACAGATTACTTTCAACTATTAAAATCTCCGTTTAATGGAATGGCAAATATTTTGGGTGGACAGTAAAACGATTTTAAAGAAATAATTTAGAGTCTAAAGAAAACAACGAACCGCTAACAGGGGTTTGAACGCAAGGCAGGCAGAAGTACTAAATTCAGCATTTGTACTTTCTATTAGCTTCAGTAATAAATTGAACATTCTGCTTTCTAATCCTGCCCTGCGTCAAGCCCCAAACCGTCAGGTTGTGAAAAAACCCATTTTGGAAAATTTGCTAGCCGAATCCGTTCCATAACGGTGACCATATACGATTTAGACGATTTTAACGGGGTTGTTTTTTAGGCCGCTACACTATAGTCGCAAAATTGAATGCGTAGAATTTGATGTAATGAGGTCGTTTTTGATTTAGCCGTGAAATCCTTGTGTAGTCAGGATTCCAGTTTTTTAGTTTTTCTAACAGTGGCTGTATACCTAGTATGTTGATTGTGCGCTTGAGGTTGTAAACTGTCATGATGAGGCTCCATTCTCCGTTCACTTATTAATCCTTTTAGATTTGTGTAGTAATATCCCCATACTCTTTTGATAGTTCCAAATATATGCTCGTTAATTTCTTGTCGCTTTCGGTACAATTCTTTGCTGTTGTGGTAGCGGGCATTGTTGGCTTCTACTTCGGCTGCAAACTCACTGCGTTCTATTTCGCGGCCTCCTTTGGCGCGCCCTGCTGCACGGGTGTTTTGCAGGGCAGGTTTTACATTTTGGTGTACGGTATTTTTTAAATTGGTAAGTATCGCGCTCGCGCGATTTGCGATGCCATGTGCCTGTGGTTGTTAGTGTTGCGCCTTGTGGACATGTATATGTATCGGTGCTTTCATCGTATACAAACTTAGTTACTACGTAATCGGGGGTAGTGCCATGCTCGTTGCTGTTTACTATTTCGGGTGGTGCTACTATGGTTACTATGCCGGCATTGGTGGCCTGCTGTATTGCCGGCCGTTGTGGTATCCCTTTATCTACTATAGCTGTATACGTTGATACATCCATATTTTGCTTTGCTTCGGTGGCAATATCAGTAAGCGCATTTCTATCATTGCGATTGATGGTATGCGTGGCCACTACTAATTTATGCTTTTCATCTACCGCGCTTGCGTATTGTAACTCACTTCCACAACCTGGCCTTGTATGAGCAAGGCACGCATCGGCATCGGTGGTGCTTATTTGTGGCTGACCACTCTGGGCTAACTCTTTTTGCAAGGCTTCGTAGTTAATTTTGCTGGCTTTTAATTTTTCAATTTTATGTGCTATATCATCTATTTTCAATTCGCTTCGTTGGCATCGCAAGCGTCTAATTGAGTTATATACTCTTAACCTTGTTTTCGATATAGGTCAAATGGCGTTCTATTTTTTGGGATTGTAATTATTCTTCTTGCTATTGTGTGCTCGAGACTTGGTACCATCAATGGCTATTAATTCCTTTACCAAGCAAATCGCAATCTGAAAGAAACTGCACAAACAACTTAACGGTGTTGCGCAAGGCTTGGGAGTTGTCTTTACGGAAGTCTGCTATACTATGGTAATTGGGAACAAGGTTGCCGCACAACCATTGCATTTCAACATTACGCATGCACTCGCGCCTCAAACTTACGCGATGAGCGTATGCCGTTGATGTAACCGTATATGTATACTTTGAGAAACAACTTTCTATCGAACGATGGACGCCCTCAGTGTTGATGTTAGTTACCTCAAACTGTAACCGAGGTAAATCGAGCTTATCAACAAATGCATCGATAAAACGAACTGGGTTGTTTGCCGAAATACGACAGTCAAGCGAACTAAAATCTACCTGATGTCTATTGGCTTGCGCTATGTGCTGCATGCAAAAAAATATTTTTTCAAAAATAGTAATCACCAAAGCTTATGTTTTTTATTTTACCATGTTATTAACGTGTGGCTGTTGAGGAAATGGTTTTTTCACAGGCTGACGTTAGCGGTCATTGTAGGACGACCCACAACACAACAAAAAACATAAATATTAACTTTGAACAATGACAAGAAAAATTATTTTATTTGCAATAACTGTTTTGACCTTATTAAGTTGTAATAACGTCAAATCAGATGACAGTAAAATGGCAACAACCGACACTACAAAAATAAAAACCTTACAATTAAAAATAAGATGAAATTAAATGCAGGTATCGTCACGAGTAAATTGGTAGAAACAAAAAAATTCTACACAGAAATTTTGGACTTTGGAGTAACATTTGAAAACGAATTTTATATTCTATTGCACACGCCAAACAAAGAAGCAGAAATTAGTTTTACTTCCAAACCACCCAAGTCAACAACCATTGTTTCAACAACCATTTACAGGACAGGGAATGTATTTGACAATTGAAGTAGATGATGTGGACAAAGTTTACAACGACTTAAAAATTAAAGGTGTGGAAATCAAAATTGACATTCGTGACGAACCTTGGGGCGACAGACATTTTGCAATTCAAGATCCAAATGGAATTGGAATTGACATAGTAAAGTATTCACCAACAAATTAAAATCAAATAGCAATATGACAACACAATCAAAAAACCCATTCACTTGGGTAGAAATTTATGTGGAAGATATGACCAGAGCTCAAAAATTCTACGAAACCGTTTTACAAATTGAAATGACACCAATGCAAGCACCTGGCGAATTTGGCGACTTGGAAATGTTAAGTTTCCCTTGGGTACAAGGAGAAAGCAATATAAGTGGTGCATTGTGTAAGACTAGTGAAATGAAACCCGGTTCAGGTGGGACTTTGGTTTACTTCACTTGCGAAGATTGTGAAATTGAAACTTCAAGAGTTGAAAATGCAGGAGGAAAAGTATTACAAGCGAAATTTCCAATTGGAGAACACGGATTTTGTTCAGTGGTAATGGACACGGAAGGTAATACAATTGGTTTTCACTCTGACAATTAAAAACAACGAACCGCTAACATGGGTTTGGCAAAAGTGGGGTTTTAGTACTAGGCTGAACATTTGGTATTCTAATGAACATTTGTGCTAAATTGAACATTTGTACTTCGATTTCCCCACCTTCGCCAAGCCCAAAAACGTTACAAGCAAGCCTAAAAAAAGACAGCGACATGAAAATTGACAAGACGACATACAAAGACAAAAAAGAAAGACAATTCGGAATGACTGCCGACCACACCAGCCAACCCGATAAAGTTTTATTTTTGCCGTCCCGCATTTTTTGGAATAATTGAAGAAGGCGTATTTAAAGCGTATAAATGGGAGGATATTAAAAGCGACTTCATTTCAGAGGGTAATAATCCTATTACACCAATGGAGACTGATCTTGGAGAATCAGACTGTTTTCCGATGACATTTAGCCGTTGTAAGATGGAAAAGTTTGAAAATCAATGGTTACCTTTTCCATTTTTCACCTTAGGTAGTAATGGTAAAACTGCATTTGCACCAACAAATTGGTGTCGCTGCAAATTAGTGCCAGAATCTTCAAATGGAAACATTAAGAGATACAATATATTACTTGCTTTTGATACTCGAACTAAATACGAGAGCGAAGATTTTGAAGAACAAGATTTGATGGAAACACCCGTGTTTGTAAGCAATTATGACAGATCTAAAGATTTTGCGTTGTGCAATAACGAATTCTCTTTAGTTGATTTTTTGCTCCAAAGTTCCATACAATTGTGATTGGGTAGATGAATATATCTTGAAATTATTCCATGATGTAAAAAAGTGTTGATGAATTAAATATCAAAAACCAAAGTTAAATTATCTAGCGCAATTCATCTTCGTTATAAAATATATATTCAACAATCGAATTTATTGCCAACCATTACATTGTTCTCAGACAAAAATATTGCTTTTGGGGATGTTGATTTACTTGTCGATATGGGTAATTCACGCACTTGTGCTGTATTGTTTGATAATCATGATTTTACAAGAGTAGAACCTTTAGGCTTACATAATTTGTCTAATCCTATATTAAATGGTAAAATTAATTTCTACAATAAACCTTTTGATATGCGTCTTGCATTTAGAGATGCTAATTTTGGTGTGGAAACATTAAAAGGTAGTAAACAATTTGTTTTTCCTAGTTTGGTTCGGTTGGGTATTGAAGCAAATGAACTTATCCATAAAGCAATTAACTTAAACACCGCGTTGAAAAAATTACAACCTTTCAAGTCCCAAAAGATATTTATGGGACAATAAACCGCAACTAAAGGATTGGGAGTTTCTAAAACTTAAAGGTGAATCACATGTAAATAATTTATTACAGATAAAGGGCATATCTGAACAATTAAATTCAGATGGTTCATTAAATACAACAGGTGAAGGGGTTATTGACAAATTTTATTCTCGGAAAGCATTAATGACTTTTTCATTCCTAGAAATATTGGCACAAGCAAAAATGCAGATTAATAGTTATGAATTTAGACATAAATGGGGTGAGGAAAACAAACCTCGTAGAATAGGTCGAATAATTGTAACATGCCCGACAGCAATGTCAAGAATTGAACAAATTGCATTGCGAAAATGTGCAGAAGATGCGGCCATTATTTTAGAACGCTTCTACGCAGGAACATCGTCAATAGAAGTTGACGAAAGATTTACGCAAAAGCATACAAGTTGTGCTTACGTTTAATAGTTTATCGAATAACGATGAAAGAAAGGAGTGGATATATGACGAAGCAACTTGTTCTCAGTTTGTATTTTTATATTCAGAACTCACTCAGCGTTATAAGAATAATTGCAAAGAATATTTTGATTTTTATGGTAAGGTAAGACCTGGATTTGGTTAATTATAATAAAAAAATCAATAACTATTGGAAGTGTTGATGTTGGAGCAGGTACAACTGATTTAATGATTGCTGCATATAAATACGATGATTCGGGACAATGCACTTTAACTCCATGTCCATTATTTTGGGAAAGCTTTTATGTAGCTGGTGATGATTTGCTAAAGAATTTAATACGGAGGCTTGTAATTGAGGGAGAACATGCCGTTATCCCCAATCAATTGAGAAAATCAAATCAAACAGATATTGCAAAGTTACTCCTAGATTATTTTCAAAGACAGTGCTCGTCAATCTGTTACTGATCGTCAAATAAGAAGTGAATTTAATTTACAAGTATCGATTCCGTGAGTTACTCATTACCTCGAATTATTTGAAAGAGATAATAAAGTGGAAAAAGCGACTTTGAATTTTAATGATATTTTTTCAGATAACAAGCCAACAGAACGTGTTATGGAACACTTCTCAAAGCATTTTGGGTTTTCAATAACAGATTTACAATGGCATTACAATAAAGAAACCATATCAAAAATTGTGGAAAGTACTTTCGATACTTTAGTTGGTAAAATTTCTACAGTTCTATCGTATTACGGTTGCGATATTGTTGTATCTCAACTACCTCTGCGTTTTTGGACACGCCAGTTAGATTCAATAAAGTATCCTACAAGGCCATTCTATCTTTTAGATTTTAATGAAGACAAAATCAAAGAGAAAATCAAAGAGAAATTAAGTCTAAACTCCGCTGATAAAAAGCAGATAAATGATGCTACAGTTAGCGAAATTGAAAAATTACGCATTTTAGGTCCTTTTAAAGTTAGGATTGTTCGTGAAAACTACAACGATGATAAGGAAAGTTTGAAGATTGAGTCAGTTGAAGACCGTAATCAAAATGAATTACCAGCATCATATTTTTCATTGCAAGTTCAGAGCATGAATGAATGTGAAAACTATTGGTTGGATTCAGGAGAGTTTAGCAATATTAGTATTAATCAGATTTAACGAAATTAATAATGGAAAAGAATATAAACACACAACTCAATATAATTGAGAAAGCCATTAAATGGGTTAAAGAAACCGATTCAATGAAAGGTGCTAAGGGTGAGAACGCTTATAGAAATTTGGTCAATTATCGGCGTAAATTAAAAAAGAAAAATATGCTTTGGAAGGAAATCTGCTGCGGCTATTTATGGTGCGAGCCAGATGGGAAAATCATATCTTGTCAGCAATTTACTTTCTGATAGTGGCACACCATTTACCGTAATAGATGGAGAGGGTAAAAGCTACGTTTTTCTTGATGAGATTAATCCAGAAGGAAAAAAAGGAAAGCTACTAGTATTGTTACAAGATTCTCCAACAAACTATAAATGGATTAACCCTGCCTTTCCAGTTAAGGTAAAACTTTTATCACCAGCAGACATAGTTCTTGTGCTTTGCGATACCTATTTCAACGATGTGAAAACAAAAATTGACATTGCTCTAAAAAATTGACTTTATTAACCAAAAAGTAAAAGAATTTTGTATCAAATACGATATAAAGCCAACCAGCAAACACTTTTAGGCGAAGATTCCATTTTGGATATTTTCGATTATTTTCATACAAATTTTTCTACTAAGGCAACAAATGTAATACATTCTACGTTTTTTGAAAAAATTCCATCACTAATTTCAAAAACTAAAGTTGTCGAATGGGTCGAAATATTTTCTTTATTGTGGAACGGGAATGAAAAATAAATAATCTTTTTTCCGATTTAGTAAAACACTACGCTAAGCTTGATTTTAATAGTGAAATTTATGTGCCTATTGAAACTGTTTTGAGAACAAAGGGAACCCTGCTAGATGTTGCTCGTTTGCGTGAAATATATGGTGGAACATCAGGTACGGAATTGAATTATAAATCAGATACTTCTGCATTAATATTACAAAATGGACATGAAAAATTAATCGACAGTTTATCGAAATCATTTTTGTGTGCATTAACTGCCGAATTAACTTTTTGTTTGCCAAAGGAATTAGAAAAGAGCAAAGCATTCCTGAAAAATACTGATTTGTTAGATTTTCCGGAGCTAGAAATCGTTTAGGTATTCACGAAGAAGAAATAATAGACGAAGATATTCCTAAAATGCTTTTACGCGGTAAAGTAGCCTATCTGTTTAACAAATATTCTTACTCCGAAAAAAATTAATATCCTATTATTTTGTCAAAATAATGAAAAGTTGAGGTTCAAAACATTGTTCCTGATTTATTAAATAACTGGATTTTGATATGATTGGAAAAACCCCTGAAGAAAGAAACAACTTTTATTTCTACTTCTAAGGTGCCTCCACTATTATTGTTTCTACCATGTTTAATATTGACATGCAGTTTGATTATAATAATGATAGAACAGATAACCTTGATGCTAGAAATAATAGATGGAAAGGGAGGTTTATTACTGTCTTTAATGAAATATTTGGCACAAAAAAGTGGTTGACTGAATGGACAACGAACAACTCAAATTTTCAAAATATTTATTTATTACGTGATTTTAGATTTTCGTCTGATACCGAAAGTAAACTTTTCAAAGGTTTCAATGAAAATAAGACAGAAAACGAAGAAATATTTCATGACTCATACCCTAATTTCCGAAAAGATTTAAGACAATCTTTTATAGAATACGATTTTGTTAAAAGGCATTTTGAAAAACCTGAAAATTCATGGGATAGAGCAGCAAGCCTTAATGAAGATGGTACACAATTGATACTTGATAAATTAACTTTTGCAGCAAACAACATTAACCTTGCTCGGCATGAAAAAACACTAAATGAATTAAAATCACTTATTGAATCAATCATCTCTTTTTTAAAAGAATATTACAACAGCCCGGATAAGGCTGAAAGTTTACTAAGAGCAATATCAACTGCTGGTCGTATTCAAGCTAATTTAGATATTGCCTTCGGTCGTGACCCATACTTCTTTGGTTCTATGATGAGGGAACTGATGTTGAAAAACAGCGATGTTTACAATCTTTATCTTGGAAAAATTCGAGATATTGAACGTAGAGATGTTATTAATATGGATAAATACAGTGCAATACGAATGAATGTGCCTGAGCTTAATCCCAATGAAAATTTTGATAGGAATCTCGAATGTTTAAGAAAGCATTACGAAAAAAGAACAATAAAAGAGTGTCAAGATTTTTTTGAGAACGAACAAGGTATTGATTTAAATGAGTTGTTTTATGGAAACAACGTTCGAATAAAGAACTTTTCTCAAGTATTAGCTAAAGAATTAGAGACTTTTTGGTTCGAAGATTATATGCTTAGGAATCAACAAAACCTTTCTGAAATAGTATCAAAAGAAGGTTTGCAAGACATCCAAGATATGTTACATCGCTTGTACGAGAAACTAAATATAACTGAAATTATTGACTAAAAGCGAAGTGGCTGAATTAATTACCCAAATGGGAAATTTACCAGTTGCTAAATCAAAATCCCTTGCCAAAAGAAAAGCTTAAGTTTTTGCCAAATTATCGCAACTATATAATGTGGTACGATTTACTTAAAGCAGGTTTTGTAACAGCTAGTGGTGTTCCAAATTATGATCCCATTGCGAACGAAAAATTGGGTGTGATTATTAAAGAGTTTGAAACTATTGACTATTAGCTAATATGCCAAGAGTAAAAGGTAAAGAGCAGCTTTGTAGTTGCGAACAAAAGCATTTTAAGTCAATACAAGGTTTTGGCGAACATACCTTATTTGAACGCTATACTGATATTGAAAATGTTGTAAATAAAAAAGTTGACGAAAAATATCATCATTTTTTAGCACAACCTGTAATAGAGGACGATGCGATAATATGGTTTTCAAAACCATACAATGAAACCCCAAGCCGATTTACTGAGTTACAAGGTGAAGAGCTAACAAAATATGATATAATAAAAAAGAACACCATTGCTCATTATCAAAAAAACATTGAGATTCTAAAAAATGAAGGACAAAACAGCGAAGCTGAAACTCTTGAAAATTCTATAAAATTCATTAATGATGATTTTGTATATTGCTATGATGGTATCGTAGTTTTGGGCATTTGGGGTATGCAGTTAAGAGAAAATATCAGAGAATCAATCGGTACTATTAGTAAGAACTTATTTAAAGAAAAAAAGAAATCCACAATTGTATCACCTGATATTGATGAACCTTCACAACCCGAAATTGAAACCCCAGAGATACCAATTGAAAATCCTTTCACAATTCGATTTAATGCCGGGGATAACGGTAATCTTTCGGGTAATACAGAATTGCTAAAGCATTCTGGCGAAATAATTTCCGAAAGTGAAGTACCCAAAGTTGAACCAAAAGCGGGTTATGAATTTACTGGGTGGGACAAAAATCCAAATGATTATGGTGTTACTGATGAAACAATCTTTACGGCACAATATAGTCCGATAGTACCACCAATTACTCGACTCCCTTGGTATAAGCGTTTTTGGAATTGGCTGAGAAATTTATTTTTTGGCAGAGGTTGTCTTAAATGGCTGCTTTGGTTGTTGTTATTATTGCTTTTGATTTTACTATTGATGTGGTTATTAAGAGGTTGCGACAGTGAAAGAGTTCGCCCGATTCCAAGTCCGATAGCTGAAAACCATGGATACATGACGACCCAAGGGGTTGGTGATGGGGTGGCATTTATGATCCGGGTAATCCATATGAAAAAGTTCCTACTCCACCAGAATACAGAGATGTGTTGCCACCTAATCAAGGTGAAATGCCTCTTATTGATACTACAAAAATAATACGTGAACCCGGCAAACCTGTAATAATAAGTAACCGACTGAATGTACTAATGGAAAATGAAGACAAATCCATCATGGATTTGGCTAAGGAATTTAAAGAAAAATATCCTGATGACAAGTATAAAGTTGTGTATTACGATGATGTAGTTAAGCGAATACAAATTGAAGTTCCACCCGAAGAAAGGTTGAAACTTAAAACAGAGATTCCTGAAAAATTTGCACCTGAATACGAACTTTTTGTTTTTGATGAATCATTATTTGAAGGTGGTTATACTCCAAATGATCCTGCATTTTCATCCACAGATAAATCTTGGTATCTGAAATCTATAAATGCACCCAATGCTTGGGACATTACAAAAGGCTCTGCAAATATTACAATTGCGATTGTTGATAATGGGTTTAGCTTAATGCATCCAGAATTGCAGAGTAAAGTTGTGATGCCTTATAATGTGTGGCTTCATTCAATCGCTTTATATCAAGGTGCTGATGTAATAAATGTTTCTCTTGGAATGCAATTTACAGGAACACTTCCTGAAAGCGAACAACGAATTTACAAAACAATCACTTTAAAGAAGAAGAGCGTCTTTGGAATAAAGTAATGGAGATTTCAGATAGACACAAAACTATTATAGTGGTAGCTGCAGGAAATGAAAATATGCTTGCTGGAGTTAACCCTATGAGCAGACCAAAGAATTTTATTGTCGTTTCTGCTGTAGATAAAAGTAATCGGGGAATATCATAAGGCAGGTTTTAGTAATTATGGTGACTATTCAACTGTTTGTGCACCGGGTGTTTCTATATACAGCACTGTAGGAAATAACAATTATCAGGTTATGGATGGTACAAGTATGGCAGCCCCCATTGTTACAGGGACCATTGCTCTTATGAAAAGCTTGAATGATAGTTTAACAGCCGAACAAATTGTTTGTATATTACAAGGAACTGGGCAACCAGCAGATGGGAAAGTTGGAAATTTAATTCAAATAGACAAAGCTTTACTAAAAGTACAATCGGGTGAATTTACAGATTGTGATAGCCGCCCGGAAACGCCTTCAACAGGTGATGTACAAATTCTATTAAGTTGGGATAATTTTAACGATTTGGATTTGGTTTGCACAGACCCAAACAATGAAACTGTATGGTTTAAAAATAAAAGCATTGCAAGTGGTGGAAAGTTAGAAATAGATATGAATGTGAATTACCCTGATAGTAAAACACCTATTGAAAACATTTACTGGCCTTCTGGTGGGGCACCAAACGGAACTTACAATGTATATCTGGTCTATTACAAAAAACATATAGAAATAAATGAAACACCATATAAAATAACGGTAAAATATGGCGCCAAAACAGAAGTATTTACGGAAAAAATTAAACGTGAAGATAATTCTCTTCCGATTTGTACTTTTACCCATGCGTGAACGTGAAAAATTACAAAAGCAATTGGATCAAATTGACCGTGAATTGAGAGAAATTAGAAACAATGTGAATTTTAAAAATAAATTTTAAGTATATGGAGTCAATCAAAATTTTCATTAGCAGATTTGCTAACAGTATTGGGAACATTGGGCTTTGGTTTCTTTTGCTTCCTTAGTGTAAATTTTTTATCATTAGGCGATACATCCCTAAGTATAATATGTGCAGTAATAATTTCTTTAATATTAGGTGGTTTAGCCTTCGGAGTTAAGCTTGTAAAACGCACAAGTCGTAATTTCAAAACCTTTATAATTTGGGAATGGGTTTTAATTTTCTTGTTCGTGGTTGTTGCATTCTTTGCTATATTTCCGTTTTCACATTACTTTGTTGTTAGTGCACAGAAGGAGAATATTCAGAATAAGGTAGTTTCGAATATCACTCAAGCTGAAGGATTATTTAAAGCTTATGAAAAGTATGCTGACGATCGCTTAAAAATGTACAGAAAGAATTTGGAAAGTGCAGTGAATCTAAAAGAGAGAAGAATTAATGATCAGGACTATAAAAACTTTGGTTTTGTTGAAGGAACAGATAACAATACACAAGTTGAAAATAAAATGTTCTCGTTGAAAGCACAACTATATCCCTCTAATTATTCAGAAATGAAACAGATTGATTCATCTTGGTTGTCTGATGCAAAAGACAAAGTAACAAGTTGGTCTCCCACAGATATTGTGAAGGTGGTGAATACATTAAAGGTTGAAATATCGTCATGGAATGAACAACTTAAATCATATTCTTCATTTGTGCAAAAGGCGAAAAAGCAACCGATTTTGATTTCCGTTATCTTTTGATGATGTTTCAGGAATATTCAATAAGAATTCAAAACCAACTTTGTTATCCTTAAGTATTGGTATTAAGTTGTTCGTACTGCTTTGTTGTCATATCTTATTACAAAAAGACACTCTAAAAACCCTTATACTTTATTAGGTAAAAGAAAGGGGAGGAAAGATAATGGAATTGATGTTGAATATTAACAAAACATATATGGATAAGAAATCTATTTTGACAAATATTTCATACCCGACTGTAACTGCAGACATAATTGCTGATGCAATTAGAAGCGGTATACTTAGTTTTGAAGATGCTTTAAATACAGGTGAATTTGAGCGCACTAAACAAAAAGCTGTTAAAGATTTACTGTTAATGTACCAGAAAGAAGATAATGATTTTCAAAGTTCAAATACATTGAAGCTTTTAGAGAATTTCTTAATAATTATCCAAATAGTAAATATAAGGATCAAGTTGATAAAAAAATTCGTGATTTAGAATCAGAAGAAAGAGAAAAACAAAGACAAAGATTTGAAAGCATCAAAAAAAACATAAATGATTATAAGCCTGATGAGTTAATAAATGAATTAGGTGAGAATATATTAAGGGATTTATGTTCTGATTTAGGCATTGATTATAATGTAGTTATAAATTATGATGAACCTGAGCTAAACTTCAATGAAATACCGCAAACTGTTGATGATATTCCAACAGGTTATACTGATGTGTTTTTTGGGGAATTCCATCTTCGGGTAAGACATGTGCATTATCTGCAATATTGTATACAATGAAAGATAAATACACAATAACAAGTCCTTCGATTGAGAAAAATTTGGTGCAACTTATAGAGATAGTTTAATAAACATTTTCAAAAATCAAACAGCATATTTGCCTGCCGCTACACAAAAGGATAGAACACAATATATGCCTTTATTATTGAAGAAAAGAAATGAAGAGAAATATCGGCAAATCTCGTTCTTTGAATTAAGTGGTGAAGTATTTAAGTATTTTTATGAACTTGAAAATAATTGCAATATATTAGATGACGTTGATAGAAGTAATGTTGAGAGTGCTTTTAAAACATTAAATCTGCTAATAAGTAGTAAAAATCAAAAAATTCATTTCTTTTTTATTGATTATCAGCAAGAAACTAAAGGCATAAGAGACAAGCATAATCTAACTCAAGAAAACTATCTTAATGCTGCTGCTACTTATTTTCGAGATAGAGAAGATATTTTTAAGAAAAAGACAGATGCAGTTTATGTCGTTGTGACCAAATCCGACCAAATTAAATCGGACAATGGAAGTACTAGCCACTTAAATGGTGAAATAAGAACACAATTAGCAGGTCGTTTTTTATCGGAAAATTTCGGCAACTTTATGGATGTAATCAAGCATAGATGTAAAAAGGATTCTGTTGATTTTAATGTGAAAATATTTTCTATTGGCGATGTTTATTTTAAAAGTATATGTAAAATTAACTACTACTATGCAACAAACATTGTAGAAGATTTACTTAAAAAAGTAAAACCTGCTGGGTGGAAGCAAAATTTCAAAATGGTTTAATAGTTAGTTTGTGAAAAATTGTAATACATGGCACAAATGGTGGGTATCACATTTTACCACCGAAAAAGAAAAAATGTTTGATGCTAGACCCGATTCTAATAAAGTTGGTTCAATTGGTCAGCAGGCATATTCAATTAATCATAACGATAATAGTATTGTTTTTTCTAAATATAAAATAATTAGGGATGTAGTTGGCGATAAAAGAACAGGCAATGTTGCATTTTCGATAGTTATTCAAATACTAAAAGCTATCAGGCATAGACATTTTATCAATATTGAATAAACTTTCAAGTGATTTTTGTAGTAAGCATATTGTAAATGATAATTTAGACAATTTTAGAGAAGACTGGGCTTGGGTTTCAGAAATTAAAAATAAATATGAAAACAATCTAAAATATAATGATGATCTCCTTATAGGTGGTAGCAGATCCTGCTTTTTATTTTATGACAGCAATGAATTGCTGGAAAAGTACTTCGACTTACCTTATCAGGAAGAATATTGTGCATATAAGCAAATATTCTTTGTAGAAAAAAACCTAGAAGGTAAGCCTGAAAATCCTTTAAACGCATTACGTCACGACCCAAGTGCAAACTTGACAGGAAAAATTGATTTAGAAAATCCAAAGTATAAATTGATTTACAATCAACAAGCAAGAGGAGGCGTTAAAATTGAAGTTAAAGTAAATGGTAGTTTACGAAATAATAAAAGTAAGATTAAGAGAAAAGAAGATTTACAAATAATCTGGTCTAAGCAGTTTTGCGAAACAATAGTAAAAAGTGGAAAGTGGTATGAAATAGGTTCAGATTTTCTCGAAATAAACGATATTGAAAAGACAATAACCGTTAAAGAAATAGACATATATCCTATTACTTACAATATATTAATTCAAACCAAAGACCGCTTCTCAAAACCAATAACTGATGCTGCAATAACACTAAAATTGGCAATTATTCACCAGGTCGCAATGCAATAAATAATACAATTCAGATAACAGAAGAGGAGCTGCAAAACAAGTGTTATATAATTGCCCAAAAAGATAACCTTATTTCACCTCAGCGTGAAATAAACCTTGAAGATACAAAAGGTAGTATTTCACTTATCTTATCCGAACATAAAAAAGTTAAGTTTCAAATATCAGACGATAAGGGCTTGGTGTATAATTATAATATACAAATTTCTAATAAAGAGGTTCAACTCAAAGATGGCGATGTTGAATTTATAGGAGATGAAATAGATAAAACATGGCAAATTTCAGTTTCACATAGAGATTATGAAACGGAACGTTTTAATTATTGTCCAACAAAAGATGATAATCCAAAATATGTAATTTTAGAAAGAAAACTTTTAGCGATCAAGGACGATCGCCTAATAGAAAAATGTACTATATAAAGATTGATGAAAAAAAGGAAAAAAGAAGTTATAAAGGTTCTTCTATAAATGAGTTTGAATATAAATACCCTCAATTTAAGTGATTCAAAGTATGGTTATAAGTTTGACAGATGGGAGTGCTTCGAAAATAAGCCCTATGACAATTATGATGGATATTATGAAGCAATTTTCAAAGGTTTATGGTATCGTAAAGTTCCGAAGTTAGCTTGGATATTTGGTATTATTGCAATTGTTGCGTCAACCGTTTTTCTTTTAGTTAATTCAGATGGTTCTGATAGCAATTCAAATATTGTGAATGCTGAAATAAACAATAAAGTAAATTCATATATTGACGGTATTGAATTAAATCTCGACACTCTAAAAGAATACAAAGGGAAATATTGTGATAGTACGACTATTATTCAAAGTGATGTGAAAGAAAAAGTTTTAGCCAAAAATATGGATATTTGGTTCAGATGATAATGTAATTCTACAAATGGATCATATGTAATTCCTGACTTTTGCTCAAAATTGATAATGCAATTGCTATGCGTAATGCTATTAATCTTGGAAAAATTGACGAACTCAAAGGTCAAATGTTTTCAGAATCACAACAAAATTTCAAGAATTCAATTGATAGTATTGAAGATAAATATAAAAAGCAAATTGGTGATACACTGAATGTACGTAAAGTGAGTGTTATGAACTTAAATCAAGTTGCTGAATTAATTCTAAAAACACAAAGTGATTTAAGAGAGAAAGAAACAGTAATCCAAAAAGAAACCGAACCTGTAAAAAATACGAATCAAGATAAACAGAACGAGCAAAAAATCAATGATCCGCAAAAAAATAATAATCAGAATCAACAGAATTCCCAAACTCAAAAACAACAATCAAATAGTAATTCTCTAGAAAAAGAGTTTTGGGATTTGGTTCATAGTGGTAATGCTAAAATGGAATCATACTCCTATCTCTTAAAAAAACACAAAAGTAAGGGCGGTGATATAATTGCATATTTGAATAAAATTTGCAAGAATTCAGCTTCATTTAAAAAATTCAAAGATATTCCTGAGATGGACAGGAAATCAGCAGATACTTTAACCGAAATTGACATAAACTAATAAATATGAAAGCAGTAAAAATAATTTTACCAATTGTCGTTGTAGCCATAATTGGCTTTTTTGTAACAAAGTGGTTAATAAATATTGACCCTCCAAAAGATATTGATTTACCCAAGAATCAATATACTGAAAGGATTGAAATCGAGATTGACTCTTTGAAAAAAATGCCAGAAAGTAAATTCTGTAATGATTATTATTTAAAAGTGCAGGCTACTATAGCAGAGTACTATAGAGAGTGGTTCATTGGGTTTAATCTTATAAAGACGGTAGTATCTGGAAAGAGAAAAAGATGACAACCTCAATAATCAATGGAATGAGATTTTATGTAAAACTCTTTACTCTGCTTACGCTCCTAAGTTTGTAGAACAAGCTATGTATGTATTTAGTCGTTCCGAATGGAAAAACGATGATCTAAAATTTATTCGTAGCGAAGTAAAGAATCTTAAAAGTTCAGCATATTTAGGGAGTACGGGCTTAGTAACTTCCTTTGATGAAATTAATACTATTTTAGCTAAATACGATGAAATTAATAACTTTATAAATGTATGCAAAGGATATACATATCCTAATTACGATTTGCAAAGCACATTCCTGATCTAAGTGATAAAATAAAAATCAAGAGCATACATTACAAACAATCTGACAATAGTTATGTAATGACTGCGCACGATTAAAAAAGCATTACAAGCAATTCTAATATACTCTTCGATAAGCACATTAATTATTTATCGAAAAAAACTAACGACAATGGATCCAGATATATTGAGTTCAACTATCAATCTGACTATTCAAATACAATTTACACACCGCTTAGAAATCAGGTCGATGCTTTAAATAATGACGTATATGGTATCGGTGATAACATTTTCAGCAATGGTTATAATAGCGTATATAACTTGCTGAGTGCCTACAATCGTGATGCAACAAATCATTATAAAATCAAAAAAATTAGAAAGGAAAGCTAAAAGTTATGAAGAAAATAATTGTTGTAATATTGATTATGTTTGGCGTTTCTAATGCATATTCGCAGGATTTAATTAAGGAAATCCAAAAATTGACATTGGCAAATGATAGCTTACAAAAACAGGTAATTAAACCTTTAAATGATAGTATTTGGAAGTTGAATTCTGCTCATAGTATTGAAATTGACAAACTAAATAAGCAATTAAACTCATTAGAAATCGAAAAGAGTGAATTTAACAAAAAAATTAAAACGCTTGAATCAACCGTTGCCGAATTAAATAAAAACAAAATAAAAAGTTGAAAGGGATAATCTACAAGCAAAATGTGATTCCCTATTAATAAAAGTAAAAGAATTAGAAAATTTGATTTCCGCAAAAGATAAGCAAATAGCACAAGAAAAAGAACTTGGTCAGCAAAAATCTATTCAAGAAAAAGAGAAGGGAAAAGTGAAATCCTAAAATCTAATAATCCAAACTTATAATAAACCTTTTAATGAATTAATAAAGAATTCCACTTTAAAAACTGTTGAACGAGATATGACCATCGTTGGTGATAAAACTGTGATTCAACAGACGTTATTGAGATTGCAGATATATTTTAATTCAGAACAAGTATTGAATAAAAAATACAGCGAACAAGGAGTTGAGAACACTTTAACTCAATTAAAATCTTTAGAGCAAACAGAACTTGTGCTTAAATTGACTGATAAAATTAGTAAATATAAATTGTGTAATGATGGTTTAAAAACTACAATTGATAAAATTCTTGAAATCGATAAAAAATTTGTAGCTAATGATGAATATACTCAGAAAACTAAACTTAATGATGTCTTAGCCGAAATTGCCTCGGTATTTTAGAAATTATCGCTTTAACTTTATTGACTATCCGTACTTATCAGAAATAGTATTGGAAATAATAAAGCTCAAACAAAAGATGCAAATACTGACATTGCTATTTTAAAGGAGAAATTGTGAATATGAATCCAAGCCTCCAAAGCATACACATTTGCAAGCTGCACAAGCCCAGGCACAAACCAAAGCTTGCAAAGAGTATGCTTTTCCCGACCCTAGGTGAAAACAAAAAATCTTCCCCCTTAAAGAAAAATAAAACTTTGCCGACACACAACCCGACAGACAGTAAAGGTATGAAAGAAATAGTTGATAAACAGAAAGGTATGTCGCTTGACAAGAAAGAAGGCCAGCTTGTAACAGCACCTACAAGAAATTGGCGGTTCAGTGCTTCGTATGACAGTTTTGTGGTAGCACAAACAGTAGTGCTTCGTATCAACATTTGTGGTGGAAATCGCCACCTTCTTTAAGCCGCAAAACGTTAGCCGTAAAAGTCCCGGTGGTGTTAAAGCTGGAAAAAATAAACGATTTCGAATAAAAGAAATTATTACTCCTTGACAATTTAGTAATAAAACCGCTTTTTAAAAATTGACCGTTGGACGAATTAATGAAACGTAAAAAACATTCGGTTGGACATTTAATTTTTATAATTCGCTAAAAATTTAACGTGACAAATATTGACAAAAAAGCGAGCTCAATTTATAATGTTTATTTTGACTTTTAATTCGTGCGAAACAGTTAACTCTAAAATTTAATAAACTCAATGCAAGTGGAAAATTTTGACATTTTGAAAACTCAGCAGAATTTTAAAACTGTTCGCAATTAACGCGTGACAGTAAATCAGGACGTTTTGAAAAGCATGCGTGATAACTTCTACGGCTAACACCTGGCTAAGCGGGCAGGCGGGGTTGACATGCAATTTTGTAGGTTCGGTTTTCTTTTATAAATTTGTAGTGGTTTGAAGGTTTGGCGCTTCGTATTCCCGCCCGACCGCCTAGCCAGAAACCGTTAGCCGTAAAAGTCCCGGTGGTGTTAAAGCTGGAAAAAATAAACGATTTCGAATAAAAGAAATTATTACTCCTTGACAATTTAGTAATAAAACCGCTTTTTAAAATTGACCGTTGGACGAATTAATGAAACGTAAAAAACATTCGGTTGGACATTTAATTTTTTATAATTCGCTAAAATTTAACGTGACAAATATTGACAAAAAGCGAGCTCAATTTATAATGTTTATTTTGACTTTTTTAATTCGTGCGAAACAGTTAACTCTAAAATTTAATAAACTCAATGCAAGTGGAAAATTTTGACATTTTGAAAACTCAGCAGAATTTTAAAACTGTTCGCAATCAACGTGTGACAGTAAATCAGGACGTTTTGAAAAGCATGCGTGAAAACTTCTACGGCTAACACTGGCTAAGCGGGCAGGCGGGGTTGACATGCAATTTTGTAGGTTCGGTTTTCTTTTGTAAGTTTGTAGTAGCATGACGGTTTGGTGCGCCTCACTCCCGCCCGACCGCCTAGCCAGAAACCGTTAGCGGTCATTGTAAAAAGACAGACAGACTATCAAAATATCGACAGAAAAAATGAAAGACAGCCGACCCTTCGCAAAATTAAAAGAGGTGCTTTGCCAACACACAAGCCGACACAAAAGCACCACATTTAATTTTGCCCGACCGCATGGCAACAAAAATAGGCATTAACTTAATATTGGAAAGCATCAAATTCTATTCTGACTTTTATCAAATACTTTTAAATTCTTATTTCATAATCTTACTTACTTTAATTTAAAACACATCGCGATGAAAATTTTAATCCCGACCGATTTCTCAAAACTGTCAAAAGTGGCAGTTCACTATGCAGTTAAAATGGCTAAAAAACTTGATGCAGAAATCGTTTTACTGAATGTAATATTCATAAGTGCCCCACCTCGTGCGATGGTTGCAGTAAAAGTCAGGGCAATAGAAGATTCAATGGTTGACAATGCAAAGCAGGACAGCATCCAACTGATTAAGGAAATAAAAGCAGAGAATAAAGGCAAACTGAATATCAGCTATGAAATTATTAAAGGGTATCCAGTAGAAGACGTTGTAGAGAGTTATGCAATTCACAATAACATCGATTTGATTATTATGGGAACAAAAGGTGCAACTGGGTTTGACAAAGGTTCTGATAGGAAGCAATGCAACAGCAGTAATAAACAATAGTAACATTCCTGTAATCACGATTCCTGAGTTTGCCAGGTTTAATAATCTCAAACATATTGTTTACGCAACAGATTTTTTGAATCTAAATAAAGAATTGAAAATGATTTTGCCATTAGCACAATTGTTTGATGCTACTATTCATATTCTGCACATTGTCTCTTCAGAATCTAAAAAGAAAATCAACACAAAGACTATTGTTGATAAACTTCAAATTAAATATCCCAAAATTACTTTCCATGTTTCAATCAACAATGATATTTTGGAAGGAATTGATGAATACAATGCTGATATAAAAGCAGACATGCTCGCAATGTTCACTCATGACCTTACTTTTTTTTGAAAAATTATTTGGTAAGAGTGTAACGCGACAAATGGCATTTCATACTTGGATGCCTTTATTGACAATTAAAAAGTTGAAATAATGAAACAATTCTCGTTCCCACTGACTTTTCAATCCCTGCCGATTATGCAATCCACTATGCAATCGGATTGGCTAAGAAATTTAATTCTTCAATTATTCTTTATCATGCGTTCATTCCCTTTGAAAGCGGTTTTTACTCTTATACACAAAGCACAAAAGAAAATCTTGAAACAGAAAATAATTTAATCAAGCGACTTGATAAAATTAAAGAAGGTCTTTTAAAAAAGAACAAGCAACTTTCTGTTTCCATTCATGTTGACCGGGGACCGGAAAGTATTCGACTGGTAGAATTTTGTAAGAAAAAGAAAATTAACTTGGTTGTAATGGGAACTACTGGCGCAAGTGGATTAAAAGAAGTTATTATTGGAAGTTTTACTGCAGATACAATGGCTAAAGCACCGTGTCCGGTATTAGCTGTTCCGAAAGATTGCAAATTTAAAATACCTAAGAAAATAACTTTCGCATCTGATTATAACAAAATGATTTTCTATCTATCAAATTTCTTGCTAAATGGTATGACGCGTTTAAATCTAAGATATGTCTTCTGCATATAGATGACAGTGAATATACATCAGCATCTGAAGAAAAAGATTTACTGAATACAAACAAAAAATTAAAATGAAGTTTGAAGATATCCTCTGTCTTTTCAACATATTGCTGGACAGGATATATCAAAAGCCATTTTACACTTATCACTAAACGATAAAACAGATATCTTAGCCATATCACCAATTAAACACAAAGGGTTTTGGAACAATTTGTTTCATAAAAGCATAACGAAAACTACCGCTTACCATATTCGCATTCCTTTACTTGCAATACCAATTTAATAGAATTTATTATGGTTAATGATAGTCAAAAAGAAGAAATTGGAATTAAATCAGAATGAATATGGATAATTTATACATAAATATTTTAGGATTTGCTGTTTGTGCTGCGGTAATTATTTTCAGTGGCACGAAACTTTCCTTTTACGGAGATAAAATTGCCGACCTCACAGGTATGGGCAAAGCATGGGTAGGTCTTATTTTAATGGCATCAGTTACCTCTTTACCGGAATTGATTACAGGTATAAGTTCAGTAGCCATTGTTAAAGCTCCAGACTTAGCGGCAGGAGATATCTTTGGCAGTTGTATATTTAATCTGTTGATACTCTCGGTTTGGACGCCAAATTGAAGCAACCTCTTTTTTCTATGGTTAAACCAAGTCATATTGTAGCAGCCATTTTCGGAATTATTTTATTGACGGTGGCAGGTATGGCAATTTACTTGTCGGATGAAATACCCTCAGTATTATGGATAAGCAGTTTTTCTTTTGTCCTTTTTGGAATTTATTTAGGCTCAGTCTGGGGTATTTTTAAATATGAACATGCCGCTTTAATTGAATCTCCACCTTTGGAAATTCCTCAAAGCCCTACCCATTCGGCCGACCTTAAAAAAGTTATTGGCGGCTACGCACTACATGCCTTAATTGTAATTGGTGCAGCTATATTTCTACCTTATTTTGGTGAGCATATTGCAACATATACGGGCTTGGGTAATTCATTTTTTGGCACCGTATTTATTGCAGCCGCCACATCATTGCCAGAGTTGGTAGTTTCATTAGCTGCATTACGAATGGGTTCATTAGATATGGCTGTCGGGAATTTATTGGGCAGCAATGTGTTTAATATGTTTATACTGGGCATTGATGATGTTTTTTATCGGGAAGGTTCCTTGTTTAATGCCATTTCCCCCTCACATTTATTATCGGTTTTTGTCACCATTATCATGACGGCTGTTGTAGGTTTAGGACTTCTTTTTAAACCGAAGAAAAAGCAATTATGGCTTTTAAGCCTTGATACTTTTATAATTGCCATTCTATACATGGCTCTGATGACATATTTATTTATAAAAAAATAAAATGAATTGGCATTTACTCCCACTTTCCGAAATATCACAGTTATTAAACACAACTCCGACAGGCATTGATAATGTTTCCGCCACACAACGGTTGGAAGAGTACGGAAAAATCAGATTACAGACAAAAAAGAAGAAAACTGTTTTCAGATGCTGCTGCATCAATTAACGGATTTTATGATTCTCATTCTTATTGCAGCAGCAATTATTTCTGGTGTTTTGGGAGATGTAACAGATACCGTAATAATTCTTGCCATTATTATTCTTAATGCAGTTGTGGGTTTTATACAAGAGTATCGTGCCGAAAAAGCCATGGAGGCATTGAAACTAATGGCAGCTACTAACGCCCGTATTTTGCGCGAGGGAAAAGCTGTTGATATCCCAGCTTCTGATTTGGTACCGGAGATGTTGTGATGCTTGAAGCCGGAAATATTATTCCTGCTGATATACGGTTTTTTGAAACGCATCAAATTAAAGTAGATGAATCTGCTCTCACAGGCGAATCACATAATGTAGAAAAAAATTCCAATGAATTGCCTGAAGGAGATTACCCGCTTGGTGACAGAATAAACATGGGCTTTAAAGGAACATTTGTTACAAATGGCCGTGCGCTTGCTTATGTGGCCGCGACAGGTATGAACACCGAACTTGGGCGGATCGCTAAAATGATTCAAACCGATGAAATTTCAACACCACTGCAAAAAAGATTAGCTTCATTTGGCAAACGATTGTCAGTTGGAATACTGATTATTTGCACGGCAATATTTCTTATTGGCTGGCTGAGGGGTGAAGAAATATTAACCATGTTGTTAACTTCCATTTCACTTGCAGTTGCAGCCATACCTGAAGCATTACCCGCACTCGTAACCATAGCCCTTGCATTTGGTGCAAAACGATTAGTGAAAAGCAATGCACTTATCCGTAAACTACCTGCTGTGGAAACGCTTGGCTCTGTTACTTACATCTGCTCCGATAAAACAGGAACGCTTACACTTAATAAAATGACGGTGCAGGAAATTTTTGAAACAGAAGTAAACAACTCAAATTCTGTGTTTTCAGATAGCAGTCCTTTACTGAATGCAATGGCATTGAACAATGATGTTTCAAAAGACAATGACGGAAAATGGTTAGGCGATTCAACAGAAGTTGCATTGGTTCAATATGCTTTCGATAATAGTTTGGAGAGAGAAAATTTGGAAATACAATTTCCGAGAATGGCAGAGTTGCCTTTTGATTCCACAAGAAAGTGCATGACCACATTGCATGAAACTAAAAATGGAATCCTTGCAATTACCAAAGGGCAGTGGATGTATTATTCGGAAAACTCAATAATGAACAGCGATTACTTATTCCTGAATTTGAACGCAAAGCAAATGAGATGGCTGAAAAAGGTTATCGGGTTTTAGGATATGCAATTAAGATACTTCCGACTTTGCCTGAAAAGATAAATGCTGATGAAATAGAAACTTCATTAACACTTATCGGTTTTGCTGGAATGATTGACCCTCCTCGTGAAGAAGCAAAACAAGCAGTGGCAGAATGCAAACAAGCCGGAATAATTCCTGTCATGATTACAGGCGACCATAAACTCACTGCTAAAGCCATTGCAAAACAACTTGGAATTATTTCTTCGGAGGAAGACATCGTATTAAGCGGTTCGGAACTTTCAAAATTAACCTTGGAAGCGTTTGAAAATATTGTAGAAAAAGTGCGTGTATATGCACGGGTAAATCCCGAACAAAAACTTAAAATAATAACTGCCTTGCAGGCCAAACATCACTTTGTTGCAATGACAGGAGATGGCGTTAACGATGCACCTGCTCTCAAAAATGCCGACATCGGTATTGCTATGGGAATTAACGGAACCGAAGTTTCAAAAGAAGCTTCGCACATGATTTTATTGGACGATAATTTTGCAACCATCATAGTTGCAGTAAAACATGGACGAAGAATATTTGACAACATTCTGAAGTTTATCAAATACATTATGACAGGCAATTCCAGTGAAATTTGGGCCATCTTTTTAGCCCCCTTTTTCGGCCTGCCAATGCCTTTTTTAGCCATTCATATACTTTGGATAAATCTTGTAACGGATGGCTTACCAGGTCTAGCACTTGCATCTGAACCTTCGGAAGAAAACATTATGAAACGCCCACCAAGAAGTCCTAAACTAAATATTTTTGCAGGAGGTATGGCATGGCATATTTTGTGGGTAGGCTTATTAATGGGTTTGGTAACTATCGCCATGCAGGCATGGGCAATAAACACGAAAAATACGCATTGGCAAACAATGGCATTTATGACTTTATGTTTTAGTCAAATGGGACATGTTTTAGCAATGCGTTCTGACACACAATCAATTTTTAAAATAGGTTTATTTTCAAACAAACCATTATTATGGTCATTGCTATTAACATTTGCTCTCCAAATGATGATTATTTACACTCCCTTTTTCAATAATATTTTCAGAACACAACCACTTACTTTGTATGAATTAGGAATTATCATTCTGGTATCAACTATCATATTTTGGGCAGTTGAAATAGAAAAGTGGATTAAAAGAATAAGAAATAAATGATTGATACAGACATCAAAGCCACCGCATTTGCAAGCACATTTTATTTTTTGCAACACACAATGCAACTGCACCAAAAAATAAAAAGAGCTTGCAAGCCAACCCACCAAGTAACTGAACTATGGACAGGCACGAGACGACCGTAAAACAACGAACCGCTAACATTTAGCCGTATAGACGAAAGCCCCCCGGCATCGTAGCAAACGAGGGGCTTTTGTCTATACGGTGTTCAGCGACACCGGCATGGGGTGTCGTCATAATTGAGTGGCTTTGCTGGAGGGGGGGCGTGCTAAATTGCTTAGGTGTAATAGTAAATCAATTTTACTTTTTGGGGTGTTTAACTATGAGTGTATACGATAAAAAATTGCTATTAATATTCAGTTTTATCAATAGTGCCCCTACCCAAAATTGAGCGTACTTTATTACCATACAGTTTTTTTTCATTGCGATTCCGATTACCAACGGAGTAAGCAATTTTTAATGTTTTCATCGATTAATGTTTTGTTTAAGAGGTGAACCCCGGTTGCGCAAGTCATTTACATTTATCATTTTTCCATTTATGTACTTATAAGAGCCCATTAATTCTAGCTTTCCCTTTTTGCAAACAGGGCAAATAGTAATGTCGTTACCAGTGCGTTGCATTACTTGTATGTGCAGTGGCACTGTTACTCTGGGCGGTGGTGGTGGCAATAGTAACTGTGTGTGTATACGTTGAAGCCGTTCCGTTTTATTACGATGGCAAAGGAAACCGGCATGGCGTATGCGCACAAAGCGCTTTGGCAGTATATGCATACTAAATCTGCGTATAAATTCCATACCGCTCAATGTGCATTCCTGCTGTTGCGCACCGTTGCGATAATTTTTATAGGAAAAGGCAACGTTGCCAAGGCATCGACCTTAATCAAGCATCCTATCAATATTTTGGCGGAGTAGATTTAATGGCAATTGAAGGATTGAGCCATGCCACCGTGCTTACAATAATGAGTGAAGTGGGGCCGGAAGGATTTGACAAATTCAAAACAGCAAAAGAATTTACTAGTTGGCTGAGGCTTGCTCCTAATAATAAAATATCGGGTGGCAAAATCTTATCAAGCAAAACTCCTAAAGGAAGCAACAGATTAAAAATAGCACTCCGACACGCTGCCAATGCAATCGGCAATTTAAAAGAAACGCATCTTTCTGATTTTTTTAGGCGAGTTGCTTACAGAAAAGGAAGAGCAACTGCCGTAAGCGCAACAGCGCGAAAGTTGGGCGTAATTATTTGGACAATGATTACACATAAAGTTGCTTACAAACCATCAACTGAATGTTTGTTCCTCGATGAAAAAAGAAAACTTAAACTTGTGCAGCGAATAAAAAAGAATATCACTAAATTTGACCTCAAACTGCAGGACGTTGGTTTTGTAACTAATTGATTCTGAAAGCTCAACAAAAACGTTAGTCAGAATTACTAAAGAGAACGCAGTTGCAGAAACAGCTTTTTTTGTGGACAAAGGAGAGAAAATCCATTTACGTTGGTTTACCCCTGAAATTGAAATGGATTTATGTGGGCACGCTACGCTTGCAGCAGCTCATTGTTTAACGACTATACTTGACTATAAAAAAGGTGAAATTGTTTTTGAAACTTTGATGGTGACTTAATTGTTAAAGTTGAAATGGACAATATAAAATGAACTTCCCATCAAGAATGCCTATTGTCGACATCTTACACCGACAATTTCAAAATCCTTAAATATTCAGTTTCAAGATTTTTTACACCACAAGCATCAATTTTAGAAGACCCTGTAACAGGCTCGGCACATTGTTCTTTAATTCCATTTTGGGCGAAAAGACTAAACAAAAAAAAACTTTATGCTCAACAAGTATCAGAACGAATGGGCAAGTTGCATTGTGAAGACAAAGGAGACCGAGTGATTATTAGTGGACAAGCAAAAACATATTCAATTGGAGAATTTTGGACAGAATAAAACTACTGCTAACAGCACCTACCCAAAAGGCGGGGTTTCGTGTTCCAAAGACAGTTTTGTGGTTAAACAAACATTAGTTTTTCAAATCAAGTTTTGTGGTAAAAGTCCCGCCCTTCGGGTAGCTGCAAAACGTCAGGATGTGAAAAAACCCACCTTTTAAAAATTTTGGCGGCCGAAACAATTCCGTAACGGTAACAATATACGATTTGTGGCGTTTTTATCTCTTTAATATATCACGCCAACAATTCCTCTTTCAAATTTCAATTTCACTAAATCGAGCTTGCAAACAAAAGCATCAATAAAGCGTACAATATTTTCCTTATCGATGTTGCAATCTAAACTTGATATTTCCTTTTGATGCCGGCAGCCCTCAGCTATGTGATGCATATTTATTTTTTTTTTGCTAAGGTATGGCAATGGTGTCGTTGTAATTTTTATTTTTACCACATGTTGTTAACGTGCAGCTGTGGGCAAGTTGGTTATTTCACAGTCTGACGTTAGCTGCAAGTGTAAAACCGAGCGTAACAAACAGACACGAACAAAATCATAAAGCCGGACATTAACTTTGAAATTAGAATTTAATAAGAACAACTAAAAAACAAAAGCGCAATGGGACTTTTATCAATTTTAGGAAGGGATTAAAGGCAATGCTTGACGAAGCAATGACACCTGAATCATTTAAGGAAGGACAGAATTTTGAAAACTATGTTCGTGATTATCTCTTTCCTGAAACCGATTATGACTTGGTAGAAAGAACAAACACACGACTACAATGCAAACAGTCGCGACTATGTTGAATCATCATTAAAACCTGACTTTACATTCAGAGACAAAATGACAAAAAAGGTATTTTATGTAGAAGCGAAATTCAGAACAGGAATATACGAAGGGAAAATAATTTGGTGCAACGACAAGCAATTACAACGTTACAGACAATATCACAAAGAGAAACCTGTTTTCCTAATACTTGGAATGGGCGCAGAGGCAAAGAATCCTGAATTCCTTTCTTTAATGTCGTTAGACCAAGCGAAATATAAAGGACTGTTTGCTAACTACGTTGAACAATTTGAAATTAAATTAGACAGACCCGTTACTTCAAAGACATTATGGAACCGATAAAGGAAACACCAGCCCATAACATTCAGCCGTATAGACGAAAGCCCCCTGCATCGCAGCAAACGTGGGACTTTTGTCTATCAGGCCTGCCCCGTATTCTCTAACGGGGTGTTCAGCGGCACCGGCATGGGGTGTCGTCATAATTGAGTGGGGCTTTTGTGGGGGCGGGTTTGCTAAATTGCTTAGGTGTAATAGTAAAACAATTTTTGTTTTTGTGGCTGTCTAACTATGGGTGTATACGATTCACTGAGATTTTAATACAATCTTTTAGACCCCTACTCTACTCTAGAAAACGAGCGAAAAAAAATCTACATGATGTCTATTGGCTTGTGATATGTGCACTATGCAAAAAATATTTTTTCAAAAATATTATACAACAGTGCTTATGTTTTTTATTTTTGCCACATGTTATTAACGTGCGGCTGTTGAGGAAATGGTTTTTTCACAGTCTGCCGTTGCAGGCAAGGCAAACAGACATTCTACAAATCTTCAGCAGACAAGACATTTTGAAAACAGACCCAACACAAATAACAGGACTTACCCTTATTAACAAAGCTCTTGAGTTTGAAAGTATGACGCCTGACAAATCAGAATGGACTCTTCATAAGCAAAAAGACAACCCACCAAGACTTGTGCGTTTACAACAACTCAATGTGTTATTAAATGTTTTTATCACTGAAACATTTAACACAAACGACATTGCTTCACGGCTTGACAGTTTATTCAAAGGACAATTTATTATGCTTAGAGATAGCAATAAGTATGACAACCTCTTTAAGCTAATGGACAAAGTAATAGCATCATCAAACAATCGGCTTAAAAAGCTAAATGAATGGAGACTTGACGAACTCCAACACAACTATATAGACATTATCAAGTTTAAAAAAATTGTAAACAAAGCATCAACTCATAACAGCGGAATAATGGAAATTAGTTATCCATATTTTTATTCCGTTATTCTGACAGACAAAATTTCAAGCAAGTTAGACACTAAGGAAATAGACGACTTTTTATCATTAGTTATTGACCCCTTTGGCAGGACAATTACAAAAGAAAAGCTAATTCAAGACTATAATTACCCAGTAGATGACGTTTACGATATAGATTTAGAATGGTGGTAGGAGTGAAATGCCCAGCCTGCAACATGCGGTTTGGCAATATGGCGGCTGAAGTACTTCTATGAAACATTTGTACAAGGTTTAACGACAGTAATTCTATTGAACTTTTGTGCCAAAAATCCCCTCAAAAAAACATCGCCAAGTTGCAAAACGTCAGGATGTGAAAAAAAATATTTAAAAATTTACGCTCCAAAACCTGCATTTAACAATGAGTGTATACGTTAGTTAAGTCTAATTTGATGATTGATGCCTGCAGATATTCAACAGTCGAGCGAACTAAAATCTACCTGATTTCTATTGGCTTGTGTTATGTGCTGCATGCAAAAAATATTTTTTTCAAAAATATTAAACACCTGTGATTATGTTTTTTATTTTTACCACATGTTATTAACGTGTGGCTGTTGAGGAAATGGTTTTTTCACAGGCTGACGTTACCTGCAATTAAATACGACAGTACGATGACAACAAGTACATTAACAGATTTACTCGGAAAATCAATTTTATCAGAAGACCTTACTCTTTTTATGAAAAAGTTTGATTTACCGACCAAGCCCAAAAGACAATTAGATTTTCAGGGCAATTCATACGACACAAGTTCAGACAATAAGAAACATGGGATTTATTTAAATTTTGATGGTTATTATAGACACAAACTTGAATATGGTGAACCACCTTTAAGATATGAATCATCAGACAATGAACTTTTTTTAGACGAAATCACAATAGACAATGACTTTTTAAAAAACAAAAAGCCATCTGTTGTTGATTTACCTTTTGGACTTTTACTCGGTGACAACAAAGAAACAGTATTGGAAAAGCTTGGAAAAAAACCTTATGAAAAAAGTCCCAATTCATACGGATATTGTTGGTGGACACAGTTTAATGATTTCAGAATGTTGACAGCATTAAGCCCTGAATATAAACTTATTTGGGTGCGTATTATGAAGTTGACTTTAGATGAAAAAGAAAAAATTAAACTTAAAAAATATCTCAACCAACAAAACAAGAATATTAAACCTGAAAACAATCCTTTAATCTTAGAGTATTTAAATAATTTGCCGACAACGGAATGGAAACGAAGACAAAATGAAGGCGACAATTTATTTACAGACAAAGGAATTAATGTAATTGAAAGCTTATTGAAAGATTATATAAAAACATTAACAGAGCTGACAAATCAAAAAAAAGCTACAAATATTTATAACTCTATTAAGAAAATAGTAATAGCTATAAATAAAATAAATGATAAGCATGCCGGTTTTATTGAAACATTGGAAAGAGAAGAATTATGTGATTTTATTAATGGTGTCATAAGAAAGACAGGACTTGAAATCGAGCAAAATATTGACCTTACAGAAGAATGGAGAGAATGGTAAAATTAACTGCAGGTAACAGCCGTTTTGCAAAAGCGGGGGGGCGTGCTTCTATGACAGTGAAGTGCTTAATTCAAGTTTTGTGCATCTAATGAAGTTTAACGCTGAAAATCCCCGCCTTCGCAAAGCGGCAAACAGTTAGTCTGAATTATTAGTGCAGAACTCAATTAATAAACTAAAACATGAATAATACGTCTGAACTAAGTAATCCCCAACTAATAATAGAAATAAAAAAGTGTTTACAAGAAATTCACGAAGGCAAATTCATTGGAAGAAAAGAGTGGACGGATGCTTTTAAGGTTGGACTTAAGAAAATCGGCATTGACAATAAATTTAAAGTTTATCCTAATCCAGATAATAAAGATGGAGAATGGTTGGTAGATTTATGTTGGTCAATTGAAGGAGACGATTGGAAAGAAGAATTTAAAGGACTTAAGTTGGCATGTGAAATTGAATGGAATAGAAGTGTTGATGATATTTTGTTTGACTTTCAAAAACTCACAGTAATTGATTCAGAAATTCGATTAATGATATTTCAGTTTAACTCAGAAAAAGAATTTGAAGATATAATGGCTGCAATCATAAAAGCAAGTAAACATTCTCAACAAAAAGGAAATAGATATATTATAGTTGGGACTGGTAATAATGAATCTAACATTCGAATATTTGAATGGTAAACATCAATCAAGGAAGTCAAAAAAATAATTTGGAACCAAACCAAAAATTTAAAATGGAAAATAATATTTTTTCTATTGACCTTTTAAAAAGTTCAAAACAACGATTGGAAATCGAATTAAAAGGAGTAAAAGAATTTAAAGAAAGATTGATTGCTTAGAATAGATTAAAAGTAGCTGCGAGACTTCGACTGGGAGAAAATGGTGTTGAAGCAATTGAAAAGAATCCAGAATTAATAACTACTGCTAACAGACAGGACTTCTCGTGCCGTGCAAGCACAAAGGCATGAAGTCCATGTTGCACTGCCCTGCCCTGGACTTAGCGATGATGGAGCCTGAAATTAGTATTCCTGTACTGTTTAAAAGTGCAGTGTCGAAATTTTTACTCTCGGGTTCACAGTTTATTTACTAAAGTGGGCCTAACAATGACCATATACGATTTATGCATCTTGTAGTTTAAAATACCACGTAAACAATTCCTCTTTCAAATTTCAATTTCACTAAATCGAGTTTGCAAACAAAAGCATCAATAAAGCGCACAACATTTTCAGTATCGATGTTGCAATCTAAACTTGATATTTCCATTTGATGCCGGCAGCCCTCAGCTATGTGATGCATATTTATTTTTTTTGACAAGGTATGGCAATGGTGTCGTTGTGTTTTTTATTTTTACCTCATGTTGTTAACGTGCAGCTGTGGGCAAGTTGGTTATTTCACAGGCTGCCGTTAGCTGCAAGCTTAAAAGACAAACAAATTAATTAAACCAAAATATCATGAAAGAATCAGAAATAGACGAATCTAGATATAAAGCAGACTTTATGATTTCTGAGAATTATATCAAATTTTCGAGTGAATTACTTCGTCTCTCTTTATTAGCTATTGGAGGTTTTGCAACACTTATCCTCACGAAAATTAAGGATGAAAGTTGTGTAAATGCATTTCCTCAACCAATATTTTTTGTTGCAGCTTTGATTAGTTTTGTAGTCTGTTCTGCTGCTGCATTATGCCATAGATATTACGCAACAGACGCAATGAGTTGGTATATTAGTTTACTAAGAGCCGAGAGTAAAGATGATAAACTTAAGATTGAGAAAGAAAGGATAGGTTTACATAAAATATTACGATTTTCAAGACTCTCGTTAATTGCTTGCGAAGTATCCTTTGGTATTGGTGTAATTCTTTTCTTTCTCGCTATTTTAAATTTCATCTATTAATTCATTTTTGTTGACAAAGCCAGCAGCTAACACTGGTTTGCACCAATTGCTGGGCTTGCGCTTGCTATTTTGTTCTTCGTGGAAAATAATCAGGTGTCTACAACTCTAACTTTCTAAGAAAAGTTGTAGTTTTGTTTTGGTTATTGATTGCAGCAGCAACTGGTGCAAGCCACATAAGTAGGCCGCATTACTCGGGGTGAAAAACGAGACAGAATTTTATAATTAAATTTTGCAATTAAAAGAATAATACTTATCTTTGACGTTAGTAACGCAAAACGACATTATGCTGACTTCATTCGGAAATAAAAACACTCAAAAAATATGGGAAGGTGAAAGAGTAAAAGGTTTGCCGACAGAAGTGCAGGAAATTGCTCGAAGAAAACTGAGAATGTTGAATAACTCGCAAAACTTGACAGACTTGATGATTCCACCATCTAACCGACTTGAAAAATTAAAAGGCACTTTGAAAAACTTTTATTCAATTCGTGTTAACGACCAATGGAGAATAATATTTAAATGGAATAATGGAAATGCAGACGAAGTTGAATTAATTGATTATCACTAAATACATAATGAAATGAAAAAGTTGAAAAACATACATCCAGGAGAAATACTTCAAGAAGAATTTTTAATTCCATTGGAAATTAAGCGCTTACAAATTATCGAAAGACATTGGTATTCCGCAGACACGTATTTCGACCATTGTGAAAGGTACCAGAAGAATAACCGCAGACACAGCTCTTAGACTTGCACAGTATTTTGGGACAACAGCAAAATTTTGGTTAGGACTGCAAGACGACTATGACATTGAAGAGGAACGCAAAGAAAAAGGAGCAGAGTTAAACGCGATCAAACTTCACACTCGCAACGCTGCCTAACAGCGGCTAAAATATATTGGCTGCATTCTGCTTCTAATGAAAATTTATTTTACATTTGAAATGTGGTTTTCAAAAGTCAGTTTGTGCTCCAAAAGCGCCAACTTCTTGTAGCTGCAAAACGTCAGGTTGTGAAAAAACCCGATTTGAAAATTTCGACAACCAAAGCAATCCCATAACTATGACCATATACGATTAATGGCATTTTTTGTAATTAAAACACCACGACAAATATTCCTCTTTCAAATTTCAATTTTACTAAATAGATTTTGCAAACAAAAGCATCGATAAAGCATACAACATTTCTGTATCGATGTTGCAATCTAAACTTGTTATTTCCATTTGGTGCCGGCAGCCCGCAGTTATGTGATGCATATTTATTTTTTTTGCTAAGGTATGTTAGCGGTGTCGTTGTAATTTTTATTTTTACCTCATGTTGTTAACGTGCAGTTATTGATGAATTGGTTTTTCACAGGCTGACGCTAGGTGCAAGGCGTTGCTGACGAAAAAGTGACTGTATAATTGACAAGTTTTTTATGTGACTCTAAAATAGCTCTGCCATTGACAACAAAGATGAAATCGATTCTAATCATTTGTATAATAATATTGAATGGTTGTGGAAATAAATCTCTTGACAAAACAACAACAGATGTTTTACCCAAGGAGAATTTCGCTGAATTTTTTGACCAATTTAAAAGTGATTCAATTTTTCAGATTGAGCGTGTAAAATTTCCATGGAAAATTCCATCGGACGGAAAAGAGTTAGTTATTAACAAGGGCTGAATGGCAACATGCTGATTTCATATACCATGACAACTACGCAACAAGAGAAATTGATGCATACACTCAAGAAATTGTAACTTATGGTGACACAGTAAAAATTGAACAACGTGGCGTAGACAACGGAATTCATATTGATTTTGTGTTCGCTAAAATTGACAATAAATGGTTTTTGTGTTTTGAGAAAGACCTTTCTAATTGACCAAATTTATTTCCGCTGGACGTTTCCGTCTGACCTCAAAGTTACCTGGCGACAACAAGTCGTTTGACTAACAAGACTTCAACGGTCGACAAAGACTCTGGAACAATTAACTACCGACTGAACCGCCCATCACCCAACAAAATGTTTGCGCAATGGTGGGGTGACGTGTAAGTTCAAAGTGTTATCTTCATTCATCGTTTTTGTGTCAGGGACAGGACGCGGCTTCGAAAGCCCATCACTGCGCAAACACAAACGTTGGAAAATTTTGCCAGCCGAAACAATTCCGTAACGGTAACGATATACGATTTATGCCTCTTGTATTTTAAAATACCACGACAACATTTCCTCTTTCAACTTTCAACATCACGAAATCGAGTTTGCAAACAAAAGCATCGATAAAGCGTACAACATTTTCAGTATCGATGTTGCAATCTAAACTTGATATTTCCATTTGGTTGCGGTAGCCCTCAGCTCTGTGATGCATATTTATTTTTTTTGACAAACTATGTCAACGGTGTCGTTGTAATTTTTATTTTTACCACATGTTGTTAACCTGCAGCTGTTGTAGAGTTGTTTATTTTACAGGCTGTTGTTAGCCATAGCGCTATTGAGGCTTCAAACATTTAATCCAACTTTGGTGTTAAAGACTTATGTGTTGAAATAAGTTAAACTTTTGCACAAAAAACATCACAAAAAATGATGAAAAAGATACTCTCAATTTATGTTTTACTTGTTGCCTTTTACATTGGCAATGCCCAAACCACCAATACTAAACATTAGCAACGGTATTCTATTTGACGGTGAACCTTACCTGGTTATCAATCCTACAAACAATCAAAACTTAGTGGCCGCCTGGATGGGTTTCAAGTTTTCAAATGGACAATATAAAATTGCAATTAAAACAAGGGCAAGTTTTGATGGTGGTAATTCGTGGAGCATCGCAAACACATTGCCTCATTTCGAACCGGTTATGGTTCGGCTGATGTTTCTATGGCTTTTGACAAGACCGGATTATTGTATATTTCATACATCGATTATAAAGCAAGCACCCGATAGCGGAGGAATTTATGTTTCCCGCTCTTTTGATGGCGGATTAAACTGGAACGCTCCGACAAAAGCCTTTGACATGTATGATGGCAAACAAACGACCTATTGACCGACCCTGGCTTGTAGTTGACAATTCCAACACAGTAAATTCAGGAACACTTTGCATTACCACCAAACCCGCTCCCTGGATTGCACCCACCTAATAGAAACTATTATAAAGTTTCTTCTGATAGCGATTACATGGACTTCTATTGCCAATGTAGATGGAGGTGCATTTGGTTGGAAATTTAATTGCTGCTCCTAATGGCGGCTCCGGCAACTACAATAAATGGAAATTTCTGCGCTGTTTATCCGAGTTATGTAAATAGTCAAAATTCTTACCAGCATACTACTTTGCAAAATCAAATGACAAAGGGCAAAACTTTTCATACACACACTGTATTTGCAGCTATTCCTGCGGCAAATGATACCAATTTCAAAAACGGATACCAACTAATTGCACAATATGCAGACAGCAACAAATTGATTTTTTAACTCCCGATGCACAAAAATGGCGATGCTGATATTATGGCATTTCATACTAACGATGGTGGTCAAACATGGAGTAGTCCGATTCGTATAAATGACGATTCATTGTCTAATGGAAAAGCACAGGATATGGTGTGGGGTTCATACAATGAACAAGGCAATCTGGTTGTTACATGGCGCGACAGACGCAATTCAGTTGCAAACGGATTTTTGGAATGCCGGCTATGATTTTTATTATGCCACAAGCTCCGATAACGGACAAACATTTTCTACAAATAAAAAATGACGAGCCAATTTGTTGATTTTGATTCTCTTCTTACTCTTAGCGGAAATGATTTTATGAGCTGTGTTTATACAGGTGATACACTTTTGCACTGTTTGGGGCGATACCCGAAATGGGATAATGAATATCTACTTCTGCAAAGACAATTGCAAGCACCAACACCAATGTTGGATTTACTTTGCTTGAAGGTGAAGAACCGCAGTGGAAAATATTTCCGAACCCGACTAACGATTATTTAAATGTTACATTTCAAACAACATGACCGGTAAGGAAATTTCCCGTATATGATGCCAATGGTAAAAAAATGTTTAATCAAAATATCACAGATTCCTATATCAAAATCAAAACACAAACTTAGCGAAAGGGATTTTTTTTTGAAAATTGAAAATGATGTTAAATATTTTATAAAAGAATAAAATTAGATTGGACACCTAAGAGTGCA
>JADKDL010000029.1 GCA_016714605.1 Bacteroidales bacterium | reverse complement strand
TCAAATCAATCCCAAATCTTCATACGTATTTAAAATCAATTGATTAATAGAATCTCTATTTGTCATATTGCTTTTCAATAGCCCAACGGCTTGTATTGTTTTCTGATTTTGCAAATCGAGCATCCTCAGCAACTCTTCAATTTTTTTAACATAAGATAACGAATACTGTTGCTTTTCATAGAAAGTTAAGTAACCATACTCTACCAAAAGGAAACCCAGTTGTGTAGCTCTTTTTTCTTTCTCAACTTCTCCAACAATAATTTCGGACTGATATTGAGATAAATATTTTTCGTTAAAGTCAATTTGTGCAGTGTGAATTATATAACTAACCGACAACGGATTAGGTAATGAATATAATAATAAATTTTGTTTTGTAACCGTATCAACAGAGCTAAACATTGTCTGTTCCGGATACTTAAGCTCCTTCGATTCGGAGCTGCAAAACGTAAACCCGAAACAAGCAACTACAATTATTATAAAATGTAAACTATAACACATAAATGAGTGGTTGGTTTATAACAGATTTATTTTGGGTTACCTTCAGATATATCAATTATTTCCTTGCCGGTATCTATTCTCTTAATATAAAAAACCGGTTGCAAATAGTTGTCTTTATTTACTCTTAACTCTTCTTTTTTATCGTTCTGTACCGATTCAAATTTCGTCTTTACTACATTACCAAAAACATCATAAACAGTAATATAGACATCTTCCATGTTAGAAGAATTTATAACGATATCACATTTACCCAAGCATGGTTTATCTTTAGGGTTTAAATTTGCAAACTGGGTTCCATTAAATGCGATAACCTCTGAATATGCAAAAACATTTTGCTTTAGATTTCTTTTTATTCTGTAATACACCACTTTAGATACAAATTTAGAAGTGTCGGTGAAAGAAAATTGCAGCAAGGAAGTACTCTGAGCATTTGCATTTACTTTCCCAATATTGGTGTATGAAATTCCATCTCTACTTTTTTCTATTATAAAATAAGTCTTACAATCTAAAATACACGACCATTCAACATTTACAGAATTGCCATCCACTTTTGTACTTAAATTTTTAAAAACAAATTTTGAATTAGTTGAGAATTTAGTATTTGTTCCTGAAACAACAGGATATCCAACCTTAAAAAATTCTTTTATACCTATTTTGGTATCAGAGCTTGACGAATGTGCTTCGATTTTAAAATCTAAATCGCTACCGGGTTTTATGCTTGAAATAATGCAATTCTGCATCGGATTAATTGCTATAGAAAGTAAATCGGATCCTTTTCGTTCCCAAAGAAGGGTATAAACCCCATTTATTCCATAGTAAACCGAAAATAAATCTTGTGTGCTTACCACACCATCAATAAATATTTGAAATGAAACAGGGATATCAACTTTTTTATGTTTTATAGAATCTCCGGGTATCTGAATGACCGATGTAGTTATCTGGCAAGTACCATTTGAAGCACCAATATACCCAGACCCTTCATTTTTGCAATCGGATTGATAGGTAGACGTGTCGCCAATTTTTAGAGAATAGAGCAAGAGTTCTGTATCAAAACTTTCTGCGACTGAAGAATAGAGTACAGGCAAAATAAACAATAACAATAACTTAACCGATGGAATATGTTTCACTGTAATTTATGCGATAATTTTCTTTTCACATACAATAATAATGAAATATAATTAATTTTTTTTATGTTTTATGAATTATTATTATTCACTAAAACAACATTAATTCAAGTGAATTTTGTCTAATAAATAAGTCTCTCCCCTCCCATTTTTCAATAATCAAAATCATCATAAAAAATGACAATCATAATACTTCTCAAAATTTCTAATATCTTTCAAATCACGGTATATCTATTTCATAAATAACATAATATTACTATACGAAAATATACCCAATATAGGATAAAAAAGCATTAAAAAAATTTTAAAACAAAAAACTAAGTGTACATTTGCAGAAATTTTAAAATAATTTCATGCAAACATTTGAAGAGACCGGACTCAATAAGAATATACTCCGGGCAATTTCGGATTTAGGATTCGAAAATCCTACTCCTATTCAGGAAAAAACAATATCACATTTATTATCAACAAAAAGAGATTTAATCGGATTAGCTCAAACAGGAACAGGTAAAACAGCAGCATTTAGTTTACCAATTGTTGAACAAGTAAATGTATCATCAAGAGTGCCACAAGCCCTAATACTATGTCCTACAAGAGAATTATGTATACAGGTAGCAAACGATGTTATTAAATTTTCCAAATACGTAGATGGTCTTTCTCCTTTAGCAATTTATGGAGGAGCTAATATTGAACTACAAATAAAGGCACTACAAAAAGGGGCTCAAATAATAGCGGGAACCCCCGGTAGAGTAAATGACCTTATCAGAAGAAGAAAGCTAGACTTATCGAACATTAAATGGCTCGTTTTAGATGAAGCCGATGAAATGTTGAATATGGGTTTCAAAGAAGAGCTTGATGAGATTCTGAAAAGTGTACCTGAAGGTAAACAAACATTGCTTTTCTCGGCTACCATGCCTAAAGAAATTTCAATGATTACCAAAAAGTATATGTCAGATCCTCTCGAGATATCTGCAGGTAAGAAAAATGCAGGTGCCGATACTGTAAATCATTATTATTACATGGTTTCTCCTAAACACAGATACCTTGCACTTAAGAGAGTTGTAGATATAAATCCAAATATCTATGGCTTAGTTTTCTGTCGTACCAGAATGGAAACGAAAGAAGTAGCTGATAGACTTATTGAAGATGGCTATAATGCTGATGCACTTCACGGAGATTTGTCGCAAGCACAAAGAGATATGGTAATGGCTCGTTTTAGACAAAAGTCGCTTCAGATTTTAGTAGCTACCGATGTGGCTGCTAGAGGTCTAGATGTAAACAGTCTTACTCACGTTATCAATTTCAACTTACCCGATGATATTGAAGCTTATACCCACCGTAGCGGTAGAACTGGTAGAGCAGGAAAAAATGGTGTTTCAATTGCTATAATCAATTCAAGAGAAAAGGGTAAAATCAGAGAAATTGAAAAGAAATTAGGCAGACAATTTGAATACAAAACAATTCCTGATGGTAGAGAAATCTGCGAAAAACAATTGTTTCACTTAGTTGAAAAACTTGAACAAACAGTTGTTAATGATGTTGATATTGATGATTATCTACCTCCGGTTATGAAAAAACTGGAAGATTTAACCAAAGAAGAAATCATTAAAAAACTTATTGCCGTAGAATTTAATAGATTCCATGACTATTATAAAAACACTGAAGATATTAATGTTTCTGATAATGGCGATTCAAGATCAAGCAGAGGCGTAAGTAATGCTAATTTAGCTAAATTATTCATTAATATTGGAGTGAAAGACTCTTTGAATAAGGGTAAACTTCTTGAATTATTGAATGATGTACCGGGAATGAAAGAAATTACTATAGGTAAAATTGAAATACTTAAAACTTTCACTTTCTTCGAAGTTGATAAAAATCAAGCTCAAGAGGCAGTAAATATACTGAATGACTTGGAATACCAAGGAAGACCTTGGTTGTTGAAATTAAAGCTGGTGAAGAAAGAAAAGAACGCCCAAGAGAAAGAGAGCGTTCTAGAGATTTTGGTAGTAGAGACAGAGCTCCAAGAGATAAATTTAAAAGAGACGATCGCGACCGCAAAACATACAGTGGCGGTGGTGGTGGCGACTACAAAAAAAGAAAAACGTATTAATTAAGAGAAATTGATTTTCTTTATAATAAAGGCATATCAAAAACCTTTGGCAATTACTGTCAAAGGTTTTTTATTGTTATGTTTGAACCAGTATATTTGTTATGAAATAGAAATACATCACCATTAAATTTAACTCTATATTTAAGGATATATAAATCAATGTCATTTAGTTAGTAAATACTAGCTTCGACTCCGCTCCATAAACGGACTCTAAAGTCGAAAGTAAACAAAAAACAAAAGAATTTTTCATTTGTTTAACAAAATGACGTTGATATATAAATTAAAACTTACACTATGTATTATAAAATGTTTAAAGAATATATTAATTAAATTTTAAAAAACATTAATTTTGCCTTTAATATTCATACATGCGAAATCTTCAACAAACTACGTTTGCACTCATCCGAAAATTTTGCTCCTTGAATAAAATCTTTAAATAATATCATGAACAACAAATCAGATTTTTTGATAATTGGCTCAGGATTAGCCGGACTTTCCATTGCAATAAAAGCATCAGCTTATGGTAAAGTAACAATTATTACCAAAGCCAACTTGAACGATAGTAATACTGTATATGCGCAGGGTGGCATAGCTGCAGTAATAACTGGCAATGACGATTTTGAAAAACATATAAATGACACAATGATAGCCGGAGCCGGTTTGTGTGAAGAGGATGTTGTAAGAAAAATAATTTCTCACGCTCCTACTTGCATTGACGAACTGATAAGTTGGGGAGCTAATTTTGACAAAAAAGCATCTGGCGATTTTGATTTGGCCAAAGAAGGCGGTCATTCTGAACACCGTATTCTGCATCATAAAGATAATACAGGTTTTGAAATACAAAGAGCTCTGTCTGAAAAAATAAAAAATAATAAAAATATAACCGTTCTAGAACATCATTTTGCTGTAGATCTTATAACGCAACATCATACCGGAAAAATAGTAAAAAGACACAATAACGACATAGAATGTTATGGTGCTTATGCTTTAGACTTAAACACTGGGGCTGTAAAAACATTCTTATCGAAAATTACTTTCATTGCAACCGGAGGTGCAGGAAATTTATATCTTAACACTACCAATCCAATCTCTGCATCGGGCGATGGTATTGCTATGATGTATAGAGCTAAAGGTATTGTAGATAATATGGAATTTGTACAGTTTCACCCTACTGCTCTTTACAATCCGGGAGAAAAACCGGCTTTCCTTATAACTGAAGCTATGCGGGGTTATGGTGCAGTTCTCAAAACAATTGATGGTTGTGAATTTATGCTCAAATACGACCCTCGGGGCTGCCTTGCTCCTCGCGATATTGTTGCTAGGGCTATTGATAATGAGATAAAAACCCGTGGCGATGATTATGTTCTGCTTGACTGTACACATTTAGAATCGAAAGCTCTTATTGATCATTTTCCAAATATTTATCAGAAATGTCTCTCTTTAAATATTGATTTTACCAAAGATCCAATTCCGGTAACGCCTGCTGCGCATTATATGTGTGGAGGAATTAAAGTTGATACGAATGCTCGTACATCCGTAAGGAACTTATATGCAGCTGGAGAAACTACTTATACCGGACTGCACGGTGCCAACAGATTAGCTTCTAATAGTTTGCTTGAGGCACTTGTTTATGCTGACTGGGCTTTTCAAGATGCAATAAAAAATATAGAATCAATAACTCTAAACTCTTCAATACCAGACTGGAACGATGAAGGTACTTCAAAACCTGAAGAGTTGGTTCTTATAACGCAGAGTCTCAAAGAAGTGCAACAAATTATGAGCGTTTATGTTGGCATAGTTCGCAGCGAAGTGCGTCTTAAACGTGCTTACGATAGGCTTTGGACTATCTACAACGAAACCGAAGCACTCTATAAAGCTACTACGCTTTCTCAACCGCTGTGCGAATTGCGTAATCTTATAAATGTTGGATATCTAGTTATTAAACATGCTTATTCAAGAAAAGAAAGTATTGGTTTGCACTATATGAACCAGTCATAGCAAATTCAAAATGAGAAATTGGATTTTATAAGCCTCATATTCTTTCAATATAATTATGTTAATTTTTGCAGCGTTTACATTCTTAAGTTTCTGCATGAGTTTTATTATTTGGAATAAAAAACAATCAAAACAAAATCTTAACAATAACTTAATATAAATATTATGGGAAATTAATCTTTATGTCGTATGTTTGCGACATAAAACATTACCCATGATAAAAAAAGATAATTTCGAAAAAGATCTTCAAGAACTAGCAGATTTCGGCAAAGCAATTTCGCACCCTGCCAGGCTTGCAATACTCAAGTTTCTTGCTGAATCCAATACCTGCATTTCGGGCGATATATCAGATCATATTCCTTTGAGCAGAACTACAGTCTCGCAACATCTCAAAGAACTTAAGAAAATTGGATTGATAAAAGGAGAAATTGATGGTCTTAAAGTGAACTACTGTCTTTGTAACTCTACAATCTCAAAATACAAACAAGCATTTGATTTCTTTTTTTCTGAAATTGAAACATCACAAATAAAATGCTCTTGCTAATATTTTCAAATTAACACATTTTCAAATCTTCAAATTTAATTATATGAAAATTCTAATCTTATGTACAGGAAATAGTTGCCGAAGCCAAATGGCACACGGTTTTATGCAATCTTTCGACAGTAGAATGACCGTTTGCTCGGCAGGAACACAAGCGGCAGGGAAACTCAATGCAGGTGCGGTGGCAGCAATGAAGGAAATAGGTATTGATATTAGTAATCACACATCCGACCAAGTAGAAAAATATCTAGGTGAAGAATGGGACTACGTTGTAACTGTTTGTGGTGGAGCAAATGAAGCTTGTCCGGCATTCATCGGCAAAGTAAAACACCGCCTTCATATTGGTTTCGATGATCCGAGCCACGTAACAGGTACTGAAGAGTTCATCATAAGCGAATTCAGAAGAGTTAGAGACGAAATTAAGGCTGGTTTTTATAAGCTCTATGAAGAACAAATTAAACCTCAATTATAATGAACAATTCAGAAAAAGCGATTGAGTATTTTAGAAATAGTTTTAACTGCTCTCAATCAGTTTTAACTCCTTTTGCATTAAACTATAGTTTATCAGAAGATACTAGTCTAAAAATAGCATGTGCCTTTGGTGCGGGTATGGGTAGACAGCAATTAACATGTGGTGCAGTGACGGGAGCTTTAATGGTGTTAGGATTAGAATATGGAAAAGCTCTCAACGATGTTGATAGCAAGAAAACAGAAACTTATTCTAAAACAGTAGAGTTTATTAAAAAATTTGAAGAACAACACAAAACCATTAATTGCCGTGAACTTCTTAATGGTCTTGATATGAATAATCCTTCAGACTATCAAGAAATTATTAAACAAGATATGTTTAAAACACGTTGTGAAAAATATGTTTTGAGTGCAGTTCAAATTTTAGAACAATTAACAAATATTCAAGATGGAAGCAAATGATTTAAAACTGGTTGTAAAAGAAAAATACGGACAGATTGCTCAACAATCAAAACATCAAAATGAAAGTTCTTGTTGTGGTGCAACTTCATGTTGCTCGGGTGTTGATTATACAATTTTTAGCGAAAATTATGATGCTCTTGCAGGCTACAACCCCGATGCTGACTTAGGTTTGGGTTGTGGAATACCAACGCAATTTGCAGGAATAAAAATTGGCGATGCGGTTTTAGATTTAGGTAGCGGAGCAGGAAACGATTGCTTTGTTGTTCGTGCAATTGTAGGTGAAACAGGCTCAGTAACAGGTTTGGATTTTACCGATGCAATGCTCTCTAAAGCCAACAAAAACGCTCAAAAACTTGGTTTTACAAATGTAGAATTTGTAAAAGGCGATATTGAAGAAATGCCCTTGCCTGATAATACCTTCGATGTTGTTGTTTCCAACTGCGTTTTGAACCTTGTACCCGACAAGAACAAAGCCTTTGCTCAAATACTGAGAGTTCTCAAACCAAACGGACATTTTTGTGTCTCTGATGTGGTTTTGAAAGGCGAACTGCCCGAAAAACTACGCAAAGATGCCGAAATGTATGCAGGTTGTGTATCTGGTGCAATAGATATTAACGAATATCTTAATATTATTGAAAAACAAGGTTTTGAAAATATTACGGTACATAAACAGAAAGAAATTGCAATACCTGAAAACATTCTTGCTAATTATCTTACCCAAGTTGAAATAGAAAGTTTCAAAAGTGGGGAAATTGGAATTTTTAGTGTTACTGTCTCTAGTTACAAATAATCTTAATTCCTAAAAATATGCCATCTCAAAAACGTTTAAAATTTCTCGATCAATACTTAACTCTTTGGATTTTCCTCGCAATGGGATTGGGTGTATTTATGGGTTGGGCAATACCTCAAGTTGCCAAATTTTGGAATAGTTTGTCATCTGGAACAACCAATATTCCTATTGCTATTGGATTAATTGTAATGATGTATCCTCCACTGGCAAAAGTGAAATATGAAGAACTGGGCGATGTTTTTAAAAACACAAAAATCCTCGGGCTCTCATTGGTGCAAAACTGGGTTATTGGCCCTATTTTGATGTTCTTACTTGCTATCATATTCCTGCAATTCAACATCGACTACATGTATGGCGTAATCCTTATCGGACTAGCACGATGCATCGCAATGGTGATTGTGTGGAACGACCTCGCAAAAGGCGATACGCAATATGCTGCTGGATTGGTGGCTTTTAACTCTATATTTCAGGTTTTACTTTTCTCAGCATATGCTTACTTCTTTATAGCTATATTGCCCGGTTGGTTTGGCTTACCGGTAAACGACAGTGTTTCGCAAATTACCATTGGAGCAATTGGTGAAAGCGTATTTATATATCTCGGAATACCATTTATTTTAGGCTTCCTAACCCGATACATCCTTACGCGTGTAAAAGACAAACAATGGTACGAAACCCGATTTGTGCCGAAAATTAGTCCGCTCACGCTTTTTGCATTGCTGTTCACTATAGTTGTAATGTTTTCACTTAAAGGCGAATATATCGTAAAAATACCGTTAGATGTTGTTCGTATTGCTATTCCATTAACAATCTATTTTGTGTTGATGTTTGTTCTTTCATTCTTTATGAGTAAAAAATTCGGTGCAAACTATGAACAGTCAACAACCCTCTCATTCACCGCAGCCAGCAACAACTTCGAGTTGGCAATTGCAGTTGCCATTGCAATATTCGGAATCAATTCGGGCGAAGCATTCGCAGCAGTTATTGGTCCACTGGTAGAAGTTCCAGTGATGATTGCTTTGGTTAATTTAGCATTTTGGTTTAAGAAAAGGTATTTTGCTCAATAAACCTCAAAATATTTTTATATAAAACTGACAATATGGATTTTATCATTTAAATATTAAGCTAAATAACCTTCATTAAGTTCTTATAAAAACCCTGTCAGTATTAATAAGAATTTTGATATTTAGAAAAGTATTTATATCAAAATAGGTCTCGTTTTGAAAATATCTTTTAACTCGGCCGGTAAGTCCAAAAGTCTATCCACAAATCGTTGAGCGAATCTAAGGTTTCATTTGAGAGTAGAGCTACAATTTCATCAATTGCTTTACCCGAAATCATATAGGGAGTAATATTAAAAGCATGTTACCTCCTTTGCAAGAGCAATATAATTGATATTCTTCTATTTCACTTATATCAGAGTTGTTTATAATACAATTGTTTATCCATGAGTCGGCATCAAACAAATTTGATTTTGAAAATTTCTCATATCGTTCTATTATGTTAGAATTGCTTTGAAAATATGCAGTAATTCTTTGCATAGATTCTTTAGAAATAGAACCACGAAGCTCCTCCATACAATCATTACAATACACAAATTCGAATATTAATTTATTCTCATTTTTTTCTACATTGCGAACATAAGCCTTTTCTATAGTATATACAGAGTTGCTCTCAACGAGCTCTTTATTACACAACTTACAATTTGTAAATGGTTTGCCGGTTTCATCAGAGAAAAAAACTGGAGCAACAGGTTCAGAACCGGAGTCAAACAAAGAAAAATCATCCATAATAAACGTGTAAAATAAACTAGAAGTAAAAATATAAGAATAAAACAAATAAACCCTTAGAAAAGGAAAAAAAATGTACTTTTGCAATTAATCTCCGTTGCAGCAGAACGTTCTATCGCTGTTAGTAAAATAACAGAGGAAAGTCCGGACAACAAAGGGTGCCGTACTGTTGAAATAACAGATATTTGTGAAGATATAGTAGAGCAGAAGAAAAAAACCGCATTAATTATAAGTTTACTTATGAGAAATGTAAGGGTGAGAAGGTGGAGTAAGAGCCCACCAGCATGTATGGCAACATATATGGCTGTGTTCCTAACGGGTTGCAAGACCATGTATACCAACGCTTGAGGGCTACCCGCTCGATTGTTGGAGGGTAGGTCGCATAGATAAATGATAGATACTTCAGGAGATGAAGTACAGAATCCGGCTTATAGGTCTGCTGCTTTTTTTATAAAAAAATTAAACATTTATGTATTTATCCGCCTTTGTTTCTTATTTTTGTAAGGTAGCAATAAATTTAAATAAACATGAGTGATATAGCCCTAAACCCATCAACTTGGGTTTCAAAATATGGAAATTATCTATACAATTTCGCTATGGCGCGTGTATATGATCAAGAAACAGCTCAAGATTTAGTTCAAGACACTTTCCTTTCGGCTGTAAAGGCTAAAAATTCTTTCGAAGGGAGAAGTACAGAAAAAACATGGTTGACTTCTATTCTGAAAAGAAAAATCATAGATCATTATAGAAAATCGGTAAGGAAAAAAGAAGATAATATTCTCGATAATAATGAACATTTCCAGAGAGAAGGTATTCTTAGAGGGCATTGGGAAGATGAAGCTCTTCCAAATGCGTGGGAGTATAAAGAGACTCAAGTGCTAGAAAACACTGAGTTTTACAAAATTCTACAAGCTTGTCTTGCTAACATGCCTGATAAAATGGCAGCAACGTTTTCACTGAAAGAAATTCAAGATTATTCGACTGAAGAGATATGTAAGGAGTTAGATATTACCCCGTCAAACCTTTGGGTTTTGATGCACAGAGCGAAACTTAAGTTAAGAAAATGTATCGAAAAAAATTGGTTTGCACCGGATAATAGATAAAAAAAAGCGTTATGAATTTGCTACAAAAAGGATGGATTACAATTATTAAGTGCTTTATTGTGCCTTGCGAGAAAGCTACTTATTTGGAGACAAAACGTAAGTTTGAAAAATTAACTTTCAGAGAAAAAATCAACCTCAATATGCACATGATGAAGTGTAGCTATTGCAGGGTATTTAGAACAGAACAAGAGTTTCTTTCAAAATGTATCTCAACCTTTAAAGATAACATTGAAAAAGATAAACTTGTATATGTTTTACCTAATGAATCTATTAGTAAAATGGAACAGACTATTGCAGCTAATGAAAAATAATTAGCATTAATACGCATCAAAAAAAAAGCATCTGCCAAAAACAGATGCTTTTTTTGTAATATTTGTAAGATTTACAATTCTTGAGCGACTTAATAAATGTGTAATGCTTATTACACACATTTTTATGCCCCTTTATTAATTATGGTTAGGTTAGAAAAGCCTTGTATCATCCCCGATTACAAGGCTTTCTTTTTTCTAATACCTATTTTTTCCAAATAATTTCACCATCAGCATCAGCATTTAAATAATATGCCTTACCGCTTTTGATGCTTGTATTTTTATCATAAATATCATTTTTGTCATAGAAGCTATCAAAATCTTTAATTATTTTAACATTTGCAGGATAATCTTCTATCAGCATATCATTGTTTAGAGGCACAGCAACTAAATTCCAACCTGCTTTTACCTTAGTATTAACAAGTTCTTTTACCGTACCTTTTACTTGTACCGAATGAGCAATCGGACTATATACTTTATAGGCACTTCCAGCACTTAGAGTAGAAAAATTACTATCTACAGGAGTCTTAGATCGGTCAAAATATAATGAATCATTATCTTTAATAATTGATATTACCGGAAACATTTTATCTATACTCATATCAGGAGTTTCAATAAATAAAGGCAATAAAGACCAACCTTTTGCTACGGTTATGATTTGAACTGAACAAGGAACAAGCCCCGTATTTCCACCTACACAAGTACCACAATCATCAATATATGCACTACCTTTGCTATCATTATTACAGTCAGTATACGTATCTAAACCAAAACTTATATTATTCAAATTGAAACCACCTGAAACAATTTCCAATCGAAGGATGTGATTACCCTCAGCAATAGTAACTTTATCAGGTAAAGCCAAGGTGATCCATGTTTGCCACCCACCTGTAGAAGCTACAGAAGTAATAGGCACAATAACCTCACCGTCAAGCAATAATCTGAAACTACCTGCAGCACCATTTGCAGCAACTCTCAGTTCAATTGAATAATCTCCGGCTCCTTTGGCATTTATAGAATATTCAAGCCAGTCTCCAGTATCAGTCCAACCAAGATTAAACCCAGCAGATATATCGGTAGTAGCTTCAATATCAACATTATCTGTTCTGTATTTATTACCTGCATTTCCTAAAGAAGCATCATAATAGGCAATACCTTCGCCACCTTCGTCATAATTTTCTGCCTCAACTATGCCTGGTATAAAATTCACCATATCTTTATAAGCTTTTTGGTAACCTAAAAGAACTGTTGAAGTAACACTTTGAATAGAACCTATTTCATTAGTTGCTACTACATAATACTGACCAATTGCGGTTTGAGAAATGTTTTCAAGAAGTAATGTATCATCAGTTTGATTTTCTAAAATCTCTCCATTTTTATACCACTGAAAAGTAATTGGTTCTACTCCATAAGCAGAAGCTGTAAGTTTTACGGTAGCTCCTTCTGAAACTGTTTGATTTTGCGGACTTAAACTGAATTTTGGTGCAGAGAGTACAACCTCTGGTTGTTTCCACTTCTTAATTAATTCAGTTCTCACTATAGTACCTGAAACGGTTAGTGTAGCAGGATCCCAATTACCATCAGGACTGGCACCGGGAGGAATAGCAGATGCGGCTTCAACTTTATCGGCTATAGACCAGTTACACCATGAAATTTCGTGCTTATCCATAAATTCAAACCACAAACGAGATTCTAAAGTATCTATAGGATTTCCTCCATCATTTTTGCAAGTTCCAAACTCGGTTACAAATAAACAGATACCTTTATTTAAAGCAATTGTTGCTTTGTCTCTTAAATCTTTTTTGTGCGAAGCTGCATAATAATGAAGCGTATAAGCAATGTTTTTATATCCTGTTATTGGACTTTGTGCTGCAATATCTACATCTTGTGACCAAGTAGGGGTACCACAAACAATAATATTTTCCTTGTCATACTTCCTTATTGCTTCTATTACTTTCAAATGGTATGGTTTTACCACCGAAGCCCAGCTGACTTGTAAAGGCTCATTATATATTTCATAAATAACATTTGGATATGCAGCATATTTTTTTGCCATAGCAGAAAAGAAAGAAACAGCAGAATCGGTCTCTACAGTACCTTCTGCGGTGTGACTATGCCAGTCTATGATTACATAGATACCAAGGTCAATTGCAGCATCTACAACAGCTTCTACTTTCTGACGCTCAAGTGCCGGATTTGTCATATATCCGCCCTGCTGGATTCCCATAGCTGCTCTTACAATGGTGCATTTCCAATCGTCGCGTAGCCATTTTACCGTATTATAGGTATAATACTTGCCCTGCCATTGACTCCAAAAAAAGGACATCCCTCGTAACTGAACTGAACTTCCACTTTCAGATATTATTTTTGTTCCCTCTATTTTTAGTTTACCATAAGCATCAACAACCGTTTGCGAATGCGTTAGTGCTGAAATCATCACGAAAAATGAAACAGCTAGAAAGCGTAACCACAATTTTTTCATACTATAAGATTTTAGTTTTTTACTCTTAACTTTTTACCCTTGCGGTAATATTTAGTTTCAAAAGTAACATATATCATCATTAACTCAAAATAAAGCGGTTGGACATGAACTGCACACAAAGCATCGGTTTATTACACAACTTGTTTATTTAATGCGATTTACAAAATATGTACTAAAAGACATTATGATTTTCTACCCAACAGCATAAAAAAATCACAAATTAAGATTTCTATTCTTGAAAATAGACTCTTTTTACACGTCTTGATATTCCGGTAAGAATTTCGTAAGGAATTGTATTGAGCAAATTTGCAATTTCTGTTATTGGTAATTCGCTTCCAAATATGATGACCTCATCGCCTTCATTTGCTTCAATATCTGTAACATCAACCATGCAGGCATCCATACAAATATTTCCAATATATGGTACTTTTGTTCCGTTTATAATTACAGAACCTACACCATTACTCAAACCTCTGCTTAGTCCATCGGCATAGCCAATTGGTAGCACAGCAATTCTAGAATTTCGTTGCACTCGTCCTTTTCTACTATATCCTACAGATTCATATTCACTTACGGCTTTGATTTGCGAAATAGAAGTTTTTAAGGTACTAATATTTTGAGTTTTTGCACCATCTAAAACACTTATGCCATAGAGTCCTATTCCCAATCGAACCATATCTAACTGAGCACCAGAGAAGCGTTCTATTCCGGCAGAATTTAGAATATGTCTGACAAAAGAATAATCAAGAGCTTTCGAAAATTTATCACAAACTGATGTAAATGTATGTATTTGATTACTAGTAAAATCATCAAACTGAGCATCGTCGCTTCCCGCTAAATGTGAAAAAACTGAGGCTACTTTTATACAATTCTCTTCCAATATTTTAATCAATACCTCATCAATACTATCAGCCTCAAATCCCATACGCTTCATTCCGGTATCAATCTTCACATGTATTGGGTAAGCTCCTTTGTATTCTATCTGCTTTAGAGTTCTTATTACATGATTTAAAGCCCTCATGTTGTAAATTTCGGGTTCTAAACTATATTCAACCATCAATTGAAAAGAATTCAGCTCCGGATTCATTACTACGATAGGTATTGTAATGCCCGATTTTCTGAGCTCTACCCCTTCATCTACAAATGCTACTGCTAAATAATCTACTCTATGATGTTGAAGTAAATTGGCAATTTCGTAACTACCACTTCCATAAGAAAAGGCTTTTACCATAACCATTATTTTCACCTTATCAGCCATCAACGACCTGAAATAATTAAGGTTTGAAACAATTGCACTTAAATTTATTTCTAATACGGTTTGATGCGTTTTGAACTCTAATAAAGTAGAAATTCTCTCAAACTGATATTTCCGAGCACCTTTAATAAGTATAATTTCATTGCTGATTGCAATATTTTGTAAACTACCTATAAACGCATCAGTATCTTTGAAAGACAGTAAATTACCTTTATAATACTTTTTATATTTCAAAAATTTTGATCCTATAGTTATCAGATTGTCAATTTTATTAAGCATTATAATATCAAATATTTCTTTATAGACATTCTCTTCAGGAATATCACTTTGTTGAATATCAGAAATTATAATTGTTTTTCGTTCATATTGTTTTTGCTGCTTAAGAAAATCAATAGCTATCTTAATACTCTCTAAATCTGAATTATATGAATCATTTATTATTGTACAATTATTTTTACCTTCTTTCAATTCAAGCCTCATAGCCACGGGAGGGAGTGTGAGAAACAATTTTTTCATGTTCTTACTCATCTGTCCGGCCGAAATCAACAACATGTAACAATGTATTGCATTCTCAATAGAAGCTCTGTCGGTAAAAGGAATAGTAAACGAAAATGTTTTTGACTTCACCTCGCCTTGAATTTCGGTTGTATTATGAAGTACATTGATATTAGAAATTTTCACATGAGCATCACGCTTTATTCCCCAAGATAAAATCTGAATATGCTTAAATTCGGGTTTCGCTAATACTTTCGTAATTACATCATAATCGGCACAATATATAAGCAATTCACTATTTATAGCTAACTGCAATTTTTCATATACCTTCTGTTCAAGTGATTCAAAATTTTCCTGATGTGCATTACCAATATTAGAAAAAATAACTACTTTAGGTTTTATAATAGACTCTAGCACAGTCATTTCTTTGGGCATAGAAATTCCAGCTTCAAAAATAGCCATCTTATGAAAATCATTCATAAGCAGTACAGAAAGTGGAACTCCAATTTGAGAATTATAGCTTTTAGGGCTTCTTATAAGTGCAACCTGCTGTTTGAGCAGATAAAATAACCACTCTTTGATTATCGTTTTGCCATTGCTTCCGATAATTCCAACAACAGGAATTTTAAACGTAGACCTATGGTATGCTGCAAGGGTCTGAAAGGCTTTTAGTACATTTTCTACAATTACAAAATTTGCATCGGGCAAATCAAGAGATTCAATAGACTGAGTGTCTGAAATTAAAAAATTTTTAACGCCAAATTCATACACCTGACTTATAAATTTATGACCATCGTGGTTTTCACCTTTTATGGCAAAAAAAAGACCTGAGGTTCCTTGAATAACTTTTCTACTATCGGTAAAAAACTGATTAATAATTACATTTCCTGAACCGAGAATTTTTCCTGAAACGATCTGAGAAATTTCAAGGATTGAATAAGACAACATGTATTTTAGTGGTATAATATTAACAAACTCTCATTCCAATAACCAATATATCATCTATTTGATCACAGTTTCCTTCTTTTTTCCAATTTTCAATAGTGTTATCGAGAAGACGTTCCTGTTCCGACATTTCTTTTTGGTAATTGTTTACAAGCAATTGTTTTAGATTTTTAATCATAAACTTCTTGTTTTTCAAGCCACCAAACTGATCCTGATAGCCATCAGAAAAAGCATAGATAACATCTCCTTTACGGATTTTAAATGTAATATTTTCAAAAGGTTTATTACTTGCATAAATACCTATTGGCATTTTATCTGCTTTAAGAGTGATAACCTGAAACTGCTCTTTGGTATAATCGCTACTTAAAATCTGCTGATTAATTTTCTCATTTTCAAACACATCATACAGACTTTCATCGCCAAGTGGTCTAACTATAAGTATCGGATTGTTTGCTCCTGCAAATTCTATTTCGCTCTCATCTTCATTTATTATATAAAGCGACAAATCCATTCCATCCTTTTGTTCTCCCGTTTTTCCGGTTTGTCGAAGCGAATGAATAACCAATTCTCTTAATTGATTAAGCATAACATTGGCAGTAATACGCTCTCCGGTGTTTACAATTTCATTTAGAAATGCTATACCTAACATACTCATGAAAGCTCCGGGAACACCGTGACCGGTACAATCGGCAGCAACAATTATTTTACGGTTGCCTATCTTACCCATCCAAAAGAAATCTCCACTTACTATATCTCGCGGTTTGAACAATACAAAATGCTCCGGACCCATAATATCAAATAGAATATCTGTTTGCGGCAATACTGCTTGCTGTATCCTACTTGCGTACTGAATACTATCTAAAATCCCTTTTTGTTGATCTTCAATGAGTTCCTTTTGCTTATAAATCTCATCTCGCTGACTTTGAATTTCCTCATTTTGTTGAGAAACCTCTTCGTTTTTATGTTGTAATTGGTTATTTGCCTTTCTCTTTTCAAGGTACTGTCTTATCATAAGTATCAAGAAAATTAACACAATCGCAACGGAAATTACAGAAAGAAGCAACTGGTTCTTCTGGCGTTTATTTATCTCTAATTGTTTCTCATTCAAAGCTTTTTGCTTTTCATTTGAGCTTTTTTGGTTTGCTATTATTTGCTCTTGTTTTTCAGTATTGTATTGTGTTTTGAGCTCTTCTACTATTTTCTGAGTTACTGAATCCCTTAGATCATCCATTAAATCAGCATAAAGAATAAAATACTTAAGAGCTTCCTTATGATTTCCTAAAGAATCATATATTGAACTCACATACCGAGAACTCATCATTTCTCTTTCTTTTATCTTATTTTCTTTGGAAATTTCAAGTGCTTTTTTAGAATAAGCAAGTGCCTCTGTATAGTTCTTCAAATCTCTATGACATAACGCCAAAGCATTATTAACAACAATTTCTTCGTAAGGGTTAGATATTTTTTTTAGTAGTTCCTCTGACTCTTCAAATACCTTTAAAGCAAGTTTAGGATTTTTTGAATGAAAATATATAAACCCAATGTTATTATTAGAACTTACTTGCCCAGTTAAATAATCAATTTTCTTAAATTTCTCTTTAGCTTTGGTGTTATATAAAATAGCTGAATCTATTGCCTTTCTATCAGAGTGATTAGCATCGTAATTTTTTATCACCTTATTAGAGTATATATTTCCAATATTATTAAGTGCTTCAGCCTCACTCCTAACATCTCTTAAAAACTCACTAATTTCTAGTGAAGATTTAAAAAATTTGAGAGCCTCTTCAAGTTTATCAAGATTTTGGTATATAAGAGCAATATTATTAAGTGCCCTTGCTATTCCAGGTTTATCATCAATTTCTTCAAAAATTTTAAGAGCTTGTTGAAGATGCACATTGGCCTTATCATATTTAGCCATTTGAAGATATATGTTACCTTTAAGCATATTTGATATTCCAGTACTACGTTTGTTATCAGCTTTTTTTGCATAATTCATCACTGAATCAGCAGCCATAAGACCTTTTTCCCATTCGCCTCTATACAGATACATATCACCTATATTTCCCCAAGTTTTATGTAAGCCTTCGTAATCTTTTGTAAACTGTTTTATTTCTATAGACTTTCTAAAATAAACTAAAGAACTATCATCAAAATTTTTAATTCTTATAATTTTACCTAGCTCGTGGTACATATCAGCTAATTCCTTTTTCTTATCCAATGCTTTAGCTTCATAAATAGCTTTACGAGCATAGTATTCAGCCTTATTTATATCATTACCAAAATAAATCTTTTCTAGTTCTGAATAAATCTTAACTTTTTGTTCACTGTTGGCAGTAGGAATCAATTTTACTAATGAATCAGCATTTACCTGAGAATAACTCGGCACTGCTATCAAAAGCAAAATAAAAATTATAATATATTGTCCTACTCTACTCATTAGATAATTCCTTAATTGTCTTAAATTAAAAAAGAACAACTTACGCTGTCTTAAATGAGGTTTAACCCAACAAATTTAAAAAAAATATAGTTAAAATTTGTATTTAGTTTGTCTAAATCACATGTTAATTTTTCAAATTAAATTTTTCGTGAAAATTTAAAAGCAACATACAATTATAAATTCATTTAATTACATAGTTGTATTTAAATGAATTATAGACTTATCAACAAAACAAACTAGCTCACCAAACATCAACTCGTACTTGAAAAACATGTTTTATATCAAAATTGAAACTGCTATATATCATAAAGAATAATCACATAAAAGTTTTAAACCTATAAAAACCAATGTATTTTTGAAAGTATCTTTATTTTAGAATTTGTCTTTCTTTTACTTTTAAAATTTGAATATGAAAGCAATAAAAAGAAATATTTAAAAGTAAAGATTTTAAAAGTTATATAATTTAAATCTTAAAATCATGAGAATACTATACTTAATAGCCTTTTTTTCGTGTTTATTTCACGTTCAGGCTCAGCAACACACTGTTACATTCACAGGAAAAGCACAACTTTGGAATGAAACAGATCATTCTAGTATAAAAATTACAATTTCTGGTATTAAGAACACCGTAACGGCCTATGCCGATGAACAAGGAAATTTTTCGGTCGATTATACTTATTCCTGCACCACAATACCTTTTATTGGAGAGGAGTGCGATAATAGAGTTGTTGTACTTTTTTCAAATGGTGTAGATTATGAAACTAGGCAATTTACAATAGTAGGAGTTACTGAAAACACCAAGTTAGAAACTGTTTATCTACCTAAAGTAAACACAATCAAGCACATTTGCATTATTACAAGAGATGAAAAGACAGATAATAATATGATTGTTTGGGAGCGTTCGGCAGCAGCTGATGTTGCATATTATATAATTTCAAAATTTAACTTCACAACCCTCAAATACGATTCTATAGGAATCAGAGTTCACGACAGTTTAAGCGTCTTTACAGATAAAAATACGAGTAAAGATAAAGCCGATAAATATATTCTTACTGCAGTTTCTAGTAATGGTGAAAAAAGTTTACCCAGCACACCCAAAAGAACCTTGTACTTAGATTATACTACAACTCAAGCTCTTATTGGAGATAGTGTTGAACTTGAATTAAAGATAAGGGGATTGTCGGAATTTAATCAATTGTATAAACCAGACAGTGTTTATTTGTGGGAGGGGTTCGATAGCTTAAAAATGAATATCTCTCAACGATATGAGTTTCAGAATTATCTAAGAACGGCTGAAACAAACATTTCTGAAGTTGTTGCTAACGACCGCATCTTTCTCAAAAAGAGAATACATAAACGCGACAAAAAGTTTTTAAGAGTAGTGTTTACATATAATGATGTATGCTCACCTGCTATATTAAAATCTGATTCAGGGCCATATAGTCAGTCGCTATCTAATATTGCTGAATGTCAGCTTGGTACCGATACTGAATTAGAAACGGTATCAGAAATGGCTGACGTATTTCCAAATCCTATTTCAGCAATGACATGGCTTCAGCTTCCAATTGATGGGATTGTGACCGTTTTTACTACCAACGGGAAAACTATTTTCACAGAAAAATCTGTAGATAAGAAGCTATTTATTCCAAATATAAATACAGGTATATATACACTTAAAATATCAGGAGAAAGGTTATATTCAACTCAACTATTTATAAAATAAAGAATTGCATTGGTATAATAAAAAAATGCAGTAAGCAATTTTAATAATAGCTTACTGCATTTTTTATTTGAAATTTTTAAAACACGTCGCTCGTAGCTTCAACCAAGGATTCATCAATTATAGTATCAGCCTTATTTGATTCTTTAGAAATATTTTCCTCCTCATTTTCAAAATACGGAAATACATCTACAATTTTTGTTTCAAGCATACTGGTAATTCTATACGGCACAATAACAGATTTTAACTGTTCTGCCAATCTTTCACATGCTTGAATCATATTTTCAGCATTCACAAGCATTTCTGCAATTGATTTCTTTTCTTTGCCACTATTTTCGTCAATGTCTAGAAATACAATTTTGCATTTAAACCAATATCCATCAGCCTCATAAGGATGAATCTCTTCAATTTTTGTACGATTGATATTAGTAAGTGCAAATTCTCCGCTCACAAACTGTTCTGCTTGTCTGGTAATTCTCACTTCTGCCTCTGTAAACGATAACGCATCAACTAGATATGGTTCAGTAACTGATTTTTCTTTCCCACTTAACTCGTCAATTTTATCATATTTAACCTTGCATTCAAACCACTGTGCCATAATATTACATTAAATTCATTTTTAAACTCTAAAATACAAAAGTACAAGTAAGTTTAGATTTATATTGTATTTGTTAAAAAATAATTAACAAAAAAAATAAACATAATGTATGTTTATATCGGTATTATTACTAATATTGAGACTAGAAATTAAACGAATAGAAACCTTACTGCTATGCAAAAAATTTTGTACGTAGACGACGAAATTGTCAATCTTGAATTGTTCAAAATAAATTTCAGAAGCGAATATAATGTTTACACATCTCTCAGTGCCGACGAGGCTTTGGATATTGTAACCAATGAAAAAATAAAAGTTATAATTACAGATTTCAAAATGCCTGGAATGGACGGTGTTGATTTTATAAACCAAATAAAAAAGAAACACCCTGATACTGTTTGTATGATGCTCACCGGATTTATGAGTTCGGAAAAGGTTCAAGAAGCTATTTCGGAAGGAAACGTTTATCGTTGTATTCTAAAACCATGGAAAAAAGAAGAGGTAAGCAGAATCGTTAGAAATGCCTTTTCAGAAATTTAAATCCTTATAATTAATCATGTTATTTTTAAACCATAAAACACCTTAACTCTCTTTCCATTTTCTTACCTTTGTATAATATTTGTATAATAATATTTAATATTAACGTTTTTACTTATAATTCAAAAAGGTAATGAATAAAATTTTAGTTATCACAGGTTTATTAGCAACCTTATTTATTTTTACAGTTTGTAATGATATTGAATGTTGCGAAGATATTACATATATTTTCTACAATCACTATGAAAAAGACTCTGTAAAATATGATATAAAATTCATAGATTCAGGTAAATATAGAAGTGGCATGATTCCTTATCCTGCTCAGAGGGTTCTTAAATATGATGAACAAACTCCTACTTATTATTTTGGAGAAAACCTATTATCTCTAGATGTACTCCGTACTGAGGTTTATTTTTTAATTAAAGAGAGCAACTCTACTGATTCTATCTGGACAGATACTCTTTATTACGACTTTAAAGGCAGAAGTCTTTATCAAGGTGATCATTTAGACATATTTATTACAGCATCAACATCATTTCCTGTAGTAGTAGACAGTACTAAAATTAACTAAATTTTAACTCACGCTAGTAACGATGCTCCATTTAAAGCAAATTAACACAAAGACATTAGCACAGATAACTTTGTTTTTGTTGTTTTTTACCAGTGCCAATATTGTAAAATCTCAAGTTTTTTTCTTTAATGACAAAATAAGCGATTCTACTTCATACAATTTTTATGAATTTAATTCTAAATTCTCTTTATTGGCAAACTACAATATTCAGAAAAAAAACATAGGAATCTCTGTCTTTATACATAATGAAAAACAGCGATTAAGCTATAATTTCGAGGCTAAAACAAACGTAAGAGGTTATTATCTAAATGAAGGTATTTCTTTAGATTCAAGCTCATTATTACAAAAAAAATCAGGCTTTGTTGAATATGTCGTTGCTACCGGAATTGGTATTTCAATGAAAAAGAACTTGCTCATTTATGGGAATCTTGGAATTCATTATATTAACACGTTAAACCAACCCAATCCGGATAGGGATCATTATTTTAAATATGAAAATCTCATAGATATTCATTTAGGAGTTGGTGTTCTCTATGTATTAAAAAACAGAATAAGTTTTAGTTTAGGTGCAGATGTAATTACTAAAAGTATAAATGTAGGTGTTGGCTACAGTTTATAGCTAAAAGTATTAACCCCGTCACTTATTTTTTAGGTAGTAATTGACGGGGTGAATACTTAAAATCAATATTTTGCACAAGGTACAAGCCTTCGTTTTCCGTTAAACTTACTCTCTTTACAAAAGCGATATCCTATAAAAATTTCATGAGAACCTATATTGTGCATTCTCAAATTTGAAAGGACTAAGCCATAGCTATAAGCCATAAGCCATTTAGATTTCTCAAACCCAAGCATAATATCTACACCATCGCCACGTCTATAATTTAATCCGGTTAAGAAATGTTTTCTAAGCAACAATTTAACACTCACATCGAAACTAAATGCCAGATTTTCTGTAGATTTTAAAAGTATAGAGGGTGTAAGTATCCATCTTTTTGTCGCATATTCGTAACTTGAATGAATAAAATAATGACGTTTAAGAATATCAAAAGGATCAAGCCCTGCAAGGGTTGAAAGTAAATTATGTGCACCTAAGCCAATATCAAAAGCTCCGGTTCTATAAAAAGCTCCAAAGGCAGCATCAACAAGAGAATTCTTCATTTCCGTGTAAGTCAATGCCGGATCTTCATATATTTCGGGCATAAAATCGGTTTCATCGAAACGATAATGTTGTATTTTAGCAGACAAACCTAAAGCTAGAATACTAGAACTGGTCTTGAATACATGGTGAGAATATTGAAACTCAGCACCTCTATATTTTGCAGCACCCGATATGTCGTTAAAGGCTACTACTCCTATTCCAGATTTTTTACCGAGCTCTATTTGAAAAAAAGCGGTCTGCGACAACGGGCTTTGATCCAATCCGAGCCATTGTTTTCTTACTGATATTCCAAATGAACCACAATCTTTAGCTCCTGCAACTGCCGGATTTATAACTACCTCATTATGAAAATACTGATTTTGTTGCAGCCATTGTTGTCCGTGAACAAAAAAACTGATTGCAAGAAATATTATTAAAATTGATAATCTTATCATAATATCATAAATCTAAAACTGTAACTAATATTTAATAGAAACCACTCCCGATACCTCTTCGCCATCGGCAAAACGCACTGTATAGAAATAAGATGCAATAGGAAGTCTCACACCTGCGTATTTCCCGTCCCAAGGCGTATCGTAACGCTCTGAGAAGAAAACTCTTGTTCCCCACCTATTGTAGACACTAACCTCTTCTACTGTTTTATCTTCTAATTGCCTGATATTCCATGTGTCATTTATATTATCACTGTTTGGAGTAAAGACATTTGGAATATCAAGACAAGGGTCTCCGTCTTCAATAACAATATCATAGACTTTTTTACAATTATGCTGGTCGGTAATGGTTACTGTTCGGGTACTTCTCCCCTGATTTATTAAAGTGTTTTGGGTGCTACCATCGGCCCATTGAAAAGCAAATATACTATCTGTATCAGAGGTTGCTGTTACTATTACTTTGCCCTGATTGTTCATTGTACAACCTTTTACCTCATGAGAAATCTGGAAATTAGCAAGGTTTCCGGTAAACACCGCAGAATCCTTACATACATGAACATCAGTGACGGTAACAGAATAATTGGCTGCTTTTACATTCATTAAATCTTCTTTTGTACTGACAATTAAATCTTCTTTTGTACTGACATTAGACCACTCATAACTATGGGGTGCACCATTGCCCAATGGAGTAATATCAATTGAAAGTAAACCACGATTATCACAAACTAATGGATACTCGCCGGCAATACTCAAATTGCTTATTACTATAAGTTCAACAGAATCGGTAGTTACACAAGCATCGCCATTAGTAACACTAACAATATATTTCCCAGCAGGAACATTCTCTAAAAGAGCCGTCTTAGCACCATTAGACCACAAATAATTTACCCCTCCGGCGATATTAGTAACTTTAGTTGTAATTCTACCGGTAGATTTACCAATACATTTTACATCTTCTTTGTCGATGGTCAAAATGGTTTTGGTTTTATTCAAAATAACAATCGTAGTATCTTTATTGCAGGTATTGGCATCGGTAATGGTTACGGTATAAGTTCCTGCTACTAAGTTGCTCTGATTCTGCGAAGTTGTATTAGTAGCTGTTGTCCAGAGGTAGCTATAAGGTGTTGCTCCACCAGTAGGATTGAGCACTATAGCTCCCGATGCAGAATCGCAAGAAGGAACAATAATAGCTTTGAAAAAAATATTCGTAACCTGATTGGTAAATAGTAATTTCAAAGTATCGGTACAACCTGATGCTGATTTACTTATAAATGCTAAATTTCCTGTTGGCAGATTCGTAAAAACCGAATCGCTTTTAAAACTACCACCCTCACGTTTAAACTCATACGGACTTGTTCCCCCTTTGGCATGTAAGGTAATTGCTCCATTTGCCTTATTACAAGATGGTTGTATAAAATTGGTGTATTCGGTATTCATTATTTCGGTAGTTAAATTAACCGTCACATCATTTTTGCAATCATTTGCATCATATACCGTAAGTATGTATTCACCTGCCGACAATCCGGCAAAATCGGCAACTCCTTGCTTCAGGTTGCTTCCTAATTGATAAGTAAAGGGTGCGGTTCCTCCTTTTGCTACAATGCCAATTTCTCCATCTTTTCCATTACAGAATGGATTTATAGATTTTGAAATCTCGGGAACTAATAGTTTAGGAACAAAAAAAACATGAGAAGTGTCTACTAATTCACAAACACCAATATTTACGGTTACAATATAAGTTTGTGTGGTAGATACTAAGATTGATGCAGTAGTTTCTCCGGTAGACCATTTAAAAGTACCACCGGTCTTGTTTGTTTCAATTAAATACTCCGTTTCGCAAACTTTCACGGTGTCGGTTAATGTAAGTCCGGTTGGAGGCACATCACAACCGGTTGTGACCTCATACCACTCAAAAGACAGAGAGCCAGAATTATCTGCAAATGATACATCACTATATTCCAAAGTAAAAGGTTTCGGATTACTAGCCGGACACACCGAAAATCGGAAAATATATTCATGTGCCTGATTATAAGCAACATTAACCGGAGAGGCCGACTTATAAGGTTCTTCTGTAGCCCAAGGTAAATTTCTGGCTTCAATCATTGCATTAGTCAGATTATTAAACCGATACCATGCATCGAAATATGCAGTCTGGTCGGCTGAATTATTTGCAAACGCTCCGGTAATTCTTAATTCATAACATTTACCTTCTTCTGGTTGAAAAGAATATACCGGTGAACTGGTTGCATTCCAAATATAGGTACTTACCAAATTTTGCGAATGTACCGAAAATGATATTGCAAACAATAAAAATATTATATGTAAATTATTTATTTTCATGTATTTATCTAATTTTAATAATTCACCTCTGCTCTAAAAGTAAAAACTCGGCAGCTCTGTTTTTTGTTTCTAACTTTCTTATCAAAAATTAATGATTGCTACTTAGTCAAAATTTCAATCAATTCTATATTCGCTTCTTTATTTACATAAGAAACTCTATCCCAATTTATTATACCAAAATCTCCCTTCAAATCCCAATGGCAATGAGCAATTTTAGCTGATTTGAAATTTGAAATCATGTCTTTATAGTATTGCATACGCATTTCTGAAGGCACCGAAGGTAAGCATCCAAATTCGCTGCAATAGAGCGGCAATTTGAAACGTTTAGCAGCATCTATGGCAGGTTGCATAATTTTCAACAGACTATCCCTATCAAAAAATATATTATGCTCCTTAACCATTGCTTTCAATTGAGATGAAGCTTGATCTGCACTTACATTTAAATCGGCCTCAGATATTGGAATGCCCGGATACTGAATTGATCCTTTAAAATCTTTAATAGGCAGCCAATAAGCTTTATAATGAGTAAGTAATAGTGGGTCGTAGGTATGAATGCTTAAAATTATATTCGGGTCGTTTTCAGGAATTACCAAATGAGGATATGTTTTAGGAGTTTGCCACATATTAGACCCAATAACCAAAGTTCGTTTGGGTTCTAATGCTCTTACATGTGTATACAGTTTATCAAGCAACTTATTCCACATATCGTGCTGAGGGGCAACGGGTTCATTCATCAATTCATACGCCAATACATCTGTTGAATAGAGTTTCAACTTTGCAGAAAGTTGCGTCCACAATGCCAAGAAATTTTCTTGAGCAGCTGGTTCAGACCACAATGTCATTGCTCCTTCATGATTAGCCGCATTGAAATGATGCGACCTAAGTATGTGCATATCTAAAACTAGTTTCAAATTATGCTTTTCACACCATTCTATACAATTTATCATGCACTGCCAAGCTTGAGGCAGTTTATTTCCTTCTATATCCCAAAGTTCCTCCTCGTCTATAGGCAATCGCACATGATCAAAGCCGAATTTTTTAATCTTAATTATATCATCTTCTGTAACAAATACTTCTCTAGGCGACCAACCAAAAACCTGACTCAACCAGTGACTTAGATTTATTCCTTTCTCAATTACAAACATAGTTACTTTTAAATATTTTGAATAAATGACGTTGTCTGCTCAAAAATAAACTTTTTCTGTTAAAGTATAGTTCATACGGCATCAATTTACATAAGATTTTTCAGTATTGCTTAAAAAGAGAACTTTATTTCTACTTTAAATTTCTACTTTCTAGGTAATTACATATTCCAAGCTTGAAAATGAATCGAAAACCATGTTGAAAAATTCAAAATAAAGTATATTTGAGTAATTAATTTTTAACCTAATGAAAAAGCCATTTTTACAAATTATACTTTCAGGTATAATTGCAATAAGTATAGTAGCGCTGAGTTTCGTTTTTGATATTTCATTTAGCACCATCAACAACTTTGAAAGTGCTGTCGCTTTATATATTACCGAATCGGGAGGTATTTACATTGTTCCTATTTGGATTGGATTTGTTTCATTTGTATGTATAAAAAATTATAATTCAAAAACCCGCAAAACAATAGGCTTTATAGGCTTTTATATTTCAATTGCATTTATACTCACCAGCTTAGCGTTTGTAAATGAACATGTTACCAAGGTTGCTTTTAAAACCCCTCGTCCGTATAGCATTTTTTTAGAAGATTACAATTTTGACAGTCAAAACTTTAGTCGAATAATGGAGAAAGAAAGAAGATCGGAATTTCTTGAAAGTTATTTTCATCAAAATTCTACACAAATAAATACAGCTGTAGCTCCGAGAATACAAAAACACTGGATTGTTGAAACCGGATATTCATTCCCATCGGGTCATTCTCTAAATGCTTTCCTATTAGCAACACTTCTTTCTTACTTTCTGCTGGAAATATATAAAAATAGCAAGGTAAAATATCTCTATATATTTGTTCTGATTTGGGCAATGAGTGTTTGTTACTCACGTGTTACTTTGGGAGTTCACTCCCCTACCGATGTAACTATAGGTGCATTAATTGGCTATGTTATAGGCATTTTAATCATTGCAACAAGAATACCTGATAAACTCTTAAAATTTGATAAAACTAAATGAGAACATTGAAAATTAAATTTAAAAAAACTCAAACATATTAAGAAATACTTCTACAATTTATTACAATATTTATTAAAAAAAACACAAAATTTAAGAAAAACATAAAACTATGAAAATACTATACGGAGTGCCCGGAGAAGGCATGGGTCACGCTACACGAGCAAAAGTGATCATTGAACATTTAATAAAAAATCACGAATTAAGGATTGTTTCAAGCGACCGAGCATACCTTTTTCTAAAAAAGGCTTTCCCGAAAGAAACACATGAAATAAAAGGATTTCATTTCGGATTTAAAGATGGTGAAATTTCAAAATATAGAACATTTACGTTGAACCTTAAAAATGCTCCTGAAAATCTAATTGTAAATTTCAAAAAATATAAAGAAATTCATGAAAGCTTCAAACCAGATATTATTATTTCTGATTTTGAATCTTTTTCTTATTTCTTTGCCAAGCAACATAGACTGCCAATTATAAGTATTGATAATATGCAAGTAATTGATAGAGCAAAACTTGACATAGCAATTCCTGATGATGAAAAGAATAATTATTGGGTAGCAAAAAATGTAATTCAAGCAAAAGTTCCCTTCAGTAATCGATATCTAATTTCAAGTTTTTTTGATGTTACAATCAAGAAAAAAGACACCGCTTTGGTTCCTCCAATTATTAGAAATGAAATTCTAAACAGCAAAAGTTCTATTGAGAATCATATACTTGTATATCAATCTTCTTATGGTAAAAACGGAATATTAGAACTATTAAAATCAATGAAACATGAAAAATTCTATCTTTATGGGTTTAATAAAGAGGAAGATCATGGAAATGTGCAAATGAAAAAATTCAGTGAAGAGGAATTTATAAATTATTTTCGTACTGCCAAAGCCGTAATTGCAAACGGCGGTTACTCTTTTATATCTGAGGCAGTTTATTTAAAAAAACCTATTTGTGCCATACCTATACCAAGTCAATTTGAACAGTATGTAAATGCAGCATATGTTGAAAAAATGGAGTTTGGCAGAATGTTTTCTACTTTAAATGCCGATGGAATTAAGGCTTTCTTATATGATTTGGATGCATTTCAAGAAAAAATAAATAATTATAATCAGACCGATAATAATGTGCTTTTTGCTGCAATAGACAAAGCTTTGCAGGAATGTACAAATCTATAAAAAGCTAATAAATAATTTGTTAAATAATAAAAAAGACCGCCTACTTGAAAAAGAGCGGTCTTTCAAATCACTCAATTTTTTATTTTCTTCATAATATTCAATTTATTATCTTAGATTTCTTTTTAATGACATGTACAAGATTTACTCAAATCTTGTACTACCGAAATGGAAATTACCGATGATAAAGTTTTAGCTCCAACATTATCAGTAGCAATAACAGTAAGGTAATAATTTCCGGCACCGACTCCAGACCAATTATATGAGAAAGGGCTCGTTAAATCTTCACCCAATTTTATTGAACCTTGATAAAATTCAACTTTAGCAATTTTACCATCGGCATCAATTGCAGATGCCTCGATAGAAATAAAACCCGGAGCAATGAAAGAAGCACCAATACACGGACTTGTAATTGAACTTACAGGAGCTTTATTTGAACTACTGCTACTACTTACAAAAATAGGGGATGAAATAGCCTCATTGCCATCAGTTTGAGTTACTTTTACATAATAAAAATCTCCATCGCGAACTGTTAAACTTGACGAAATATTTACTGTGGTATGATTTGGTGACCAAGTTGAAACTACATTATGATTTTTGTCGAACAATATAACTTTTTTAAAAATCTCATTATCAGCATCACTAGCCTGAATTTGTATTGTATTAGCTCCGGAAACTACGGTACTACCCATTTCTGCTCCATTTACTTTAAATGATAAAGCAATATTCTTATCCATAGTCGTATAGAATCTTTTTGCTTGCATTGCAGCTAACAAATTGGCACGGGTTAGGTTGTTTGCTAAAATTGCTAAACGCGATGGATAAGCGGTTCCCCATGTAGCACTGTGATTGTCGCCAGCTCCTGCTGCACCAATTTTCCAACCACGAGAAAGTGCTTCGTCAAAATAGCTTTTATTGTTATCTCCAGTATAATAACCATCATTATAATAATAAACATTCAAACCATTTCCTTTATTCCAAAGCTCTATACCCACAAACTGATTTGATGGCGCAGTTGCAAAATGACTGAATTCACTACCTATTGCGTCTTCTCTACCTGGGTGATTAAAAAAGGCAATACCATTTGGTCGTGAAGCTAACCAAGAAACGAGACCGCTAAAAGTATTTGTTGGTGTAGCAGTTGCACAATAATCTTCGGTATTGATTACAGCAACATGACCATAGTTGCCGAATGAAGACCATTCAAATCCATAAAACGCAGTAAATATGCCATCTTGATTATACGCATTTGCCTGATTTTTTACATCTGTCCATTCAGTCGATGTAATAGAACCTGAATGATCTGTCAAACTGAAAAAGTCTAGCTTTGCTATGTTTTTTGCATAATTATAAGCCGTTGCCGGACTTCCTGAGCCATCAGAAACATTCGAATGATTATGTAAATCACCATAATACACAGTATACCCACCTATAGAAGGTCGTTGTGCATTTAATACAATACCAGTTAAGATACCGATAATGAAAGTGAAAATTCTTTTCATATAAAATAATTATGAAAGGTTCATTATTAGCAAATAAGTCTGCAAATATGCTTCACTAAATAACACATAATTTATTGATTTAATTCATATTAAATTTAGTGAAATATTTCTGAAATCTTAAAAAAAACTATTTGCGGTGTTAATAAAAAATAAAATAGCTCATTCTTTTCTTTGTAATTTTTTAACAATTCCTTCAATAAAGATACGAATAACACTTAAAAAAATATTAAAAAAATCAATCTCTCAAAATTAATGTATAATATATTTGACTTTGTGTATATTTTTTTTATCTTTGTGACAAATATATATTACTAATTGTAAAACAAATCATTCAAAAATGTGGAATATGTGTGAAAAACAAAAGCTCTTATTAGTGTCAATAATTACATCAATCATTACACTGAGTATGTATTCATTTTATGTTTACAAACAATACTATCTGGTCAATCCGGCAATACTAGAAGATCTATCTTTTTTTGGGAAAAGCATTTTTTATTTTAATTCCAATTTCAATAGTTATGCAAATAATTGTTCATATAGTATTTGCAATCATCAACAAAATAGTTACACAAGAAGATTTGTCGAGTATATCTGATGAAAGAGACAAAATGATAGAACTAAAAGCGGTGAGAATTGCACACTGGATTTTCATAATCGGTTTTATGTTATCTATGGGATTCTTAGCTATGGGTAAGGAAATTTGGGTAATGCTTATAACGCTGATTGCTTCGGGGTTCTTGGCATCAATTATATCAGAAACAGCAAAGTTATATTTTTATAGAAGTGGAGTTTAGCTATGAGTGAATGTTGTAAAATAAAGAAATGCAAAATTAGCAATAATATCAGAAAATTGCGATTTAACTCTGATGAAATGACCCAACAGCGGTTGGCAGACCTTACCGGAGTGACCAGACAAACAATAGTAGCAATAGAAAACGGAAAATATTTCCCTACACTAGAACTTGCATTTAGAATTGCAAAAGTATTTGAAACCCCGTTAGATTCAGTTTTTTCAATTTCATTTGAAGAGGACACAAAATAGTTTTCAAATTAATAAAAAAAGTATATGCACATAACCGAAACCGAAACATTAAACAAACCTAATGCTTCAAAACCGATAAACAAAAAGACTGATAATACTAGCCATACAGAAGTCTTTCAAGAATTGCACAATGCAGTATTTGCAGCCTTAGAAACCTATTCGAACGTGCACCGAGGCAGTGGATATAATTCCATAGCCACCACGTTCTTATTTGACAAAGCAAGAGAAATTGTATCAAAATATCTACAAGCCGATTCTAAAAATATGTAACCATTTTTTGTAATCTTAGAAATTTTGAAGCCCTTAAATTGCAACTAAAAGAAGGCGAATATAAATCTGTTTCGAGTAATGAAATTGGATTACCACTAGGCGTATGGACTATAGCGGTAAAAAAGCAGCGCATATCTAAACTAAAACCTCTCTATGTAGGTGGAGGAACAGCACGATTGGTTGCTAAAGACTGGGTATCTGGGAAAAAAATGCTGAAAGATTTGAAGCAGGAACACCTGCTATTATAAATATAATTGCTTTTGCCAAGGCTCTAATTCTAATTAGAAAATACGGTAATGATATATTTTCCGGTAGATCAATCTTTAACCACTCCAATGCACACAGCATACTTTTCAACGACGATCTTCTAAATTTAAAAGGAAACGAACTACTTGAAAGATTAAGAAAATTGCTAATTGGCTATAATAAAACGGTGCCAACAACAACCGGGAACAAAGCATTTATAAACTTCGATAATGGGGCTAGTACACCTACATTCATTCCCATTTGGAATACAGTATGGAATGTCTGGCAACAACCAGAAATATTGCATAAAGAAATGATTCCGGAAGTAAAAACCATCTGCTCTAAATTTTTAAACGCACCGGAATCTATTTATGATATATTATTCACAAGCAACACTACAGAAGCAATAAATTTGGTAGCAGAAAACCTCAGTTTTGCCGAAAATAAAGAGATAGAACCTGTTGTATTAAATACTTACCTTGAACACAACTCTAACGAACTTCCTTGGCGAAATATTTCCGGTCATAAGCACCTGCCATTATCAGTTGATTCTGACGGATTTATAAACTTGCCCGAATTAGAAGCTACACTCAAAGCATACAATAAAGATTGTATTTATGGCAAACAAAGAATTATAATGGTTGCTGTAACCGGAGCTTCAAATGTAATGGGCAGTTACAATAATCTTGAAGAAATAAGCAGAATAGCACACCATTATAAAGCACAACTGCTCGTTGATGCAGCTCAAATGGTTGCACACAAAAAAACCGATGTGCTACTGTGCAATATCGATTATTTGGCATTTTCAGCACATAAGACCTATGCTCCTTTTGGCACAGGAGTGCTACTGGCGAAAAAAGAATTACTTAATTTTCCACAGTCAATAAAGCAACAAATTATTCAATCGGGCGAAGCAAATGTTGGCGGAATTGCAGCACTAGGAAAAGCATTATTGCTTCTAGAAAAAATTGGTATGCATACCATCTCCTCCTATGAGAAATTGCTCACCTCGCATGTGTTAAATGGATTGGCTAAAAATGAAAATATAAGCGTTTTCGGATTAAAACAAATAGATGCTTCAATAACCGAAAATAAAGGTGGAGTAATAGTTTTTATTGCAAAAAACGCTTTACCATCAAAAACAGCAAATCAACTAGCATTTAATGAGGGTATTGGAGTTAGGTACGGTTGCCACTGTGCACATATTATGGTTAAAAAAATACACAATATAGGACCTGGCTTAGAAAAATTTCAAGGATTAATTACAAGATTATTTCCTAAAGTAAAATTACCGGGTGTAGTTCGTATAAGTTTTGGCATATATAATACTATTACAGAAGTCGATACCTTTCTAGAATCTTTAGAAGAATCAAATATTTCGAAAAAAGAAATTATAAACAAAGCGACTAATAAAAAACAGATCATTGAATTAATTAAACAAGAAACAATAAAAAAAATCTTTAACTAAAAACACAATTTAAAAATACTATAAAAATATACTTATGGAAAAAAGAACAAATTTTGGAGAAACTGTAGAAGGCTACAATATTCCGGTATTAAATGAAAGAGAAATAAGGGCTTCGGCAGGGATATTATTTCTTTTTGCATTTATTTCACAAATGCAAGTGATTTTTACTCAGAATTTTATAATGATTAAATATGTAATGACATTTTTTTTAATTGATTTTTTAATACGAGTATATATAAGTCCAAGATTATCGCCTACCCTCATACTAGGTCGATTGATAGTAAGCAGACAGACACCGGAATATGTGGGAGCAGCACAAAAAAAATTCGCATGGAAAATTGGAATTGCTATGGCAGCTATATTGTTCGTTCTTACAGTAATTCTAAATACGTATAGTCCAATATGCGGCATACTTTGTCTTTTTTGTCTGATATTTTTATTTTTCGAATCTGTATTTGGAATTTGTCTTGGTTGCTTATTTTATAAAATTTTTTATAAAGAAAAAGCACAATACTGTCCGGGAGAAGTTTGCGACGTGAAGAACAAACAAGACATACAAAAAACATCAGTAAAGCAAATACTTATATTGATTGGATTTATAGTAATTATTGTGATTTCGGCTTTATTGTTTAATAATTATTATAGTATTGCACCTACATCACTTTTTTAAATCATGTAGTTTTGTAAAGAAACATAATTTTAAATATTTTTATAAATAAACGATATGAATCCAGTTCAGATAAAGCTTACTGCTCTTTGGGTTATGCTCATGTTTACCTATTTGCTTGGTGATGTAATTCGCATTTTCGCAGGAGATTTTGTACCTGGAGAAATTGCAGGAAAGAAAATTTCGCAAATGCAATGGTTGGGAATTGCAGCCTTTATGCTACTGCCAATTATTATGATATTTTTAACGCTTATACTTCCTTTACAGAGCAATAGATGGGTAAACATAATTATGGCTCTCATTTTATTTCTATTTAATTTGATTGGTTTACCATCATATCCTTCTGCTTACGATAAATTTTTAATTGTATTTGGGTTAATAATAAATTGCTTTAGTATTTGGTATGCATGGAACTGGATTTAATACTTGTTAGGTGATAAGGAAAGAATAAAAAAAATTAAATTTGAAATTACACACTCAAAACTTTATAGATCCAACATAAAAGTATAATGTTAAAAATATTCAATTAAATTTTTCTTAAGACTAAAGAGAAAACAAAAATTTATTTTAATGAGTCCTTCAACGGTAATAGTTGAATCAAAGGCAAAAAAAAGGTCAGCAATAAAATTGCTGACCTTTTTTTTGAGCGGAGGGAGCGGGATTCGAACCCGCGGTACGGTTACCCGTACGTCAGTTTAGCAAACTGGTGGTTTCAGCCACTCACCCATCCCTCCTTTCCAAAATTGTTGTGCAAAAATAGTTTTTTAAATAAATAAAACCAAATTTTACCTATTCTTTTTTACATCTTTTCTATTATAGTTGAAATACCTCTATGGTGCATTTCTTTTTTTAGATTTTCAATAAAAGAAATCGTACCTGTTTTCACATCGCATTCCCCTCTAAAATGAGCAATATAAGCACATTGCTCGGCTTGAATTGAATCATGACTACAAACTTCTATCAACGATTTTATAACATGTTCAAAAGAGTTTACTTCATCATTACAAAGTATCAAACAATAAGACTCCTGTGTGTTTGTACTTTCAACAGTTTGTTTTTTCTGTTTTTTAACTACCTTATTCATCTATAATTTACAATAATTACTACCATAAAAAAACCCGCTGTATTAGTCAAATATCATTAATTATCTTTAAATAGCAAAATTTTTATTTGCTTTCAGCATTTTTCAACACTTTTTTTGTAGTAGATTCACCATCAACACCTTCTATAGACAAGAAATACATTCCGTCTGTAAAATCACCAGTTGTAATATTAATGCTTTTAGATGTTTCAACGTTTTTCGCAACCACTTTTCCTAAATTGTCATACATTACAACTTTTTTCAATGGTTTTGTAGATTCAATTGTAATATTGCTACCGAAAGGAATTGGGTAAACAGTAATCTCATCTTTTTCAACTAATTTCTTAGTTTCAGAAGTAACCACTTCACCAGATTTAATAGAAATTGGAAACTCTCTAATATCTCCGTGAACCTTTGTTTCTACTATCGTATCTAAAACATAGATAGCGTCATTTTTAGAACTCCAATATTTTATTACAGCTTTTTCTGAACCTTTTAAGCTATCTGAGCAATGAATTACTGCTGAAACATAACTTAGACCTTCTTCAGAAACATTTACTTCGGCAACCATTCTACATTCATTGCCAACAAAAATTCCTACCACTCCATCTCCTGCAGCAATATACTTTCCATCTACTTGTACTATACCGGTAAATATTGTAGATGAAGGGTAATTTACTCTTGACCAACCGTGACCAGCAAACATTGAGTTTAAGCCAAAAATCATGATTAAAACAGCTATAAAGGAAATCTTTTTCATAATAAATAGTTTTTTGTTGATTCATTTTTAGTGCTTTTACCGCTTTTACTCACATAAAAACAATAAACAGCTTTATACAAATATAATACAATAAAATTAAAATTCATAACGTTTTAGCTTATATTTTTTCTGTTAATGAGCCAAAAACTTTCTGAATTATATCAATTGCCCATTTGAAAGGGTCTCTACGTATTTCCTTTTCTTGATCTCCTACTTTTAAAAATAATCCATCTAATGCTTTCTCTGTTGCAAATGCTCCTATTGATTCGGAGGATATTCTGTTTATTTTTATTCCAGATGCTGTGTATAATGGCTTTAAAATAATATTTCCTTCTATTTTATTCATTGAAGTGTTTATAGCAGTTCTCAACGCAGTCCATGCATCATTAGCTGAAAAGCCTAAGCCTAAGTCTTTATCTAGCTGGGTGTCGATATATGGTGCATACACGGAAACTAACTTGCTCTGTGTCTTAACTTTAAAATACTGGGTTGCAGCGGTTGAATCAAAACTGTCTGCCTTTAGTGAATCTGCCGGATTGATTCCATTAAGAATAGCCCATCCATCGCTTATGCTCATGGTTGTAATGGCATCGGAGAAAATTGGTTTGGCATCGTTGGCGGCTGCTTCGGCAGCTTTGTTTAGAGACTTTACAACATCTTCAAATTCTTTATCTACATCAAAAACATTTGAAAGTCCGGTAAGTTTAGACAATTCATCTATTTGCTCCCTCACAACCTGAGCTTCTTCAGGTAATGGTATTTTTACAAGTATATCGCCATAATAACCGTTTGATGCCGATAAATTTTTAGTAGATGAGTCGGTTCCCAACTCAAGCGCTTTTTTAAGTCCTGATACAACCTCCTCTGTAGAAAGGGAATCGGGCAATAATTGCTGTAATTTTTCGCACGATTGGAATGGGATAAAAAACACTATCAATGAGATAGAAACTACAAAATATACTACTTTTATCATGTGTCTATTTTTTAAATTATTTCATTAATTTCAAATCTAAATTTGCTTAATTAATACATTGTAATATGCAATTTACTATTTTTTTATTGCTTCTAATACACAAAGTTTTTAAATTTCTTGAAAAAATAGATGAGAATAATCACCAATATTATTCCCTTCAAAATACTTGTTAATGAGATTGACCACCACGCAACATTCACGCCATAATCTGTATATTTGAAAAACCAAAAAATAATAAAGACTCTTACAACATTTAAAGCAATACCTACAACCGAAGGTGTTACCGTTTTTCCCATTCCGTTAAAAGAGCCGGCAGCACAAATTTCCAAGCACATAAATATTTGTGAAAATGCTATTATTTTAAGGTAATCGACTCCCATTGAAACTATTACAGGTTCTTTGTTGAATAATTCAATAATTTGCTGGGGCAAAAGTAAAAATGCAAGGGTTGCAAACAATCCAAAACTACAGATACTAAAGAAGTTATATAGAATGCGCTTTTAATTCTTTTAAAATTTCCGGCACCATAATTTTGTCCGGTAAAAGTACTTAAAGCTGTTGAAAAACCTCCGGCAGTCATCCACGAAACGGCTTCTATGTTGGCACCAATACTTAAAATGGCAACTGGCTCTGCTCCCCATTTGGAAACCAGCTGAGCTATCATAAAAGCAAAAATTGAAAACAAACAGGCATGAATTGAAACAGGCAATCCTGTTTTTATCAACTTTGCAATATATTCTCTACTTATGTTTTCTTTAAAACCTATAAAACTAAGTATTTCGCGCTTTTTATGTCTTAAAAGAAAAATAAAGATCAAGCAAACAACCATTTGAGCAAACACGCTAGCCAGTGCAGCGCCATTGGCTTTTAATTCGGGTATAAAACCCCATCCATATATGAGCAATGGGTCTAGTACTATATTTAAAATCAATCCTATAGAATTGACATAAAACGGTGTTTTGCTATCGCCCAATCCATTGTAAATACCTGAAAATACAAGCGAAAGCATAAGAAAAACAAAACCAAAAAGTGAAACATTCAGATAATTTTCTGCTATCAAATAAATGTCGGTGTCGGCAAATTTAAATAAATTCAATAACTGTTTTCCAATAAAAAATAGCAGTAGCATAAGTGAAAGTGCAAAACTGACCGTCAAAAAAATTGTATTTTGTGCTATTGCAACTATTTTATTATTACTCTTACTACCAACCGATTGAGAAATGAGTACCTCGGCTCCTACTTTTAGCATAAACACCAAAGCAACAGAAAACCACAGCAAATAACCAACGGTACCTACACCTGTTACATACTTGCTACCGATGCTGCCAATCCAAAAAATATCAGTTAAATTGTAAGCCATTTGCACAAATGAGCTTCCAATAATTGGAATGGCTAACAAAATTATTTGCTTAAAAATATTACCTTGGGTCAGTTCTTTTTTACTAATCATAAAAATTTAAAAATCGGTACAAAAGTAATCGTTTTTTTATGCCTTTGACTATTGTAAAATATGTATGTAAAGTAAAATGAAAATAAGAAGCAAAAATTTATCAACAAAGCATTTTTAACCATGACTACAAAAGAACGTTATAAAAAGGTATTGAGTTACTTCAAAGCAAACAATCCTAATGCAAGTAGCGAACTAGATTACACTTCGCCTTATGAATTGCTGGTAGCGGTAATTTTGTCGGCTCAATGTACCGATAAAAGGGTAAATCAGATTACCCCAATACTATTTAAGCGATTTCCAACAGTGGAGGCTATGGCAGAGTCATGTGCCGAAGAAATATTTGAATATATTAAGACATGTTCATATCCTAATAATAAAGCCAAACATCTGCATGGCATGGCAGTAAAACTGGTTGCTGAATTTGAAAGTACTGTACCTTCTAACGATAAGGAGTTGGAAAGTCTGCCGGGTGTGGGTAGAAAAACAGCAAATGTAATAGCATCAGTGATATTTAATAAACCAAGAATGGCTGTAGATACTCATGTATTTAGAGTTTCGGCAAGAATAGGACTTACAACAAATGCAAAAACACCGCTTGAAGCTGAAAATCAACTTATAAAACACATACCCGAATCAGATATTCCTACTGCCCACCATTGGCTTATACTCCATGGCAGATACGTGTGTACGGCAAAGAAACCAAAATGCGAATCTTGCCCAATTACATCATATTGTTTGCATTATGAACTGAATAAAAATTCAATAAAAAAAATATAAGAATAAAAAAAGTATCGTTTACTGTAGATTTTTCCCTTTTAAATATTCATGAATTTCTTTCTGTGCTCTAAGAGGTTTTTGGTTGTTTACGATTCTTACATTTTCCGAATTTTCATTAATTTCTGACGCTTTAACATTATCAAGCAATTGAATATTGAGCATATCAATTATTTCATTTCGCTTGTTTATGTCATAAATCGGAAATACGCACTCTATTCTTCTGTATAAATTTCGTCTCATCCAGTCGGCAGAACCGGCATACACAGACGGATCGCCATTATTATAGAACACAAAAATTCTACCGTGCTCAAGAAATCTGTCAACAATTCTTATTACTCTAATATTTTTGCTGTAAACTTGATTTGTTTTTAAGCAACATGAACCTCTTATAATACAATCTATTTTTACTCCTTCCAAACTTGCTTCATACAATTTACTTATAATGAAAGGATCGTCTAATCCATTCATTTTAAGAATCATGTATCCTTTTCTTCCTTTTTTTACATTCTCAATTTCATTCTTGATTAAATTACAATATGTCTCAACCATATTATAATTAGGTATCAAAATATGATTAAATACGGGTCTTATCTTATTTCCTTTAAGAATCTCGAAGAGACTCTCTATTTCATTTGTAATTCTCGGATCGGAGGTAAAGAAGCCTATATCGCTATATAATAATGCTGTTTTTTCATTGAAATTTCCTGTGGCTAAAAATGCACTGGTAAATTTTTCTCCTTGTATGTTTCTGGTTATTAACGCGAGTTTTGAGTGAACTTTTAGTCCCGGAATGCTATAAATAACTGTAATGCCCGAACTTTTCATTTCTTTAGCAAACTTTAGGTTCGCCTCCTCATCAAATCGCGCTTTCAACTCTACAAAAACGGTTACTTTTTTATTGTGGTTGGCAGCATTAATAAGTGCATTTACAACCGCAGAATTATTTGCAACTCTGTACTGGGTAGCTTTTATCTCAACTACAGACTCATCGCGAGCGGCTTCGTTAAGAAATCTGATAAAATACAAAAACGACTGATAAGGAAAATGTAACATATATTCCTTTCTAGCAACCATATCAAGAAGCGAAGGTGCTTCATCAAGTTCCTTAATCATAAGAGGAATATGCCTTGGATTTTCCAAATTAGGAGAAAGTGGATTGGGCAAAGCAAAAAAATCTCTGAAATTATGATATGCACCTGCCTTAACCAAATCGTCTGATGTGATATGGAATGTCTCACAAAGATAGTCGAGCATTCTTTTTGGCATTTTAGAATCATACTGAAATCTATTAGGATTGCCTAACTGCCGTGTATGCGAGATATTTTCTATTATATCAATCAATTGCGCACCTACTTCTTCATCGTAGTCTAAATCGGCATCGCGAGTCATTTTAATGCTATACCATGAGTCTATATGGTAGCCGGGAAATATCTTATCAATAAATTTCATTACAATATCTTCGCGAAAGATAATTCTATGAGATTGCTTTTTTACCGGTAGTGAAAAATAACGGGCTATTCTATGGTCAGTTGGTACTTTTACAAACCATACTTAGGTAGCGCAGTTTTGCCAAGATATTTAGTTGTTTTATTTCTTGAATACATTCTGAGAATAAGGTAAATTTGCCCTGTTTTGAGAAACGGACGAACCTTATTTTTCACCAAAATTACCGGTTGTAAATTGGGTAAAATATCCTGATTGAATATATTATGAAGAAATTTCACATCATCGTCTTCCAAACAGTCTGACTTATCTAGAATTTTGATACCGTTCTCTTCGAGTTGGGGTTTTATGCTTACTTCGTAAATAGCAGAAAATTCTTCTAAATATCCGCCAACTATTTCATTAATTTTAGTAATAATTTTTTCGGGCTGTACTTGTACTATTTTTGGATGAGTAGCCGGGAACTCCCTAATCATCTGTCTGTAATAGCTTACTCTAACTCTGTAAAACTCTTCTAAATTATTTGAATATATTGCCAAAAATTTAAGCCTTTCATACAAAGGTAAACTTTCATCTTTTGCCTCTTCTAATACTCTATAATTGAACAACAACCAACTTAAATCTCTGTTATTATATTCAAATTCCATCTCTAAAAAACTTAATCTATCGCCCTTTTTTATAATTAATAAAACAAAGTAAAAGTAAAATACTTAATTTACAGGCAAAAAGTATGTTAATATTTTTTGAATTATGTAAAAATTATAGACAAGTCATTGCATGATTTACTTTTTAATCTTTGAGTTTTCTTTAATCTCATCAACTAAAAGTTGCATGGATTGCTCATTGTTTTGAATATGTAAAAATTGCCCACCTCCAATTTTAGCCATTTTTTTAAGTCGGTCGAGCGATTCTTTATCATTGCCAAAACCTACAATAGACATAATAATACCTTTGCTCACATGCGATTGTATTTGTTCTATCAACTGAATTTCTGATTGTTGCGCACCAGAAAATTCCCCATCGGTAGCTAAAATGAGTTGATTGTTTCCATTGGGTTTAAAATTATTCTCTGCAAACGTATAAGCCAATTCTAGTCCCTTAACTCCATTTGTAAGTCCGTCTGGAGCCATTTCATTAATGACTTTCTTTATTTGAGCTTTTTTATTTCCTGTAGTAGACTCCAACTCTGTATATGCCTCGGTATTATATGATATAACAGTCACATTATCAATAATTCGAAGCACATCAATAAGTTCATTGATAGCAGTTTTTAAATAGGTCATTTTATTGTCTTTCTTCATAGAAAGCGAAACATCAATAACAAATATTATATTATTTGCAGCGTACACATTTTCAGGCAATTTTTCACTATAAACCGGAGTGTTAGTCTTGGGTTGAACTACAGGTGGTTTTTCTTCAATGGCAATAGTCTGCTCTGGATCTTTGGGTTCTACAGGTTCTAATGGCTTACTGAGCTCTTGTTTATCCAGTGGCTCCAGTTCAAGAAAAATAATTGGTACAGATTTTTGAATAAATCGAGAAGTAGACATTTGCTTGTATCCATCGGCAACAGCATCTATTTCATATATTCCAATAGGCAAATCCATTACTTTTTTACCATTTTTATCCATAACGGCATTAATATCAGTCATTTCATTATGCAGGAAATGCACTTTCGCCCCAGGAATTGGTTCTTTTGAGAAAATATCAATAACATGAACGGTTCGCATTCGCATGTTGGTCTTGTCGGGGAAACAATCTACTACAGAAATATTGTTTCCTACAATATTGAGCTTAACCGGATTGGGACTATGCGAGAAATAAACCAAAATTTCATCGGCAAACTCGCCAATATTTTGTGTTTCATGCTTTACATAAATTACTCCAGTAGCCTGTGGTTGTATGTATTTCTTTTCATACATGACCTTTGTTTCATATTTTGCCTTTGTAGTAAGAATAGCAATAGGTTTTGAACTATTGTTTTTAAAGACAAAAGTAGCCGGAGGAAAATCCATACTTATAATACTTCCAAAATCCCATTCAAGCTTTTGAAAAACAACATCTTGTGTTTGTGAAAATGTATTAGAAATAGTTACACAAAAAAAATAAATAACAAGTAAGTAATACCTATTCATGTAGTTTTGATTGAGTTATGAAAAAACTATTTGGGCAGATAAAATTTCAATGTAGTTCCTTTTCCAAGTTCGCTAACAACTGAAAAAATTCCGCCATGTAATTCTACAAATTCCTTAGAAACAATAAGCCCTAAGCCCATTCCGCCTTCTTTTTCTGCGCCAAGGAGCGACTTATATCTCTCTATTTTAAATATATTCTCCATTTGTTCGGTCGTCAATCCTAGACCATTATCTATTATTGAAATTTCAACAAACTCATCGCTTGAATATTTTGCATCAACCACAATAGTTCCACTATCTTTCGAGAATTTGAGAGAGTGGTTTATTACATTTTTAAAGATTCGTTGCAACATTCTCAGATCTGCTTGAACAGAAATTGTAGGTTCAACATTTATCTTAATTTCAATACGTCTAGTTTCAGATTCTTTTTGTATTCCTTCTATAGACTCTACAACAATTGAGTTCAAATTGAGTCGTTGAATATTTAAATACACTGTACCTGCTTGTATTTGAGCCCAATCGAGTAGATTTACCAACAAATCGTACATAATTTTTGTTGATGAATTAATTGCATCAAAAATCTTTTCAATTCTCTCAGCTTTAAGATTTCCCGTTCTCATATCTAACGATTCGGTGAAGCCTATCAAAACACTGAGGGGCGTTCTCAAATCTTGTGCAATAATTGATATAAAATTATCTTTCGTTTTATTTGATTTTTCAAGCTGTTCTATCTTCTCTTGAAACTCAACATTTCGCTGTTCTAAAAATAAAATTCGTTGCTCGGTTTGACTATTTGAATGAATTTCTCTGTTTTTAATATATCTTCTTAAATATCTAATTGCTAGTAAAATAATTACTAATAAAATAATTGCATAAATAATTAATGCAGCAAATGATCTGTAAAGAGGTGTTTTTACTCGAATGGTAATTTTCGCCTCATGTTCAGACCAAATTCCATTGGCATTTGTACCGTTTACAATAAACGTATAAGTACCTGATTTTAAATTTGAATAAATAGCAATTCTATTATCAGCATCACATGTTATCCAGTCGCTATCAACATCTTCCAACATATATCTATACTTTGTAGCCTTTGGAAATCTATAATCTAAAGATGCAAAAGAAATGGCAAAATAATTAAAATTGTCGGGTACTATATATGAATCATCGCTTAAATAATTTTTGATAATTTTATTTTCATTCGAATAAATTTTCAGACCGGTTATCTGCACATTTGCACGATAGGTTGTGTTTGAAAAACTGTCGGGATGGAAATAAACAATTCCGGTACTACTTCCAAATAATATATTTCCATCGGCAAGGGTTGCTTTAGAGGCTCTTTGAAATGTGGTATTTGAAATTACACTTCCAAAATTATAATGAATACTTGAGTCATTCTCAAAATAATATTTAATTATTCCATTTGGAGTACTGAACCAAATATCACCATTTTTATCTTCTAGCACTGCTCTTACCGTATTTGTAGGGAATCCAGTTTTCGTTGTTATCTGCTTAAATAGCTTTTCTCTTTTATTATATAATACAAAAACTCCACTATAATCGGTGCATATCCATAGTTTTCCTTTTGAGTCTTCAAACATGTCGGTAATGTCGGTAGTAAGCAGTTCATCATATTGCTTATCAGCAGGAACAAACTGAGTGAATTTATCAAAAAGCGGATTGTAAACATGTAATCCTTTGTTCTTTATAGCTGCCCAAAGTGTTGCTTTTGAATCTTCATAAAGAATTGTTGGCTTATCAAATAGTAAGCGATCGGTCTTTGTGTTATAATCGGTAATTTTATCTTTTCTTTTAGAATATTTATATAATCCGTTTTGCTTGGTCAATAGCCATATATTGTCTTTTGTGTCATTAAAAACTGAAAGCATTTCAACTGAATCGTTAATTACTTTCTTAGAAATATCAGATAACACAAATGCTCGGTCTGTAAGTGTATAAATACCTTCAAATGGGGTAGTTATGATTATTTCATTCAAAAAATTACTTGTTATAGTTGCTATTTTAGAAAACTTTTGTTTGCTTTTACTTTCTTGAATTTCATTATTTTTTAAGAAATATAGTTTGTCATTTACAGCAAAAGCGACTCCATCATTTATTGGTGTTAAATTCAGTGCACTCTCGTTTTCGGAATTTAATATGTCTGGAAAATCAACTCGTTTAAATAGATTGTTTTCTTCACAACGTTTCAAAATTCCACTATACTTGGTTCCAAACCACATAACATTATCAACGGACTGATAAATACAGGTTATTTTATATTTGTCATTTTCATTCTCAACATAGTTTGAAGACACTATTCTATTTTCTGCTATTTCAAAAACACCGTGTGCGTTTGTAATAACCATAACTTTACCAGATTTTGTTTGCAAAATAGATGAAACTGAAACAGTATCCGGCTCAGAAAATGCTATTTCGTTCCACTGATTTCTGTATGAATTATAGCTCAGTATTAAACCTTTATCTGTACCAATAAACTTTCTATTATACTGGTCGGTGAATATACAATTCGCGGTTATTTCTTTATCTTTAAAAACCGATTCAGGAAATTTATGTTCAGTAATTTTATTTTTAGAAAATGAATGAATTTTATTTTTTTCTGATGAAAACCATATATCTCCCTCCAAATCGGGACATACAACATTCACCTTTTTGAATTTTATATTTCCACTAAGTGAATCAAACAAAGAAGTTACTTTTTTAGTTTGATTTTCAATTTTATACAATCCGGTTTCTGATGCAATCCAAATATTTAAATCCTTATCTTTTTCTATATCATTTACTTTACCGGTACTTACGGTATGAATTCTATAATTCTCATTCTTAGTATTGAATATGCAGATTTCATTTTTCAATGCTAATACAATGGTATCGTTACCAAGAAGAATAATTTTTTTTACTGAATTTGATACCAATTTCCCGGAATGTGTCTTAAAATCGGTAAAAGGAGTAATTGTAAAACCATCAAATTTAAACAAACCATCGGTAGTTCCAATCCACATGTAACTTTTGT
>JADKDL010000028.1 GCA_016714605.1 Bacteroidales bacterium | reverse complement strand
GTTGGGCTTTCAGCCCGTTTAAGTAATAAAAGAAATTAATAATAATTAATTATTTTCAACTCTTAATTCACATTAATTATATAATTACCTTAAATTGTTTTAAATTAATTAAGCATAATTATCTCATTTTCAAATCTTCAAATTGTTTCATTTTCAATTTGTTTTCTTTTCACCCTTATTTCGCCGAGCAACGTAAGCTCCAATACCAAGCTGTACCAAAGTGCCTAAAATATTTCTAAAAACACCACCAGTAGAGCCAACAATAATTTTTTTAGATAAGTAACCAACAGCCAATCCGGCAATACTTCCAAAACCATTTTGTAGAACACCCGAATTTTTAATTATATTCATAAATGAAAATTTACTATTTGCAGAAGATCCTAATCCGGAAAGTGCATTATTGAATTGCATTCTCAATTCCTTACCCTGCATCAAATGTTCTGCTTCCAACAGCCAAATTTGATTTTTTAGTTCATTCATCGATTTAATACTCTTCATAATATATTATTTTAGCAACTGTTTAACAATATAATCGCCTATCAATCTTTTTATCCATTTGCTTAAAAACAATCTGATAATTAGTCCAATTAAGCCATAAAAAACAGCAATAATAAGAAAACCATAATATGAACTTTGGAGCAACTCGCCTAACCAAATGGCAATTCCGAAATTCAAAAAAAGGAAAAACACTAAAGTAAAAGCTAATGAAATAGTACTTGGAATAATAGACGAAACAATGTCTGTTATCTGATAAATTACTTTGTATTTGATAAGATTTACACCCACCGTTCCATAATCAATAACCTTATTGAGAATCCCATCAATTGTATTTTCTATATTTAAATCCATCTTTCTATTTTTTTCAATTAAATATTAAATGTTTGCAGTTTAGCAATGATTTCAATTTTATTTATTTTGTTCTTTATATCAATGCAATGGATTTACATTGCCATTTTTAATTGTAATAAAAAGAATAACTATCTTAAAGTTATTTATAAAAATTTCTAAAAGATAGCTATCACTATATTTGAATTACAAAACAACAAAAACGCATCTAAAAAAATGATACCCCAAAATTCATCTATCTATTTTACTTCCTCTGTAGAAGGTTTATTTTTATGGGCAAACCCTTGTACTTCTTCTTTCACTTTTTCAAATTTTTCGGTAATAGTATCTACTATTTCATTTAATTTTTCTTTCAGACCATCTTTCAATTCATCGCCACCGTCTGATATTTTTTTTCTTAAATCTGAACCTTTTTGTGGCGCCATTAAAACACCTAATAAAGCTCCGGCAGCAACTCCTGCCAATACTCCTAATAAAATTTTTCCTGAATCCATTTTTTCTATTATTTAAATTATTGTATACTAATATGTTATTTCAAAAAATATAATACCTAATTTCATTATCAGTATTATATTCGTCGTCCGCTAATCAATCTAAAAATTACAGCTATAACTGCTATAACCAATAAAATATGAATCATTCCGCCAACATTATACCCCACAAAACCAATCAACCAAGCAATAAGAAGGATTACTGCAACTATATAAAGAATATTTCCCATAATTATTTTTTTTTATTGTAAAAAACTAAATATCAACACATAATTTCCGCAAGTCAAAAATCAACTAATCTTTTATACATATTTTGCTTTAATTATTCAAATCAAGCTTACACACTAAAATCAAATGCAAGTATCTTGCAGAACTGTATCAATAATCAAATACATTTAAATATTTTAAAAACCTTAATATAAACGATAACCAACCGTTACTTACGACCAAACATTTTTGTATCGAGGAGTTGTAGTAGCACCATTTCCGTTATTATTCATAAAATCCCAACCTACTCTAGCACCGAGAACAAAATTCTTGATGTTAATATCAAGCCCGGTCAAGAAACCTAAAGTGCTCTTGCGAATATTTTCATCATTAAATTCATCTTCATAAATAAAAGTTGTAAAACTAGCTCCATAAACATCTCTCTGTTTAATCAAAAAAGAGTACTGAGGACCACCAACTATGGTTAAAAATGGAATAGGTTTAAATTGAAACAAAATAGGAATTTCAATGTAGTTAGTTCTTCTGGTCAATTCATAAGGCACACCTAAAATTCTACCCGAACCAATAAAGCCTTTCTGAGAAAACATTATTGCAGACTGAATACCAAAAAGCTACTTTAAACCCCATTTGAAGTTTACCTCTTGCATCTATCCTATCATCTCTAACTAACTAAATCATTATTCTGAGCATTGATACTTCCTGCTAAAGCAAGCGAAATACCGAATAATATTATTAATTTTTTCATACGTATTATTTTTAAATTTATAAATTATGATGCAACAAGTTTGCAATTTAAAAATTACAACTATTTAAGAGCGAGAACCCTCACCCTTAAGTGTTTCATCAATTTATTCTATTTCAATCAAATAGATTATTTTAATTTATTTTACATTTTTTTTAGTTAAATCACTAAATGCATCTCCAATCATATTCATATCATGATTAAACTCTTCCTGAAAAAGTTTTCCATGAATCTTGACCATTTTCTTTAAAATCGGCCAATTTTCTTTTCATGTCAGTTGTCTTAGCATCAAGTTCAGCAAGTTTTTCATCATACTCAGCCTTATTTTCTCTTTTCTCTTTAGCAATACGAGCTCTAAATTCAGCTACGTTTTTTTCATGTGCTGCCAAACGCTCTTCCGACTCTTTTTTAAACTGTTGATAATCGGCAACAGAATCTAATGTTGTTCTTCAAATCTTGTTTTGCATCAATTACTTCAACTTTTGCATCAAGTGCATCTTCTTGAGCATTCTTAACTTTTTCTGTTGGTGTTTCGCATCCTACTAAAATTAATCCCAATACAAACGATGTAATGGTTAAGCTTAAAATTGATTTTTTCATTTTTATTATTGTTTTAGTTTCAGTAGAAAATCTCATAAGTAACATTTCAAATTCTCATTTTAATTCTACTTAGCAAAGGTGGAGCATAAAACAACGAAAAACGTTACACAATACAATATAACTATTACATAATACACACTTTATAAATATTTTAACCAATAATTATTAGTAGCCTAAATATAGTAGTTACATGCCTTATAAATAAAATAATATTATTAATTTGCACTATATATAAACATTATTAAATAGCTTAAAATAGTATATTTTAGAATTAAAAAGTACCATAACAAGCTATCAGTAGGAAACATACTACAAGATTAAGTTCACTGATAATAGTATACTCTTAATATTATTTTTTTCAGGTATTTACAAGTAATATTATAAATTAACATTATTTTAACCTGTATAATTACAGAATTCTAAAATAAAATTTATAGATTTACTTATCTAACATTCAACCATTTAATAATAGTAATATGATAACTCTTGATACAATAAGCCTTTTTTTAGATAAAAATGTACCAATAGCATTTAGCGGAGTTTCTAGAAACACCAAGAAATATAGTAGTCAGATGTTTCTTGATTTAGAAAAAAACGGTTACCAAGTAATACCGGTAAACCCATTTATGAGTGAGGTTGGTAATAAGAAATGCTATAATTCAGTAACTGAATTACCTTCAGGAATTGAAAAATTAATTGTATGCAATAATAAGAAAGACACCGATAAAATAGTTGAAGAGGCTATAAATAAGGGCATCAAACAGATTTGGATACAGCAAATGTCTGAAACTAAATCAGCCATTGAAAAAGCTCAAGCAGCAGGAATCAAGGTTATTAGTAGAGAATGTGTATATATGTTTGCCATGCCTACCGGAATACATGGATTCCATAAATCTATAAAGAAATTTTTCGGCGCACTTCCAAAATAAATCTTATGCGTCTATAGGCGCATAAGATATAAATATGCACCTATAGACGCATGTTTAAGCTAAGGAATTTGATTAAACTATTCAAAAACAATTGTTTTATTTTTGTAAACAAAGGTTTTGCGTTCTAAATGATTCCAAATAGCTTTAGAAAGTACAATTTTTTCAAGGTCTTTACCTTTATGTATCAAATCGGTAATGGTGTTTTTATGATTAACATCAGCAACACCTTGAGCTATAATTGGCCCCTCATCGAGTTCCGGAGTTACATAATGACTTGTAGCACCTATTATTTTCACACCCCTCTCGTAAGCCGAATGATACGGCTTAGCACCAGGAAAAGCAGGTAAAAATGAATGATGTATGTTAATGATTTGATTAGGGTAATGATTTATAAAAGAGTCTGATACAACTTGCATATATCTGGCTAAAACAATGAGGTCAATATCATTATCTTTAAGCAACTGCAATTCTTTTGCTTCTTGAACATCTTTGTTTTCTTTTGTAATAGGGATAACGTGAAAAGGTATTCCAAACTCGTCGGCTATATGCTTTAACTTATCATGATTACTAATAATAAGCGGAATTTCTACATTGTTCCATTCACCGCCCTGCACTCTAGAAAGAATATCATACAAACAGTGTGGCATGTGCGAAACAAAAACAGCCATTCTTATATTTTTATTGGCAAAATGAAGCTTCCATGTCATTTTATAACGTTCAGCAATCAAAGTATTGAAATACTCACCTATTTTTTCTTTGGGAATTTTAAAATTGCATAAATCCCATTGAGCCCGCATAAAAAAACAACCATCATGATGGTCAACATGTTGATCTAGATACAATATATTACCCTCGTTTTTGTAAATAAATTCTGTAACACTTGCTACAATTCCTTTATTGTCTTTGCACGAAATAAGCAAAGTTGCCTTATCTGCACATATATTTGTTTCCATTTTATTAACGCTGATTTATAATTCAAATATTTTCTGCAATTTTACAAATAAATTTTGCTAATAAGATAAAAGTCAACATAAAATGATTGGATTCTTTACATATTCCAACCATAAAAAAACATCGCAACTAAACAACAACTAATGCAAAAAATCCTCATACTATCAGATACTCACGGATATATAGATAACCGAATGAAGGAATATATTTCTATGGCAGATGAAGTATGGCATGCCGGCGATATAGGTTCTATTGAGGTATTTGATACCATGAAAGCAATAAAACCTATAAAAGCTGTTTATGGAAATATTGATAATGAAACAATAAGACTTTGCACTGCAAAAGAGCTACATTTTTCTTGCGAGGAAGTAGGTGTATTTATGACTCACATAGGTGGATATCCAGACAAATATGCAAAAGGAATTAAAATGAATTACTTACACGCAAACCTAAACTATTTATTGCAGGTCACTCCCACATACTGAAAGTTATATACGACAAAAAATTAAATATTCTACATATAAATCCGGGTGCTATAGGGAAACATGGCTTTCATTTGGTAAGAACAATGGTAAGCTTAGAAATTGATAAAAATGATATAAAGAATTTGAATATTATAGAATTTAAACAGCAAAACTGAAATTATAATTGTCTGAACCACTGATTTCTGTGATTATTATGATCTACATGATTTTTTAAAATCCAAAGTTACTTCCGCCTACGTCAGTGTCTTCACTGACGTTTTTTAGTTCTATGTTCTTTTTTTCAGGTTATATTGTTACTTCTAGTATCTTTATCGGCAAACTCCAATAATTTTCAATTCTAAATTTTTCAATTTAATTTATTATCTACGAAGATAATAGAGTAACGCCTTTACTTTACTTTGATTTGACGCTGTAGAGAAAATTCATGATTTTCTTAGCACAGCAAAATGGTAGTATATTGCACATTCTGTATTCAGCACCTTGCACAGTTTTCACCGTATTGACGCCCTGACGTGCGACAAATATTGCTAACTCACGTTGATTTACTTCAATTATACCTTCTTAAATTTTGAGTTATTTTTTAAATTAGTTACAAGCATAATTTTATTGCTTAAAATATCAATATTAATAGGTTTTGAAATAAAATCGTTACAACCTGAATCAAAAGCTCGTTTTTTGTCATGCTCCATGGCATAGGCAGTTTGTGCTATAATATAGGTTTGGGGGTTGTGTTGTTTTATTCTTACGGCCAAATCAAATCCGTTCATATCGGGAAGTCTAATATCTAGGAGTACGAGGTCTATTTTTGTTTTATTTAAAATATCGAGTGCTATTTGTGCTGTCTCTGCATAATGTAAAAAATACTCAGAATCGGACATAAGCTCTTCTATGAAAAGTTTACTGGTGGGGTCGTCTTCTACTAAAAGTATATTTGTTTTTGATGAATCTATAAGTTGTGTAGTATTTTTACTACTTGAAACTTGCATAGTATTTAATGGTAATATAATTTTAAAAACAGAACCATTATGTAGTTCTGATTCTAAGCTTATGCTACCTCCCATGAGTTCTACTAAATGCTTTGTGATTGACAATCCTAATCCGTTGCCGCCGTAGTTTCTGCCAAGTGAATAATCAATTTGCTGAAATCTTTTGAAGATAACTTCTTTATTCTCTTTTGAAATTCCAATGCCTGTATCTTTTACGAATAGTACTACTTTTGAATAATCTATAGACTCTACGCCGAATTCAATCTGCCCTTTTTCAGTGAATTTCAGGGCATTATCAAGTAAGTTGGAAAGCACCTGTCGCAATCGGTTTTCATCAGAAAACAATGTTTGTTTATAATTGAAATTTGTATAATTTATGAATAAATCGGGTTTGTTTACTTCTGCAATTTTGTTGCTGTAAATATCATATAAGTCGGTGAGTAATGATGTGAGACAAAATTCTTTGTGTTTAATTTCCATTTGTCCGCTTTCTATTCTTGAAATGTCGAGTATATCATTTATAATTTGCAGCAAGCCCGATGCACTTCTTTTTATTATATTCTTATATTTTATTTTCTGTACAGGTCCTACTTCTCTATCGCCCAAGAGTAATTCGGTAAAGCCCAGAATTCCGTTTAGGGCGTTCTTATTTCATGACTCATATTTGCAAGAAATGCTGATTTTAATTGGTCGCTTTGTTCAGCATTTTTCTTTGCCTGATATAATTCATTATTGATAAACTTTATTTGCTTCAAGCTAGCTTGCAATTCTTCGTTGAGTTTTGAAAACTCTTTGTTTTGTGTTTTAAGAATATTATTTTTTTGCTGTAATTGCAGTCTGATATCTCTTTGTTTTGAAATATCATTACTGATGAGAACTACCGAACCGGCTTCATTATTTTCATTTTTAATAATTCTCGATTTACATTCAATTAAATACGTTTTATTGTCTTTGGTATTTAATTCTATTTCGCCCGACCAACTATCGGTTTTTAATGTATTATTTACTATTATTTTGAAAAGCTGGTTTACTTCAATTGTTTCATTATCTAATTTTACACTTACTACTTCCTTCTTTTTAAAAATAATGGTATCGAACTCATTTTTATAGTCGGAAATCATGAATGATTGTTTGGCTTTTTGATTGGCATAAATAATTGCGCCATCAAGATTATGAGCTGTAATATACTAGTTAATATTTTCGAGAACGTCTGATTGAAGCATGAGTTTTCTTTCAATTTGATTTTTTTCTGTTATATCGTGTACTATAGAAAATATATATGTTTTATCCAGAATATTCATTTTGCTGCAATACACCAGCACATCTTTAAGACTACCGTCTTTGAGTTTATGCTTAAAACTGAAAGAATAGTGTTTATCATTAAGTACCTCATTTATTCTTGATTTTATATCATTAGAATCTAGAACATTTATATCGTTCACCTGTAATTGCAAAAACTCTTCGAGTGTGTATCCATAAAATTTCAGTGCAGCATCGTTTGCTTTGAGTATTTTTCCTGTTTCTGGATTTAACACAAACATTACCGCATTGCTATTGTAAAATATGGTTTCATAGGTTGATAAATCAAACTGACGTACTTCATTTTCATTATTTGATGCAAGGCTTACTTTTATATATCTATCTTCGGTTGATTTTTCATCTGCTTGGTTTAAAAGCTCAAATCTTAGTGTATCAATACCACCATCGTGTTTGAAAAATGGGGTTATAAAATTACCTTTAAATTCGGGCAAAATAACTTTTTTCAATAGAGTTTCCAATTGCCCTGAAACATCTAATTCTGTTAAATTATTAGTTTGTGCATCGGGTACAGGAGCACCAATGATGGTAAGAAATTTTGAATTGTAATCTACTATTTCGCCAGAACTATTAATTATGAGTAAAGCATAATCAAGTAAATTTATTAATGTATTATTGATGCTAACAGTGTTGGTTAGTCCTTTATTTTTATGAACAGCTAAATTTGTCATAATTGCTATTTCTTTAGATTCAAAGATATTGTTACCGGAAAATTCCTTATGGTCAAACATAAATTATTGGTTATTCAATGATTGAAAATGGTTAAAAGTTTAATATAAACTGGTTTGCATTTTTGTATTTGATTTGAAAATTAGAAATCATAAAACGCTGTTTATATGAACTATATAATTTAAAATCATACATTATACTTACATGCTAAATATACAATACCATTATTTTTATCAATTGAAAAGTGACATAAATAATATTAGCATTACAAGTGATTTTGATTTGATATGAGGGTAACATAGCTCAATTTCTAACACGGTTAATAAAACAATAAAAAAAAACTAAGCATTATTCATAATCATTTTTACCTTTGCCTTTGTATTGCAAACTAAAAACAACTATGTTATCTCATTATAAATTTGGTTTTCACCACCTTGCTTATTTCAGTGTTGATGTAATGAAAAATGAACTATTCTTTTCTGAAAACTTCACTTCATTTTATCCACCTTATTCATAAGGATATCTCAAGAAACTTCCATTTCCTGCGCTTTAAATTTCTTTTAAAATTCACTTTTACAATCGGTAAACTTTGGATTTTGAAAGATTTTTCATTGAGCTGAAATTGGTGATTATTAAAAAAATCGTACATTCTTATTTTGAATTATTAATTATCAAAAATATAAATATTACAAAACCATTTAATTCTACCATGATAAAGAGTATTATAAACAGAATACTATATTTTAAACAGAAATACCTCACCGATAAACAGTTTGTATTTATACTATCTATAGTTACCGGATTGATAGCCGGATTGTTGGCAGTGAGCATGAAAAACCTTGTGCATTATTTACAATATTTAATTTTCAATTATGACTTTCAGAAACTTACATTAAGTGTAACGCCAATTATTGGAATTATAATTACAATAATACTTGCCAAAAGAGTTTTTAAAGTAAAAACCGGACATGGAATACCTAAAGTACTCTATGCTATTTCAAGAAAAAATGGGGCTTTGGGTAGAAAAAGTTTACTTTCTTCAGGTTTATTGAGTGTCATTACGGTTGGTTTTGGTGGATCTGCCGGACTAGAAGGTCCATCGGCATCGGCAGGTGCTACAATTGGTTCGCTTACGGGCAGAAGTTTTCAACTGGAGTTTAAGCAACTCATTATTCTTATTGGCTGTGGTTCATCTGCTGCTATTGCTGCTATCTTCAACACTCCAATTGCTGCTATTTTGTTTTCTTTGGAAATACTGATGCTGGACTTGACAATTTCATCTATCATTCCATTGCTTATCAGTTCCATTACCGGCTTAGCAGTTTCATACTTTTTTCTGGGCAGGGCTGCTATTTATAGCCTTCCCGGTCTTTTAGATTATAATATGAACCAGATTCCTATTTTTATTATTCTAGGTATTATAGCCGGACTCAATGCTGCTATTTTTAGTAAAATATATTTATCTACAGAAAGAATATTCAAGAATTTTGGTTCCATTTACAAGCGTATCATAATTGGTGGTATTATTCTTTTTGGCTTATTCTACTTTTTCCCTGCTACATGGGGCGAGGGTTATGAAATTATAAACCGTTGTATTGCAAACGACAGTGGTTTTATTAATGATACTTTTATATTTACCGACTATTATAGAGAAATTCAGTTAATTGTTCTCTTATTCTTAACCTTTATAATAAAAACACTGGTTACGAACATAACCTTTGGTATAGGTGGCGTTGGTGGTATTTTTGCACCGTCGTTATTTCTAGGTGCGGTAACCGGACTTATGGCTTCAAGAATATTAATTCTATTAGGTTTTACCGAAATACATACTGCGGTAATTGTTTTGGTAGCTATGTCGGGTTTTATGACCGGAATATTACATGCACCTCTTACTGGAATCTTTCTTGTTGTAGAGATAACTAATGGTCACGGACTCATTGTTCCTCTTATTATTACTTCAATAATTGCCTACCTTATCAGTAAAAAAATAATAAAACATTCGGTTTATAATTTTGAACTTGCTGAACGCAATTTATTATTTACCCATGACAAAAACAGGTCGATACTTGCAAAGATTGACTTGCGAGCTATTATTGAAAAAGATTTTCAAACACTGTTGCCTGACGATACTATTTTGATGTTGATTGAAAAAATAAAAAAAACGAAGAGAAATGTATTTCCGGTGGTTGATAGTGAAAATTTCCTTATTGGGATTATAACCTTAGAGGATGCAAAAAAATATATATTTAAGCCCAAACATTTTAAAATCTAACAATAAAAGAAATAATGTATCCGCCAAAGACATCAGTATCTACCGATGAAACTACCGAACAGATTGTAGAGAAAATTCACTCATCGGGCAGGTATAACATACCCGTAATTGAAAATGGAAAATATCTTGGGTTTGTATCAAGAGCAAGTATCTTTTCATTTTACCAAAAGAAGTAGAACGAATATCTGGAATAGAATAATTTAAAAAAAATATAAGAAAACATAAAAATGGAACCCCTTTTTCAAACCCAAACTTTACACCCTTTTTAAATCGGGGATTTTAAAAAAATTTCAATGTAGATATCATGTCGGGTATCGTCGTTGGAATAGTAGCTTTGCCCCTTTCTATAGCCTTTGCAGTTGCAGCTGGCGTGTCGCCGGAAAAAGGATTAATTACCGCAATAATTGCCGGATTCGTTATTTCTATTTTTGGAGGTAGTCGAGTTCAAATAGGTGGTCCTACAGGTGCTTTTATTGTAATAATTGTAAGTATTATTGAGAAATTCGGATATGAAGGTTTGCTTATTTCCACAATAATGGCAGGTATTATATTAATATTATTTGGCATACTTAAACTTGGAACCTTACTAAAATATATACCCCATCCGCTTACCGTAGGATTTACAAGCGGCAGTGCAGTAATAATTCTCTCCTTGCAAATAAAAGATGCTTTCGGATTACATATAGATACAATTCCATCAAATTTCTTAGGCAAATGGAGTGAATATGCTCTGTCATACTCAACATTCAATCCTATTGCAATAATGATTACAATAGCAACAATTTTAATAACTATATATTTTAAAAAAATTACTACAAAAGTACCCTCTTTTTTTGTTGCAATAGTAATTGTTACTTTATGTGTTTATATATTTAAATTACCGGTAACTACAATTGAAAGTACATTCGGAGATATACCTCAATCAATTGGTTTTCATTTTCCGGCAATAAATTTCTCAACACTTTCTCAATATGTAGCTCCTGCTTTAACGATTGCCTTTTTAGGTGCTGTATCAGCATTACTCTCGGCAGTAGTAACCGATGGTATGATAAGCAGTAAACATAGATCAAATACGGAGCTGATAGCACAAGGTATTGCAAATATCGTTACTCCATTATTTGGAGGAATTCCAGCTACGGGAGCAATTGCACGAACTGTAACGAATGTTAAGAATGGTGGTAGAACTCCAATCTCAGGAATAGTTCATTCTATTATAGTACTTATTATTTTACTCTTTTTTGGTGGAATGGCTAAATTAATTCCCATGTCTTGTTTGGCTGGTATTCTTATAGTCGTATCTTATAATATGAGCGAATGGCGTTTATTTATATCTATTATAAAAGTTCGCTCTTTGATTCAATTATATTATTAACTACCTTTTTCTTAACGGTGTTGGTAGATTTAACCGTGGCTATAGAAGCTGGTGTTGTATTATCTGCGCTATTGTTTATGAAACGAATGTCTGATATTGGTGACTCATCTGGTCAAAATATAGATAGCGATTTGATTGATGATTATAGCATTCTTCCTCCTAAAGTGTCTGTTTATGAAATAAGCGGCCCGTTCTTCTTTGCCTCAGCTAAACAGTATGCTGATGTAATTAAAAGTACAGGAGTTACTTGCAAAATTCTTATTCTTAGAATGAGACATGTTCCTTTTATTGATGCTACAGGAATTGTAAATCTTCGTTCTGCTATACATGAACTTCAAAACAATAATGTTACTGTTTTACTTTCTGGTGTAAGAGCTTCTGTGAAAAAAGATTTAGATAAAGGAAATATTACCAATCTAATCAGCAATTCTAATATTTATGATTCTTTTGATAAAGCTTTAGCATCGGCAACGGAACTATCGAAACAAATTGAATAATACCTTAAATCTGCAAGTTTTATTACATTAAACTCATTTCAATAAACAAAGAGAGCTGGAAAACATTCCGGCTCTCTTTGTTTAAAGCTGTTGAGACTATACATTAAAAAATTATAGCTTTCTTAATAAATACTTCACATACAACAATTCAGAAAGCATATGCAACAATAATACATGACCTTATTTTAATTATAAAATAACTTTGTGTTAAGTAAATATTAAAACATTAAAAAAAATTTACATCTAATTATTAATAGAAATGGTGTTTTTGATTTTAAGTGTTTTATTAAGAATAAGAAACTAGGGTTTACTTTCATTATTAACGCATTAATTTTAAATAAAATGAAACAAAAAAAGAGAATTACAATTAGAATTTTCATGCTGCTAGTAAGTATGGTATTTGCCGGTAGCTTACTAGCGCAAACGGTACCTTTGGTATATGATGTAGAAAATACCGGTGCTAGTTGCTCTGTAACCTACGGCAATCTATCTACAACACTTGCCACCCTGCCCGACCCCTTTACAATGAATGACGGTACTAAAGTATCAACATTTGATGGTTGGAAATGTAGAAGAAATGAAATTAAGAAAGATCTGGAACAATATGAAATTGGGACTAAACCAGACAAACCGCAAAACATAACTGCTACATATTCGGGAGGTACTCTTACCGTAAATGTAACCATAAGCGGACAAACCCTTACCTTAACTTCAAAACTGAATATACCTTCGGGTGCGGGTCCTCACCCGGTTGTAATAGGTATGAATAGTGCTACGGGCGGCGTTACTGCTAGCCTTTTTAGTGGTTGTATTACTATGCCATTTACTCACGATCAGATTGTAAATTATAATATGAACAGTCAGCAAAGACAAACCGATCCTTATTACAAAATTTTTCCCGATTTATGGGGCAAAATTGGTAATTACAGTGCTTGGTCGTGGGGTATCAGTAGACTTATAGATGGTTTGGAATTGGTAAAAGATCAAATAAATGTAGACATGAAAAGAATAGCGGTAACAGGTTGTTCTTATGCAGGAAAAATGGCACTGTTTGGTGGTGCTTTAGATGAAAGAATTGCTCTTACCATTGTTCAAGAGTCTGGTGGTGGTGGTATTAGCTCATGGAGATTGTCACAGGCATTTACTACCAGAACAGGAACTGAGGTTGAGAAAATTGACAATACCAATTATTCTTGGTTTAAAACGAGTATGAAAACTTTAAAGCCAAATACATTGCCTCACGATCATCATGAGTTAATTGCTATGATTGCTCCCCGTGCGGTGCTTATCTTGGGCAACCCTTATCAGGAATGGTTGGGCGATGAATCGGGCTACAAATCGACCATGGCGGCTCTAGAAGTATGGAAAGCTATGAAAGTTGAAGATAGATTTGGCTATGACTTTGCATCGGGTCACGAGCATTGTCAGTTGGCCACTAGTCAGAGTACTGCTTGTCAATCATTCATAAACAAGTTTTTGAAAACCAAACTGTTAGTACCAATGTAAAAGCTGCTCCGGTAAACCCAAAATTTAATCTGGACTATGCTGCTTCTATAAAATGGACTACCCCAACCTTTGTAAGCGATGAAACAACGCCAAAAGTTGCCATTACAGCTCCAACATCTACTACGAGTATAGAAGCTGGTGCAGCAGTTGCTATTGCAGCTACGGCAACTGATACCGACGGTACCATTTCTAAAGTAGAATTTTCGGTAAACGGTACTTTAATTAGCACCGATGAAACAAGTCCGTACACTGCAACATGGACTCCTACTACTAAAGGAGCATACACCATAACGGCAAAAGCTACCGATAATACCAACAAAACAGGTACTGCAACGGTTACTGCAAATGTAACGGTGCCGCAAAGTCCTTATGGTGGTACACCTCTTGCTATTCCGGGCAAAATAGAATTTGAACATTTTGATGAAGGTGGTGCAGATGCAGCATATTCTGATAGTTCTCCGGGTAGCGAAACCGATGTAGCTTTCAGAGCAGACGAAGATGTGGATATAGAAAACTGTACAGACGTAGGCACCGGTTACAACCTAGGCTGGACCGTAGCAGGCGAATGGCTTGAATATACCGTAAATGTGGGTGCTGCGGGTAAATACAAACTTGACCTGAGAGTTGCCTGTAGCGGAACCGGTAGAACAATTACCCTAAAAATGGGAGAAACTACAATAGCTAATAATGTAACAATACCAAGTACTACCGGATGGCAAATTTGGCAAACGGTAACTGTTCCTGAAGTAACGTTAGCTGCCGGAAAACAAGTTCTTAGGGTTACCATTGGTGCTACAGATTATGTAAACCTAAACTACATGACTTTTACTTCATTGGATGTGAAAGATGATTGTCCGAACGACCCGAACAAAACAGCACCAGGCACCTGCGGTTGCGGTGTACCAGATGTTGATACTGATAAAGATGGTATTATGGATTGCTTAGATGGTTGTCCGGCGGATGCAAAAAAGACTGCTCCCGGACTATGTGGTTGCGGAGTAGTTGAAGGCACTTGCAGCACAATTTCTATACCTCTCAAAGCAGGATGGAATCTTGTTGGGTATCCTTATGAAAAATCTGTTACCATTGAAATAGCATTCTCGTCAATATTCGATAAACTTGAAATTGTAAAAGACCAAAACGGGTTTTATACCAAATCGGGTAGTCAATTCTTAAATTCACTAAAAACAGTGTCTTGGGCAAAAGGATATTTAATAAAAGTATCGGCTCCATGCGAGTTGAAGTGGACTGATAAATAATAATTTCTTAAATTAAAAACATTGAATTATTGAGAAAAGGATGTAATCGTATTACATCCTTTTCTTTTTTTGTTTTATATATAATAATTGTTGTAGGGGTCGCCCTGTGTGGCGACCCTATAAATAGGGCAACCACACAGGGTTGCCCATACATTGCAATACTTGGAATACATTTGGGCAACCACATAATAGGGGCAACCACAAGGGTTGCCCGTACATTGCGATATTGGAATAATTGGGCGAACCGTTAAATTTTGGGCAACCACAAGGGTTGCCCGTACAATGGGATATCGTTAAAAATTGGGAACCCAATGACAAAAAAAAAGGAGACCATCAATCGTGATGGTCTCCTTTTTTTTATATAGATAATTGTGATTAAACGAGCGAATTTCCTGAAATCTCGGAAGGAACCGTCAAGCCCATAATTTTACAAAGTGTCGGTGCTACATCGGCTAATATTCCGCTTTTTATTTGCTTATATTCATTGCTTACCAACATTACAGGCACCGGATTGGTGGTGTGTGCTGTATTCTGACTTCCATCGGCATTTATTGCAAAGTCGGCATTTCCATGATCGGCAATTATCATAACCGTATAACCGTGTTTTTTGGCAGCTTCTACAACTTTCTCAACACAAGCATCAACTGTTTTTATAGCTTTCTGAATTGCTTCATATATACCTGTATGTCCAACCATATCGCCATTAGCAAAATTTAGACAGATAAAATCGGCAGTTTCATTATTTATTTCCGGCAAAATAGCATCGGTTACTTCATAAGCACTCATCTCTGGTTGCAAATCGTATGTTGCTACTTTTGGAGAATTTATAAGTATTCTTCTTTCGTTTTCAAATTCGGTTTCTCTACCACCTGAAAAGAAAAAGGTAACGTGAGCATATTTTTCTGTTTCGGCAATTCTAATTTGTTTCTTTCCGGCTTTTGCAACAACTTCGCCCAAGGTATTTATCAAATTATCTTTGTCGTATATAATGTTTACACCTTTAAATGAATCATCGTATCTGGTCATTGTGCAATAATGCAATGGCAAAGTAGCCATACCTAATTCAGGCATATTCTTTTGAGTAAGAACGGTAGTAAGTTCTCTAAGTCTGTCTGTTCTATAATTGAAACAGATTACTACATCTCCCTCTTCAATCAAAGCAATAGGTTTTCCGTTTGCATCAACAGCTATATGAGGTTTTACAAATTCATCGGTTAGGTTTTCAGCATAAGAATCTTGAATTGCTTTAACAGGATCGGTAAATGATGCACCTTTTCCGTTCACCAATAAGTCGTAAGCTTCTTTTACTCTTTCCCAACGTTTGTCTCTATCCATAGCATAAAATCTACCTATTATAGAGCCAACTTTGCCTACAGAACCACTTAAATGGGCTTGTAAACTTTTCATAAATGCTAGTCCACTCTTAGGGTCAGTGTCTCTACCATCGGTAAAAGCATGTACAAATATTTTATCTATTCCGTATTCTTTTGCAATATCGCACAGTTTGTATGCGTGATGATCCATTGAATGTACTCCGGCATCAGAAAGTAAGCCGAGTAAATGTATTTTTTTATTATTTTTCTTTGCGTAGGTATATGCTTCTACAATTGTTTTATTTTTTGCAATTGTACCTTCTTTTACCTCTTTGTTTATTCTTACCAAATCTTGATAAATAACTCTACCGGCTCCAATATTTAAATGTCCTACTTCCGAATTTCCCATTACTCCGGCAGGTAGACCTACATCCTCACCCGATGTGCCCAATGTAGCATTAGGATAATTGCTCAATAAACCGTCTATATATGGGGTTGGTGTTGAAAAAATCACATCCGACTTAGATTTATCTCCAATTCCCCATCCGTCTAATATCATTAAAATCGCTTTCTTACTCATTGCTATATTTTTAATATTAATTTAAACTTTTTTTGTTTTGCAAATTTATCTTATTTTGACATATTAAGTAGTATGTTTTTACATAGTTATATTTATTTTTTTTCGATTTTGTGTAATTGAGTATTTATACATAAGCAAAGCATAATTTTATAATATAATTTTTTTTCAAATAACTGTCTTATATCATGTTTATTAAATTTGCACAATTTCTATATATTTATATATTTGTGTGTATTTGATAATTTTATTGTTACTATGGTTTAAAATCAGACATTACGATTAAATCATATTGCAATGAAAAAGAATCACATCCTTTAAAACGCTCAGGTTTCTTACAAAGAAAAATGATTTTTAATAAAGGATTAAAGTTTAAAGACAAAAAAACCACTAAAAACCAAACATATGAAAAAAGTTCTTATTAGTATCTTTTTTATTTCATTGCTCATGGGTTGCTCTACAAGCAATACAAATGAATCAGAAGAAAACACGTCTACTCTAGATGAAAAAACAGAACCGAAAATTGATGCAAATACTAGTTTTAGGTTACCATCGCCGGTTGAGTTATTTATTCTAATAAAATCGGAAGGAGCAAACTTTGTACAAGAAGAGTTACATAAAGCAGATAAAGCCGGTGACTATTTGGATAAAGAAAAAAAGGCAATAAACTTCGGAATTTATGCAGCCGATTTAGCTTACTGCACCGTTTTTGAGAAACAGCAAGAAACACATACCTATTTCAAGACCTTAAAAAAAATGGCCGATGGTTTAGGAATAAACGATGGCTACGATACAGAAATACTAGACAGAATAGACAATAACCTCAATAATTCTGATTCGCTATACCAAATTACAAATGACTCTTATTGGGAAGTTTGTACCTATTTGGAGGAAAACGGAAAATCTGACGTTTTATCAGAAATTCTCCTTGGTGGTTGGATAGAAAGTGTATTTCTATCGGTGAATTCAGTAATAAAATATGAAGATGAAAGTCCAATCGTATTGAGAATAACCGAACAAAGTTTTCTTTTAGAAAATCTAATTGAATACATGAGAACATTGAAAAATAATAATGTATCGGAAATTTACCTGAAACAACTTATTGACTTGCAATATTCATTTGATAAACTGATTGACAACCCCGATGGTGTAAACATAACCAAAGAACAGTACAAAGAAATTGCCGACAAAATAAAAGCAATACGAATGGAACTTATAGGTTAATTTTTATTGACAATAACTAAAGGAAAAGAACCTCAAAAAAATATAAACATATGAAACTAATAATAAAACTTTCTATATTTCTATTTTCTATAATTAGTTTTAGTTCAGTAGCTCAAGTTTGTTCATCTAAAAATATTTGTAAAACAGCAGATTTAGGTAGTGGATTTGATTATAGAAGTCAGTCGAACTACGGTAGTTTAACCCCCGGAGATACCAGTAGACTTAAAGTAGTACTCTATTCAAAAAATTTGGTTAGAATATTCTGTTGTTCAGATCCAATTTTGGGAAAAGTAGACTATCGAATATTAAAAGCCGTGAGAGAATATAAAAGAGTAGTAGAAAAAATTAATAAAATTGAAATAGAAGACCCCGTTTATGAAAAAAATGCAAAAGGCGAATATATTGTAGAGTACAATGAATGGGGCGAAGCAAAGGTTGATGAATATGGCTCCCCTGTTTATAAAGTACTAAAATATAATACAATTACAAAATCAGATACCATTTGGAAAACAGAGCGTTTCATTAGAGAAGAAGAGATATTCAATAGTAAAACATCTGATAAAAAATACTTTGAAGAAACAGTTCAAACAACAAAATCGGTAGTAATAGAATTGGTAGTACCTCCGGCAAATTTAAAACCCGAAGGTTGTGTAGCTATAATGGTAGGACGCAAGTTTCTATCAGAAGACTACAAACAATTCTCTACAGGCAAATAAAAATTTATTTAAAGCAAAGGCTTCATTTTTTATGAAGCCTTTGCTTTTTTTATGTAGATTTAAGCTTTGAAAACATAATTTAGAGTTTATTACAAATCAATACAGAAAAACTACGTTTAGGATAAAATATGAACGAACAGATATTAAAAGCTCTTATGCAACTCTTTGCAATAGTTGCTAATGTAAATAAAGAAGGTGATATAGGTCTCTCTCGCACAATTGTAAGAGCATATTTGAAAAATCAGCTTAATAAGAAACTCCAAAATGAATATCTGAAACTATTTGATGATTATTTGGAATTTCACCATAAAGGAACCGAAGCCGATGAAAAAGCAAGGAAAAAAACAGCTGCAAATTCTGTAAAAGTTTTAATGATTTGTCAGCAAATAAATGAAAACCTACAACAAGACCAGAAAATATTGGTTGTAATACAACTCCTAGAATTCATAAGAAATGGCTTTGAACTAACCCAAAAAGAAAAAGAATTTGTAGAAACTGTTGCCGAAACATTCAACATTTCTGAAAGTGAATATGCAAATATCAACTCATTTGTGATGGATCACCCTTCAAAATTGATTGATAAAACCAATTACTTACTTGTAGGAGGCACAAAACAAAATTCTCAACTATCAAAACATATTTACCGCGAAGGTGTAGATTGGGAAATACACGTGCTACATATAGAAAGTACTGAAATGTATGCTTTTAAGTTCATCGGAACTACCGATCTTTATCTTAATGGCACCAACATACCAATAGACCGAACCCTTATATTAGATAAAGGTTCTGCAATCAGGGGCAAAAAACTTAATCCAATTTACTATAGCGATATTGTTGGAGAATTTCTACATAGCAAATCAAAATCTAAAATCATTTTCACTGCTCAAAATGTAGAATTCAGATTTAAAAACAGTTCCAATGGTATTCAGAAATTCAATTTTTATGAAGAGTCGGGGCAACTCATCGGAATTATGGGTGGTAGCGGTGTAGGAAAATCAACCCTACTCAATGTACTTAACGGAAATTTAAAACCCCAAACAGGCACCATCACCATAAACGGAAAAGATATTCATGCCGACAAAAATGATTTGAAAGGAGTAATAGGCTTTGTACCTCAAGACGATTTACTGATTGAAGAGCTTACTGTATATCAAAACTTGTTTTTTAATAGCAAATTATGCTTCGACGGATTTACAGATATTCAAATAAACGAATTAGTTTATAAAATACTTTCTGATTTAGAACTTACAGAAATAAAAGACCTTACCGTAGGTAATCCTTTAAATAAATTCATAAGTGGCGGACAAAGAAAAAGACTAAATATTGCCTTAGAACTCATAAGAGAACCATCGGTACTATTTGTAGATGAACCAACCTCCGGACTTTCGTCAATGGACTCGGAAATGGTTATGGATTTGCTTAAAGAGCAAACACTAAAAGGTAAATTGGTAATCATAAACATACATCAACCATCATCAGATATTTATAAAATGTTTGATAAACTGTTGATAATGGACAAAGGCGGATACCTAATTTACAATGGCAATCCTCTTGATGCTATTACCTATTTCAAAAGACAATCAAACTACGTAAATGCCGATGAAAGCGAATGTATAACCTGCGGAAACGTAAACCCCGAACAAGTTCTGCAAATTGTAGAATCTAAAATTGTTGATGAATACGGAAAATTAACCAAAAACAGAAAAGTAAGTCCAACAGAATGGCATGAACTCTTTATAGAAGAGATAGAATCTAAAAATAAAGATATTCCTGAAAATCTCGAATTACCTGAGAATTTCTTTAAAATACCAAACTTATACCAGCAGTTCAAGATATTCTTTATAAGAAATGTACTTGCAAAACTTACCGATAAGCAGTATATGCTTATAAATTTCTTAGAAGCTCCACTCCTCGCCTTAATTTGTGGTTTTTTCACAAAATATATAGCTGGCACACCCGATGATCCATCAAAATATATTTTTAGTCAGAACGAGAATCTACCATCATATCTATTTATGTGTGTTATTGCCATTCTCTTTATTGGACTAACAGTGAGCGCAGAAGAAATTATAAAAGACAGAAAAATACTGCAAAGAGAGCGATTTCTTAATTTAAGTTGGATGTCATATATCAACTCAAAAGTAATTTTGTTGTTTATAATATCAGCCATTCAAACATTTTCTTTTGTATTTATAGGCAATTGGGTTCTTGAAATAAAAGAACTTACAATGCATTATTTCCTTATCATGTTCTCCTTATCATGCTTTGCAAACCTTCTCGGACTTAATATCTCAGCAGGTCTCAATTCAGTTGTTACCATTTATATACTTATTCCACTTTTGCTGGTTCCACAGCTGTTGTTGAGCGGTGTAATTGTGAAATTTGAAAAACTACACAAAAGTATATCTTCATACCAATACGTATCTGTTGTGGGCGATATAATGCCTTCAAGATGGGCTTATGAAGCCTTAGCCATAAACCAATTTGTAAACAACAGATATCAAAAGCATTTCTTTAATATTGAGCAACAAATGAGTATTGCTGCATTCAATAAAAATTTTCTAATACCCGAATTGCTTACCAAATTAGACAATGTAAAAAACAACATAAAAAAGAGAAACAATCCGCAAGGCACTCAAAAAGACTTAGATGTTATTTATAATGAACTATCTTTACTCCAAAAAACATATTCAATTGAATATAATAATTTTAAAAATTTAACCATTGTAAAATTTGATGAGAATACTTATGATGAAACCAAAAAATTGCTTTCCATTATAAAACAAAAGAATGTAGATTTATATAATAAATTCTATAACTTAAGAGATGATACTTATAAATTATTGATAGATTCATTAGGAAAAGACGGACTTATTACACTTAAAAACAATTATTTCAATGAATCATTAGCCGATTTGGTTCTTAATAATAATGAACTAAATAAAATTGTAGAGCAAGAAGGCCGTTTGATTCAATTTCTAGATCCGGCCTACAACATACCCGAAAACAAAATGGGACGCTCCCATTTTTATGCTGCTAAAAAAAGAATAGGCTCATTCATAGTAGATACTGTTTGGTTCAATATTATTATTATTTGGTTAATGACTACAATACTCTACGTAACATTATCAAATAATTCATTAAGAAAACTGATTGAAAAATTAGAAAAGATTAAAATAAGGCGATAAAACTAACCGTTTATGAAGTGTTAAAAAGGAAATAAATAAAAAATAATTGTTCACGTCTATTTTTAAATATAATTTAATACAAAAACAATGAAATACAATTATGTATACTTAAAATGTTTATTTACATACTTCTTTGTACTTTTTAGTTATGTGATTTGTGCACAAACACTTAACAATACTATTTATTATGATGCTGTAAAATCTATTACAATAGTAAATACAGACAACACAAATCCATATCCTCACATTAATTTACATTCAACACAACAATTAAATGTAGAATTTGATATTTTGGAAGATGATTTACGCTCGTTACAATATACCTTAATACATTGTACAGAAAATTGGGAGAAATCTGATATTTCAAAAAACGATTATATTGAAATAATTGGAAATGCCCTTGATATTGATACTTACCGCGTTTCTGTAAATACAACATTAAATTATGTTCATTATGAATTCTCATTTCCTAATCAAGAAATAAAATTCAAAATATCAGGAAATTACATATTACGAGTAACGGATATGAATCTTGATGATCAAATTTTATTTGAAAAAAGAATTATCGTTTATGAAAGTAATTTGCCTATAGACATGGAAATTAAGCGAGCATCAATTGTAGAATTTATGGATTGCTATCATGAAATTGACTTTTCAATATACATTAATTCAACAGAACTTGACAATCCTTTTGACAATCTGCATGCAACATTACTCCAAAATGGCAGATGGGACAATGCACGTACAAATGTAAAACCGCTCTATTCAAAGTCTGATGTGCTCATTTTTGATCATGAACGTGAAAATATTTTCAAAGCCGGGAATGAGTTTAGATTGATAAATTTTAAGAGTTTTAGTTATCAAACAGAAAGAATTGAGAAATACAGATATGAAAATAAACAGTGGAATGTATATTTATTTTCAGATCAAGTTAGGAAATACAAAATTTACAGACAAGAAGATGATTTGAACGGTAGATTATATATTGCCACAGATAATCGTCAAATTGCAAAAACAGAAGGCGAATATGCAAGTGTACACTTTTTTTTACCTTACGATATTGTAGAACTTGATGGAGATATATACATTTACGGCGAACTATCAAATTGGCAGATTAACGACCAATTTAAAATGAATTATAATACCGATAAACTTCAATACGAGCACACATTACTATTGAAACAGGGTTATTATGATTATCAATACGTTTATGTAGATCGCAAAACAAATATAATCGACAATACTTTTATAGAAGGATGTTTCTATCAAACAGAAAATGACTACAATATAATTGTATATACCAAAGATAGAATAAACAATTATGATAGAATTATAGGATACAAATTAGGAAATTCAAATAAAAATAATGGAAATTAAACAAACAGAATTTATTAAAAGTAGTACGAGTATTTCACAGTGTCCTCCAGCAACTATACCAGAAATAGCATTTATTGGAAGATCAAACGTTGGCAAATCTACACTTATAAATATGTTGGCTAATAAAAAAGATTTGGCCAAAACATCATCGACCCCCGGAAAAACACAAACTATAAATCATTTTTTTATAAATAAATTATGGTATTTGGTAGATTTACCTGGTTATGGATATGCAAGAATTAGTAAATCAGTAAAAAATAAATGGGAAATATTTATTAGAGAATATCTTACTAAAAGAGAGAATTTAAAAATTATTTTTGTACTCATAGATATTAGACATAAACCCCAAAAAATAGATTTAGATTTTCTTACATGGTTAGGTTCTAAAGCATTCCCTTTTGCAATAATATTTACAAAAGCAGATAAATTGAAAAAAGGAGAAGCAGAAAAACATCTTACAATTTATAAAAACACACTTTTAGAAACATGGGAAGAGTTACCCCTATCGTTTGTAAGTTCGGCAACAACCAAAGAAGGAAGAGAAGATATACTTAACTATATTGATAATGTAATTTCTGATAAATAAAACCTATTACATAAATATCCAGAGCCTACATAAGTATAAAAACTTACAAAACATTAAAACACTACGCATGACAAATTTTATTAACATTATTTTAAAAAATAAATGATATTTTGCTAACATGTTTTCTATAAAAAAATTTATTTGTCGTGTAATTAATTGTAGTTTTGCATCCAAAATAAACAAAATAAATGCAAAGAAATGAATGGGAAACCGCCAATTAAGATTTTTTCTGGAACCGCTACAAGGTATCTTACAGAACAGATAGTTGAACATTTTGGTACTATTTTGGGCGACTCGTCAGTTACAAGATTCAGCGATGGTGAATTTGAACCTCGATTTGATGTTTCTGTAAGAGGATGCGACGTGTTTATAGTACAGTCTACATTTATGCCATCAGACAATTTGATGGAACTACTACTTATGGTAGATGCCGCTAAAAGAGCATCTGCGCGTCAGGTAACTGCTGTAATACCTTATTTTGGTTTTGCACGTCAAGACAGAAAAGATAAATCAAGGGTATCTATTGGTGCTAAATTAATGGCAAATCTGCTTACTGCATCTGGAGTAGACAGGGTTATGACCATGGATTTACATGCAGGACAAATACAAGGATTCTTTGATGTTCCGGTAGACCATTTATTTGGTAGTTCTATATTTATACCTTACATTAAAAGTTTAAAATTACAAAATTTACTCATTGCAGCCCCCGATATGGGTGGTACAAAAAGAGCAAAAGCTTATGCCAAATTTTTTGATGCTGATATAGCTATTTGCCACAAAACGAGAACCAGAGCCAACATAGTAGATTCTATGGAAATAATTGGAGATGTGAATGGCAAAAATGTAATCATCGTAGATGATATGATTGATACGGCTGGTACAATAACTATGGCCGCTGATTTGGTTAAAAGTAAAGGTGCTCTAAGTGTTCGAGCAATTTCATCGCACCCGGTATTCTCAGGTCCTGCTTACGACAGAATTGAAGCATCAGCAATGACAGAACTTATTGTTTTAGATACAATACCACTACAAAAAGAATCTAAAAAAATTAAAGTGTTATCATGCGCTTCATTGTTTGCAGAATCTATAAAAAGTGTTTATAAAGATGAATCTATAAGTTCAAAATTCTTGGTATAAAAATTTTATAAAGAGGAACACTCACAAACAATTAAATATAAAAAAAAGCTCTGAAAAATTTCAGAGCTTTTTTTTATATTTTATAGATTGATTATCACCACGATTAAACAATTAAATTTTTTCGTTAATAAATTTATGCAACATCTCAATAAAATATGCCCTTATAATTTAAGAAGATTTAGAGAATCATTTAACCATGTATCATATTAATAAAATCATATATACCTTCGCTTGCGGTTTTCTTAATATATGTTACTTTTCTTGATTTTACGGCAACTTCATTCGGATCAATCAGATAAACAGGAACATTCGCAGAAACATAGTTAAGCAATCCGGCAGCCGGATAGACATTGAGACTCGTGCCAATTACTAAAAAAATATCGGCGGTGGCTGTTATTTGTACCGCTTCTTCTATTGCAGGAACTGACTCTCCAAACCAAACAATATGTGGCCTGAGCAATGCTCCATCTTCGGCTTTTTCTCCATATTTATATGCGGTATAACCTATATCTTTTACCAGTAGCGGATTTCTTTCTGATTATACCTTGGTCAATTCGCCATGTAAATGAAGAATATTTTTGCTACCTGGGTAAAAAAAATGATTCCTCAGGAAACGGTTCAAAAAATAATTGATACTTCAAGGATTGAAGAGGTAATTGCCGACTTTATTTCGCTCAGAAAAAAAGGAACGAATTACACCGGATTGTGTCCGTTTCATAATGAAAAAACACCATCGTTTATGGTTTCTCCTGCCAAAGGTATTTTTAAATGCTTTGGTTGCGGAAAAGGCGGAAATTCGGTCAATTTTGTCATGGAACATGAACACATAACCTATGTAGAATCGCTGAAATTTCTTGCTAAAAAATACAATATTGAAGTTCAGGAAACCGAACTTACTGCCGATGAATTAAAGAAAAAAAATAATAGAGAAAGTCTGCTCGTAATAACCACTCATGCTCAGAAATATTTCTCAAAAACAATACCACATACCCCCGAAGGTAAAGCTATAGGACTCTCCTATTTCAAAGAACGGAAATTTAGAGACGATATCATTGAGAAATTTCAATTAGGATATAGTCTCAATGAAAAAGATGCTTATACACAAGAAGCACTTAAAAATGGCTTCAAAATAGACTATCTTGAACAAACCGGACTTACCATTGTAAAAGATAATTATAATACCGATAGATTTAGAGGCAGAGTAATTTTCCCTATTCACACGCTCTCTGGTCAAGTTATTGGTTTTGGTGGTAGAATTCTTAAACAAGACCCCGAAAAGAAACTCGCCAAATATCTAAATTCTCCACAATCGGAAATTTATGATAAAAGCAACACACTTTACGGTATTTTCTATGCTAAAAAATCTATTGTTCAGCAAGACAAATGCTATTTGGTGGAAGGCTATACCGATGTAATTTCTATGCACCAGTGCGGATTGGAAAATGTTGTTGCTGCCTCAGGTACATCGCTTACCGAACCGCAAATAAGAATGATACATAGGTTTACACCTAATGTAACCATAATATTTGATGGCGATTTGCCGGGAATAAAAGCTGCTCTGAGGGGTATAAATATGGTATTAGAAGCCGGGCTGAATGTTAAGATACTCCTACTTCCCGATGGCGAAGACCCCGATTCATTTTCAAAAGCTCATACTTCTGATGAGTTTATTGATTACATTAATAAAAATGAAGAAGACTTTATAAAGTTTAAAACCAAACTGCTTTTAAATGAAATAGGAAACGACCCTATAAAAAAAGCAAATCTTATAACCGATATTGTAAATACCATTGCAGTAATACCGAATAATATTACACAAGCTATATACATCAAGGAATGTAGCACCATGTTGATGTCCTCGAAAAATAATTATTTCGGCAATAAACAAAACCTCAAATCAAATCCAAACGCCAAACCGGAGCCTCCCAATTATTCAAAACAGGTTATTCCACTTCAGAAACACCATCAAATACCGTTAGTCATAATGATATTGAAACCGATAATATTGTATAGCACAAGAAAAGGAAATTATATGCTGCGTTTCTCTATGGTCATCATACTACTAATGTTGAACTCAGCTTGAAGATATAGCGTTCGTAAAAGCTTCTTGCCTTAAGTTTGAAGTCTATTGATGGAAAATGAAGTTATTAAAAGAAGAATTCCCCTACAATACCACCGAATATTTTGACAAAGACTTCAAAACGAAAGATGAAGCAATAAAATATTTTACCAACCATATAAACAGTAAAATCGGGTCGTTTTTGGCAAATATTTTATCAGAAAAATACACCCTGAGCGATTTATGGAAAAGAAAAGAAGGTCATATAATAACCGAAGACTTGATTTTGAGTGAACTGATACCCCAAACCATATTCACCTACAAAAAGAAACGAATAGACATTGAGATACACAAACTTTCAGAAACCCTCAAAACAATTACCGATATTGACGAAAGCATAGTGGTAATGAAAAAAATTAAGCTATTCAAAAATCACCAAATGATTATTGCCAAAGATATTACATCTTCGTCCAGTTGTAGCCAGGCTGACAATTATTGAGACTGCACAAAAAGGAAATAAGCATTTTTGATTTAAACAATTGGCTTGTAAGAATAAGAAATTGACACCATCCGGCAAATCTTTATTTTTAAAAATGTATTTTTGCATCTTTACTAATAATTGCAGAAAAACTTAAATTCACCGATGAAACTTTGTATAGCCGAAAAACCAAGCGTTGCTAAGGAAATTGCTGCTATTCTAAATGCTAATAACAGAAAAGACGGCTATTTTGAAGGAAATGGCTTCTATGTAAGTTGGACTTTCGGTCATCTGTGTACCCTCAAAGCCCCCGACGACTACAAACCGGAATGGAAACGATGGGATATTTCTACTTTGCCTATGATTCCTGAAAAATTCGGCATAAAATTGATTGAACAAAAAAGTATTGAAAAACAATTCAACACCATAACATTTCTCATAGATAAAAGCGAAGAGGTTATAAAACTTGTGGTGATGCCAGCATTGAGGCGAACTGGCTATTGGAACGTTGTTTTACTTAAGGCAAATTGCAAATTGCCTTTGAAAAGATTATGGATTTCCTCGCTCACCGAGGAGGCTCTAAAAGAAGGCTTCAATAATCTAAAAAACGGTAATGATTATGACAAACTCTACTCAGCAGGAAATGCTCGTGCTATTGGCGACTGGCTTCTGGGTATGAATGC
>JADKDL010000027.1 GCA_016714605.1 Bacteroidales bacterium | reverse complement strand
AATCATCATAACCATTATACGCAATGATTTACCCGTATGGGCGTATTGCATACGCCCTTTTAATTTATTCCCCAGATGGCGCAAACTTGTAGTTCGTGCCTTTTAAAATTTATATACCTTACTTCGTAAAGTCCGAGTTACAAACTCGTGCCTAGCCTACTATAAACTTGAACTTGTACTAAAAAATAAGCTCAGACTATCTAGAGAAGATGGGATGTTGTTCTACACAGAATCATCGCTGGGTCTTGCAGACCGATGAGATTCATGTTTATTGGCAAACGTAGTTATTTATTTTCGTCTCTATTTAAAATCAATATCTCAATTTCCTGACTCCAAAAGCAATCAGAATTCATTGAATCTTGGTCATTATCAATCATTTTTTGTTTTAAATAATTAATCTGGTTGTCACTGAACTTGGAATCAATAAGTGCATCTTCTCCGTTTTCAATTAAAATCAAGTCGATAAAATCTTGATATAGAATCAATCCTTTTGCAAATTTTACAATTGAACTATTTGCAAATTCTTCTGAGAAATTGTCTTCATGGTCAAGCACTTTAATTTTACAATTGTCATTTAAATCAATAACAATTTCATCTCCATTCCCTGTTGAGCCAATCACAATGTATATATAACAAATTCGGATTCCAAAAAGTCAAAATAGTCTGTAAGCTTTAACAGTCCTTCGTATTGCTCATCATTGTCTTTGGCAAAACATAGAAATGGTGCAGCTTCTTCAGGTAATCCGATTGTTTTCAAAAACATGGAAGTCGATTCATTAAATCCAAATTTATCAACTCGTTTAGAATCGTATTTATTAATCTTACCAAATTTGTCAGTCCAATTCATTGTTAGTGTGTCTTTTTACTATGTTTGCCAACATCCCAATATCACCAATAGTTGATATATTCCCATTACCTCATTTTTCCACTGAAAATAATATCTCTTTAAAGATAAATGGCAGTCTTTCATTATGGTTTTGAAATGCTTTATTGTGTTTTAAAAGTAAACATAATATATGTAAAAGCAAATTACAGTGGGGCTTTTTTTCTGTTGCTGTTTGTAAAATAGGTTTTTGCTGGTAGTTCTTGCTATTAGATATTTAGTGGTGGTTGGGCTTTGGTTCGTTTTTACTGACCGGCAAAGATAAAAAATTAATCTGACACAGTTTATTGGACACTTCCGAATACTACCATCTGATAAGCAAACATAAGCATGTGAGAGGCAAACATAAGCATGTGAGAGGCAAACATAGTCATGTGAGAGGTAAACATAAGCGTGTGATAAGCAAACATAAGCATGTGAGAGGCAAACATAAGCGTGTGAGAAGCAAACATAGCCATGTGAGAGGTAAACATAAGCATGTGAGAGGTAAACATAGTCATGTGAGAGGCAAACATAAGCATGTGATAAGCAAACATAAGCATGTGAGAGGTAAACATAGTCATGTGATAAGCAAACATAGTCATGTGAGAGGCAAACATAAGCATGTGTGAGGCAAACATAAGCATGTGTGAGGCAAACATAAGCATGTGATAAGCAAACATAAGCATGTGAGAGGCAAACATAGTCATGTGAGAGGTAAACATAGCAATCTGGTTCAACATTATTATCTTCTCATTCTATGGATTGCATCCATGACTATTCATTTTCAACCCTTTAAGCACCCCCAGTTAAAACTGGGGGCTATTAAAATTCATGTATTTCTGGTTTATACCATATGGAAAGGCTTAGCGTAATGACTTTTGGCTGGAGGCCTAGAATGCTCCTACGAAGCGAGGACGCTTCGCTGTACGAGAATTTCTGTTACTTTTTCCATCAGCTGAAAAAGTAACCAAAAAAGCCGCCGCTGATTGAAAAATGCTAAAAATTGGTTCGTTTGAGCTAAACAAGGACAAACTCGCTCCACTACGTTGCGCTCAGACATGTCCTTGTTTTTAACGCTCTCTCTCCCAATTTTTTTACGCATTTTTCAATAGGCGGATTACCAAAACCGGAAAATTACAGCATTGTGGATCATTTTATTATTAATTATTACATTGAACTCATGGTAATATAGTAATGGGCTTCCATTACTTTCTAAAAGCAATTATGTTCCGCTCGCTGTACGAGAGTTAAAATCATCGCCTGATTGATTTCATGTCTTCCCTCCTATTGTATTTTCCGTTTTTCAGTACTTTCCTTTTCTATATAGATGATGTTTCTTATTCAGTATGATAAAAAATATCAATTTAAATACTGATGTCATACGTACTTTCAGAATACAAAACTGTCTAAAAGCTACAATGTAAACTTTATGTTAATTTTTAGTTAATATAATGTAAACTTTCATAATCAGATTAAGAAGTAATTCATTAATAATGTGGTTAATAAAAATAATATACTGAAAAATAAATTGAAGAAATAAATAATAAATATAATAAACATGAGAACAAAAATTGTATTTTTTCTTTGGGTGCTCGTATCCGCGGCATTTTCACAGACACAAGTAAATCTGGCTGTAAAACAACTAGACGATTTAAGTTATTCCTTGAAAAACAGTGAGGTAACTATTGCAAAAGGTGAATCGGTAGTACTTGCCTCTGATTTAAAAATAAATGGTGGAACGGGTACTTATGAGTATTATTGGTTTCCTACCAATATGGTAGATAATGCAACTCTAGAAAAACCAACAACAAAACCCGACAAAACAACGAGTTACTATCAAACAATTACCGATGGTAATGACTGTCGTCTGTATTTAACATACAATGTAATTGTAAAAGATGATGGAAATGGTACATCTATACCCGAACTAAGAAAAGAAACAATAAATCTTTCTCTTTCACCAAATCCTGCTCAGGAAAAGGTTACTGTTACCCTAAAAGGTGAACCAACAAACGCTCCTATCTATATTTCAATTTCCGATAACACCGGAAAAATAGTTTATCTAAAATCTATTAATTCATTTTCAGGTTCTGAAAAAATTCCTTTTTCACTAGATATATCTCAAGGTGTATATCTGGTTACTGCTCAAGGCTCTACTATGAAAATTACAGAGCAATTATTTGTTGAGTAAAAAAACAAGAATATAGCAGTCTGGGTTTGTCTCTTTGAATTATAGAGCATTATAGAAGCTTAAAAAGTCCGGAAACAAAGCCGAAACACATTTAAAACAGATTTAGATAAACATAAAAAATTATATAAAAATGAAATATTTTCTAACATACATACTATTCGTAATAGCTTCTATCCAAGTATTTGGACAGATAGTAATTACAAATAACGACACGTTGACTATTGAAAATGATACAGTAGTATTTAACGTTTCTTCCTTTAAAGGTTCGGCACAATGGCAATATAGTACCGATGCTGTTCTCTGGACAGACATTACGGGTGCTAATAGTGCTATTTATAAAATAAATGCAAAGGGAAATGAAGGATATTACAGAGCAAAAATTTCATATTCATATTGTGTTCCGGCATATTCGGAAATTGCTCAAATAAAAACAATTCCTTCGGTTGTAACTACCTTAGAGGTAACTAATTTAACCGAGAATACAGCTACATTTGCAGGTTCTATTACTAATACCGATAGTGAAATAAATATAATAGCAAGAGGTTTCTTTTTAAGTACCACCAATACCTTGCCCGACAGTAAAGATATGGTTATCATCTCCGGTTCTGGAATTGGCTCTTTTTCTAAGACATACACAAACTTAACTCCCGAAACTAAATATTACTTAAGAGCATTTGCCTTAGAAAATAATATTACTGTATATGGAAATGTTATTTCATTTACAACTCCCACCGAATTTATTGCTGCTCCAATAATTACTACCAACAAAGCAAGCGAAATAACTGAAACAACGGCAACAATTTCGGCATCGTTGCTCACCGTAACTCAGAATACAATAATTAATAGTAAAGGTTTCTACTGGACAACCAATAGCAATGATCCGGGCGATAGAGAATATACTATAAATGCTGGAGAAGGAAATGGCGATTTTTCAACTCAAATAACCAGTTTGCCTCAAGGTACAACCGTATATTACAGAGCTTTTGCATATTATCAGGGTGGCGAGGTACTTGGAAGCATACTTTCATTTACTACAAAAACTGTTGTTAATCCGCCAATTGTAACTACCGTTGATGCTGTAGATATTTCTACAAATACAGTAACAATCAAAGGTAACGTATCGGCTGATGAAACGGCAGAAGTACAAGCCTATGGCTTCTATTGGAGTGCGAGTAATTCTACGCCCAACTATTCTGATAATAACCTAGTAATGGGTTCGGGAACTGGTGCGTTTTCTAAAATACTAAGGTCGCTATCGCCTGCAACTACCTACTATTTCAGAGCTTATGCTTCATATAAAAATGGTACCGTACTGGGCGATGTGCTTTCTTTTACCACTACCAAAGAGGTTGAGCAAGCTCCTTTGGTATCTACTATTGCTGCAACAGGAATAGACCAAACAACTGCAACACTTAACGGAAACATTTCTACCGATGGTAAAACAATCATCTTGGTGAGAGGTTTTTATTGGAGTTCAACAAATGAAAATCCGACAAAAAATGATAATTACATTATTCTTGAAGGCGAAACAGGCAATTTCTCAAAAATCATCAGTTCGCTTACTCCAAACACAAGATATTACTTTAAAGCTTATGCTACATATAGTAATGGTACTGTAACGGGAAATGTATTTACGTTCAAAACCGCTGAAGTAATTTCTGAAATCCCTACAATAAACACAGTTGCTGTTGAAAATGTAACAGAAAATTCGGCCGAATTAATAGGTAATGTCTATGTTTCAGGCAATGTAACTATAGCTTCTCGTGGTTTCTATTGGAGCAAGACGAATCAGAATCCTGATGTTAATGATAATATTGTATTATCTGGTACTGGCACCGGTAGTTTTTCTAGTGTATTAAGTCTGCTTGAAACGGGCACTCAATATTATTTCAAAGCCTTTGCTATTTACGATAATGAAACGGTAACCGGAAGTGTTTTGTCATTTACTACCTTAAACAAAACAACCATCCCTCCTACTGTAGAAACGCTTTTGCCTACAAATATTACTGAAAATTCGACAACGCTTAATGCAACAGTATTACCGGGTGAAAATATTACCATAGCAACAAACGGATTTTATATATCTGCAGAAAATTCAAATCCAAATGAAAACGATAGAGTAATAAACCTATCTGCTGCTACTGGAGATATTAAGACACAATTATCAGACTTACTACCAAATACGGTTTACTATGTTAAAGCATTTTCTCTCTATCAAGGAGGTGAAGTTACCGGAGAAATAGTTCAATTTAAAACCGCTGAACATATTATACCTACTCCGGTTGTTACTACGCTTACTGCTACCGAAGTAAATACTTATTCAGCTACAATAAACGCGAATATTGTCTCAGTTGAAGCACAGATTGAATTGTGCGGTTTTTATTGGAGTGTATCGAATAACGACCCGACTGTAAACGATAGTAATATTTCTATTGCAGGTAAAACAGGAGATATAGCTCAATTGCTCCAAAACTTAAATCCTTCTACAACATACTATTTCAGAGCATTTGCTACATATTCAGGTAAAACGGTTCTAGGTGAAACAGTAAGCTTTACGACAAAAGAAAAGACTACTACCCCTCCTACTGTTACTACGCTCGATGTTGAAGGAATAACTCATAATGCTGCAATAGTAAATGCTCTGGTTAACAATTTAGAAAATATCTCTATTGATTCTGTAGGTTTCTACCTCAGTACATCTAACAGCAACCCAAGCAGTTCAGACAGTATCATTTCTTTAAAATATACCACATCAACAATAGAATATGCTTTGCAGAATTTGATACCGCTTACAAGCTATTACATTAAAGCATTCATACGTTACTCTGAAGGTACGGTAACAGGTAACGTTGTTTCGTTTACAACTTCTGCTGCTCCTGTTGTGCTTCCTAAAATAGTTACCCTTGCTGCTACAGATATTACAACCAACAGTGCTACTTTGAACGGCGTGCTAACTATTGCAGGTAATCTACCTATTCTATCATCAGGGTTTTATTGGAGCTACTCCAATGCCGACCCAACTGAGCATGATAGTATTATTTACCAAACCATTACCGCCAACCAATTAACAGCAAACCTAGCAGATCTATCTGCCGAAACAACATATTATTTTAAGGCTTTTGTTGAAACCTCTGAAGGTACAATTACCGGAAATGTAGTTGTCTTTACTACTGAACAGGAACCTATTATTGCTCCTACTATTATAACCGAAGCGGCTACTGCACTTACTCAAAATTCGGCCGACTTAAACGGTTCTATTACCGACTTAGGCAATTCTGATATACTTGGTTACGGATTCTACTGGAGTGCTACAAACACAAATCCGACTGGTTCTGATAATACCATTTCGCTTACTTATGCAAATAACTCATTTACAAAAACAATTAACGGCTTAAGTCCCGAAACTACATACTATTTCCGTAGCTATGTAATCTATACTGAGGGAATTATTTTAGGCAATGTTTTATCGTTTACTACCGAAGCAGCTCCTGTTATTCCTCCGGTAATAAACACTTTGCTTATTACCAATATCTCTGAAACTTCGGCTAAACTCAATGCTGAGATCACATCTGACCAAACTGAGGTAATTTCACGGGGATTTTATTGGAGTCAGACAAATAGCAACCCAACCGCGACCGATAATATAATTACGGTAGGAAATGGTGCAGGTGTTTACAGCTTTGTATTAAATGGTTTGCTACCAGCTACTACCTATTATGTGGTGGCTTTCGCACAATACAGTGAAGGTACGATTCTTAGTTCGGCACAAACGTTCACCACTCAGGTTTCTATTAAAGATTTATATATAGAACTTGATGGTTCATCTATATCTACCAACTCAACAACTGCAATTATAGATGGTTCTACTATAATTGTTACTTCGGGTGGAAATTACGCAGTTACCGGATCGTTAACCGATGGACAGATAATTGTAAATTCTATTGACACTACCCATGTAACACTTACCCTCAATGAGGTAGACATAAACAATTCCACTAGTTCGGGTATTTATATAAGCAGTGCAATAAAAACGAATATAGTACTTGGCGAGGGAACAACCAATTATATTACCGATGGTGAAAATTACATTTATACTACTCCCGACCAAACAGAACCAAATGCTGCAATTTTCAGCAAAGATGATTTGGAAATTTCGGGTACCGGAAAACTTATAATAGATGCAAACTACAAAAACGGTATTGTAAGTAACGATAAGTTGAGCATAACCAGTGGAACAATTGAAATTACAGCAACCGACGATGCTTTAATAGGCAAAGATAATGTTGAAATTTCTGGTGGCGATATTACTGTTAAAGCCAATGGCGACGGAATAAAGTCTAGCAAAAAAGCAGACGCAACGCTTGGTTATGTGTCAATTACCGGAGGTACTATTTCTATAGAAGCCGATGGCGATGGAATTGATGCAGAAACTTCTGTTTTTATTTCTAATGCATCAATAGATATTACAACCGGAGGCGGAAGCAATGCAACAATAACAGATACGCTATCTCACAAAGGTATAAAAGCTAATAGTAGCATTACAATAGAAAGTGGTACTTTGAATATAAACGCTGCCGGCGATGCCATAAATTCTGATAGTGTAGTTCTAATAAACGGTGGTACTATTAAACTTACCACGGGTGCAGAAGGTATTAGTGCTAATGCAGATATTACTATAAATAACGGAAATACTACCATTATTTCCGACAATAATTCATTGTATTCTGATACACAAATTGCAATTACCGGAGGTAAACTTACGGTTACTTCTCAAAAAGACGTATTAAATACTGCCGGACTCATAGCAATTTATGACGGAACACTAAATCTGACAACTCAAGATGAAGGCATGAATGCCGATTCTACCATTCTGGTTGCTAATGGCGATATAACTATTGTTTCTGATTTTGTTGCGATAAAAGCAGGCGATAAAATTTCACTTTTAAATGGAACTTACAAGCTTACTGTAGGTGGCGGATGTTCTGAGATTTATAATGATACCCTAGCAAGACATGGTATTGAGAGTAATAATAATATAGTAATCAGTGCAGGAGTTTACACAATTAGTGTTGCTGGCGATGGCATAAATTCGAAAGACGACGTTCTTATAAACGGTGGTACTTTTGATATTTGTGCCGGAGATGAAGGCGTAAATGGTAACGATTTGGTTGCTATTACAGCTGGTGAATTAACAATAAACTCTGTAGATGATGCCATTGCATCGTCTGTGAATATTAGTATTTCGGGTGGAAAAGTTACCGCCAACAATAGTGTAAGCTCAGGAAATGCTACAACAGCCGGTATTCTAAATATAAGCGATGGAACGGTAAATATTACCATTACCAAGGATGATTCTAAGGCAATAAAAAGTAGCGGAACTATGACTTTGAGTGGAGGTGTAATTACCGTAAAAGCTTCAGGAAATGCAACCTTAGTATCAACAGGTTCTGGTTCTGAGCCTTCATATTGTACTGCAATAAAAAGCGATGCCGATATCATTGTAAGTGGCTCGGATATTACAATTACGCACTCAGGTATGGGAGGAAGAGGAATTTCTACCGATGCTACTATTCTTATTTCGGGTGGTACCGTTAAAATTACCACTACCGGAAATGGAGGTACATTCACTAATTCAGCAAATGCAAAAGATGCGTATGGAGCAATTTGTATTAATGCTGATGGCAATATTACCATTTCTAATGGTTCTGTAACCCTATCAAGTTCGGGCTCGGGTGGCAAAGGTATTTCAAGCGACGGAACTATTACCATAGGACAAGGAAATGAAAGTCCTACACTTAATGTAACCACAACCGGAGCCAAAATAACGGTTTCAACTACAGGTTCAGGCTTTGGCTCATCTACCGATTATTATTTACCCAAAGCAATAAAAGGAGCAACTGCAGTGGTTGTAAACAACGGTACTATAACCATTAAATCTACCGATGACGGTATAAAATCAGACAATTCAATAACCATTAATAACGGAACACTAACAATTGAAAATTCTGTTGAAGGTCTGGAAGCTAAATTCATAACAGTAAATGGAGGTTTTACTTCTGTAACCTCAAGCAACGATGGTATAAATGCTACAGCCGGACTCGTAAGCGGTGGAGACAATGGTAATGACGGCAGTTTGTTGAAAGTAACCGGTGGTGTAGTAATTGCAGATGGTCTAGATGCTGTAGATAGTAATGGTAGCATAGAACAAACCGGTGGGACTATAATAACACATCAATTAGAAGGACTCACTGGTCCGGAAGAAGCATTTGATTTTAATGGAAGTTATTTAATGAATGGTGGTTATAGCTTTGGAGCAGGTGGAAATTCATTTATGATTCAAGCAATGAGTCCTAATTCTACTCAAAATAACTTATTTTTAACAACAACAACTTTAGTTACTGCAAATTCATTTTTCAGAATACAAGATTCTAATGGAAAAGATATTATTACAGTAAAACTACCGTATGGTGGCTATAAATTTTTATTCTCTTCAAATCAATTAACAAACGGAACTACATATAATCTGTATACCGGAGGTTCATATTCAGGTGGTACCATTACCAATGGCATTTACTCGGGTGGCACCTATTCGGGCGGTTCTATGAAGAAGTCATTCACCGTTTCGGGAAGAGTTACCAATGTTACTTTTTAGTTTCATTCCCTGTTTCTTAGAAGGCCTCAATTTTATTGAGGCTTTTTTTTTTATTTTTTTGCGCATTTAAAACTCAATCAGATGACGCTAGTTTGTAGCTTGTGCCTTAAAAAATCATTTACTACAATTACCTTGTATAGTCCGAGATACAAACCCCGTTCTGCTTAGGCTGTTTCTAAGTCGTTTATATTGTACAAGGCTTTGCCTTTCTTTAAAATTATTTTTCATAAAATTTAAACCTTTCAAAATTTCAAATATTCTAGCTCAATCTGCATATATGTTTATTTTCTAATTTTTAGGCAATAGCCTATTGAAATATGACCGGCTCAGGCACAGCCTGAGCAGAACGGGGTTTAGTTCAGCTTCGCTGACTGCATGTTAGCGGCTTGGAATGATTCTTTCATCAGTCTTACTTTTTGCAAAATATTGCTTTAATTGCTCATATGTCATATTAGCAATATCTTTACTTATTGCATCTCTTTGTTGACGCATGAATTCTACAGCATCAAATGTTTTTTCAATTTTTGTCTTCATAATCAATCATTTCTTTTGGTGAGCGAATCTCTAAAATTGGATAGCCAAGCTTCATATTAACAGCATTGTATCCATGTATTCTCTTTAAATTTACAATATGTTTAAAATTCCAACTAATCAAAACGTCAGCCCTATTAATTGTCGCTAAAGCGATATGCACACAATCATCGTAACTTGTCTCTCCAACAACTTTTTCAGATATATATTGTAATGCCAAATCAAAAGCCTCTTTTGAAATTTCCAAATACTCTATTCTGTCAGATGGTAATTGAATGATAAAATCTTTAATTCTTTGAGGTGCTTTTTTCAACTCCTTTTCAGTCAATTCCGAATAGAATATCACAATATCTTCTTTGTCTATTTTTTCAAAAAGCAGATTGGAAAATTCTTGAAACTCTTCGTCAAAAATTCCTCCAAAAACAGATGTGTCTATATAATATCTAACTTTCATGATTGTATACTTATCATACAAAGATAATTCAATTTCTCAAAACATGTTTTTCTTTTTTCTTTTCCTTGCCACTAACATTCCTAAATCATTGTATGGCACGAACTTGTAGCTCGTGCCTTTTAAAATTTATACACCCTTACTTCGTAAAGTCCAAGTTACAAACTCGAATTATCGTACTATAAACCCCGTTGGGCTTAGGCTGTGCCTATATCGTTTATAGTGTACAAGGCTTTGCCTTTCTTTAAAATTATTTTCCATAAAATTTAAACCTTTCAAAATTTCAAATATACTAGCTCAATCTGCATATAATGCTTATTTTCTAATTTATAGGAAATAGCCTATTGAAATATGACCAGCTCAGGCACAGCCGGAGCCGAACGAGGGGCGGTATTCATTTAAAGCAATTCCTTTTACTTCGTTCACTTAGTCGGTCGTCCCTCCCTCCTTTGCTTCACTCCGTTAAAGAAATTGCTCTCTTTTTTAGCTCAAAACCCTAAACACTGAACTAAGGGACGAACACAACACGAAACCCTAAATAGTTACGGCTGTTGTTCGGGATGAAGTCGTTACGAAGAGCCGAGCGGCAAAACATAGCGTTGTCGCCCCAACTGCCGCCACGATACACGCGGTACGAGCCCGTTGCAGCACCTGTAGGATTGGTCTGTGCTGTGGTGGGATAAGTGCCGTACCAGTCGCTGCACCATTCCCATACATTGCCGTGCATATCGTGCAAGCCCCAAGCATTAGCTGCATAAGTACCTACGGCTTGGGTTTTGCCAGGGCAGGTAGTTACAGTATTGGTACCACTATTATATGGATATGGCCATGCCCAATCATAATTTGCTTGCAGGTTGGTTAAAAAATTACCTGTATTAAAAGGAGTGCTAGTGCCTGCGCGGCAAGCATATTCCCATTGTGCCTCGGTGGGCAAAGTACCACCTGCATACGTAGCAAACTCTGTTGCTCCGTACCATGTTACTTCTATTACAGGGTTGTTTTCGTAACCTGCAACCGGCTCCCATTTATTGGTGTTGTAATGCAAACCCCAGTCGTAACTGCCACTACTGGAATAAATTAAGGCTTGTGTTGGATATGCACCTGCTGCATACAAACCATTGCTGCCTATGCCTTTGGCATTGAGAAATGCTGCATATTGGGCATTGGTTACTTCGTACTTGCTTATGCGAAAAGCGCTAAGCGTTACCGAGTATTGGGTTTCGTTTGTCATTCTGTTTACTTCTGTAGAAGGGCTGCCCATGATAAAGGTGCCGGCTGGGATGTTTACTGTTTGAATATTAGTTGGTGTAGAATTAGCAACAATATTTATTTTAACTGTTTTACTTGCTACATTGTATGCTGACAAATCGGAGGGTGTAAAATCAACTTTTAAATCCTGATTAGCACCTACAGAAAGAGTTGTTCCAATTGGTGGTGTGTAAACAAATGTACCTGCAACATCGGCTGTGGCATTTAGCTGTGTGGCACTTAGCAATGTGCCAACGGTAATATCAGTAGGATTTGACCATGTGATTATTGGGTCTTTTTTTACTGTTGCTTCATCTTTCTTGCAACTACTTGCAAAAAACATCATCATACCTATCGCTATTAATATGTAAAATTGAATTCCTTTTTTTTTGTTATTCATTTTAATCTAATTTTTATTGTTAATATTCATTTTTTATTTTTCTGTCTCAAGTTGTTGCGAATTTCGTTATTATGTTGGGTAACATCCCTATATACGTAACTCAGCTATTCTATTCCGTATATATCTGTTTATTTTTCGACTTCTAAAGTAGTTTTATTCTTTAGTATTTCCAAAGCAAAGAGATTTTATTTTGGGCTTCGGTCTTTGAGTTTACTCAATCAATTTTATACTCCCTCTGTGCTCATTCCATTTTGCCATAATTGAACTCATACCAATTGATTCAGAAATAAATTCATTTCTTTATATTTGGCAATATTTTAAACCTCTATAAAGAACTTACAAATGAATGCCTTCATGATAGCCGGCACTAATAGCGGTTGTGGGAAAACTACAATTACCATTGGACTCATGGCTTTGCTTAAAGACTTGAAACTAAATGTTGCTCCGTTTAAAACTGGTCCCGACTATATAGACCCTCGTTTTCATGAGTTTGTTTCGGGTGTTTCGTCTTATAATTTAGATAGCTATTTAATGTCGCCGGCTGTAATACATGCTCTTTTTCATGCTCACTCAAAAGATTGCGATGTGGCAGTTGTTGAGGGCGTCATGGGATTGTATGACGGCATGGGCGAAGAAGCTACCGGAAGTTCGTATGAATTGGCTAAAACGCTCAGAATTCCTATTATTCTTACCATAAATTGTATGGGTCTGTACCAGTCGGTAGTGGCTATTGTAAAGGGCTATTGCTCTATGCAGCCAGATAATCTTATTGTTGGTGTTATTCTCAATCAGGTTGCAAACAAACAGCAATATGAATTTCTAAAGCTTCTTATTGAGAAAGAATGCAAGGTGAAGTGTATTGGCTACCTGCCTCCTCTGAAAGAAATTTCACTCGAAAGCAGACATCTCGGCTTGGTTCAGGCTGCGGAGACTAAAGATTTACTTTCTAAAATTACATTACTTACAAGTACCTTGCATCAAACCATAGATGTTGAAACGCTTTTAAAGAGTACTCTGTACTCCCCTTCTATTAATGAAAATACAATATTGGAAACCTGGGTCGGGCATGAACTTAAAGGTTTGAATCTTGCGGTAGCTCACGATGAGGCTTTTCTTTTTTACTATGCCGATAATTTAGAATTATTGCAGCACTGCGGTGCTACATTGCACTATTTTAGTCCGCTGAGAGATAAAGAAGTGCCTGCTCACTGCCATGCTGTATATATTGGTGGCGGTTACCCTGAGGTGTTTGCAGAAACATTGAGTAGCAATAAATCTATGCTGAAAAGTATAAGAGACAAAGCCGAATGTGGCACTCCTATCTATGCCGAATGTGGCGGACTGATGTACTTAACTCAAGCTATTGAGACTTTGGAGAATGAACAATTTGAAATGTGTGGTGTGTTTAACTGTAGAACTCAAATGACCACTAAACTACAACGATTTGGTTATGCTGAAATTGGTTTTGATGAGACTACTTCTCGTTGCCATGAATTTCACAGCTCTACCCTAGTAGAACCCGATAATAAAAACTACAGTAAAAAATTCTCTCTTAGAAAACCCGAAACAAACATTTCTTGGACCTGCGGACTCTCATACAAAAATGTACTTGCCGGCTATGCACATATACATTTTATGAGTAATAAGGATTTTAGTGTGAAGTTATTTCAGTTATTAAAATTGGCTCTATAAAATAGTGAAAATACTTTCTCTCCTCAATGATATTTATCACTCCCATCTCAAAAATACAAAATTTTATAAGTCTCATTATTAATACATTATAAAATTATGTTCGTTTCTAAAAGTTCAAACGTCGTTGATTTTTTGGACTTGTGTGACTTTGGTCACATTATATTGTTCAACAAATAATATCTTTGTTTATAGATACTCGTATCAACTAACTTTCAAACCATACGCACCGTTTTATGAAGAAAATATTCATCTACCTGCTGGTCATAAATATCATTATAATTGCATTGGTTGTAATTCTTACAAAAAACCAAACCCGCGAAACTGTTTTGCAAGGTCTGCAAAAAGAATACAGTGTGCGCGAAACATCATCGGTCGATCATAGTAAATTTGAAATTCTGCAAAAACCGTTTGCCAATCCGCAAGATGCTACGGCTGCTTGTCTTACCTGCCATACCGGACGTGGTGAGGAGATGCTCAAAAGTGCTCATTTTTTATGGTCGCGCGAGGAATATGTTGAAGGTAGAGGTATTACCAATGTAGGAAAAAAGAACTTGCTCAATAATTTTTGTATTGGCATAGGCACCAACGAAGCTTCGTGCAACCGCTGTCATGCCGGATATGGTTGGAATCATAAATCGTACGACTTTACCGATCAGAAAAATATAGACTGCCTCGTGTGCCACGACAATTCGGGCAAATACACCAAGAAAAATGGTGGCGCAGGTATGCCCGACGATTCGGTTGACCTAAATAAGGTTGCACAAAATGTTGGCAAACCAATGAAAACCAACTGCGGATCTTGTCACTTTTACGGTGGCGGTGGCAACAATGTAAAACATGGCGATTTGGAAGACGCTCTTCTCACCTCTGGTACCGATGTAGATGTACACATGGGCTATGATGGTCTGAACATGGAATGTATAGACTGCCATCCGGCTGAAAAACATGTAATGAAGGGTAAATTATATGCAGTATCGTCGATGAACCGCAACCGTGCATTATGTACCGACTGCCACACCAGTATGCCTCATAAAGAAACTATAATAAACGAGCATTCGCTCAAAGTAGCTTGTCAGACTTGCCATATTCCTACATATGCAAAAGTTAATGCTACTAAAATGTATTGGGACTGGTCTACTGCCGGAAAGCTAAAAGACGGCAAACCGTATCACGAAGAAGACAGCATGGGCAACCACTCCTACCTTTCTATAAAGGGCGATTTTGTGTGGGGAAAAAATGTTGAACCCGAGTATGTATGGTTCAACGGTACAGCAAACCATTATTTAGTAGGCGATACAATTTCTGATACTACTCAAGTGGTAAAAATGAATCAGCTCTATGGAAGCTATGAAGATAGAGATGCGCAAATAATTCCGGTAAAAATACATAGAGGTAAACAAGTATACGACAAAAAGAATAAAGTACTTATTCAGCCCAATCTCTCCGACTCTGTTGAAGGCAATGGTGCATTCTGGACAGATTTTAACTGGCAAAAAGCCTCTCAAAAAGGTATGGAATATATAGACCAGAAATATAGTGGCGATTATGGTTTTGTGCACACCGAGATGTACTGGCCTATAAACTATATGGTGTCGAAAAAAGAATCGGCAGTGAGTTGTATAGAATGCCACAGCCGCGATGGAAGATTAAAAAACGTGTCGGGATTTTATATGCCAGGGCGCGATTTCAATACCTTTGTTGATAAATTCGGACTTATAATAATCATACTTACCCTTGCAGGAGTATTAGGGCATGGCTTACTTCGAATTTTATCAGCACATAAAAGAAAGAAATAAAAACGATACATAATTTTATATCCATATCATAAATGAATAAAGTTTACATATACAAAGCCTACGAACGCTTTTGGCATTGGACACAAATGTTTATTGTATTTTTATTACTCTTTACCGGTTTTGAAATTCATGGTTCATACCAGTTTTTCGGATATGAAGAGGCTGTTCGTTATCATGAATTTGCAGCTATAACGTTTTTGGTACTCGTAGTATTTACCATATTCTGGCATTTTGCTACCGACGAGTGGAAACAGTATATCCCCACAGTAAAAAACATGAAAGATCAGGCAAATTATTATCTGTTTGGCATATTCAAAAACGCACCACATCCGGTTCGTAAAACACAACTGAGCAAACTCAATCCGCTTCAACGACTGGTATATTTTGGGTTGAAAGTGGTACTTATTCCGCTTCTTATTTTTACCGGACTATTGTATATGTTTTACCGATACGAACACCAAGGAGCTATAGAAAGTCTGAATATAGACGGCTTAGAAACAGTAGCCACACTTCATACACTTGGAGCATTCCTTATTATTGCATTTATCATAGCACATGTATATCTAATAACCACCGGACACACCGTACTATCAAACCTAAAAGCAATGCTTACCGGATACGAAGAGTTTGAAGATGATAATGAAGTGGAGAAGAAACTTACTGCATCTCAATCGGCCGAAGAAGAAGCAGAAACAGTAAACGAATAATAGAACAGCAATAGTCAAGAAATACTTGAAACAGATATAAGATGGAAACACTAAAAAATCATATGAACCCATATATAGCCGGAGTCTTACTTGGGTTGGTACTTATTGCGTCGGTACTTATTTCGGGCAGAGGACTTGGTGCCAGTGGCGCAGTAAAAAGCTGTGTTGTTTCGGTGGTAAGTACTGTTGCTCCCGAACATACAAACGAAAGCTTATACTATGAACAACATGTAAACAATGCACCTAATCCACTGAAATCGTGGCTAGTTTTCGAAGTGTTAGGAGTTATAATTGGCGGTTTCTTATCAGGAATGCTTTCAAACAGGCTTACACTCCGAATAGATAAAGGACCACGAATTAGTTCAAACACCCGACTTATTTTTGCTTTTGCAGGAGGTATTCTCTTTTCTTTCGGAGCGCAGTTTGGCAGAGGTTGTACCAGCGGTGCAGCACTCAGTGGCATGGGAGTTCTTTCTACCGGAGGGTTTATAACCATGCTTGCAATATTTGGCAGCGGTTACCTATTTGCATACTTCTTCAGAAAACTTTGGATTTAAATAGTAAACAAAAAATTGTATGGGACCACTTGTAGGAAATATTATAGATGCCGACTTCGACTATTTACTTGCATTGCTTATTGGTATAGGCTTTGGCTATGTACTGGAGCAAGCCGGATTTTCATCGACACGCAAACTTGCCGGAGTATTTTACGGGTACGATTTTGTTGTACTCCGAGTGTTTTTTACCGCAGCAGTTACTGCCGTTGTAGGTATTATTTTACTTAACCGATTTGGATTGCTCGATTTGTCGGCAATATACATAAATCCAACTTATGTGTGGCCTGCTATTGTTGGCGGTTGTATAATGGGACTAGGTTTCATAATGGGCGGATTTTGTCCGGGGACTAGTATTGCAGCACTTTCCATCGGGAAGATTGATGCAATGGTATTTGTAGCCGGACTTCTGGTTGGAGCATTCCTATTTGTTGAAGGGTTTCCGCTATACGACGAATTTTACACAAGTTCGTACCTTGGCGATTTACTGGTTTTCGACTCCCTAGAAATGCCGCGAGGTGTATTTGTATTTCTATTGATTTTTGTAGCATTAGCAGCATTTGTAGCAACCTATATCATAGAGCAAAAAGTGAATAAAACACCTGTGAAACTTTCACTGCAACTTATAAAAGACAAACCATACCACACAGCTGCTATTGGTGGTACAATGCTCATTGGTATTATAATGCTGTTTGTAACCGATTTCAACACCAGTCTGTACCGCAAAGCAGAAATTATTGATTTAAGTACAATAGATGTTAGATATATAGACTCTCGCGAACTTGCATTTCGTATTTTAGATAAAGACAAAGAAATACTACTCATCGACACACGAGACGAAAAGCTCTATGCAAAAAACGGACTTCCCGGTTCTATAAATATTGCATACACCGATTTGGCAAACAAAGGTTGGACAGACATATTCGACAATCCCGACAAGAAAAAAATTATTATTGCAGATTCTGAACTCGACGAAATAAGAGTACTAAAGATTCTTCAAACGCTCGGTTTTCAAAACTTCTTTATTCTAAAAGGCGGATATCAAACATTCGAGAATGGAATACTTTCGGTATCGAGCGATGTGCTTAACTCCTATTCGCCCGACGACAAAGCATTTGTAACCAAAGCAAGTGAAGAACTAAAAGTACTTATTGAGAAAAATAAAAATAATGTAGTAAAACCGAAAAACGTAAAAAAAGCAAAAGGTGGTTGCTGATAAGAATATAGTAAATGGAAGAAATATTTAAAAGCGAAAAATGGGGCTATAGAGAAAGTACCGTTATTACAGTTGCTCTATTTCTTATAGGTGTTCTGCTCCAGTTTGCTATTCCAACAATCGAAATTGAGAAGTTAAAATTTCCATTTTCGTTGGCAATTGCACTTATTTTTGTAAATGCAATTGTACTTTCATATTTCGGATTAAAACACGCAAGACTTATACAGTGGTTGGCATCGGTACCGGCAGCTATAAGCTCTATATCGTTGCTTGGCATTCTTACATTGGCTATGGGTTTTATACCGCAAACCAACGATGCCTCAAACAATTTATTGGGCATACATAATTTACTGAATACTTGGTATTTTATTTTCGCAATTGTTTTTTTTCTTATCACCTTGGGGTTTGTATCGCTCAAACGGCTCGTTCCATTTAAGTGGAAGAACATTGGTTTCATATTGAATCACTTTGGCTTATGGTTGGCTGTATTTGCAGGTATCATTGGCAATGCCGATATAACTGATGTTTCAATATCGTTACAAGAAAATCGCACATCGTGGATAGCTTTCGACAAAAAGAAAACCCCTATTCAGTTACCCTTTACCCTAAAGCTTTTAGATTTCTCAATGGAAGAATATGCAGCCAAGCCCCTACTTATAAAGCCTTCCAACAGCAAAACCGAAACAACTATACAAGCTTTTATACCCAATGCCAAAAACGATAGTTTGTTTGCACTAGAAGGATTGCAAATTAAAGTACAAAAGAGATTGATGACCGCAGTATTTCGCAAAAACACCTTCGTGGAATTTGACACAATAGGCTCATGCCAAGCATTCCTGGTTTCAGTCTATGACACACAACAAGACACCAACTATACAGGCTGGATAAGTAACGGAAGCAATAACGAACAACCAAATATGCTTACAGTAAGCAACAATAGAACGATTGCTTTATCTACTGCCGAAGCAAAAAAATTTAGTTCAAATGTTGTAATTACCAACATAAATAAAGAAATAGACACGGTAACGATAGAAGTAAACAAACCTTATAATATGGGACTTTGGAGTATATACCAGTACGACTACGATACACAAAAAGGGCGTTGGTCTGATGTAAGTGTACTACAAATAGTTCACGACCCATGGCTTATACTTGTTTATATCGGTTTGGCAATGGTAATTTTGGGAAGCATATATTTACTCTTTACAAGAGGTAGCAGTAACGACAACTCTAAACAAAGCGAACAATGATAACCTGGCACGAATTTCCATATTTCGCATTTGCTTCTATCATTGTATGGTTGGTAGGAATTGCAGCTATGTACCTGCCTTTTACCGATACCTTTAAGAAAGCAATTGTTCATATCAGTATTACAAGCGGTATTGCAGCACATTTAGTGTTTATAGTACTATTTTGGACATACATAGATCGTCCACCCATGCGAACACTAGGCGAAACCCGATTATGGTATTCCCTTTTGATTCCTATAGTTGGATATTTATATTATGTGCGTTGGCGTTACAACTGGGTTATGGCTTACAGTATAATGCTTTCAGTGGTTTTTATGCTCATAAATATTTTCAACCCCGAAATACACGACAAAACACTTATGCCCGCACTGCAGAGTATCTGGTTTGTGCCGCATGTAATAGTTTATATGTTTGCCTACGCACTTTTGGCCGTTTCGTGCATTATAGCAATAAAAGGCTTGGTTTTATTACAATTTAAAAAGTTTAATCCTGAGATAATTGTCGTTGCCCGTTCGCTTGTGCGAGCCGGATTTGCATTTCTAACCCTCGGATTACTTTTCGGAGCACTTTGGGCCAAAGAAGCATGGGGGCACTACTGGACTTGGGATCCGAAGGAAGTATGGGCGCTACTTACTTGGTTGGCATATATGCTCTATTTACATGCAACATATTACTATCCGCAAAAAACAAAAACGCAACTTTGGCTCTTGGCAATAGCATTCATAGTTTTGCTTATCTGTTGGTTTGGTATTAACTATTTGGCAACTGCCCAAACAAGTGTACATACCTATACACAATAGTTTTGAAAAATTAAAAAGTTTTGTCATTTCTGAGGTAATAAAACCCCAATAAATCAAACTAATACATACTTTTTGTTAATTTCGAATATCATTTTATTTATCAACTTTCTTGAAATTAAATAAATTATTTATATTTGAGACAAAATTTTGTTAACTAAAACACTATAACGTATGACTTATTTAGGAATTTTACTGATTATTATAGCCATAATAATGGCTATTTTGGTATTAGCATTTCCTTCTAAAACAGATTCTTCGCAAGAAAAATCTAAATTAGGTTGGATACAAAAACTAATTAATCTGTGGTCGTTTAAGAAATCCATAATGTTGAGTTTTATTGGTTTGGTATTAGCTACAACAAGCGGATTGTTTTTTTACAATCCTGCAGGTACTGCCACAGCTGTACAGTATTTATGGGGTGGCGATGCTGCTGAAACAACACAAGGTGTTAAATTGAAATTATGGGGAAAAACTATTCCAATATCTTTTGAAATTGCATTACAGGATCAAATAATTAATGATGATTCCAATGCAAACTCACTTAGTATCGAACAACGTTCGGAAGAAGGTATTTATCATAGAAATGCTCAAACAAGAGAATTTGCTGATGCAATAAAAGCCAACATTGCAGCTGCTCTTATAGTTTCTATCAATTATGCAAATGAAGAATTATTTCTAGAAATGGCAGATAAAAACAGATCGGAAAGCAAATTGGTATATGCAAGAATATATCCGGTTTACGATCAAGCATTGAAAAATACATGCAAACTGATGGATGCACAAGATTATATATCGGGAGCTTCTTCGCAGTTTGACTATTACCTTAAAGATCAGATGGAGAATGGAATGTATTTGACCGAAGAAGTATATGAAGATATTGACGAATCGCCAATTACTGACTCAAGTAGAACCGTGGCCAAAGGGCGTATTACAAATAATGAAAAACGCGAGAAAAAATATAGAATTCGTAAAGATGCAAACGGGGAACCAATAAGAGACGCGTCGAACTCGCTTAAACGATATGGACTTACAGTGCAACAAGTAGCAGTTACAAACATAGACTGGGAAGCTAGTTTCGACAATAGATTGAAAGACCAGAAAGAACAAGTTGCCCAAACACAACTAGAAAAACAAGAAGCTGAGAAAGAATATTATGCTACTCAAAAAGCTATTGCAAAAGGAGAACGCGAAAAAGCAGAAACACGAGTGCAACTTGAAAAAGCACAATTGGAACAAACAATAACAGCCGAAACTGCTGCAAAAACAGCTTCATACAAAGAGCAAGAAGAAACAAATTTATTGGCAGCAGCAAAAAAATCGGCAGAAAAAATACGAGTAATTGCCGATGCAGAAGCGTACGAAATTTCCAAAAAAGTATCTGCAGGTATCACCCCTGAAAAAAGGCTACAAATGGAACTTGATGCTAGTGTAGAAAGAACCAAAGCTTTAGCAGGTCCTAACGGAATTCAACTTCCTACAACCTTATTTAATGGAGCCACAGGAAGCAGTCAGGCTGGTTTACTGGAATCTATAATTGGTTCAAAAATTTTAAGCGGAGAATTAGGAACTACAAAATAGATACAGTAAGATACTATTAATAATTTCCCTAAAAAAAGCCAATAAAAAAGATTTTATTGGCTTTTTTATTTAATTGTAATTGAGTGAGTGATTGGAATACAATACATTTAATTTATTATTTGAAGTATTTTAAAACTTAAAATATCAGGTATTATATTCCTATAAAATTCTTTTTAAAATAAAAATAAACCTTCTATATTTGCCGTACTTATGGTATTTACCTATTAAGACTCAGGGCTTGATTGGTAAATAAAAGGGAATCAGGTGATTTGCGAAAGCAAAAAATCCTGAGCTGTACCCGCAGCTGTATGTCCGGTATTATGTTTCTGAATATATGCCACTGTTTCGCCAAACGAAATGGGAAGGTTTCAGAAACAAGGACGAGCCAGAAGACCTGCCACAAGTAAAACCAGTACGAAGCTTTCGGGATAAAGGCAGTAGGTATTTGCTTCATTTGGCATTCCTGCATTTTTTTCTGAATATTGGCTTTAAATTTTATTTACAACTATTTACTATTCAGAAATATGAAGCATTTTTTCTTTTGTATAATTTTATTAACTTTTGGGTTTAATACTAATGCTATAGAGCGAATTGTTTCACTCACCCCATCGCTCACCATGAATATCTACTATCTTGGGTTGCAAGATAAGTTGGTAGGTTGTACCAGTTATTGTCATATTGCAAAAAACGATTATAAGCAAATTGTAGGTTCGGCAAAACTGGTGAATATAGAAAAGGTTTTCAGCTTGAAACCTGATTTGGTACTTGTATCGTCTATTACCAGTCCGGAAACCATAGCAAAACTCCGAAAACTTGGGCTAAGAGTCGAAGTGTTCCCTACCCCACAATCGTTCGATATTTTGTGCAGTCAGTTTATTAAAATTGGTGAAATTACAAATACCAAATCCTTGGCAGAGAAGATAATAAAAGAAACAAAATCGGCAATAAAAACAATTGAAACAGCAACTAATAGCCACAAAAAACACAAAGTATTTTTTCAGATTGGAGCAAATCCGCTCTATGCTGTAATACCCAATACCTTTATGGACGATTATTTAAAATTCCTGAACACCACCAATATAGCAGCCGATTTGAGTATAGGAAATATTTCACGCGAAAGTGTTTTGCAAAGAAATCCCGACATTATAATAATTGTAACCATGGGAATTGTAGGCAAGGATGAAATAGCCCAATGGAAGAAATTCCCCAACATATCGGCAGTGAAAAGCAATAAAATCTTTGTCATAGACTCAAATATGGCGTGCACTCCTACGCCCAAATCATTCTTAGAAACATTGCAATTACTCTATTCATTCATCAAATAATATAAATATGTCACAAACTGGTTTGATACACATATATACCGGAACGGGAAAAGGAAAAACCACCGCAGCAGTTGGTCTAGCTACCAGAGCTTTAGGTGCAGGTTTAAAGGTTTGCTACACTTCATTTCATAAGAATGTTGAGAAATATGGCTACCACGAGGTTGAAATGCTCAAGCAAATGGGAGCTACGGTTCTTATCTTTGCCAAAGGACATCCGCACCTTGATAAAAGCATAAAAGACGAAACCGTAAAAACCGAAGTCTATGAAGGTATTGAAGCTTTGAAACAAGTTCTGCGTACTAACCCTCCCGATATGTTGGTGATGGACGAAATTCTAATTGCTGTAAGAGATAATTATTTGGCAGAAATCGATTTGCTCGACTTCGTAAACAATAAACCCAAAACAACCGAACTCGTACTTACCGGACGAGGTGCTACACCAAATCTAATTGCTATTGCCAACTACGTAAGCGAGGTGAATATGATTAAACATCCCTATACAGAAGGCATTGCTAGTAGAAAAGGCATTGAGTTTTAGATTTCTATTGAATGAGGAGTTATATTATCTGTTTTTTCTATTTCTTTTTTTTCATTATTTTTCATAAAACAATGCAACTATTTTAATAAGGTAATAAGGTTAAAATATACACGTATTAATTATTTCTACTAAGGTTAAAATATTTAATATAAGGTTTTTAACCTTAGTAGAAAAATATGCTGACGATAATAAATAACCTTATTACCTTATTTATTAAATTTAAAAAACTTGTATAAAAAAAAATATTTAATTTAATCAAAGTTAACATATGATGGGTTGTCCTTGAGTCACCCCATCATATGTTAACTTTTTCTTTTTGTAATTTAATATAAACACATTGTGAACAATAAAATAAAATGGATATTAATAACAGCAGCCTTATTTTTGGTGCTGATACTCGTTTCGCTACTATCGCTTACCAGTGGCGAATTTGAAATTTCTCTCGGGCAGTTGCTCCCCTTTCTCCTCGACCCAAGCAGCATGGAATATTCTGTATTGATGAATATCCGACTGCCTAGAATTTTGCTAGGCATAGCAGTCGGAGGTATTTTGAGTATGGCAGGAGTTGTTTTGCAAGGTATATATCGCAATCCGTTAGTAGAACCCTATACCTTAGGCATTTCGGGAGGTGCAGCTTTGGGTGTTTCATTGAGTATTGTATTTCAACTGCATATAATTATTGGGGCATTTATGTTATCATTGTCGGGCTTTGCAGGAGCTTTTGTAGCTATTTTTCTTGTCTATTTTCTGAGTATGAAAAAAGGCAGTCTCTCGGTCAATAAAATGCTACTTATTGGCGTGATGATAAGCTTTATAGCATCATCGGCTATGATGTTTTTGCTATCGGTTTCAACGGTTGAAGATGTGCACAGCATAGTATTTTGGATAATGGGCTCGCTCGAAGAGTCAAACACCATGCTTATTTACGCCCTATTGATTGGTGCATTTGCAGGTTTACTCCTCGTTTCGTTATTTGTTCGCGAACTCAATGCCATAAGAATTGGAGAAGATCAAGCTCGACATTTGGGTATAAATACCGGAGTTGTTATCAGGATTCTGTTTGTAATACTTTCTTTGCTTACCGGCATTTGTGTTTCTGTAGTAGGTATCATTGGGTTCGTAGGGCTTATCATTCCTCATGTGGTGCGTTTGTTTGTGGGTACCGATTTTAGAATTTTACTGCCTTGTTCGTTTTTGGGCGGTGGTATATTTTTGATTGTCTGCGATATTATTGCACGTACCATAATCTCCCCCAACGAACTGCCTATCGGGGTGATAACCGGAATATTAGGCGGTATATTTTTTATCATTATTTTGCACCGTTCTAAAACTTTAGAAAAATCATGAGTATTTGTTTGGAACTTGAAAATGCACAAGTTGGTTATACCAATGGTTTTACCGTGTCGGGAATATCATTTGGGGCAAAGTTTGGAACCATAACCGGAATTATTGGTCCCAATGGTTCGGGAAAAAGTACCTTATTCAAGGGAATCTGTGCCGATTTACCTTTGCAGCAAGGTGCAATTCTGCTTGATAACAAGCACTTAGAAAAGCTCTCATTACTCGAAAAAGCACAAAAAATGGCTGTTGTAACGCAATTTACCGACAAATATGCTATTAGTGTAGAAGAATACGTAATGCTTGGCAGAACCCCATACCGTAAGCCTTTCCAGATGTTTGAAACCGCAACAGACCGCCACATAGTAGAGCATTACATGAAATTGACCGATGTATTTCGTTTACGGCACAAACAAATGCTGCAACTGAGTGGAGGCGAACAGCAATTGGCAAGTATAGCAAGAGCCCTAGCCCAAGAACCGCAGTTACTCCTACTAGACGAACCAACTGCCCATCTCGACATTTCACACCAAGTACAGATACTTGATTTGGTTCAACACCTAAGCAACAAATTAAATATTGCAGTTCTGCTCATTATTCATGACTTAAATCTAGCATCGGAATACTGCGACTTTCTGGTGATGATGAACGAAGGATGTGTTTTTGTAAAAGGCTCTCCCGAAGAAGTTCTCAACTATAAGAATATTGAAACTGTTTACAAAACCCTTGTAGTGGTAGAACCCAACCCATTATCGAAAAAACCGGCTGTGTTTTTGGTTTCTGAGAAAATGAAGCGGCAGATTGATAAATAGTGGCCCCATCAATATATTTGTAAATATCCTTAAAGTGACGGAGTGTCTTATAACGTAAATTTGCAATGAAAAAAACTATTAAATTCGATTTTCCAATTATTTAATAGTTATTATTCCTATATTTGAGGTATTTACCAATATTAAAAATTACTTTAATTACATAATTTTAGGCTTGACTCATTGAAATTAAGTGGTTTATTTTTACAAACATAATTCGTGTAAAGCCATGACTTTTTGAAATACGGAAAGCTTATTGAAGATTTAAAGAAAATAGAATTCTAATATTCAACAATTTAACATTATACTATATTAAATTTTACCAATGACATTTGAAGAATTAAAAATTAATGAAAAGTTACTTGAAGCTATTTCATATATGAATTTTGAAAAAGCCTCACCTATTCAAGAACAAGCAATCCCATTAGCACTAAAAGGAAAAGACATACTTGCATGTGCACAAACAGGAACTGGAAAAACGGCAACGTTTGTAATTCCAATATTAAACGATTTAATTGAAAACGGATTCAATGGAACAACCTCTCTCATAATAGTTCCAACAAGAGAATTGGCAATACAGATAAATCATGAAATTCAAGGTTTTTCGTATTTTACCGATACGTCGAGCAAAGATATTTTTGGTGGCGACAAGGGTATGGATTGGGAATCTCAGAAAAAGCTGTTATGGAAGGGACAAATATCATAATTGCTACTCCGGGAAGACTTTTGCAGCATCTTACTTTAGGCTATGCTAAATTTGACAAAATCAGACATCTGATTTTAGATGAGGCCGACAGAATGCTTGATATGGGTTTCTATGAAGATATCAAACAAATAATAAAATATATTCCTGAAAATCGTCAAACACTTATGTTTAGTGCTACCATGCCTCCCAAAATAGGCAAACTGGCACAAACTATTTTAAAAAATCCGGAAATCATAACTCTTTCAGTATCTAAACCTACAGAAAAGGTTAAACAAACTGCATATTTAGCTTATAATAATCAAAAAATTGGCGTTGTAAATCACATACTCGACAACAATCCTGATTATGATAGCATCATTATATTTACTTCTACCAAAAAGAATATAAGTCAGATAGTTAGAAACTTATCAAAAAAGAATTACGGAACAAAAATTCAAGGTATCTCCTCAGACCTAGAACAGCACGAACGAGAACAGGTGCTGATGAAGTTTAGATCTAAAGAGACCAAAATACTTGTTGCTACCGATGTATTGAGCAGAGGAATAGATATAAAAGGTATAAATTTAGTAATCAATTTCGATGTACCATCTGATGCGGTTGATTATGTACACCGAATAGGAAGAACTGCACGAGCAGATTCAAAAGGAGAAGCAATTACCCTTATCAACGAATCGGATATTAATAAATTTCACAGTATTGAAAAACTCATTGAAAATACTATTGAAAAAGTACCTATTCCCGAAGAATTGGGTGAAGCACCTGCATGGAAGGAACGAACTGAATATAAAGGCAATATAAACAAAAAGAAGAAGCCTGTTTCATCAGAAAATAAAACCGGTAAAAAACCTTTTTACAGAAAACCGAAACCAAAATCTCCAAATGCAATTTAAAAGAAAAGGGAATGTCATAATTTAAATTATAACATTCCCTTTTCTTTTAAAGACATATTTTTATATCATATTTTTATCCAACAAATTCAAAAGCTGGTATAAGTTCTATCTTTCTATTATCTACTTGTATTATATCTTTCTGATTATTAGTTTCAATAATCCCTTCTGTTTTATTGAAGAAAGTCATAGTAAGTATAATTTATTTCGCTTCTAATAAATTCATTTTAAATAGTATATGCCTTTTCTATTTCAGATTTTAATAATATGGTGTTTGAAGTTTATATTGACAGTATAAACTAGCTTATATTGTCAATATAAACAATCAATAAATAATTTCATTAAATATTTGGAAAGAAAAATATAATTGAAATATTGATTCATTGAAACACTCTACTTTTTTAATAGAAAATAAAAATCAGCGTCCATTATTTACAATAATAGGTTTTTCAGATTCAAGGAAAATTCTTTTTTTTTCCTCAATCCATTTCCTTATTCTAAAATATTCTCTTACATTTGCTCAACTTATGGTATTTGCTCTGTAAAGTAAAATTTATGGTGCAAATAAAAGGGAATCAGGTAATTTGCGAAAGCAGAAAATCCTGAGCTGTACCCGCAGCTGTATGTCCTGTAATATGGTTCTGATAATATGCCACTGTTTCGCCAAACGAAATGGGAAGGTTTCAGAAATAAGGACGAGCCAGAAGACCTGCCACAAGTAAAATCATTGCTTTCGGGAGAAAAAGCATAGTGATGGTTTTTATCACTATATATTTTACTGGTTCCACGTTGCTGCCCGGGATGTAATCCGGAACAACCGAAAGTTTATGGTTACATTTTTTTAATGTTTAACTATAAATTTTTGACTAATGTACAAATTTATGTCAACAGGATTGCTATGCCTGTTTTTTGCCTCGGTTTTTGCTCAGACAGAAACTACAGACAGTATTAAATCTCTTGAAGTAGAGGAAGTTATTATCAACGCCAGTCGTCAAGGACTCTCGCTCGATGATATTCCGCAAAAGGTAGAAATTATCAGTAAAACTGCTATTGCTGCTGTTCCAAATGAGAATCTTGCAGAAGCCTTGAAACGTGTTGCGAATATTGATATTATTCAGTATCCCGGAGTTTCGGCTTCGGTTGGGATGCGAGGCTTTTCGCCAAGTGCTCATTCTCGATCTTATACGCTCATTTTGCTCAATGGCAAACCAATGGGTACTTGCAATATAGCAGCTATAGACCCCGAAATGATTGAATCTATTGAGGTGGTAAAAGGCCCGTACTCAATGCTCTACGGCACTGATGCTATGGGTGGAATTATCAATATTATTACAAAAAAAGATTTTTCACAGACTTCCGGTTCAGCAAGTATTTCGGTTGGTAGCAATGGAAAGTTTAATACAAGTGCTCGTGTCTTTGGTAAGTTGACAGACAAGTCGAAACTGATTCTCGGATTCTCTCATCGTCAACAAATGAAGGACTATCGCATCGGGGGCAATAACCTACTGGAAATGAATAAAAAACAGTTGGCAATTCTCGATGAAGCTTCTTTCAATGATGTGATGAAAAATTCCACATTCAGCACAAACCAGATAAATGGAAGCTATATTCAGTCTATAGCTAAATCATGGACTGTTTCGGCCGAGGCTATCTATTTCATAGCCAACGATATTGAAACTCCGGGCAACTACTGGGGAAGTGCCGGACAAAGCAAAAAAGACATAGAACGTTTTAACTTTTATTTGCCAATAACGCAAAAAAGTGAACGCAATTCGTTTGAAATAAGTCCGTACTTTACGCTTGAAAATACGGCGAACTATTCCGATAATTCCGACACCGGATATGTTTCTCTAGACACCAAAGTGAGCGAATATGGTTTGAAATTGAACGACAGTTATTCATTTGGTAAACTAAAATGTATGCTCGGTGGCGATTGGGATATGTATGACTATAATTCAGATAGATACTCGTCTAAAACATTGAACATCAACCCATACAAACCCGACAATAGAAATTCTAAACTAGGTGTTTTGCTCAACTTGCATATACTGGAGAGCATTTAAGTGCAAACCTTGGTGGTCGTTTTTCAAATATAAATTATGAAATAGATGCCGATTCGCTACTCAATGCCAGTGGAGGGAAGGAATCTTACAATGTATTTACTCCATCGGCAGGATTGCAATACAAATTTGCAAAGTATATGAAAGCTCATGCCAGTTATGGTAAAGGTTTTTCTGTACCCGATGCGTTTAAAATGGCAGGAAATTATTCAAGCTCAGATTACTATGTAGGCAATCCAGATTTGAAACCCGAAAGTTCGTCGACCGTAGATTTCGGATTAGCTCTGAATCTTCCTAAAGGCTTATTTTCAACAGATATTACCTACTTTATAACTAATCATAAAGATAAAATAATTAATGTAACTGAAAATGACACCACTACCTTCAAAAATGCAAATAATTCAGCAATGCGAGGTTTGGAAATACTCTTTTCAACCGATTTTGGTGCTTTGGTAAGCAATAAATGGAAATTGGAATTGTATGCAAATTTCACCTATCTGCTCAAAAATACGGTCGATGAAACCCTGAAAAATTCAGTAGGAGAAGATAGTCTAGTAACCCGAGATATGCTCTATAGCCGAAAAGCAAACGGCAATTTCGGTATCTACTTCGATTCGTTCAAAGGGCTCTCGTGCCGACTTCATGGTCGTTATATAGGTTCCAGATTGGAGAAAGACTCGTTTACCAAACTCCGCCCAAACATCACTGCCGATGATTATTATGACGAAGGAGGATATACTCCAAAAAATAAAATACTGCAACAGCCCGACCATATTTTATTTGACCTCTCTGTTTATTACAAACTGAATAAAGTAAAATTCGGCATTACCGTTTCCAATCTTTTTGACGAAAACTATACAGAAAAAGACGGTTACAACCTGCAAGGCAGAGCGTTGTCGGGTAGTTTGATGTATAATTTTTAGAATTAGAAATTGTTAAAATTATATATCTTTTTTATATGTCAGAGCTATGATCCTTATGAATTTATTAATAGGTATTTAATCAGGAGCGTTAGCTCTGAAATCTTCGTAGTAAAAGTTTTTTATTAAAAACTAGGAGCGTTAGCTCTGACATCTTTGTGCTATGTAAACATTGTAATTATTTCAAGTAAACAAACATTTTTAAAATACCCATGCAAGCAATAATCGTTAAAGAAATAGGAAACTTTTCCATTGAAAACATACCTATTCCGCAACCCAAAGAAAATGAAGTTTTAATAAAAATGGCTATAACTGGACTGTGCCGTACCGATCTGAAAATAATAGAGGTAGGTCACCGCGACCTAGAACTACCTCGCATTCCGGGCGAAGAGGTTGTAGGAACGATAAGTGAAGTTGGTCCCAAATTACCAAAAACACTTGTCGGGACTAGAGTATATGTCTATCCCGGAACAAGTTGTGGCACCTGTAAGCCATGTTTACAGGGAGCCGGTAATCTCTGTAAAGATATGCAGATAATGGGATTTCATCGCGATGGTGGATTTGCTGAATATGTAATTGCACCTGTGCAAAGCATTATTCCAATACCAGACGAATGCCCGTTTGAACAAGCAGTTTTTGCAGAACCCCTCTCCTGCTGTTTGAATGCTCTAGAACTTTCTGGTTTGAAACCAAAAGAAACAATTGGTATTTGGGGAGGCGGACCTGCCGGAGCATTACTGGCAAGAGCTGCAAAAGCACTTGGTGCAGATGTTACCGTTATAGAACCTCATCTGCAACGACACAGTTACCACAGTAAAGTTTTTGCTACAGTGCCCGATGAATACTTCGATGTGGCAATTGTAGCCGTTGGTTCAGCTCATGCATACCAAGAAGCCATAGCGCACCTCAATCCACGCGGACGACTGGTTGTTTTTTCTGGTTTGTCAAAAGAAACCAGTATGCAAAATATAGATCTCAATCAGTTACACTACCGCGAATGCACTCTAGTTGGCGCTTATGGTTGCAGTTACCGCCATAGTGTTGATGCAATTACTATGATACATACCAAACAAGTTGAAGTGCAATCGCTTATATCACACCGATTACCACTGTCAGATTTGGCAATTGCACTCGATTTGGTAAAGTACAAATCAGGAATGAAAATAATATTACACCCTTAATTTTTATAACATGAACGAAGAAAAAATCAAATATTTTGGCGCAGGAATTCAACGCCTCATCAACAAACAAAATTTAAGTCAGAACGAAACGTATGCAATGTTCGCAGAAATATTGCTCAATCAGCAACCAGACCTACAGCAAGGGGCGTTTCTTGCAGCATTGGTAAGCAAAGGCGAAACCATTGATGAAATAATTGGAGCATGGTTGGCTATAAGCGATTATGATACCACCCCGGCCCAATTAGACCCGGCACTTGAACTTGCAGAAAATTCGGGCACAGGCATGGATTCGCTCAAAACATTTAATGTAAGCAGTGCCGCAGCAATTGTAGCAGCAGCTTGGTGTACGAATGGCTCGACATGGAGCTAGAGCACTTACCTCGGCTTGCGGTACGGTAGATATCTTGGAAGCTGTAGGCATTGATGTAAATTGCGATGTACATACCGTTGTAAAAAGCATAACATCGGCAGGTATTGGCTTGTTTAACGGTATGAGTCCGAAGGTGCATCCGGCCGGACTGGGTCGGATATTGAGTCAGATTCGCTTTGGTAGCACTCTGAATATTGCAGCATCACTGGCAAATCCGGCAAAACCAACATACGGATTACGAGGTGTTTACACACCAGCACTTTTGCATCCAGTAAGCAAAATTATGTTGTCCATAGGCTATAAGCGAGGCATGGTAGTTCATGGCACAGCAGACAATTTACAAGGTGGTATGGATGAATTATCGGTTTGTGGAGAAACACAGATTCAGGAATTTGGTGAAAATGCCATAAAAGAAAGTTATACATTGCGCCCAGAAGCTGTTGGATTGCAAACACACCCATTTGCAGAAATAGCCACAACAGGAAATTTACAAACAGAGACAGAACGATTTCTTTCAGTACTTTCAGGTTTGGGTCATAAGGCATGTATAGACTTTACCTGCCTCAACGCAGGAGCATTGCTCTATACAACAGAAAAGACCCTAAGCATACAAGCAGGTGTTGCAATGGCACAAGAAGCAATATCAAGCGGAGCAGCCATAAACAAGCTTAGACAATGGGTTGCTGTACAGAATGAAAACCAAATTGATGCACTAGAACTATTAGAATCGAAATTAAAATCAATTAACAAATTAATAATAGCTTGATATGAAACATTTTAAAATAATCTCAATACTATCAATCGCATTGCTCATAAGTTGCACAGAGAAAGCAGCAAAAGAAACCGTATTAGCTGATACAGATGCTACTCAACAGTACATTACGGTACAATGGGGCGACAGTACAACAATTGAAACCTCTACAGTAACATGGTACGAAGGAATAACCGCACTTACAGCCTTACAAAACGCTGCAATAGTAGAAACACATCCGGTTGAAAAACACATATTTGTTACCTCTATAAACGGAAAACAAACACAACGAGGTATTACTGCATGGTATTACACGGTAAACAGAAAATCTCCCGACAAACTTGCATTCAGAAATCAATTGCAAGTAAACGATACGATAAAATGGATTTTCAAAAAAGATGTTTGTTCACCGAAGTTTGATTCGGTGCATTGTAAAAGTGAATCAAACAAATAAAATAACTATAAATTAAATTATTTTAAAAAAAAGTTATATCTTTGTTAAATAAAGAGAAGCTCTTTCTCTTTATTTGATTTCGTTATTCATCTATCCCTAATTTAATTTCGTTGTAAACAATTCTATTTTCTGAAAGAAATGTTGCTTTCATTTAATAGGATGGAAATCTATTTAAGATGTTTAATTTATTAATGTTAGTTATTATTCTTATAATAATTTTAGCAATATCTGGGTTTAAGAAAATTATTATCAAAGTAGGTAATTGGTTTATTATCAAAGCCGAAAAGTGAAAAAACATGAATTACTTTTACTATTTTGCTAATTAATTTCGTTTTAAATAATAAAAAAAATAATAGATATAATGCAAAAAATTATTAAATCTCCACATCTGTATGAAGGTCGAATGGAACATTTAAATTATAGTTTACATTATTTTTCTGATAGCGAACATTTCTTATGTGTGAATACGTGTTCTCAGCCTATTTCCAAATTTGATTATAAAATAATCAAATTTGAAATAGATAATCTGATAATCCAGCTACACAAAATAGAAATAATTAAAATGTTTAGAAAAATGTAGTATTAATTATTTGGACTGTTCAATAAAATATGGTCAGTTCGAATATTGAAAAACACAGTTGCATTATTTGGAGTGCAACTGTGTTCATTATGCAAAAATTTTTTACAAGTTATCAACCCTCCCATAATATTTTAAACTTCAACAATTTAATAATTCATTCTTGTTTAAATTTTACATTTTTTATCGTATATTGCATAGAAAGACCATTTTAGGAAATTGTTAAATACCCTAAGTCTATGAACTTACATACGCTAAAAACTACCACCGTAATTGCTTTGTTTCTATTATGCAATATATTTTCTTTTGCACAATCGAACCCTGGAACTGCCCATTTGATGCACCAATGGACATTCGACAATGGTACAGCTAATGATGCGATCACGACTAATCCAGTAAACGGCACTCTAGTGGGTGGTGCATATATTACGAACAAAGCCTTAGTGTTAAATGCTCAAGGGCAGTATCTTTCTTTCTCGGGAACGGCATTGGCGTTGAACACCTATCAGGTTATTTCTCAAGAAATTTGGTTTACTCCTAAAGCAGCTGCAAATGGCAGTTTTGCTCATATAGCATATTTCGGTAGAACGGTAAACAACAATGGTAGTAATTTTCTCTTTATGATGCCTGCTCGAAATGATAATGAGAGTCGTGTAGCAATTTCCGACGGTGAACTAAATAGGCAAGTATTAGTTCGTGGTCCTGAATATGACGATGGCAAATTGCACCAATTTATTTCGGTAGTGCGTTACGATTCATTGTTCTTTTACATTGATGGCTTACTGGTAGATAAAGTTAAAAATACCGTTCCGCTTTCGAGCATAAGCACCTCGTTGGCATATCTGGGGAAAAGTGGCTATACTGCCGACCCTACTTGGATTGGGTCTATTTCCAAATACAGTATCTACAACCAATCTTTAACACAGAGAGAGGTATCGTTTTTGTATAAAACGGGAGCAGAAAACATTCCGGTAATTATAAGTTCTTCGCCCTCATTAACCTTCAATAAGCCAAGTACCCAGAAAGTCGCTGTTTAGGCAAGAAATCTTGGACAGAATATTTCTATCACAGCCCCAAATAATTTTTCTCTTTCTACATCAAGCCTTGTAAATAATGTGAACGGTGATTCTTTGGCAATAACTTTCATCGGCACACAAAATGCCAGTGGATATGTGTATTTGACCAGTGGTAATGTTAAAGATAGTATTTTCGTTAAAGGTTCTATAAATCCTTCCATTGTTGTTTCCAAAAAACGTGTCCTTCTCGATGAATTTAATAACACCGCAACGGTTACTGTTTTTGGTAATAATCTCCCTTCGGATATTATACTCACAGCCCCTGCCGGAATAAACCTCTCGCTCCATAGGTTACCTCCAAATTCTGTTAATGTTGACGTTACCGTAACATACAATGGAATACAAAATTCTTCTGGAAAACTTGTGCTTACGAGTGGTTCTGCAAAAACAGAAATTGATATAGTAGCCCAACCCAACAGCGAATGTTTCAGCCCTTTATATCCAGAAAACATTATAAACGATCCAACCCTTAATTATGATGTTAGCGGAGTTGAAATCCGCAGCATAAACACCATTCCCGATTTTGTATTTTGTGGCAGTAGTAGTGGCGAAGTCTCTGGAAATGGGTTTATAGAACGTAACCTGACTGGTATTCTAAAACCCAATACACAATATCGGGTACGTGCAAGAGTATTTAAGAATCATCCATTAATAAAACCCGGTAATATGGGAGCGGTAACATATACCTTAGCTTTAGATAGCAATGCATATCCGAACCAATACCGACTCATAAAAATTGCAATGGACAGTGCCTGTTCATATTTCAATAAATATACCCCTTTTGTAAAGGATATTTATGTGTATTATGATAGTGGAATACCTACAGCACAAGCTAGTCACATGGGTAGCATAGGTTTTGGTTCAAATACTACCTATATGTGGGTGGGAACAGCAATACATGAGATGGCACATTATTTTGGTTCGGGTACATCTTCATTGTGGCAATCGCTCATGTCGAGTAAGGTGTGGGCTGGACAAGCTGGAACTAATTTTATGAAGAACCTAAACGGTGAAGTACTTAAAGGCGATACGCAACATTATTGGCCTTTGGGTATAAACTATAAAACGGAAATTACAAATTTAGGTTCTCAAGCAGTGCAACACGCCGAATTAATAAATGTGGTGAAACTCATAAAAGCAATGTTGGTTGATGATTGTAAATACGCAACCAATAATACTTCAACAGGTATTGGTGTTGCTGGTCACAACCTCGCAGTTGCTGACATCTATCACGAGGTTGTATTATCAAAAATATGGGAAACAATAGATTTTACCTTTACTACAGGCACTACTATTGGTAGCAATCCTAAAATTTATTTCAAAAGCGACAAGGGCTATATTGACAATTGGGAAATGTATGAAGTGAAACAAGAAAAGACCGTCTCAATATCACTTTCAGCAGGTTGGAATTTAGTGTCGCTGCCTATTGCGTTTGTCGATATGTCCGTTCCAAAAGTTTTTCCTAATGCTACCTTGGTGAAAAATCAATCTTCTTATTACAAAGCCGGTCAACCCGAGATATTCAATACCCTTCGTTCAATTGAATCAGGTAAAGGATATTTGGTTTTTAATACTGTAAATGAAACCATTCAATTTAAAGGTTATGAACTCAATAACAAGTCTTTGGATATATCAGATATGGAAACGAACTGGCAACTCATGGGTTTTACGCAGCTCAATAGCACAAATATTGAAACAGGTATGGGAGAATATGCAAAAAAAATTAAAACAATAAAAAACTTCAACGGCTTTTGGCAATTTGGCAATATGAATAACAGTATCAACTATTTAGAACCAGGGAAAGCTTATTTTGTAAAAATGCAAGAATAAATAAAATTCATCCTTATTTAAGTATATAAATAGTCTGATTATTATTCATTTATAACCGACTTATAGAATTCAAAAACTTGTTTCTTTTTATTAAATCTATAAATTGATTCAATAATTTTCTCCGGATTATATGCTTCATACTCTTCAAATGATTTTATGATATAGAAACCTTTTTTATCAGTTTCAAAAGCCGGACACTTCAAGTATTCATTAAAAGCCAATCGATAATATATATCGTATTCATGTAAAAACACACCATATACACAACCACCTGTGCCACAAGCTCCCATAAAGAAAACAATATCATCTTTGCCATCGGCATTGAAATCTCCGGTTTGGTCAAGGCGCAGATTTTCAGTTTCGCACATAAATTGAGAACTCAATTCTTGAGGTACCGTTATTGTATAAACTGAATCGGTTTGATCATACCTTATTGTAAATAAATTATTGTGTGGGTTTTCTTGATTAGATCCTGTATTTTGGTTTTGACCTACAACGGTATTTTCTTTAGTATTCAAAAGAAAGAATAGAAATAGTAAGGCTATTTTAGCAACAGTTTTTGTATTCATATAGATAAACAGAATTATTGTCTAAATATACCCATTAAACAACAATTAACTTATTTTTTTTTACTATTTAAACCAAATTTACAAAACAGGTATTTTATCGACCTTTAGGAATGGTAAGGGTAACTTTTGTACCCTCATGTAATTCAGACTCAAACGCTATTATTCCATTGAGCTCTTTAATTATATTGTAGCTTATAGAAAGACCTAAGCCGGTACCTTTTCCGGGATCTTTGGTTGTGAAAAACGGATCAAATATTTTGTTAAGATTTTCTTTATCAATTCCACAACCATTATCTGTTATAGTTACTATTATTGAATTTTCACCTCTTTTTGTAGCAATAGTAATGTTACCATTTACATCAATTGCTTGTATAGAATTTGAAAGCAAATTAACAAAAACCTGATGGAGTTTACCTACGTTTCCTTTTACTATTACATTATCAATTTCATATAATTTATCAATGCTCATTTTGTCTTTATATTGACTCTTAAGCATTACAAGACAATTATCAATAATTGTATGTATATCGCAATCTTCATCATTGTTCTTGTTATCTCTGCTAAATTGGTTTAGACCATGGACTATGGCTGTAGCTCTATCTACCCCTGTTTTTAAGCTGTCTAAATAAAATGTTATATCATTCAAATATTCCGGGGCTGTAGTTTCGAAAAAATTAATAAGCCCATAATACGACCCCATGATAAAATTAAGCGGATTGTTTATTTCATGAGCAACACCTGATGTTAAAATTCCCAGTGAAGCCATTTTTTCGGCTTGAATTAATTGTGTTTGAACTGCTTTCAGATTATGCAGCGTAGTCTCTAGTTTATCTTTTTGTTTAACTACTAAATTATTTCGCTCGCTCAACTCTTCATTTAGTGTTTGTAGTTCTTCGTTTAGCGTTTGTAATTCATCGTTTGCAGCTTCTAATTCTTCGGTTCGTTCATTTACCAATAACTCTAGATTATCTTTATAATTGTTTAAATCTACATGAAGTCGGGAGTTTTGAATTGCAACAGACAACTGGTTTGCAACCATTTGCACCATATTTATTTCATGCTCGGTAAATGACCTCGATTTATTGCATGTTCCTAAAATGAGTACTCCTATTACTTTTGTTTCTTGAATAAAAGGTAAATACAACAAACTCCGCAAATTACGCATTTCAATAATATTTTTTTCAGATGGCGATAGTGATGCAGTTCTCGTGTCGCTCACATGAATATGCTTTCCGGTCTCAATCGTTTTGAGAATTATAGGATGATCTGAAATAATTGCTTTACGTAGTTCATCGGGAAAATTTGGATCTAAACTAGGCGTTGTAGCTCCTAATACTATTTCATTCTCGCTTTCAATAGTATAAATAGCAGCCGATTCAATTTCGAGCAATTCAGACATTCCATTACTTATCCACTGTAATATTGTCTGATAGTCAAGAGTGCTTATAATACTCTGACTTATAGACAATATAATATTTAACTCTCTTAAACTTTGAGTGTTCTCGGTTTCAAGTATATTCATATTTGTAAATTATGAATGAGAATAATTACCTAAAAATGGTTAGTATTACAGGTATTAAGGGAAAAAGATACACATATTTTTCTTATTGTAATATCAAAAATAGAAAAAAACAGTAAAAACTGTTTCATCCCTCAATCCACTTTCTGAAATCTAATACTTTTTCGCGACTTACAATAGTATCTTCGTTGTTGCAGTGTGGCATTTTTACCAGAAGTCTACTACCGGAATAGACTATAATGTCTTTTATTGCATGTATGGATACGAAATATTTTCTATTGATGCGGAAAAATGTTGTTGGTGAAATACATTCTGCAAGTGAGTCAATATATTGTTCTATTGGGTATTCTTTCCCAGCAGTGGTGCAGATCCATGTAGATTTGTCTTTGCTGCAAAAGTATACTATTTCTTCGAGGGGAATCATTATTAGGCGTTCTCCAACTTTCACCACAAATCTGGTTTTATAACCTGTTTTTATTTCATTCTTTAAAACTGGAATTATTTGTTCGTTTTTGAATTGACTTTGAACGTTGCTCTGATTGCGAAATTTTATCAGCGCATTTTCTAGGTCATTCTGTTTTATTGGTTTCAGCAGATAATCGATGCTGTTTACTTTAAATGCACGGATTGCATATTCGTCGTAAGCGGTTGTAAAAATAACCGGACAGGGCACCGTGCAGTGTTCAAAAATATCGAAACTTATTCCATCTGCCAAGCGAATATCCATAAATGCTATATCTACCGCTGGGTTTGCAGCAAACCACGGTATAGATTGTTTTACCGTATCTAGTGTTGCTATTATTTCTATAGTTGGATCTATTTTTTTGATAAGTGCTACTAAATAATCGCTCACAAGGGGTTCGTCTTCAATAACTACAGCTCGCATTGTCTTTTTTTCTACACTTGTTAATAATGGTAAAGCTACTATAAAATTATTTTCTTGCGCTCCAAAGATACATATTCGGTTTGATAGATATTCATAACGGCTACGAATATTTGCGAGTCCGGTTGGTGTTCGGTCTAAATCTTCGCTCTTCGTATTTATATTGTTTTTTATATACAAATAATCGTTTTCAATCCATATTTCAATCACAATTTTTGAACTTCTTGAAATTTCGTTGTGTTTAAATATATTTTCAATAAGCATTTGAACCGATACTGGAATCACAAAATAGGTGTTTTGGTTATCTACTACCCTATTATTTATTTGAATCAATTCGCCATAGCGTATTCCCTGCAAACGCAGATACGACTGCACAAAATTCATCTCTTCGTCTAATGTAACCAGATCTGTATCTTTGTGTTCTATTATGTATCTGTATGTCTCGGCAAGGTGATTGGTAAACGAAATTGCCTTGTCTTTGTCTATTTCTATCAAGTGCGTGAGCGAACTTAAACTATTGAATAAAAAATGCGGATTTACATGGTTGCGTAATGCTTCGAAACGTAAACGCAGACTCTCGGTTCGTTGCTTTTCTTGTTCCATTGCCAAATCTCTCCAATTTTTATAGAAAATGAATGAATAAACGAAAAGTGAAATACCAAAATACATGATTATTGCAATTTTTATAGAAACCCAATTTGACTGTATAAACTGCTCATACGGCACATTAAATATCAATACCCAAGCTATGTAATTTAATAGTAAAATCACAATTATAGTATAGATTGTTCCTATTGTAAAGTGCAATAGTATATTTTTAATAGGATTTTGTAGTAACGGAAATCGTTTTTTTATGTGTTTTTTTATAAAATATTGTCCCCCAACCATTGATATTCCAATTGTAAGTCCGAACACCGTACCAAACAACCAAGAGGAGAATGAATGAAATATTTGAACATTGATATAGAGGATTATGAACTGGGTCAAAATGAATGATAATGCTGAATATTTTAGTATTTTTTTCATGTGAACTAATTTGAAAATGAGAAAATTTGAAAATGAATTATTTCAAACTGGGAGTGCGACTTTAAGTCGCGCACCCAGTTTGAAATACATTACATACTACATTCTTTAATTTTATTAATACAATCATCTCTACCCCAACGAGGCATAAGTAAATTTGATGAAGTAAATGTATCAAATTTTTCTTTTCCTAGTTTAAAAATTGGTAAAGCTGCCTCTTTACCACCTCCCATAAAATCTGGCAGGTTCATTGTCAAATTTCCTTTCATATAATAAATACGTGGATTTTCGGGGTTCATTTTTTCAGCAATGGCATACGCTGTTAAAATTGGCCCTATATAAATACTTGCTCGTGCTGAGGTATTTACAACCAACCGCATATTAAGTAAAAAACCTTTAAGCACATACAATTCCGACTCATTTGGAAATTTTGCTAAAGCTTTGTTTAGGAATATTTCTCCTTTGTCGCAGAGTGCATCTTTTTTGTCGTTGTTTTGTTCTCGCAAACTCATTTGGCAATAGCCATACGTGGCGTAGTAGAGCGGTTCCCAGCGGGTAGTGTCGGCTTGGGCAATGCGTTCAAATGCGTTGATTGTCTTTTGCAGAGCCTCAGTGTTTTTTGATTGGTACAGACTATCAATGTTTTGTAACATTGCAACTTCAAACTGAGATTGACCAAAGCTTAACAGTACGAATGTCAGCATTACGAATACTAAATTTACTTTTTTCATAATAATAGAATTTGTTAATTTGAAAATAAAATGATTTGAAAATGTGAAAATTATTTTTTTCTCTGTGAAACTCTGTGGCTACTCTGTGAATCTCTGTGAAATAGATTTTATTACACGGAGGCACAGAGAAGACACAGAGAACCTCAGAGTTGTTTTTTAGTTAATTGAATAACATTAAAATTATAACGTGATAAATATTCCAATGAAAAACATCCGCTTTGCTACAGGTGTTATCGGCTTCGATGCATATACCCCTTCTTTATTTGGCTCGGTAGCATATCGGTAGCCATAAACATTGTCAATACCAAATATGTTAGAAACCGATGCATGAACTATTACAGCCTTTTTAAATATGGTTGTTAAATAACTCAGACTGAGACATAAATCGTTCGTGCTATTCCAGTTTCGACGACATATATTCGTTCTGATTCGGATTGTTGTACATTTTTCCTGATGCATAAGTATATGACAAGCCAAATTGTGTTTTAAGCTTCGGAACAAAGTGTTTGTAAACAACATTTACCGAATGTGGCGATACATAATCGGGCTGCACAAACTTCGTATAGTCTTTATATTTCCGCTGGGTTTTTATATATGAATATGATATCCAAAAATCGGCATTCTTAATCGTTTTTGCGTCTTTGTAAAAAACATCTATTCCGTAAGCATCTCCACTGCCGGTGCTTGAATATAGATTTGGGTTGGGATTGTTGAGCTGTGTGTATTGTATAAGTTTAGCGTACGATTTGTAATACACCTCGGTTCGCAACAGTCTATCATTTTTCTTTATTTGATAATTGACAATATATTGCAATGCTTGCGATGAGGGCAACGAATTATTGAATTTCATATAATCATCTGCTTGCAACTGTCTGAAAATGCCCCATGCAAACGATAGCTGACTGAGTGCGTTTATCTTATAAGCCACACTAATGCGTGGTGAAATTGTGTTCTCATTATTTATTTTTGAATATTCATACCTATAACCATGTCTCACCATGATTCGCTTGGCTAGGGTGTTCTCAAATTCCAAATAAGTAGCATATATTGGTTGAGAAAACTGCATCGTAGCTTTTAGAGTATCTTGTGTATTTTCATAGTTTTGTGTATATGCTTTTTGCGTGGTCTCAATACCATAGCGAATGTTTGTTTTATTTACAACCGACTTAGCCCAAAGTCTAGCAGAAAAAGCTGTTATGTTGGTTTGCAAGGCAATAGAACCTATTTGTAATTCATCAACATCATACATAAAACCAGTACTTATACCTACAATCGTATTTTGTCCGGCAGATGTTTGATAAGAATTATTCACATATATATTCGCATTTTCTAGCGAGAGCGAATCATTATTGCTCGTATCAAGATTAGGATACAACATACCACTACCATTTTTCGATATTTGAATCATCGTTTTCAACATTCCATGTTTACCTGTTTTAATTCTTGCTGTGGTAAGATTGCTCAAAGTAGAGGGCATTTCAGTCCAAGCAACGTCAGAGCCTGAAAGAGAATAGTATGGCGACATATTGGTATATGTGCCTTCCGAAGTTATAGAGAATCTATCGGTTTTCAGACTTAGCGAAGCGCCTACACCAACACTCATAACCGATAACGATGCTTGATTCTTCTCTGCCAAACCAAGCGTTTCTAGTTCCAAAATTGAAGATAAAGCCTGTCCGTACTGAGCTGAGAAACCACCGGTAGAAAACATTGTACCCTTAAAAATCATTGGCGAAAATCGTCCTCTTGATGGCAAATCGGGCGTATGCGAAGTGTATGGCTTTTTCTACACACGAACCATCAATAAATGTTCGGGTTTCGGTATTATCGCCACCCCGTACTATCAGATAGCCATCGCTGCCGGTGCGCTGCGTACCGGGCAGTGTAGCCAAGGCACCAACCAAATCGCCTACCGAACTGGCAACCGTAACCACATCAATAGGTTTGAGCGAAACCGATTTCTTGGAGTCCGACGCTTCAAATGTTCCCGCACTCACAATTACGGCATCTAATTGTGCATTGCTCTGTTGCATTACAATATTGAGTAGAATTGATTTTTCACCTCCTAGCTCAATGTTTTGCATATAGGTTTCATAGCCCAAATAACTAACTACTATAGTTTGAAGCCCTTGTTTCGTGGTGGTAAATGAATAGTTTCCCAAAGTATCTGTAGTAGTTCCATCAAAGCAATCTTTAATAAAAACATTAGCTCCAATCATCACATCTTTCATATTATCGGTAATGCTTCCTTGTATGGTTGTTTGACCTATTACGCTGTACGTACTCAAAAAGCAAAGTAATATTTGTAATGTTTTCATATCTACTTATTTTTAAGCAAATATGCACACTGAATCACTCCATAAAAAATATAAATAGTTGAGCTGTAGAATGTGGTAGATGAATCGTATTTAAAATACGATGAATAGAAAAAAAATTTATAAAGAATATGACAATGGTTAGCAAAGGCTACCACGAGCTATTGCTTTGCCCAAAATCTAGCTAAGTCAACAATTATTGCATAAAAAAAACCATAACTAAATCAATGATATTAAGTTGTTTAAATTATATTTCAATCAAAATTTAACAACTTCTAAAATAAAAATGGAAACGAAAATGATGTCTTATTATCTACATACAAAATACAAATATATAATAGTTTTAATTATTTAATAATGTATAAATCTAAATAAACCAGTTAAGAAAAAAGTTACATCTATTTTTAATTGGTCTTTTGTATTTAGATACTTATAATGCAATTGCCTTACAATTAAAATATTATATTAAGATACTATAAGGCTTAAAAGAAAAAACAAATAAAATTTTGAGAGATACTACGGAATTAGATACATAAAATGTGTTTTAGTGATAGAATTAGCAAAATTTTAATATGTTTAATAAAATAATAAACGTAAATGAAACAAGCATTAAATTTTTAAAAAAAACAGATGAAAAAAATTAGTTTACTTGTATTGGTATTAATAATTTCACTCGGGCTGTACGCTCAGCGTGAAAATAAAAAACGATTAAGAAAAATCGATTTACAAATTCAGAATGCTCTCATAAATGATGAATTTACCTATGCAGAGCAGCTTAAAACTGAAAAAAGTTTACGAGTAGAATTAAAAAAAGCATATAAAAAGAATGATTCTGTGGGCATAATTCAGTTAGAAGATACTATTACTAAGTTAAATGCTTCTCAATCAAATATTGAAAAAGATATTAATAACAGCTATAATAGTATTACATCTTTAGATAATAAGAAATTAGATGTAAAAAAAATTCATAAAATGTCAAAATCTGCATTTTATATAGATTTTTACAATAATATAATAATATATGATACATATAAAAAGATCGAATCCTACAACTACCCTATTACCGAAGCTGATTTAGGTATAGGTGCCAGTTTAGGTTTTATAGGTTATGTAGCAAAGCTTAATAGTAAAACAAAATTAGGTATTAACGTAAGATCGTCTTTTTGCACATTGCTTTTTACAAATGATTATATTTGGAATGTATTTCAAGTAGGTCCTCAGTTATTATATCTCATAAAAGATAAACGTGCCATAGAAACAGGCATTTTAATAGGAAAAGATTCGTATTTTTTTGAAAAAGTGAAAGAAACCAGTATAGCTCCTTATGTTGGTATTCGATATAATAAATTTGGTGTCTCATTCTGTCTTAATTTTTCTGATTCTTGGGGCGCATCAAAAAATGAGACGCATATTTCTTCAAAATCTTTTGAAATAAGAGTTGGTGGTAAATTTTAAATTCATCAGCAATTTTCAAACTAGGAGTGCGACTTAGAGTCGCGCCCCCAATTTAAAAATTTTAAAAATATTTATACTTACTAATTTATTATTTATGAAAAGATTTTTATTAATTTTTCTATGTACGTTAGCTCTTTTCAGTGCCTCAGCACAATCTGTAAACGAAAAAAGAATAATCAGGCTAATAAATGAAATAAATCTTGCTTCAAATCTTGAAGATTCTACAATAAAAAATAGATATGTAAAAGAACTAGATTGGCGCTTACAAATTAGAAAATTTAAACAAGAAAAAAAGAAAGCTCAAGTAGATTCTTTAAAATTGCAAATTATTGATTTATATCTATCTGCATATAAAGAAACCATATCTGAAAAAAAACTTGAAGCCTTAAATAAAGATACACCTCAAGTTTCAAGTCCTATAGAAACTACCAAAAAGAACAAACTTAATCTTAGGCACGAATTGAATATTCTAAGTATTAAATTGAGGAAGGAAAAAAAATTTACTCAAGCTTATTATTTAAAATCAAAAAAAGGAGAATTTCTTTCTGCTGAGTTTTCTGAGACTAATAATGAAAAAAGAATAAGAGACTTGAATAATCAAATAACTCTTGCTTCAAATATAAACGATTCTATTCTAATTAATAAATATACAAAAGAGCAGCAAATATGCATTCAAAATAGAATACATATAAACCAAGAAATTAAGACAACCGCAGAAACATTAAGATTATTTATTATTCAATTAAATTCTAATGATTCATCGGTAATTTCTGAAAAAAATGTTATTATTCAAGATTCAATAAGTAATACTTTAAAATCTACCCATAAGGAAAATTATTTATATCCAAAAAAAGCAGTTCTTTATAAAAGAATTAATCCTAGTGATATTATAAATAGATCCGGATTTTATCTCGAAGGATATAATGGGCTTGGAATAGGTAGTTACAATGTTGCAACTGTCGGTTTAGGATTTTCATTTGGTTGTATTTCATATTTAAAAAACTTATCCTCTAGAAATAGGTATGGTTTTATTGCCAGATCAAATGTTCAATATTTTATTTCAGATATAAGTGAATTTAGATTTGATGAGGTTAATATAGATATATTTCAATTTGGACCATATTTTTCATTTAGTAAAAATGATAAAATTGCATTTGAGTTTGGCTTTGTAAACGGATTAGCAATCTCGCCTAGGTATGAGGACGATATTCCTATTGATATTTTAAATCTAACCGCTCTTTTTAGGATTCGTATTTCAAATTTTGCTATTGGTTTTGATATTGATTGCAATCTTCAAAAATTAAATATCGGACTGCAAGTTGGTGCAAGGTTGTTTTAAACTTTTTGATAGATTAAGAATAATAAAAAAAAATAACATATTGTTAAATTCTGACAAGTATTATATGATAGTTCAAAAATAGAACATAATTAAAAAAATAAACAGATGAAAAGAATTAGTTTGATTGTATTGGTATTAATAATTTCACTCGGGCTGTACGCTCAAAGAGGAAATAAAAAACGATTAAGGAAAATCGATACGCAAATTCAGAATGCCCTCATAAATGATGAATATGCTTATGCAGACCAGCTTAAAACTGAAAAAAGTTTACGTGTTCAATTGAAAAAAGCATATCAAAAGAATGATTCTGTGAGCATAGATCAGCTAGAAGCATCTATTACTAAATTATATGCTTCTCAATCAAATATTGAAAATGATAATAATAAAAGATATAATAGTATTACATCTGTTGACAATAAAAAATTAGATGTCAAAAAAATTCACAAAATGACAAAATCTGCATTTTACGTAGAATTTTACAATTATTGTATAACGTTTAATCAATATATAAATAACCACAAATACTACAAAGCTGATTTAGGTATAGGAGTTAGTTTAGGTTATGTAGGTTATGTAGCAAAGCTTAATAATAAAACGAAAATAGGTATTAATGCAAGATCTTCTGTAAGCAAACTACTCTTTGAAAATGATTATATTTGGAATGTATTTCAAGCCGGTCCCCAGTTATTATATCTCATAAAAGATAAACGTGCCATAGAAACAGGAATTTTAATAGGAAAAGATTCGTATTTTTTTGAAAAAGTGAATGAAACCAGTATTGTTCCTTATGTTGGTATTCGATATAAAAAATTTGGTGTCTCACTCTGCATTAATTTTTCAGATATTTGGAATGAAGTAAAAAAATACGAACAGCATATTTCATCAAAATCTATTGAAATAAGAGTTGGTGGTAAATTTTAATTTAAAAGGATAAAAATATAGATTCAATAATTTCAAAAATATTCATATTTCAAAAATAAATTCAGATGAAAAAGTTTTTAATAATAGTACTATGTACGTTAACACTTTTCAGTGCCTCAGCACAATCTCTAAACGATAAAAGATTAAAAGAGTTAAAAAAAGAAATAAGACATGTTTCACGTACTGAAGACTCTTCCCTAAAAAATAGATTTTTAAAAGAGAAGGAATTGCGTTTGCAAATCAAAAAATTAGTAAAGGAAAAAGAATATGCTCAAGCAGAATCTTTAAAATTGCAAATTATTGATTTATATTACACTGACGCAACTACAAATTCAGAAAAAAAAGTTGCAATTGATGATTCAAGTAGTAAATCTTCAAATTTTAGATATGAAACAGGTGATTCATTGCAAAATAACGTAGCTCCTTATCGAACTATTAAAACATATAATGTAAATAGATCGGGATTTTTTTTCGAAGGGTTTAGTGGACTTAGTATTGCATCATATGAGAGTGAAGTGAATCATATCTGGGGTTATTCATTTGGTCGTATTTCTTATTTTAAAAATCTTACTTCCAGAAATAGATTAGGATTCATTACCAGATCCAATATTCAAATTCGTGTACCTAATGAAGAATTAAATATTGACATATTGCAATTAGGACCATATTTGACTATTAGTAACAATGACAAATCAGCTTTTGAATTTGGTTTAGTAACAGGATTGACACTAAAACCTTATACTGAATTAAAGGATTTTGAAGTTCTTAATCTAACATCACTTTTCAGGTTTCGCAAAAAATATTTTGGTATTGGTTTAGATCTTGAATATAATCTTCATAAAATGGATGTGTATGAAATAGAGACTATTACTAATAATTATATTCTAGGAAGTAAATTTGTTAGATATTTTAATTTCGGAATTCATTTAGGTTTTAGGTTTTAAACTATTTCTTGAAAGCTTAAAAATTAAAAAAAATCAGAATTTACTGTTAAATTCTGTCAAGTAGTATAGGAAGATAGTTCTCAAATTAAATTTAAATTTTATAAAACAGATGAAAAGAATTAGTTTGGTAGTTTTGGTATTAATAATTTCACTCGGTCTGTACGCTCAGAGTGAAAATAAAAAACGATTAAGGAAAATCGAATTACAAATTCAGAATGCCCTTATTAATGACGAATTTGCAAAAGCAGAACAACTTAAACCTGAAAAGAATTTACGTGTTCAATTGAAAGAAGCATATAAAAAGAATGATTCTGTAAACATTAAACAGTTAGAAGCTGCTATTACTAAGTTAGAATCCTCTAAAATTCAATCAAATATAGTGAATGTATATGATAACCAATATTATAATATTTCAACTGTAGAAAAATTAGATGTCGAAAAAATTCACAAAATGACAAAATCTGCATTTTACGCCGATTTTTTCAATAATGCTTTAATATTTGAAGATATTGGTGATTTAGGTATGGGTATCGGTATGGGTTATATGGGTTATTTAGCAAAATTTAATAGAGGTGCTAAATTTGGTATAAACGTAAGAACCTCAATTTGTACAATGTCTCGTAGAAATGGTCGTATTTGGAATGTATTTCAAGTTGGACCTCAGTTTGTATTTCCCATAAAAGATAAACGTGCCATAGAAATGGGAATTTTACTTGGGAAAGATATGTTTTTTAATGGATTATATTATACTAATGAACCAGGTAAAATTGATTTATATAGTTTTATTCCTTATGTAGGAATTAGAAATGGTAGATTTGGAGTAAGTATATGTTTTAATTTTTCAAATAATATGGGCTCTCTAAGAGAAGAGACACCTCTTTCATCCAAATCTCTAGAAGTAAGAGTTGGAGCTAAGTTTTAATCCACAGCATTGGCAAGTATGGGTTTTAATCCTAGAAATACTAAATAGTATTTTTATCAAAAAACAGACTCATACTATTCCAAAAGAAAATATAACAGTTCAACACAAAAAAATATTCATCTATAAAAAAAAACAAATGAAAAAGTTTTTACTAATAGTACTATGTACGTTAGCTCTTTTCAGTGCATCAGCACAAACTATAAATGAAAAAAGAATAAAAGAGTTAAAAAAAGAGATAAGACATGCTTCACGACCTGAAGACTCTTCTTTAAAAAATAGATTTTTTAAAAGAGAAGGAATTGCGTTTGCAAATAAGAAAATTAGTAAAGGAAAATGAGTATGCTCAAGCAGAATCTTTAAAATTGCAAATTATTAATTTATATTCCACTGATGCAACTTTAAATTCAGAAAAAAAAGTAGTAATTGATGATTCAAGTAGTAAATCTTATAAATTTAGATATGAGGCAGATGATTCATTGCAAAGTAACGTAGCTCCTTATCGAACAATTAATACATATATTGTAAATAAATCAGGATTTTATTTTGAAGCATGCAATGGGCTTAGTATTACATCTAACGATGAAAATGATCAAATTTTAGGTTATACATTAGGTTATATTTCATTTTTAAAAATTTTACTGATAGAAATAGATTTGGTATTATTACAAGATCCAATATTCAACTTTTTGTTTTTTATGAAAAACTTAATTTTGACATATTGCAATTTGGACCATATTTTACTATAAGTAAAAATGATAAAGCGGCATTGGAATTTGGCTTGGTAAACGGCTTAACAATTCATCAAACATATTTAAAGGATAGTGAAGTTCTTAATATAACCACTCTTTTCAGGTTACGCAAAAAATATTTTGGTATTGGTTTAGATATAAAATATAATCTTCGTTATGTAGGAGAATATGAAATAGACAGAACTTCCGATGAATTTTTTGTTATTGAATATGAATTCGTTCATTCTTTTAATATCGCAGTACAATTAGGTTTTAGGTTTTAACTATTTTTTTGATAGCTTAGGTCAAGTCTAAAACATCAAAGTAAAATCTCTACAATTGCACTATTTGAAAAGAAAATTATTCTTTCTCTTCAAATAGTGCAATCTATTGTTTAATTCTATCAAGCTATTTTTGGATTGGTCAAATATTAGATAGATAAAATTCTAATTTGAATTATAAAAAGCAACATTTCGGTCATTTTGACCGAAATGTTCATGAAAACAACGAAAGCTTCGGTTATTTTGACCGAAGCTTTCATCTTTTATACCGAAGCTTCCGCAAAAATAACGGAAGCTTCGGTTGTTTATGCGGAAGCTTCCATGATTAGAACCAAAGCTTCGGTTTAAATAGCGAAAGCTTTCATGAAAAAGACCGAAGCTTTGGTAAAATAGATGGAAGCTTTCGTTTTTTAAATGGAAGTTTCGGCTAAAAAAGGGGAAGGGTAATGAAAAATTGGAAAGGTTATCGCTCCTGCAAAATAGAATATCGCTTCTGCACCAATAAAAAATAAATTTTTATCAATTATAAACTTTTTATATTTTTATGTGTTTAAGTAGTTTAAGAAAACTCCTTTTCATAAACATAGCCTTATCTTATGAAGTATTTTACTTTAATACTCTTTTTACTATTACACTACTTCTATTCTGTGGGGAATGACTATTCTTTTAAAAACTTCTCCACTGCCGACGGTATTTCTCACAAAACAATTACCTGCTTTACTCAAGACAACAAAGGCTTTATCTGGATTGGTACTACAAACGGCTTAAACAGATTTGATGGTTATAGCTTCAAATCTTTCCTTTCTAACAGCAAAGACAGCCTCTCCCTTAAAGCTGCTCTCATAAACGATCTTGTTGTTGACAAAAACGGCATTCTATGGATTTCTACCGATATAGGCTTTTTTTATTTCAATCCACAATTTGAATCGTTTCATAAAATTCACCTATTCGGTAATGCATTTGACAAAAAAACAGGTTCTAAAAAACTCTGTGCCGACGATGATGGAAATATTTGGGGACTGATACGCGAAAATTATCTGGTGAAATTCGAAGCCGACACTAAAACTGCTACCCAAATTATCAATATTGATTCTCTAAGCATTGCAAAATCAATAAACAACTATCTTACTATTCAGTGTCTAGACGGTTACCTATGGATAAACGGAACCAATGGCGTGTTTCGTTTCGATTACAAACAAATGAAAATAAAAAATGTATTTCCTGAAAACACAAATTTGAGTTTTGTAAGAGGTATAAAAAGGGGCAAAAAAGATGAAATAATGATTGTTGCCGGCGAAGCTGGAATTTATACGCTAAATACACAAACCCTCAAATTTAAATTCTTTCCTAAAGAAAACCTTGATAATGAAAATTTCAAAATCTTATTCATTTCTGATGTTGCCTATACAAACGATGGAACGCTTATAATTGGAGGCTTCCCAGGCTTATTTACCTTATCCGAAGATGGTATATTAACTAGATTTAATCGTTCAGGTAAGATTACTTTTGATTTTGATAAGGTTATCTGCAATACTATTTTCCGCGACCGCGAGGGGAATATTTGGGTAGGAACCATGGATGATGGTATATTTGTGCTCAATAATAAAAAGAATATTTTTTCTCATTACACCCTTTCTATAAAGAATTTTAACGGACTGCATGCTAAAAGTATTTGTGCTATTGGAAATAATATCATAGCCTCAAACCTCTATGGAGCTTTCTCTTTCGATACAAAAACAAAAGAACAAACAATTATAGCAAACACTCCTGTATTTGCTATAAATTCCTTTTCAACAACCGAATTACTATTGTCTTCGGCTGTTGATGTTTACAAATATAACCTCAATACAAAACAAAAAAAGAAATTGTTCTCGGCAGCCATACATCAAAACATTTATTCCGACTCGCGGGGCATTTGTTGGGTAACACACTGGGGCAACGGTATGGAAGGTTTTGACTATATAAACAACAAACGTTATATAATTAGTTTAGATTCTACCGATGTAAATAAAAACATCATTTATACCCTCTATGAAGACTCAGACGGCTCCTTGTGGCTCGGTACATTTGGAAATGGTTTGGTTCAGGTGAAAAATCCTACGGCTCCTAAACCAACAATAATAAAGTACACAACAAACAACGATAAAAATTCAATAACCCACAACGTTATATTATCTATGCATGATGATGGCAACGGCAATATTTGGATAGGTACAAACGGCGGCGGACTTAATTGCTTTGAAAAGAAAACCGGAATTTTCACTGCTTTCAAAGTCGAAGACGGCTTAAAATCTAATGTCATAGAATCGGTACAATCAGATTTAGATGGTAATATTTGGTTCACTTCATCGGTCTTAACCAAATATGATATCAGACAAAATACCTTCACTCATTTCGATGCCTCCGACGGGGTTACCAGCAAATATTTCACAAACTCCTCTTCAGAGATACCGACGGTAATCTTTACTTTGGCGATGATGGCGGCATATTCTCCTTTAACCCTAGAGAAATAGCGAAAAAGAATAAAGCAAAAACTCCGGTACTCACCGATGTGAAAATATTTGGAATGCCGATAAACCCTCGTGAATTGTATGGTAAAGATATTCCCTTTCCTGTAGCAATTGGATACGCCAATGAGATTACCTTACCTCACTACTTAAGTTCTTTTACTATAAATTTTGCAAGCATAGATCCTCTAAATAATAGGAATATAATGTATGCATACAAACTTGATGGTTTGGAAGATGCCTGGATTCAAGCAGATGCAAACAGCAGACATGCAAACTACTCAGCTTTGCAACCGGGTACTTATACTTTTCAGGTAAAAGCTTGTACAGAAAAAGGAAATTGGAGTCAGATAAATTCGGTACTCATAACTGTAGTGCCGCCTTGGTGGCGAACTATTTGGTTTCGTTTTGGTTTATCACTTTTTGTTGCGTTAGCTATTACCGGTTTTGTATTCTACCGTTTTTCTTCTTTAAGAAAAGTAAATAAAATGCTTGAACAACAAGTGCAAATTAGAACAGAATCTCTGTTTCACAAAAATGAAATATTGAATGAAAAACAATTGGTTATTGAAATGAAGAACCAACAACTTAAGGAGGTATTAAATTCAAAAGACCAATTAATTAGTGTTTTGGCACACGATTTTAAAAATCCACTCAACGGAATTCTTGGTATTTCAACTTTGCTACACAAAGAAAGCGATAACTCAAAATATGAAAAATTTAGAAAATACACCTCCACCCTTCTTAATTCAGTAAACGCCCTCATCACTCAAATGATGACCGTTCTTGATTGGGTACAAAGCGAAGATGCGAAACTACAAGCTTCTCCGGTAGAAATAAACCTAGAAGTTCTCCTTGACGATGCCATTTCTCTAGAGACAAGCAACGCTACTCGTAAAAAAATTACAATCACTACCCATACCGACTATTCTTCTAATGCACTCGTTGACCCAAGAATGGCAAGTATGGTATTTAGAAATATTCTGTCAAATGCAATTAAATTTACAGAACAAAACGGAACCATTATAGTATTTATTCAAGAGCTAGAAAATACTATTGATACTACATTTATAGACTCCGGCATAGGCATGAGTAATGAACTTATTAACACAATTCTTTCTAGGAATGAAGCGGTATTTTCTTCTTATGGAACCGAAAACGAGAAAGGTACCGGACTAGGACTAAGAATTTGTAAAAGTTTTTTAGAAAAAAATTCAAGGAACGCTCACAATTACTAGTAACGAAGGTAATGGCTCTGTATTCACCGCCTCTCTGCCCAAAGGCAAAACGAAAGTTGTAATTGCTGCCAAAAACGATAGCCTGCCATCTTCGTCAGCTACTGATGAAGATGTTAAAAAAGAAATTGCTACCATATTAATTATCGATGATAATGCAGAGGTTTTAGATACAATTGAAAATATTTTTGACCATAATTATAAATTATTTAAAGCTGCCGATGGTAAAAACGGATTAAATATTGCGCAACAAATCATTCCCGACATTATAATAAGCGATATTAATTTACCTGAAATAAGTGGCATAGAAATTTGCTCTATTATTAAAAATGATCCTTTAACTTCACATATTCCAATACTTCTCATAACTTCTCATAAAGAAAAAAGCATACAAGACAACGCTTACTTAAATGGAGCCAGCGATATTATTGAAAAACCTTTTGACCCTTATTTTTTAAAGAAAAAGGTTGATGCCATTTTGGAATATAAAAAGAGTATTATTGAAAATATTCAAACAAATAGTCTTTCTAATTTGCCGGAAGATTTCGATAATAAGATGATAAAGCGAATATTTGAATTTGTTAATTACAATATTTCTAACGAACTATTGAATACCAACATGGTTGCAGACCAAATAGGTATGAGTCGTACGCAATTATGGAGGCTTTTTAAAACCAAAACCGGAAAATCGCTCAAAGATTATATCAAAGATATAAAAATGCAAAAAGCAGCTACCATGCTTATGACCGGAAAATACAGAATCTCTGAAGTATCAGACTATGTAGGCTTCTCAGACCCACGCTATTTCTCTAGAATATTCATTAAAGAATATGGCATTACACCAACTGAATATGCTGAAAAATTCAGGAAAAATTAGTTCTTTCAATAAATATTAGCATCCTACTTATTAGAGACCGTTAGTAACAAATTAGATTCTGTAAAACCATTACTCAAAAAAGATTGGTTTAATTGTAAATTAAATAAAGTAATGGTTCAAAAGATTTATAAGCCCTTATGAATCAACTTAGCATTTCTATTGATTTTTGGGTACAAACCCAATTACCATATTGTTCACTGAATTTTACGTTTCACAATAGACTGGCAATTTCATTTAGCTTAAGGAAACTACTTGAATAAAATAATAAAGTAGAAAAATACATAAATCAAATCTACTTTACTTAGTATTTTCATCAAAACTCAGCAGATAAAATATATATATAAACCTCATTATTAAAACCTTATATATATGCGAAACAAAAATGGTACATAATAGAAACAAATACTACAAGTGTTTTTATATAATCGAAACTAACTTTGATAAAGAAGAAAAAACTAAAGATTTTATAGGGAAATAAATAAACGTGTTTAATAAAATGAGAAATTTAAATTTTAAAAATAAAATTATGAAAAGGAGACTTTTACTATTTATAACGATGCTCTCTAGCATACTTGTGTTTGGTCAAGCTACGGTAACACTAACATCTACAAAACAGGTGATTCGAGGTTTTGGAGGTATTAACCATCCGGAGTGGTATTCTGATTTGAATGCTGCTGAAAGACAACTTGCATTTGGTAATGGAACCGGACAATTAGGTTTTACAGTACTTCGTACATTTGTTTCTGATAATAAGAACAATTGGGGACAAGGTATTGAAACTGCAAAATATGCCTATGGTCAAGGTGCATATGTATTTGCTTCGCCTTGGAATCCACCAGCTGGTCAGTTTATCACCGTAAATGGAGTGAAAAGAATTAATCCGGCTACATATGGTCAATATGCAGACCACTTGAACAGCTATGTTACCTATATGAAAGGTCAAGGCGTTGAATTATATGCAATTTCTACCCAGAATGAGCCTGATTATGCTCACGACTGGACTGAATGGAGTCCGCAAGAATCTGTTGATTTCATTAAAGGCTATGCAGATAGAATAAAATGTAAACTTATGACACCTGAATCTTTTCAGTATAGAAAAACAGTTTATGATCCAATTTTAAACGATGCAACAGCTCTTTCAAAAGTATCGATTTTTGGTACGCATTTATATGGTACACAATATAAAGACTTTCCTTACGCGCTTTTTGAGCAAAAGGGAGCAGGTAAAGAACTTTGGATGACAGAGGTTTATACTGATAGCGATTACGATGCAAACATTTGGACTGACAATTATATAAATGATGCTCGTCATGCTCTTAAAGTAGCTGAACATATACACTATGCAATGGTTGATGGTAATTTTCAAACCTACGTTTTCTGGCCATTACGAAGATACTATGCAATGATACATGACGGAAAAGATAAAGCTGGAAATACTATTTCTACTACTCCTGGCACAGCTACCAAAAGAGGCTATTGCATGGCTCAGTTTTCTAAATGGGTTCGTCCGGGTTACGTAAGAGTTGATGCTACTAAAAATCCTAAAACTAATGTATTCGTATCAGCATATAAAAAAGATAATGATGTAGTTATTGTAGTTGTTAATAAAAATACAACAGCACAAACATTAACTATTTCTATACCAGGTACACAAGTTACTACATGGGAAAACTATACAACATCAGGTTCAAAAAACATTGCAAAAGGTACAAATATAAATGCGAGTACTTCACTTTCTGTTACTCTTGATGCTGCTAGCGTTACCACATTTGTAGGAAAAGCTACTACCGATGCTCCTGTAGTTACAATCACAGCTCCTGCTAATAATGCTTCTTATACAGCTCCTGCTTCAATTACTATAAATGCTACTGCAACTGTTGGAACAGGAACAATAACTAAGGTTGAATTTTATAATGGCACAATGCTTTTGGGAGAAGATTTAACTTCTCCTTATTCATATACTTGGACGAATGTTGCCGCTGGCTCGTATTCAATTTGTGCTGTGGCAACTAGTAGTGGTGGAAAAACTGGACAATCTTGTGTCGCTTTTAAAGTAAGTCAGCACAAGCCGCATACAACGGTACACCATGGGCAATACCGGGTAAAATTGAATTTGAACACTACGATGTTGGTGGTAATGGCTCTGCTTACCTCGACAATGCAACAACAAACTCGGGTGGTGCAGCTTTCCGTACCGATGAAGATGTTGACTTGGAAAACTGTACCGATGTAGGTACCGGATATAATTTGGGCTATGCTACAGCAGGTGAATGGTTGGAATATACCGTAAATGTTACTACAGCCGGAAAATATAATCTCGTACTTCGTGCTGCTTGTAACGGAGATGCAAGAACGGTTGATATTCAAGCTAATGGCGTTACAGTTGCTCCTAATGTGGCTATTCCTAATACTACAGGTTGGCAAATATGGCAAGATGTAACCGTTAAAGATGTTACTTTAACAGCAGGAATTCAGGTAATTAGAGTTACTATTGGTGCTACCGATTATGTAAATCTAAACTACATGACATTTGCGCCAGCCTCTACCCCTCCTACGGTAAGTATATCTGCACCTGTTGCAAATGCTGAATTTACTACAAATCAAAAAATTACTATAACGGCTACAGCTGCAAGTGCTACCGGAACTATTGCAAGTGTAAAATTCTACGCTGGCACAACACTTCTCAACACCGACGAATCTGCTCCATATTCTTATGAATGGTCGGGTATGGCAGTTGGTAGCTACAGTATTACTGCAGTAGCTACAGATAATAGCGGCGCAACTACAACAAGTACAGCTGTTGCAGTAAAAGTAAATGCTGCACCATTATCAATTAAACTTAAAGCTGGTTGGAACTTAATTGGTTGCCCTATTGATGGCAGTACAAATATTGAAACTGCTCTTGCAAGTATTTGGTCTAATGTGTTGGTTGTAAAAAATATGGAAGCTTTCTATGATAAATCTCAAGCTACAATGTTTAATACATTATTAAAACTTGATTGGGGCAAAGGATATCTTGTAAAAGTAAATGCTGCATGTGAATTAACTTGGAAATAATAAACGTAATACTAATTATATAAAACAATAAAAAATCAATAAAAAATAATAAAACACAATAAATATGAAGAAGTTATACATATTATTTTTGATGTTATTCGTTATCGGATTATCATCAAATGCACAAATAGGGAAGTGCAAAGGTAAGTATCTAGGCAATATTACTGCTGGTACAGTATGGAGTAATTATACTGCCAATTGGAACCAGATGACAATGGAAAACGAGTCTAAATGGCAATCGGTTGAGGGAACCAGAGGGTCTTATAACTTTACAGGGTCTGATAGAGGGTTTAACTGGGCGAAAAATAATAATGGAATATTTAAATACCACACCCTTATGTGGGGAGCTCAAACACCAGGATGGGTAGCGAGTGCTACATCAGCAACTATTCAAGCAGCTATAGAGCCTTATTTCAAAGCAGTTGCAGACCATTACAATCCAATGGGAGGCTTGAAAATGATTGACGTATTGAACGAACCAATCAATACTGCTGTAGCTACAAATTTAAAAAGTGCTCTAACAGCTCTTTATAAAGCTCAGCCTGCAAATTCAGGCGACCAAAATAACCAATATGGTTGGGCGATAGTGTGTTTCCAGATAGCAAGAAAATATTTTCCAACTGCTACTTTGTTGATAAACGAGTATAATATTGAAATGAATTGGAATAATTGCCGTACTCCATATATTGCAATGGCCAATGCAATTAAAAATGCACCGAACCTAACCGATGGTAAGAAAAACCTGATTGATGGTGTTGGTTTGCAAGCACATGGCATTGAAAATTTAACAGCAGCTAATTTCAAAGCATGTATTGACCAGATTTGGAATCAGACTGGTTTGCCGATTCACATTACCGAATTTGATGCAACTGCAGATCCGAACGAAGCAAAACAACAACAGGTTTATTCTACATTAATACCTGTTGCTTGGGAACATCCACATGTGGCTGGTATTACCTTATGGGGTTATATTCAAGGTTCTACATGGATTGGTGGCAACAAAGTAACTGGAGCAGGTGGTACAGATTCAGGAATCATGTATGCCAGTGGAGGTGATAGACCAGCAATGACTTGGTTAAGGTCATATTTTGCAGGCAAACCTAGTCTTGCATGTTGTCCAGCTCCCGGTCCTTTTGCTGATTGTGCAAATGGTTCATTGCCTGTGGTTTCAATAACTGCTCCTACTGCGAATGCTGCCTTCATAGCTCCTGCTTCTATTACTATAAATGCAACAGCTACCGATGCCGATGGAACTATTTCTAAAGTAGAATTCTACAATGGTACTACAAAACTTGGCGAAGATGCTTCTTCTCCGTATTCATATACTTGGACAAATGTTGCTCTTGGATCTTATACTTTAACAGCGGTTGCTACAGACAACGCTGCAAATAAAACAACATCTGCTGCTGTTGCTGTAAAAGTAAACGTAGCTCAAGGTGCTTATAACGGTACTGTTCATGCTATACCGGGTAAAATTGAATTTGAACACTACGATGTTGGTGGTAATGGTTCAGCATACATGGATAGTGAAGCTACCAACACTGGTGGTGCAACCTTCCGTACCGATGAAGATGTTGATTTAGAAACCTGTACCGATGCTGGAGCTGGATATAATCTTGGATGGACTACTGCTGGAGAATGGTTGGAATATACTGTAAATGTTGCCAATGCAGGAAAATATAACCTCGTAATACGTGCTGCTTGTAATGGCGATGGTAGAACTGTAGATATTCAAGCAAATGGCGTTACTGTTGCTCCTAATGTGGCTATTCCTAATACTACAGGTTGGCAAATTTGGCAAGATGTAACCGTTAAAGACGTTACACTATCAGCAGGTCCTCAAGTTATTAGAGTTATTATTGGTGCTACAGATTATGTGAACCTAAACTACATGACATTTGCATCTTCTTCTACACCTCCTACAGTAAGTATTACTGCTCCGGCTGCAAATGCTGAATTTACTGCAAACCAAAAAATTACTATTACAGCTACTGCTGCAAGTGCTACCGGAACTATTGCAAGTGTGAAATTCTACGCTGGTACTACCCTACTCAATACCGATGCTATATGTTCTATTCTTACGAATGGTCGGGTATGGCTGCAGGTACTTATAGTTTAACCGCTGTGGCTACTGACAATAATGGCGAAACTGCTACAAGCACTGCTGTATCTATAAAAGTAAATGCTGCTCCTAAAACAATTAAACTTAAAGCTGGTTGGAATATGATTGGTTGTCCGATAAGTGGAAGTACTGAAATTGCAAAAGCGCTTTCTAGTATTTGGCAAAATGTATTGGTAGTTAAAAACTTCGACGGATTTTACGATAAATCTGCCGGAGCACTTAACTCTCTTTTAAATGTTGAGTATAGCAAAGGTTATTATGTAAAAGTATCTGTGCCTTGCGAACTCGACTGGATTGTAAGATAATTTGTCTTGCTTCAAAAAATGTTCTTTAACACGTTTCTCTAACATACCCAATATCTATCAAGAAAACTAGGGGAAACAATTCCATAAAAAGGTGACTTTACGTCACCTTTTTTTTTAAAAGTTAAACTTTTGAAATATTTAGAATAAGTATTCTATTTTGACTATAACTAAGAAAAAACAAATGAAAAATTTAAATTCTTTCAGAGCAATTCTCAACATCTGCCTAATTCTATTAAGCATAAATGTTTTTGCTCAAGACCCTAATTATCACATATATCTTTGTTTCGGACAATCAAATATGGCTGGTGCCGGAGATATTGAAAATCAAGATAAAACAGTTGATAGTCGTTTTCAGTTTATGAAACCGCAAGACTGTTCTGTTCAAAAAGCAGGAAATTGGTATGATGCTGTTCCTCCTCTTTGGGGCTGTACAGGCGGAATTGGCCCTGCCGATTATTTCGGAAGAACTATGGTAGCCAATCGTCCTTCAAACATTAAAATTGGTGTGGTAGTAGTTGCAGTTCCGGGTTGTAAAATTGAACTCTTCGGAAAAACCGGATACGCCGGTCTAGACACATATAATAATGTCCCTACTAAATATAACGGCAGTGCTTATGCATGGCTATTAGAATTGGCAAAGAAAGCTCAACAAACAGGAGTTATCAAAGGTATTTTATTGCATCAAGGCGAGTCGAATACTGGAGACCAAACATGGCCTACCAAAGTAAAAGCGGTTTATGATAACCTCATTGCCGACCTTGGTTTGGATCCTACAAAAACACCTTTACTTTCGGGTGAATTATTATACCAAAATCAGGGTGGTGCATGTTCTGGTCACAATCCTGTAATTGCTAAATTACCAAGTGTATTGCCTAATTCTTATGTAATTTCTGCAAATGGCTTACCAGGAAAAGATCAATATCATTTTACTTCTGCAGGAAATAGAACTTTCGGTGTGCGCTATGCAGAGAAAAATGTTGGCTCTACAACCAATGGTTGCAGGACCTACCGTTACTTTAACCGCTCCTACAGCTACCACAGCTTTTACAGCACCTGCTTCTATTACAATTTCTGCAACAGCAACGGTTACTACAGGTTCTATATCTAAGGTAGAGTTCTACAATGGCACAACCAAACTTGGTGAAGATGCCTCTTCACCTTACTCCTACTCTTGGACAAACGTTGCTGCAGGTACATATTCTATTACCGCAGTGGCTACCGATAATTCAGCTAACAAATCTACTACAGCTCCTGTTGTAGTTAAAGTAAATCCAGCTCAAGCTGCTTATAACGGAACTAATCAAACTATACCCGGTAAAATTGAATTTGAACACTACGATGTGGGCGGAAATGGTTCTGCATACCTCGACAATGCAACAACAAATTCAGGCGGTGCAGCCTTCCGTACCGATGAAGATGTTGATATTGAAAATTGTACCGATGCTGGTACTGGCTATAATATAGGCTATGCAACTGCCGGCGAATGGTTGGAATATACCGTAAATATTGCAACAGCAGGTAAATACAACCTTAAACTAAGAACTGCTTGCAATGGCGCCGGACGAACTATTTCCTTATCAGCAAATGGAAACCCAATTGCTTCCGATATTGCTATTCCAAACACTAGCGGTTGGCAGATTTGGCAAGATGTAACGGTTAATGACATTCAATTAGAAGCTGGAATTCAAGTGCTTCGTATCACGATTGGTGCTACCGATTATGTAAACCTCAACTATATGACGTTTGAAGCTGTTCCTGTTATTGTTCCTTCAATTTCTCTAAAAGCAGGTTGGAATATTATAGGCTATCCTTTAGACGGTAATGCCAATTTAGACCAAGCTCTCTCAAGTATTTGGGAAAAGGTTGATGCTGTTAAAAATTTGGATTCTTTTTATTTAAAATCTAATACTTCTTTTCTCAATTCTTTAATAAAATTATATTGGGGAGAAGGCTACCTTATTAAAGTAAATGCTGTTTGTGAATTGATTTGGAAATAAAAATTACTATGAAAACACTCAATTTTAAAACAAACCTGTGCTATGTTACTGCAATCTTTTTACTAATATCAACAAATGCTTTATTTTCTCAAACAGGGAGTAAAACCCCTGCTATGGGTTGGGCTAGCTGGAATCAATTCGGTGTAAATATTAGCGAAAACGTCATAAAAGGTCAAGCTGATGCAATGGCATCGTCTGGTTTGGCTGCTGCCGGGTTTCAATACATTAATATTGACGATGGTTTCTTCTATGGAAGAAATACCGATGGTACGTTGAAAATTAATCCAACCAAGTTTCCTAATGGTATGAAACCGGTTGCTGATTATATTCACAGTAAGGGTCTTAAAGCAGGATTCTATTCCGATGCAGGTGCAAATACTTGCGGATACCAATACAGCGGACAAACTATGGGAGCTGGTGTAGGTCTTTATGAGCATGATCAGCAGGACTGCGATCTTATTTTCAAAACTTGGGGCTTTGATTATTACAAAGTTGACTACTGTGGTGGTTTGGTTCTGAAACTTGATGAAAAAACTCGATATACAGCAATAAGACAAGCTATTATAAAAACTGGCAGAGAAGTAAACCTAAATGTATGTCGTTGGCAATTTCCGGGTACTTGGGTTACCGAGGTGGGCGATTCGTGGAGAATGTCTCGTGATATTAATTTTGTGCCGGGTTCTACGCCAACATGGTCTGTCATAATGGAGATTCTAGACCTTAACACTTTTCTTGCTCCTTACTGTTCTCCAGGTCATTATAACGACATGGATATGCTAGAAGTAGGACGAGGTATGCCTTTCGAGGAAGATAAAAAGCCATTTAGTATGTGGTGTATTCTCTCTTCGCCACTATTGTTGGGTAATGATCTCACCAAAATGAGTGCTCAAACAAAATCGATACTTACCAATACTGAAGTTATTGCAGTTAATCAAGATACTACAGGCTTACAAGCTCACCTTATTTCAGATAATGGTGCTGGTTTACAAGTTTGGGCAAAAAACTTGAATGGAAAACAAAGTCTCGAAAGAGCTGTTGCGTTTCAATAGAAGTGCTGCAACAGCGTCTATGACAGTGAAGTGGTCAGACCTAAACCTCGAAGGTGCTGCTACAGCTCGCGATTTGTGGTCGAAAACAAATCTTGGTTCGTTCGATGCCTCATCCACCGTTTCTGTTCCTTCTCATGGCGTGGTGATGCTCAAAGTGGTGGTACAAAAGCTAAATTGCAAGAAGTATTTGAAGCTGAATATGCTTGGCTAAACAATTTTAACCTTACGGTGAATACAGGAGTAGTTGCAAATCAGGCAAGAGCTTCGAAAGATGCAAATTGCTCAGGTGGCGCTAAAGCGAGTTATATAGGTGGTAGGGCTGATAATTATTTGGAACAACGAGATATTTTTGCCAATGCAACCGGAAAATACACACTCACCATTTCATACCTAAGTGGCGAAAATCGCAGTGCTACGGTAAGAGTTAATTCTAAAGATACCACACTTACAAATCTTAATTCAGGTGGTTTTGGAACTGTAAAAACAATTAGCTTTCCTATCACTCTTAATAAAGGAAAAAATACCATAAGAATTTTCAATACGAGTGGAAACACTCCCGATATTGATAAATTAACGATTGATGTAAATAAGAATGTTGCAAATGTAAATGTGGTTCTACAAACAGATAAAGCTTCTTATTTGGAAAGCGAGACTGTTGTAATGAATGCAACAACTTCAATATCTGGTGGAACTATCAGTAAGATTGAGTTCTACAACGGTACAACCAAACTTGGTGAAGATGCCTCTTCGCCCTACTCCTACTCATGGAAAACCGTTGTTGCCGGAACATATTCATTGACAGCTGTAGCAACCGATAATGTAGGAGCTAAAACAAGTTCTTTACCCATATCAATAAAAGTAACTATTCCCCAAGGAGCATACAATGCCACACCTTCTATAATACCTGGCAAAATTGAATTTGAACATTACGACGTAGGTGGAAATGGATTTGCTTACCTCGACAATGAAGCAACCAACACGGGTGGAGCTGCTTTCCGTACCAACGAAGATGTTGATTTAGAAACCTGTACCGATGAAGGTGGTGGGTACAACCTTGGCTGGACTACTGCCGGCGAATGGCTTGAATATACCGTAAATATTGCTTCGGCAGGAAAATACAACCTTAAACTCAGAGCTGCTTGCAACGGCGATGACAGAACTATTTCTTTATCTGCAAACGGAACCCCAATAGCTACCGATGTTGCTATTCCAAACACTACCGGTTGGCAGATTTGGCAAGATGTAACGGTTAATGATATTCAATTAGAAGCCGGACAACAAGTGCTTCGCCTTACCATTGGTGCTACCGATTATGTAAACCTCAACTATATGAGTTTTGAAGCTGTTCCAGTTGTTGTTCCTTCTATTTCTTTAAAAGCAGGTTGGAATTTTATTGGATACCCTCTAGAAGTTAGTGCAAATTTAGACCAAGCTCTTTCAAGTATTTGGGAAAAGGTTGAGGCAGTGAAAAATATGGATTCGTTTTATCTAAAATCAAATGCCGTTTTTCTTAACTCACTTTTAAAACTGAATTGGGGTGAAGGTTATCTAATAAAAGTATCTGAAGATTGTGAATTGAAATAAAAAAATATAAATAATATGAAAAATACTTATTTTACAATAGCATTGATATTGTCTTTTTGCAATTTTACATTATTAATTGCACAAACAAATCAATTTCGTGGTGTCAACTGGGCCGATCCGCGAGACAATTTCCAGACAGGTGTGATTTATCTTTCGGGGCTTTCATCAACAGACACATACGCCTCTGCATCGGTGGTTGCAGATAAGGTCATTGGTCAATTTGTAGATTTGTTTGGATCGAACAGTGTTCGTCTGCCTATTAACGAGGCTACAGTTTCTACCTATTGGAATACTTATACAGGAGCTATTGATATGGCTCTTGCCAAGGGTAAAGTTATTATCTGTTACTGGTCTGAGTCGTCGGGTGCTCTTCCAAGGGATATCAACGCGTTCTGGGCAATGTGGCAAAA
>JADKDL010000026.1 GCA_016714605.1 Bacteroidales bacterium | reverse complement strand
CAGACTTTCTTATTTTTGGCTTGAAAGACGACGCATGGGAAGAGTTTATTGTCGGTGAAGATTATGAAGCATTTTTAATAACTCGAAAAACAAATAAAATTTAATAATTGAAGTTATGAATCTAAAATCAATAAACGAAAATAAAATTCCAATAGTTAAAATTGACAAAAAATTAGAGCGGTTTAGAGGAAGAACTCTTTTCCCTGAAAAACTACAAAAAACAAATGAGATTCTTGCTCGTGTTGGACTTCCAAAAGGAGTTTAAAAAAAACCAAATGCTAATCGTGCGTTTCTAACTGTACGTCCTGATTACCTAAACGGCGGTTCGTTATGCAATGGTAATATTAGTTTGTTAGTCTCAAGGAAATGAAAAAAATATTCCGATATATCTTGCTACATTTGTACAAATAGAAATAAAAAAAATGAAGCAACGAATATATATTGATACTTTTGTATTTGGAGGCTACTTTGATAAGGAATTCTAAGAGTATACAAAACCGCCTTTTGATAGAATAAGGAAAAATGAAATCAAAATAATCTTTTCGGAAGTTACTGAAAGAGAATTAGAAAAAGCTCCAGAGAAAGTAAAACAACTTATTAGGACATTACCTTCAGATTTTGTTGAATTTGTTGAAGTAACTGGAGATGCAATAGATTTGGCTTCAAAATATACATCAGAAAAGGTTGTAGGGAAAACAAGTTTTGATGACTGTTTGCATATTGCATTAGCAACCTTACATAAAGCTGATAACCTTGCAAGTTGGAATTTTATCACATTGTAAACGCGGATAGGATTAGAAGATACAATTCAGTAAACATTAGATTTGGATACATAGCAATTGATATTAGATCACCTAGAGAATTAATAAAATATGAAAACTAAAGATGAGACAAAAGAATTTCATGCTGTTGAGTATATGCGAGAAATGAGAGATAAAATTAGCTTAGAGATAGCAGATTTATCTAAAGAACAAATTTTACAGTATTTCAAAACGAACAGACCGAAGGATAGAATTATTCCATTTGCCTAACACTCTAGAATAATGAGCAGCCGAGTCCATTGTTATTCGAAGCCTCGTAGTCTGCATTAAGTTTAGTTTTTGGGGATAAAATACATCTCCGCATTTAGCTGTATTTTTATACAGCCACCGTTGGTGCAATTTTAAGAATAGTACCATTAGTTTTGGTTACATATGATTTAAGAAACAGAATATGGGAAAAATACTCACTTTTCAAATATTGATTTTCGCAGCATTATTTTTTGTTAGTTGTAGAACAAGTCTTGAAATGAAGATAAATAGTGCTCATAATTGTGATGATGAATCATATGGATATTCAATGGGAAATCCAATTTGCATAAAATTTAAACAAGTATGCAGTGATAGCATTATTTATGCTTATGTAAATAGATTATCTTCATATAACGAGATAGTAAATGAAGATAATATTGAATATTCTCACATAATCCCCATTGATTCTTTAAAATCATGTCAAGTTATTAGAATTAATGATGTTATAGTTGATAAGACAAATAAGAGAAGTAGGGTTCTAAGGGAGTGTACTATTAAGTCAGATACTAAAACGATAATCCTTTATTTTGACACAAAAAAATCAAATGGAAAACTTAAAGTGCCTAAAGGACTAATCTATAGCAGACTGTGTTAATAGAAAATATGCTCAATAAACATGAATCTGATAGGTCTAAAAGACCAGCGCTCTTTTGGGGTGTGCTTCGCTGAGCACTACGTGGTTGCAGCCCAAACGTTATCATTTTAAAAATAATGTAGAACTTTTTGCTCGGCATTAAGACAAAAAAACAAAACTTCTCGCCTACGTCAGAGTTATCATTTATAGATAATCTGTTTATTTTTGATAACCGAATAAAACAATACACTAAGCCCACGCTACTTGAATTTACCTGAGTCACTATATCACATTCCCAAAAAATAACCCCAACAAAAAAGGAGGCAATTCATAAAATCGCCTCCTTTGATTAAACCCCAAATAATAAGAATCTTATCTTTCTATTGTAACTCGTTCTATTTTGATTAGTTCATTGTTGCTCGATATTTGAAACATATATACTCCGGCAGATAACTGCCCTACATTTATTTCAAAGAGCGACTCGGAAATAGTAAACGTGCCAAATACATTTTTTCCATTCGCATCAAAAACATTGAGGCTTAGTGGCAGTTTATCGATATCGGTTGTTGAAATTTGAACATATTCTACAGCCGGATTAGGATAAACAGTGATTTTTGAACTACCATCCGTAAGACTGGTGTACACCGAATAGAATTCCTCAGATGTTACCGAACAACCATTGCTATCGGCAACAACCACGTAATACATACCTGTTTCATTCAGTTTAAGCCTTGGTTTTGCAGTGGTTATAATTTTCTGACTGTTCAAATACCAATTATAAGCCCCACCAGCATTAGTAGGCACTGCAATAAGCGTGTCGTTGCTCTGCGATATTTCAGGCTTTAGCGGCAATGGAAATACCGAAACAACTACCGTTTGCGATGTTGCACTACAAGCATTGGCATTGCTTACCGTAACCACAAAACTACCACTAGCTGTTACATTTATGCTCTGCGTAGTATCGCCAGTGCTCCACTGGTATTTATCGGCAAGACCAGCTTGCAATTCTACCGTTTCACCTTCGTAAAAACGAGTTGGTCCGCTCAAAGCTAAAGTTGCTTCGGGTCTTGCTTTTACTACGATAGCAATAGAATCGGTCGATTTGCACTGATATTCATTTTCAACAGTTACCATATAAGTACCCGAAGATTTCACTACAATACTTTGAGTAGAATCTAGATTACTCAGCTATATTTGTATGCAGCAGGAATAGATAGAATTACACTATCGCCTTTGCAAAACTCAGTTACTGATGATGAGGTGATATCGGCTACAGGCATATCGTGACTATATGCCCATAGGGTATCAGATTTAGTTTTACAACCAAACTCATTACTTACCAAAGCAGAATAAACACCTGTTTTATTTACCGTAAGCATAGTCAAGCTATCTTTACCATTCCAAATGCACTGTAAGGTTTGAGTCTCATAGAATTTAGGAAAGACAATAACAGAATCGCCAGCGCAAAAATGTACAGTGTCTTTTATATTCAAACGTGCATCGGGCAACTGGTGAACAATAACCGTGGTAGTATCAGAATTGACGCAACCCCATTGGTCGGTAATTGCAACCCCATAAATCCCTTCGGTTTTAATAGTAATATTTCGTGCAGTATCGTTTGTACTCCATTCATATTTTACAGCCGGTTGTGTATAAAGCACAACGCTATCGCCTAAGCACAAAACAGTGCTACCCAAAGCTAGAATGTTAGCATCAGGCAGGTTGTGTTTTACAATCTGCGTATATTCCGATGCGCTACTACAATTATCAACATTAGTAACCACCACATGATACAATCCGCTTTCTTTTACCCAAACCTGCCTTACGGTATCTCCGGTACTCCAAAGGTATTTGTAAGCATTATCAGATGAGAGTAAAACGCTATCGCCAACACAAAAATCAGTATTACCTTTCATAATAGTAGCAATAGGAGTAGCCGGATTAGGAATAACGGTTACCGTAAAATCAGACGATACTTTAGAACACCCAAAGTCGTTAGCAACAGTAACTACATAGTTTCCTGATTTTCTAACAACAATAGATTGAGTAGTATCTTTCGAAGACCAACGATATGAATCGTTTAAAGAAGAGGATAGAATAACACTATCACCCTGACAAAAACGAGCTGTGTCGCTCTGAGATATTACCGGCACTGTAGGGTTAAGCCATACTGTTACTTCTAGCGGATTGGTTATCTTCTCGCAACCATTTTTGGTAGCGGTAGCCTGATAGGTATCATCGGTTTTTATTACAACCTCATTAGTAGTTTGACCGTTGCTCCACGCATAAGAATCATAACCCGACTGCAACATAAGTGTTACACTATCGCCTTCGCAGAATACCGTTTTGCCCGAAGCTGTGATTTTCGCATCTACATCGGTAACAGTAACCTGAACCTTGTCTGATTGAGCTTGGCACTTATCTGCACTAGAGACAATAACGTAATATTCGCCACTTTGCTTAACATAAATAGAGGCAGATTTATCGCCATTGTTCCATACAAAATCGGCTGCTGCATCGGTAGTCAGTTTCACACTGTCGCCAGTGCAAATAGACAATTTTCCATCGGCAAATACATTCGGTTTTATAGGTTGCGGGTAAATGTTTACATCTACAGAATCGGATATTTTTGAGCATCCAAATTCATTGTAAGCTCGCACAAAATAGGTACCTGCCTTAACAATAGAAATAGATTGCGATGCGGCACCGTTGCTCCAAAGGTAAGCCGCAGCCGGACTAGCCGTAAGCAGTAGGGTTTCGCTACTGCACATTTGCAATGCACCCTCTTGTGTAATGCTCGGTTTGGTCATTGCAGGATTTACAGTTACCTTTACAGGCAAAGAAATACCTTCGTTTGCACCACAGAGACTATTGGTTACGGTTACACTATAACTATCGGTTTTGTTAACGGTTATTGATTCCGTTTTGGCACCATTGCTCCAAAGGTAAGAAGAGTAACCCTTTCCAACACTCAATTGCAAACTATCACCTTGACATAATGACAAAGATTTGCTGGCAACAATTGTAGGCGTAAGAGAAAGCACCGTTACCGCTACTGGCGATGAGCTTGCTGTACAACCATACTGATTGCGAGTAGTTACATAATACAAGCCCGACGACTGCACCGTAATAGAGGCACTGGTTGAGCCTGTATTCCATGCAATATTTTCGGTAATGCTAGAAGTAAGTTTTACACTGCCACCTTCACAAAAAGTAGTTGTGTCGCTTTTGCTAATTTGAGGCACTGCAACATCAGGATTTACGGTAACTTCAAAAGCATCAGAATATCCGGTACATTCATTATAAGTAACCGTAAGCGTATAGCTTCCTCCGCTTTTAGCATAAATCTGAGGCAAAGTATCGCCCGTGTTCCAAAGATATTCGGTAAAGTTTCCGGTAGTATAGAGTTTTACACTATCGCCATCGCAGAGCACCGCAGAACCAAGAGAATATACTGTAGGTTTCGAATTTAAAACACTCACTGAAACAGGAACAGAACTTACCGCCTGACAATTGAACGTATTGGCTACGGTAACATAATAAATTCCCGATTTTTCGATTTTTACTTTCTTGCTCTTTGCGCCATTGCTCCACAAATATGAGTCGAAAATAGCAGATGTTTGTAGCATCACACTATCACCTTGACAAATGGTAGTTGGTCCAAGCTCTTGAATTATTGGTTCGTTAGGCAATGGATTTACAATTACCTCTACCGAATCAGTTCTGGTGCAATTAAGATTAGTAACAGAAACTTTATAAATACCCGAAGTATCTACGTTTATATATGTTCCTTTAGAACCCGTGCTCCATGCGTAAGAAGTATATCCGGCAGTTACCGAAAGCACAACAGCCTCGCCCTTACACAAAACAGGATTCTTAGATGTAGCTATTTTAGTATCCAAAGGAATTACATTTATAGAAAGCGCATCAGAAGCACCCGGACAACCATTTCCGTCAATTACAACAGCTTTGTAGTAGCCCGATTTTGCAACATAAATACTCTGAGTAGTATCAGGCAACTGCGTACCACCTACAACCCAACGATATTTGAAACTACCCGTATTTGCAGTTAGTTTCACGCTGTCACCCTGACAAAAACTTGTTTTATCATCTTCAGCAACAACTGTAGCAATTGGTTTTGTGAGACATTCATCAATAAAAACAACCGTTTTCACAACCGGACTCCATTTGCCTGTTTTATCTTTTACACGACAAGCCAATGTATGATGCCCTGTACCTATAGCCGCAGTATTGAAAGACTGAGCCGCCAGTTCAACCGCATTGTCAAAATCGCCATCGAAAGCAATAATAGGGCTACCCATACCTTCGCCCGGATCGATATCCCAGTATATTTCACCCGAAACGATGTTTGATTGTCTGGTTTTAATTGGAGACTCAACAGAGATTACGGTAGAAAATACACTGCTCCAGTTGCCATCAGCATCGGCTACCCGAACCGATAAAACTGCCAGTCCGGCATCTTCCATTTTCAGACCATCTTTAATAATTGTTTCAAATGCAGCATCAAAATTAAAGTCGAACGCTAAAAATGGAGTAGCAGCACCAGCACCTGGGTCGTCATTGATAAAATATTCACCAGCGGTTATTTTCAATGCTCTGGCAGTCATTTTCTCTTCAATACTTATAACCGTACTAAACACCGAACTCCAATTACCTGCAATATCCTTAATTCTTATATTAAGACGTTGCAAACCCGAGGTTTGAGCAATTTTATCGTTGCTTTGTATCAAAGTCTCAATGGCCTGATCAAAAGCACCATTAAACGCTAAAAACGGAGTAGCAGAAGCAGTGTCGGAATTTAAGAAAAGCTCACCGTAAGTAACCCTTTTATTATCTACAAGCATTTTACCTTCAATACTTATTACCGTATAAAAAGGCGCACTCCAATTTCCACTATAATCTTTTACGCGCATACCCAAACGGTGAATACCTTCGCTAGGTAGAGTAGTAATGTTCTTTATAGCAGTTTCAAGTGCATTATCAAAGTTGCCTTTGAAAGCAATAAGGCTTACGCCCTTGCCTAGCCCCGGATCGGTATCGAAAAAATACTCTCCGGCTGCTATTTGCATCTGATTCTCGATTGTCTTTTTGTCTTCAACACTTACAATAGTCTGAAATACCGGACTCCAGCCCAAAGTGTCTTTTACACGGATGCCTATTTTGTGCATACCGAGGGTGAGAGAAATATCATTTTTTAGAACCGTTTCAATTGCATTATCCCATTTCCCATCATACACTTGCAATGCAGTATTTAGACCTTCACCTTTGTCAAGGTCGATAAAATATTCGGCAGTTGTAATTTTAGAATCGGGCAATTGCGCATGAATCTGCTGAGAAAGGGTACATAGTACCGACACCAGCAACAGTAGCGATCTTGCTTTTATAATTATCTTCATTTTTGTTTCTTTATTTATTAATAAATATGTTAATATTCTAGTATAATTATTCAAAGTGATGAAAAATTACAGGCTATAATATTACCAAATAAATGTTTTACCTATAAATAGCGGTTGTTTAGCTCTTTAAAATTGTAACTTAGAGAGCCATCACTGCCATATTTATTGTAAAAAAGATAATTATCTATCAAAAGCTTCAGCTTTAATTTTTATAGTGTTTCCAATAATAACACGTCGAGGAGCTTGAACAAAATAAACTCTGGCAGCACCGGTTATAGGGAAGAAGTTATCTAGGGTAAAAGAACCTCCATAAACTCCAACATTAGCACGTGTTAGGTCTATATCATAATATACAGAATCAGGATTACCACCATCTATAGCGTCGCTATTAGCTGCAAGTTTGCCTTCATTATCAACCAGTGTGTTTGAATCAATTTTATTTGTACCATCATCAACAGCATCTTTAAAAGCAGTAGTTACATTGCTGAAAAAGTTATAGTTAGATGCAACAATACCTGTATTGCTATAGCTGATAATACCTTCATTAATTGGCATAGACGCATTTGCTACAATTAAATTATTAACAATATCAACAGAAGCATCTGCAGGAATAGAACTAACATAAATACCCCAAAGATTTCCTCCTATATTTGCAGTTTCTTCTCTGTATAAAGTGTTATTTAAAATTGTGTTTTTACCGTTCGATGCGTTTTTTGCATTTTCAACAAAGATTCCATATCCATAATAATAGGTTGTAGGCCAAGCATAATAACTCCCGTATTCATATTTTACGAAATTATTAGAAATCATAAAGAAATGCGATGTTGTTTTTATATAGATACCGTAATTGTATGTACTTCCAACTGTTAAGTATGAGTTGTTGATTTTGTTGGCTACAACTAATATAGTATCATTTGAAATGTTCAAATCAGAATTTACCGTTACAGAGATTCCATTTTCTTTATTACTAATACTGTTTCCAATTATTTTTCCATTTCTAATAATTACCTTTCCTTTAATCAGGTTGGAAGCAATTGTCATTTTAAAGTAATCTACATCAAAAAGAATATTACCTAGCTTAAAATCGCAATTCATAATATTTACTTCACATGGCTCACCCTCCGGACTAGCTACTGTAGAAGTTATGCTACCTTGTAGGTTTCTCATACCTATAATAGTTATTTTACGAGCAATTTCGGGAGTAACCGTTATTTCTCCTTGGATGGTAAAGAACTCACCTTCTTTATTAGACAAAAGTTGGATACTTTTATCAAGATTTAAGTCCTCAGCATAAGCTGCACCTCCCGACTTTGGCGTGATAAAAATCCTATCTCCATCTACTGATGCTGCTAGTGCATCGGTAATGCTTGAATATGCGCCACCTGCGCCATTTTCTGCAACTATTAAATCGTTAGCGAATAGTTGTGAATGTAATCCTGCTAAAAATGCTACGAGCATTAACTTTGTAATAAATCTCATTGTTTTCATAGTTTTCTTAAGTTTTGGTTTTTGGTTTTGAGTTTACATTTGAGAATAAAATATAGAGTATGCAATCCAATGTGAAACAGCACACTCTATAAATAAATGTTTTCTTGTTTAATACAGTCTTCTCGCCGACAAAATTAGCAGTATTATTATTTCTGTATAGAAATCTCACTTTTATTTGCGCATACAATAAAATGATATCGGTCAATAAGATTTATGTTATGGGAAGTATGAAATTATTTTGGTAGGTAAAAAGAATATGCTCGAAGCTAAATGTATCTTAGTTGGGAAAAAGCAAAAAAAAGCGATACTTAATGTACCGCTTTGAGACTTAAATCTAAGCTTTTTATTTGATGGGTGAGAGCACCAACCGAGATGTAATTAACACCGGCTTCGGCATATTTTCTCATATTTTCTATGGTTATTCCACCCGATGATTCTGTTTCTGCCTTGGTTCCGATAATCTGCACTGCCTTTTTGGTTTCCTCGGGCGAGAAGTTATCTATAAGAATTCTATCAACGCCAACAGCTAATATCTCTTCAATTTCTGCAAAAGTCCTTGCCTCACATTCTATTTTAAGATTTTTCCCTTTTGTCTTCAAATATTCCTTACAATTTAAAATTGCTTTTGTAGCACTTCCTGCAAAATCTATATGATTATCTTTTATCAAAATCATATCATACAAACCTATTCGGTGGTTTTCTCCGCCACCTGTTTTTACTGCATATTTTTCTAGTAGTCTAAGTCCAGGAGTAGTTTTTCTTGTGTCAAGAACTTTAGTACCGGTACCTTCCAATGCTTTTACATAATATTGCGTCTGAGTAGCTATGCCGCTAAGTCTCTGCATGAAATTTAAAATAAGTCGTTCGGTTTGCAAAATAGAAACTGTTTTACCTTCAATGGTAAAAGCAACATCTCCGGGCTTAATTTCTGCGCCATCGTTAATGAAAACGTCCATGTGTAAACTTGGGTCAAAACGTTTAAATACGGCTTTTGCAACTTCTACTCCGCAAAGAATTCCTTGTTGTTTTACCAGCAATCTTGCTTTCCCTTGAGTATTTTCGGGTATTGTAGATAATGTGGTGTGGTCGCCATCACCAATATCTTCATTTAAAGCTAAATCAATAATTTTTTCAAGATATTTACTGTCCATCGTTTTCTATTCTCAATTTTTGAATATATGAAATTTCACCTTTTTTCTTCAGCAGAAAATACACTCTGAATGTACCTTTATTAGTTTCTAATGTCCCGATTGTAAATTTGGCTTGATCGGAACCACCATCATGATGAATTGTAAAATTTACAGATGCATAATTAGTAAAAAAATCTCTTAAAATTAATTTCGTTTGCATTTTACTGTAAATATTCTCTTTGTCAAGTATTTTCAAATCTATATTTTCATCAAAAAAAGCAGCTAAAGTCTCTACATCTCCATTACCAATGGCTTTTGATATTTTTTCTGTTGGGTTTGCGTTTAATTGCGTGTTTAACAAACAAATAAACAGTAAAAGAATAAATTTTTTCATATGCTTAAAATTTTATAATTTTTACAGCCACCAAACCTTAAATTCCAAATAAAATTTTTAAAATGTAAATTCGGTAACTAAATTATTGTTTCTATTTTTAGTAGTAATATTAAGGAATGTAAACATTCTGTTTTATTCACTTTTACTAATTCAAATAATGTGTTAGTGTATGCAAAAAACAATCCATAAAACAATATGCTCGTAATTATTAATTTTAATTAAGAAATCAATGATTTATTGATACTTAAAAACTTTAAGAAAAACTCATACTTAGCGTTGATTCATTGCCGACAATCTTGCTCCATTATTGCACCAAAATTAGTAAATCTTTTTAATTTTAAAGTTATGATTTTATATTTTGACTATAAATTGATAAATATGTTTATTATAATTTATTACTTTGCTTCAAAATATTAATTTTGATTGTATTATACTATATTTAAAACCAAATAAATTAATTGTTTGAGACTCAAACAATATAAGTAATTAAATTAATCTTTATTTTTGAAAATAAGTCTTTTTTATATAGGAAAAACAGATTTAGAATATCTAAGAACTGGTATTCAAGTCTATAATTCGCGCATTGGGCATTATATTCCTTTTGAACTTGTGGAATTAAGCGATATTAAAAACACAAAAAATCTATCGGAATTGCAGCAAAAAGAAAAGGAAGGAGAATTAATTTTATCAAAAATAGATAAAACAAAGTTTTTAATACTTCTTGATGAAAAGGGTAAGGAATATAGTTCTGAACAGTTTTCTGTTTTTTTGGAAACAAAAATGATAGCTGCATCTCCCGATATTATTTTTTTAATAGGAGGTGCATACGGGTTTAGCCAAAAAGTTTATGAAAGGGCAAACTTCAAAATAGCTCTTTCTAAAATGACGTTCTCACATCAAATGGTGCGACTTATTTTCATAGAACAATTATACAGAGCACTTACCATAATGAGAGGCGAACCCTATCATCATAAATAAAAAATACACACATTGCTGTTTAAAATAGAATGAGACACCTTTCAATCAATAAATATATAGAACGTTATAAATACCTGACACTTGCGTTCTTGTTCCTTATTTCAGGTATTATGATTGAGACAAATCTCTTTACACGTGTGTTCGATAAAGATGATTTAGGGCATTTTCAAAATACAATTTTGAAAAAAGAAGCTATTGCACAGAAAGTATTGGCCGATATTAGTATTTTGATTGAAAATAACAATAAAAATATTACTGTAGATACTCTCTTTGAACTAGCATATTCCTTAAAACAGACTCTCGACAACAGAGATATTTCATTTGTAATATTTAAAAACGACACTGCTTTTTTCTGGACAGACAATTCTTTCTATCTAGAAAGATATTACTCTGAAAATAATTTCACCTTTCCTCTTTTAAAAATCGACCACAATATATTCGTTACTGAAAAAAGTGAAATAAATGAATTTAAAATATTGATTTTCTCTCTGATAAAAAAGGAATATCTGTATGAAAATAATTTTTTGATTAGTGGATTTCAAGACGATTTTAATATTCAAAATCAGGTACAAGTTATTAATGATAAAAGCATTGAAGGAACAAAAATATTCAAAAGCAATGGAGACTATCTTTTTTCCTTAGTTACGCAGAAAAATGGTGTTAAAAATAAATCGCAACTTTATGTAGTTATTGTGCTGTATTTCCTAGCAATTGTGTTGTTTCTATTCTTCTTACACAATTACTTACGCAAAATAAGTCGTTCAAAATATAGTTATATTATTAATATCACATTTTTTTTCTTAGCTATACTTGGAAGGTATTTGATGATCATATTTCAGAAGCCAAATATTCTGTACAGTACCGAATTATTTTCGCCACAATATTATGCCCTATCTGACTTTATACCCTCTTTAGGCGATTTGCTTATCAATGCTTTTTTAATTCTCTACTTTATAGTACAGCTAAAAACAGAATAAGTACGGGAGTAATTATGAGAATAAATAAAACGTATCGTTTAGGTTTTCTTATTTTGTTTCCCATACTCTGTTCTTTTTATTTCCTTTTTTCTTGTTTTATTATTAAATCGCTGATTATAAACTCGAATATTCCGCTTGAGGCCGACAAAATTCTTGATTTAAATCTTTTTAGTATTTTAGCATATGTAATTATTTTACTAATATTTTATAGTTACGCAATTCTATTACATGGATTTTTTAAAGGTCTAGCCAAGCATTATAAAGCCAAAGAGTTTTTTAAAATTTCTGCTATTTCATTCGCCTTCTCCTTGCTTGTTTTTCTATTATTAGATTCATTGCTTATTGCACTGATGGCGGGTTTGATGAATGTAATTATTTTCATTTTCTTCTTTTATTTTCATATTTATTCAAAAAGCAAATTCACTATTTCCGTTAAATTTTTTCTCATTCTCTTATTTGCATTCTTTAGCGAACAGCTTATTCATATTTATATTTTCAAAAAAAATACAGAAATAAAGAAACTCTACACGCTTAGTCTTACCAACGAACAAGACCCTATAGCAGAAATACTACTGTCTGATATAGAGCGATCTATGAAAAAAGACAACCAGTTGACCGATTTGATGTTGCAACCAATAGGACAGGAGGGGAAGATAAATTCTTTCTTGGTAAAGAAATATTTCAGTGTGTTTTTTAAGAAATACAACTTAGAAACAACCATTTGCGGAAGCAATAGAATGTTTTCTACTCAAAACAGTATTAAAAACTGCGAAAATTATTTTCAATCAAAACAGTTGATAAAAGGCATAAAAATACCAAAAACAAATTTTTTCTTTCTTAATAATCAGAACGGAGAAATTAGTTATTTCGGTGTTTTTAGTGTAAAAAATGACACTACAGAAAATCGCCTTTACATAGAACTTACCTCGAAATTAGTAAATCAAGTATTAGGCTACCCCGAACTATTATTAGGAAATAGTTTAATATCATATAAAAAATTTGATAAGTTTTCATACGGAATATACAAACAAGACCAATTGGTTTCGCGCAAAGGAGAATACTCATACAATTTAGTTTTTCCTTTTCCGGTAAGAAACATAAATCAGGAGTTTGAAACCCACAAACAAGATTCTTTTAATCATTTGGTTTACAACCTTGATTCCAACACAGCAATCATTATAAGTGAAAAATCGCCAACTATCTATGCACACCTAATTTCGGTAGCATATCTGTCACTAATATTTTTTCTTATTCTTGTTTTTATAGAATTTCTGAATAGTTTACACCGTGGAACTTGGCGGTTTTCAATAACATTCCGACATAAAATTCAATTCGTAATTATTGGTCTGCTACTTACCAGTATGCTGCTTATAGGGGTTATAATCATTATTTTAAATATCAATCAATTTAAAAAATGGCAAAATACACAGCTTGACGATAAGTTACAATCTGTATTGGTAGAGTTGGAAAATAGATTTGCCAATATTGAATCTATTGACCAAATAAATAATGATTATTTGAATTATTTATTGGTAGACCTTTCAAATATTTATCTCTCTGATATTAATATTTATTCACCTACCGGTTTTCTGAAAACATCTTCAAGAAAAGAGATTTTCGACCACGGACTTTGTGGTGAGCAAATGCCATTGAAAGCATTTGAAAGAGTTGCTTTAAAGAAGAAACCAAAATTTGTGTATGAAGAATCTATCGGAGAATTGTCTTATCTCTCTGCCTATACCGTACTCACTAATAAAAACAATAAAACATTGGCATATATTAATTTGCCTTATTTTTCGAAACAAGACGTTTTTACAGAACAAATATCTTCAGTTATTATAACCATTCTAAACATTTTTGTAATTCTAATAGTAATTTCGACCATTGTAGCTGTCTTTGTTGCCAATTTGGTAACAAAACCACTTGATTTGTTGAGAGATAAGCTGAGTAACCTCACCCTCTACGGCAAAAATGAAAAACTCGAATGGCGAACCAAAGATGAAATAGGTAGTTTGCTTAAGAATTACAATAGAATGGTAGATGAACTGGAGATGAGTGCAAAGAGACTCGCAGAATCAGAAAGAGAAGTTGCCTGGCGCGAAATGGCTAGGCAAATAGCGCATGAAATTAAAAACCCGCTCACTCCAATGAAGCTAAATATTCAGTTTCTAAATAGATCTTGGAACAATAAAGATGCTGACTTTGGAGAGCGACTTAAGAAAACCACCGAATCAATTATAGAACAAATAGACGTACTTGCCAAAACAGCCGATGAGTTTTCTAATTTCGCAAAAACAAACTTCTCTGTGTTGGAAAAAACTAGCTTAACTGCTGCATTGCAGAATAGCATTACCCTTTTTTCAGACATACCGCACATTGAAATAACGCATAATCTGCATTCGCAAGAAGAACTTTTTGTCTGTGCCGACAAAGAAAAGCTCTTGCGAATATTTAGTAATATACTTAAAAATGCTACCCAAGCAATTCCCGAATCAAAAAACGGAGAAATACAAGTTGCGATTCAAAAACATAAAACAACTTCGGTAGAGATAATTATAAAAGACAACGGTCCGGGAATACCCGAACACCTTAAAGAACGCTTGTTCGAACCCTATTTTACTACCAAGACCAGTGGTAGCGGACTCGGTTTGTCTATATCAAAAAACATAATAGAAAGTTTCAATGGCACTATAAGATTTGAATCAGAGTCTTATATTGGCACAAAGTTTATTATTGTTTTGCCATTGTATTCTGAAACGGTATGAAGTTTAAGTATTAACCATTAACCCTTTTTCTAGTTAATTCCAGTTTACTTGGTTGTTTTTAATTTTGATACTGATATTTGTTAATAAGTATTTAAAAGGTGTTGAATTATGAGACATTGTGCGTCTTTTTTTTTGCTATTTTTGAAAATAAACATATGTTTTAGTAAATCAAATTCACTTCAAATATTTCTGTATAAATAGCTACAATATTTTGAATCAAATTCATTTGAAAATTTACAATGCGAGCAACCATAATTAACATAAAAAAATCATTAAACATAGCATATTTCAGGCAAGCTATAAAAAGAAGTGATGTTGAAATGCTCAAGATTAGCATTCGTAAATTATTTCAAAGAATCAATGAGAAGGAATTCGAGGAAAATCAGAAAAATATTATTTCCGACCTTTTAAAAGAAACATGGTATAGCTCTCGATTTGAAATAAATACAAAAGATCGTATTGACCTTGCTATTCATAACGGCAAGACCGCAAAAGATAGTGTTGGTGTAATAATCGAGGTTAAAAGACCTACAAGTTCCGAACGAATTACACAAGAAAACGTCAATTGCAAAGCTCTTCATGAACTAATTCTATATTACTTCGACGAACGCAATGAAAATGAGAATACTCAAGTTAAACACCTTATTGCTACCAATATTTACGAGTGGTTTATTTTCGATGAAAACGAATTTGACAAAATATTCTATCGTAATAATAAATTCCAAAAGCTTTATAAATCAAAGATTGAACAGGGAAAAGATAATCCATTTTTCTATACTGAGGCACAGAAAATTGTTGCCGGAATAGAAGATGAAATCACTTGTACGCATTTCAATTTCAAAGATTATGAGAAAGTAGCAACAAATAATGAATCAGCTGACGACGACCAATTAATAGAATTATACAAGATTCTCTCGCCCGAGCATTTATTAAAACTATCTTTTGCCAATGATAGCAATTCTCTTAATAGAGAATTTTATAACGAATTACTGCATATAATTGGTCTTGAAGAAGTCAAGGTTGGTGGCAAGAAAATAATTGATAGAAAAGTTGCCAATAATCGAAATGAAGGAAGTTTACTCGAAAACACAATAGCAACAATTATTAGTGAAGATTGTATTGATAACATTTCTAATCCTGAACATTACGGAGAAACACTAGACGAACGTTTATTTAGTGCAAGTTTAGAATTGTGTATTAACTGGCTTAATCGTGTGCTTTTTTTGAAATTATTGGAAGGTCAACTTATTAGTTACCATAGAGGTAATAAAGATTTCTCATTTGTCAACTCAAAATTAATAGAGGATTATGACGAATTAAACGAACTATTTTTCGACGTCTTGGCAATGAAAACAGACGAACGTTCGAAGTCGGTATCCCAGAAGTTTGGCAATATACCCTATTTAAACAGTTCTTTGTTTGAGAAATCTAACCTTGAAAAGCAAACCATTCGGGTAAATTCGCTAAAAAATAGATTCGAATTGCCTATTTATAAGAACACGGTAATGAAGGATGCCGAGGGCAAACAAGTCATCGGAACAATGCCAACTTTGCAGTACCTTTTCAATTTCCTTGACGCATACGATTTCTCATCTGATAGCTCTGCCAAAATTCAGGAACAGAATAAAACAATCATAAATGCATCTGTACTTGGTTTGATATTCGAGAAGATTAACGGTTACAAAGACGGTTCTTTCTTTACCCCAGGATTCATTACTATGTACATGTGTCGCGAGACTCTCAGGCGAGCTGTTGTACAGAAATTCAACGAGTATTATCCCTCGTGGAATATTACTGAATTCGACAACCTCAAAGACAAGATTGAATACACCGATAAGTCAAAAAGGCATGAAGCCAACGCTATAATAAATTCGCTTAAAATATGCGACCCAGCGGTTGGTTCAGGACATTTTCTCGTATCAGCATTAAATGAACTCATTTCAATCAAAAGCGACTTGCACATACTTCAATTTAGAGATGGCAGCAGGATTCAAGGTTGCAAAATTTCCATAGACAACGATGAGCTGATAATCATAAATGAAGAAACAGACCTTTCTTTCCTTTACACACTTAACCAGAACAATAAACCGCTTACTGAGCTTCAGAAGCTTCAAGAGGCACTGTTTCACGAAAAAGAAACTCTCATAGAGGATTGTTTGTTTGGTGTGGATATCAACCCCAAATCAGTAATGATTTGCCGCCTTCGTCTTTGGATTGAGCTACTTAAAAATGCTTATTACACAGAAGGTAGTAAATACACCGAACTTGAAACATTGCCGAATATAGACATCAATATTAAAACAGGTAATTCCCTTGTAAGTAAATTTAGTACAAATAATAGTATTTCAAATTATCCTGCTGTAATTCAACAAAAAATCAGACTCGCTACGACAAAATATAAAGAACTGGTCCTAATTTATAAAAGCACAAGTGACAAAACAACAAAGAAAAATACGGAGAAAGAAATAGCAAGATTGAAAGAAGAATTTTCGTCCATCTCCAACCCAAATGATGCTGATTGGGTTAAACTAAGAGAAAAGAAGGCAGAATTGGGCAATACCCCAATGTTTTTTAACAGAGAAGAGCAAGAAGCTTGGATATTGAAAACCGAGCTTCTAACCGCAGAAATTGAAGTGCTTGAGAAAGCCTACAACGAAAAACTGAAAACCCTGTATGGAAACGCTTTTGAGTGGCGTTTTGAATTCCCTGAAGTGCTAGATGTAAAAGGAGATTTTGTTGGATTTGATGTGGTAATAGGAAATCCTCCTTATATAAGGCAAGAAGATATAAAAGATTTCAAATACTTCTTCAAAGATAACTATGAAACATATACCAGCACATCAGACCTATATGTATTCTTTGTAGAAAAAGGCTTCCAGATACTTGGTAACAATGGCAGTTTTTGCTACATCTTCCCTAATAAATGGATGCAAGCAAGCTATGGTAAACCATTAAGAGCTTTTTTATTAAAGCAACATATCGAGTCGCTAGTCGATTTTGGTGATTTGCAAGTTTTTGACGAGGCAACGACATATCCATGTGTTTTTGGGGCTTCCAAAAAGGTGCCTTCTAATAGTTTCGAGTCTATAACCATTAAAACATTAAACTATGAGGGGCGTTTTGATAAATATGCTAGTAGTTTAAGGTGTATCATTAAAACGGATTCTTTAAGTAATGAAACATGGGTTGTTTCTTCCGATTCTGATCAGAAACTTTTGATAAAACTAAAAAAAACTTCACTAAGTTTATCAGAATTTATTGTTGGTAATTCATATAGGGGAATACTTACCGGATTAACAGAAGCTTTCCTCATAAATGACGAGACCAAAGAACGATTAATCAAAGAAGATAAAAAGTCGGTAGAGCTGATTAAACCCTTTTTACTCGGTAGAAACATCAAGCCTTACATTGCATCAAGTGCAAATAATTGGTTAATTCTGGTACCCAAAGGCTTTACCATCAAGCGGAATTTACCAAGTTCAGACCAATCGATTGTTTGTGAGCCACCACCTCGATATGGAAATATGCCCTATGATGAAGCATGGGAGTGGTTTAAAGGGAATTATCCAGCCATTGCAAACCATTTAATCCCATTCAAAACAAAAGCAATGCAACGAACAGACAAAGGCGATTACTGGTGGGAACTGCGTGCTTGCGATTATTATGACAAGTTCGAGAAGCCTAAAATTATGTATCAGGTAATGCAGGTAAAACCTTGTTTTATTTACGATGAGAGTGGACAGTATTGTAATAATTCTATGTGGATTATACCGTCAGAAGATAAAATTCTATTGGCTATATTGAACTCGAAGATGGGTTGGTGGCTCATTTCTAAATACTGTACCGCCATTCAAAATGGTTATCAATTGATATGGAAATATTTTGGACAAATACCGATTCATCGAATTCAAGCAAACAGAGAAGAGATTGTCGCTCTAGTTGATAAAGTAATAGTATTAAAAAATCAAAATATTGAAACTTCTCATATTGAATCGGAGATTGACCATCTTGTTTACCAACTCTATGAATTAACAGAAGAAGAAATTGCTATAGTGGAAGGGATAAAGTAAATGGTTTTATGATTTATTGTATTGGTTAAGGATTCTGCATTTTTATCTAAAATTATAATGTACAATTCGAACGATAATTCTACTGCAAATTCAATATAGATTTTGCAATTAATTTAGATTTAATCAATTAATTTAAGGTATTAAAATTTATAGGAAATGAAATACAAATACAGCTTTTACGAGGCAAAAAAAAAGGTTACAATTTCTTGTAACCTTTGTAGGGAGTGGGCCCACTTGGGCTTGAACCAAGGACCTGATTATGAGTCAGGTGCTCTGACCAGCTGAGCTATGAGCCCTCAATTCTTTTCAAATTGGGCTGCAATATTAATAATTAATTAAATATTTTCCAAACATATTTATTATTTTTTTTATGATAGATTTAAAAAACATCAAAAATATAATTTTTGATCTTGGTGGTGTAATTCTTGACATAGATGAAAACCGAACCAAACAAGCTTTTATTCAGTTATTTGCAGAGAATACTGAAATTGTATGGAATTATTTCAGAGATTCGCAAATAAATATTGCCCTTGAGAAAGGTATTATAGATCCTGATGATTTTAGAAGTCAACTAATAAAAAAATCGGGGAAAAATGTTTCTTTTCAAGATTTTGACAGGGCTTGGAATGCAATATTGATTGACTTTAAAAATGAGCGATTAGAGATTATTAAGAATATAAAAATACAGTACAATACATTTTTGCTGAGCAATACCAATCAAATTCACTACAACATATTTACTTCTTGGCTAGAAAATAATTACAACACTACTTGGAATGATTTGTTTACAATTGCCTGGTTTTCTCATACATTGCATGAAAAGAAACCCGATTTGGAAATATATAAAAAGGTGCTCGTATTAGGACATCTGAAACCTGAAGAAACGCTCTTTATTGACGATCTTGAAGAAAATCTGGCTGCTGCCGCGAAATTGGGCATAAAAACAGTAAAAGCAACCAAAGATTATGGAATTATTGAAATGTTTGGTGGAGATTTTTTGTAGTATTATTTTGCATTAACATTCTTTAGGTAGGAGCAACTCATCTACCATAAATTCTTAATTTTTTTTTCTACTTTTGTCGCTTCAAGAATATTTTAATTTATGGTTTTTAGCAGCATTGTATTTTTACTATATTTCTTGCCTCTGTTTTTACTTACCTACTATTTAGCAGACAAGAAATATAAGAATATTGTAATACTCCTTTTTAGTATATTTTTTTATAGCTGGGGTGCTCCAAAATTTATTTTTGTCATTTTGGGCTCTACTTTGCTCGATTTCTTTTTGGTAAGATGGATGTGGCAAACCCAAAAAGAGCTACATCGAAAACTTATGCTTACACTTTCTGTAGGTGTAAATTTGGGATTGTTATTCTATTTCAAATATTCAAATTTCTTTATTGAAAATGTAAATGAAGCGCTTTCTATATTTGGTAGTAAAAACATACAGTGGACCAAACTGGTTTTACCAATAGGAATTTCTTTTTACACTTTTGAAACAATTACTTATGTAGTAGATGTTTACAGACGGGTGCATAAACCTCTTACCAATTTTTGGGATTACCAGTTGTATATCATTCTCTTTCCAAAACTTATTGCAGGTCCTATAGTCCGATATCACGACCTGGCCAATCAAATAACCGGCCGGACTGAAAATGAAACCGTCGATAATAGACTTACCGGCTTTTACCGTTTTGCTATGGGATTAGCAAAAAAAGTACTTATAGCCAACCACATGGGTTTACAAGCCGATGCCATTTTTGCAATGGATTACACTTCACTCGACAGCTTTACAGCATGGATAGGAATACTTGCATATACATTTCAAATATATTTCGATTTTGCCGGATATTCTGATATGGCTATAGGCATAGCCCGAATGATTGGCTTTAAATTTCCTGAGAACTTCAGCAATCCATACATTTCGGGTAGTATTACAGAGTTTTGGCGACGATGGCATATTTCTCTTGGCAATTGGATGCGAAACTATCTCTATATTCCTCTTGGTGGTAATAGAGTGGCTTCCAAGTCTAGATTATATTTCAACCTGTGGATAGTATTTTTAGCTTCCGGTTTATGGCACGGTGCTTCCTGGTGCTTTGTAGTTTGGGGTGCATATCATGGGTTGTTTTTGATTTTGGAACGCATGTTTTTAAGCAATGTGTTAAAGAGAATAGGTAAGTTACCAAGTACAATTATTACCTTTTTATTAGTTGCAATTGGGTGGGTGTTTTTTAGAATTGAAAACCTGTCTGATGCATTTTTGTTTATTAAAAAATTATTTGAATTTAATTTTAAGAGCCAGAATATTTTCGATTCAGAATTTTATACATTTTTCGCAATTGCCGCTTTTTTTGCTTTTTTCACATATTCATCTTTCGGAAAAAAAATACACGATGCTGTTTTTATTTCAGATTACAACAACAGCAAACATATAAGCATTAGCTTGATATCTATTCTCCTCTTTGTCTTGTCTGTAAGTTCAATTTCAGCATTTGGGTTTAATCCGTTTATTTATTTCAGATTTTAATAGTATGAAAAATTCATGGTTACAAAATAAAAACTCTATAATAATGAAATTATATACATGGCTGTTTCATCATTTTATTAAATACTATATTTTTCTGTTGAGTTTTTTAATTAAAAACATAAGAACAGCTCTTTTTTTAATTATAATTTCACTTCTTTTTATAGATCTTGTTCAAGTTCAACTCTCGTATTTTGAGTTTGCACCTCTCAATGGTGCTATTACAACAGCACAAAAACAAAATTTTAAAATAAACGAATGGCTCAATGGATCTTTTCAAGAAAATAGAGAGCGATATGTAAATGATAATTTCGGATTTAGGAATTTCCTTGTAAGACTTAACAATCAGATAAGCTTTAATTTGTTTAATAAAGCAAAAGCAGCTGGTGTGGTTATTGGCAAAGATTTTTATCTCTATGAAGAAAATTATATTAAGGCATATTATGGTACAGATTTTATTGGTAATGACAGTGTTACAAATAGAATGCAAAAACTCAAATGTATTCAAGACACATTGAATAAACTAAATAAAAACCTGCTTCTGGTTTTTGCTGCCAGAAAAGGTTCTTTTTATCCTGAGTTTATTCCTGATAGTTATAAAACTGAAAAGCAAATTACTAATAATGAAGTGTATTTAGCTTTGGCTAAGCAATTGCAAATAAATCATATAGATTTTAATACCTATTTTGTTGAGCAAAAATTCAAATCAAAATATCCGCTTTATCCGCAATATGGAATTCATTGGAGCCATTATGGTATGTGTATAGCAGCAGATTCAATAATAAAACATATTGAAAAACTTCGCGGTATTTCAATGTGTAATTTTGTTTGGAATGATTATGAGTTAAGTAATTATGCCAGAGAAACCGATTATGATGTAGGAAATGGCTTGAACCTCTTTTACCAACTACCAACTTTTGAAATGGCTTATCCAAAACTGCAATTTGTCTGCGATTCAACAAAGACAAAACCCAGTGCATTGGTAGTATCAGATAGTTTCTATTGGGGACTCTATAATTTTGGTTTTGCAAATGCTTTTTCACAAAACGGCTTTTGGTATTATAACCAACAAGTTTATCCTGAGACATTTAGTTGTGAATTTAAAACTAACCAAGTGAACTTGGAAGAGCAAATTGCTAAATATGATGTGATTATAATTATGGCCACAGAAGCTACAATGCCAAAATTAGGTTGGGGTTTTATTGAAAACCTTTATGAAATGTATTATCCGAATAAAAAACTCTTATAGCCTATTTTTACTAAAACATGAAATTCATTTGATAGAATAAAGTAAAAAAATACGATTAAAAATTATTACTTTAGTGTAATTGAATAAAAACACCCTCAAGTGGAAAACTGGACAACCATAATTACATTTACCTATCCGCACCAAGCACACCTTGCAAAAGCAAAACTTGAATCGGAAGGTGTTGAGGTGGTTATTAATGATGAGTTTACGGTTCAAATTCATAACTTCTATTCTAATGCAATAGGTGGAGTGAAATTATTAGTAAGAAACGTAGATTCCGAAAATGCACATCAAATACTTGCTAATGCCGGTTATATCGTTGAAGATAATAAACTTGGCGATGATTTTATGTCACAATTTGATTCTGTAAGTTCTAAGTTACCAATAATCAGAATTTTCAAACTTGAAATTAGAATGGTAATTACAGTCCTTCTTATTATTGCAATTGTGTTAATTCCAATAATTCTTCTAAGCTAATTCATTTATTATATCAAGAAATTTAGCAATCCTTATTCAAAGTACAAGGTTTTCATTTATATGATTTTACACATATTTACAAATGACTAATTTTGTGTTTTTAAAATCATAAATAAGGGTATCAAACAAGATTAGTGTATTATCTTTGTATTTCGAAATATACTATTAAACTAAATAGATTAGTAGTACGATTTTTTGGAAATGATAAGAAAAATAAACTATAAAAAAAAATATATGAAAATAATAAGTTTTTTTGCTCTGCTACTTGCAATTATCACATTTACTGTTTCTTGCAGTAAGGAGATAGATGACCCAAATCCAGATGAGAACGAGAGCATAATACCTCAAAAATTCAGAATTGATATACCCGATGCAATTAGTTATTCTACAAAATCGGGTTTGGAAGGAGACAAAATAAATGGTGGTGACCTTTATAAAATGCTTGGAACTTTCATAGCTGTTGGCGAATCGGCTGCTAAATTTGTTGAAGATGTTATTTTAGTAATTAGACTTTATGATATAAATAAAGCAATGAGTTTCACCTATCTTTCAAAGGAAGACCAGCGTACTAAAGAGGTTGTAGTAGAAGAAAATGTTATGTACAACAATAAAACTTATGAATTTTCTCTTACAATGACTGATATTGCCTACAAAGACAGCGCAGATAAAGGTATGGCGTTACAAGTATTTTGGAATACCGGTATGGTAGAAGGAATAGCTATAATTAAACCTTATAATATTGATGTAGATTCTACAGATACCACCGATATTAAACTTATGTACATGGTAGAATACTCTGAAATTGGGCAAGATGGATATGATGCTCAAATGACCGTTTCAATTTCAGGACATACCCTCAAATATTCAGAAAAATATGGTATTGATAATCTAAAGATGTGGGTAGGTAAAAAAGGCAATGAAATAGACATAAGAGGCAACTCTAACCATCCAAATGCGTTTTTGGTAGATTCTACTGAAACAGGTTTCAGTTGGGCTTTTGTAGCATCTGCTGATGCTAGTAAGAATATAGCAGTTGCAGAATTAGGTTTGCCTTCTAGTATTTCTAACATTACTACACGAGCTGAAATATTAGATACTTGTTCGGTTAGAAATGTTTTAGAGAAAGCTGTAAAATCGTGGTGGATAATAGAAAATCCTAACATTACTGTAGACTGGACTAAGCCAGATAATAAAGCAATACTTGACGGATACTTACAAGAGTCCAATCCTCCTGCATATTTTAGCAATATTGGTTTTGTAAAATCCGAAACAGCACCTAATAATAGCTATGAGCAGATTCAAACTAATATAGAATCTCTCGTGCCTTTCAATCCGAGTCAAATAAACCAATTACAATTAAGTTTTAAGTTAATTCAATAAATTAACTCAATAATTTATAAAATAAAGAGCTATTATGATAAATTTTAGCTCTTTACTTTTTTTATAAAGTTGATTTTGTGTTTGTTCAAGAAACTAACTTATCATTTCTACCAATTGCACAATAATTCATCTTCATTCGGAACTATTTTATTGTCTGCTAGATATGTTTCGTTGATGGTGAATAATTTCTTATTTATATCATCCATCATTATGCAATTTTCTATCACAACTTCAGACATATCAATGGTAGAAAAATTGAGTTCACAGCCGGAGAACTCGTAGGCGTCTTCATCTTCATTCAAATATAAGAGCGGGAAACCGTGTGTGCGGCACATTATCGGTCTGTATTGGTATATGCTACAATCTCCATTTACCAGATACTTACAGGTAGTTTCGGTATTTTCATTATGCAATGGGAGAGCAATGTCGTTTTCTAGTAGTGTTTTATAAATAATATCTTTTTCTACAGAAAAAATTCTGAAAGATAAACAGCAAGACGAACAACCCTTTTTGCACGTTATATGTTTGGTATGCAAATTTTGCATACGCTCGGTTTCTTGCTCTACAAATTTTACTAAATTTAAATAGTCTTCTAAAACGACTTTGCTTAAATTAATGTTTTTATTCATAAAATTAATTGCCTATAAGTATTCCAATATTTGATGCAAAAAGTTTTACCGACATTGCCATAAGTATGATACCGAAAAACTTTTTAATTACATAATTTAAAGTCACCCCAAGTTTTTTTTCAATTTGTACAGACAGTTTCAATACAACGTAAACTATCAACATATTAGCTATTAGTGCGATAGCAACTTCTAGGGCTTGGTATTCGGCACGGAGTGATATTAATGTTGTAATAGAACCGGGTCCGGCAATGAGCGGAAAAGCAATAGGTATTACAGTGGCGTCGGTGGTGTTTTCTTGCTTGAATAAATTCAGTCCCAATACCATTTCGAGCGACAAGAAAAATAATACTATAGAACCTGCAACCGCAAATGACGAGAAATCTACATTAAATAGTTTTAGTAAATATTCACCCCCAAATAAAAATGAAAACAATATAAAAGTGGCTACTATGGTCGTTTTAGTGGAATGTATTGTCTTACCCGACTTTTTTAAATCTACCAAAAAGGGGAGTACTCCAAAAATGTCAATTACCGCAAACAGCACCATGAAAACCGACAGTATATCAAAAATTTTCATATCTTTCTTTTATCTATAAACCTTATTTTTCTCAACTGTTATAAAGGTAGTGAAAAGATTTTGGTAAGTAAATTAATGTATTGTTTTTTTATTGTCATTAGTGAGGAAAATAGAAATTAACGATATATTTACTCCTAATGATACCGTAAAGGTTTAATAATTTTAGATGTTTTATATTAATAAACAGAAAAAAATATGAGTAATAAAAATACCGATGGTAGAGGAGTCTTTGAATGGAAAATGACCAAAAATTTAACTTTTTTTCAGATAATACTCGCATTTCTTCTGCCAAGTATCATTGCATTTTTTGGATTCCGATTGGTTTTACCCTCTCTTGTAAGTAATGGATATCCGAAAGTTTTAATGTGGGGGATAGTTGCTATTATTATGCTTTTTGTATTAGTCGCGATAGGAATTTTATTAAACAAGTATGATGCTAAAAAACTCAAAATATCGCTTAAAGAAAGGCTTTGTATAAATAAAATATCAGGTAAACAGTGGCTCATTTGCTTTGGGATAATGATTATTGGACTCATGTTATCTATGACAGTAAAGCCAGTGGTCGAACCTATTACTAGAATTCCAGGATTTTCGATTCCTGACTATATGCCTTTTTGGCTCAACCCTACTATTGATGTTGTTAATACTGATGTGAATATATTGTCGCCCGGTTATCCTTTAAAAGGGAATTATATATTGCTTATTCTTATGGCTTTTGCCTTGTTGCTCAATATTTTGGCTGAAGAAATCTACTTTAGAGCATGGTTGTTGCCAAAAATGCAGTGTTTGGTAAATGGAGTTGGGTTTTAAATGGGTTGTTTTTTGCACTCTATCATTCATTCCAACTTTGGTTGTTTCCTATGCTTTTATTTGCTAGTTTAACAAGTTCTTTAGTGGTTTATAAAACGAAAAGTATTGTACCTGGTTTTGTATTTCATTTTATTGCAAATTTTCTTTTAGCAATATTTGGCATATTGTATCTTATATTGAATTAAATACTAGGCGAATACTGTTTGATTTAATATGAAAAAAGATTAATAATTTAGTTTTGTATTGGAATCATGATTCGATATAAACAAAACTGCCCCAATCCGTAGAAATTTCTCTTAAAGAATTCAGTGGAGTGGGGCAGATGCTTTGTTTTTATGTCATTCTTTTTTTTTAACCTTGTTTATCTAATTCGAAGATAATAAGTTGAGAGAAAAATTATTTCATTTTCTTGTATTCTTCCAAATACTCAAGTGCTTGTTTTACAACATTTTTAGCAGTGAAACCAAATTTTTCATCTAGTATCTGATAAGGAGCTGAATAACCAAACTGATTAAGTCCCCAAACTTTACCTCTAGGTCCTACTAGTCCTCTCAACGTAAGCGACAAACCTGCTGTAAAGCCAAGTGTTGGTTTGTTGGAAGGTAGTATTTGCTCTTGATATTCTATTGGTTGGTCTCTAAACAAGCCCTCTGACGGAGCTGAAACAATCTGAATCGTTAAGCCATTCTCTTTACTAAGAATTTCTGCGCCCTCAAGTATTGTAGATACCTCAGAGCCATTAGCAACTAATACCAAGTCTACATTACCTTCAAATTCATTTACAATATAAGCGCCTTTTTCTGATTGTAAAGCGTCGGTATATCTGTCTGAACCTTTTTTTGCCGGTATATCTTTTATATTTTGTCTGGAAAGGATTAAGCCTACAGGTCTATCGGTTGTTTCCATAGCTATTTTGTAGCATACTGTAGTTTCCTGAGCATCAGCAGGTCTAAGTACCAAAAAGCTACGTTTGCCCGAATGATTATAAACATTCTCCATAAGTCTAATCTGTGCTTCTTGCTCTATAGGCTGATGGGTTGGTCCATCTTCGCCCACTCTGAAAGCATCGTGCGACCAGATATACTTAACTGGTAATTCCATCAAAGCAGACATTCTTATAGCTGGTTTCATATATTCCGAAAACACGAAGAAAGTACCACATGCAGAGTGAACACCGCCATGCAATATCATTCCGTTCATTATAGAAGCCATGGTAAGTTCAGCTACTCCGGCTTCGAGGAAACGACCAGAGAAATCACCTTTTTTGAAATAGCCAACCTTGTTTAGGTAGCCGTTTGTATTATCGGAGTTTGATAAATCTGCAGAAGCAACAATTAGATTTTCTACTTTGTCGGCAAAGTATTCAAGTACGGTTTTAGATGCCACACGAGTTGCCACGTTTGCACCCTGCTTAATTTCTCTGAAATCAAACTCAGGCAATTTTCCTGAATAGAATAATTCAAGTTTTTCAGCAAGTTTAGGATTTTCTTTAGCCCATTTTTCTTGTTCTGCTTTTTTCTCTCTGGCAATCTTAACTTTTTTTGCCCACACTTGATTCCAGTAATTTTTAACATCATCAAAAATTGTAAATGGATCTTTAAAATTTCCACCCAAATTTTGAATTGTTTTTTCTAGAGATGCTCCAGCTTTACTTACCGGCTGGCCGTGAGTAGAGGTTTTGCCTTCAAAGCTGTTGTTATTATCGTCAACCAATCCTTTGCCCATGGTAGTTCTACCAATGATAAGAAAAGGCTTGTCGTTTTTTTCATTAGCCAAGGTCAGAGCATATCTTATTTGGTCTTGGTCGTTACCGTCAATAGTTACGGTACGCCAGCCCCATGCTTCATATTTTTTTGCAGTATCTTCGCTTGTTACCGCACTGGTTTTGCTCGATAATTGTATTTCGTTTGAGTCATAGAACATAATAAGGTTACCTAATCCTAAATGACCTGCAATACGACCTGCACCTTGCGAAATTTCTTCTTGAATACCTCCATCAGAGATAAACGTATATATTTTATGATGCATCCAATCGCCAAAACGCTCGCATAAGAATCGTTCAGCTATTGCTGCGCCTACTGCCATAGTATGTCCTTGTCCAAGTGGACCTGATGTGTTCTCTATGCCATGTTCATAGCAAAGCTCCGGATGTCCTGCTGTAGGACTTCCCCATTGTCTGAAATTTTTAAGATCGTCTACAGTAAAAATTCCTGCAAGTGTCAATACAGAATAGAGCATTGGCGACATGTGTCCCGGATCAAGAAAAAATCTATCACGGTTTATCCATCTCATGTCTGTTGGGTCATAATTCAAAAACTCTGAATAGAGAATATTTATGAAATCCATACCACCCATTGCGCCTCCCGGATGCCCGGAATTTGCTTTCTCAACCATTGCTACAGATAAAATTCTCATGTTATCTGCCGACCTAAGTACAGTATCCTTGTTTATCATGTTTTTCTTACTGTAATACAACAGTGTTTTTTTAATTATTTTTTTGAGTTCTGTATTATTAAAAACGTTTGTCTGTTAATAATATGAATGAATTACTCTTTTTTTATTTTTTTATATCTTATGAAATAAAATATTGAAAATTCTATTAATCAATAATAAAAAAGAGCCTCTCTTAAAAAGGAAAGGCTCTTTTATTATTGATTTTATTGCATTTTTTTAAAGCTCATTATTATTCAGCACTTTCAGTTGCAGTTTCTTCTGCTGCCGGTGCTGGAGTTGCTGCAGCAACTGCTGCTTGATTTTTCTTCAAAATAGCTTGCAATTTTTGCTCTTTAATTTTACTTTCAGCTACCAAACGTTGTTTCGCGCTAGAAACTTTGTCAGAAGCAAGTTTTTCAACCAATGCTCTTTCTGCTTGTAATTTAGCAGCAATCCATTCGTTAAATTTATTATCGGCAGTAGCTTGGTCAAATGCACCTTTGCTTACACCACCTTGTAAATGTTTCTTATATAAAACACCTTCTTTTTGTAAAATTGAACGCACTGTGTCAGACGGTTGCGCACCATTGTTTAACCAAGATAATGCTTTATCAAAATCTAATTCTACTGTAGTCGGGTAAGTCATAGGATTGTATATTCCTATTTTCTCAATAAATCTACCATCTCATAAAAATCTGCTATCTGCCGCTACAATATAATAAAAAGATCTCGCCTTTCTTCCATATCTAGCTAATCTAATTTTAACTGCCATTTTATTTTATATTTTGTTTAAAATTTTGAGGTGCAAATATACAAAAAATTCTATTTAATAATCTATTAGGCAAAATAATTTTATACAAAAATCAATCTTTTTGTATACTAAATAATTGTATCTGCAAAATTTTATTAAGTTGAAATTTTGTTCTATTCTTTATCCTTAACCTCTTGTTTTTGAGTAGCAGTTTTTACAAAATCGAAATTTCTTCCATTAAACACATATTTGCAAGAGCATAATGAGCCTTCTACTTCGGCGGCTTGTTCTTCGGTTGTTGCAATTTCTTCATTTTCGGAAGTGCATTGGCAAAATGTAGTTAAATCGTCGAGGTGATAATCTACATAAATGGTTTTAGTCTCATGATTATACGAAACACCATCTTCCCAGTCTCTATTGCTTAAGTTGTAGGTAAATTCCTGTTCGAATTTGTTATTTGAAAATTTTATAAGGTATACAAACGAATCAAAACAGAGCGAACAGCTTTGTACCATTCCTGTCAAAACATATTTGACACCTTCATCGGTAGTTAATGTGTAGGCTTTTTCAAATCCGTCGGAGGGGAAAAACATTTGAAATTCATCGAACGTTGCAGAATCTGTATTTACAAAATCGGTAAAGTAAACGAATGATATTTTAGATTTATAAGTGCCGCCAGTATTTTCATCAAAAGAGAGGTTGAATAGTTTTTTGTCATCAGATATTTTGATATCCAGCGCACTTCCCGTAAATAATTTTTCAATATCATGTTTCATGAAATCAGAGTGTTTCACAATTTGATCCATTCTGTATGTAATTTTCTCTTGTAAAAATTCAAACATAACATAATATTCTACAGAATCAGGACTTTTGGAAGCCGCCTCCGCTTCAATGGTTTTGGCGCGTAATTCTATTAAATCTTGCTTAGTTAGTCGAAAATTAGAAATTGCATAATAGTCACTCTCAAACGGTGCAAGTTTATAATACTCTTCTAAATACAACTTTGCTTCAGAAACGAGTACCGTAAAAGAAGCTTGTTTTTGCCCGAATAAAGCAAAAGGAACTAAGAATAATAGCAATAAATGTTTCACGGTACTGTTTTATAAAATATTAGAATTGTGAAATTTAGAAAAAAAAATGATTGCTTTAATTAAATTGATAATATATTTTTTATAGACTTTTAAGTTAGGGAAAATGTGGATAAGAAGACGTGAAAAACTAATAGCATTTTATAGCGTTGGCTGCTAGTAATTAGAAATTAGGAATTAGTGTAGGCCTTCGACCTACACTAGTATATTGCGCACCGTTGGTGCTCGTGAGTATTTTAGCTCCGAAGGGAGCGTAATTAATAACTCTGGCTGTAGGCCTGAGTATAGAAAAACAGTAATGGTCTTTGAACTTAAAGGATAAAGAAATCATAGACGAGTGTCAATCATTAAACTTCGAGGATAAAGAAATGATAAACGAAGTGTTGCTAATTTTGAAAATGTACAAAGCAATGCTCATGTTCCGCGACTCGAAACACGATTTCTACAGTAGCTATGAGAGAGCTAGGAAAATTGTAGATAAGTAATTTTCAGAGAAGCTCACCGAAAGGTGGGCTTTTTTTGTGGGGTTAGTTGCAAATATTCATACAATCTATTCCAATAACTTTAATTTGAACATCTTCATAAGCTGTTTTGTGTTTTTTGAGTTTTTCTTCAAAATTTAAATCATTAGAATCGTTAAATATCACATAATATCCAAATTGAGATTTTGCTTTCAGCATATATCCCACTAGTTTATCTTTATATTCACAAATTTTAGTCTCATCATCACTAAACTGTGGATTACCTGAACGCTTTATTTCAATCATTATAGGACCAATAAAACCATATTTTACTAAAAAATCTGGTCGTTTGCCATCAAGTTGCTCAACTTCTCGGAGAATATCAAAATTTCTGATTCCGGATTTTAAAAGAATATTTTCAAGTTGAGATGAAATTGTTTTCTGCATTAAATCTTCTGTTGTTTGTATTCCAGAAGCAACCTGATAATGTTGAATCATTTTATATGCTCCCTCAATTTCAATCCATCTTCGCAAATCAACATTTATTGCCTTTTCTAAAAGAAGATTAAGTGTTGCATCAGAGGATATTGTCAAATATCTTTTAGCTTTTTGGTCGTTATATTTTTTGATATATTCAGTGATTGGTTTTTCAGACTCTATATAATCAATGAAAATTGCTTTTAATTTATCTATCCCCAATCTGTATCTTTGAATGGCATTAGTTTGAAATTTTGCTATTTCGGTTTCTATATTTGAAATTATTTGATAAGACTTCTCAATTTTCAATCTTTCAAAATATATGAAAACAAAATTATCGATATAATTTGCGTAGACACTATATTTTTCAGAATCTTCATTAACTATTACTAATGAAAACTTGAGTAAATCCACAAAATATGGTAAGAATCGAGAATCATCTAATTGAATTAATGGTGCAACAAAATGGAAATCATTCATTTCAGCTTCTTCTGTTGAAATAGGACGAGCCATTGCATGAGGGCTAAAGCTTGGTTCTTTTTCTTTGATTTCTATTTTTCTATTTTTAACCTCTTCACAAAGAGACATTACTGCAACTTCATTTTTTAAGTATATAAGAATTGCATTTACTGTAAACCAGAAATTTGATTGGTCAGTTTTGCTTATCTTTGATAGTAAATCAATAAAATACGGCTTGTCTTCTTTTAAAAAGGCTATAGTCTTTACAATTTCTATTTGGTCATATTCATCTAGCTTTTTTGATTCAAGAAGTATAGATTTTAAATAGGGTAAAGCTAAATATATATTGTATCTTTTAATGAAATCTAAAAAGCTACTTATATTCATAGCAAATTCATCATCTTCATTTCTAGTAAATAAATTATATAGATATTTTATTTCGTCATTTTTAAGTGGTTTTAAAATATTATAAATTAAGTCTGAATTATAACTTTGGGGTAAATAATGAAGAAGCACTTGTCTGTAATCATTAATGTTAATTAATTTATCAATTTTAGGAATCTGCACAATATTGTTAATATGATTACCTTTCTTTAAATTATCTCTAAGAATACATTTAAATTCATTTAAATCAGCTTCCGAAATTTTATTCAAAATATTAACTGAATTTTCAATAAAATATTCAAAAACATTTAATGGATACTCAAATACTTTTGTATTTAATTCCTTTTTAAAAATCTCAATTTGGGGTTCAATAATTTCAGGTTCGACAGGTTGTGCAATATACTCAGTAATATAATTTGATCGTAAAGCATAAATGCTAGGATTAACTTTAAAACAGTTAGTAAAGATAACATTTAGAAAATAATCCTCAGGACTTTTTCTAGCTTCCTTAACAAATTTATCAATATTGGAAAGATTTAATAAGCTTGAGAAGAATGAATTTAATCTATTCTGAAGCATCCTTTTATTTGAAGATTTGTATAATCTCCTGAGAAAAATGACTGGAAAATCTTCTTTCTGCTTAGTTAGATATAATGATATTTTTTTTATAAAATCAGCTTTATAATGTTCATATCGGAATTTGTTTTCTACAAAAATAAAATCAAGTATTTTTTCAATTGATTGAATAGTTTGTTTTTTATATTCATTTACTAATAATAAAGCGTCTTCAACCCGAATCAACTTATACTGGATAGAATCAAGGAAAGGAATAAAACAATCAATATTTTCAGATAGTTTTTGTATAAATAATGAAAAAGATTTTTCATCTAAAAAAACATATTTTATTGCTCTTATTATGCTGCTAAAAGAATTATCTGTTTCAGAATAGAACTTGATTAAATATTTTACTAAAAGATCTTTATTATCTAAAATTATTAAGGCATCAAAAAAAGAATCTATGAATTGATGTTTTTTATCTTCAATTTCATCTAAATAAGAATTAAAATCTTCAATCAATTTTTCTTCCTTGAAATGAGCTAAAGTAGGTAAAGAGAAATGAATTATATCTTTATCCGATTTATTTGTAATACAAATATCTAGTATTAATTTTTTCCATTCTTCGTTATTTGTTTCAATTTTTCCTTCTTTATAAATAAAAGGGAATAGTTTCAATATGTTAATTATTAATATTGAATTTTTATTCTCATGGGCTTGTCTTAAAAATTTCAATAAATCATCTCCATTCCCTGTATATATGTATGCCAACCTAAAACCATACCTGTTAGGTAAATAAAAATCCCCTCCATGATAATTGAATATTAAATTTAAAAGTTTTGATTTAACTTCAACCTTTAGTTTGGAAATATTCTTTTGTGTAAAATTGGATAAAATAAATTCAAAAAAATCTCTTGATGCAGTTTTATCTTTTATATGTTTTTCTAAAATATTCAAAAACATTTCAGGATGTTTCTCAAATACAAAAGAAAGAGTATTGTACCAACGATGGTTTAGAATTTTCAACTCAGAAATATAGCATAAATCATATACAACCTGTTCATTAGAATCCCATGATAGCATTTCCTTTGCTGCAAGAAATTCTTGGAATTCACGGTTTTCAAATGCAATAAATTCATCTGTGTCCTTTAGAATAGTAAATCGAAAAAGTCGTCGGGAGTTATTTTGTTAAATATAAATTGTTTCAAATCAGATTGTACATCATCAAGAATTATAGTAAAATCATTTTTGGTAATTTCATTTGTTTGTTTTATATCCATTATCAATGCTAACAAACCAAGAAATTTAAAAAGAAATGAAGTGTCAATTTTCTCTTTAAGTTTTTCATTATCTTTCCTAAGTTTTTGCTTTATAAACAATTCAAATAATTCGTATTGCGAGAGTTTTTCTATATGTTTATTTTCTTTAGCTTTCAATAAATCTAAAGTCAACATCAGATACCGAGGTGTCTGCAAAATATTCTCATGAAAAACAAATGGATTAAAACTGTCTTTTGAAGTAGAAGTTAATAATTCATTTATGCGTGAATCTGCTATTCCATCTATTTGTTGTTTGAGAATATCTCTAACTTGAAAAAGCTGAAATTTTTCAACTAATACAACCTCCCATTTATCGGGTAGAATATCTTGAAGATTTTTTATATTATGTGTTCTCCCTGATAGGATAATAGAACATTTATTATAATCTATTTGTAATTGTTGTAAATGTTCCCTAAACACAGATAAATGTTCCGACGAAATTTCATCAATTGCATCTAAGCAAATTAAAACATCTTCTGAATTTTCGAGAGAAAACCCATCCTTGAAGTAAAATCCATTCTTTGAAATAGACTCAGATTGCACTTCTTCTTTAAAGATATATTTTCTTTTATTGTTGAAATAGTCAGGTATAGACATTCCTTGCAATCGTTTTATATCTATATATAAAGTTTTATTTCTCTTAATTGCTATTTCTTGCATTAGTCTAGATTTCCCGTTCCCTGGCTCTCCAACTACATATAGATATTTAAATTTATTTGAAAGAAAATCGTTGAAATTCCAATTTAGCTCATCGTAAAAATTTGTATGTTCATCAATTTTATCTATTGAAGAAAAATATCTTAAGTTTGGTTCTATGAAGGGAATTGTTGTCATATAGTAATGTATAAAATAGAGCTACAAAAATAATTGATTAATTGTGCAGATGTTTGTTTTGATATATTTTTTTCCAAATGCCATATTGAGAGTGTGACTTTGAGTCACGCCCTCAATAGGTCAGTAATTAAATATCTATACCAAATTCATTTCTCCTTCCTAACATCATCTTCAATAAAAAACTTTAATTTTGCCTGCGAAAATACATAGAAAAAAAGTTAAATTATGGCTAAGCAGCTCATTGTAATCGGATTGTTGGTTGTCTCAAATGTATTTATGACTTTGGCTTGGTATGGGCATTTGAAATTTGCTGAAATGCCTTGGTTCTCGCGTCTTGGTTTGTTTGCCGTGATTCTTATAAGCTGGGGAATTGCCCTGTTTGAATATTGCTTTCAAGTGCCTGCCAACAAATTGGGTTTTAAAGGAAATGGTGGTCCGTTTTCGCTCGTAGAACTAAAAGTGTTGCAGGAGGTAATAACATTGGTGGTATTTATGGCTTTTTCTCTTATCGCTTTCAAGAATGAAACCTTAAAACTAAATCATATTATTGGTTTTGGATTTCTGGTTCTTGCGGTTTATTTCATTTTTAAAAAGTAACATCTTTTATTAACTAAACAATTCCTCTATATCTTCTTTGGTTATTGTCTTTATGAACGACTGCTCGGTAGAGAGAATATCTTCCGAAAGGTGCTTTTTCTTTTCTTGCAATTGTAGTATTTTTTCTTCAATAGTATCTTTGCAAATCATTCGGTAGGCAAACACTTTTTTATCCTGACCTATTCTATGCGTCCGGTCTATTGCCTGAGCTTCAACTGCCGGATTCCACCATGGGTCAACCAAATAGACATAGTCTGCCACGCAAAGATTTAGTCCAACGCCTCCGGCTTTTAGGCTTATCAGAAATACTCTTATTTTATCATCGTTGGTAAATTGCTCTACAGCTTTTTGTCTGTCTCGTGTTTGTCCGTCGAGGTAACTGTATGAGATTTTTTCCTTTTCAAGTCTTTTCTTTATAATATCGAGCATTCCAATAAATTGCGAGAATACCAACACTTTATGATTGTGTGTTTTCTCTTTTATATTCCTGAGCAATTCATCGGCTTTTATTGACTCGTTACATTTAAACTCATCAAGAGCGAGTAGGGAAGGGGAGTCGCATATCTGTCGGGCTTTCAATAGAGCTTCAAGTATACTGAATCGGGCATTGTTCATGCCTTGCGAGTCTATTGTTTGCAGAATTTTGCTACGGAAAGCGTAAATAAAACTATCGTATATTTTTCTTTGTTCTGCTCCCATTTCGCAATAGAGAACCATTTCAGTTTTCTCAGGCAATTCCTTGGCTACTACTTCTTTGGTTCTTCTTATGATAAATGGCTTAATTATTTTCTTTAGCTCGGTAGCTTTATTTTTCTCCAGCCCTTTTTCAATTGGTATTGCAAAATGGTTTTTGAAGTAGTTTTCGCTACCCAGCAATCCCGGATTTAGAAAATTCATTTGTGCAAAAAGTTCCAAAGTGTTATTTTCTATCGGAGTTCCGGTCATTGCATATCTGTATTCGGCTTTAAGCAGACATACGGCTTTGTATCTGAGCGACTCTACGTTTTTTATTGCTTGCGATTCGTCAATTATCACCGCCCCAAAATTAATTTCACTCAGTTGGGCTATATCATTGGTTATGGTTCCATAAGATGTTAATACAATATCTTTGGTTTTCCATTCGGCAGCATCTATGTTTCTATTTGTTCCCCAGTGTATTATGTAACTTAGATGAGGTGTAAATTTCTCAATTTCTTTTTGCCAATTGAAAAGCAAGGTGGTAGGACAAATTACCAAATGAGTTTTTTCTGTACTGGTTTTTGTTTTCAAATGACTAAGTAAAGCCAGTATTTGCACGGTTTTCCCCAGTCCCATATCGTCGGCAAGACAACCGCCAAAACCAAATTTGCTTATAAATACCAACCAATTGAGTCCGGCTTGTTGATAATCTCGTAAGCTGGCGTTCAATTTATTGTCGGGCACAACCTGTTCTATAGAATCACAATCTTCTAGAAGTTGGAGCTTATCTTGCAGGTCGTCGAGTATTGTTTTGTCCTTTATTTCCTTATAAAGGCTATGGAGAATGCTGAACTGATTTTTTGCCAGTTTGAGTTTGTTATCTTGTATTTTTCCAATTTCAAGAGCCGATTTCCATTTTTGCACCCATGCTTCGGGCAATACTCCCAACGATTGATCTGATAATTTTACTACTCCATTATATTTCGTTATAGCTTTCTGAATGTCTTTAAGTTGTACCGTTTCGTTACCGAATTTTATCTCTATTTCGGTACTAAACCAATTCAGGTCTGAGGTATATCTGTAATTTATTTCGGCATTGTCGGGGTAGTATTTCATTTTTTTGAGCGATTCAAAACCATGTAGCTCTATTCCGTTTGTTTTGCAATATTGGCAAAATTTCACGAGCCACATTTTTTTCATCACTTCATCGGCTTTTAGATAAAAATAATTTTGATTACTCTCTGCCGAAAAGCTTGGGTGCATTGCTGCAATATTTTTCCAAAATAATAAGTCGCTTTCATCATTTTTTGATTCTTCCTTTTTTTTATCCAATTTGTTTATAACAGTCCTGTCAATTTTATATTCTTCATTATTGAAATACACTTTTGGGGTAATCAAAAAGAAATTTCCGCTTTCAGAAAAGTGGATTCTTAAAATTTTCATAGCTGTTTTTTGAATATAATTATTGCAAAAATAGGATGGTTTGCTTAAAAATGCATTTTTTGAAAAAAAAATCTGCATTTTCTTTAAAATTTCTTTGAAACATCAATAAGCTTACTAAATTTGCAAATTGCAAGATGTCCTTTATAGCAATATTCATCTAAGAAATTTTTATTGGGTTACAATATTTGTTTTTTTCAATGGTAGAGCGAGTAAAGACGAAGAAAGTTAATGAGATTTTAAATATTTTTTTGTTTCGGTTTTTGAAAAAAGATTTGTAGCAATGCTATAATCTTGTAAGAAACCTATTTGATGAATGTTTCGTAAGAACGTTCATGCAATTTTAGTAGCTTACTTTATTAGAAGTATGAGATTTATTGTTGTGAATTGTAATAATTTAAATATTAATTTATACATTTCGGAACAATTTATATACATCCTTATATATATGTATATGTTTGCAAGACAATTTGATTTATCCTTTAAATTCTAAAATAGATGCGTATGAAAAAGACTTTTTACACTCAAATAGTTCTTTTTTTATTGTTTTTTGTTTCAATACAGGCATTCGCTGCCAATAGGTATTGGGTAGGTGGTGCCGGAGCATGGACAGACAAAAGTCATTGGGCAGTTTCCAGTGGTGGTGTTGGTGGTGCAACTGTACCTACTGCTACAGACGATGTGTATTTCGACCAGCAGTCTTTTTCTGCTGCCGGACAAATGGTCGCTGTAAAAAACAATTTGTATTGTAAATCGTTCAACTGGACTTCTTCAGTTGCCGGAGCAGGAATAACCGGAAAAGAATCGACAAACTTATTTGTTTCAGGTTCATTCAATGTACAAACAGCATTTACAAATAATTATGTAGGTACAATAACATTTACCGGAACCGAGGCACATACAATAGCATCGGAAGTTGTTTTAAATTCCAATTTGGTTTTCAACTCTGCCGCATCCGGAGTTTGGAATATCGTTGGACAATTCTCAACTACCAAATCTATAGAATTACTTAAAGGTAATATAAATCTTAATCATGTTAATCTTGAAGCTGCCCAGTTTATAACTTCAGGTTCTAATTCACGGTCTTTAGTTTTTTACGATTCGAAAATTACAATCAACGACAAATGGTCAATACTCAGTACGCAGAATTTTACGTTTGATTCAGGCAATTCTTTAATTGTATTTTTAGGTGACCCAAACACAGATTTTGATTATGCCGATTTAGACTATAATCATATTGTGTATGATGACTCGCGTGCTGTAGTTTTTAATTATACGTATGATTATACTTTATGTCAAGTTAAAATTTCTTGTGATATGACAGGTGGTGTACCTTTGTTTAGATATCTTATAAGAAAACAGACATCTCCATTTACTATAATACATGATTCAGGACTTAAACCAGTTGCTGCTTTTACTTTCCCTGATGATGATACTGTGTCTTCTGGAGTAAAATATAGAATTGATTATTTTTCAGGTGGAGTTATTGCAGGTACTATTAATACTATAATCTTCCCAGATTATGATTTCGATGTACAAGTAGTAGTAGAAGATTATGAAAGTTGCGCAGGCGATTTAGATTTTGCCTTAAGACCAAGTATAACCGGAGGTACCGGACCTGATTTTGATTTTGTATGGGACCCGGCACCGCAAGCACCTAATCTTGCTACCGATTCAATAGGAACAAACTTTGCAGCATATAACAACTTTACCTGTCGGGTTACCGATGAAAAAAATTGTACTCGTGCAAATTCATTATTATATTTCCCTCCATGGTCGCCAATACCTTATCCGGGTCCATTTGTAATAAACAGCGAAGAGACCGTTACTGCAACCTGTCAAGGTGCATCTACCGGATTAATTGTTATCAATGCACTTTATGATGTTGATGGATATGGATATGATTTAGTAAATGATGTAATAGGAAATTTCGAATATTCAATTACAACCGGAGGCGCTGATGCCTCTTTTGTTGCTAGTAATAGCTTCACCAATTTAGCTGCAGGTACTTATGAAATTTGGGTAAAAGATGATAAAGGTTGTAAATTTAAAACCAAAGATGCTGTTGTGATAAGTGATATACCTTCACCTACAGCAGATGCTGGTGCCGGAGGTACTATCTGTGAAAATGAAAGTTTAACAGTTTCAGGAGCTTCTGCTGCCAATAATGGTTCAGTGCTTTGGACTGCTTTGCCTGATGGATCATTTACTCCAGATAATGCTTTAGCTACATCATATACTCCGGGTCCTTTAGCAATCGCTGCAGGTTCGGCAACCATTACACTTGCTGCTATTGGTAACGGGTCTTGTCCGTCGGCTTCCGATAATGCTACCGTTACAATAAACAATCTTCCAACTGCAAATGCTGGCGTTGATGCTAATGTTTGTTCAAATAGTACTTTTACTATTGTTGGAGCTACTGTCTCTAACGAGGCATCTGTAAAGTGGACTACCACGGGCGATGGAACTTTTAGTGGAAATGGAGATATATTACTTCCTATTTACACCCCTGGTACTAGTGATAAAAGTACCGGTTCGGTAACACTTACTCTAACAGCTAATGGTATTGGAACTTGCGCTGATGCAAGTAACTCAATGCTTCTAACTATAATTCCTGCCCCGGTTGCTAATGTAGGTGGAAATGCTGTTACTTGTTCCGATGACCAATATACATTTTCAACAGCTTCAGCTACCAATGAGACTACAATTTTATGGTCTTCTAATGGAACTGGAGTATGGTTGGGAGGTATTAATAATATAGAAAAACCAACGTATGTACCTTCGGCTGCCGATGTGGCTTTAGGTTCGGTTCAAATAACAATGAGAGTAGACGGAACTGCTCCATGTGCTTTTGATACTGATGTCATCACCCTTTCATTTGAAACACCACCTACTGCTGATGCTGGTCTTGCAGGTGCTGTTTGCGCAGGATCACCGTTTACGGTTAGTACAGCAAGTGCCGCTGATTACGCTTCACTTGCTTGGACTTCAACTGGCGATGGTTCTTTTGCTGCCGGAAATAGTCTCACACCATCTTACACCCCGGGTGCAGCTGATAATGCTGCGGCTACAACTACTAGAACACTTACACTTACAGCTTATGCTACAAATGTTTGTCCTGATGCTACCGATAATTTTACTTTAACAATTAATAAAGCGCCTACTGCTTCAGCAGGAGCTAATGCTGCTATTTGTGAAAATAGTACATATACATTGAGTAATGCGGTTGTTACTAATCAGGCTTCTATATTGTGGACAAGCTCAGGTACTGGCTCTTTTGGAGGTAATCAAACGCTTCAAAATCCAACATACACACCTTCTGCTGCCGACAAAACTGCTGGTTTTGTTGATTTAACGGTTACTGCTAGTGGTAATGGTGGCTGCGCAAGTGCTCAAAGTACCATGCGTTTAAGTTTTGATAAAGTTCCTACGGTTGATGCCGGTAGTGCTCTTAATGTATGTCAAGGCTCGGCTGTTACTGTATCAAATGCTTCGGCACAAGATTATAATACACTTACTTGGTCAAGTTCAGGTACGTCTGGTACTATTACTAATGGTAGTGGTTTAACTCCTACATATACAAATAAAAGTCCCGATGCCGGCACTGTAACCCTTACTCTTACAGCAACAAGCTTGGGCGCATGTCCTAATGTTTCAGATAATACTGTAGTTACAATCATTCCATCACCTACGGTTAATCCGGGTGTGGCTATGACAATTTGTGAAACTGGAGTTGCTAATATTACTGATGCAGTAGCTCAAAATTATAGTTCAATAGCTTGGTCTCAAACAGGAGGTACTGGAGTTATTACCAATGGAACTACACTTTCTCCTACTTATACGCCGAGTGTTGGAGATCAAAATAATGCTACTTTAAATGTTACGATGACAATTACCGTTACTGGTAATGCACCTTGTACAAATATTACAGCTAATAAAGTTATTACTATACAATCATTACCTATTATTGATGCTGGCAATCCTTTTGGGGTTTGTCAAGGTTCAAATGCAGTTGTTTCTACAGCTACAGCTACAGAATATGCTACGGTAAACTGGACAGCTTCAGGAGCAGGTGCTATTACTAATGGTACATCATTAACTCCAACATATACACCTACTTTGGCTGATATTGCTAATGGTTCTGTCGTTTTAACGTTAACTGCAACCGGAAAAGCATCATGCGGAAATAGTTCTGATAATGTTACAGTTACTATTAATCCTGCGGCCACTGCATTTGCAGGTAATCCTGCTGAATTTTGTCAAAATGAATCATTTATATGTACTGATGCTACAGCTACTAATGCTTCATCGTATAAATGGACTTCAAACGGCGATGGTTCTTTTTCTCCTTCTGATGCTGTTTTAAATCCTACTTATAATCCAGGTGCTACTGATGGTGGTAAAACCATAACACTTACACTTACTGCTACCAGTTCTTTCGGTTGTGCTAATGCAACATCAACTGTGGCATTAACAATTAGAAAAATGCCTGTTGTAGATGCTGGTATTGCAAAAACAATATGTGAATCAGGAACTATTTCACTTTCAGATGCATCCGCAAGTGATTATGCTTCTTTATTATGGTCTGCTTCTGGCGATGGAAGTTTCTCTTCTTCAGGTACTATTCTCAAACCTATCTATACTCCTGGCACTAATGATATAAACAATGCAACGACAACCGTTACATTAACACTTACTGCGCAAGGTCTTTCTTCTTGTCCTGATGTGAGTGACAATTTAATACTTACTATAAATGCTTCTCCTACGGTTTCTACCGGTGGCGATCAAACAATTTGTGCCAATGATGTTTATCAGTTTGCAACTGCAACTGCAACAGATTACGACCATTTATTATGGGTATCATCTGGTACTGGTTCTTTTGATGATAATTCTATTGAAAATCCTACATACTCACCAAGCGCTGCTGATATAAGTGCCGGATTTGTCGATATTACGCTTACAGCCTACGGAAATACACCTTGCGGTAATGTGAGTGAGTCTATGAGATTGACGTTTGAACCTGCTCCAATTGTTGAAGCTGGTTCTGTATCAAGCACTTGTTACGGTGCTGATTTACCTATTACTGGTGCTTCGGCTTCTAATTATATTGATTTAACGTGGTCTACAAGTGGCGATGGTTCGTTTGTAACAGGAGCTACTGCTTTAGACAATCCTATTTATAAACCGGGTGCAAATGACTTATCTAATGGATCTGTTGTGCTTACACTCACTTCAACTGGAAATGCTCCCTGTCTTCTTGTTTCTGATGATATTAATGTAACGCTTTCTCCAAAACTAGATGTTGCTATTGGTGCTCCTTCACCTTTCTTAATTAAAGCATCTACAAAAATTTCGGTTTGTTTTACAGCAGATCATACTTCTGTTCAGGAATTAGGATTTTATTTAATTTCGCCTGAGGGTGTTACGCTTACTTTGGAAGCTTCTCCAAGTGAATTTGGTAATCCTATGCCTCCTTGTAATTTTGGTGACAATGTTGATAATTTATGCTTTACTACCGAAGCTGTTACGCCTTTGAGCATGTGTAAAACGCCTCCTTTCCCTCCATCTCCGGCTTTAAGTGGTTCATATCAACCTCAAGATGGTTGGAATCTTCTATATAATTTAGATCCGGCTCAGGGTGGTTGGACATTACAAATTAGAGATTATGTACCGGGAAATACCGGTGTGTTGAAAAATGCTTCTATTACTTTTACAGATTTAGATAATGAAGGTAATTTAGCTACCGTAGCTTTCAATTCTGGTGTTATAAATGCTCCAATTAAAGATCCGGTTATTGGTTTTAGATATACTTCTTATATCATTCCTATGGGATTGAGAACTTCTTGTTATGGTGCTTGCGATGCAACTGCAATTGTTTCGCCTATTGGTGGAACACCTCCTTATGTATCATATAATTGGGATAATGTAAATATTCCCGATATGGATGAAGTTGATTTGTGTGCTGGTACATTTTCTGTAACAGTAACTGATGCTAATGGTTGTACAGGTACTGGAACTGTTACCGTTACTGAGCCTGATAAAATTGAATCTAATCTTACTTTAAATAATAATGTTCTTTGTAAAGGTGATTGTTCGGGAAGTGCTACTGTAGCTCCTGATTTAGGAATAATTCCTTATACTTATGCTTGGTCTAATGGTCAAAATACTGCTACCGCTAATGCATTATGCGCCGTTAAGAATTATATTACGATTACAGATGCCAACAGTTGTTCTGTAACAGACAGTATTACCATAACCGAACCTGCACTGGGCTTAAGCTTAACAGCTACGAGTGTTGCAGCTTCGTGTTTCAGTTCTGCCGATGGTTCACTTTCAATAGTGGTATCGGGTGGAACATTGACATCATGGATAGATTATCAATATGCTTGGAATACCGGAGCAACAACTGCAAGTGTAAACGGTCTAACAGCTGGAACATATACAGTAACAGTAACCGACCAAAATGGTTGTACCATAGATACTTCTTTGGTAGTAACAGCACCAACAGAGCTGATTGCAAGTACAGTTTTAATAAAAAATGTTAGTTGTAATTCTGGTTCAGATGGTTCGGTGAGTGTTTCAGCAATTGGTGGAACGCCAAACTATACGTACTTATGGGATGATGCAAGTGCCTCGACAACAGCAATGATAAGTGGATTACCGGCAGGAACATACAACGTAACGGTAACTGATACAAAAGGTTGTACCGATATTACCAGTATAGGAGTAACCGAACCTGCAGTAGTATCAATGAGTTTCACAGCATTATTACCGCAAGGTTTGAATGTAAGCTGTAACGGATTGTGCGATGCGCAAGTACAGGTAACTGCTTCAGGAGGTACAGCACCATATCCGACTTACGCATGGTCGCAGGTAGGAGTTGGTAATAGTAGTACCGCAGCTTTATGTTCAGGAAAAACCTATGTAACCATAACCGATAGTAAAGGATGTACCGGAAAAGATTCGGTAACGATAGGAGCACCGCTACAAATAAGTACCGTAGTAACGGGAGTAAATGTATTATGTAAAGGTGAAGCAACCGGCTCTGCAAGTGTAGTAGCAAGTAACGGATTCACACCATATAATTATCAATGGTCAGATGCACTGAGTCAGTCAGGTGCAAATGCTACCGGATTGATAGCAGGAAAATATTATGTAACCGTTTCGGATGTAAACAGTTGTTCGGTAGTAGATAGTATTACCATAACCGAACCTGCATTGGGCTTAAGCTTAACAGCATCGAGTGTTGCAGCTTCGTGTTTCAGTTCTGCCGATGGTTCACTTTCATTAGTGGTATCGGGAGGAACATTAACATCATGGACAGATTATCAATATGCTTGGAATACCGGAGCAACAACAGCAAGTGTTAATGGACTGGTTGCCGGAACATATACAGTTACAGTAACCGACCAAAATGGTTGTACCATAGATACTTCATTGGTAGTAACAGCACCAACAGAGCTAATTGCAAGTACAGTTTTAATAAATAATGTGAGTTGTAATTCTGGTTCAGATGGTTCGGTGAGTGTTTCCAGCAATTGGTGGAACGCCAAACTATACGTACTTATGGGATGATGCAAGTGCCTCGACAACAGCAATGATAAGTGGATTACCGGCAGGAACATACAACGTAACGGTAACTGATACAAAAGGTTGTACCGATATTACCAGGATAGGAGTAACCGAACCGGCAGTAGTATCAATGAATTTTGTGGCTTTATTACCGCAAGGATTGAATGTAAGCTGTAACGGCTTGTGCGATGCACAAGTTCAGGTAACAGCCGCAGGAGGTACAGCACCATATCCGACTTACGCATGGTCGCAAGTGGGAGTTGGTAATAGTAGTACCGCAGCTTTATGTTCAGGAAAAACCTATGTAACAATTACTGATGCTAATGGTTGTACCGGAAAAGATTCGGTAATGATAGGAGCACCACTACAAATAAGTACCGTAGTAACGGGAGTAAATGTATTATGTAAAGGTGAATCGACAGGTTCGGCAAGCGTAGTAGCAAGTAACGGATTCACACCATATAATTATCAATGGTCAGATGCACTGAGTCAGTCGGGTGCAAATGCTACCGGATTGATAGCAGGAAAATATTATGTAACCGTTTCAGATGTAAACAGTTGTTCAGTAGTAGACAGTATTACCATTACCGAACCTGCATTGGGCTTGAGCCTAACAGCTACGAGTGTTGCAGCTTCGTGTTTCAGTTCTGCCGATGGTTCACTTTCATTAGTGGTATCGGGTGGAACATTGACATCATGGATAGATTATCAATATGCTTGGAGTACCGGAGCAACAACAGCAAGTGTTAATGGATTGGTTGCCGGAACATATACAGTTACAGTAACCGACCAAAATGGTTGTACCATAGATACTTCATTGGTAGTAACAGCACCAACAGAGCTAATTGCAAGTACAGTTTTAATAAATAATGTGAGTTGTAATTCTGGTTCAGATGGTTCGGTGAGTGTTTCAGCAATTGGTGGAACGCCAAACTATACGTACTTATGGGATGATGCAAGTGCCTCGACAACAGCAATGATAAGTGGATTACCGGCAGGAACATACAACGTAACGGTAACTGATACAAAAGGTTGTACCGATATTACCAGTATAGGAGTAACTGAACCGGCAGTAGTATCAATGAGTTTCACAGCATTATTACCGCAAGGGTTGAATGTTAGCTGTAACGGTCTGTGCGATGCACAAGTTCAGGTAACAGCCTCAGGAGGTACAGCACCATATCCGACTTACGCATGGTCGCAGGTAGGAGTTGGTAATAGTAGTACCGCAGCTTTATGTTCAGGAAAAACCTATGTAACCATAACCGATAGTAAAGGATGTACTGGAAATGATTCTGTAACGATAGGAGCACCACTACAAATAAGTACCGTAGTAACGGGAGTAAATGTATTATGTAAAGGCGAATCGACAGGTTCGGCAAGTGTAGTAGCAAGTAACGGATTCACACCATATAATTATCAATGGTCAGATGCACTGAGTCAGTCGGGTGCAAATGCTACCGGATTGATAGCAGGAAAATATTATGTTACCGTTTCAGATGTAAACAGTTGTTCGGTAACAGATAGTATAACGATTACCAGAACCTGCATTAGGTTTAAGCTTAACAGCTACGAGTGTTGCAGCTTCGTGTTTCAGTTCTGCCGATGGTTCACTTTCACTAGTGGTATCGGGAGGAACATTGACATCGTGGACAGATTATCAATATGCTTGGAATACCGGAGCAACAACAGCAAGTGTAAATGGTCTCACAGCCGGAACATATACAGTAACAGTAACCGACCAAAATGGTTGTACCATAGATACTTCATTGGTAGTAACAGCACCAACAGAGCTAATTGCAAGTACAGTTTTAATAAATAATGTAAGTTGTAATTCTGGATCAGATGGTTCGGTGAGTGTTTCTGCAATTGGTGGAACGCCAAATTATACATACTTATGGGATGATGCAAGTGCCTCAACAACAGCAATAATAAGCGGACTTCCGGCTGGAACATACAACGTAACGGTTACCGATACAAAAGGTTGTACAGATATTACGAGCATTGGAGTAACCGAACCGGCAGTAGTATCAATGAATTTTGTGGCTTTATTACCGCAAGGATTGAATGTAAGCTGTAACGGCTTGTGCGATGCACAAGTTCAGGTAACAGCCGCAGGAGGTACAGCACCATATCCGACTTACGCATGGTCGCAGGTAGGAGTGGGTAATAGTAGTACCGCAGCTTTATGTTCAGGAAAAACCTATGTAACCATTACCGATAGTAAAGGTTGTACCGGAAAAGATTCTGTAACGATAGGAGCACCACTACAAATAAGTACCGTAATAACGGGTGTAAATGTATTATGTAAAGGTGAAGCAACAGGCTCTGCAAGCGTAGTAGCAAGTAACGGATTCACACCATATAATTATCAATGGTCAGATGCACTGAGTCAGTCGGGTGCAAATGCTACCGGATTGATAGCAGGAAAATATTATGTTACCGTTTCAGATGTAAACAGTTGTTCGGTAACAGATAGTATAACGATTACCGAACCTGCATTAGGTTTAAGCTTAACAGCTACGAGTGTTGCAGCTTCGTGTTTCAGTTCTGCCGATGGTTCACTTTCACTAGTGGTATCGGGAGGAACATTGACATCGTGGACAGATTATCAATATGCTTGGAATACCGGAGCAACAACAGCAAGTGTAAATGGTCTCACAGCCGGAACATATACAGTAACAGTAACCGACCAAAATGGTTGTACCATAGATACTTCATTGGTAGTAACAGCACCAACAGAGCTAATTGCAAGTACAGTTTTAATAAATAATGTAAGTTGTAATTCTGGATCAGATGGTTCGGTGAGTGTTTCTGCAATTGGTGGAACGCCAAATTATACATACTTGTGGGATGATGCAAGTGCCTCAACAACAGCAATAATAAGCGGACTTCCGGCAGGAACATATAACGTAACGGTAACCGATACAAAAGGTTGTACCGATATTACTAGTATAGGAGTAACCGAACCGGCAGTAGTATCAATGAGTTTCACAGCATTATTACCGCAAGGTTTGAATGTAAGTTGTAACGGTTTGTGCGATGCACAAGTTCAGGTAACTGCCGCAGGAGGTACCGCACCATATCCGACTTACGCATGGTCGCAGGTAGGAGTTGGTAATAGTAGTACCGCAGCTTTATGTTCAGGAAAAACCTATGTAACCATTACCGATAGTAAAGGTTGTACCGGAAAAGATTCTATAACGATAGGAGCTCCACTACAAATAAGTACCGTAGTAACGGGAGTAAATGTATTATGTAAAGGCGAATCGACAGGTTCTGCAAGCGTAGTAGCAAGTAACGGATTCACATCATATAATTATCAATGGTCAGATGCACTGAGTCAGTCGGGTGCAAATGCAACAGGATTGATAGCAGGAAAATATTATGTAACCGTTTCGGATGTAAACAGTTGTTCTGTAACAGATAGTATAACCATAACCGAACCTGCATTGGGCTTAAGCTTAACGGCGTCAATTGCTGATGCAACTTGTAGCTATAACGCTGATGGAGCTATCATGTTAACTGTTTCTGGTGGAACATTATCAACATGGATAGATTATCAATATGCTTGGTCTGAAGGTTCATCAAGCTCTTTTGTTTCAGGTTTAATTCCTACAACATATTCGGTAACCATAACCGATGAAAATGGATGTTCAATTGATAGTATATTTACAATTTCAGCACCTGATGAGTTACTAGTTTCAGTAAATAATATTGTAAATGTAAATTGTTTTGGAGCATCAGGAGGTTCAGCAGAAGCTGTAGTAGCTGGAGGTACTTCGCCATATTATTATTTATGGTCTGATGATGCTGCTCAAACTACCCCAATAGCTTTAAATCTAACCGCTGGAGACTATTCAGTAACAATTACAGATAATAATGGTTGCGAAGCTGTTGAGAATTTTTCAGTTACAGAACCAGATGAATTTGTTGCAAGTATTGGAACACCGTCGCCATTTTTAATAAATGCAGCTACAACTGATATGTCAGTTTGTTTCTCTGCCGAGCATACTTCAGTTCAAGAGTTAGGCTTTTATTTAGTTTCACCTTCTGGTGTGAGTTTAACATTAAAAGCTTCACCGAGTGAGTTAGGTAATCCTATGCCACCTTGTAACTTTGGTGATAATGTTGATAATCTTTGTTTTACAACAAGTGCGGCTTCTGTACTTAATATGTGTATTAATCCTCCATTCCCTCCTTCTCCTGCATTGAAAGGTACCTATTTGCCAAGTGGCAATTGGAATGTTTTCAATGGATTAAATCCGGCTGAAGGTGGTTGGGCTTTAGAAATTAGAGACTATATTCCAGGAAATACTGGTAGAATTACAAATGCTGTAATTTCGTTTATTGATACAAATACTGAAGGTGAGCAGATAACCGTAAAATTCGAGTCGGGTGTTGTTAGCATTCCTATGAAAGATCCAGTGGTTGGATATAAATCTACTGTATTTAGAGTGCCTTTAGAATTATCAACTTCTTGTTTTGGTGTTTGTGATGCAAGAGCCATTGTAACTCCTATTGGTGGAACTGCTCCTTATGTTTCTTATGTTTGGAATGAGGCTACGATACCGCAACAAGCTATGGTTGATTTATGTGCTGGTACTTTCTCTGTTACAGTAACAGATTCTAAAGGTTGTACCGCAGTTTCATCTGTAAATATTTCTGAACCTAATAAAATTGCGACTTCAATTACTTCTACCGATATTCTTTGTTTTGGAGATTCTACCGGAACAGCTACGGTAGTTGCTAGTAATGGTTTTACTCCTTATTCTTATCTTTGGGATAGTGGAGAAACAACTCCAACAGCAACGAAATTAAATGTTGGCAAACACTATGTTACTGTTTCTGATAACCATAGTTGTGAAGTTGTTGATAGTGTCATTATTTCTCAGCCTTTGGCAGATATTACTATTACTGCAACTTTAACTCCTTCTAGTTGTCATAATACTACCGACGGAGAACTTAGCTTAACAGTATCAGGAGGAACGTTAAATACTTGGACAGATTATCAATATTTATGGTTGGAAGGTTCAACCACAGCAACTGTTTCTTCGTTGAGTGCTGGAACTTATTCTGTTACCGTAACCGATGAAAATGGATGTACAAAAGACACCACTTTAGGATTAAGTTCGCCAGTTGAAGTTGTAGCTACTGCTCAATTGGTTGATGCTATTTCTTGTAATGGCGGTTCTGATGGAAGTGTAACGGTAACACAAAACGGAGGAACACCTTCTTATAATTATATTTGGAGCGATGCTCTTGCAAGTACAACAGCTTCAGTAAGCGGATTACCGCAAGGAAAATATTATGTAACCGTAACCGATTCAAAAGGATGTACTGATATCGATAGTATTGAAATAGCAGAGCCTTTGGCAATGACAGTAATGATTCAATCGGTATTACCGCAAGGATTAAATGTAAGTTGTAGTGGGGTTTGCGATGCCAAAGTTGCTGTAGAGGTAACGGGCGGTATAAGTCCTTATCAGTCTTATGTTTGGTCTGCAATTGGTTCTCCTGATAATGACACGGTAGATTTATGCTCAGGTTGGTCGTATGTAACGGTAACCGATAATAATTCTTGTACTGTGGTAGATTCTATTTTGATAGGAGAACCTTTAAAAATAAGTACTGCTCTTACCGCAGTAGATGTATTGTGTAACGGAACAGCCGGTGGTGAAGCAACTGTTGTCGCAGCCGATGGTATTGAGCCTTATTCATACTTTTGGTCTGACGCTGCAGCACAAACTGCTACAACGGCTATAGATTTAGTAGCAGGTTGGTATTTTGTAACCGTATCTGATGCAAATAACTGTTCTGTTGTTGATAGTATTCAAATTAATGAGCCTTTAGTAGGTCTTTCACTTGTTGCTAGTTCAACTCCATCTAGTTGTCATAATACTACCGACGGAGAACTTAGCTTAACAGTATCTGGTGGAACGTTAAGCACTTGGACAGATTATCAATATTTATGGTCTGAAGGTTCAACCACAGCAACTGTTTCTTCGTTGAGTGCAGGATCTTATTCTGTTACAGTAACCGATGAAAATGGATGTACAAAAGATACCACTTTAGAATTAAGTTCGCCAGTTGAAGTTGTAGCTACTGCTCAATTGGTTGATGCTATTTCTTGCAACGGTGGTTCTGATGGAAGTGTAACGGTAACACAAAACGGTGGAACACCTTCTTATAATTATATTTGGAGCGATGCTCTTGCAAGCACAACAGCTTCTGTAAACGGATTACCACAAGGAAAATATTATGTAACCGTAACCGATTCAAAAGGATGTACTGATATCGATAGTATAGAAATAGCAGAGCCTTTGGCAATGACAGTAACGATTCAATCGGTATTACCGCAAGGATTAAATGTAAGTTGTAGTGGGGGTTGCGATGCCAAAGTTGCTGTTGAGGTAGCCGGTGGTACAAGTCCTTATCAGTCTTATGTTTGGTCTTCAATAGGTTCTCCTGATAATGATACTGTTGATTTATGCTCAGGTTGGTCGTATGTAACGGTAACCGATAATAATTCTTGTACTGTGGTAGATTCTATTTTGATAGGAGAACCATTAAAAATAAGTACTGCTCTTACCGCAGTAGATGTATTGTGTAATGGTGCTACCGGAGGTGAAGCTAACATTTTTGCTACCAATGGAGTTGAGCCATATTCTTACACTTGGTCTGACGCATCAGCTCAAACCGCTGCAACGGCTATAGATTTAGTAGCAGGTTGGTATTTTGTAACCGTATCAGATGCTAATAACTGTTCTGTTGTTGATAGTATTCAAATTAATGAGCCTTTAATTATTGGTTTAGATATTACATCAGATTCTGTTAGTTGCTTTGGTAAAAATGATGGTTCTGCTATAGTTGCTGCTACAGGAGGAACTTTAACATCATTAGATTATAATTATGAATGGTCTAACAATGAGACAACTGCACAAATTAATGGATTGATTGCTGCTAAATATTATGTTACTGTAACTGATGAAAATGCGTGTTCGGTTGTTGATTCAATAAATGTGTATGAACCTGCCGAATTTGTAATTGATTCGGTTGTAACTACAAATGTTTCATGTAATGGATTAAGCGATGGTTCAATTGAATTATTTGTAACGGGTGGTTCTGTTCCATATACTTATTTATGGTCTGATGGTAAAACATCTTCCCTAAATGCAGCATTAAATGCAGGTAAATATAAAGTTACTATTAGTGATGCTAAGATGTGCGCAATTGTTGATTCTTTCAATGTAAGCGAACCATCTGCATTGTCTTTAAAATATTTTGACTTTAGTGGCAATGAAATCGTTATGGATACCGCAACAGTACCTGTTGTAACCGGCCCTCCTTATCAAATAGGTGCTTCAACAACTATAACTGTTTGCTTTACAGGATTACACGATTTTATTGAGGAAATAGGATTTAACTTGGTTAGTCCACTAGGAGATGAAATTACATTATTGGAATCTCCATTAAAAACTACTGAGCCTTTGACTTGTAATTTAGGTAGTAATTTTACTGAAGTTTGCTTCTCTTCTACCGCGGTTTGTACCTTTAAATGTTTGTTCTTTAGCTTCGGGCGACCCAACTCTATTTGGTAATTGGGCATCGTCAGAGAGCTTCTCTTCATTGTATGGTTTAGATCCAACAGAAGAGGGTTGGAAAGTTGAGGTTCAAGATTGTGGTGATTTTGGTGGAGGCTTACTTTCTAGTGTAACGCTTGTATTTGAAGATATCGATAGTGAAGGTAAATCGGTTGCTATTAGAAGAGAGTCTGGTACAATTTCACTTCCGCTTAACGATGGTTCTTGTGCTATTACTTCATTTACCTTACCTGATTCTGATTATATTGGTAGTCCTTCAAGTAATGGCTCTTCATTGAGTGTTTCTTGTAATGGTGCTTGCGATCAAGAATTGGTAGTGGTACCTACAGGTGGAAACGCTCCTTATATATATCAGTGGAATGACCCTTCATTATCTGGAAAAGATTCTGTTTTACTGTGTGGTGGAGCAAATTATTTAACCGTTATTGATGCTAATAATTGTTCCATAAAAGATACTCTATTAGTTGATGAGCCAAATATAATAGCCGTTACTTTTGATGCAAAACAACTTACTTGTTTTGGTTCGGCTAGTGCTAGTGTTAAAGCTACTATTAGCGGTGGTTTTGCACCATATTCATATAGCTGGAGCAATGGTGTAACTGGTGCTGATAGTATAATCGGTTTGTCTCAAGCTTGGTATTTTCTAACCGTTACTGATTCAAAATCTTGTTCTACTATTGATAGTATTCTAATTTCTGAACCTACTCAAATAGTAGTTAATAAACTTGAATCTACACCAACAGGATGTTCTGCAAGTACTGGAACAGCTCTCGTTGAAGTATCTGGTGGAATTGAGCCATATAATTATTCATGGTCAAATGGTGCATCGGGAAGTTCAATAAGTGGATTGCCTGTTGGAATTTATAATGTTACCATTAGCGATGCTAATTTATGTTTGATAGATACTTTGATTGCGGTTGAAGATACCTCAAGCATGTACTCCTACATAACTTCTACAGATACTTCTGTTTCATGTATTGGTGCTACCGATGCTAATGCTAAGGTTACTGTAGTTAATGGTCTAGCACCTTATGAGTATAAATGGTCTAATAATGAAACAAGTGCACAGATTTCTAATCTTGCTGCAGGTATTTATACTGTTACCGTTACTGATGATAATTTATGTTCATCGGTATCTTTAGTAACAATTACAACCGACAGTGTTTTAGCTGTTGATGTTGAGATTGTTCCTATTTCTTGTTTTGGCAGTGCTGATGCTCAAATTTTATTACATCCTAAAAATGGAACACCAAATTATACTGCTCTTTGGGCTGATGGTTCTAGTAGCTTAGCTTTAGCTAGTTTAGATACTGGTGTTTATGCTTTTGAAATTACCGATGCAGCGGGTTGTATTATTAGTGATTCTGTAGAAATTACTCAACCTATTGAAGCAAAATTACAGTAGCTAAACTTCAAGATGTTTTCTGTCCTGAAAGTTGCACTGGAGAAGCTAAAGTTTCTATTACTGATGCCGTTGAACCATATTCATTTATGTGGAGTAGTGGAGAGTCTGATACAGCTGCAAAAGCTCTCTGTTTAGGATTTAATTACGTAACTGTTACATATAATACAAATTGTCAGATTGTTGATAGTGTTGAGATTTTGTCTCCAAATATTCCAATGATACTTTCATTTGATACTACATTTGCTAGCTGTAATACCAGTGATGCTCAAGCAGTAGTAGCTGTAACAGGTGGTTTAGCTCCGTATTCATATATTTGGTCTAATAGTGATGCTGATTCAGTTGCTGAGAATATCGGTGTGGGAATATATCAAGTAACTGTATCTGATGCAAATGGTTGTTCAGTTTCTGACTTTGTAACTATATCTGATACATCTTCATTGACTTTAGATTCAATTATTAAACAAAATATTACTTGTGTTCCATGTGCTGGAAGTCTTGAAGTTATTCTTTCTGGTGGAGCAGCTCCTTATACCTATCTTTGGAACGATGGTGGTACTGCAAATCCTTATGAAAAACTTTGTGTAGGTACTTATACGGTTACTGTTTTTGATGCAAATATGTGTCAAACTGTTGTTCAGGATTCTATAATTATTGAAAACCAATTAATAGGAGTGATTTCAGAAATTGTTGCTCCGTCTTGTACTGGTAGCGATAATGGTACTGCTTTAATTGAACCTACCGGAGGTAGCGGAGTATATCTTTATGAGTGGTCTTCCGGTGAAACTACACAAAGAGCTGGAAGTCTTATTTCGGGTTGGAACTTTGTAACCGTAACTGACGGAACTTGTTCTTATTTTGATAGTGTGTTGCTCGATGAGCCTTCTGATATTGAGTTAGATATAACCGTTGCCGATGCTAAATGTTTTGGGGAAGCCTCTGGTTCTTTAGAAGTAACTGTTATAAATGGAGTTGCTCCTGATTCATACTTATGGTCAGACGGACAAACAGCTGCAATGGCGCAAAATCTTGCTGCCGGTATTTACAATGTTACTGTAACCTATGGAACGATTTGTTCATCAGTAATTTCTGACACTGTTAAACAACCTGAGCCATTAGTATTTACCTTCGATTCTATTTCTCCTTCATGTAGCGATAATAACGGTACATTATGGGTTGTAGCTCAAGGTGGTACGGCTCCTTATACATACAGTTGGAATTTGGCAAACATGCCTGATTCAGTTCTTATTGATAATGCTAATGATACAATTGCAAACCTAGGAGTTGATATATATTATGTTTCAATTACTGATAGTAATGCATGTATGTATTTATCTTCAAATATTACGCTTTTAGATTCTGCCAATTTGCAGTTTTCTGAACTGAAACTTAACCATATTACTTGTTTGGGTAGAAATGATGCCAGTGCAGAAGTATTCCCTGAGATGTCTTCAACACATTCTTATTTATGGTGGTCAGAAACAGACGGATATATTAGTACTGATACCTCTTCTACCGATTTTTCAGGTAAAATTGAAAATTTATCAGTTGGCAATTATAAAGTTTATTTTGTAAATGAGGACTCTTGTAAAGGGGTTGCTTCTTTTGCAATAAATGATAATTTTGTGTTGAAATCTACATTTGTTGATACTACATCGGTTTCTTGCTATAGCGGAAATGATGGAGCTGCAGAGGTTAGAGGTGTATTTGGAAAACCTTATGATGCAATGCCTACTTACAGATATTTATGGTCTAATGGAGATACTACAAGTATTGCATCAGGATTGTTGGCTGAGAAGTATTTTGTAACTATTACAGATTCATCTAGTTGTAGCGTTGTAGATTCGATTGTTATTCCACAACCAGAACTTCTAAAAGTTTCTTTTGCTAAAGATACCATTCAAACTATTTGTTATGCAAATACCCTTGATTCTCTTACTATTGATGTTGTTGGAGGTACAGCTCCATATAGCTACAAATGGTCTAACGGACAAAATACTGAAACTGCTGTAACAGTACCAGTAGGTACTATTACAGTTACTGTTACTGATGTTAACGCTTGTTTGTCGCTGGTTGATAGTATTTACATTTGGCAAGGTGGTGAATATACCGCTTCTTTTGATACTACTTTTACAAGCTGTGGAGATAGTGTTGGTACAGCTACCGTTTCAATAACCGGAGGCACTTCTCCATTTAACTACTTATGGTCAAATGCTGATACTACTGCAACTGCCGATTCATTATGGGTTGATTACCATATTGTAACTGTTACCGATAATAAAGGTTGTATCTTGGTTGATACTGTAGCGGTTACAGATACTTCTTCTATTGCGTTTACCGTTGAAACCATTGGAAGTATTACTTGTGCCGGATATGCAATTGGTAAAGCTCAAGTGACTGATACCGTTGGTGGAGTTGGTAATTATAGTGTGTTGTGGTCAAATGGCGATACAAGATGGATTGCTGACACCTTAAGTTTAGGAATTTATCATGTTAAGGTATTTGATTCTAATCAGTGTACCGGATTAGGTAGAGGTACCGTCGATGAAGATTCTGTATTAAGAATTACAAATGAATTTAAATTAGATGCTGATATTAGTTGCGATTCTATAGGTACCGGAACTGCCGAAGTTAGTGTTTTAGGTGGCGTTCGTCCTTATTCATATTTGTGGAGTAATGGTGATGTTACAAAACGTGCCGATAGTTTAAGTTTCGGTTGGAATTATATAACCGTAACTGATGCTAAAAATTGTGTTGTATCTGATAGTGTAAATATACCTAACGACCAGTTGAGAGTTAGAATTATAAGTCAGAAAAATGTTAGCTGCTATGGCTATAATGATGGAGAAGTTCGCATTATCGGAGCTGGAAGTCTTGGTGGCTACAAATACTTATGGTCTACAGGCGATACAGATACAAAACTTGATTCGCTGAGTGCAGGGCTATATTTAGTTACTTTAACAAGTGATTTTAGCGATTGTTCTATCGTAGATACTATCGTTATTACTCAACCAAATGGGGTAAAACCGGTATTTACAACCGTAAAAAATCCTGGTTGTATTGACTCTTCAGGTGTTCTTTCTATGAACGTTTCTGGAGGCATAAGACCGCTTATGTATCAGTGGTCAACCGGTGATAATGATACTTTAGTAACAAATCTTTGGGCTGACTACCATTCAGTAACCATTACCGATGCTAATGGCTGTATTTTCGATACTACTATAAGAGTTATAGACGGTGAACCTTTTGCAATTGAACCTGGTCAACGTATAAATATTAGATGTTTTGGTATATCAAATGGTCAATTAGAAATACTTGCTAGTAATGGAACCGAGCCTTATACATACAGTTGGTCTCATGATAGTTTGTTAGATATTGAAGTTGCGAGTGGGCTAGGTAAAGGTGTTTATTCAATTATTGTAGCAGATTCTAATAAGTGTTGGAGAGATTATACTTTTGATGAACTTATTGAACCTGATTCAATGAGAATTGTATTTGATACATCAAAAGTTATAGAGTGTTATGGTGAAAGAGGAGAAATTATTGTTCATGTAATTGGTGGTAGTGGAGATAATACTTATGAATGGACCACTTTTAATGGTGTTACAACCACTAAAGATTCAATATTAAGTAGTGCTTCTGCTGGATATTATAAACTTAAAGTAACCGATTTTAGAACTTGTTCTGTAAGAGATTCAATATTCTATTTGCAACCCGCTCCTATAGAAATTAAATATTCTAGAGTTATGCCGGGTTGTAGAACTCGTGCTTATGAAGGTGAGCTTACTCTTGATACTATTTCCGGTCCAGGAGCACCATTCAGATTTAATTGGGAAAATGATACTACAACGGTTTGGTATAATTCAGGAGAAAAAAGATTTAGAGATAGTCTTGAGGCTGGCGAATATGGACTGGTTGTTTATGATTCTATTGGAAAATGTTCTCAAGCGTATTCATTTAGATTGGATCCAAGTTTAATTGATGGTATCGCTTATTCTTATAAAATACCTCGTTGCGATTTTTATACCGCTGAACAATTGAAAAACAATGAGGCTGATGGATTTATCTCTATTGATAGTATTTATGGAGGTGTTCCTGAAGGTGAATTAGTTGAATATGTTTATCGTTGGGCGCATCTACCATCTGGACTTAGCAATACTCCGCTCTTAACAAGCTTAAATAAAGGTAAGTATGCTGTAGAGATTACTCCTCCTAGCGATTGTCCTAGAATTTTTGAAATTGATAGTTTAAATGCTGCTCAGATATATTTCAAACCGGGTATAGCTAGTTTTGATGAAACAGACAAAGTTGGAAGTAAAGTTTGTTTAGGCGATTCTATTCAATTGAAAGATTGGACAAGTGTTTGGTTTCATTCTGATTACAAACCAGATTTAAACACAAAAAAATATTATAATTGGTTTTATGATACAGCTTATACCGATTTAGTATTTAATAAAAAAGATACGGTTAGTCCATGGGTTACACCTTTATCAGTAGCTAGAACCGATTCGTCGTATGTGAAACTGCAAACTAGTTACGATGGTTGTTATTCTGATACTGCTAAATTCTTACTTACCCATCATGACTTAATTGGTTTGAATATTCAACTTATTACTGAAGTTGGAGAAGTTATTGATGACTCTACCGAAATCATGGGTGGTGTTAGATTATCTCTACAGCCAGAGGATGAGCCATGGTTTGTGAGTAAAATAGCAGGTGATTTAGGATTTAATGAGATTAAATACAACTCTTATTCTACTGCATTTGCTCATGATAGTGTAGTAATTGATGCATGGATTCATGAAGATTATTATAAAATTACAGGAAACTATGCCTTTGCAATAGAACCTGAAAAATCTACTTATTATATTGCTGAAGGTAGGACAACTGCAGGTTGCTTAGAATATGATACTGTTTTTGTTAGAGTAATTCCAGATATATTTATTTCTTCCGGCATAACCCCTAACGATGATGGTATAAACGATACATGGGTGATTCCTTACTTGAAATTATGCCCAAGTGCCTATGTTTCTATTTTTAACAGATGGGGTATTAAGGTTTATGAAGATGATAAAGACTATCATTTGAAACCATTTGAAGGAAAAAATATGAAAGGTAAAGATTTACCTATTGGTACTTACTATTACTATATTGAGTTTAATGATGGTAAAGGTACAGAGCCTGAAACTGGTTCAATTACCATAATTAGATAATTGAATATTAATTTTTTTAAGTAATTAAATTGATACATTCGGTTGTTTTTATGCCGAATGTATCAAAAAATACTAAACTATGAAAAAAACATGTATTGTAATAGACGCAGACACGAATGCTCAAATGCATAATACGTGTTTAATTAAATTATATAAAACTGTAAAATTTTTTCAGATGAAAAAGTATATTTTATTTTTAATACTTATTATTAGTATTAAAACAGGTGCATTTGCACAACAGTCTGCATTGTTTTCGCAGTATATGTTTAATGAATTTGTCATCAACCCTGCTATTGCCGGAACACATGACTACTATCAGATTAGATTAAACAATCGTTATCAGTGGGTAGGTATAGATAATGCTCCTATAACTGCAGCATTGAGTGTATATGGGCCTCACAATTCCAAGCCTATGGGATGGGGTGGTTATTTATATACCGATAGTCAAGGTCCAACTTCTAAAATGGGGATTTATGGCGCTTATGGTTATAATATTGTTTTAAAAAATGACTTAAACTTGAGTATGGGTTTAAACATTGGATTGATTCAGTATAAAATTGACCCTGAAAAAATTGAGTTTCTTGAAGATGAAGACCCAACTTTTATAGCGAAGAAGTATTCGTATATTAAACCCGATGCTACTGTTGGATTGTATTTGTATTCGACTCGTTTATTTGCCGGTTTTTCTGCCGATCAACTATTTAACAACAAAATTGAGGTTGAGAAAGATACTGCCTATACCGGTAATGCTACCTTTAGCAGACTTAAAACGCACTTTACTTTGGTTGGAGGCTATAAATTTAACCTTAATAGAGATTTTGATATGGAACCTTCAATGTTGTTTCGTGCCGTTACTCGTTCTCCTTTGCAAGTTGAGATTACGGTAAGAACAATATTTAGAAAGATGGCATGGTTGGGTGTTTCATTTCGTTCAAGCGATGCTGTAGCTCTTATGTTAGGTTATAATTATAAAGATCAAATTTATATAGGATATTCTTACGATATCACGTATTCAAAACTTCGTTATGAAGGAGGTGGTTCGCACGAAATTATGATTGGAGCTAGATTTAACAAAATAAGAAATTCTAGAGCGAAATTTTAAGTGTTTTTGTTTGTTTATGTGTTAAAAAAGCTGGTAATTTATTATCAGCTTTTTTTTAGCTCTTATGTCAATTTATAATGAATAAATTAATAACTTTTATTGTTTTAATCTTATTTTTGTTTTCTTGTGTTCCCAAAACTGATACTGATAGATGTGAAGCAAAATTAGAATCAGAATCAAAACTTAAAGAGATTTGTCGAGATACAATTTCTTTTGGTTCAGAAAATTCAATACGTAGTTTCAAACTTAATATAGATACTACTTCATGTTTTTTTATTAATTCCAATATATTTGATACAATCAGTAAACATAGTATTCATTTTCTGAGATTGTCTTCTCAAGGAAAAGTAGTTGAGAAGTTTCCGGTAAAATTTCAATCTGTAATTATGGACTATATTGAGAATGACGAATGTTTTTTCGCCATCTCTACTGATAGAAGTACAATGGGAGGTCCATCTGTAGATTATCTCTGCAAGTATGATAAGAAATGGAAGCTTTTATGGATTAATGAAATTGCTAGTGGAATGCCTCCATGTAGTAAAAGTATAATTACAATTGGAAGCAATAATGAAATATTAGTAATTTCTGATATTAAAAAGAATTGTAGTGGCTTAGTGTTTTATAGATTTTCTTTAGATGGGAAAAAGATTTCCGAAAGATATTTCCGAACCGACAATATGTGTTCGCCTTTTACTTTGATGCAATCAAATGATGCGAATTATTATCTAACAGCTTCTCTTTATGAAGCTCATAGTCATTCTAGTTTGCTTTGGCTTCTAAAAATTGATTTATTTGGAGATACCATATGGACAAAAAAATACCCAGATTTTTATCCTAATTATGCTATTTTTACTAAAAGCTCTGATTTATTGTTTTATGGTAGTAATTACAGTAATAAATCAGATTCTAGTTCTGGAAATATGTATATTAAAATTATTTCTACCGATTTAAGTGGCAATGTAAAGTGGATAAATGAAATTAAGCAGAATTATTCTGAATATCCGGGTAATGTAGTTGAACTAGAAAATGATAATTTTTTATTTTCTAGTTCTATAATTCCTCACAAAGATAGCTCCCATTTTTCTTACCTTTTTGTGCTTAATAGCAATGGAATATTGCTTAGTGAGAAAAAGTTTAACTTTTCTATTGGAAGAATTAGCGTTCCTATTATTGTAAATTCTGATAACGGAATCTCAATGTTAGATTATATACAAACTGATTCTTTTAAAACCCCCTTTAGTAATAAAATAATTATTACTAAACTGTCGAATTAGCTTAATAAGTCTTTTTGATTGATTGATATTCAATAATTAGACAATTCTTATATAGTAAATTATTGCATAGCAAAGTGTTAATGATTTAATGTTTTTTTATTTAAACTTTTCTAAATCACCATTCACCACTTTCAAAAAGTTCTATCATTTCTCCGGCAATGCTCAATGAAGCTGAATGATTTGGTAAAGTTCCTCTGCTATACCAATCAGCATGTTCTATTTCTTTATTATCGATTTTTATTGTTGCATCACCAAAAACTTCTACAAAGAACCCAATCATGAGTGAACCTGAAAATGGCCATGGCTGACTTTTATAATATTTCAAATTCTTTACTTCCAAACCAACTTCTTCTTTTACTTCTCTAATTATAGTTTCTTCAATTGTTTCACCTACATCTATATAACCAGCTAAAATAGAATGCCTTCCTTCTGGGATATTGCTGTTTCTGGCTAATAGAATTTTATCTTCATTTTTAATTGCTACAATTATTGCTGGTGAAATTTTTGGATATTGTATTGTCTTGCAATTTTTACAGACAAGTGCGCGTTCGTCATTTTTTTCTTCGTTCTCAGATCCACATGTTCCACAATATACATTGCCTAGGTACCATTTTATGAGTTGAAATGCAACAATGCCTGTCCAAGCAATATGTTGAGGCGATAAATATCTAAATTCTTGTATGTCTTTGTAGAAAAATTCATTTGATTCAAGTTTCGTGAAATTCCACATATAGAAACAGGCTGTGTTGTCTATATTGAATAGATAGGTGTATTTTGAAGGTAAATCTTTATCTGAAAAATCTTTTTTTTGTGGAAAATCCAAGCAACCCTCTTTATCTCTTTTTAATAGCAGAGAATTATCTTTAAAAATTAAAATATAATCTTGATCTTCTATTTGTCCTTTTTTCGATAATTCAATCTTAATTTTGTGTGGAAATATCTCATTTATCATGGCTAAAAAAAAATGATAGTTAAAAATGATATTCAATAAGAGTGTCGAATTACTTGGTTTAAATTTTTGCAATTAGAATGGAATTATTGCAAATCGAAATTTTATTTTAATTTGAGTTGTTAAACAAAAATAAATAAACTATAAAGCTTTTGTTCATAAAGAGAGTAACGAAAAAAGGATACTCAGTTTTTTAACCAAATATCCTTTTTTGTAGCGAGAGGGGGGATGATCCCCCGACCTCATGATTATGAATCATGCGCTCTAACCAACTGAGCTACCTCGCCATAAAACCTAAGAAAACCTGCTTTGTAGCCTTAGTTTTTAGGTCTGCAAATTTATAGGTTTAATTTCAAAAAACAAAAATTTAATTAAGTTTTTTTCTAGTTTGCAAATAATTCACAATGTTTATAATCTTCGCTTATTTTTATGTAAAATTCTGTTCTTTTAGTTTCAATCCAATCATTTATGGCTTTTTCTTTTTTTGTATTTAAAGCCATTTCTTTAATAATTTGGTAATCATCTAATAAAGAAGCTTTGTGTGATTTAGTTTTGATATTAATTTTACTATTTTAAAGACCTGATTTCCTATATTGTCGGTGGCCGAAAATGGTTTTGAAATCCCTCCAATAGATAATTTTTCTAGTTCAAATTGAATTATCGGATCTATCTGATTATTAGAGAATTTTGATGTTCCTGAATAAGGATTAACCATAACTCCACCATTGTTTTTTGTGTCTGTATCGTCAGAATATAATTTGGCTGCAATACCAAATTGTATGGTATCTTTTAGCATTAGAGTATAAACCGAATCGGCTCTTTTTTTAGCACTTTGCATATCGATAGCAGACGGTTTTGGTTTAAGAAGTATGTGCTGTACATTTACTTTTTCTCCTTTTCTGTCTATCATTTTTATTATATGTAAACCGTACTCCGATTCAACTATTCTAGAAATTTCTCCAGGTTTTAATTTAAATGCTGCCGCTGCAAATTCTGGCACGAGTTCACCTCTAGAAACATAACCCAAATCTCCACCTTTTTTCGAACTTGCCAAATCATCAGAATAGATTACCGATAATGCAGAAAAGCTTTCGCCATTAATTGCACGTTCTCGTATTTCTTCTAATTTAGCTTTTAATTCAATTTTTTGCTTAGGAGTCATTCTCGGAGAAAATTGTATTTGAGACATTTCCATTTCAGCATTTATAATTGGTAAGCTGTCTTTAGAAAATGATTCGTAGAACGAACGGACTTCGTTAGGAGAAACGATAATATCAGCAATTAGCGATTGCTGCATTCTTTGAGCTAGAAGTTGATTTTTAACAATATCTCTCCATTCTGTTTTTATTTCTAATATCGATTTATCGTAAAATTTTTCTAGTTTTTCAAATGAACCAATTTGCTCAGCCAAGAGATCAATTCTTCTTTTAATTTCATTATCAACATCGGCTTCACTCACTTCAATACTATCTATGGCGGCTTGTTCTATCAACATCCTTTGCAATACCAACTCCTCTAATACGATACAATTAGATGTTTTTGAAGTTGCAAAACCTTCTTGTTTCATTTGGTTTAATTGATTCTGAATGTCTGATTCTTTAATCATAGAAGCTCCAACAGTGGCAATAATTTTATCTATCATGATAGACTCTTGTGCTTGCAAGAAGAAAATAAATTGAATACAAACGATAATAAAATAAAGTTTTTTATTTCTGATGTTTAATGACATTACGAATTGTTTTTTTAGTTTTTTTAAATTATTGAAAATAGAATTTATTTCCTTTCAAATCTCTTTTTATCTAACGCGTCTTGGTAAATTTTATTTCTAGTTTTAACTACCAATTCTTTTTATTTTTATTTATAATAATTGCTTTTATTTCGTTTTTAACAAAATCGTAAGGAGCAATAGAGTCTTTAGGAAGGTGCTTGTTTATTTTGAAGAGGTAATAATTTAGAGAATCTTCTTTTACAAATGCATTTTTGTATCTTAAAACTTGTTCAGCCTCGATTTTTGATATTTTTGTCTCTGCAATAATGTTTGATAGTTTCACCCATTTATCGTCGAAATAAAATGCATTTGAGAATTTGTAGCTGTAATCTTTAATCTTATCCATTTCTTCCTGCGACGAAGAGCGAAACCACATCTTTATTTCAGCAATATTTGCTATCGGCTTAGGAATTTCAACATAAATTGGTTTAACAATTTCTTCAGGCAACATAAAACTTGTCATGTGCTCATTGTAATACATCTGTAATTCAGATTCTTGTATTTCGGTCTTTATTTTTTGTTCTGATAGTATTTGTTCGTACTTATTAATAAAGAGTGCTTCTCTATATGCGGTTACTTTTTGTTCAATTTCTCCATTGTCATCTATGTTTAACAATGCCTTTTGATAAACTAGTTTGTTCGTAATCCATTTATCGATGTATATTTTTATAAAGTCGGCACTGTCTTTACCTATTCTTCCATTTAAATAAGGTGCAACATCGTCTATATACAAAATACTTTCATCAACTCTTGCTAAAATTGAGCTGTTACTATTATTATTTGTGTTTTGGCATGAGCTGAACAGTGAAATAATAAGCAGAGTAAATATTATTATTCTATTAGTTTTTTGCATCAATTGTCTCCAATAATTTTGTGTTTATTTCTATTAAATATTTGGCTTTTAGGGTATTTATCCATTCATTTTCTAACTGTTTTTGATAATCGGCAATTACAGTTCCTTTACATTGACTAAATTCTTTTGGTGTAGGTGGTAGTAATGAAACAATTTCTACTGCAGTGAGTGGATTTTCCCAATTAATTGAATTTTCTTTCCATTCAAAAGAATCAATAATTTTATTTTCGCCCTTTGCATATATTTTGTTGATAAGCTTAACAGTAGTTGAATCTTTGCTGTTTACTTTTGCGACAAAATCTTCGGCTGAAATACTTTTCTTTTGTTTTTTTACAAGTTCTTTTTTAATTTTCTGTGCTACTAGAGTGTCTTTGCATATAAAAATATTCACATTAACTCGTTCGTCCCAATAATATTTATTTTTGTTTTTATTGTAATAGTCTAATAATGCTATAGTATCATCGCTAGCCTTTGACCATACTTCCGAACTGGTAATATCAAATACAAGCATTCCGTCTAAATAATCTTGTACTTCTTCCTTATAATAGATATTGTTAATAAGTAAGTCGCGTCTTTCCATTGAAATAAGTTTAGCTTCAATAAAATCGTCAAACAACATAATTATATGAACTGCTAGATCGAAATTCTTTCTGTATGTTTTTTTACTATCTATTAGCCAATAAGCGAATTCTTTTTCTGAAATTTTTTCTTTGCCTGCTGTAGCTAGTACTTTATTTAAGTTCAGGGTGTCTTTTATGCTATAATTTCCTGAAACGGTGTCTATTTTGGTTGAAAATAATTTTATCGCCTCATAATCTGCCTTATATGCAAATTTCTTTTTAAGATTGCCAATAACTTTTGCATTTGTCAGATCTTTATTTCTGTTGCCTTGTTCCAAAGTTTTTGTTATTGTTGTTTTCATGGCATCATAACTAGGAAGAGGTCTTTTTTCTTCTAATTTTAATATATGCCAACCCCAAGTCGTTTCAAAAGGTTTAGATATTTCACCAACATTCAAAGCAAATGCAATTTCTTTAAATTCTTGTGGGTAACGTGCAGAGTTATTAAACCAAGGAACATCGCCTCCGTTTTCTTTTGTAGAAGGCTCATCAGAATATGATTTTGAAATTTCAGAAAAGTTTGAATCTTTTATCGCTAATAAATACACAGAATCTAGTGTTTCTTTCAAACTAGCATAATTGCTTTTGTCTTGGTTGAACAAGCACATTACTTGTTTTACTTTCACCTCGCCATGACTTTTACGCTTATCAAACAGTTTTATAATATAGAAACCTTCTCTTGATTTTATAGGCATTGAAACCTCTCCAGGTTTGAGGCTGTATGCCGCATTTTCATAATACGGAGGGGTTTGCAAGGAAGTGATATAGCCTATTATTCCATTGTTTTTTTCAACTCCCGGATCGTTTGATGTGCTTCTTGCAACTGTTACAAAATCTTCTCCTTTTAGTAGTCTGTTTCTTGCTGCAATAGCTTTGTCGTAAGCCATTGATGAATCTTGTGGAGTAGCTTTTTGAGGCACGGAAATAAGAATGTGTCCTGTTTTTACATCCCATTGCATTCTTTCGTAGGCATCTTTTAAAATCTGCTCTTCTACACTATTACTGAAAATATATTCGTCGGCTATATGTTTTGTGTATTTCTCAAATTCTTTTAAAAACTCCTCAGATTGATCAATGCCTTTTGCTTTAGCTTCTACTAATTTTAGCTTATAATTTACAAATAAATCTAGATATGCCTTAGTGCTTAAAGTGTCTTTGACAATAACTGATTGGTTTTTGTTTTTAATGGTTAGAAATTCTTTTAACAGAACTGGATTTCCGTTTATACTAATAATTACTGAATCATTTTGAATTTGTGCTTGTGTGATGAAAGTCAGGCATAAGCAAAGAGTAATAAAAATTGTTTTCATTGGGGTTCTACTATTTTTTTAATATTACTATTATTTTTTTTAGTTTTTTTAGTGTTATTATATTATTTGTATTACTTCAGTAATATGCTTTTACTAAATTAAATGTGTTTTTGTATAATGTATTACTAAATATTAAACAAAAACACATTTATATAATTAAAATTTACACAAATTTTTATTCTCTGATTGTTATTTATTGTAATGTTACTCTCTACTGTAATTTGGTGCTTCTCTGGTAATTGTAACATCATGAGGGTGACTTTCAATAATTCCTGCATTGGTTATTCTTACGAATCTTGCTTTTTGCAATGTTTCTATGTTTTTAGCACCACAATAACCCATACCAGCTCTCAATCCGCCAACCAATTGATAAATAGTTTCGGAAAGAGATCCTTTAAACGGAACTCTTGAAACAATTCCCTCAGGAACTAGTTTCTTTATATCATCTTCAACATCTTGAAAATAACGGTCTTTTGAGCCTTGCTGCATTGCTTCCAAAGAACCCATTCCTCTGTAGATTTTAAATTTTCTACCCTGAAATATTATGGTTTCACCCGGCGATTCTTCAACTCCGGCAAAAAGTGAACCTGCCATAATTGTATCTGCACCGGCAGCTAGAGCTTTGGCTATATCTCCCGAGTACCTAATACCTCCATCGGCAATGATTGGAATACCGGCTTTTTTAGCTACTGCCGATACTTCAATAATTGCAGAAAGCTGTGGAACTCCTACACCTGCCACAACTCTAGTTGTACAGATAGAACCCGGTCCAATACCTACTTTAAGGGCATCGGCACCTGCTTCAATAAGAATTTGTGCAGCTTCTCCGGTTGCTATATTTCCTGCTATAATATCAAGATCAGGATATCTTTTCTTTGCTTCTCTCAGAGTATTTATTACATATACAGAGTGTCCGTGAGCTGTGTCTACAACTACAGCATCTACATCTGCATTTACCAGAGCTTCAAGTCTTTCAAAAGTATCGGCAGCTACACCAATTGATGCTGCCACTCGCAATCTGCCTTTGCTGTCTTTGCAAGCATTCGGATTGTCTAATGTCTTTGAAATATCTTTGTAGGTAAGTAAGCCTATAAGTTTGTAATTTTCATCTACAACAGGAAGTTTCTCAACCTTATATTTTTGCAATATTTCTGCTACATTTCCAGTAACTTGATCTTGTCTTATTGTTATAAGGTTTTTGCTTGTCATGGTTTCTGTAACAGGCTTATTCATGTCTGTTTCAAAGCGCAAGTCTCTGTTTGTGACAATTCCAATAAGTGAATTTGTTCCATCTACAACGGGTATTCCTCCTATTCTAAATTCTTTCATGAGCTTTAACACATCGCGGGTAGTTGCTCCAACTCCAATTGTTATTGGGTCGTAAATCATACCGTTTTCAGAACGTTTTACACGCTTTACTTCTTTAGCCTGTTGTTCTATGGTCATGTTTTTATGTATAACTCCAATACCTCCCTCGCGAGCCATGGCTATTGCCATATTTGAGTTGGTAATTGTGTCCATAGCTGCTGAACTTATTGGACAATTAAGTCTTATATTTCTCGAAAACTGTGAAGAAATATCAACATCTTTTGGTAGAACTTCCGAAAAAGCAGGAATTAATAAAACATCATCAAAAGTTAATCCTTCAAAAATAATTTTTTCACTGGTGTAAGACATGCCGTAGAGTAATTAATTTTTATATTAAAATTGCACAAAGGTACTAAATATTATGTTTCTCAACTAAAAAAAAATGTATTTATAGATTTTTTCTTTTAGGCTTCTGCTTACCTTATTTAATTAATAGCTCTATTTTCATTAACTTTGCTCATAATTGATCCTACAAACGCATTTTAGATTGCCTTAGAATAATGAATAAACTTGAACAAATTCTTGTAAAATATTGGGGATATTCAAAATTCAGACCTTTACAGGAAGATATTATTCAATCTGTTCTTGCGGGTAGAGATACTTTGGGTTTAATGCCCACAGGGGGAGGAAAATCTATTACTTTTCAAGTGGCTTCATTGGCTCAGGAGGGTTTGTGTATAGTAATCACTCCACTCATTGCTCTGATGAAGGATCAGGTAGATAATCTTAAAGCCAAAGGGATAAAGGCATTGGCTATTTATTCAGGAATGTCGAATCAGGAAATATATATTACTTTGGACAATTGCATTTATGGCGATTTTAAGTTTTTATATATTTCGCCCGAGCGGTTGCAGTCTGAATATTTCCTTGCTAAATTCAAGCAAATGAAGATAAACCTAATAACGGTTGATGAAGCTCATTGTATTTCTCAATGGGGTTATGATTTCAGACCTTCATATTTGCAAATAGCATCGATAAGAACCATTTTTCCTGCGGTACCTGTTTTAGCTCTTACGGCTACGGCTACTAAAGAAGTGGTAGATGATATTCAAGTAAAGTTACATTTCAATGAAAAAAATGTTTTTTCAACCAGTTTTGAGCGTAAGAATCTTACCTATATAGTAAGAGATATTGAAGATAAGCTGGGCTATATACTTACTACAATTAAGAAAAATAAAGGTGTTGGAATATTGTATGTAAGAAGCAGGCAGAAGACAAAGGAATATGCTCAATTGCTTGTGGTAAATGGAATTCATGCTGATTATTACCATGCCGGATTGCCTGGTGAGGTGCGAGAAGCGAAACAAAACCGATGGAAGAATTCTGACGATATGATTATGGTTTGTACCAATGCTTTTGGAATGGGCATTGACAAACCCAATGTTCGCTTTGTAATTCATCTAGATATACCTGAATCTATTGAGGCTTATTTTCAGGAAGCCGGACGGGCTGGGAGAGATGGCAAACAGGCTTTTGCTGTTTTGGTTTATAATAAAACCGATATTAAACATTTAATAAATAGTGTAGAAGTTGCTTTTCCGCCTGTAGAATTTGTAAAGCGAATTTATGAAGCGGTGAGCAATTACTATCAAATTCCGGTAGGGAGCAATAAAGGTACGGTTTTCGATTTTTTCATTGCTGATTTTGTTTCAAAATTTAAATTTGAAATAATGCGTACTCATAATAGTCTCAAAATATTGCAACAGGAAGGTTATATTGAGCTTACTGAGGCCATGGAAACTCAGTCTAAAGTTAGATTTATTGTTGATAGAGATTATCTTTATAAGTTTCAAGTTGAAAACAAAGATTTTGATGCCTTTATAAGATTGTTGCTACGAACCTATAGTGGCATATTTTCCGATTATTCAAACATTGATGAACACAAACTTTCTAAGATTATGGGTACTGATGTAGATACTATAAAAAAATATCTTCATATTCTCAATAAGATTAGGGTAATCAATTATTTTCCGGCCAAAAACAATCCGCTAATAATATATACGGAAGAAAGATTGCCACAAGATTCTCTTATTATTTCCAGAGCTAATTATACAGAGCGGAAAGATAGATATATAGCCCGATTAGATGCTATTATAAGGTATGCAACGGCACAATCGAAATGCAGAAGTGCTTATCTTTTGGAATATTTTGGAGAAACCAATGTAACTCGTTGTGGCATGTGCGATATTTGCCGAAGAAGAAATGATCTTGAATTGAGCAAACTTGAATTTGATAATATTCTTGAGGAGATAAAAAAAACGGTTAATCAAAATTCCTTACCGCTAAATGATTTGGTTGAAAAACTCCCTTTTTCTAAAGATCATATTTTGAAAGTTGTAGCATATTTGCTTGAGAACGAAAAAATTAAATACACTGAGGGCGCAATGCTTATTTGGAATAAAAAATAAAGCAAATTCAAGAAATACAATGGTTTATTATTGTTCTCAAATTTGCTTTATTGCAGAATATGTATAACTCAGGAAACGTTAACTTTTCGACTTATTTCTTTCTATTTTCTTTTCTGTTGCAAAGCTTTATCTAATGCCTCTAGAAAACCTTCGGTAGTAACCCATTGGCTATCTGTTGGGTTGTTGCCATAGACAGAAATAGCCAAATCTTTAGTCATTATGCCACTTTCAACGGTCTCAACACAAACCGTTTCAAGGTCGGTAGCAAAGTTTATTAGTTCCTGATTGCCATCAAGTTTACCTCTAAATGCAAGGCCTTGTGTCCATGCAAATATTGAAGCTATAGGGTTGGTAGAAGTTTTCTTTCCTTGCTGATGCATTCTATAATGTCTGGTTACCGTTCCATGTGCAGCTTCGGCCTCCATGGTGCTACCGTCTGGTGTAACGAGTGTAGATGTCATAAGTCCGAGTGAGCCAAAACCCTGAGCAACGGTATCAGACTGTACATCGCCATCGTAATTTTTGCAAGCCCAAACAAATTCGCCGTGCCATTTCAGTGCCGATGCTACCATGTCATCTATCAGTCTGTGTTCGTAAGTAAGCTTGTGTTTTTCAAATTCTTCTTGGAACTCATTCTCGTATACTTCTTGAAATATATCTTTAAACGGCCGTCGTATTTTTTTAAAATGGTGTTTTTGGTAGATACATACAGAGGCCATTTTTTCATAAGTGCTTTATTGAAGCAAGAGCGAGCAAATCCAAAAAATAGACTCATCGGTGTTGTACATTGCCATTGCAATACCATCGTCGGTGAAATTGTAAACAGAATATTCTTGTTTCGCACTTCCATCGGCAGGTTCAAAAGAAATGGTGAGTTTGCCTTTGCCTTTTGTAACAAAGTCGGTTGCTCTGTACTGGTCGCCAAACGCATGTCTTCCAATACAAATAGGATGTGTCCAGTTAGGAACCAAGCGAGGAATATTCTTCATTACAATTGGTTCTCTGAATACGGTTCCTCCTAATATATTTCTTATGGTTCCGTTTGGAGATTTATACATATCTTTCAACCCAAACTCTTCTACTCGTGCTTCATCTGGGGTGATTGTAGCGCATTTTACACCTACATTATATTGCTTTATTGCATTTGCAGCTTCAATAGTAACTGCATCATTAGTAGCATCTCTATGTTCAATACCCAAATCAAAATATTTTATATCTATATCTAAATATGGTATTATCAATTTGTCTTTTATGTATTTCCAAATAATTCGCGTCATTTCATCGCCATCCAATTCAACTATCGGATTTGCTACTTTGATTTTCTTCATTGTTTTTCTGTTTTTATTCAGGTTCGACTTTATGCAATAACTTTAACTTACAAAAATGTAGGCAAAATTAATATTAATCAACAATATTACTAAACATAGAAATATAAATGCTTAAACAAAATTCTTTTTTTTGTAAATTTGACCCGATTAATTGAATAATGCTTTTCTAATTTTAAAAATTCAAACATGCAATTTTTGTTGATATTATCCTTTTGGCATGGACTGTATGTATGATAATTCCCCAAGAAGCTAGTTTCCTGAGAAAACACAATTTATCTGACCCTAGAAGTATGCGGTTTTTATATTTCAGATTTGAGCTTAAGCGATTTAAAGAAAAAATAGAAGATGAAAATCTGCAAAAGGAACTAAGTAGAAAAATAACCATCAAATTTATAGGTTCGTTATTCGGACTCTTGTTTATACTCATATATGCTTATTTATTACTAGCTAAGCATGTTTTATATATCTGAATTATATACATTAAACTTTATATTAAATGAATAAATTTTTAAAAATTTCGGTACTTATTATTATTGCTTTTGCACTTTTTTGGGCAATCAGTCTTTTTATTTCAAAAGAAATAAGTGCAACGAGTAGTATTGTAGTAAAGTCTTCTTCTCAGGTCGTTTTTGAAAAAGTAAATAATGTAGAAAATTGGAAAAATTGGAATGTTTGGCATAAAGCAGACACCACAATGCAAATTACGTATGGTTCTGTAAAGATAGGAGAAAGAGCAACATATAGCTGGCAAAGTGAAAACAAGAATGCTGGTAGCGGTACGGTTGTAATTAATAAATCTACTCTACTTAAAGAAATTGAAGCCGAAATCTTGATTAATAATGCCAATCCTTTTTTTGTAAAGTATGAGTTTAGCGAAACAGATTCGGGAATTGTAATAAAAGCATCGATAAAGCAAAATCTGAAAAGCAACCCTATACTTAAATTTTTAAAATCAGGACTTCAAAAGACCCTTACAAAAGGCTTAGATATGGGTTTACAAAGTTTAAAGCAATTGTGCGAAGGTGAGAATAGCAAACAGGGTGAAATAAAAATGCTTGATGAGCAACTTTATATATATGAAAATAAAACGGTGCTAAAAACCGACTTATACAAGGAACTATCAAAATCATTTTTAGATCTTTATACTTATGTAGAACTTAGTAATGGTGAAATAGCAGGAAATCCGTTTTGTGTTTACACTCAAATAGACTTTAAAAGTGTTACAATTGAAGCTGCTTTACCTATTAAAAATAGTATTCCCGAAGATAGCGATTACAAAATAAAGAAGAGAAAAAAAGGGAAGTATGCAATTTATAATTTTTCGGGTACTGAATTGGAACTTGAAAACAAATATCAAGAATTTTTACAATGGTTAACCGCCTCAAAAATTACCATCAATGAATTGGCAATAGAAGAATATATAAACACCCCTAAAACAGTATCAGATACATCTATCTGGAAAATAAAAATACATTATTTCATAGAATAATACTATATAGTGTTACTGAAAATCACGATTTAACAGCTTCTGTTTCGAAAAATACAGAGTTTAACTATTGTAAATGAGATTGTTTAAGTAGTTCTGTAATGCCCAAAACCGTAGTCTTTCTGTCTGTACCCTCCAAATAATTTAGTATTTATAAAGATATGCAATGAGTATATCTACGATAGTTTTTTTATATCTATTAAAGTAAATTTATAGATTGAGTAACAATGGCTGTTTTTCACTGTTTTCTTGGGTTGAAAAGGGTCATTTATTTAAGAAAAAACTAATCAGAAATCCAAAATTAATGAGTTTACGCATACATTGTTTTCAGCATGTGCCTTATGAAGACCTCGGGTGCATAAAAAATTGGATTGAAGAGAAGGGGCATCATCTTACTATTACTAAATTTTGGGAGATTTACAGAATTCCAAAAGTAACAGATATAGATGTGCTTATAATTCTTGGCGGACCAATGAGCATTTTTCATGACGATGAATGTCCTTGGTTAGGGATTGAAAAACAATACATTAAAAAAGCAATTGATCAAAAGAAAAAGATTTTAGGCATTTGTTTAGGAGCACAGCTTGTTGCTAATAGGTTAGGAGCAGAGGTGTATCAAGGAAAATATGCCGAAATTGGTTTTTTTCCAATACATAGAACTCCAGAGTCTGATAATATTACTTGTTTAAAAACGCTTTCCGATAAAGCAACAGTCTTTCATTGGCATAATGATACGTTTGAAATCCCTGAAAATGCTGTTTCAATAGCATTCTCGGAAGCCTGCCAAAATCAAGGCTTTATGTACAATAATCATGTTTTGGCTTTGCAGTTTCATCTAGAAATGACCCCCGATTCTTTGAAGAAAATATTAGTGAATTGCTATTCCGATTTGGTTGAAAATAAATTTGTTCAGTCGGTCGATGCAATTCTTGATAATATTCAAAAAGCTACCGATAATAATAAAATAATGGTAGCTATCTTAGATTCCTTTTTGTAAATAATTATCAATAAGTTAGCATCGCTTACTTTGTTGTGTTTTCGCGAATTCTTAAAAATAAATAATAAATAAATACAATTATTATTTGTTAATAAGTCAATTTCATATATTTTTGCTTTCTGTTTTGAAAAAAATGAAAAGTAAAAGCATATCTGTAACAATAATAACCGGATTTTTAGGCAGCGGGAAAACGACCCTGCTTAATAATATAATTGCTACCTATAACGATAAGAAAATCATTGTAATTGAAAATGAATTTGGCGAAACCAACATTGATAAAAAGTTGATAAGCAATGTTGATTCATCAAAGATTATTGAACTTACCAACGGTTGTATTTGTTGTTCAGTGAAAAATGAATTAGGAACGGTACTAAACAGCCTCATAATAAGTGGTACAGAATGCGATGCTCTCATTATTGAAACTACCGGCATTGCCGACCCTGGAAGCATTATAAAAATGTTTTTGGGTGGAGACAGGGTTAACAGATATTTTAAATTAGATTCTGTTATTTGCTTGATAGATGCCAAAAACTTCCTCAATTCTTATAAAGAATATAAAGAAGCTCAATTGCAATTAATACATTCTGATTTATTTATCATAAACAAAATAGATTTGGTAAATGATAATGAATTACACAAAATAGAATCTATTCTTAAGGAATTTAATAAAAAAGAACTTTGCAAAACAAACTTTGCTAAAGTAGATGGTATAGAGATTCTTGAAAGAAACGTGTATTCAAAATCAAAACTCAGCAACGAACTTATACTTTATAGTGAACCTGTAGCAGTTGAGAAAAATCATTCACAAGCTTTTGAAACAATACATGTTTCTTATAAGCAAAATTTCAAAAAGCGTTTGTTCCTTTTTTGGATTGAACAATTCATACATCTCAATAGCAATAATATTCCTAGAATTAAAGGAGTTGTATATTTTGCAGAATCAGACAAACAATACGTTTTACAATGTGTAAACGATAGTTTTCAATTGTATGAGACCGATTCTTATAAAGAGTCCGATGCTTTGAGCGAAATTGTTTTTATTGGAAGAGATATTAATAATCAATTAATTAATGAAGCTCTTGAATCGCTCATTTCAAAATAAAATGAAGTAGAATCATGTGATTTTGCAAAATCGTTACTGAAGAAAAAATTGTAAGAAATAAGAATAAACAAACGACAATAGAACACTGACCGAGAAAATAATTGAATCATGCAAACCGAAAAAATAATTTTCACTGTTGAAAATATAAGCGCAGAAATGCTCAAGCAAGAAATGATTTTTGATAATTGTATTTTGCTCGATGTAAGAACCAAGGTTGAATATATATCGGAACATATACCGGGGGCTTTGAATATTGATATATATGATGTCCAGTTTTCTGATAAAGTATTGCAGCTAGAAAAAAACACGAAGATATTTGTCTATTGCCGTACCGGACATAGAAGCGCACTTGCTGCCAACTATTTAAAAAAGAAAGGTTATGATGCTGTTTATAACCTGCAAAAGGGAATACTCGACTGGAAGAAAAAAGGATTTGATTTGAAAATACACGATAACTCATTGTAAATTCTAATCAGAAAAGAGAGCAAATTTGCCAAGTTTCTTCTTTTGCAAAAAATACTTTATTGACACCAATAAAACCCCTAAACCATAGATTAAACTCCTTTTAAAATTTATTGATGATGCCTCTTTGAAATACCGAGTAGGACAGGTAATCTCAGCAATTTCAAACTTATTGTAGAATATCTGAGCAATAATTTGATTATCGAAAATAAAATCATCAGAATTGTTTTCGAAATTAATGGTTCTGAGTACTTCGGCAGAAAAAGCCCTATAACCGGTATGATATTCTGAAAGTTTCTCGCCCAGCAGAACATTCTGAGACAAGGTTAATATCCGATTAAAAAAATATTTATATATAGGCATTCCTCCTTTTATTGCACCCCTACCTAAAATTCTCGACCCAAACACTACCTTATAAACATCATTAGCTATGAGAAATGCCATAGAATGAATGAGCTTTGGCGTGTACTGATAATCTGGGTGAAGCATAATGATAATGTCGGCATTGAGTTCCAGAGCTTTTTTGTAGCAAGTTTTTTGGTTGCCACCATAGCCAGTGTTTTTATTATGCTTTATTATATGGTTAATTCCAAGTCGTTTTGCTTCTTCTACCGTGGTGTCTGAACTATTATCGTCTACCAAAATTACATCATCAACCACATCAAAAGGAATTTCTTTATAGGTTTGCATGAGTGTTTGAGCTGCATTGTAAGCAGGTAACACAATTATTATTTTTTTATCACAAATCATCTTTAAAAATGAGTATTTTACTAGGTCATTTATATATTCAAGGTAATTAAGATTTCTATTTAAACAAATACATTTTCAAAATTTGCACGAAAAAATTATATTTGTAAAAAAAATTAACAATTTTATGGGAAGAGCTTTTGAATACAGAAGGGCTGCGAAAGAAAAGCGTTGGGATAAAATGTCTAAAATATTTCCAAAGTTAGCTAAAGCAATTACAATGGCAGCCAAAGAAGGGGGAACAGACCCCGACATGAATGGGAAGTTGCGTACTGCAATATTAAATGCAAAAGCGCAGAACATGCCCAAAGATAATATTGAAGCGGCTATTAAAAGAGCAGCAGGTAAAGATGCCGACAATTTTACTGAAATTCTTTACGAGGGAAAATTCCTCATGGTGTTTTGGTTGTGGTGGATGTGCTACTGATAACCCTACACGAACGGTTTGCAAACGTGAAGTCTTACTTCAACAAAATGGCGGACAACTGGTGCCTACCGGTTCTTTAGATTTTATGTTTTCAAGAAAGTCGGTGTTTGAAGTGCTTAAGTCAGACAGTCTTAACATTGAAGAGCTTGAGCTTGAACTTATAGATGCCGGACTGGAAAATATAGAAAGTAGCGAAGAACATTACTATCTTTATGCAGACTATACCAACTTTGGTGTTATGTCTAAAACCCTTGAAGAGAAACAGGTAAATGTAACCAAAGCCGAATTGCAACGAATTCCTACCGATCCTATTGAACTATCAGAAGAACAAATGGGAGAAATAGATAAACTTCTTGACAAAATAGAAGACGACGATGATATTCAACAGGTTTTTACCAATATTGCTTAGTGGTATAGTTTGTTGTTGAACATTTTATTATTGTTTGTATTCATTTAAACCATCCATAAGAATTATTTCTTGTGGATGGTTTAAAATTTTTCAACTCTTCCAATCAGATTCCAGAATCAAATCTGCCAAGTATTTTGCATTATCGTAAGGTATATCGGGCAGAAAACCGTGACCTAGGTTCATTATCCAGTTTTTATTTTCTTTGTGGAAGCGTATGTAGTATTTCATAGCTTCAGCAATATCAGGTTGTGAACCATAAAGCAACCGTGGGTCAATGTTTCCTTGCAGTCCTATTTCTTCATGAACTAAACTTTTCTGGCTGTCTTTCAATGGTGTTTCCCAATTCCATATCAGATAGTCGGCATAATTGGGAGTTGTAGTACTCAGTCCAATTCCTATGCCTTTTGGGAAAATATATAAATGGAACATTACTATCTCGTATTTTTGCCAGTTTCAATATATACTTGTATAAATAAGGTTTCAGTATAATTGAAAAGGAAGTAAGCCGGGCATGAGTATCGAGCAACTGAAAAACATCTATACTATGCTTTATTTATCCGGCAATATACTCCAGAGAAACTTCTGGTAATGGCATCTATAAGCAACTTGGTTTCTTTGGGCTGTTGATAGATAAATTTCACCGCATCAGGGAATTCGGCTTTCTTGCTCACCCCTTGCAGCATATACAGCAGAACCGTGAGCGGAGCACCGCAAAAACCAATGAGCGGTAGGTCTGCCGGCTTTATTTTTTTTACTTCATCAATTGCATCATAAATATATTCCAGTTTGGCTACGTCAGGTTTTATCTGCAAATGTGGTTTGTCTTGCGTAG
>JADKDL010000025.1 GCA_016714605.1 Bacteroidales bacterium | reverse complement strand
TCTTTTACAAAACTTCGCGGATTAAAGGTGGGTGTTAGAACAGCTGCTTGTATTATACTTGCGTATGCTAGATTATCTGTTAAGGTTTTATTCTGATCCTCAGCAATTTGCTTTTGTTTTAATATTTCTTGGTTAGCAAATGTTAAATTTTCTGCTAAGGTTGTAAGCTCTTCTTTTTGAACAACTAATTCGGCATTAAGTTCTAATAGTAGATCGTTGTGTTCAAATACAACACTTTGTCTTCTGAGTTCTAAAACAGACTCTTCTAGTTCTCTATTTTTACTTTCAAGTTGATCCAATAATGGAAATATCGGTTTATAGAGTGCTGACAATGTTAGTTTTTTTTCGTTTTTTTCTTTTTGAAAAGATATTTTTGAAAAATAGTTTGAAAACCATTTCAGTTTCACATATACAGCATACATCATAAACAGTATCGTAAACAAAACAACAGAAAAAAAGAATATTGAGAATATAAAAATTTCAAATGAAGAGATTTCTAAATTTACTACTATTGCAATATAAGATACAATAATAAATAGAATGGCTATAATAAGTATAGCGGTAAAAACACGTTTGTTATATAATTTTTCCAGAGTCATTAAACGGTTTCTAATTTTATATAATTTTATTTATTAATGATGTATTACAATACAAATACAAATTGCACTTTAATGCAAAATGAGGAAAAGAGTATGAGCTTTTTTTTTGTATTGCATTTTAAAAATTAATTCTAAGTATCTATTTCTAGAAAAAGAATTAGTATTAAAAATAGAATATTGTTGCTTTTGAAATAAATAATTTTAGGTGATTCATATCAATATAAACTATGAGATACGTAAAATATATTTTTTAAATTTTTAAAGAAGCGGTTCTTTTTTCTTATTGAGTCCTATTTTCTTAAACCAAGCAGTGAGTTTGCTTACTCGTCTGCTTACTGTAAGAGTAAGTTCTTGATTATTGTAGGTAGCTTTAATGGTAAGCAAATATTGAGTAGAAGTTGCTGATATTACATACTCATGGTCTTCTGTATAAGCATTAGAAGGTATTCTAAAAACAGCATATTTGAATTTTTTTTGTGGTTTTAATTTGTAGTTGAGCATATATTGAAGGTGTTCACCTACGAATTTTACACGAATGTCATATTTTTTCACATCAATACCTAAATATGCTATAAATGCTTGTTTTAAGTTTATTTCTTCTATTGATGCCCCTTGAGGATAATAGTAACCACGCATCAATCCGGTAAAAATTCCTAGAGATTTTAGTACTTCGATAGTGTTGTCATCGGCAATCATTTGGAATTTTTCATTCCTGAAAGCTATTTTCCTTTTGTTGTATGCTTCTTTTTCATCTCCATAATATTCGGCTTCAGTGTTTTTATACCATATATTTTGGTAGCATTCTTTTGTATCGCCACTAATATCATAATATGTTATTGTATTTTCTGCACCGTCAAATCCTTGTGCCGACAGTATTTTGAACATGGTCACAAATACTATAAAACATACATATTTCTTCATATTAAAATTTTTATTAACAGTAATTTATTGGCAGGTTAAATCTATAAAAAAAAAACAATTAATTTTTGATTGCTTAACGAAGCAGTATTAAATATGTTACTATATAACTTTTTATTCATTTAGATATAAATATTTGTTACTTTTGAAAAACGAATATTATTTAAGAAAACTTCATGGTATGTATAATAGAAAGATAAAATCTTATGGTTTGTTCCTGTTCAATGCTTTTTTATTTAGCAGTTTTTGTCTAAGTCTTTCCGCTCAAAGCAATCTCGACAGCCTTCAAAAAAGGTTCGATAATGCCTACTATTGTGGCTTATATAAGAAAACGTTTGATATTTTTTCTGACCATTATGATTTTTTCAAAAATGATACTTTAAGAATCGAAAATGCTGCTTTATCTGGCTTATATTGTTTGAGATACAATATGGCAAATGATAGAATAGCAGAAAATACACCACTATATTTTGATTTATTAAATAATCTACAAAATCAAAATAATTTTGTAAAAAATGAAGCAGAAACCTATTATTATGTTGGTGTTTATTTAAAAGATGAGATGCCAACAGTTGCTTTTCATAATTTAATTAAATCAATGGAAACTATTGATAAAGCAATTTCGCAAAAAAATAATGAAGATGAATTGCTTAGAATCAAAAACAATGCAGAGGAAGCGTATTTGTCAATTATAGAGAAGTATATTTTTCAGTCGGCTTATAATGTGCTTATTAATGATTTAGCTGCTATTGCTAGAAACAAGCAGTATTTGTCTGATTCGTTAAACAGTAAATTGCGAATGAAATTACAAATTTTAGATTCTTATGTTGAATTTTATAACGATCTTGTTTTTGTTGGTAAGAATCATTTTGTAAACGAAACACTTAAAGAAATACAAGCTATTATTTCAAATATTGAAGATGTAAGTGTATCAAAACAAATTGATAAGCTTTCTTATTTTATCATGCAAGATTTTCGCAAATCTCAAGAATTACATGATTTTAAAATAAATCAGGCAAAAGCAATAAAAGCAATTGCCGAAGAACGAAATAATTTGACTCCGGACGAAAATCAGAAAATGGAATATTGGAGAGAGCATTTGCAACGAGAAACTGATGAGAAAAAACAGAAATTGATAAAAGACTTTGGTATTGAGATGGTTAATGCCTATTTCACCTCAGAACAAACAAATATTGTAACTATTGATTTTTGTAAAAAAGTTGAACCTGAGATACTAAAAAAAGAGTTATTTACCTTTTCTTGGGTTAAATATGAATTGTGGATATTAAAAAACAAGCAGTATCTGTTATTTAAAGACAATAAATTATACATGAGAAGTAAGTATTTCTATTGAGAATAATTATTTATAGACGCGAAAAAAATGAATTTGAATATATTTGAGAAAATGCCATTGTTAGGTATTTTGAGAGGAATAGATGAGTCAATGATTCAGAATATTACTGACATAGCTATAAAAAGTGGGCTACAAGCAATTGAAATTACTATGAATACGTCAAATGCTACAATGCTTATTTCTAAAATGTGTGAATATGCAAAGGGTAGAATTGCGGTAGGCGCCGGCACCGTTTTAGATTTGAAAGATATGGATGCTGCATTAAATGCCGGAGCCAGTTTCATCGTGCAGCCTATTGTGAATAAGGAAGTTATAGGTTTCTGTGCTGATAATAAAATACCTGTATTTCCTGGTGCTATGACACCAACAGAAATCTTTACAGCTTGGAGTTATGGAGCTACAATGGTCAAAGTATTTCCTACATCAGTATTAGGAGCCACATACATTAAGGAGGTTAAGGGTCCTTTAAATCAAATTAAACTTTTGGCTTGTGGTGGAATAAGCAAAACTACTATTGGCGATTTTGTTAAAAATGGTGCCGATGCGGTTGCTTTTGGTGGTAGTATTTTTAATTTAAAACAAATGAGTCAGGGCGATTATTCGCAAATAGAAATAGAATTAAAATCTCTTATTGATGCTTATGTTCTAGCCCGATAGTTATGACAAATTCTTTCAATAAAAAACCTCAGTAAATTCAAGTTACTGAGGTTTTTTGATTGAAAGAATATTTTTATTATTATTCTAATTCTTCTTTGCTTTTTCTAAGTTCTTCAAAAAAGCCGATTACATCATCTTTTTTACCTTCATCCATCCATTTCAAGGCTGTTCTTGGGTGTTCGTTTGTAGCACCAGAAAGCATATAAGGCATGTGGTAGCCCCAGTCTATCTTCTTACTTAGAGGAAGTAGGTGATTATGAATAGCTTCTAATATTGGTTTAATTTTATACTTAGGGTTTTTCAAAAATGCTAATAATAATTCAGTAGTACAGTTACCTGCTCCTCTGCCTATACCTAATATTGTACCGTCTAGCATGTTGGCACCTTGAATAATAGTTTCAATGGTATTAGAAAAAGCTAATTGCATATTATTATGTCCGTGAAAACCTATTGTTTTTCCAGGAAGGGCTTCTGTATATTTTTTCATAAGATGCTGAATGTCTTCGCAATACATGCTTCCGAAACTGTCAACAAGATAAAAAATAGGAACTTTACATTTTGCAACATCTTTAAGAACCTCGTCAAGAGCGTGTTCTTTCACGGTTGATACAGCCATTAGATTTATTGTAGCTTCATAGCCTTTATTCATGCAGTGTTCTGCCAATTCTATAGCTTTATCTATCTGATAGTCATAGCATGCAACTCGCATCATATCAATCAAACTTTCAGATTTTGGAAGAATATCTTCAAATTCAATTCTACCTATGTCAACTAAACATGCTATTTTTGTATTGGTATTATTGTCGCCTACAATTCTTCTTATAGAAGCTTCATCGCAGAATTTCCAATCTCCATTTTCTGTTCTAGAAAATGCTTTCTCACTACTTTTATATCCTATTTCAAAATAGTCAACTCCCGCATCAACACATGCTTTATAGACTCCTTTAACAAATTCATCCGAAAATTGCCATTTGTTCATCAACCCACCGTCTCTGATAGTACAATCTAGTACCTTAATTTCTTTTCTGTACATAAATATTAGTAAAGTATATTATTTAATTTTTAAGTTAACTATTTTTAATTCCTCTTCTATAAAGTGTTCGATTAATATTCTGTAAATATTTTCAAAAACATCGGGGTCTAAATTATTATCTGCTGCCAAAACTCTAATTTTTTGCAATACCGCATCTCTTCTTTTTGCCGCTATAATACTATCTTTATCAGCTGTTTTGTATTTTACAACCTCCTTAACATATTTATAACGTTGACCAAACAAATGTAAAATTTGTTTATCAATGCTATCAATTTCATTTCTTACCTCTTCAAGAGACTTACACTCCTCGGGTTTCAACATAATATTCCCTTTTATTTGTTCTATAAAAATATAAAAAAAAAATTACTTTACATAAAAATAGTATGTTATGAAATTATTTGTTTTTTTTGTAGCTGATTTTACAAAAAATATTTTTCTTTTACCGTATTTTATGCGAAAATAACATTTTTTTTCAAATAACAAACAGCTAATTTATTCTCAAATTTAATATTTGTAAGAGCTTGTAACTTTATTTGAAGAACTTAGTTTTTGATACATAAGGTTCATTCTTGTTGCATTTTGATAACGAAACAATATTATTTTTATAATATCAAAATATTTGTGGAAGCTTATAGAATCTATTTATAGAACTAATTGAGTTAATTAATTTTTATGTGTTCAATCAGTAAGACATAATCATGACATGTAAATAAAGTTTAATGGAGTTTTTTTTTATTAATATTAGAGAATGTACATTTGTTTGTGATTTTTATGCTTCTTAAAAAACAATTGAAAATGTAAACACTTAACTGGATATAGCGTATTAGGTTCATTTTAATATTCAATTTCAAAACTATATGATGCAGCTTCAAAATTGGGAAAACAAAAACTATATTTTATTCATATTTTTTATAATGATAAGCATATATAGTTATTCTCAAAAGAAAAAATATTTATCTGCATCTGTTTTCAGTAAGCCTAAAATAGATGGTATTGTGAACGATACTGTTTGGGATGCTGCCCAGTGGGAGGGAGATTTTGTTCAGACAGAACCATTTGACAGTGTATCTCCTACATTCAAAACGTATTTTAAAATTATCTATACAGAAACACACCTTTATGTGGCAATTCATGCGCTCGATAATTCTCCAAGCGATATTTATGCCCCTATGGGAAATAGGGATGAAGAGAAGGGTGATGTAGTATCCTTTCGTTTGGATAGTTATTATGATTCCAGAACAGCATTTGTTTTTACCGTTTCAGCATCGGGCATTTTGCAAGATCAGAAAATTACGAATGATATGAATTGGGACATTAATTGGAATGCAATATGGTCTGCCCAGACAAGTATAGATTCTACCGGGTGGTGGGTAGAAATGGAGATTCCTTTTACCCAATTGCGGTTTAATATTGAACAATCTCAGGTATGGGGAATGCAAGTAAAACGCGCTATTTATAGAATAGGAGAAGTTAGTCTGTGGCAATATACACCACCCGGCACTGGTGGAATAGTATATTATTTTGGCGATTTGAATGGAATAAAAGAAATAGGAAGTAAAAGACAATTATCAATCACGCCCTTTTTAGTTGGTGTTTTTGAGACGTATAAAAGAGAAACTGATAATATTTTTAAACAGGATGGGAGAGGAACATATTCTAAAATAGGCTTCGATTCTAAGATTGGTTTGAGTAATGATTTTACTTTAGATGTCACGGTGAATCCAGATTTCGGACAGGTAGATGCCGACCCTTCTGAGGTCAATTTAACTGCTTTTGAAACATATTATGCCGAAAAAAGACCTTTCTTTATTGAAGGTAAAAATATGCTCGAAATGGATGCTTCGCCCGGAGATGGTGGTATTGGATCTGATAATCTTTTCTATTCAAGGAGGTTAGGTAGAATGCCTCATTACATCCCCGATGTTGAAGATAAAGAATATTTAGAAAGACCTGAAAGTACAAATATTCTTGGAGCTTTAAAGCTTACCGGTAAGACGCAAAAAGGCTTATCAGTGGGTGTGCTTGAGTCTGTGACTCAGAAGCAAACATTAGGTCTTGATTCAAAAAATAGTATTAGTAAGATAGTTGCTGAACCTACTACTAATTATTTTGTAGGTAGCGTAATTAAAGATTTTAATAAAGGTGAAACCGTATTGCAGACTATGTTTACGGCCACAAATAGAAAAATAGATGAGCCATATCTTCAGAATCTTTCCCGTTCAGCGTATACAGGAGGGGTCGATTTTATGCGAACCTTTAATTATAAGAAATATTATTTTAATGCAAAATTCATGATGAGTCATGTTTTAGGTGATTCATTGGCAATGATAGATTTGCAGAGTTCTGCATTGAGATATTTTCAACGTCCTGATGCCGAGCATATTCAATTTGATTCTTCGAGAACAAGCATGACAGGTACTGCCGGAACTTTGAATTTCGGAAAAGCAGGGAGAGAAAATACTCAATATTCTGTTTATGTATCGTGGAGGTCGCCTTCTTTAGAACTCAATGATATTGGTTATCAGAGAGAGGCGGATCATATACAACAGGTGTTGTGGTACAATATTAGAAAACTTGACCCATGGTTGTTTTTCCGTTCGGTTCAAGTACATATAAATGAATGGTATGGCTGCGATTTTTCTGGTAGAATGAATTATTTTGGAGTAAATATTCATACCACATTTATTCTAAAAAAAATGTGGAGCATTGATATTGGCCATACAATAAAGCCTCGCGGAATAAGCAATTCTAATTTAAGAGGTGGATCAGGCATTAAGTACGAAGGCGGATATGAGTTTTACTCTAAAGTGAGCTCAAAAAGTATTCGTAAGTTTATATTAACTCCGGAGCTTTTCTTTGTAAATGGGTTTAATAATTCATATAAAGTAGCAAACGTTAAGTTACTCCTTAAATATCAAATAAATGATAGACTGAGACTTGAATTAACTCCTATTTACAATTACTACAACACGAGCGATATGTACGTTGATAAAAAAGTCTTCCAAGATAAAGATTATTATATTGTTAGCTCTATAAAGCAACAAACTTTAGCAGCTCAGTTGCGAATAAATTTGAATATAACACCAAAAATTTCTATTCAATATTATGGACAGCCGTTTATATCTACCAACGACTATTTTTCTTTCCAAACAGTGGGCAATCCTATGGCAGATAACTTAAGTGAGCGATATATTAATTTAGACGAAAATCAAATCAAATACGTGAGAAGTTCTAATGAATATACTTTAGATTTAGATAAAAATGGCGATGAAGATTTTAGAATTTCAAATCCTGATTTTACAAGTTTAGAATTTATTTCAAATCTTGTTGTTAAATATGAGTTTAAGCCGGGTTCGAGTTTTTACTTTGTATGGTCGCAGGGGAGGTCTGAATTTCCTGATACAGCTATAAATAATACCGGATCAAATCTGTTTCATTTATTTACCATTTATCCCCACGATGTGTTTTTTGTAAAATTCTCATATCTAATTGGTAGGTAGTGTTTTAATCAAAACGAGTCTGAGTTTTTATTCTATTCAAAAGTTTGGATAAAAGTATTTCCGTCAAAACTATACACACATTTACACTGAATATTTACTTTAAGAGTTTCATTTTCAGGCTGTATATCAGGAGCGTTATTATTTATATCTCGGTTATTTAAACAGTTGCATGTAGTCTGAAAATAATCTGTAAAATATAGCCAATTGATTTTTTTTGAATTTTCGTCGAAATACATTTGAGCTTCTGAATCATTTAGAGTGAAGAAAAGATTGAATTTTAAATCAATCTTATTATTTTTAAACGATACAAGTTTAGCGTAATAATTGTAACTTATTACTCCAGTTTTAGAACTTCCTATAAGCAAATAATGATTTTCTGATTGATTTTTAATTGTATAAATTAATTGATATATCTCATTTACTTCATTGTATATAATTTCACTTTTGCGAAAATTATCTGATAATATTGTATTGTCGAATTCGGAGTAAAATGATAAAGAAGTTAAATTATCATTAGCATAACCACATTTAGAATTGAAACTTAGGTTATGAAATTTTCCATCATCAGAGCTAGAATGTATGATTTGATGCTTAGAAAATAAATTTTGAATTATAGGCTTACTAAATTCCTGATGACGACATAATTGAAATAGTTTCTCTTTTATCTTTTCCTGATAGATTTCTATAGCAATATAGTTTTTTATACTATCACCTAATATCAATTTTTCTGTAGAAGAGTTATAATTGTAATGAGAATATTCTGTTGCGCTTATGCCTAGTAGGTTTGTTCTATAATTAATTTCACCTAACGGGGAAAGAGAATAATATACTTCGAATAAATTATCAATTTCAGAACATAAATTATCTACCGAGTTTCTTTTCTGAGCAATTATATCTAAATTGCAATATATCAGATAAATAAATAGAATTTGTTTTATTGTATTTGAAAACGATGTTTTACTTCTTATCATTAAAAGTTTCATTGAATTTATTGAAAATCTGTAAAAAATCAGAATAAATACTTTTTGTCTCCATTATTTCAGATTTAATTTCATAAATTTTTTGTAATTCAGAAAAGTACCATAGATAATCAGATTTAGCTTTTCTGAATTTTTTCCATATTTTATCTTGTACAATTTCAAAATCTTCAAGCATAGATAGCATGTTGTGCATTTTATCGGCCATGCTTACTTTTAGCAGATTATCATTTCCTGATTTTATTTTTTCGAATGTTGCAAGTTTTCTTTTTTTCCAATCAAATAAATTCTCGTCGGTACAATCTTCAACTATTTTTAGAACTTCACTGCCGAAAAGAGCTTCTATGTTTGTTTTTTTAATTTTTGTATCTTCAAGTAAGTCATGAAAAAGTGCAGCTATTATTACATTATCCGAACAGAATTTTGAATTTAAATACATTGCAACTGAAAATGGATGTGATATATAAGGTACCCCCGATCCTTTTCTTTTTTGATTCTTATGAGCCAATGCTGCAAACTGAATTGCTTGATTTATTTTTTTATTCATTGCTGTATTGATTGTAGTTGTAATAGTTGAATACTTGACCTTTTTTCCATGATTTTATAGCCTCATTCCATATTCTTCTATATGATTCATTTCTTTTCAATAACCATGAGTTATTCAAATTTACGGTTTCATTATTTTCAAAAATAAAGCTTACATTATTTTCAGGTTCGTATCTGTTTTCATATATCCACTCTTCATTGTTTTTTTTGTATCTTATGCTATTTGGTAGACCTAATATTATAAATATCATGCCTTTATCTGTCTTCAAACCTTCTTTATAATCGGTAAAATATATGTTTGATAGATATACACGATTATAAAAAACTCTAATTATTTCTTTTGCTATTTCAATATTCTGATTAGCTAAAAAATACCAAAATTTATCTAATTCCAGTTTTGAGCCAATTTGTGAGTTTTTTAGAGAATCTATATTTATTTCTCTATTCAGATAAATTAGAGGCTCAAGCATCTGGACAGCAGTGCTTTGATTTGGGAACAGACTATCTTTACATAACAGAGTAAATCCATTTTCTTTAGTTGAGTCTGTATAAAAGAAATAAAGTCCTTCATTTTCTGTTTTAAAACGCAATAAAGAATTTCGAAAAACTAATTTTGATTCAATATCTTTAAACAATGTATCAATTATGCTGGTCTCATGGCAAATGGAACTATTGCAGCAGAATATTCGTGTTTTATTTTATATAAATAGATGGTATCAATATGAACATTTGTAGCTATTTCTAGCTGTTTTGAAGGTGAAATGTATTTTTCAGTTTCAATTTTTGTGTCAGAAATATTGTTTATCAGAAAATGTTGTCTGTTGATGTTCTGAAAAGAATTTTTAATTTCAATATAAGACCTATTGAGTTCATTCCCTTTTTTGTTTCTTATACTTATTTCAACAAGAAATTCCTTTTCTTTTGGAAGCGAAAAAGAAAATTCATCATTGAAATAATGAATCGAATCAGGTAGAAAATAATTAAACGCTTTTTTTTCTGTTGGCAACAGTGTAAAATTATCAGAAATATTTGTTATTGAAATATTGAAACTTAGAAAAACAGAGCTGTCTTCGTAAATATCTTTAGGAAATTCATCAGTATTAAATCCGATAATTAATTTTGCTGTTTGCTCTGATTCTAAGAATACTGTAATCTCAGGATTGATTTTCTTTTTTGAATGAATTAATTGTTTGGTAATATCCTTATATAATGCAGTTTGCGAAAATAAGGAAACGACCCCGAGAAATAAAAAAGTTATAAATGTAATTAACTTCACATGATTTACATTAAAATTATACAAGAGTTTTTTTTTTAATTTAATAGCCTGAATTCATAAATAATAATCAACTTGATCAAGTTACTAAAATTTATGAGACTGTATAAAAAAAGTCCTAAATAAAAAAGGAATATCTTTTATTTAGGACTTTTTAAAAATTGTTGATTATCTTATGCTTGGGCAGTAGGAGTTCCAAAATTCATTGGCATAGAAGCTCCACCAGCACCTTCTACATTCTTAATTTTTCCGTTTTGTGCTTCGTATTTATTTATATTATCTTGAAGCGCTAACATCAATCTTTTTGCATGTTCTGGAGTTAAAATAATTCTTGATTTTACATTTGCTTTAGGTATACCGGGCATAAGCCTAATAAAATCTACAACAAATTCAGAATTTGAATGTGTAATAACTGCAAGATTTGAGTATATGCCTTGAGCTACATCTTCAGGTAGTTCAATATTTAGTTGTTGTTTTTTTTCTTCCATTTCATTGATTATTGTAAATGACAAAAGAGTCATAAATCCTTTAGATTTATGACTCTTTAAATATACATTATTTTATTTTAGAGAGTTTATCATACTCTTCTTTTGAACCAACTATTATTGATTCATATTCTCTTAGACCAGTACCGGCAGGAATTTTATGTCCAACAATTACGTTTTCTTTAAGACCTTCCAAATCGTCATGTTTACCATTGATTGCAGCTTCATTAAGCACCTTAGTTGTTTCTTGGAAAGAAGCAGCCGAGATGAAACTCTTCGTTTGAAGTGCAGCTCTCGTAATACCTTGAAGTACTTGACTTGCGGTAGCAGGATGAGCATCTTTGCAAACAATTAATTTTAAGTCTTTACGTTTAAGAATTGAATTTTCATCACGTAATTTTCTTGTTGTAATTATTTGACCAGGTTTTAAAACAGAATCTCCTGGGTCTTCAACAATTTTCTTATCGTAAATCCAATCATTTTCTTCAATAAATTCCCATTTATCAACAATTTGTTTTTCTAGGAATTTAGTATCTCCCGGATCATCAATTTCAACTTTTCTCATCATTTGTCTAACGATAACCTCAAAATGTTTGTCGTTAATTTTCACACCCTGAAGACGATAAACTTCTTGTACTTCATTAACGATATACTCCTGAACTTTCGTTGGACCTTTGATGTTTAGAATGTCTGATGGAGTTATAGCACCGTCTGATAGAGGTGTACCTGCTCTTACAAAATCATTTTCCTGAACAAGAATTTGTTTAGAAAGTGAAACAAGATACTTCTTTAATTCGCCAGTTTTTGATTTAACATTGATTTCTCTGTTACCTCTTTTTATTTTACCAAAAGAAACTTCGCCATCAATTTCAGAAACAACAGCAGGATTTGAAGGGTTTCTTGCCTCAAATAATTCTGTTACTCTAGGCAAACCACCGGTGATGTCACCAGATTTACCAACAGCTCTAGGTATTTTAACAAGAATTTGTCCTGGTTTTACTTTTTCACCTTCTTCAACCGATATATGCGATCCTACAGGAAGGTTATAGTTATTAATTACATCTCCAACACTGTCTAAAACCTTAATCATAGGATTTTTGGTTTTATCTTTTGTCTCAATAATTACTTTTTCAGTAAATCCGGTTTGTTCATCAGATTCAGTTTTGTAAGTAATACCTTCGATTACATTTTCAAAAGATATTTTTCCTCCAAATTCAGATAATATTACAGCATTATATGGATCCCAGTTACAGATAAGTTTGTCTTTCTCAACTTCTTGACCATTTTTTATAAACAGTGTTGAACCATAAGGGATATTTTGAGTAGTAAGAACTATACTTGTATTTTTATCTACAATTTTTAGTTCCGCTAAACGACCAATTACTACATCTACTTTTTTACCTGTATTATCTTCACTTTCAACAGTTCTCAGCTCGTCAATTTCAGCAATACCATTAAATCTTGAAGTAATTGAAGATTCAGTAGTTCCACCACCTGCAACCCCACCCACGTGGAATGTACGAAGTGTAAGCTGTGTACCTGGTTCACCGATAGACTGAGCTGCAATAACACCTACAGCCTCACCTTGTTGAACCATTCTTGCTGTAGCAAGGTTTCTACCATAGCATTTTGCGCAAACACCTTTTTTCGATTCGCAAGTTAAAACAGAACGAATCTCTACAGATTCAATAGGAGAATCTTCTATAACCTGAGCTATTGATTCAGTTATTTGAATTCCAGATTTTACTATTAGATTACCAGTCTGTGGATGATAAATATCATGCACACAAGTTCTACCTAATATTCTATCAAATAAAGTTTCAACTACTTCATCGTTATTTTTAATAGCTGTTGCTGTAATTCCTCTTAATGTACCACAGTCATCAAGTGTAATTACTACATCTTGAGCAACGTCAACTAATCTTCTTGTTAAATATCCAGCATCAGCAGTTTTCAATGCTGTATCTGCAAGACCTTTTCTAGCACCGTGAGTAGATATAAAATATTCAAGAACCGATAGACCTTCTTTAAAGTTAGCCAAAATCGGATTTTCAATAATCTCTGCACCAACTGAACCAGATTTTTGTGGTTTTGCCATCAAACCCCTCATTCCGCAAAGCTGTCTGGTTTGCTCTTTTGAACCCCTCGCACCTGAATCAAGCATCATATATACACTGTTAAATCCTTGATTGTCGGTACTTAACTGTTTCATTAATATGTTGGTAAGATTGGCGTTTGTATGTGTCCAAATATCAATAATCTGGTTATATCGTTCATTATTGGTAATGAATCCCATATTATAGTTATTCCAAACCTCTTCAACTTGTTCATATCCTTTTTGAACTAAATTTTCTTTAGCTTCAGGAATAATAACGTCTGCAAGATTGAAAGATAGACCACCTCTGAAAGCCATACTAAACCCAAGATTTTTTATATCATCAAGGAATCTAGCAGTAGAAGCAATACCAGAATCTGTCAATACTTTACCAATGATTTTTCTCAATGATTTTTTAGTAAGCAGTTCATTTATATAACCAACTTTTTTAGGTACGAATTGGTTAAAAAGTACTCTACCTACTGTTGTTTCAATAATTGAAGTAACAGGTTCAGGACCAGAATGATCTGTATATCTTATCTTAATAATTGCATGAATATCAGCTCTACCTTCATTATTTGCAATAACTGCTTCTTCCGTTGAATAGAATATTAAGCCTTCGCCTTTTGCACCTTTTCTTGGTTTAGTAATATAATATAAACCTAAAACCATGTCTTGAGAAGGAACCATGATAGGCGCTCCGTTAGCAGGGTTAAGAATATTATGAGAAGATAGCATAAGTAACTGAGCTTCAAGTATAGCAGCATTACCAAGTGGTAAGTGAACAGCCATTTGGTCACCATCAAAGTCAGCGTTAAACGCCGTACAAACTAATGGGTGTAATTGAATAGCTTTTCCCTCAATCATTTTTGGTTGAAATGCTTGAATACCTAAACGGTGTAGAGTAGGAGCCCGGTTTAACATAACCGGATGTCCTTTCATTACATTTTCTAGAATATCCCAAATAATTGGATCTTGTCTATCAACAATTTTTTTAGCCGATTTTACCGTTTTTACAATACCTCTTTCTATAAGTTTTCTTATAATAAAAGGTTTGAAAAGTTCAGCAGCCATACCTTTAGGAATACCACATTCGTGCACCTGCAAGTTTGGACCTACAACAATTACCGAACGAGCAGAATAATCTACCCTTTTTCCTAGTAAGTTTTGACGGAAACGACCTTGTTTTCCTTTTAAACTATCTGACAATGACTTTAATGCACGGTTTGCATCAGTTTTTACAGCATTCGCTTTTCTTGAATTGTCAAAAAGAGAATCAACTGACTCTTGAAGCATACGTTTTTCATTTCTTAAAATCACCTCAGGAGCTTTAATTTCAATAAGTCGTTTTAAACGATTATTTCTAATTATTACTCTTCTGTAAAGATCATTCAAGTCGGATGTAGCAAATCTACCACCATCTAAAGGAACGAGTGGACGTAATTCCGGTGGTATTACCGGTACACAACGAACAATCATCCATTCAGGTTTATTTCTGCCTTTAGATGCTCTGAAAGCTTCTACAACTTGTAATCGTTTTAGCGCTTCATTTTTTCTTTGTTGAGATGTCTCTTTTCCGGCTCTATCACGAAGTGAGTAAGATAATTCATCTAAGTCAATTCGTTTTAGTAAATCGTAAAGAGCTTCAGCACCCATTTTTGCAATAAACTTATTTGGGTCTTCATCATCTAGAAGTGCATTTTCTTTTGGTAATGTTTCTACAATATCAAGATATTCCTCTTCTGTAAGAAAATCTAATACATGTATCCCATCTTCTGCTTTTATACCTGCCTGGACAACAACATATCTTTCATAATATATTATCGCATCTAGTTTTTTTGTTGGTAAGCCAAGAAGATAACCGATTTTGTTAGGAAGCGATTTGAAGTACCAAATATGAGCCACAGGAACGGTAAGGTTTATATGCCCCATACGTTCTCTTCTAACTTTTTTCTCGGTTACTTCAACACCACATCGGTCACAAATTATACCTTTATATCTTATTCGCTTATATTTACCGCAATGACATTCATAGTCTTTTACCGGTCCAAATATTCTTTCACAAAACAAACCATCTCTTTCAGGTTTATAAGTTCTATAATTTATTGTTTCCGGTTTTAAAACTTCACCACTAGATCTCTCTAGGATATCTTCGGGTGATGCCAAGCTGATTGTGATTCTATTGAAAGAACTCTTTTATTTTATTATCTTTTCTATAAGCCATATATAGAAATCCTTTTTTTAATGTAACAATAAAAATAGAGGAGAGATGGATTCATCTCTCCTGTAATAATTTATTCAAAATCCATGTTTAATCCAAGACCACGAAGTTCGTGAAGTAGTACGTTGAAAGATTCAGGTATACCAGGTTTTGGCATAGGTTCACCTTTAACGATAGCTTCGTAAGCCCTTGCTCGTCCTTGAACATCATCAGATTTGATAGTAAGAATTTCTTGTAGAATGTTAGATGCTCCAAAAGCTTCAATTGCCCAAACCTCCATCTCTCCAAAACGTTGACCACCAAACTGAGCTTTACCTCCAAGTGGTTGTTGTGTAATGAGTGAGTAAGGACCAATTGATCTAGCGTGCATTTTATCATCAACTAAGTGACCTAATTTAAGCATATAAATAACACCTACTGTAGCCGGTTGGTCAAAGCGTTGCCCTGTACCTCCGTCGTATAAGTATGTTTTACCTACTTCAGGTATTCCAGCTTGATCAGTGTATCTTTTTATGTCTTCTTCAGTAGCACCATCAAAAATTGGGGTTGCAAATTTCATCCCTAATTTCATTCCAGCCCATCCTAAAACAGTTTCATAGATTTGACCCAAGTTCATCCTCGAAGGTACACCAAGTGGGTTAAGTACAATATCAACGGTTGTTCCATCTTCAAGGAAAGGCATATCTTCTTCTCTTACGATTTTTGCAATAATACCTTTATTTCCGTGACGACCCGCCATTTTATCACCAACTTTAGATTTTCTCTTTTGAGCAATATAAACCTTAGCAAGTTGAATAATTCCTGATGGAAGTTCATCTCCCACAGTTATATTGAACACTTTACGTTTGTATTCTCCGTCAGTATCTTTGTATGCTCTTCTATAATTAGATAATAATTTAACAACTAGTTCATTTTTATCGTCATCAGTTGTCCAATTTTCCGGATGTATAAGAACAAAATTTTCAACATCATTTAATAATTTTTGTGAAAATTTTTGACCTTTTGGTATTATTATATTTCCGTAATAATCTTTAATTCCTTGCGAAGTTTTTCCATTTACCAATACAAGAAGTTTTTCGATAAGACGGTTTTTTAGAATAGCCGCATTTTTGCTGAATTCTTCTTCGAATTTAGAAAGAATAGGTTTTTCAGTAGCTCTTGATTTTCTGTCTTTTATAGTACGAATAAACAATTTTTTGTTTATAACTGTACCATGTAAAGAAGGAGTAGCTTTAAGCGATGCATCTTTAACATCACCAGCTTTATCACCAAATATAGCTCTAAGCAATTTTTCCTCTGGCGATGGATCTGATTCCCCTTTAGGAGTTATCTTCCCAATTAAAATATCACCTGGTTTTATATTTGCACCAATTCTAATTAAACCATTCTCATCTAGATTTTTAGTAGCTTCCTCACTTACGTTAGGTATATCAGCAGTAAATTCTTCTAAACCTCGTTTTGTATCACGAACTTCAAGTATATATTCGTCAATATGTATTGAAGTAAAAACATCTTCTCGTACAATTCTTTCAGAAATAACGATTGCATCCTCAAAATTGAACCCTTTCCATGGCATGAAAGCCACTTTAAGATTTTTTCCAATTCCAAGTTCTCCGTTTTGAGTTCCATAACCTTCAGTAAGTACCTGTCCTTTAGCAACCTTTTGATTTTTCTTAACTATAGGAACTAAGTTAATACAAGTATTTTGGTTCGTTTTTCTGAATTTTGTAAGATGATATGATTTTGTATCATTTTCGAATGAAATAAATTTTTCATCTTCAGTCCTTCATACTTTATTAATTTCATTGGCATCAACAAATTCAACTTCACCATCGCTTCGGCAATAACGTGTATAAGCGAATCTTGGCAACTTTCGTTCAATACCTGTACCAATAATAGGGGATTCAGCTTTTAATAACGGAACCGCTTGACGCATCATGTTAGATCCCATCAGCGCACGGTTAGCATCATCATGTTCCAAGAAAGGAATTAGTGATGCAGCTATAGAAGCAATTTGGTTTGGAGCAACGTCCATTAATTGCAATTCTTCAGGCGAAACAACAGGATAGTCTGCTTCATCTCTAGCTTTAATTTTATTGTGAATAAAATTACCAGTTTCATCAACTTGAGCATTAGCTTGAGCAATTATTTTACCTTCTTCTTCTTCTGCACTTAAGTATATTGTTCCTTCTTTAGATAAATTTACTATTCCTTTTTCAACTTTTCTATAAGGAGTTTCGATAAATCCAAGATCATTAATTTTAGCATAAACGCAAAGAGAAGAGATAAGACCAATGTTTGGACCTTCAGGAGTTTCAATAGGGCACAAACGGCCGTAATGAGTGTAGTGAACGTCACGCACCTCAAAACCGGCTCTTTCTCTAGATAAACCACCAGGACCTAGTGCCGACATTCTTCTTTTATGAGTCATTTCTCCCAATGGATTTGTTTGATCCATAAATTGAGAAAGCTGATTTGTACCAAAGAATGAATTAATTACCGAAGAAAGTGTTTTAGAATTTATCAAATCAATTGGAGTAAATACTTCATTATCTCTGACATTCATTCTTTCTCTGATAGTTCTTGCCATTCTAGCAAGCCCCACACCAAATTGGTTAAATAATTGTTCACCTACGGTTCTTACTCTACGATTACTTAAGTGGTCAATATCATCAACATCAGCTTTTGAATTGATAAGTTCAATTAGATATTTAATAATTTGAATAATATCTTCTTTGGTAAGAACTTTTGTATTGAAGTTCGTATTACCCAATTTTTATTTATTCTATATCTACCAACCTCACCTAAATCATATCTTTTGTCTGAAAAGAATAATTTATCAATAACATCTCTTGCAGTAGCCTCATCAGGTGGTTCAGCATTTCTAAGTTGTCTATAAATGTGAAGAACTGCTTCTTTTTCAGAGTTACAAGGATCTTTTTGAAGAGTATTATAAATTATTGCATAGTCAGAAATGTTTTGTTCTTCTCTGTGCAATAAAATAGTTTTTTGTCCAGAATCAACAATCATATCAATATGATCATTATCTATGACAATTTCTCTATCAACAATAATTTCATTTCTTTCAATAGAAACTACTTCACCAGTATCTTCATCAACAAAGTCCTCAATCCAACTTTTAAGAACTCTGGCAGCAAGTTTTCTACCTACGTATTTTTTTAATCCTGATTTAGACACCTTTATTTCTTCAGCTAAATCAAATATTTCAAAGATATCTTTATCACTTTCAAAACCAATAGCTCTTAAGAGAGTGGTAACAGGTAATTTTTCCTTCCTGTCAATATAAGCATACATGACATTATTGATGTCTGTTGCAAATTCAATCCATGAACCTTTGAAAGGGATTACTCTGGCAGAATATAGTTTGGTACCGTTTGCGCATACTTTGTCCAAAAACACACCTGGAGATCTGTGTAATTGAGAAACCACAACTCTTTCAGCACCATTAATAATAAAAGTACCTCTAGGAGTCATGAATGGTATAGTACCAAGATATACATCTTGAACAACGGTATCAAAATCTTCGTGTTCAGGATCTGTACAATATAGTTTTAACTTGGCTTTAAGAGGGACACTATAAGTAAGTCCTCTGTCAATACATTCTTCAATGGAATAACTTGGAGGATCAACCTGATAATCAATAAATTCAAGGACAAAATTATTTCTAGTATCTGTTATAGGGAAATTTTTCACAAATACTTCATATAAAGCCTTCTTTTTTCGTTTTTCGGGAGTAGGTCTCTAATTGTAAAAATCTTGAAACGATTTTAATTGTATTTCCAGAAAATCAGGATATTCTATTGATTTTTTGTTGATGCAAAACTTATTCTTTTATTTTGATTCATCTATTTAAACTGAAAGTGAATATTTGAACTTAAAATCAATACATAAAAGGTTTAAGCCATACCTAGGCTTAAACCCCAAACCTGTTAAATAAGGTAGGAATTATATTTAAGTTCAATTTCAGCTCCAGCTTCTTCTAATTTAGCTTTCAAGTCAGCAGCTTCTTCTTTAGAAACAGCTTCTTTTATTGCTTTTGGAGCAGCATCTACAATTTCTTTAGCTTCTTTCAAACCAAGACCTGTTAGTTCTTTTACTAATTTTACAATTTGTAATTTTGCTCCACCAGGTGATTTTAAATTACGTCAAACGTAGTTTTTCTCAACTTCGCGGCACGCCACCAGCTGCAGGACCTGCAACAGCAGCAGCTGCAGGCTCAATACCATACTCGTCTTTAAGTATTTTAGATAATTCATTTACTTCTTTAACAGTAAGATTAACTAATTGTTCCGCAAACGCTTTTAAATCTGCCATTTTTTTTAGTTTTAATTTAATTAATAAATTAAATTTAAATTTTTTAATTCTCTTTCTTCAAGAGTTTTTAAAACTCACCGATAAATTTTACCTGACTTGAATGCAGAAATAACATTTTGCATGGTGATTGTAACAATCCTATAATTTCTCCAACAAGTTCATTTTTTAGATTTAATTTTAACCAATGCATCAAATTGATTATCGCCAATATAAACAGATTCTTCTACATAAGCACCTTTAAGTATTGGTTTTTTGGCTGTTCTTCTTATTTCTTTAATTAATTTTGCTGGAGCATTTGCTAATCTGTAAACATTATTGATGTATTACCTTTAAGCTTCCAAAATTTCATCATAAGAACCTTCTGATTGTTCTAATGCTTTTATTAAAAGTGTATTCTTAACTACTAAAAGTTCTATATCACTCTCAAAGCACTTTTTTCTCAAGTTACTTGTAGATTGTGCATTTAGTCCTTGAATGTCTGTAACATAAAAGTGACCATGTCCTTTAATTTTATCTACAAGTACAGCTACAATAGCTTTTTTCTCTTCTTTTTCATATCTAATTTATTCTTTCGTTTAAAAATTATACTTCTAGCGATTTAATATCTATTTTAATACCCGGACTCATTGTAGTTGAAAGATAAATACTTTTAATATAAGTACCTTTTGCAGAGTATTGGTTTTAGTTTACTAATTGTAGATAAAAATCTCTTGCATTATCAATAATTTTATCGGGAGTAAATGATACTTTACCGATAGATGAATGAATAATACCAAATTTATCAACTTTAAAGTCAATTTTACCTGCTTTTACTTCTGTTACAGCTTTACCAACTTCCATTGTTACCGTTCCACTTTTAGGGTTAGGCATTAAACCTCTTGGACCTAATACTCTACCTAATTGACCAACTTTAGCCATAACTGTTGGCATTGTGATGATAACATCAATATCTGTCCAACCACCTTTGATTTTATCAACATAGTTATCTAGACCTACGAAGTCTGCACCTGCATCTAACGCTTCCTCCTTTCCTTGTCAGGATACAAAAGCCAATACACGTACTACTTTACCTGTACCATGAGGTAGCGCACATACTCCACGCACCATTTGGTTAGCTTTTCTTGGATCTACCCCTAATCGAACATCAATATCAACTGATGCATCGAATTTAGTTGTAGTTATTTCACCCAAAAGTTTAGAAGCTTCTTCGATTGTATAGATTTCGCCTTCAACTGTTATACCCATACTTCTTGCAGTACCTGCCACCATAGTCAGAGCTGAATCCAATTGAAAACAATTCAAATCAGTCATTTTAGTTTCTGCAATTTGCTTCACCTGAGCCCAAGTAATTTTTCCTACTTTATTTCTGTTTGGCTCTTGAGATCCTTTTTTAATTTTTGCTGCTTCTAGTAATTGAATAGGAACTGGTGGTTGTTTTATTACAAATGTAAACGATTTGTCACCATATACCGAAATTACTACAGGAAGTATTTTCCCTGCCTGATCTTGAGTTCTTGCATTAAATTGTTTGCAAAACTCCATTATATTAACCCCTTTAGAACCTAATGCAGGACCTACCGGAGGTGATGGATTGGCAGCTCCACCCTTTACTTGTAACTTAATAATTACTGAAACTTCTTTTGCCATAGCACTTTTATTTATATCTAAATTATTCCTTTTCTACTTGCATAAAACCCAACTCAAGCGGAGTTTTTCTTCCAAATATCTTAACCATCACTTTTAATTTTTTCTTTTCTTCATTAATCTCTTCGATAATTCCAGAAAAGCTATTAAAAGGACCGTCAGTTACTTTAACTACTTCACCTACAACAAATGGAACTGTAACTTCTTCATCGCTCTCGGCTAGTTCATCTACTTTACCTAATATTCTATTAACTTCTGCCAATCTTAAAGGTACAGGTTCACCACCTTTTTCTGCACCTAGAAAACCAATAACTCCGTTAATATTTTTAATAGTGTGAGGTACTTCACCAATTAATGCGGCTTCAAGCATTATATATCCCGGAAAAAATTCCGTTCTTTACTAATTTTTTTCCCGTTTCTTATTTGAAATACTTTTTCTTTTGGAATTAATATTTGTGCAACATATTCCTCAAGTTTATTTCTTATAATCTCTCCTTCAATTAATTCTTTAACCTTTTTTCTTTTCCGCTAATTGCACGTACAACGTACCATTTTTTCTCAATATCACTCATTAGTAGTCTGAATTATTAGTTTTACTATCCCAAGACATTATATACAACATCTTGCATAAGATGGCTAAACCCAAAATCCATTAACCATACAATGAGTGCAATAATTATAGATGCTACCATAACTATTACAGAACTACTTTGAAGTTCTTGCCATGTAGGCCACGATACTTTATTTACAAGTTCGTTATATGATTCTTTTATGTAATTCTTTAATGCCATTTTTTTTAACTTTATTTGCACGGGAGGAGAGACTCGAACTCCCGACACCTGGTTTTGGAGACCAGTGCTCTACCAACTGAGCTACACCCGTAAATAATAGGAGTAAAATCAAAGATTTTACTCCTAAATTATTATATTATTATTCTATTATTTCAGTTACTTGACCAGCACCTACTGTTCTACCACCTTCACGGATAGCAAAACGTAAACCTTGGTTTATTGCAATTGGAGCAATCAAATCTACTGTAATAGTGATGTTGTCACCAGGCATTACCATTTCAACGCCATCAGGAAGTACAATTTCACCAGTGATATCAGTTGTTCTGATGTAGAATTGAGGTCTGTATCTGTTATGGAATGGAGTATGACGTCCACCTTCTTCTTTTTTCAACACATAAACTTCAGCTTTGAATTTTTTGTGTGGAGTAATAGAACCAGCTTTACATAAAATCATACCTCTTTTGATGTCGTTTTTATCAACACCTCTAAGTAGAAGACCTGTATTATCACCAGCTTCACCTCTGTCAAGAATTTTTCTAAACATCTCAACTCCAGTACAAGTTGTAGTTTTAGTGCTACCAAAACCAACAATTGCAAGTTCGTCGCCTGTATTTACAACACCTGTTTCAATTCTACCAGTTGCAACAGTTCCACGACCTGTGATAGAGAATACGTCTTCAACAGGCATTAGGAATGGTTTATCAACGTCTCTTGTAGGAATAGGTATCCAAGTATCTACAGCATCCATAAGCTCCATGATTTTTTCTTCCCACTCAGCTTCTCCGTTAAGAGCTCCAAGAGCAGAACCATGTATGATAGGGTTGTTTGAACCGTCAAATTCATAGAAATCAAGTAATTCTCTTACTTCCATTTCTACTAGTTCAAGCATTTCTTGGTCATCAACCATGTCAACTTTGTTCATGAAAACAACTATTTTCGGTACGTTTACCTGACGAGCCAAAAGAATATGTTCTCTTGTTTGAGGCATTGGACCATCAGTAGCTGCTACCACTAGAATAGCACCATCCATTTGAGCAGCACCTGTAATCATGTTTTTTACATAGTCAGCGTGACCTGGACAGTCAACGTGAGCATAGTGTCTGTTTGCTGTTTGATACTCAACGTGAGCAGTATTAATGGTAATACCTCTTTCTTTTTCTTCTGGAGCATTGTCAATTGAATCAAAATCTCTTACTTCAGATAATCCTTTTTTTGCTAAAACTGCTGTAATAGCTGCTGTAAGCGTAGTTTTACCGTGATCTACGTGTCCAATTGTACCTATGTTCACGTGCGGTTTCGACCTATCAAATTTTTCTTTAGCCATTGCTTTCTAATTATTTTTTATTAAATTATACATTAAACACATCCAGTTCTTTTGAGCCAATGATGGGAATTGAACCCATGACCTCTTCCTTACCAAGGAAACGCTCTACCCCTGAGCTACATCGGCCTTAATTTTTTGCTTTTAACTCATTCCAAAATGGGTTTGCAAATTTATAACATTTTCATTAATATCAAAACATTAATGAAAAATTTATATTTATTCTTTTCCTTTAAATTTTTCAATTTGTTTTTTTAATGCTTCAAATGCTAAATCTACCGCTTCTTCAAATGATTTAGCGTGTTTTTTAGCGAACAAATCGTTTCCAGGAACATCAAGTTTTATTTCAACTTCTTTATTTTCTTCACCTTGAGTGTTAATGACTTTGAAAAATACATTAGCCTCAATAATTTTTTTCACTAAAATGTACTAATTTATCTAGTTTCGTTTGAGAAAAATCTATAAGCTTTTGATCAGCTTTAAATCCTACTGCTTGAAAGTTTATTTTCATTTGTTCAATTTTTTTAGGTTTTTAAACTATTATAAATTAATCAATTCTTTAATAATTCTACTTGCGAGGATGTGAGTCCTTATAAATTTCTTTTAGTCTTTCAAACGAATTATGTGTATAAATTTGAGTTGCTGAAAGATTTGCATGACCCAGTATCTCTTTAATAGTATTCAAATCGGCTCCTTTATTGAGCATGTGAGTTGCAAATGTATGCCTCAAAACATGCGGACTTTTTTTATCCAAAGTGGTAACCAATTCTAAATATTTATTTACTACTCTGTATATAAGCTTTTCATATATTTGAACAGCTTTTACTGTAATGAATAAATAATTATTATTACATTTTACTTGTTCTCTGTAACAGAGATATTCTTTAATTATGCAAAGAACGTCATCGTTTAGAGGTACAATCCTCTGCTTGTTTCTTTTTCCCAATACTAGAACTTCGGACTTTTCAAAATTTAAATCTGAAATTTTAATATTTTTGAGTTCAGTTAATCTTATTCCGGTTGAGTAAAATAAATCAATAATTAATTTATTTCGCGTTCCTTCAAAGCTGTTATCAAAAAAATCGGAGTCAAGTAGAAAATTAATATTCTTTTCTTCTACAAAATTCGGCAGTCTTTTCTTCGTTTTTAATGCTTGAATTTTTAATGCCGGATTGATGTTGAATGTACCAATTTGATTATAGTATTTATAAAAGGCTCTTAATGAGATTACTTTTCTATTTATGGTTACAGGAGAATATTTTTCTTCTGATAAGTCCATAATCCAAGAACGTATGTCTTTATGAGTTACAAGTTTATAATCTACAACCTCAGAAAATCTCTTAAGAAAAGACTCAAATTGCTTTAAGTCTGTCTCATAAGATTTTACAGTATGTTTTGAATAGCGTTTTTCATATTGAAGATGCTTTAAGAATTCTTCAATATTCATAACTCAATCTTAAATATCTTCTGTTTTGTACATTTGCTCTTTGTAAACCGCTTTGATGATTAGTTCTCTACGTTCTACAGAGGGTTTTTTGAAAGCTTGACGCACTCTTAGTTCTTTTACAACACCTGTTTTTTCAAATTTTCTTTTGAATTTCTTTAAAGCTCTGTCGATGTTTTCGCCTTCTTTTACCGGTACTACTATCATAATTACTTAATTTTATTTTTACTAATGGGCTGCAAATTTACTATTTTGATATTATATTCCAAACATTTTGATACTATTTTTTTTCATTTTCAGTAATTTAACTTAATTTAAAAATAATTAACTGAATATCAATAATGAATAATTTTTTTATTTAAGCTATGGTTTTATGTAAAATTTCACGTTTTCATAGGTGTGTTGAGGTAGAACGTCGTTGTCTTTTAATTCTTTTATTGAATTAATCTGAGATACAAGCTTTCTGTAATTCAAAATATTTTTAACATCATATGAGTCGAAAAAAAGTATTTCTTTAAGTTGACTATATGTTGCAGTGTTAATATTTAACTTTTCAATTAAGTTGGTATCAATTTTTATTTGTTTTTTTAGAGCATCAATATATATACTATCTGAATCAAGTATTTTTTTTATTTGATTCAGATTATGAAAGCCTTTAAGTTTAGTTCTTAAATGGATTATTTTATTTGCTCTTTTTGCACCTATATATGGTAATTCGCATAGGGTAATTGAATCTGTAGAATTTAGTTCTATGTATATTTCGTTTTTATTTTTATAGATTTGCGAAGTGTTTTTATAATCTTTATAAAATTTACTTTGATCTCTTTTTTCTTTCTCTATTATTTTGATGAATGATTCTAATCTGTTGTAATCTAAAGGTTTAATAGAGTAAATTTTTTGTAAGTCTTCTTTTTTGTAGAAAAAACCACCAGATTTTCTGAAGTTTAGTATTTGATTTGATTGATAATGAGAGAGTCCCAGTTTTTCAAGTTCTGTTTTAGTTGCAGTATTGGGATCAAATATGAATAGAGAGTCTTGTTCTATTGTTTTACTTTTATATTCTGTTTTAAAAAACTTAGTTAATTTCGGAATTTTATCTATGTTGGGCAGTTCAACCTCTATACTGGTAAAATTGATTATACAAAGTATTGCTAACGAGAATATAATGAGTATAATAGTACCTTTTCTTTGAGAAGGGGTAAAGTTTAAAAACAAAGTAAAAAATTTATTTATATTTAATTATTTTATTGTTTTTTAATTTTTGAAAATATATAGTGAGTTCTTTTTTTACTATTGGCGACAAGAGTATCATTCCTGTTATATTTGGCAATGCCATTGTAAGAATCATCATATCAGAAAAATCTATAACCGCTCCAAGTCCGGAAGATGTTCCTACAATTATAAATAACAAAAATATTGTATTGTAAATATTTGTAGAAACTTTTGTTGAACCAAACATTTTCATAGAATAATTTCCGAAGAGGAAGTTGAATGCTTTTTGTCCGTAGTAAGACCAAGAAATGAGGGTGGAATAAGCAAATAAGAATATGGAAATGAGTAATACTATATTAAACCAAGAAATAACCGATGTAAAGGCTTTAGAAGTAATTTCAGTGCCTTGTAATCCTTCGGTTAATTCAGGAGTGTAATATCCGGTAAAAAGTAAGAGCATTGCTGTGATTGTGCATATCACTACTGTGTCTATAAAAGGTTCTAGCAATGCAACGATTCCTTCACTTACTGGTTCTTTCGTCTTTACTGCAGAGTGTGCTATTGCTGCCGAACCAACACCTGCTTCATTGGAAAATGCAGCTCTTCTAAAACCCATAATAAGTACACCTACAAATCCGCCTTTTAGAGCAGGTGCATTGAAAGCTCCGTCAATAATTTCATTAAAGACAAAAAGTGTTTTATCTAAATTTAGTGAAATAATAAATAGCGCAGCACCTACATAAATAATTGCCATTAAGGGCACTATTTTGCTAGTAACTTTCGCAATGCTGTTTATGCCTCCTATAATTACAATGCCTACAAGTACTGCTAAAATACAACCTGCTAATACTCCATAGTGTGATAATTCAGGAAACATAAATTTGAATTGTGCAAAAGTTTGATTTGCCTGAAACATGTTACCACCCCCAAAAGAACCACCTACCGTAAGAATTGCAAAGAAAATAGCAATTACTTTTCCTGTTTTCTTTCCAAAACCTGTTTTTCCAAATGCATATTGCAAGTAGTACATTGGTCCACCGGAAACTTCACCGTTTTTGTCTATTTGTCTGTATTTTACACCAAGAGTTGCTTCCATAAATTTAGAAGCCATACCTAGAATACCTGCAATTATGAGCCAAAATACAGCTCCCGGACCACCAAGGCTTATTGCTATAGCTACCCCTGCTATATTTCCTAACCCAACAGTTGCAGATAGAGCTGTAGATAGAGCTTGGAAGTGCGATATTTGGCCTTCGTCTTTTGGATTGTCATATTTTCCTAATATGAGTTGAATAGCATGTTTAAACCCTCTGAAATTGATAAAGCGCATTTTGATTGTGAAGAAAATAGCTCCAAAAATCAACCAAACAACAATAAATGGGATTGACATTTTTTTCTTGCTGCCGTTTGGGTTTAGTAGAGGATTGTTAAACTCATCGTAAATAACCGGATCGTAGAGATTTAGAGCAGCAAATACATCCATTAAAAGAATACTACTTGTAAAATCTACAGTTTTATAAAATATTGTATTAATGTGTTCGTTTGCAGTTTGGGCTTCAATTTTAAAAGTAGCCGATACTGATTTATTTGTTGCATCAGTGATTGTTACATTGTAGGTTACGCCTTCTATGAGTTCGTTTGCTTGGTTGGTAAGTGTATCAACCGATGCAATATCCCAAAAGTATTTGAAGGGGGCATTTCCTCCATTTATTGAAGCTACAGCATAACCGTCTTTTATATTGGCAGATTGATTATAGGTAAGTATATCAATTGAGAACGATTCTGTGCCATTTCCATATAATGAATGAACAAGAAAAAGAAATAAAAAAATGATACTAAGTTTAAATTTCATGATGCTGTCTCTTTTTAATATTTTAAGGTTTGATTTACATTTAAATCATGGGTTCCTTAGGCAGTTACCAAGTGGAATTGCAATTTACTATTTTTATTGAAAATATAAAACCGTAAAATTCTTATTTTTAGAAAGGGTAGCCAATACCTATATTTAGATTAAAATCTGCACCTTTTAAAGATCTGGAACCAATAATCCAGTGTGTTCCATTATCGTTAATATAAGTAGGATCTTTTAGTTTTAAACCAAGATCGGTTCTTAGAACTAAGAATGAAAAATCAAAGCGCAATCCGGCACCTACACCCATGGCGAGATCTTTATAAAATTTATTGAATTTGAAATTCGAACCGGTCAAACCCACATCTTTTAGAGTCCAAATATTACCAATATCAAAAAAGAAAGCGCCATCTATAAGCCAAATAAACGGGAATCTATATTCAAAATTTGCTTCAAGTTTTATATCGCCCAAATAGTAGTGGAAGGCACCTTCTTCGGAGTCAAAGAACGAGCCGGGTCCAAGTTGTTTAGTAGACCACGCCCTCATGCTGTTGGCTCCACCTGCAAAATATTTTTTGATACTCGGTAGCGCTTCTGAGTTGCCGTAAGGGTAGCCAATACCCATAAAGAGTCTATATATGGTTGTTGTATTATTTGGTCTTTTATTGTAAAGACGTAAATCAAAATCGAATTTCACATATTGCGAAAAGGGAACATTAAAAGTCTGATAAACACCATCTACTTTTTCTTTGTTTATAATATCATAAAAGAGGTTGATGCTGTTTCCCGATGATTCTAGAAATAGTTTTAGAAACTGAAAATCTCCATATTTTTTTTTATTCTGATTGGAATAATTGTATGTGTAATTTAATGCATAGACGTAATAATCTTCAAAACTGTATTTATAATAGTCGTTTATGGCCTTAAAGTCGTTAAATCTTTGAGATGGTTTGTAATACCTTATCCCTGTGATATCTAGTAGGTTAATGCGATGATATGTGTATGCACTCGGCATCCAAAAGTAGCCGTAATTAACAAAAAGAGCCGGTTTTGTGTAGTCTCTTGATTTTTCATAATTGTATCCGGTATTTATTAATGTCTTGGGTCTGAACTTTTTATCAAAATTTATTGATTGAAAAGGGAATAGGAATTTGGGAATTTCTATTTGCATTTCAGCACCGTACTCTTGACTATAGAAAATAGTATCAGAATTTAGTCTGCCATCGGTTTGGAAGCCGGCTTTGAGTTTAAAACTGAGAATGTCTGCACCCTTAAATATATTTTTGTTTTTGTATCTAAAATTTATTTCACTACCCCAATCTCCCTCATTATTAGATCCTTCTATCTCTACGGTAAAAGATTGTTGTGTGAATGGAGTAATCTGAATTGTACAATTTAATTTATTATGTGGAAGTGAATCAACTTTTTCTTGTTCTTTGAAATTAATAGTTACTATTTTAAAAAGTTTATTGAGAGAAAGTTGTTGTTTCGTTTTTATTTCATTGTCAATTCTGTAAAATGCGTTATTTCTTATGTAATATGAGCGTAAAATAACTTTTGGATTGATATTTAGTTTTTCATTGAATAGAATATAGATTTTCTCTCCAATCTTTAGTGTATCAAACGATTGGTAGTACTGTTCTTTAAACTTCAAAGCTTTTTGCGGATCAAAATTGTAGTAAATAAAGGTTGAGTCTACATAGTATTTGCGATGAGGTTCTGTCTCAATTATAGCACCTTTTTCATTTCTTATTATAAAGTCATTAATAGTAATTGTCAAATCTGCTTTAAGCATATTATTTGCAGTATCAGCTTTGAAATTTACATAGTCATTGGAGAATTTGAAATAGCCAATATTTCTCATTGCTTTGGTAATTCTATTTCTTTCTGCTTTTATAATATCTAAGTCAAAAAGCTGTCCGGGTTTTATTATCGAAGTTCTCTTTAATCCGTTTGATATGATTTGCAATATTGAGTCATTTGTTTGGTAATAAACACTTCTAATCCTGTATGGTTTGCCTGTTTCAATATAGTATTTAAGTGATACTTGTTGTTTTTTGAGTTTGGGTTCAAAGCGAACCGTAGCATTGTAATAACCTTTATTGTTAAGGTATTGCTCCATGTTTTCTACCGATTTTGTAGAGTAATATTCGTCATATATTACAGGAGCTTCGCCAATATTTTCGGTCATCCATTTAGCAAATTTTGTTTTGCCGTTGTTGAAGATATTGTAAACACCAAGTCTGAAACGGAATAGATTAATAAATCGTCTGTTGGGTTTTTGAATAACGTAACTTTCTAGATTTTCATTAGAGATTCCTTGCGAGTTGTTTGCGTTGATTTTATATCTGGATACCAAAATCTCATCTTCCTGAAGTAGGCGAGTCGCCTTACATGAGCTTAAATGGAAGCAGAATATTACCGAAAGAGAAATTATAAATATTTTATTTAGAAGGGGAAAATTGAATTTGGTTGAAAATTGGCTTTTGCAATCTTTTTTCAGAACAGACAACATATAAGTCAATAGATTGAAGATAAATCTTTTGTAAGATTTACAAGTACTTTTAGTATGTATGTTAAAATCTTGCAATTTTTTTATAATTTTGAAGCAAAGATATATATATTTTTCCTCACAATAAATGGTGTTAAGTAAGAATAAAATAAAGTACATAAATTCTCTGAAACAAAAGAAATATAGAGATTTACATAATTGTTTTGTGGCAGAGGGTTCAAAAATCATTTTAGACTTACTTGCTTCGGGTGTAGAAATAGAACTATTGGTTGTAAATAAGCAAAGTGTAGATAAATATACTATTCCTACAACTAATATTGAATTATTTATTGTAGAAGATGCTGATATTGATAAGGTTACAGTACTAAATAGTCTGCCTGATTCTGTTGCAGTTTTCAAGAAAAAATCTGGCAAATTCTGTTTTGAAAGACTCGAAAAGGAGTTGGTTTTATTTCTAGATTCGGTACAAGATCCAGGCAATTTAGGCACAATTATTCGCACAGCCGATTGGTTTGGAATAAAGGCTGTTTGTTGCAGTATGACCACCGCAGATGTATACAACCAGAAGGTAATTCAAGCCACTATGGGTGCAATAGGTAGGGTAGAGGTTTATTATTTTGATTCGAATTTATTTTTCAATGAAATACCTTCTGGCGCAGCTATTTATGGAACCTTTTTGGAAGGTGAAAATGTTTATAATCTACCTCTTAGCCATAACGGAGTTATAGTAATGGGAAATGAAGGCAATGGAATTTCTGAGCAGACGGCAAAATGGGTAAACAGCAAGTTATTTATACCACATTTTCCGCACGACCGCAAAAACTCCGAATCGCTCAATGTAGCTATGGCTACAGGAATAGTTTTATCTGAATTTAGGCGACGATAAAAATTGTTTTTTGTTTATTTATCTGCTTAAGCCTTTGTCATTTCAATGATTTTATCGGCACAAGCAACACCGTCTATTGCCGATGAAACAATACCACCTGCATAACCAGCCCCTTCACCACAAGGGTAGAGGTTGCTTATTTGTATATGCTGCAAACTCTCTCTGTCTCTAGGTATTCGTACCGGTGAGGAGGTTCTCGACTCTACACCTAGCATAATGGCATCTTGTGTAAGGAAGCCTTTTAGCTTTTTGCCCCACATAATAAATGCTTGTTGCAATCTGGTTTTTATATGTTCAGGCAGCCAAAAGTGCATAGGAGAACTTACAACATCAGGAATGTATGATGTTTCGGGCAGTTCTGCCGAGATACGGTTTTTAACGAAGTCGGGGAGTGTTTGAGCTGGAGCACACTGTCCTCTGCCTCCGTTGAGGTAAGCAAACTCTTCAAGTTGCATTTGGAAATATAAGCCTGCAAGAGCATCATGCTTACTGAATTCTAGTAAATCTTCTTGCTGAATTTCTACAGCAATACCTGAATTTGCAAATGGTGAATTTCTAAATGAATTAGACATGCCATTTACAACCATCTGGTTATCATCGCTGGCAGAAGGTACTATAATACCACCCGGACACATGCAAAATGAATAGACGCCTCTGTTTTCAATTTGATTTACCAATGAGTAACTTGCTGCCGGAAGGTAGGTTGTGTCTGCTCCGTTGTATTGTATTTTGTCTATCAATTCTTGTGGGTGTTCTATGCGCACGCCCATAGCGAAATTTTTAGACTCTAAAGCCCATTTGTTGTTGTTGAACATAAAGTAAACATCTCTGGCAGAATGACCTGTAGCAAGTATTATATATTTGCTTTCTACGGTAGTTCCATCGGCCAAGACAACACCCGACACAGCATTGTTTTGAGTTGAAATCTGTGTTACTTTTTGATTGAAATGTACTTCTCCTCCATATTCTATGATGCAGTTTCTTATGTTTTTTATAACCTCTGGGAGTTTGTCGCTGCCTATATGAGGGTGTGTTTCATAGAGAATATCGGGGTTTGCACCATGATATACAAAGCTTTCTAGTATGTAGTTGTTGTCGCCTTTTTTCTTAGAGCGGGTGTACAATTTTCCATCAGAGAAAGTTCCAGCACCGCCTTCTCCAAAGCAGTAGTTTGATTCTTTGTTAAGAATATGATCTTTATTTAGTTTCGCAATATCTTTTTTGCGTTCGCTAATATCTTTTCCTCTTTCAAAAACAATAGGTTTCAGTCCGGCCTTCTATAAGTCTCAGGGTATAAATAAACCTGCAATCCGGCTCCTACTATTATAACTGTTTGGGCCGAACCTACTTGTTTATAATTGAATTGAGGAGTGTCTATTTTATAGTTTTCTTGATCTACAACGAGTTTAAATCTCAAAAGTATTTTTATATCTCTTGTTCGGGCATCTACCGATTTTTTGAGTATATACCAATGGTTAATTGATTCGGGATTGCAATTAATTTTTATTGCAGCTTTTTTCAATATAGCTTCACCAAAGCACGCTTCTTCGGGAGTAAGTTGTAGTTCTATTTCATGTATCATGACAACGGTAAAAGATGGAAATATACTTTTTTAAAATTTTATAAAAACGCCCATTTTATGCAATATACAATTATTGAAACGGTGATTTTTATAAAAGCACTTTTAAAATAAAAATTGAATCAAATCAGATTTATTCGAAATGTAATGAAAGCATTATACATTTAGATTTAAGTTGATCTATTGCTCTTGAATGTGCAATATTTTCCGGATTGTTGATATTTGAAAGTCCATTGCTCAATTTTAGTTCTGTTGAGAATTTGAAAAAACTCATATAAAAATCTATACCAATACCTATTTCATAGAAATAATCGAGTGGATTAATCTTGAGGGTATATCCTTCATTATCTTTATTTTCACGTATGGTTTCCAAATCATATTTAAATGAAGCGCCTCCAACCACATAAGGGCGGTAGTTATTTATTCGAGTAGCTTTGTATTTTATCAACAACGGCACATCTAGGTAGATGGAAGGCATGTGCATTTCGTAGTTTTCCAACACCGGATTTAGTTTTCCTCCACCAACTTTTTCACTAAAAACAATAATTCGTTCGCCGAAAATCATACCCGGCAACATTCTCAAATCCCAATGTTCTGATATACGAAGATTTGTAACCATACCTAGATTAAAACCCGGAAACTTTTTCACTTCCATTTTGTAAATTGAATCTTGAAGCAGAAAATCCTTACTTGGTATTAGTTTGTAGCTTAATGAATTGAAACCTAAAGTAAAGCCCAAATGAAACGGTTTATCGTCATAATTTGGGTTGTTTTGCATTTTTTTTACTTGTGCAGATAGCGAACTCACTAGAGAAAAACTTATTAAAATAAGTACTGCAATTTTATGTAATTTGAGCATGAATTAAGATGAAATAATTAATTTATTTTAGATTTTGTAGAGAAACATTAAACAATCAATTTATTTTTTTTCAGCGTAATAAATTGTCGCTATTCCAAACGAAAGTACTTTCATTTTAGTATTGATAAACCCAGTATTTTTTAGTATTTCCAAAAATCTATTACCGTAAGGAAAGGCATAGATAGACTCGGGTAAATAGGTATATGCAGCTTTGTCTTTCGATATAATTCTGCCCCAAAAAGGTAAAAGTGTTTTAAAATAGAAACCATAAAATTGCTTAAAAGGAAAATAACGAGGCACCGAAAATTCTAGTATTGCTGCAACTCCGCCCGATTTTAGAACGCGCAGCATTTCTTTTAAACCTTTTTCTAAGTTTTCAAAATTTCTAACCCCAAAAGCTATGGTAATGACATCAAACTGAGCATCTGAAAGGGGTATATTTTCTGAGTCGGCTTTTTGTAATTTTATGATATGCGACAAGCCTTTTTTTTCAATTTTCACTTTGCCAACTTCAATCATTCCAGCAGAAATATCTATTCCCAGTACCGATTTAGGTTCAAGTTTCATTGCTGCCAAAGCCATATCGCCAGTACCGGTAGCTATATCGAGTATTGCAGATTGCTTTTTGTGTTTTATCATTTTCAGCAGACTATTTCTCCAAAGCTTGTCTATTCCTAAAGACAAACTATGATTAAGAAAATCATAGCTATGCGCTATATTGTCAAACATTTCTGCTATTTGTGCTTTTTTGCTTTTATTTGAATTGGAATAGGGTACTGTCATTTTTTAGTTGTATAAATTGCAAATATTTTGTTTGTTTTGCTTTTACTTTAGTCGTAATTTTTAAGTTCAATCACTTTTTTCAAGTAAATAATAAAAGCAATCTTTTGGGTTCATTTATCTTTTTAGTACATAAACTGATAAATTTGCAAAAGTATTTTTCGGCTGCAAATTTACAAAAAATCATTAGGTTTGTGTTAAAATTTTAAAATATGGAGGTAATTCTTACCGGCTTTTATATACTTTTATTTGTAATACTCATTTACAAGTGGCGTTTTTTTGAGTTACCATTTGTAAATAAGCATCTTATAACCTTAAGTTTTGCGGTGAAAATTATAGCAGCTTTTGCTTTATTTCTCATTTACACATTTTTTTATACCGACCGTACTACTGCCGATATTTTTAAATATTATGATGATGCCCGTGTCTTGTTTGATATTTTTCGATTAGACCGAGGTCTTTTTTTTGATTTTGTTCATGGAACTATAAACGACGATAGCAACAGTTTGCTTCTGAGCAAGATTAGCAATTGGTCTCGGTTTCATGAAGATATGCTGTTTAATGATAATAAGACCATTATTTTATTTTGCTTTGTATTATTATTCCCTGCTATAGGTTTCTATTGGCCCTTGGTTGTTTTTTTTGTTTTCTTGTCTTTTATCGGGCTCATTGCATTTTACAAATTTCTGGTTGGAGAATTAAGAAAATATCATGTAATTCTATATTGTATGCTATTTTTTTTCCCTTCAATTCTTATTTGGACTTCGGGTGTTCTGAAAGAAAGTTTGCTTATTTTATTTTTAGGTTTGTTTTTGTATAGTTTTAGAAAAATCGGCAAATTTCAGATAGGTACAATTATTTTGTTGCTGTTGTCTTTTGGTGGATTGTTGTTTATAAAGCACTATGTAATAGCAGCTCTCTTGCCCGGACTGTTAGTTTACAAATGGCATGATGTAGATAAACGGAGTTCGCCCATTATCAAGTTTCTGCTTGTAATGCTCGGTCTTTTACTAATTATTTTGCTCAATCATTTTTATTTTAAATGGTATCCGTTGCTGGAGGCAATTGCCGTAAAACATAATGATTTCATAAATTGGGTAGAAACGCTGGGCAACGTAGGCAGCTATGTGGAAATGGAGCGTTACAAACCCGAATTTATTTCTATTTTGAGCAATGTACCTTTAGCACTTTTCAACACCAGTTTGCGCCCCTTACCATGGGAGGTTTCTAATGTTTTGATGCTGCTACCAGCTTTGGAAAACATTTTTATAGTTTTATTTACAATCTATATAATTAGAAATAGAGATTTGACCAGACCCAATGGTGTATTTAGTATTTTTGCAATAAGCTTTCTTATTTTATTGTTTACCTTGAGCGGACTCATTTGTCCGGTTATAGGAGCATTGGTACGATATAAAATGCCAGCGTTACCAATACTTTGTGCATTGCTTTTGTATCATACAGATTTGGCTAGGGCAAAAGCTTTTTTTAGGACTGATATTTTATTAAATAAACGAATATTTTTAGTTTTTTTTAAGGATGGAAAAAAGATTTAATTACGAGCAGTTGTTTGCCTTTACCGTTACCGTTTTAGAAGCAATGGGGCATAGTAAAGCCGATGCAAAATTGGGGGCAGAGGTGCTCATTTCGGCCGATTTGCGAGGCGTAGATTCTCACGGTGTTGCTCGTTTGCGCGGTTATATACGTTTGTGGGAAGCAAAAAGAATGAACGCTAAGCCACAGGTAAGAATTGAACATGAAACACCCTCAACAGCTACCGTAGATGGAGATAGCGGACTCGGTTTGGTTGTAGCTCCCAAAGCAATGCAGATAGCAATAGAAAAGGCGAAAAACGTAGGAACCGGTTGGGTTGCTGTAAATAATTCAAATCATTTTGGAATTGCCGGATATCATGCTATGATGGCATTAGAACACGATATGATAGGTATAGCACTTACAAATGCAACACCAACTACAGCTCCTACTTTTTCCAAACAGAGAATGTTGGGTACTAATCCCATAGCGGTAGCAGTGCCAACCGGTTCGCAACCTGCATTTGTTGCAGATTTCAGTACAACGGCAGCTGCTGTAGGCAAACTTGAAATATTACAGAGAAAACAAAAAGATGCACCTATTGGTTGGCTTCAAGACAAGGAAGGCGTTCCTACACACGATGCTCATGGTTTGAAAAGTGGTGGTTCGCTTCTGCCTTTGGGTTCAGACAGAGAGCATAGTAGTCATAAAGGCTATTGTATGGGTGCTGTGGTTGATATACTTACAGCGGTACTTTCGGGAGCAAATTATGGACCATGGGTTCCGCCATTTCTTGCTTTTATGCCTATGCCTCAAAATCCGGTAGGGAAGGGTATAGGGCATTTTGTAGGTGCAATGAGGATAGATGCTTTCAGACCTGCTGCCGATTTTAAGTTAAATATGGATAAATGGATAGATGCTTTTAGAAAAGCTGAGCCTATAGACCCCAAAAATAAGGTGCTTATTCCCGGCGACTTAGAACGTGACTTTTCGCAAGATAGAATGAAGAATGGAATTCCTCTTTTGCCTGCGGTGGTCGACGATTTGCAAGATATAGGTAAGGGATTTGGTATTAGCTTAATTTAATTTACATACATACTTTTACCTCTTTTAAGGTATGAAACACAAAATACTGTATCTTTGGTAATAGTTAGTTTTGATCAATTACAAAAAAGCTGTTTAAAAATTAATTTTCAAATTCATCTTAAATGAAATCCGATTTTATCACAGAAAATCTTGCAAAAATTGAGCAATCATTACAATCTCAAATCTTCATAGATGTTGAGAAAAGTAAGATTGAATTAAAAGATTTATCTACCGGTAACGATTGGAATTCTTTAAAAGAAACCATTTGCGCTTTTTTAAATACCGAAGGCGGTGTAGTGTTTTGTGGAATAAGAGAACGAAATAAACAATATTTATTAAAAGGATTTGACAGAAATAACGAATCTAACATTATTGCATTACATACAAAATGTTTCACCGATGACAATCATATTACTATTGATTTAAGTGAAAATATTCATTTTGATTACTATCAATTAGGGGAAAAAGAAATAGTTGTCATTGCAGTTTATCCGTTATCAGATGATTTGAAATATGTTTCCTATAATGGTAAATATTACGAACGAAAACTCACGCAAGACCACGAAATTCCTGCTGCCAAATTGCAAAGACAAAAAGAATATAAATTAGAATTGGAATATGCTAAAGAACTCACATTTGTTGATGGTGCTCAGATTTCTGATTTAAGTCTGGATAAAATCAATAAATATATAAATCTGCTTAATCTGGAGATTAGGAATGAAACCTTGAAACCAACATTAGTAAAAGCAAAAGAATTCCTTGGCAAACAACATTTTATTAAAGATACAAATATCACCACACTTGGTATGCTGGTTTGTGGAAATGAGCCATTTCATTTTATTGGTGAACGGGTAGAGGTAGATTGTTACTACGATACAAGTTCAGATATTGGTAAAGACAAGAAAATATTTCGCAATGATATAATCAACCTCATGGAAGATACATTTCGGTATATTTGGGGGCATATCAAGGTAAACCGAACCATAAGAGAAGGCGGAAAAAGCGTACCGGAATATCCTGAAAAAATGATTCGCGAAACTATAAACAATGCACTTGCCCATAGAGATTACACAATAAATGGTTTTATAACCGTAACAGTAGAACCCAACAATTATATTGAAATAAAGAATCCTGGTTCGTTTAAAGAAAAAATGAAACTGGTACACACCGAGTCCGAAATTCAAATACGAAGACTGATACCGGGAATTCCTGAGAGTAAAAATCCGAAACTAGCTTCCGTTTTGAAGGTTTTCGACAAAATTGAAAGTCAAGGTAGAGGAATGGCATCGCTGGTGAATGCTGCGCTTGAAAATTTAGTAGATTTGCCATATTATGAAATAAGACAAGATGTTGTTTGCCTCAAAATACCAACCGGAAAATTGGTGAACGATGAAATTGAAGATTGGCTCAACGGGTTCAATGCTTACATAGTTGGCAAACTGAGGAAGCAACTTTCAGAGGAACACAAATCGGTATTGGCATATTTTTATAAATCGGAGCTGCTGAACATGCAGCGTTTTTTCACCATATTATTGACAGAAAGTAATAATCATTTCGCCGTTATTGAAGATTTGAAACGTGCAGAATTGATTCAAGAACACCCTGCCACAACCGAGGAAAGTGCGGTATATGTGCTCGACAGAGTTTTGATGAAAACACAGTTTGTTGATAAAATCATGGAATTGATTGGCGAAGATTATATTTATTATGATAGTGTAGCTCAACAAATTTTGGATGTAGTCTATCTATATTCAAAATACAATAGTCAAGCTATGCGAGCATCAGACATTACACCTTTGGTTTATCGCCGCTTGCATGGTAAAGATATCAATCCAAAACGGTATGAGTCAATGGGTAGAAAAGTACGTTCTTTGTGCAATATCTTGGAAACAAAAAATATCCTTTTAAAAGGAGAAAAAAGTGCATATTCTTTTAATTTTTAATTTTTCAAATTAAACAAATGAAAAAAATCTTACTTACCAGCCTTATTTTTACCAGTCTAGTTTGGTTTTGGAGTTGCCAATCGGCCGGAACATCGGCAAGCGAAGAAACAGACACAACTGCTGTAGCATTTATTGCCAATCCGAGCGGTTTTGAAATACACCGTGGGGTGAATATCAGTCATTGGCTATCGCAAACCAGACCGTGGTCTAAGCGCGATGTGTTTTTTACCCAAGCAGATATGAAGCTTATAAAGTCATTAGGCTATGACCATATTCGTCTGCCGATAGATGAGGTTGAGGTTTTTGATGAAACAGGAGGTTTACTAGATTCATCTATACAGAGCATTCATAACGCTATAAAATGGGCTTTTGATGAGGACTTGCGAGTAATTTTAGATCTTCATATTCTCCGTTCGCATCATTTCAATGCAAGGAATAACGAAGGCAAAATTACGCTTTGGGAAGATACGGTGGCACAGGCAACCTTCATTCGACTGTGGGATACACTTTCTGCACACATGAATCAGTATCCTAATAAAATGCTCGCTTACGAGTTTATGAATGAACCGGTAGCTCCAGAACATGAAATGTGGAATAAGCTCATAAATAAAGCAGTGAGCAGCATTAGAGCAAAAGAACCAAACCGTGTTTTGATGATGGGTTCTAACCGTTGGCAAAAACCGCATACCTTTCCATTTTTGGAAGTACCTAAGGGCGACAAAAACATTATTCTCACCGTACACACCTATGCTCCCTACTTTTTGACCCATCATAAAGCATATTGGTCTGCGGCGGCACGTTATACCGGACCTATCAGTTATCCGGGAATAACCATTACCAAAGAAGATTATGAAAAGTATATTTCTCCTACCGATTCGCCCCTAGTATCGCGCATTGCAGAGGAGAAAGGTTTAGAGTTTTTTGATAGAAATAAACTGCAAGAAATACTTCAACCCGCAGTAGATAAAGCCAAAGAATTAGGATTACAGTTGTATTGCAGCGAATTTGGTTGTTTGCCATCAGTAGAGCGCGAAATGCGATTGCGATACTATAGAGATATAACCCAAGTTTTTAGACAGAACAAGGTAACTTGGTCTAACTGGGATTACAAGGGCGATTTTGGTATTGTTGGTTGGGATAGAGAAAAACTTGTTACCCTTGAAGCCGATACGGTAATAACGAATATTCTAACCAAGAGGTAATATTATAGACGGGCTGATTTTAAGTCTCCCTAAAATTTAAGGTATTGAGCTCTGAACTCAGTCTATTGGGTAATTTGCTCAGTCTATTGAGCTCCGAACTCAGTCTATTGAGCAAATAGCTCAGTTTATTGAGCTCTGAACTCAGTCTATTGAGCAAAAAGCTCAGTTTATCAAGCTCAGAACTCAGTCTAATACAGAAAAAGCACAGTTCAGTGAGCTTGGGGCTCTTTGTACTGTGCTTTTATCTTGTTTTATGTAGTCTCTAGTTTGTTGAGGTTTGTAACCACAGTCTTTGTAGTGCTTGCAAACGAAATACATTCACAGGATAACCTTGAATGTGCTTAGTAATTAGAAAAATGAAAAGTTAAAATAATAAGCTTTTATTTAATAGTATAAATCATTGTTTTGTCGTTGTTTTTATTGACGTAAATTCTCCAATTTTTTTCTTTAAAAATAGAATTTTCAAGGGTATCTGCATCACGTGTCATTTCTATATCATTACCTATAGATACATAATCATAAGGAAAAAGTAATCCTGAAGTTTCTTTAGAAACCAGTGTATCGTAAAAGAATACTCTTCAAGGTTTTCTAATTCAACAATATATCCTCCATAAAAAGAATCGACATCGTCACTGATTTCGTGAACTATTTTATCTACAGAATATATTATAGTTAAATTTTTACCTGTTTCATTTTTTAATTTATAATTCAGATTCACTAATTTGTCATTATTACAAGAACATAATGATAAAAGCAGCAATACAAGACTAAAAAATTTCATTGTTAGATTATATTTTATAGATTAATAATTCTCTTTAGGCTCAGTCTGTGCCTGAGTCGTGAATATTTCAAAAGCTATTGCCTTTTAATTAGAAATGAAATATAAGGCAAAGCCTTAAAATATAAACACGGCTTTGGCGCAGTTTAAGCCAAACGGAGTTTACCTTTGTCTGGCAAATATTTCGGTATCACTAAAACCCTCATTTTTAATAAACTCTTTAAATTGTTTTTTTGTCGCTGTAAACTTGTAAGTTTGAACTGTGTCCTTTGGAGTTTCAGTTATTTCTTTTAAGTTTTCAAGGTCTTGTTTTGTCGATATGCTACTAATTATAAGTTCTCCTTCTGATAACTGCATCTTCTTAACTGACCAACTTGTTTTGTCATAGCATGTATTAAGGAAATAATAACCTTTGAATTTTCTAACCACATTGTCCAAGTCCATTTGAAATAATGTGTCAATGTTATGAATGTGTAATATTAAACTGTCACCATCCTGTCTTATAATAGCCCGCTCGAAAGTATTTAAGTTGATAATTGTGTCTCCATAAATTCTTGAATTACTGTCAAGTTGGTTTGGATGAATTTTGTAGTTATAGTCGTAAATTCTTTGAATCAATTTCTCTCCAATTATTAATGTTGAATTGTCAGAAAGGCTTAAATATTGTCCCTGTAATTTTATAGAAAATTTTGAAAGATTGTTCATGTCGATTGGCTGAGGATCAGTAAATGTTACTGACGGTTCACAAGCCAATAAACTTGTCAAAATGATAATTGTTGATATTATTTTCAGTCGTTTCATAGTCTGTTGAGTTGTCTTTTAAAATGCCTTATAGCAGCCATATATATCACTTCACTAATCCATCCCCTAGATATTGGCTCCGTTCTTACCTATTTCTATTCAGCTTCTAAAGTAGCAATATTCACCAAAATCACCAAAACTTTTGTTAAATAATTCTCTCCCCCCATTCCAATCTAGTTTTAGGGCGTTCTAGTAAGGTTTTACCCGTTCCTGTAGGGTCAGAACCCATTCTAGTAAGGAAATACCCCTTCTAGTTACTCTTTTTATGCATTCTAGTAAGGTTTTTACCCGTTCTAGTAAGGTTAGAACCCATTCTAGTAAGGTTATACCCCGTTCCTGTTACTAAAAATGGCATTCTAGTAGGTTTTTTACCTATATTATTAAAATAAAATGAGTAGCTCCGTTGGGCATCACTTCATTCCGTTATTATGCAAAAGTCTCCGTTAGGAAGTCAGGATTTACGGGGATTTTAAGTAAAACCGTAAATCAGCACAAAATTATATTTCATTATCAATTGGCATTATTTTACATACATTTAGACACATTATTTACACATTTAAGCTTAAGATATTACTAACTTGTTACTTACTTGCCAGCGAATATAAACGAGTAAAAATGTGGTTATGCAAAAAAAGTTCATATATAATTTTCAATTCATAGTACTCTTAAATGTTTTATTGTTCTTTCTCAACCTTGGTCTCTATGGCGCTCCGTTGCGTGGCGATGAGAAGCGTTTGAAACAACCCGATGGTGTTTATGTAAGCGTTAAAATTTGGGGCGATGAGTTTTTTATGCACATTGAAAGTCTTGATGGATATACTTTGGTAAGAGATACGGGCAAAGGCTGGATTCACTATGCTTTCTTAAATGCCGACAGCTCTGCACTTATTCCGAGCGGATGATTTATAAATCTGATTTGGAAACAGATATTGCGAACTCCAAATACTCTGCTTCCGATTTTGTTCCGCACCTGAGCTTAAAGAAAAGTACCATATTGCTAGAACGCGATAAAAAGAAGGGTGAGTTACAGGTGAAAACTCGTGGTTTATCTGATGTTCCGGGTATGCTTAACCGCATTGGCGATGTGAAAGGGCTTACCTTGCTTATAGATTTTGCCGACGAACCTGCTACCATGGCAAAAACAGAAATAGAAGATTTTGTAAACAAGACCGGATATTCAAATTATAGTAATAAAGGTTCGGTGAAAGATTATTTTTACGATGTTTCTCATGGAAAACTTATTTATACCAACCATGTAACGGCATATTACAGAGCCGCGCAGCCCAAATCGTATTATGATATTGAAGGCACTTACGCCAAAGCTCAAGAGCTTGTTCAGGAAGCACTGAAATGGTTAGACAATACACAGGATTTTGATTTTTCACAGTTGTCGAACGATAATGGTGCTGTTTTGGCGGTGAACGTTATGTATGCCGGCACTCCCGATGCCGGTTGGGGTACCGGTTTGTGGCCACATTCGGGTTGGTTAAACACTCGCTTTACTTCTAATGATGGGGTGAGTGTAAGAAGGTACCAGATGTCGGATATTAATGATAGATTATCAATAGGAACTTTTTGTCACGAAAATGGGCATTTACTTATGGGCTGGGCAGATCTGTATGACTATGACGACGATTCTAATGGTACCGGAAGGTATTGTTTAATGAGCTACACCGACAATAAAAACCCGCTTCCGCCAAATGCTTATTTCAGGTACCGAGCCGGATGGGAAACAGCCATGAGCTTAAACGACCTCACCATAGGGATTACCTGTTCGCTGGTTTCTAATTCCAATCAGTCATACTGGTATTTTAACACTGCCAATAAAAATGAGTTTTTCATTATAGAAAGTAGAAACAAAGTAGGGCGCAATTCGGGCATTGGCGATGGCGGATTGCTCATCTGGCATGTCGATGCACTGGGGTCTAATAATAATCAGGATATGACTGCCGCTTCGCACTATGAAGTATCGGTAGAACAAGCCGATGGTCTTTCTGAGTTGGAAAAAAACATCAATAATGGAGCTGATAACGATTTATTTCATCTTGGTTACAGAACAGAATTTAACGATAATACTACTCCCAATGCACATTGGTGGAATGGATCGGTGTCTGGTTTGGTAATTCATGAAATCAGCAACAAAGGCACTTCAATGACATTTAAGTATGGTGTTGGTGCTGTTACTACATATTTCTTACAAGTCTCTGCCGGAACAAATGGTTTTGTTTCACCGCAAACAGCACCGTATTTACTAGGTGAAGTGGCCACAGTAACAGCTAGAGCTGCCAATGGCTACGTGTTTGACTATTGGAGTGGCGATACCTTAGCTACTACCAATCCGCTAAAAGTGAATATGAATAAAAGTAAAAGCCTCGTAGCTAATTTCAGACAGGCACAGCAATTTACTTTGAATTTAGAATCGCAAGAGAATGGCATAGCAAGTGCATTGCCCCAAGCAGCAACATATTTAGAGCAAACCAGCGCAACCATTACCGCACATGCCTGTGTGGGCTCACAGTTTCTTGGCTGGACTGGCGATGAAGTCTCCTCGCAAAATCCATTATCAATACTGATGGATGCCAACAAAAACATTACAGCACAATTCGGTGAAACGATTGAACCCAATATTTATGAATTTGAAAATGGAATATACCAAAGCAGTGTAGCCGTTGTACAAAGCAGTACTGCCGGATATTCGGGCACAGGATATTTAAATCCGAATAATGTTTTAGGCAGTTGGGGAGAGGTGCAAGCATATACCTGCGTGGAGGAGGAATACACGGCACGATTGTTTTACTCAACCACCTCAACACGCACGGTAGATGTGGTGGTAAATGGCGTTACGCTGATTCAAAATTTAAACCTTCCGGCACTGGCACGTAACAGTTGGGGCTGGGTAGAATTCAAAATTAATCTTACATCTGGAATGAACAATATACGCATAGTGGGCACTACCACCGGAGGCGCACCAAGTATAGATAAATTGGAACTGAAAAGAAATATTGTACTACAGACTCAGAGTATGCAACTACAGAAGGGTTGGAATTTGGTATCGTTCTATATACGAAGTGCCGATATGAGTCCGACGAGCGTTTTTGCGAATTCAAAAATAAGCATACTTAAAAACGATACAGTCTATTGGAAAGCCAACTCAAGCAGCTATTTGAATCTGCTCAAAACCATAATTCCCGGCAGTGGCTACCTTCTCTATACCGACCAAGCTGAAGAGATAAATATTCAAGGCACTATAGCAAAAATAGTAGCACCGCAAGAAATAAAACAAGGGCAATGGCAATTGATGGGAGCAGGAAGCGAAAATCAGGAAATAGATGCACTGCCATTTGATTTTGAACTACTCAAAAATTTCGATGGATTTTACGAGGTAGGAAGCGCTCAAAATAGTCTGTACCTTATAGAACCTGGTAATGCGTATTATGTGAAGTAGATGGGTTTTGGAAGAGAATTACTACTCTTATATATACCATAATATCACCTCTAGGAGGCTTAATGTTGGTATATTCTTGATTCTACCATAATGCCGCCTCTCCGAAGCTTAATTCGATTATTTCTATTTGTTTTCTAGCATAATATCGCCTCTAGGAGGTTTAATGTTGGTATATTCTTGATTTTACCATAATGCCGCTTATCCGAGTCTTAATTTGTTTGTTACTATTTTGTTTATTACCATACAATTGCCACATTGTGGCTTTTAAAAGCACCAGCGGTGCGGTATTATGGTAGTACATTTATGCAACAATTTCATCAAGCTCCGTTAGGAGCGACATTATGGTAGACATAGATATTCAAAAAGTTCCATAAAGTACCAGCTGTGCGATATTATAGTAGTAGATTTGATTCCCAACGCCCATCAAAGCTCCGTTAGGAGCGATATTATGGTAGAATAGAAATGCAAAAATTCATAAAGCACCAGCGGTGCGACATTAAGGTAAAACGGACATCTAAATAACGAATATCTTCAATCAAAAAACTCGAACACATATTCATCTTTAAAATCAATTTCGAATTTCTTTAACAAATTCATGTATTCATCTCTAAAGGAACTCGTTTTGTGGTGTTTTTCTTGGTTGATGATATAATTTATCACATCATCCCTTTGTGATCTTGAATATGAAAAACCACCATATCCCTCTTGCCACGCAAACTTACCTAATACCTTATGCTTATCGTTTATCCATTTTGAAGAATTGGCTTTTACTTGTCCTATAATTTCAGACAATGCTTTGGTTGGATGTAATTCAAAAAATACGTGAATATGATCTCTATATCCATTCACCGCCAATGGGTATTGACCAATGTTTTTAAGCATTCCTGAAATGTATTTGAAAAGTTCGTCTCGGAATTTTTCGGTAATAACATTTTCACGACCTTTTACAGCAAATATTGCATGTATGTTTATTTGTGTGTATGTATTTGCCATGTATTGAAATTGTTTTTTATTGGAATTAATATCGCCTTTAAATAAATTAATTATGTTTTATTTATGTTTTTTACCATAATGGCAACTCTACAAGGCTTGATTTGTTGGTATATTCTTGATTCTACCATAATGTCGCCACGCTGTGGCTTTATATTATTTTGTTTTATTCTACCATAATATTGCCTCTCCGAGGCTTGATGCGTTAGCTGCATGGTTTCTACCATAATGCCACCTCCGAGGCTTGATTCGTTAAAAACAATACGCTTATCTACCTCAATGTATCGTTCTTATTCATTGATTTACCCTTTTCGTGGTATTCTGTGTCGGTATTTATAAGCCATAAATCGGTTTCTGTTTTCCCCATGATGTTGTTAGCCGCCAGAATACCCATGAGTATAGAATGATCCTGATTATTATACTTGAAAGCCCCGTACCGACCAATTGGATAGAGCGATTTTATGGTTTTCAAGTACGTCACAATCTCATTCAAATTGCTTTGATAGCCTGTTTCATATACCGGATAGCATTTTGGTATTTTTATAATTTTTGTATTAAGTATTTGGGCAGAAGGTGGTATTAGGTTTATTTTATAAATCTCTTCTTGTGCCGTTTTGCTAATGTTGTTTTCGTCGCCATTCCAAATCTCATCGTTTTCGAAGCACCAAAATTCCATACATAAAATGGTTGATTTCTGATCTTTGTTCAGATGCGGACTCCAATTTCTGAAGTTTGTTACTCTTCCATGTTTTACGTTGGGCGAATGGATATACAACCAATTGTCTGTAAAGAGAAATTCTTGGTTTATCTCCAAATAAACCAGAATTGTATTGCGAAAGTAAAGTTTACTTATTGCGTCTGATACCGCATCGGGAACCGCTTGCAAACCCTTTACAAGAAGTGTTAGTGGCATTGTAGAGACAACGCTGTCGGCATAGCAGATAGTCCCGTCGATCAATTCAATACCTTTGGCAGTGGTATTATTTTCATCAAGCAGTACCCGTTTTATTGGTTTGTTCAGAAATACGTTTCCACCGTTGGCATGTATATAATCTACTGCTCTTTCATAAATAGTTCCGGTGCCATGGTTGGGGTATGCAAACTCGTCGATTAGGGTTTTGTGCTTATTCCCTCTATTGCCTACAATTGCAGTTTTTACTGCCTCAAACAATGAGAGGTTTTTAATTCTCTGAGCAGCCCAATCTGCATCTATTTGAGAACATTTTATTCCCCAAAGTTTCTCGGTATAATTTTTAAAAAACAGTTCAAAAAGCTTTTTGCCAAAACGGTTGGTCACCCACTCTTCAAAGTTCTTTGGTTCTTTTATTGGCTTGAGTCTCTGCAAGAAATAGTGCCATAATATACCTATCACGGTAACGAATGGTAGGTTTTTAAGTACATTGCCTAGTTTAAGAGGATAATCGAAATACCTGTTATTGTAGAATATTCTGGTTTGCCTTTTTACAAGGGTATAATCATCTTTTATTAATTCAATAAAAAAATCATTTACTTCTTTTTGTTTAGAGAAAAACCGATGAGGTCCAAGGTCAACTCTCTGATTCCATAAATCGAAACTTCTAGCCATGCCACCAATAAGATTACTCGCCTCATAGACCTCCACATTGTGCCCATGCTTTGCCAAATGAAAAGCACAACTTAAACCTGCCGGTCCTGCTCCAATTATAATAATCTTCATGTGTTAGAGATATTATTAAGCCACATTTTCATCTTCAATTTCTTTTGGTTCTGATTTTCTTCTGACCACTTTTCTTAAGATAGACGTTAGCAGTTTTAAAATCCTTATTCAAGCTATAAAAATGATAGAGGTTGTAGTATGTGGTCGATGGTGAATAGGTTGCTTCGTTTATTGTTGCAGCTGCAAGAGATAAGGCTGCATTGGTAAACCCTGAAGCAAAACAAAACATGGAAAGGGTCTCATATTCGGTTGCGCTATTTTGCTTTTCTACAAAACTTTTAAAAAAAGCTAGGGTTTTGCTATTTTTATCTTGCTTAAATATTTTTTGTATTTGTTCAGCATTATATTGAGGTATTCTTTTTAAAATAGAAGCTTCGGTTACGGTAGGTATTTCGGGGTATTTTTTTTGCGGGACATACACTGCGGTAAGATGATCCACATAAATAAGTCTCCAGTCTGGATTACGCAGCATTGCACCCCACCATTTTTGAGCCTTGAAATACGGAAAAATTATAATATCGGGTTGGTGTTTTTCAATGAGTGGCGCAAGTCCGTTGTCTCCATATATGCTATTGTAATATTCATTAAAAGTAGTTTCATCAACCACTTCCAACCGTCCGTCTATAAATGTTTTTTCGCTATAAAAATGCGCTAAATAGCCACCAAAATCAAAGTGATTCAAAAGCTTTCCTTTAATGTTGTTGTTTACAAGAAATTCGGTTGCTTCTACTGGCAGATATTGTTTGTCTATAGCTATTCCAAATTGAACCGTATCATCAGTAATTATTCTATACCCTCCGGTAATGCTTGTCCAGCCTATGATTATGGCAATGGTGAGAGAAAAGCCATTTACCCTGTTAGGCGTAACGAAACGTGAAAATGCAGAGGCTTTCGGTTTCTCCTCTTTCTTTCTCGCCCAGACAAATACCATATACGGATAAGCGACAAAAAAGAAGTAAACATAATTTGTCTTAGCAAGACTCAGCAATACGAAAAACAGCACACAAATTAAAAACAAGGTAAATTGCTTAATCCGCAATAATGTAATAGCTGCCACAACCGATATTGCCATAAACACATGCAACCAGAAGTAGGGTTTTGATAAATATCCAATACCATACTTATAAAGTCCCTTTAAACTGAATGGAGAAGCTAACTCACCTACATATTCGCTCATATTACCACTGTCGGACAGGATGAGGAATTGCTTGAAAATAAATAAAAAACCATTGAATAAAAAAGGAGTAATAACCATTGCTAAAATGGACAAGAGCAAATAACGAAGCAGCAGTTTGTCTATCTTTTTCTCTTCCAAAAAGGCTCCAACGGTGTATGTGCCAATAACCACAATACCCAGAATGCCCAAACTGTGAAAGTTTATCCAACCCAAAACTATAAATGGAAGCCAGTAAAGCCTATTGACTTTCTTAAACTTATACAATTCGAGAATATATAATAAAGCATTGAGAAAAAGCACTGAAACCACATGAGGTCTTACTTCCATGGGGAAGGGTATAATTCCGATAATGAGTAAAAGTATTGCAAGGTGAAATTTAGAAATACCTAGCAGCCTCAATCTTACAAAAAGCATGAGAACAGATACTGTAATGAGCAAGGAATTAATCAAAACCAAGCCCGAAGCACCAAACCAATGGAATATTTTGTAAACAGAAATCTGGTAAAGCCAGTTGAGGTCATAATAAGGAGTGCCAAATCCGGTATAAGTAAATACATCAGACCCCATTACACGGCAGTTTTCGAGCATCCACTTTCCAGCTTCTAGATGAAACCCAATATCGGGACTATACAGTTTCTTTAATCCTAGAATAAAAACCATTATCAGCACAAACCCAATTGCCAAGTACTCTAACGTTTTGTTCTTAGTCTGCGGTGTTTCGCTCTGTTTCGCCTCACTAAAGGTTGATTCTTTCTTATTTCTGTTCATTTACTAAATTATAATACATTAATAGCTAAGATACATCAAAACTTTTTTAAACTAAAATAAAAGGGAAGGACTTGGGGTGAAAAAAAAGCTCCAATTCATCACGATTGGAGTTTTTTTCTTTATTGAAGTTTTGTAGCTGATAACTTTTTCCAACAAAAAATCAGTAATTTTACGGCTGAAATGTAATTGGTAATTTCATAAATATTTTTTTCAAACATTTATTAGATGAACTTCAATATTCAGGGTAAATTTTTTCTGTTATTTACATTAATATCTATTCAATCTTTATTTGCACAAATCGATAGCATTGAATTAACTAAAAAGTCTCCTACCAATGCTGACACAGTGAAAGCTGTAAATGTGGGTTATGGCGTAAAACGAGAGCAAGAAACAATACATGGAGCATGTATTATAAATCCGGAGCTCATTCAACAGCAAACAAAACAAAACATTCGGTCTGTTTTCAAAGGATTGCTTCCTAGTATCTACATCTTTAACAGTGATGTGAGATATAACTTTGAAGTATATCCAAGTAGAAATAGTAGTTTAATAAGTTCGCAACCGCTTTATATTGTTGATGATGTTCCATATACGAATATTGATTTTCTCAGCATTGAAGATGTAAAACAAATGACCATTGTAGACGATGGCGTTTATACCGCTTTGTATGGATCGTTAGCAAGAAAAGGAGTTGTAATAATTTCAACTAAAAAGGATACTTCTCTATTGAAGCCAGGTAAATGGCAAATTGAAAAGAGTAATTTCCAAGCGAATCGATTTGTTAATAGTATACTTAACATGTATTACAATAAACCTCGATATTCACTGTCTTTCGGGGGAGCAATAAATAATTTTTTATCATCAGCTCATTTTAATTCCTCAATTCACATTATCAAGAGTAAAAAACGTAACATACTTAGTTTAGGCGAAACCTTTATTTTAAACTCTAAAATTCAAACTGTAGATGCTGGTAGCAATTCTAAATCGAAAAATATCTTAGGAAGTATTTTTGCTCAACTCAATCCAATCAAAGAAATAACGATAAGATCTTCCATGAGTTTGAATTATACTCATGGATATATTAAAATAATCGACAAATATATTAAAGATTCTACTGCTGGCTTTGAAGAATATGTTGCAGATGTATATAACCAAAGTAAGCAATGGACTTTATCAAACACCATTACATATAAACCGGACTTGAATCTAAACCATAATCTAACGTTTCTTTTAGGACATGAATACAGAAGTTTGATGAATCCCTATTATAATTGGAATAATGACAATCAGAAAATGATCTACCTCTTGCCTAAGTATGGTTTTAGTGAAGGCATGGGAATATCTGTTTATGATAGACCTTATAAAAGGATACCCAATAGTGATTATATATATAATAATTATTATAGAATTTTAGAAGATTTTATTTATACCAACTCCTTATTCGGGCAATTATCATATTCATATAAAAACAAATACCTATTAGATATTGTTTTTAGAGCAGATAGTGCAAGTGTAGAAAATTTTCATCAATGGACGTATCTTCCGGCAGTTTCGGGAGCTTGGGTTGTAAGTAATGAAAGCTTTTGGACAAACAAAGCACCTCTTTTTTGTAAACTGTGGGTGAGCTGGAAACAATACGATGTAGATTATTGGGATAGCAAACAATCTACATCATCTACTAATGTTGGAATTAATCTAAATTCTTTAAATAATGTTTTCCAATCATCATTTTGGTGGAACAACAAAATAACAGATAGAAAGAGCGGAGTACCCGAATCAGAACTTTACTATGGTAGTTATGATTCCAAATCAAATGCTCTGAATATAATGTTAACTTACAGCAAAAATAAAGGACAATTTAACTTTTCCACTACTGGAATGTTTACCTATAATCAAAGTAAATATTTAAAAACCAATGCTCCTATAGGCAATCCTATGTATTCTTCACCTGATTATTTAACGGGATATTATATAGATCCTAAAAATAAAGTATTAGATAGCTGGGAAGAGATAGATGCTTATAAACAAGAGTTTAATCTTGCAGCGCAATATTCCAATCCTATAATTGATTATATGCATATTCCATATTTTACAGATCTGAACCCTGGCGATTATAGGTTGGTAGACATTAACAAAGACAGCTTGTTAAATTTTAAAGACCATGTGTTTTTAGGAAAAATAATGCCCGATTTTGTGTTTGGGTTGCAATTAAATTTTAACTATAAAAACGGATTCTTTCAGATTGTTGGCAAAGGTGCTACAGGTGCTACTATTGTATATAGAGAATTCTTAATTAATACATTTCGTATAGAAGAATTTAATTATTTTAAAATTAGTAATATTACAATTGGATACGATTTTGCGCCTCTATCAAAACTTGCAGATAAGTTACAAGAATTTAAAATTTTCATGTCAATGTCTGATTTACTTACCTTTTCAAATTCCGGATTTATTCCTCATAGTTTGGGTAATAGAAGACTAATAAGTTCATTAACAGTTGGAATAAACTTGAAGTTTTAAAAAGGGTTTTGTTTCTTTAGTTCTGCTACTAATTTCTATTTTTGTTTTCTTTGTATCATTATTCATTCGTTTCAAATATTAATATTTTAAAATAAAATAATACAATTAACCCAATGTTCAAACTACAAAATCTCAAATACATGCTCTTGGCTCTCGTGGTTATTGCATGTAAACAAAGTCCTCAAAAAGAGATAAGTTCACAAATCGATTCAAGTTCACAAACAGATACAATTTCAACCGACAGTAGTCAAGCCGATCCTGTTGAGGAAGCAAATTCAACATCAAACCCAGTTAGTCTCTACGTGTCGCATATAGATCATGTTGAGGGTTTTTATGATTCAATTCCTTACACGCGAGAGGCACTTTATGGTTTGTTTAAGTATGAAAGAACAGATGCAGGTACAAACTATACCAATATTTATTTCAGCAATTTAGATGCTAAAAACGAAGAAGTTATCATGGAAGATTCGAAAGTAGCAGTTGAGAAGCTTGTAAAAGGCGAAATCTATCAAGTAGAATATGAATATAGAAATGGTTATCCGGCATTTGCTATCTCTGATGGTAATGAAACAAGACGCTACAAATATTTAAAAAAAACATCCAAACAAACTAAACTTCCATCAGAATTTGCAATCATGAAAAAAGAACTGTTAGATATGCAAGAAACCTTCAATAGTTTTACTGATTCTACCGAAAGAATTATCTACAAAAGTTTAACAGAAAAACATGAAACTATTGAAAAAATGTTTAATAGTTACAGTTATGATATGTTTTTTTTCGACCAATCAAAAACACCTTTACCATTTATTTTTATTTCAGAAAATAAAGGCTTTTTTCCTAAAGATATACCCCAAAAAAAATATTCAGAATTTGTAGGTGGCCATTTTTGGTATGACGATGTAGATATGGGAAGACCTGCTTACCGAGATTATTATAGTGATGGTTTTGTTTATAGAAGTGGTCCATATTCAGACCCAACTCTGGCTTATTTAAAAGGATTTGCTCCCCTGATAAATGGCTTAAAATCGGGCAATACACCTCAAGAAGTAATAGCAATTTTAGGCAATCCGGTTATTAAAACAGACACCCTTTTAGTTTATCCTATAGGTGGATTTGATCCTGGAGGTTTTATTAATAGCCAAGGAATAGTTTTGTTTTTTGAAAACGGACTTTTGTCGCAGATATACATAAAATGGGCAGATCATTGGACAGCCGATTGAGGTTATTAAATTGCATAAAACCTCAATTCTTGACCAAAAATTGACTGAAAATAATTTCATCCTATTCAATTAAAAATATCTGAATATTTTATACATTCGCAGCAATATGCTCGGGTTGAGCATAGCTCAAAAAATTAGAATGGGTAAATATAGAGTTTGTGTTCGTGTTGCTCTGTTTATAGCAATATTGTTGTTTGGTTATGCATGTAAAGAATCGGGTAAAAATGAAGACGATGGTGCTGTACATGCAGATTCATTGTCGGCTTTATCTCAGAGTACAGACAGCTTAGGAGCAGATTCTTTAATTGCTAAAACAGATTCATTGGGTAAACCAATAAAATACTCCACTGCTGTTGATTCATCTAAAATAGTTCACAATTTCAGTCTAAGCGATTCTGTTCATATTACCAGACCTTATCAGAGAAAAGATATTAAGGTAAAGGCTCTGTATCTTACCGGTTGGACGGTTGGACTATCGGCTCGACTAAATTATTTTATCGACTTGGCCAATAAAACCGAAATAAACAGTTACGTAGTTAATATTAAAGATGACGATGGCTTTGTTGCTTATAAATCTAATCTCACAGCGGTAAACAATATAAAAGGCTGGGTAAATGCCTACAATGTTGAAAAAGTTCTAGAAGCGTTTCATAGTAATGATATTTACATTATAGGAAGATTAAGTTGCTTTAAAGACCCTGTTCTTGCCGAAGCGAGACCCGAACTGGCAGTAAAAAGCAAAAAAGGTGGCGTATGGCGCGATCCGGCGGGTAGAGCATGGCTTAACCCTTACAACAGAGATGTTTGGAAGTTTATAGTTGACATTGCTAAAGAAGCGGTAAACAAAGGTTTTGATGAGATACAGTTTGATTATGTAAGATTTGCTAATGACGGCGACTATAAAGACATGGATTTCTCGCAGTACACAGAGAAAAAATATGAAGCTATAGCAAATTTCCTTAAATATGCCAAAGAAGCAATGCCAAACGTAAAAATCTCTGCCGATGTATTTGGAATTATCTGTGTGAGTTCTGGTGATACCGAAGGTATTGGGCAGCATCTTGAACATGTGGGTAAGGATATAGAATATTTATCGCCAATGGTTTATCCGTCTCATTATGCTTTAGGACAAGTTATAAATGGTACAACCTTTTCTAAACCCGATTTAGAGCCATATAAAGTAATTTACAACACTTTGATGAAAGCAAAATCAAGAATAGCTCTTGTTCCGCAGTACAAGGCGCAAATGAGACCCTATTTGCAAGATTTTACCGCTAAATGGATAGGTCCTGGAAATTACAAATCGTATGGGGCTATGGAAGTTAGGCAACAAATACAGGCTGTATATGATGCAGGTTATGAAGAGTGGATATTTTGGAATGCAGCTAATAGATATTCTGCCGATGCGTATTTGCATCCGGAGCTTTACAAAGTTACCCCAAAAGTAATAGCTGCCGACTCGGTAAATGCATCTAAGAAAACGGTTGTAGTCACACCTAAAAAGATTCTTCTACTGCCGATTCTGTTGCCCAAAAAACTACCGTAACAGATACAATTCAGAATAAAGAATAATTGTTTTTTTAGTAACAATTGTCTTTCCCCTCATTAGAGATTACAACGAAGGGGAAGAAGGTTCTATGGACTATTGGGTAATGAAAAAGAAAAAGTAAGCCCAAATTTGTAAATATTAGCTTTTGGGGTGTTCTGCCTAATTTTAGTTTCCATAGCATAGTGAACTGCCGAATAAAAGATAAGGTCTGTATTTAGTGTGGCTCTTTCTTAGGTGTTTCTAGACAGCAGAGAAAGCTTCTTTATTTGGCATTGGCAATTATTATAAATTCTCTAAAGTTATCTCTATCAATTATGTAGCTTTCTGCGTTATAAGATTCTACAAATGTTTTAGGTAATTTTGTGGTCTTTTTTTATTCCATTTAAATTCATAACCATTATCTTTCCACTGTTTTCTTCTACAAAATCAACTTCTTGCTGCTGTTTGGTTCTCCAAAAATATGTTCGAGCTAAACTTTGCTTGTACTCAATTTGTTTTTTCTTTCAGAAATTAAAAAATTTTCCCATAATGCACCTTTGTCTGTTCTTAAATCAAGGGGATTAAAATTTCCAATAACCATATTTCGAACACCATTATCGTAGAGAAATAAATTTTCTTGTTTGTTTTTATTTCATTTCGAACATTTCTGCTAAAACTACTCAATTTGAAAATAATATAAGCTTGTTGAAGTATATCAATGTATTTGCTAATAGTATTTTTATCAACATTAACAATCTGAGCTAATTCAGTGTAATTCACTTCGCTACCTACTTGAAGGGCTAAAGCTTGAACCAACTTTTCTAGCACCTCAGGCTTTCTAATTTCTGAATATGATAAGATGTCCTTGTATAAATAGCTATTTACCAAATTTCGCAGAATGCTAATTTCATCACCAACATTATTTAATACATCGGGGTAGAAACCATAAAGTAGTCTGTTTTCTAACTGTTGCTCAGAATTCAAATATCCATGATGATTTTCTAATTCTTCCCATGAAATAGGGAATAATTGATATTCCCACTTTCTGCCCGTCAATGGCTCATTTATCTTATTGGTTAAGTCATATGATGAAGAACCGCTTGTTAATAATTGAACATCTTTGAATCTATCTGTAATAATTTTCATAGTAAGCCCTATTCCTTCTATTCGTTGAGCTTCATCTATAAATACAAATTTGTATTTCCCTAAAATTGTCCTAATTTGTTCAGTATTAGGTTCTGTTAATAACGTTCTTGTTTTTGGGTCATCCCCATCAAGTAATAAATACTCTTTGGTTTTAAGTATAGATTCAATAAGAGTTGTTTTTCCAACTTGCCTTGGTCCAATTACAACTATAGCTTTACCCGAACCTAGTCTTTTTTCAATTTTTTCTTTTAAAATTCTTGAATACATTTTTCTTTTTTTTATCCAAAGATATAACTTATGGAGAACATATTCACTAAAAGTTATAAAATTAAGTGAATATATTCACCGTTTATGTATACACTCAACATTTCAACAACACCAAGCTTGGTATTTCCATCACTTCAATAGGCGACATGGAGATTACAACAAACAGGTAAATGCAATTTTGCATATATTGTTTTTTGGCTTTGCTGGTTATATTATTGCATAATGAATTGCTATAAATGAGGAAAGTAAACTCTTAGGTATATTTTAAAAGTAGATTCAAGTTCCAAATGCAACAAACTAATTCTAAGATGATTTTTTAGAAAAAAAATAAAGTTTAGTTTTAAAATCACAAAACTTCACCCTCCCACCATTTTTCATGATGCTTAGCTTTCTTTTAGTTTCACTCCACAGCTTGTACAAAACGGAAGGTGAACGAAATTTTGCTTTCCGCATTTTCCGCATTTAGCAAATAGTTCCAATCCGCAATATCTACAGAAATCGGTTATTACTATAGATTTACTGTCGCTATTTGTTTCCCAGTTCTTAAGTATAAAATCTTTACCACACGACGGACAAACATGATTCATCAATGCTTTCTCGGCAGTGTCGGTTTCTACTTTTTTTGATCTTTCGGCTGTTGAGGTTTCAAGCTCTTGCTTCTTGGCTGCAAGGTATTTTTTTATGACGTTTATTGCATAATATCCGGCAAAAAGTGAAAGCAAAACGCCTACCGTATAGCGAATATATCCGCCATAACTAGGAAGGGTATGGTACCAAACCGAAAAAGAACGCATACAGTGAATAAAATGAAAACCCTCTGAATAGTGGCCAGTATTTATTTTTTCTGAATTTTACGGCAAACCATATTCCTAAAAATAATATCGGACTCACAAATAATAGTCGCAAGAAAAATACCGATGTGTCATATTTTTTCATAGCACTATAGTACAATTCATCTGTTTTAGATCGTTCAGCATCAATCTTTTGATAAGAAACAGTTATTGTATTGTTTTGAATAGCAATAGAATCATCTATAGCGGCTAATTCTTTTTGCCATTGTTGTTCAATATTCAACAAATCATCTATTTTTCGAGCTCTTTCTAGTACTTCAATATCATTTTCTGGAGAGCCTACAATTTTTCTGGTTTTCAGCCAGTTATCAAAAGATTCCTTTTCGCTTTCTCTATTTTGTTGTGCAATAGATATGGTTTTTTCTATTTGTAATCTTTTATTAGTAAGCAGTGCTAACTTATTATTTTGTGTAGCAATATCTTTATTTATTTTTTGTGATACAGTATTGTCTTCAAACGATGACCACTCGGGTTGCACTTTTAAAGTATCTATATCTTCAATAAGCTTATTGGTAAGCAGTATTAAAAACAAACATAGTAATAGTGAAATTACAAAGTAAACAATGCGCGATGTTCTTTCTAATTTTTTACTGCTGATTTCCATAGCTTAATGATTTTAGGTTTGATTGTAGTTCTATAGTTTCAAATGTAAACAAAAAATGTAAATAGAAGCAGTATTTGAAGTGAAATTTTACAGTCTGTTACCCCATATTTTTCCTAGCCGTGCCGCTATTTGCATAGCAGTATATACAATTATGATTACAGGTATTATAAACACCTATGTCTTTAGCATAAAAACAGTTACAGAAAGGTCTTTGTCCTTTGTCTTTCTTTATTTTGCAGGAGTAAATGAAATTTTGCAGCAGTAAATCGTCAGGAAAAAGTTTTTGTAGTAGTTGGTAATCAATGCAAGCGCTGTGTTTTAGAGCTCTATTCGATAAGTCAATTTCTTGTGCACAGCTACAAATTTCAAATTCGGGGTTTGTACTTTTCCATTGAGCAAGGCATACTTCCAGAAAATCGAGCATTTCAGTCTTTTCTTCGTTGGTAAATTCTCTTGTTGTTGATTGGAATCTTAATATATTTGATTTTACTTTTCTGTATTTTTCAATTTCCACAAAGCTGAATATGAGTTTATTAGTGTAATTGCAAAGCTCTGTGCCTAAGTCATAAATTCTTTGTTTTAATTCATTCAGAGAAAGCTGGTCTGATAGTAGAAGAGGGTCAAAACGCCATTGAATCTTCTCTTTGCCCAAAAGCTGGGAAAGCTGTTTGAATGTTTTAATTCTTGCTTCAATCTTGGGTACAAAAGGTTCATATCCTTCTATATCATAATTGTTGAGGGTGAACAGAAAGTAATACTGATTGCAGTACTTGTTTATCTGTGGTAAAATTGGGATTAATGGTTGTGGATTTTTAGTCCAAAACACCATTGCCCTTAATGCTGTAATAGAAACATATTGTACTGAGCCATTAAATGGATTTTGCCAACGAAAGTAGCCATTATCTAAAGATTTCAAAAACCATTCGCCACCAAAAGCCGGAATGTCTGTAGCTCTACTCACCGACAATATGAGTGGAGCAATAGCCTCAGCAAAACCGTTTTCTGTAGTAGAAATTATGTGTTTTTTCCATTTGTGCATCTAGCAAAAATCTAAAATTAAACGCAAAATAAGCATATTAATAGTAAGTAAAACAAAAATTGAATATTAATGAAAATATTTTTTATTAATATTCAACTGATATCCGAAAAAATAGATAAAATTGCAGACCAAATTATTTATTTGTAAAAATACTATGGAAAACTATTCAGCAATACTTATTCATCCGGAAATAGAGGGCGGTAGATGCGCCGGCGAAATATACTTTAATGCAAATGGTGTGTTTTTTACAGCTACTCAAAAACAGTATTCTATAGCTTTTAACTATTTAGAAATAAAAGCGGGAGGTGCAGGAAACCGTTTTATATTTTTTACTCAAAAAGGAAATTCCGAAATTAGTATTTATACCGCAGATAGGTCGGTGCTAAGAAATCAGGAATTATGTTCATATCCGCAATTATTGCCTGAAATAAAAAAATCGAGTAGACGAGCAAGAAGTCTTTACATAACTTTGGCTATTGTTGCTGCTACGATTTTACTCTTATTTTCAAGTTTGTTTTTATTTAAAGACAACATAATTGAAAGTGCAGCAAAAAAAATTCCACCAAAATGGGAACATAAAATTGGCGACAAGCTATTTTCAGCTCTATCGTTGAATTATGTATTGGTGAAAGGTGATTCGCTCCATAAGGAGGTTATGGCTGTTGCCAAGGCGTGGTTTGATGAAATTGAAAAAGAAGGTTTTGATATTGAAGTTTATTTTGTAAAAGATGCTACAATAAACGCCTTTGCACTCCCTGGTGGTAAAGTAATAATACAAACCGGATTGGTAGAAAATGCTAAAAGTTGGGAAGAGGTTTTGGGAGTATTAAGTCATGAAATAGCGCATGTATCAAGAAGACATCATATTCGTAGTTTGCTCAATAATGTAGGTATATATGCCTTGGTATCAGTCATGTTTGGCGACATTAGTGCTATAATAGCCACAGTAGGCAGTGTAGGTGGCAATTTAGCGACATTGGCAAACAGTAGAGCTTTTGAGTATGAGGCCGATGAAACAGGTTGGAATTATTTAGTACAGTCGGAGATTAATCCGAATGGTATGATTACTTTTTTTGAAACACTTGAAAGTCAAACAAAAACGAAACTTGATTCTACCGTATCAAACACTTTAGATTTATCTTTTCTTTCAACGCATCCCGACACACAGGATAGAATAAATAAGCTAAAAGAAAAGAAAGTTCGCTTGCAATCAAATTTATTGATTTACCAAATAATTTTGCTACTTTTAAAAAATCACTCACTGATAATGAGTAAATTATAATTACAAGAAAATTCATATATTCATTAAATTGAAAACAATTCTTTGAATATAAAAAACAACTGAAATAACCAAAAAAAATAAACACATGAAGTTAGAAATTATCGGAAAACCGGCATTTGCTCATGCTCGGGTTGTATTAGAGCCCGGAGAATGCTTTGTAGCAGAATCTGATGCTATGTCGAGTATGTCGGCAGAATTAGACATGTCTGCAAAGTTCAACGGCGGCTTTTTTAGAGCCATTATTAAAAAAATGTTTGGAGGCGAAAGTTTATTTATAAACACCTTTACCAATAACACGAACAGTCAGTTGCACGTCTATCTTACACAGCCAACTCCCGGAGATATTGAGGTGCGCGAACTCAAAGGAGAGAAATATTGCATACAGAGAGGTTCTTATATTGCATCGGGTAGCGGAGTGTCGCTTGGGGTGAAATGGGCCGGTATAGGCTCACTACTTGCAGGTGAAGGCTTGTTTAAGCTTATGGTGAGTGGCAATGGTCCTGTTGTATTTGGAGCATATGGTGGCATTATTGAAAAAGAGATAAAAGGAGAATATATTGTTGATGGCGGTCATTTGGTAGCATTTGAACCACACATGAAGTTAAAAACGCAACTTGCAGGTGGTTTCTTTGGTTCTATATTCGGTGGCGAAGGCATTGTGACCAGAGTTGAGGGCTCAGGTAAAATATATTTACAAACCAGAAGCCTATCAGGTTTAGCATCATGGGTTAATAGACATTTACGATAAGAAATTATGGAAACAGTACAAAATCAAAATATGAAACAAGAGCTTAAGGTAACTATACAGCTAGCCCCGGGAGCTTCGGCAGCAGAGATTGAGCTGCAACCAAATCAGCAGTTTACCGCCGAGGGTGGTTCAATGATAGCTATGAGTCCTAATGTTCAAATGACTACCAGCACCCGAACCAAACAATCGGGAGGTATAATAAGAGGTCTGAAAAGAATGATTTCGGGCGAAAGTTTTTTTCTTAATCATTATACTGC
>JADKDL010000024.1 GCA_016714605.1 Bacteroidales bacterium | reverse complement strand
GTATCTGTACAAGCAAATAGAGCTAACGCGATAATAAGGGAGAAACTGAGTAAAATCTTCATTGTGAACTAAAATTGATTAGATAATCAAACGAAAGCAAGTTAAAACTATTATAGAAAGAAATTATATCTTGAATGTTAAAAAGTATAAATGCTATAAATATGAAAAATATATAAAATTGTACAATTATAGTACAGTTTCAAAATTAGCGAAAAAAAATCAAATCCACTTACCTTTTGGTGCTGTTGCATCATAAATTCTTACACTAAAGTGTTTTGAAATAATTTGTGCCTTGTCTATGGCTTCTTGGGGCGATTTGGCTTCATACACAAACATTTTTTTGTTTTTATCGTGTACCAAACTTACAGAATAGACTTTTTCTCTCAAACATATACCCCTGCCACTCAAACTGGTAGGGGTATAAGTCATAGTGGTTCCGAAAACAGAAATGTATTTGATTTGAGGTATTGTATTCCAACTTCCTATAGACCATTTTCTAAATAACCGTGCTCTTTTAATTTTTTTATTACCGAAATCTAATACAATTCCTTTGCTTGTAATAATAAAATAAAGGCCTATACAAGCTATAATAAGGCCTAAATAAGATTTATTGATAACTGCAAAATACAAACCTGAGAGAAGTACTACAAATAATAATGTTTTTACTGATTCTGTTTTTTTATATTTAAAAGTCAAAACAGTTGTTTCCATTTTATTAAAATTTATAATTTTAATAAAATTACAAGTATTAAACTCAGGAAACATTGATATACATCAAAAAAAAATATTACGCTAAGCTTTACTTGATTTAAGTCTGCTTAAGGTTTCTTGAGTAATATCTAGATATGAAGCAAGTATTCTATTTGACACACGTTGCAATAGTTCCGATTTTCATTTATAAGCCATTCGAAACGTTGCTTGGCAGACATAGTAGTTCTTATTTCTATTCTTTTAGTCTGTACCAGATATGCTGTTTCTAAAATCTTTCTATAAAACCGTTCCCAAGCTAACGAGTTATTTACAAGGTAGAAAAAACCATCATAATCTACCGTAAAAACCTGAGTAACATCAATAGTTTCTAAATATTCTACCGAAGGTTGCTTCGTTATGAAGCTTGATAGCGATGTGATTATAGAATTATCTAAGGTAATGAATCTGGTTTTTTCTTGTCCGTTTGGAGTAAGAAAGTATATGCGCACACCCCCTTTTGCAATGAAATAGAAATTACTACAAACCTCATCGGCAACAAGAATCAATTCATGCCGATTAAATTGCCGAAAAGAAAAAACTTTCTTTATTTGTGAAATTTGTTCTTCATCAGTTGTAATATTGGTTCTGATAAATAAATCAAATATTTCAATCATGTAATTTCATTTTGAAAATAATTAAACAAAAATGATTTAAATATTTACTAATTTTAACTAATTTAAGGATAATTTAAATAAAATGGAAATACAAAAGGATGTCGAAAAATAAACAACCCATATTATACTTATTTTTTTTAGTGTTTATTCTCTCCGGATATTGTTCTTTGGCACAAGCTCCTCCACAATCTGGGGTGAAATATGATAAAAAAGATGACAAAAAAGGTGCTTGGAAGCCTGGAAATACGCAACAAGAAGCGGAAGAGAAAAAAGAAAAAGATGATGAGTTAAAGGCAGAACCCAAAACAAAACTGGGCAAATCTAGACGAAATAAAAAAATAGAAAAACAGGAAAGAAAAGATTATTATGCCCATCAGAATAGAATTCAGCACCCCGATGTAAGGTACCGAATGAATCAGAATGAAAAAAAAGCTAATAAACATAATGCTAATAAAAAACCAAATATATTTAGAAGGATTGGCGCTAAACTGAAATTTAAAAAGAGAAAAGTAGGTAGGTAAAAATATTTTAAAAGACCTCAGTTCATTGCACTGTGGTCAGGGGAAACGCATTTAACTTTATTAATCTATTCTTTAGTTTTTTGACAGATATTCGTTTTCAACGACAGCACAAAAAAAAAGTGCTGTAGGCACGAAATTATGGTAGAATAGCCGTTCAACGCTATTTTAGCACCGTCAGGTGCGACATTATGGTAGAACTTATGTCGATTCTATTTAACATTAAGAATTATAATGTCGCCTCTAACGAGGCTTTGGTGCACTATGTATTGTAGCTACCATAATAACGCCACTCTGTGGCTTAAAAAATTATTACTATTTGGAATAGTTTTATTTAACAAACAAATTAATTTAGAATTATTTTTAAATACGTTTTCCCTGACACTGTAGTTTTTTTTTGGGGCAAATACTTGATTTGGGTTTTATCGTGGAAAAAAAAACAGGTTTTTTCGGCAACCACGTAGGGTTTTTGGGCAACCACATAGGATTGCCCCTACATAATTGGTGGTATATTTATAAATACCGGTATCAATTTCATAAAATAGGTAAGCTGTTTTATAAGTAGTATTCTCTATTTTGCATTTGTTGTCTTAAAATATGAAATTGTCTCATTCAATTTTTCAGAATGTACTAAAAGAATTTCGGCCTTTGCTGACATTTGCTCTGAAGTTAACGCATTTTGCTGAGCTACAGTATTTAGCTGTTGAATAGCAGTGTTTACTTGATTTGCTCCACTATTTTGCTCTATACTCGAAGCGGTAATGTCTTGTACCAGTTGAGCGGTCTTTTCAATATCTGGTATTATTTCAAACATTAATTGACCCGATTTTTCGGTAGCTTTTAAGCTTTGATTTGCGAGAGAAACAATCTCTTCGGCAGCTTTCTTGCTACGTTCTGCCAGTCTCCTAACTTCGGCAGCCACAACAGCAAAGCCTTTGCCATGTTCGCCTGCACGTGCAGCTTCTACGGCAGCATTCAATGCGAGCATATTGGTCTGAAAAGAAATATCGTTTATTATGTTTATTTTATTAAAGATAGCATTAACCGATTCGAGACTTTCTTTGGCCGAACTACTAACTAAATCGATACTTTTAGATACCTGAATCGCAATTGTCTCAGTTTCTTTTGATGTACTGGTATTATAATCAATATTAGCAGTCATCTCCTCCATGGTTGAAGAGACTTCTTCGAACGATGAAGCCTGTTCTGAAGCTGCTTCAGACAATTGCTCTGAGGTAGAACTCAGTTCATTACTGGCAATTTCTAACTCTTCGGCACTTGTTTTTATTTCATTTACCACTCTGTTCATATTATCAATCATTTGCTTTATTGAATCGTTTAGAACTTTCAATTCATTTTTAGCATTTGAATCGTTGATACTGATTGTTAAATCGCCCTCAGAAAGGAGTTTAACATTTTCAATCATGCGTTTGAGCGGAATTTTAAGGATTTTATTTAAATAGAGGTACACTACTGTTCCTACAGAAAATCCTACAGGTACAGTCCAATAAAGAGAGGTAACACCAAACGAGCCTGCTAAGTAATAAATATAACAGCAAAAAAGGGTGAAACTAACTGTCCAAATACCTACGGTAAACATTATGGATTTCCCAAAAATAGCCTTTAAAATGAAGTATGCAGGTAAGATGCTTCCTAAAGTAACGATAAAAACAATAACATACTGATTCATAATTTCAAACGATTTAGAATAACATAAAATAAATTAACTGACTTAATAATGAAGTGTTAAGTATATATTTTTTAAAAGTTTTAACCAACATTGCAACAAATCTGACAAAAAAACTGTTTTTTAATAAATTGAGTGTTTTAAATTTCACATTTGTGTACTACAGATTTTTTCTTTACAAAGGGTGCTTATATTAAACTTTCTAATCTGGTTAAATGATAATTAACTTTTTAGAGCTAAATTAAAATATATCCTTCTCTATGATAAAATAATAACCATATAGAAGGCTAATGTCGTTTAGTTAGTGAATACTGGCTTCGACTCCGCTCAGCCAACCGGACTCTGAGCGAAGTCGAAGAGTAAAACAAATAACGAAAGAATTTATAATTGTTTAACTAAACAACATTGATATAGAAGGCTAAAATTATTAAGTCTATAAGTCTTTTATTTCAAGATTTACCATAGTCTGATTAAGCAACTGGTAAGCTATTTCTCCAAATGTAATTAGGCCAGTTATTGTACCCGTTTTTTTACCTTCTAACTCAGAGTATAAATAATTTAAAATACAATTACATTAAAATGTAATTTCATCTTCTCCTTTATCAGGAATAAGTTGTGTAAATTCTTTTATATAATCTTGAATTGGTGCAGCATGTTTATAAGAAATACCTTTAAAAACAGGAGCATAGAAATCTACAGTTTTATTTTCTTTATTAACTGACTGGAAACTGATGTTAATCATTGTAGAACTATAGTCTGCGACAAGCGGTAAACGAATATCGAGATTTTTTTCAATTACATAATCGGCAAAGTTCTGTTTAGAACCATTTATTATAGCATCTTTTGCCTGAAATCCAGATTCAATAAATTCAATCGTATCTCCCTTACCTTGATTAAAAATATTGACAATACTCAAATCTGCATATTTTCCGGAAGGTAAACTTACATGCATTACTACTGCATTTTTATCACTTATTGAACTACCCGAACCAATAAATGTTTTGGGTGTTTTTTTACCCAGTTCGTCGAGTAGTACTCCAGATATCCAGCCAATGAGCGGTTTCGTTGCAAAATCTTTATAATCTGGTGCATTAATTGCAAACGACAAATGCGTATCGCTTGAACTTGGAATAATAACAATTGAAAATCCATTATCATACCCCTCTTTATAAATATTTTTTATTGTTGCAATATCGTAACTTTTTAAAGTAATTTCTTTTACAAAATTTGGAATTTCATTAACTTGAATTAATTCTTTAGAAACCATACCTCCATTCTCAGCCATGAAATATGGAATAGAACCTCCAATCCAATCACCTTTTGGGAGTTGCTTAAGTAGCTCTTCATCTCCAGCTAATAATAATTTTTTACCTGCATTTATTAAACTAATAACTTCATCTATTTTATACATCACCTTTTTCATCACCTTACTTTTTAATATTAATAATTAAACACTTTTTTTATTCCTATTAAAATATAATTACTTATTAATTAGGAGTAAAATATCTTTTTTGGCATTCGGCAAATCTTTACTTTTAAGGTAAAGCTGGAAAATTTCTTTCGCTGCTTGTTCAATATCTTCAGCCTTCGATTCATTTGTGATTGACAATTGCAATCGGGATAATAAGATTTTTGCCGGTAAAAAATTCAATACAACTTGTTTCTTTTTTAAAACAAGGCTTTTCCACACTGGATTTTTAAAATCAATTTCTTCCATAATTAAATAATTTTTAAATTTTCTTAGTATTTATTTATATCCTTAAATTATATTTTCTTTATCCTGTGGTGGTACTTTCAGAACCTTGCGCCAAGCGGACGGCGGTATGCGACGTACGGTATTGCGTGGCTGCGTACCTATCACTCATTACGAACCTTGCATGCGGGAACTGAACTTGCAAATTGCTCTGAAACCCGCATGGCGTATGATTGCTTGTTGGCAACTGGTGTTCATTCATTCATCTGATTTTACATTGTTTTTGTAAAATAATCTACAAATAAAGCAATCATTTCATTTCTATGTTTTTCGCACAAAGTCCAATTCCATTTTTGATTTTCGAAGATTAAAGCAGATTTCAATGAATCTAATCTCTTCTTTTCAAAAAATGATGTGCGTTTTTCTGCAAAACTCTTATTGGAATATTCAGAGTTCATGCCAACAGCCAATAAAACCAAATTGCCAAAATCATCGAGACGTTTCTTTTTTTCATCATCGGAAAGAGTTTCGTTCTCATCCCAAAGTATATTCTCGTCATACTCCCTTCTATTCTGTGGCGAAATATGCTCAACAGAATTTTTCTTCGTCATTCGATAATTTTTCCAGTCATCGCCTTGTTCACTTGCTTTTAAGTACCATAGAATAAAGTCTGTTTTATAAAACCAATAACTCCAAAAAGTAGTACCGCTTGGTTTTCTTAAAGCAGAAATATCGGCTTTAAAAACAGTCAATTCATTTTCAATCAAATTCCAACTCCTTAAGCTCAGTTCCTCTGATAGTTCAGAGCAAAACATTAAGTTGTCGAGTTTTAAAAGGTACTTGTAAAGATTCTCAGAATTGTCTTCTTGTAAAGTTTTGTGTAAAAACGGAGTAAGCCAGTATAAAGTAGTTATCTGTTGCGAGTGGTAAAGCATACTTTGCAATAAAGCAAAACCTTCATTGCTTAATAGCTCTTTTCGTTGCAGTACCTTTTTATTCTGATACAATCTTTTTATGAGATGAATTTCCTGATTAGCTTCTTTTTCAATCCATTTAATAACATGTTTATCAAAATTTATTCGAAGCTTCAAGAGTAATTCAATAAATGCTTTTACATTGGTTTCGTTGAGATAATAGGGATAAAAATGGTTTTCAAATGTTTCGATTAATTTTTTTTCATTTACCTCTGCAACTTTGCTTGTTGAACAACCTTCGTATTTGTTTTTAAAGATGAAAATTCTTAAAGTGTGTTGCAGAAACATCGGGAAACTGATAATGCTTCTTACCTTTCCCGAATCGTAGTCGTAGTCTTCATTATTTTCTTTCAAATCATATTTATCCAACTCAAGTATTTCGCTCAAATGCTTGTCTTCATAATCGGATGTTGATTTAGCAATACGATTTATTATATCTGCGGGCAAACCAATTTCAGTATCTTCTTCTGTTTCTTTTTGGGTTATATCTCCCCATTTGAATCCACAAACGTCTTTTATATTCTTTTCAATATAGTTATCCATAATGGAACAAGCTTCCCAAATCTGAGCGTATTTTCTTTTTTCATCATCCGGTAGATATTGAATTAGTTTTGATTTTATTATTTCGTGATGCTGAAGTTGCACGCCCCTGTTATTTAAAACCTCAAAAAGTCTGTTTTCATCAATACCAGCAGGCATTTCTGTTTCAATAAAAGCGACTTTTTCAAAAAGAAGTTTTGTTAGCTTTTGCTTAAACTCTCTGGTGTTTCCTCTTTCTTCGGCATTTAAAAATGTTTGTATTGTTTTTTGTGCTTGGGTTATACCTTCGAGCTGCAATTTTTCTTCATTTGTAAGCAGCGAATAGTTATCGGGGTTTGTAAAATATTGATCGGCAAAATCTCTGATGGCAAACGAAAGACGTTTTACATAAACCTTGTTAATATGAGCATAAGCAAAGGATTCTAACTCATTTCTTAACTCATAACTCAGCAACCAAAGTGTTGTAAATCGTTGTTGCCCGTCAATTAAATCGTATTTGTTTTTATTGCTAATAATCATAGTACCACCTAAGAAATAGTAATTATCGGGAGTTTTGGTGGCTCTTTCTAAATCTTCGAGCAAGGTAGTAACCTGGTCTTCGCCCCATACATACAATCGTTGATAAAGCGGAATAGAATAAAAGCGTTCGTTTTCAACTACATCTTTCAATGTAATTAAATCCGACTTTATGGATAAATTGCGGGTAACTATTAAATCTTCAATCATAACTATATCCACTCTTTTAATGCTTTTAAACTTGTTTGGTCTTCTTTTTCGTAATATTTAAGCAATGCTCTTTTGTAGTTACTTCGTACAGCATAAATAAGTTGCCCATTTTCTTTTACCAGCGGAATGGTTTCGTCTCTGAATATCGCATCGTTGGTATTTTCCATTATAAAATCAGTAACTTGTTTTGGAATAAATGCCTGAGAAATAATATCGAGCAAATTTTGCTTCGTGCCTTTTAATATTTTTAAGGCAGATTTATCGTAGATGCTGCTCAATTCAACACGGTAAACGCCAATAAAATAATCGAGATATTTGGCAAACTTGTAAATTTCTTCGGATTCGAACTTGTCGTAATACAAAACCATAGACAAGCGATATAACGATGTCAAATACTCCGACATTCCACTATAGATGTAAATGGCTTTATAAAATTCCTTGAACTTAAACAACTCACTATTTTGTGAATGTTCGGTATGAAACAAAAAATGATACATAGCTGAATACCGCTCAGAATAGAGAAAAAAGCCAATGCCCTTTTCAATGGGTTGACGCAAGGCAAAGGGATAATTAATGGCGTGCGAATTTAATGCTATGGGCGAGGTATCGAGCATGATGCCGACAGTTTCATCGTACCGTATAGCGTGTGCTATTTTGTTTTTTACCGTTGGGAAAATCTGAACTTGATTCTTAATTTCTGGGTCACGGGTTTTCTTTTGAAATTCCTGCAATACATCGTCTTGCGATTCGTACCAAACATTGCTGCCTTTCCATGAGCGACCACGCCATATTACCTGATTGAACAAATAGTTTAAAAACTGATTGGTGTTATTTGCATCCCATTGTTTGGCAAATGCAACCTGTTTTCTTTCTTCTTCCCTGAGCTCGCGCAGGTGAAATGATTTCAGATAATCGGCTGCACCCAATTTTACGCCACGGTTGTTTTGGGTTTCGAAAAAAGAAAAGGCATCGTCTTGCCTATTGGTAACTATTACCGAGAAAGCCAAATCGGAAATTACTTTGTTCCAATTATGTTGCAACCAATCGGTTTTATAGTCATTTACATAGTTTTTTACATCCACTATGTTTTTTTTTGAAATGGGTGAGTTGAAAAAGAATTTTATCTCCTCCTTATAGTTCGTTAATATGCTTTGTCCATTATTGGCAATTTTGTCTAAAATAAGCAGTGAGGTAAGCCGTTGTTGCCCGTCAATAATTTCGTAAGCCCCATTTTGGCAAAAGAACAAAATGCTACCCATATAGTAGGGTTCCCCGCTATTGTGCTCGATATGGTATTGCAGGTCGTTTATAAGGGTTTCTACCTTTTCGGCATTCCATACATACGGTCGCTGATAGTCAGGTATTTTAATAGAGTAACCGCCTTCAAAAGTAAATATGCTTTTAAACAGAGCTGTTCCGGCTAAAATTTTGTTCTTTTCTTTAATATCCATTCCTTTTGCTATTTCACTTATGGCTGTTTATCGTTCGGAGGTCTTTTTTACATTTGTTGCCAACATTCCAACATACATACCTCAAACCTTCTATTCTGTATATTTCTGTTCCATGATTTGTTTGGACTGCCTGACAACATTTTTAGTCTTGATAGATTACAGATCATAACCTATCAAGACATATAAGTGAATTATTAAACAGATATAAATACTAGAGCGGAATAAATTCTACCCTTCTGTTATTAGCACGACCTTCTGGGGTTAAGTTAGAATCAACAGGAACAGTTTCTCCTTTACCGGCAGTTTCAAGACGGCTAGCGGTAATACCAAACTTAATCAAACTTTCTTTGATAGCTGCAGATCTCTGTTTTGATAGAGTCATGTTAGCCAAATCATCGCCTTGATTGTCTGTATGTCCTTCAATACTGAATCTAATTTCGGGGTGTTCTTTCATAAATGAAGCTATTCTGCTTATCTCAATAAAAGATTTCTCTTTAATGGTTGCTTTACCTATATCAAAAAGAATATCGCGAGTAATGAATTTACCTTGAGCAATGATTTTTTCATAAATAGTAGCACCTTCTTCAGGAGTATTTATCTTACAGCCATTGGCATCGGTAACGGTAACGGTATACTGACCTTCAACCAATCCGGTAACATCTTGCGAAGTTTTACCATGACTCCACAAATACTGATAAGGACCTACCCCACCCTTAACCGAAATAAAAATAGCACCACTTGTATCGCCGCAACATTTTACGTTTCTAGCAGAATCTACGGTAAGAACCAAATTCTCGGGTTGTTCAATAGTTGTTTTTATGGTATGATTACAACCATTGGCATCAGAAACGAGAACTGAATAATCTGCTGCACCTATGCTTGACAGATTTTGAGTTTTTGCTCCATTACTCCAATTAAATACGTAAGGAACGGTACCACCGGTTGCGGTAATTTGAATATCGCCATTTTTATCGCCATAGCACTTATTATGAGCTACAGAAGTAAGTCCGACAACAAATTTTTCGGGTTCGGTAATTGTAACCTCCAAAGTAGATTCGCAGCCGTTGCCTTCATGTATAATAACCGAATACTTACCGGCAGGAACATTGAGTAAATCTTGAGTTGTCATACCGTTGCTCCACTGATAGGTGTAAGGCATTGTACCACCCGAAACAGAAATATTTACAGCACCATTGCTTTCTCCGGTACAACTGATATGTTTAACCGCATCTATACTAAATTTAAGTAAAGGAGGTTCAACAACATCAGCAAGAGAAGTTTTAATACAACCATTAGCATCGGCAACTTTCAGTTCATATTTTCCGGCAGCAATACTTTGCAAATCTTTAGACTGCAAACCATTATTCCATGTGTACACATAAGGAGCTACACCACCCTTGATTGCTATGGTTACTTCACCTTCTTTTCCACCATTACATTTTATATTTGTAGTAGAAACGGTTTCAATAACCAATGGTAAAGGTTCTTCAACAGAGGCATTTAGAATATTTGAACAGCCTTTAGAATCGCTCACCTTAAGGGTATAGCTTCCGGCAAGGATTTGCATTAAATCTTGTGTTATAGCACCATTGCTCCAAGAATAAACATAAGGCTCAACACCACCAGAAATAGTAACATTTATAGACCCTGTTTTCTCACCAAAACATTTAATGTTTTTAAGTTCTGTAAGCTCGGCAAGAAGCTGTTTAGGCTCAGTTACTTTTGTTTCAAGCGTTAATTCACAACCATTAGCATCGGTAATTTTCACATTATAATCTCCCGCACCGATTTTACTCAAACTCTGATCGCTTTTTCCATTATTCCAATAGAATTTATAAGGAGCTACACCACCTTTTACAGCTATATCTATAGCACCTTCTTTTTCGCCGAAACAACTGATATTAGTAACATTATTGACAAAAGCGGTAAGTTTAACAGGCTCAATAATTTTAGCAGAAAGTTTATTAACACAATTATTAGCATCAGAAATAGTAACTGCATAATCGCCAATTTTCAGATTGCTAATATTAGCAACAGAATCGCCGGTATTCCAAACATAACGATACGGCAAAGTACCTCCGGTAACAGACGTAGTAATGAACCCCTGACTTTGTCCTTGACACGGTACATCTTTTACAATTGCAATTCGCGCCACTAGCTCAGTAGGTTCGTTTACTGTGGTACTAATTGTTTTTTGACAATTATTAGAATCAACAACATTTACAGAATAATTGCCTGCATAAATACCAGCCAGATTTTTATCTTTAGAACCATGACTCCAATTATAATCATAAGGAGGCACACCACCACTTACTGAAATATTTACAGCACCCTTAGGTTCACCATTACATTTTACATGCTGAGTATTAAGTAAATTCACAACCAAAGGTTGCGGTTTGGTAAGTTCAACACTGTCTGATTTCATACAACCACGAGCATCGGTAACCTTAATAGCATATTTCCCAGAAGTAAGTCCTTTAACATCTTGCGTTGTGATGCCATTGCTCCACAAGAAATAATATGGCGAAGTACCACCTCTAATCTCAGTAGCTACGGAACCATTATTTAATTCGAAACAAGTAGGATTGTTTGCCGAACTAATTCTCACATCAAACAAATCTGGTTGAATAATTTTTATTAGCTCTTCTTTTTTAGCACCATTAGCATCGGTTACAACCAATGTATAATCACCAGCTTTCACCGAATTAAGTGTTCTCCCCGACAGACCATTGCTCCAAGTAAAGGTATAAGGTTCTACCCCACCAGTTGCAGTAACTTTCACATATCCGGTGTTTTCATTGTAACACTTGATATGATTTATTGTATCGACCTTAACAACAATAGCTTCAGGTTGTTTTACAGAGACATTTAAATCTTGACGACAAGCATTCTTATCAAGCACAATAACCGAATAGTTTCCTGCTACCAAAGTAGATATGTTTTGAGTAACAGCCCCATTACTCCAACTGAAAGCATAAGGACTCACACCGCCACTTACTGAAATAGTAACATCGCCATCATTTCTGCCATTTATCTTAATATCTTTGATAGTGGCAATAGAAACAACCAACATTTCAGGTTCTTTTACTTCGGCATTTATATTTCTAATACAACCATTTGCATCTTGAATTTTTACAGAATATTTACCAGCCTTTATAAGAGATAAATCTTGTTCTTTAATACCATTGCTCCACGTATATAAATAAGGAGTAACACCACCTGATACGGAAATATCTATACTACCTTCTTTCTCACCATTACAAATAACATCTTTAACAGCAACTAATTTGCTCACCAAAAGCGGCGGTTGTTTTATAGAAGCTTTAAGTGTTTGGGTACAACCATTAGCATCTTTAACCTCAACCGAATAATCGCCAATTTTTAGACCGTCAATATCTTCGGTCGTTCTACCATTGCTCCATTTGAAAGAATAAGGAGTAGTACCTCCGGTTACATCAATTGATACAGCTCCGGTACTATCGCCCGAACAAGCAATATCTTTCACATCGGCTATTGAAGCTACCAGCGGTTTTGGTTGGTTAATGTTTTTAGAAATACTATTAGTACAAGCATTAGCATCTTTAACATTAACGGTATAGCTTCCGGCAACTAAGGTCAAAATATCTTGGGTTATGGCACCATTACTCCAACTAAAAGCGTAAGGAGCTTTGCCACCTTTAACATTTAAACTAATAGCACCATTATTACCACCAAAACAAAGAATATCTGTTGATGATTTTACTGCAATTTCTAATAAACCAGGTTCAGTTATAGAAGCCTCAAGACTACGATTACAACCCGAAGCACCGGTAACAGTAACTGCATATTTACCGGCAGCTAGTCCAGATAAATCTTGAGTTATAGCGTTATTTGTCCATTGATAAGTATAAGGCGTAACACCACCTTTTACAGAAATATCAATTGCACCATTTCTTTCGCCTGCACAAAGATTGTTAGTCGTAGAAATTAAATTTAGTTCCAATTTAGTAGGTTGTTCAATTGTAGTACTTAATGACTTTTTACAACCATTTTTATCAGTAGCTGTTACCGAATAAGTACCTGCTATAAGTGTTTTAATATCTTTTGTAGTTTGCAAATTACTCCAGCTATAAGTATATGGTACAACACCACCTTTAAAGTTAGTAATTACCTCACCATCGGCATCGCCGTGACAGCTGATTTGCTTAATAGTAGCAAATTCACCTTCAAAAAGCGGTGGTTCATTAAGCGTTACATTTACGTTTGTATTACATCCTTTGGCATCGGTTATTACTAAATAATACTGACCAGCTTTTACCGCAGCCAAATCTCTCATAGTACCACCATTGCTCCACTTAAACACATACGGCTCAACACCACCCTTTACACTAAGTTTGGCAGCACCAGTTTTGTCGCCATTACAAGCTACATGAGTAAGAGCCTCAACAGTACTCAATAATTCTTTATTTTGAATTATCGAAGCTTTCAATTCGGAAGTACAATTGTTCTGATCTTTAACCAATAAAGAATATTCACCTTGTTTTACACCAACCAAATTTTGAGTTGTAGCATTATTGCTCCATTTATAAATATAAGGAGAAACACCACCACCAATAGTAACATCTACACCTCCTGTTGACTCACCAAAACAATCAATATTTGTTACTTTGGCAATAATAGAAGTGAGTTTTGAAGGTTCTATAACGGTAGTACTAAGCGTGTTTAGACAGCCATTAGCATCGGTTATGTTAACCGAATAACTACCTGCTTTAAGCAATACATTATCTTTTTCAGTTTTAGCATTGCTCCATTTAAAAGCATAAGGAGCAGTACCACCAACAACATTTATTTTCACAGCACCGGTAGAATCGCCTTTACATTTTACATTTACCACTTCTGTAATACTAGAAACCATCAAAGCAGGTTCTTTTATTCTCACATCAACAGACTGTGTACAACCCTTAGTATCAGATACCTTAAGCGAATACTGTCCGGCATTTAATTGCGATAGGTTTTGTAATTTAGCTCCATTGCTCCAATTGAAAAGATAAGGAGCAACACCACCACTTACTATGATAGACACACTACCTTCTGCCTTGCCAAAACATTTGATATCAACAACTTCTTTTGCACTAACTTCTAATTTAGGCGATTGTTCAACTTTCGCTTTCAAAGAATCGGTACAATTGTTTTTATCAATAATTTTTACAGAATAGCTACCTGCCAACACCTTAGATAAATCTTGCGTTTTAGCCCCATTGCTCCAGTTATAAATATAAGGAGGCGTACCACCATTTACATTTATATCTACAATTCCCTCAAAATCGCCATAACAAGCAACATTAGCAACCGACTGTAATGAACTAATCAATTTTGTAGGTTGTTCAACAGTGGCTTTAAGTGTTTTTGTTATTCCATTAGCATCAGTTATGAGTAAACTATATGTTCCAGCCGGAATGTTTTTGATATTCTGAGTACTATCACCATTGCTCCATTTAAACTTATAAGGAGTAACACCACCTTTTACATTTACCGAAATAGCGCCTTTTTTGTCGCCAAAACATTTTATATTTTCTACCAAACTTATAGAAGCTTCCAATAAAGCCGGCTGACTTATATTAACACTTAAAGTGTTAACGCACTTATTTTTATCGGTAATTCTACATATATAATTATTTGCATTTACGTTTGCAATATCTTTAGATTTTGCACCATTACTCCAGTTAAAATCATAAGGACTTATACCACCGGTTACGTTTATATAAATTGCTCCATCAGAGCCACCATAAGTAAGTACATTCTTAACTTTTTCTACATTAATGACTAATTTTTCAGGTTCATTAATAGTCTGCTTAAGTGTCTTAGTACATTTTTTACCATCTTCTACAACGAGTTTGTATTCACCGGCATCGAGTCCGGCTAAATCTTGAGTAGTTGCAAAAGATTCATTCCATTTATAAATGTATGGCTTAAGACCACCACTTACATCAACATTTATAGCACCACTCTTATCGCCCGAACAGTTGATATGTCTAACCTCATCGAGTTTAATGACAATAGGATCGGGTTCAGATACTTTGGTTGAATAACTCTCGTAACAACCACGATTATCTCTAACCATTACGGTATATTCACCAGCAACTAAACCATTTAAATCTTCGGAAGTTTTGCCCGAAGTCCACGTATACGAATAGGGCGGCACACCACCAACTACATTAATATCAATAACCCCGGTAGAATCGCCCGAACAAGAAACATTCTGAACCTTTTCATTAGATTTTACAATAAGAGGATTTTGCTTAACAAGCGCCGATGCAATTTCTTGACAATTCTTAGCATCAGTAACCAATAGAGCGTACTCCCCGGCTTCTACGTTTATAAGGTCTTGCGCAGTAGATTCATTACTCCAACTGTAAACATAAGGAGGCACACCACCTACAACCGAAACATCTACCCTACCATGCTTATATCCGTAACAGAGAATATCTCTTACAGAATCAACAACTACCGATAATTTTGGAGGTTCTTTTACATCAACTACTAAAGTATCAGGACAGCCGTATGAATCCCGAACAATAACGGTATACTTACCTGCAGCTAAGCCTGCAATATCCTGAGTTACGGCACCATTACTCCACAGATAAGAATACGGTGGAATACCACCAGATACCATGATGTTAATAGCTCCTTTTTTGTCGCCATTACAATTGATATGTAAAACAGAGTTTAACTTAGCCTCTACAATTGAGGTTTGTGTAATTTTAGTTCCGGTCTGACTATATAGCTTCCCAAATAGGAATACTATTAACAGCAGACATACAACAAAATGTCTAGTTCTTAATTGCATATATTTAAATTATAGGTTAGTTTCTACCCAAATGTAAATACATACAATCTATTTATACTTATAAGATGTATTGATATACATCAACAGAAACAAGGAAAAATATTCTTTTTTTTTATGTAAAAATAGAAGCAACTTAATTGAAAAGGACAAAAAAAAGGATGAAATCAAGAAAAAAGATTTCATCCTAAAAATATGTTTATTGTCTACTAATAAGAGAATTAGAGAGGGAAAAGAAAACACAAATAAAAATCTATTTAATAAAGAACCAATTAATTAATAAGGTTCACAATTTTAGAACACACTTCGTAATATTCATTCGTTCTGTAATATTCCAATAGCTTATCCATGAACTCTTTGTTAGCTAATAACGGATACTTATCATCAAGAGGTATTTCTCCTTTAATTGTAAGCTCAAACAACTGATCGGCGGTAAGGGTAGTAATTTTAATTCCTTCAGATTCAGCAACCGATGTAGAAATATTTGAACCAATAACATACTGATTTAAATACTTAATAATATCTGAATGCATTCTCAGCAAATCATTATTCTCCTTAGTCAAATCGCCATTTTTCGACGATATATCGTTTACCATACGAGTGCGTTGTATGGAAGGCGATTCCATCTTAAGAATAGATGCAGAAGCATTATTATTCTCTTCCATTCTCTTAATATTTTCCTTCATTCTTTTTCGCATTATTTCCAAAACCGATTGAAATAATGCTCTGTCTTCTTTTTCCATATCATTAAAAATTAAAGAAGTATGACCTAAATCATGTTAAATAATAATATATGTCAATATACATTAGCTGGCATTAAAAGTAAATAGTGTAAAGTACTTATTTTTGCATTTTACTATAAATTGAGGGTTTTTACAACTCTTTTTATCAGTTTATTACCTAATTAACAAATAAAAAACACTAAGCACGTATAAAATTACACTTTACGTAATATAATAGGAAAAGTATACTTAATTAAGCAGTTATTTTATGTAAATTTGCAACTCGAAAAAAAAATTGTTCATGGCATTTGAAAAAGAAATAAACAGACGTAGAACTTTTGCAATTATCAGTCACCCTGATGCAGGAAAAACAACCTTTAACTGAAAAACTATTACTCTTTGGAGGTGCAATACACGTTGCAGGTGCAGTTAAATCAAATAAGATAAAAAAGACAGCAACCTCAGATTTCATGGAAATTGAGAAACAAAGAGGTATTTCTGTAGCTACATCGGTTATGGGTTTTGAATATGCTGAAAGAAAAATAAATATACTTGACACACCAGGTCACAAAGATTTTGCAGAAGATACATACCGTACTCTTACCGCAGTAGATAGTGTAATAATTGTAATAGACGTAGCAAAAGGTGTAGAAGAGCAAACCGAAAAACTTGCACAGGTTTGTTTTATGCGAAAAACTCCGGTTATCGTATTCATAAATAAAGTAGACCGCGAAGGTAAAGACCCATTTGCATTGCTCGATGAGATTGAAAAGAAACTACATATTAAAGTAAGACCACTCAGTTGGCCGGTAGGTATGGGTTATAACCTACAAGGGGTGTATAATTTATATGAAAACAAACTAGATTTTTTTGAACCAGATAAAGAAAGAATCAGACCATCTGTAGCAGTGGCAGATTTACAAAGCACTGAAATTGATAGCCTTGTAGGTCTTGATGCTGCAACTTTGCTAAGAGAAGAGATACAACTTGTAGAGGGAGTGTATCCTGAATTTGATATTGATAAATACAAATCGGCAGAAGTAGCCCCGGTGTTTTTTGGTAGTGCACTTAATAATTTTGGTGTAAAAGAATTGCTTAATTGCTTTGTTGAAATTGCCCCATCGCCTAGAAATAGCTTCACTGTGGAACGAGAAATAAATCCGTATGAAGATAAATTTTCAGGTTTTGTATTTAAAATACATGCCAATATGGATCCGAACCACAGAGATAGAATAGCATTTGTAAAGATATGTTCGGGAAAATTTCAGAGAAATACCAATTATCTGCACATACGCCACAATAAAACTATGAAATTTGCCAACCCAACATCATTCATGGCAGATAAAAAAGAAATTCTCGACGAAGCATATCCGGGCGACATTGTGGGACTTTATGACTCAGGAAATTTTAAGATTGGCGATACACTAACCGAAGGCGAGAAACTCAATTACACAGGCATTCCAAGCTTTTCGCCCGAAATGTTTAAGTATATAGAAAATGCAGATCCATTAAAATACAAGCAACTTTCTAAAGGAGTAGATCAGCTTATGGATGAAGGTGTAGCTCAACTATTTACAAACACAGCAAGTAATAGAAAAATTATAGGTACTGTAGGTGCATTACAATTTGAAGTAATTCAATACAGACTTGAACATGAATATAATGCAAAATGTAGGTTCGAGTCTATTCAACTTTACAAAGCATGTTGGATAACATCTACAAATAAAGAACAATACGAGGATTTCAAAAGAAGAAAATACCAAAATATGGCAACTGATAAACATGGAAGAGATGTGTATTTGGCAACATCAACATTTGATTTGCAAATGGCACAACAAAACTTCCCTGAAATACAATTTTATTTCACTTCAGAATTCTGATACACAAATATTTAATACTGTTTTGAAAAAAACTTTTGTAATGTATTTCTTTTTTTTACATCAAAACTCTTATGAGCATTAATAAAATGAATATTTTTAACGTTTAGTAAAAACATTCTAACGATATTATTAATACTCATAAGAAAATAATTTTATTGAAAAATTGATTAATGTAACCATTAATAAACAATTAAAATAATCAGATGAAAATTGAAATAATGGATACGACCCTGAGAGATGGGGAACAAACCAGTGGAGTATCATTTACCGAGAAGGAAAAATTTACCATAGCAAAACAATTGCTTACCGAAATAAATGTTGACAGAATAGAGATTGCATCGGCTAGAGTTTCTACCGGAGAATTTAGTTCTGTGAAAAAAATAATGACCTGGGCACTAGAGCGTTGCTTCATAGAACGCATTGAAGTACTAGGCTTTGTAGATGAAATTCAGTCGGTTGATTGGATTTCGCAAACCGGAGGCAGGTGTATGAATTTGCTTACCAAAGGCTCACTCAATCACCTTACAAATCAACTAAAGAAAACCCCAGAGCAACATTTCAACGATATAAGAAGAGTAATTGCTTATGCAAATTCAAAAGGGATAAATGTAAATGTCTATTTAGAAGATTGGTCGAACGGGATGAAAACCTCTCCCGAATATATAAGACAATATTTACAAACGCTACAAACCGAAAATATAAGAAGGTTTATGCTCCCCGATACATTGGGAATACTTAATCCTGATGAAGTTACGCTATTTTGTGGGTCGCTAAGAAGAGAATTTCCTGATTTGCATTTCGATTTTCATGGTCATAATGATTATGATATGGCTGTGGCAAATGCACTAGCAGCCGTAAAAGCCGGAGTAAACGGCATACACACTTCAATAAATGGATTGGGCGAACGAACCGGGAATACAACTCTTTCAAGTGTTGTTCCAGCTCTAAACGACCATGTGCCGGGAATAGAGATTTCGGTAAATGAAGCATCTTTAAATAAAACCAGCAAAATGGTTGAGATTATTTCCGGTTTACGAATTCCTGAAAATAAACCGGTTATTGGTGAAAATGTATTTACTCAAACCGCAGGTGTTCATGCCGATGGCGATAAAAAAGGAAATCTTTACTTTAACCGTCTTATGCCCGAACGCTTTGGGAGAGTTAGAAAATATGCCCTTGGAAAGACCTCCGGCAAAGCTAATATTGAAAAAAATCTTGAGGAGTTAGGTATAGAACTTGAGCCTGAAATAATGCAAAAAGTTACTCAAAAAGTAATTGAACTGGGCGATAAAAAAGAAACTATTACAACCGAAGATTTACCATATATCATTCGAGAGGTAATAGGCGATAAACAAACCCAAGAAGAGATTATTATCACCAACTATTTTTTAGGAAAAGCAAAAGGATTGAAACCTGTAGCTACCGTAAAACTTCACTACAAAGGAGTAGATTATGAAGAAACGGCTAAAGGCGACGGACAATACGATGCTTATATGAATGCAATAAAAAAAATATATACAAATCATATCCCAAGAACACTGCCTATACTTATAGATTATTTGGTAACCATTCCACCGGGCGGTAAAACAGATGCTTTGGTAGAAACAAGCATAACATGGAGACTGGGCGAGAAGGATTTTAAAACACGCGGACTAGATTCAGACCAAACTACTGCTGCAATAATTGCCACTACTAGAATGCTTAATATTATAGAAGAAGGCTTTATGAATGATAAATAAAAAAGGAGTGTACAAATACAAGTATCACTCCTTTTAATCTGAATTTAAAATTAACCTAAAACAACTAAACGAAAATAATATTTTTTTTCAAATCAATAAAATTCAATTCTAAAAAAAAATTTTCTTAGATGCTTTTAATTTTGCTGTCAAATAAAGTAGCAGCTGCATCTGTAAACTGAAATTTTGTTCTTATGTAATTTAAAGTTCTTTTTTCAGTTTCAGTAACTCCTTTACCGTCTAATGCTGATTGAAATAACTCTTCAACTTCTTCTTTAGAAATTTTACCTTCTCCTCTTCCTGTTGTTAATTTTGTAGCAAGATCAAGTAATTCTTTTTCATACTGCTGACCATCAATAGATACGTATGCCATAATGCCGTTTTGTTTTTAAATTTATTACTAAAGTATAATTTATTCAAATGTATAATTTTGTAATTATATTTCTAAAAAAAATTATACTTTTTTTTTAATTATCTAAAATACTTATTAAAGCAACTATTTTGGGAATAAAAATTAGGAATCCAATGATTAAAGCAGTAAAAGCACCAACCAAAACAGCAGCAGCCGATATATCTTTTATCTTCTTTATAGCCACATTTCGATCTGGTGAAACAAAATCTGAAATATTTTCGATAGCCGAATTTATAATTTCTAAAGAAAAGACAAAACCTATTGCAAAAATAACTACACACCATTCTAATACAGTAAGACTGAAAAAAAATCCAGCTACAACTACAAAAAGTGCTGCAAAAAGATGAATCCTAAAATTATGCTCCTCTTTTACTATAACCCACAAGCCATTAAACGCATAAGTAAAACTTTTAAGACGTTTTTTTATTGAAAATTTCTGTTGCTTAGAATTCATTTTTTTGAATTTTACTATTGAGGTTTCAACAAACAATATATCAATTTAAAGGTAATACTTATTCTATTACTATAATTGCGAAATAAAGAATAATATAGCTATTTAAACGCCCTAGAAGGGCAATTTAGTTCAGCCCAACGGCAACGCCTTGGGTTAACTTTTCCGTTTATAAAGTCGCACTGAAAGTGCAGTTTAAATACTATTCTTAGCTGCACTTTCAGTGCGATTATTAATATTCACCATCTTTACCCGAGGCGATGCCATCGGGCTGAATTAAGTTGGGCTTTCAGCCTGTTTGGATAATATAGAAAAATAAAAATTAATTATTTTTCTATATTAATTCACATTATAAATAAAACTCTAAAAATATATAATATTTTATTTTTTCCAATCATTACTTCAAAGAGTAATAACCAAGGAATTTATGTATCTTTGTCACGTTTTAGCGTTTTCTATTTTGTGTGAATTTATTTAAAGAATCAGATTGATAGAAAACAAATTGTTTCCCTTAAATAATAAAAATTTCGGTAAAAATCTATTTTGTTGATTTTTGTTTTGCTATAGAAAAGCTTTTACATTAAACATAAATCAACAAAAATTAAAAATAAAAAGAAAAGAGAGAATGAAAGGAATATCTAAAAAAGCATTTTCAAAACTCACCAATAAATACAGACTAATAATCTATAACGACAACACTTTTGAAGAGGTGTTGTCATATAAACTAACTCGCTGGAATGTATTTATGTTGGCAAGCGTTTTATCTATTGTATTAATGGGATTGGTCTATCTTCTCATTGCATACACCCCTCTTAAAGCCTATGTTATTCCAGATTTTCCAAAAGCAGAAGAACGTCATAAAATAATACAAAACTCAATGTTGGTAGATTCACTTCAAAATCAATTACGACTTTATGATCAGTATATAAACAACATAAAATTAATTTTAAACGACAATATATCTGAACCATATCAGGAATTCAAAGGCGATACTACCGGAAGGTACAAAGATTTAAATTTCGCCCCTTCAAAAGACGATTCATTGATGAGAAAACAAGTTGAAGAAGAGGAAGCATACAACCTAAATATGTTTACGGAAGTAGACCCGGCTTCAGCCAAAACTGAATTCGGATTTTTCCCACCTGTGCGAGGTATAATAACCAATTCGTACAACACTTCAGAAAAACATTTTGCAACTGATATTGTTGCTGCAAATGACGAACTTATTACTTCTATAACCGATGGGGTTGTTGTTTTTAACGATTGGACCATGGAAACCGGTTATGTTATTGTAGTTCTGCATAAGAAAAATGTATTGTCTGTTTACAAACACAACAAAAAGATTCTCAAATCAGAAGGCGATAATGTGAAAATTGGAGAAGCTATTGCAGTTATGGGCAACACAGGAGAGTTTACCACCGGTCCTCATTTACATTTTGAGCTTTGGATTGATGGCAAACCGGTAAATCCTGAAGATTATATCCTTTTTCAATAATTGCATCATAAGTGAAGTAAAATACATGACAAAAAAAATAGCTATACTTGGTTCTACCGGATCTATAGGAACACAAACTCTTGATGTTATACGATGTCATCCTGATGCTTTTACGGTAGAAGTACTTACAGCAAATAATAATGAAAGATTGCTGATTGAACAAGCTAAAGAATTTAATCCGAACGCAGTTGTAATTGTTAACACGGCAAAATATCAGCAGGTAAAACGTGAGCTTGAGCCACTGCATATAAAAGTGTATAGCGGACAGGAAGCTCTTGAACAAATTGTGGAACTAAGCACAATAGATGTAGTAGTTGCTTCTCTTGTAGGATACGCCGGCTTACAACCCACCATAAATGCAATAAAAGCAGGCAAACAAATAGCCTTAGCAAACAAAGAAACCTTGGTGGTAGGCGGAGAAATAATGACTAAATTAGCTTTAAAACACAACATACAATTACTGCCGGTTGATTCAGAGCATTCTGCAATTTTTCAATGTATATTTGACGAATTGCCCTATGGCAATGAAATAGAAAAGGTTATACTGACAGCTTCGGGTGGTCCTTTTAGAGGTTTTGATGTTAATAGGTTAGAAACAGTAACCCCTGCCGACGCCTTGAAACACCCCAATTGGTGTATGGGTGCAAAAGTTACAATAGACTCAGCCTCACTCATGAACAAAGGCTTGGAAGTAATTGAAGCAAAGTGGTTATTTAATCTAAAACCCGAACAAATTGAGGTTGTTGTTCACCCACAATCCATAGTACATTCTGCGGTGCAATTTGTCGATGGATCGGTTAAAGCACAGATGGGTCTGCCTGATATGAAACTACCTATTCAATTTGCATTAGGATTTCCACACGATTAAAATCAAATTATGGCAGAATGAATTTTTTAGAGTTGAATCAACTTACCTTTGAAAAGCCAAATACCGATGCCTTCCCAAATCTAAACCTTGCTTACCAAGCAATGAAATATTGTGGAAATATGCCTTGTATCATGAATGCAGCCAATGAAATTGCAGTAGAAGCTTTTCTGCAAAACAAAATAAAATTCACTCAAATTCCGGTAATTATTGAACAAACAATGTCTTCGATTAAGCATATTGTTCAACCCGATTTGGGAGAACTTTTCGAAACCGATAAAGAAGCACGTTTGTTTGCTATTGATTTATTGAAATAATACTAAAACTAAAAAATGGAAACAGCAATAAAAATAATACAGTTCCTTCTAAGTATTTCTATTTTAGTACTTATTCACGAACTCGGACATTTTACATTTGCCAAATTATTTAAGACCCGAGTAGAGAAATTTTATTTGTTTTTCAATCCGTGGTTTTCTCTTTTTAAAATTAAAAAAGGAGACACCGAGTATGGCTTAGGATGGCTTCCGCTTGGAGGATTTGTAAAAATTTCGGGCATGATTGATGAATCTCTAGATCGCGAACAGCTCAAAAAACCGGCTCAAGATTGGGAGTTTCGCTCAAAATCTGTATCTCAACGCTTTTTTATAATGTTTGGTGGAGTACTTTATAATATTGTATTCGCTTGGTTTATATACTCTTTCATGCTTGCATATTGGGGAGAAAATCTGCTGCCAAACCAATCTCTTAAAGACGGTATTTGGTGCGTACACCCAAAAGCAACCGAACTTGGTTTCAGAAATGGCGATAAACTTGTTTCTGTAAATGGTAAAAGCCACGAGATGTTTATAGATCTCTCGCAAGAAATGCTCTACGGAGGCCAAGTACAGGTACGCAGAGGAAGTAAAGACACCACAATTCAGATCGATTATTCAGATATTTCTGATCTTATTGAAAGTCAGTCGGGTATGTTATTCTACCCAAGAGTACCTATGATTGTAGGGGTAATCTCAGATACTTCAATTAACGCAAAAAGCGGATTGCTGGTAAAAGATAAAATCATAGCAGTAAACAACAACGAATTAGGATATTATGACGAATTCGCTCAAACCATAGCACCTTACAAAGGCGATAGTATATCTGTTACCGTATTGAGAGAAAATACAGAAGTAGATTTGAGACTTGCCGTTTCAGAAAAAGGTTTTGTTGAAATAATTCCAGCAATATTTGAAATGGAAGACTTGGAAAGATTTGGCATTTATGAATTTAAAAAGGTTGAATATTCAATTTTGCAATCCATACCAGCCGGTATCATTAGAGCAAAAGAAACGCTCATGGGTTACATAAAACAATTCAAATTACTTTTCCAAATAGACGGAGCATATAAGAGCTTAGGTGGCTTTATTTCCATGGGAAGCATTTTCCCGTCGGAGTGGGACTGGCAAGTGTTTTGGGAACTTACAGCTCTCCTTTCGGTAATACTTGGGTTTATGAACTTCCTACCAATACCGGCACTCGATGGCGGACATATACTTTTCCTTGTTTATGAAATAATAAGAGGTAAAAAACCTAGTGACACATTTCTTGAAAGAGCTCAGATTATAGGCATGACATTGCTTTTTGCATTACTTCTTTTGGCTAATGGAAATGATTTATTGAGATTATTTAGTAATTAATTTTTGAACTTATACACACTCTTCTTACATGATTTTAGTTGAAAATTTAGCGGTTGAATTTAGCGGATCGTTTTTGTTTAAGGATATTTCTTTTGTAATAAATGAAAAAGATAGAATTGCTCTTATGGGCAAAAATGGTGCAGGAAAATCTACCATGCTAAAAATTATAGCAGGCGAAAGATCACCAAACAGTGGTAGAGTTACTGTTCCCAAAGACAGAACTATAGCTTATTTGCCACAGCACCTCATGACCGACAACGATTCTACCGTATTTGAAGAGGCATCAAAAGCATTTAAATCAATATTTTCTATGCAAACACGCATAGATGAAATAAATACTGAACTGGGCGTACGAACCGATTACGAATCTGACGCCTACTACAAGCTGATTGAAGAGGTAACAACCTTAAGCGAAAAATTTTATTCAATTGAAGATACCAATTATGAAGCCGATGTAGAGAAAATACTCATGGGACTTGGTTTTAAAAGAACAGATTTCACCAGACCAACAAGCGATTTTAGTGGCGGTTGGCGAATGAGAATTGAATTGGCAAAAATACTACTTCAAAAGCCCGATTTGATTTTGCTTGATGAACCTACAAACCACATGGATATAGAATCTATTCAGTGGCTCGAAGAGTTTCTCATAGACAGCGGCAAAGCGGTTATGCTTATATCTCACGATAGAGCTTTTGTAGACCGTATTACCAACAGAACTATAGAAGTAACTATGGGTAGAATTTACGATTACAAAGTAAACTACTCAACCTACCTGCAACTCAGAAAAGAAAGAAGAGAGCAGCAACAGCGACAAGCCGAAGAACAACAAAAAACCATTTCCGATACCGAAAGATTTATTGAGCGATTCAAAGGCACCTATTCAAAAGCATTACAGGTACAGTCGCGGGTGAGACAACTGGAAAAAATGGAGATTATTGAAGTAGACGAAGAAGATTCATCGGCACTACGACTCAAATTTCCACCTTCCCCACGTTCGGGAAACTATCCGGTTATAGCCGATAATTTATCTAAAACCTACGATGATTTTGTGGTGTTTCAGAATGCTGCATTTACCATAGAGCGCGGTCAGAAAATTGCTTTTGTTGGCAAAAACGGCGAGGGTAAATCTACCCTTGTAAAATGCCTGATGAAAGAAATAGATTTTGAAGGTCAACTTACATTAGGTCATAATGTACAGATTGGATATTTTGCGCAAAATCAGGCTTCGCAGCTTGACGAAGAGCTTACCGTTTACCAAACTATTGATGATGTTGCGGTAGGCGATATTCGTACCAAAATAAAAGATTTACTCGGCGCTTTCTTGTTTGGTGGCGATAGTTGGACAAAGAAAGTAAAAGTTTTATCGGGTGGAGAACGTACCCGATTGGCTATGATAAAACTACTTTTAGAACCGGTAAACCTTCTTATTCTCGATGAGCCCACAAACCACTTGGATATGAAAACCAAAGATATTCTTAAAGCTGCTTTGCAAGATTTTGATGGTACACTTATTCTCGTTTCTCACGACCGTGATTTTCTTGACGGCTTAGTTACAAAGGTTTATGAGTTTGGCAACAAAAGAGTAAAAGAACATCTTACCGGCATATATGAGTTTTTGGAACTCAAGAAAATGGATAATCTAAAAGAATTAGAACGAGCTAAGAAAGTATAGTAGTATAATCGGGCAGAGTTTGTAAGAAAGAATACCGAGCTTCTTGATGGAATATTCTACAATAAAAATGTTCTATTCCATTGGTTACGTAGAGGTATTCGGCCTTTAAGGTTATATTGTATATGGCTATTTGTTCAAAGACTTGCTTGGTAATTTTCACATCAGGAGCTTTGCACTCCATAATGAGCAGTGGCAACCCGTTGGTGTCAAAAACCACAGCATCAGAACGCCTAGTGCAGCCATTTACCGTCAGACTTACCTCCACTCCTATTCTACCTTGCGGATAATGCTTTTCGCTTATCAAGAATTGAACAGCATGTTGCCTGACCCACTCTTCGGGGGTGAGTTTTACATACTTTTTCCTTAAAGAATCTAAAATATAAAACTTTTCAGCTTCTTTTTTTATTTTAAAAATATATTTAGGAAAATTTAATTCAAGCATTTTTAAAGATTTTCGATTACAAAGGTACTGAAAAACAATAATAAATTTTATTTTAGTATTCAACAAAAGGGCGCATTGTAATGTATCTAAAGAAAAGGGCTTTTTTCGAAGAGGCTGAGGTTTGAATTCTCAAATTATCTATCATTCCATCAAGCGTTGCCGAATCAGCCATGTTACCCTCCAAAATAGAAGAATATTTTATAAAACCCTCTGTATTGACAAACAGTACAAGAACTACTAATTTGGCATCATTTCATTTTTCTTTACTTCTTTCAAATTTTGCCAAACTACTATTTTCATTCCGCTCTTCAAAATAGGTATTTGTCAAGCCATAAAGCATTATTTTATCGTCAATATCAAATAGTTCGTTTGTTCTTGTTGATTAGTACTTCTGAATTTATTGACTGTATTTCTACTCAGTGTAATTATTTGGACTTAACTTTACATGATTTAAGAATTATCATTTAAATTAAAACATGGAATTTGACAAGACCTCATCAAGACAACCAACAGATTTGGAACTGATTGTGATAAAAAGGTATTATCGCATGAAAGATATTGCTGATTCCACGTTGTTTGCCTTATTTATTATTCTAACCATATATTTGTTTTATATCCTGTATAAAATAGTTATGAGTCAAGGACTATCTGTAAACGAAAAGCTTGTATTCATAATCCCTTTGGCAATTTTGGAAATTGTATTTATGGTTGTAAGTTACATTGGCATTAAATTAATATATCACATTATTAAACAGTCAAAAGAAAAACTAACTGATGCAGATAAGTACTTGATTTATAAAATAAGAGGTAAAATTGAAATAATAACTAAAAGAACTAGATCACCTTACTACACCTCAATGAATATTAAAAACTATACTTTGTACCCGGGTTTTTCTAATTGGAATCATATTCTGTATCAACTAAATCAAAAAAAAGTTGAGATGGAAGTGTTTCAAATCGGGAAAAGAAATAAAAGTAGACCCAATACCTTTTTCGGTAATCTTGGGGCTGTCTCGCTATTTGGTTACAACCCTATTGAAACAAAAAAGGAATATTACTTCGTAACTGATTTGTTAATAAGCTCATTACTATCATTAATTCTCACTTTGTTCTGGATTTCTGCATTTGACAAAGCAATAATTTGTTTTAATATAAACACAATGGTAATTAATATTATTGTTATGGTTCTATGTGTACTTGATGCTTTTTATATTTTTAAATTAATTTCTATCACAATAAAGCGGAAGAAAATTGCAAATGAAATTTCTATAGAACTAAGTGAAATATTAAAACGTAAAGGGATTTTAATATAAAAGTGAAGTGAAAATTCAATTAGTAAATGCGAATTAAGATTAAAATACGATAACAAATTTAGACAAACGAGCTAAAGGATATAATTTGCAACTGCATAAATACTGTTGCAAGTCACAAGACTCAAGCCTTAATTCACATCAATAATTAGACGTTATAACTTTTTTTCGGTAAAAACGTACATTCTTTCATCAAACAGCTTACTATTAATTTTTTGTGAATAGTTTTGTAAAAGCATAAACCAAAATGTTATGAGAAAACTACTATTATTGTTGCTGACATTTTTTTCGATCTGCGTTACTGCACAAAACATTCCAACCAACAGAACCTCCGAGTGGAACATAGCCGGATATGAAGGTGAGATACCGTGTTGGTCGCAACTGCGAAATGTAGTTACCGAGTTTGGTGTTGACAATACGGGTGCTACCGATGTTTCGGCAAAAATACAAGCGGCTATAAATGCAATTAATGAAAATGAAGTGCTTTATTTCCCAAATGGAACATATCTTTTCAAAACGACCATAAATGTACCATCAAATAGAGCAATACGAGGCGAGTCGCCTGTAAATACTCGGTTGCTGTTTAATATGGGTGGCAATTTCAATATGTTTAACATGACAGGAAGCACCTCTACCGAAATTGCCATTACCGCTATCGGAGCGTTTGGCGAAACGAGCTTGACGGTTGCCAACGCTACAGGTTTTGCCGTTGGCGACGATATTGAAATTCAGCAAGAGAACGATCCGGCGCTACATTACACCGATGCTGCATGGAATGTAACTTGGGCTCAAAATCTTAAGGGACAAATCTTGAAAATAGCTGCAATTAGTGGCAATGTGATTACGGTAGACAGAACTTTCACGTTCGATTACGACATTTCTTTTGCCATGACCATGAAAAAGATAACGGCAAAAACGAATATTGGATTCGAGAATTTCTACATAGAACGTGCATGCAAACAATTTTTTGATACGCCGTGTGCACAGCTATAATACGGTTTGCCACAATCCCGTATAGATAATTTTTGCAAACTAGAAATACGAGTGCGAGGTGAGATGGCCGGTGATTGTGGTGAAGTATGCCGGATATGGTGTAATTTACCGAAAAACACACCGAAGATTGTTTGGTAGAAGACAATATATTTCACGATATTCGCCACCCACTTATTACAAAAGAGGGAACAAGTAGAAATGTATATTCATACAATTATTGTTTCGATATTAGGAACAATGCCACCTGCGACAGCGACCCAAACAGTCCGTATGCCGATATTTCTATTCATGGTCATTATTCGGCTTACAATCTTTTCGAGAGTAATATTGCAGGACGCATAACCGTAACCGACTACTGGGGACCTTCCGGACCATGCAATACTTTTTTCCGAAATCGTGTAAATACTGCCAATGGTATTTGGACACAGGAATATTCACACAATCAGAATATTGTGGGCAATGAATTGGTAGGTGCTGCAATGGAAGACAATAGAGATGGTACCGTGCAAGGAACTATTCTTTTTGCAAACAATATTGATGGTACCGTTGACAATGCTGCACCTTTCCCCGTAGAAAGTTCGCTCTATTTAGTTGGCAAACCTTCGTTTTATGGCACTATGAATTGGCCAAGTATGGGCGATGGTATTGCACCAAATACTGGTACTATTCCAGCAAAAGCGCGTTGGGACAGTGGCGAATCTTTTCCAAGCAATCAGCTTTGCTCTGCCTGCCAGATTCCCAATTTGGGCGATACAAAAAGCTTGTGTGGTGCAAGTTCTGTACTTATAAACACCAATGTAAGCCCTATTAACAGAACATTTGCATGGTATAGAGGCACAACACTCTTAACGGGCGAAACATCGGCAAATTTAACGGCCACCCAAGCTGGTGTGTACAAGGTAGTAGCCGATTCGGCAGGTTGTATCAATACTGCACAGCTTACAGTTTCATCGGTTTTGGAAATTGAACTTGGAAATAATTTTGAATTATGTTCGCCTTCGCTCGTTACCCTTCATGCTGGTAGTGCAAGTGTTCCGAATGTAAGTTTTGTATGGAATACGGGCGAAACAAACGAGTCTATAGATGTAATTTCAGCTGGAGAATATAGCGTTTCGGTGAGTGCTCCGGGTTGCCCAACGGTTATCGACAAAGTAACTGCAACATCTTCGCTTCTGAATGTTTCGGGCGATCAGTTAGCTTCGGCAGGTGTTGCAAATATATCGGTGAATGAAACTGGCACATTTAAGTGGTACGATGCCGTAACTGCTGGCACATTGCTTCATACTGGCACAGACTATAGTCCGACGGTTACAGCTACGCAACTGTTTTATGTGGAAGATGCAAACGGCATTACTGATATTATTGGTAATACATCTAAGAGTTCAGACGGATATTACAATGCCGATAATACAATTCGCTATTATTTCAACGTGAAACGAACACTTACAATAAATTCTATAACCGTATTTGCCGAAAGTGCACAAACGGTAGTCATCAATTTTAGAAACGCTGCCAATGAGCTCATCAAGTCGGTTTCGCAGACGGTAGCAGCTGGCGAACAAGTCATTTTTACCAATATCGAAATTCCGGTAGGAAATGGATACTATGTAGATATGATTGGAACAACAGGGCGACTATGGCGAGATAAAATTGCTGGAGCATTTCCATATTCCATTGCCGATGTGATTGATATATATGAAACCTTCCCCACATGGATACGGACAAATGGATACTACACATTTTGGTACGCGGTATGAACATCTTGGGGCAATGCCTATAGAACTCCGGTGAAGCCAACTGTAGATAATGTTAACGCTTACCCCAAGACTGCAATGGCGTAGTTGGAGGAACTACCCTCACGACGATTGTTTGGTTTGGTAGGTGGCAATACGGGCAAAAGTAGCTCAAAAGCAGTCGATATCACTCCAAAAAAGGGTGAATCTACAATCTGACTTTACACCACCGCAACCGATATGGAGTATTGAAACACTTTGCCAAATGCAAGTACGTAAAATCGGCGAATGCTTTTTTTGCAACTAACCAAGCAAGTTTTTTGAATAGCTTAAAAACACTGCATGCAGGAGAAGGATATTTGGTATACAATTCTACTAACGAAACAATAGACTTTTGGGGACAATACCCAAACAATACACCAAACCCACTCCATACGGGCTGGAATTTGATTGGCGTATCAACCAACACCGCACTCCCGCTCACCGCACTTCCTACAGGCGTGAAAATAATAAAAGATTTTGATAGCTTCTACGAACCTAACAACGGCATGAGTACCATTACCGAATTGCTACCGGGAAAGGGATATTTTGTAAAAATTGAAAATTAAAAAACATGTTCTGCAAAGATAAAGAAATGATAAGCAAGTGTTAATCTTAATACACAAAAGGCTTTACAGAGAATCAAAAAGACTCTCAAGACAAATGACTGAGTTTT
>JADKDL010000023.1 GCA_016714605.1 Bacteroidales bacterium | reverse complement strand
ATCATGTAGATAAAAAGGACAATACCGACGTTCCTGCACAGGTAATGTACGGACAAACTAACAATGGTGAAGGTCAAGTGTTAAGACTTGCAATTGAAAGTTTTAGAAAATTTGTTATAGATCATGTTGACAGTTCTAAAACAGGTTTTATAAAATCAGTTGAAGCTAGTTTATCAACTGAAGGTACAAAGCATGATGGGGTAGTTCATGCATGGGAATCTCAGAACTTTGAACATCTACCATTGATGGCGGTTGTTACAAATCTTACTCAAATGCAAACTACAATAAGAAACGTTGAAGGTGATTATGTTTCTTATGTTTTAAGCAATCTTGATGCAGAATCATTTAAATTTAACAAACTTGCAGCTATCGTTATTCCTAATTCAACGTACATAATGCAAGGTAGTGAATACAATGCACAGATATTTTTAGGTGCGTTTGATACTACTCAAGCTCCAATGGTTGAGATAGGAGATGTTTCTGAAGTTAAAAATTCAAGAGGTGAGGTTGTTGATTATAGAATTTCAAATTCAAAAAGAGTTGAAATTGATCCTAAAACGAACATGGCTCTTTATAAAAGAAGTGGTTCAGGTATTGGATTACAGAAGTATGAAGGTTTGATTAAAATTAAAAAACCAAATTCTGACGATACTTTGAAATACTTTTTTGAACAAGAATTTCAAGTTGCACAATCTAGTGTAGTTGTTTCTCCTACAAAAATGAATGTATTCTATATGGGTGTTGACAACCCTGTTGAGATTTCTGTACCTGGTATACCGGGTGAAGATATCGTAGCAGGTATTTCTGGCGGATCAATTAGAAAAGGTGGAAAGAATGAATATATTGTAAAACAATCTGCTCCAGGTAAAGTTAAAATTAATGTTTCTGCAAAGATAGATGGAAAAGTTAAACCTATTGGTGCTAAAGAATTTAGAGTTAAGCCGGTACCTGATCCAGTAGCAACTATTTGGGGACTAGAAGGTGGACCAATTTCTGCAGCACAATTAAAAGCAGCTAAGAACATTGAAGCTAAAATGAAAAATTTCGATTTCGATTTAAAGTTCAGTGTTACTTCTTATATCGCTTCTACTAAAGTAGGTGATTATGTTATTGATGCTAAAGGAGATGGTGATAGAATATCATCTGACGTAAAAACAAAAATATTTTCACAATTGTCAAAAGGACAAAAAGTATATTTTGAAGATATAAAAGCTGTTGGTCCTGATGGTAAAACACGTACTTTAGGTATTATAATGTTTAAAGTTCAATAATTAAACTTTTTTCTATGAAAAGAATACTTTTTTTATTAAGCTTAGTATTTATTACTAGCAGTCTTTTCTCTCAGGTTCCTTTGAATCCTTATGAGAAGGAGCATGTACCAAGTAGAAAGCCTGTTCCGTATCCTTTTCTTAGAGAGGCTGATGTAATGTGGTCAAAAAAAATAGTGAGAACTATACCACTAAGAGAGAAAATCAATCATCCTCTTTATTACCCTACAAAACCAATTGGACCTCGTATGAGTTTGACCAGTTTGTTACTGTATGGTATTAATAACGAAGGGTTAACTGCTTATGATCCTCAAATTGATGATAACTTTACAGTTCCTATGACTAAAATTCAAATAAATGAAGCTTTAGGAGCAAAAAGAGACACATTAAGACAATATAACGAAACAACTTTGCAAGAAGAAGTTACCGTTATCGATAATGAGCCTCAATACGAAGAAGTTAAGCGTTATTTGATGAAAGAAGAGTGGTTTTTTGAAAAGCAAAGATCTGTAATGGAAGTTAGAATTATTGGTCTAACAGGCATTAGAGAATTCTATAGAGAAGGTGATAATGAAGAAGTATTGCTTAAAAAAGCATTTATGATTTATTTCCCTGAAGCAAGAAGATTGTTTGCTAACCATGAAGTTTTTAATGAAAAAAACGACGCTGAGAGACGTACTTTTGAAGATATATTTTTCAAAAGAAAGTTTAGTAGTTTTGTTTCTTCTGAGTCTAACGTTTTTGATGATAGAACATTGTCATCTTTTAGTGTTGGAGTTCAGACTATGTTAGAAGCTGAGAAAATTAAATATTGGATGTTTAATTTTGAGCACGATTTGTGGGAATTTTAAACTAAATTAGACTTATTAAAAAGGGAGAAATGTATAAACATTTCTCCCTTTTTTTTTAGTAATTCTTATATATTGAATTATCCTTTTGAGATATTTTGCAATCTGATATTTAAAAATATTGATTTCTTTGATTGAATTTCATTAAAAAAAAAAATTATTTTTTTTCAATTTTTATAAATACCTAGTTAATAGAAAATATACAATGTTAATTTTTCATTTTATTATATTTTTTTTTGTTAAGGTTGTTTATATATTCATAAACATATTATTGTTTTGATTGGGTTAAAATGTTCTATAATTATCACTATAGTAATGTTTTAGAATGTTAATAAAAATTTTATTCTTTAACTTAATTTTAAACATTTTATACTGTAAAAAATGGTACATTTGCATTGATTATTTTGAAGTTTTTTTTACGCAAAGTAGTCAGTCTCATCAATTATAAAAATATAAATATAGAAATGAGTGAAGAACAATTAATATTAAAATCTTCGGAATATTCAGCTAGTAGTATTCAAGTTCTTGAAGGACTAGAAGCAGTTAGGAAAAGACCTGCAATGTACATTGGCGATATCGGGGAAAAAGGTCTTCATCATCTAGTGTACGAAGTAGTAGACAACTCAATAGATGAAGCATTGGCAGGCTACTGTACCGATGTTGATGTAATTATAAACGAAGATAATTCAGTTACAGTAAAAGATAACGGAAGGGGAATACCTGTAGATTTTCACGAAAAAGAACAGAAATCAGCTCTTGAAGTTGTAATGACTGTATTGCATGCCGGAGGAAAATTTGATAAAGATTCTTATAAAGTTTCTGGTGGGCTTCATGGAGTTGGTGTTTCATGTGTGAATGCTTTATCTGCTGTTACTAAAGTAAATGTTCATAGAGCAGGAAAAGTTTATTATCAAGAGTATCATAGAGGGATTCCTGTTGAACCGGTAAAAGAGGTAGGTACAAGCGATATGACAGGGACCGTAGTAACTTTTTTACCTGATAATGAAATATTTACATCTATAGAATATAAATTTTCAATTTTAGCTTCAAGATTAAGAGAATTAGCTTTTCTTAACAAAGGTGTACGATTGAATCTAACTGACAGAAGAGAAACTGACAAAGACGGCAATTTTGTTTTTGAAACCTATTATTCTGATGAAGGTTTGAAACAATTTGTTCGTTATTTAGATGAAACGAGAGAATCTCTCATTGAAAGAGATGTAATGTATATTGACACTGTTAAAAACGGAATGCCTGTTGAAATAGCAATTCATTATAATACTACTTATTCTGAGAATATTCATTCATACGTGAATAATATCAATACTATTGAAGGAGGAACGCATTTATTAGGTTTTAGACGTGGTTTGACAAGAACTTTAAAAAAGTATGCCGAAGATTCAGGTATATTAGCTAAACAGAAAATTGAAATTAATGGAGATGACTTTAGAGAAGGACTTACCGCAGTTATTTCTGTTAAGGTTCAAGAGCCTCTTTTTGAAGGTCAAACAAAAACAAAACTCGGAAATTCTGATGTTAGCGGATCGGTAGATCAAGCAATAAGTGAATTATTAAAAATCTATCTTGAAGAGCATCCTAAAGAAGCTAAAGCAATAGTTAATAAAGTTATTCTTGCCGCTTCAGCTCGTATTGCAGCTAGAAATGCACGGGAAAAAGTGCAACGAAAAAGTGCAATGACAGGCGGTGGTCTTCCAGGAAAATTGGCAGACTGCTCTAATAGAGATCCACATATGTGCGAGCTGTATCTTGTCGAAGGAGATTCTGCTGGTGGTACTGCAAAGCAAGGCAGAAATAGAGCATTTCAAGCAATACTTCCGTTAAGAGGTAAAATCCTTAATGTTGAGAAAGCAATGACGCATAAAATTTTTGATAGCGAAGAGATTAGTAATATATTCAAAGCATTAGGAGTACATATTGGTACCGAAGAAGATAGTAAAGCGCTTAATTTCAAAGGACTTAGATATCACAAGATAATCATCATGTGTGATGCCGATGTAGATGGTAGTCACATAGAAACTCTTATAATGACTTTGTTTTTCAGATATTTGAAAGAATTAATTGAACACGGTTTCTTGTATATTGCAACACCTCCATTATATCTTGTGAAAAAAGGTAAAGAACAGCGTTACTGTTGGACAGAAGACCAGCGTTTACAGGCTATTCAAGAGATTGGTAGAGGTAAAGATACGGGTGTTCATGTGCAAAGATATAAAGGTCTTGGAGAGATGAATGCTGAGCAATTATGGGAAACAACCATGGATCCGGAAAGAAGAACTTTAAGACAGGTTACTATTGATAGTTCTGCCGAAGCAGACCATGTATTTGCTATGCTTATGGGTGATGAAGTTGCTCCTAGACGAGAATTTATTGAAAAAAATGCAAAGTATGCAAGAATTGATGTGTAATACTAAATAGATAATATTATTTCTTTAATATAAATATAAAAAGGTCAGTGAAAATAATACACTGGCCTTTTTTGTGTTTGAAAATATTGTATGTTTTATTTATCGGTTCGGATCTATTCACAGAACCATAAAATAAATTTAATATCTGACATTTTGTTGAATAATTTTTTAAGATTATTATGTTAATGTTAAGAAAATGAACTTTAAGATATTAATTATTAACAAATTTCTATATATATTTGTGCATCGGGCTAATGACTATATTGATAATTAATTTCAACAACCACAATTCGTTGTAATTGTTTGAAGACATTATTTTTTTTTTAATTGAACATATTAGAGAAAATAATTTTCTAATTCTACATCTTAGAAGTTTGTTCCGATTATTTAGAAACAATAAAATACTTTAGGATGAATCGATTACGTTTTTTGGTTTTTGTTTTTATTCAGTTCATTATAGCGAATGTTGTTTATTCGCAACAAAAGCAAGTTGCTGGAGCAATGGATGTTCTCAGTAATGTTGAAAATCTTTCGAAAGAAGCTGATGAAATAATAAAAAAAATTGATGCAGCTGTTGCTTCCGTTGAAAATTCTAATGCCTACAAGACTCTAGTAGATGGAAAGTCAGTAACGTTTCCATTTGGTATTTTACCAGACGATGGCGATGCAAATTATGCACTTATTGTAAATAATGTGAAAATGGATGCTATAAAGGGCTTAACCGTTGAGCTTTATATGAAAATTCCATTTACCCAAGATCAGAATTTATACTTTTTAGCTGATGCTGTTCCTTTATCGACTGATGGCTCAATTTCTGGAGACTTTAAATTGTTTCTTCTTAAAACTACTAGTTTAAAAGTTGGCGATGGATATAGTTTGTCTTTTAATGGTTTAGGTAAAGGTTCTTACGACTCTACTTACGTTACTATTAATTGTAGAGGTTTTGTAGATGTCACTTTAAATGGTTCTGTTGATTTTAATCCAAATACAATTGAAAAATGCGATGACTCTGGTAGTCCAACCGGAGAACCTTATTCATTGAAATTCTATGTTCATGCCGATAAGATTTCAAATTTTGTAATTGAATTACATGATATTCCTGATTTTCAATTTAAGTCTTTACCTGGTTTCCGATGTTCAATACCTAAAATAGTTATTGATCAAAGTGATTTGCAAAATGCTCCTGCATTTAATTTACCTGAATGGTATCTTGAAGCTATAAAAGAAGCTAGTGATACAAAAATATCAACAGACATAATAACTTCTCCTTTATGGACAGGTGTCTATATTCCAGAAATAGAAATTGAAATACCAAAAAGTTTCACTGAAGGTTCAAAGCAGAGTTCACTTTTTGTAAATGCTACCGATTTTATTGTTGATCAGCATGGAATAACAGCATTTGTAAAGACTTTTGGTACAAAGAATTCGCCTCTTATAGCTGGTGATATTAAGGGTTTTGCATTCGAATTAGACTCTATTGAATTAAATGTTGTTAAAAGCACTATTGCTGGTTCTGGATTTGATGGTCGAATTGCATTTCCTGTTTGTGATGAAACTCAGAAAATTGATTTTAGTATTAATATAGGAACTGATAAAGATGGTGAAATGACTTTTAGTGGAGAGGCTAGTTTTGTTTTGCCCAAACCATTAGAATTAAAAGCTTTAAGTTTAGCTAGTCTTACTTTAAAAACAAATAGTAATTTAGAATTTAAGTATAAAAATAAACAGTTCTATCCTAAAGCAACTCTTAATGGTGAATTAACAGTTGGAGTTGCTGATTCTGCAAAAAGTAAAAGTAGTATTGGATCTTTGACTTTAGAATTTAATCAGTTAGTAATTCAAGGAGAAGCTCCGTATATTTCTTTAGGTGATAATGTTCCAATTGATGTTTCTACTGTTGTAGGAGATATCTCTGAAACATTAAAAAATAGTGAATCTTTACCGTCAACAGGAGCTTATTTGAGATTAAAATCAGGAACTGAATCTTCTCTTTCTGGCCTTCCGGTATCAATTTCTAGTGTAGAAATGGTTAGTAAAGATGGGGGGCAGAAATTAGGTTTTGGCATGGTGCTCACGGTTCATTTACAGCAGTCTAGCGGTGGTGACAGTCAAAGCTCCAGTGGTTTTAGTGGCAAAGCAGGTTTTACCATTTGGACAAAACGAAATGCTGTTTCAAAAAAATGGGGCTATGATGGATTTACCCTTAATTCTATAGTTGTAAATGTAGATCAAGAAGCGTTTAAATTGTACGGTTCGATTGAAAGATTTGAGGAGGATTCAATGTATGGTACAGGTTATTGTGGATACATAAAACTTGATGTAATAGACAAAATAAAAGTAGAAGTTGCTGCTATATTTGGAAAGAAAGATGATTCAAGATATTGGTTTGTTGATGCTTCAGCTAAATTGCCCGGTATTCCTATTGGTCCAGGTATTGAACTTAATTCTTTTACCGGAGGTCTATATCATCATATGACAATGCTGAAAAGTGGTGAAGCTACAACAGTTTCTTGTAAGACAGCTTCAGGTCGTTCTTATGTGCCTGCTCCCAGCATTTTTCTCGGGTTGTTAGCAGGGGTAGGTGTTCAATCTACCGGAGGAGGAACGGCATTTAATGGTAACATAAATTTTGGTATTGAATTTCACAATAATGGAGGAGTAAAGCAAATTGCCACATGGGGCGGAGTTGAATTTATGAGTTTTAATTTTAAGGTACCTGATGTTTCTAAAGTTGCTGAAGCAATGAGTAGCACCCCACTAGATACTACAGGAGGCAAACCTGCTATTAAACGACCAGACGGTCCTGCTTTGACGGCAGATTGGTTTGTATCTTATAATTTTGAGAACGATGAACTTTTTGGAGATTTTAATGTGTATGTAAATTTACTTGGCGTTGTAGAAGGTTCAGGAGCTAATAAAAAAGCAGGTAATATCTCATTATTTGCATCTCCAAATACATGGTATGTTTATATGGGTAAACCTATTGAAGGTGAGATGCTTGGTGTTAGTGTACTTGGATTGATGACAATAAGCTCTTATTTTTGTATAGGCGATCAGTTGCCCGACCCGCCAATAGCATCTATGCCTCCTGAAATAAAACCAAATATAAATATTGACTATAGCCTGCTACAAGCCGGTAGCGGTATGTCTTTTGGATCAAGGCATCAAATTGAAGGTAATCCAGGTCTTAGTCTTGGGGTTTGCAGTGCTAGAGCTGAATTAAAATATATGGTTAAGTCTGGTTTTGATGTGCTTATTTCACAATCAAAAGAACCAGTTTTCTGTAAGGGGCAGAGTAAAGCCCGTGGTATAAACGATTGGTATGCTACAGGACAAGCATATTTTTATGGTAGTGCCAAGCTTGGAGTAAGATATGATTGTTGGTTAGGTGACGGATATTTAAATTTATTAAGTATGTATCTTTCAGCTTCTGTTTTTGTACAGCTACCATCGCCTACTTATTTTACTGGTTCTGTGGAAGTTGGTTTTAGTTGTTTAAGTATGGATTTTAGGAAGAGTTTTAGTCTCGAATTTGGAGATGTTTGTGAATCGATAACGTTTGATAATAATGTGAAGTTTATTGATGCTTTCGATCCAGGCGATGGATTTAAAGATGTAATGGTAAATCAGCCAATTCAAGTATATTTTCAAAATCCATTAGAAGATTTTGTCTATAAAATTCAAGGTCAGAATGGCACAACGGCTCAATACAGATCGGTAATTAGAGGTTTTGATTCTAATCCGGTAGGAAAAGGAATAATTGTTACTTGCAATGAAAAACCAATTTCTGTTACATGGAAGTTAAACAAATCGAAAGATATGCTTACCATTATACCAGATGAAGTGTATCCTGAAGACACACTAATTACAGTAATAATCACTCTTGAAACTCAGTATCGAAGCAGTGAAAATGAAGCATGGAAGCTAGCAGATGCCAATGAAATTGATACGGTTAGTTTTAGAACAAAAAAGGAACCTCTTAAATTGGAAGTTAAAGATGTGTTTTATGCATATCCTCTTCCAAATATGGAAAATTTTTATAGAAATGAATCTACTCAAGGCTATATTCAACTGGCTATGAAGCCTAATAAACCGGTTAAACTAGCCCCAGATTATGAGTTTTCAGTAGCTATTTATTCATTTAATGAAGAGGTCGATAGAGTTAGAAATGTGACCTTTAACGGAGAAAGTAAGTTTACTTTTGCAATACCTACTATGCGTCTTGAAAGTGGCAAACAATACACTTTGAAATTGATTAAATCGCCTAAGCAAACGTTTACACAAGAGACATATACCGAGAATGTTGCTTCTAATTCTGCGGTTGGAAAGGTAGATGATGGCAGAAAAGATATTGTTATACTTGAATATAATTTTGTAACCAGTATATATGATACTTTTAAAGAAAAAATGGCTATGTATAATACATCATTTTCTGAAATATTTAATGGAATAACAGCAGCAAAGCTCAGTATTAGCGCAGCAAAATCGGCAGGAGTTCAGATTGAAAATATGTCTGAGAATGAAACCGATGGCTATTTTGTAAATGGTAGTAAATATGCAAATGAACTGATTAAGTTTGGAAACATCAATTATTCAAATGCAAATATTAGAAATTTAGCATCAATTACCGACATAAATCTAAAGGACAATGGAAATGGTGCTTTTACAACGGTAACAAATGTTGTAGATGCAATAAATTCAACTTTGAAAGATGTAAACTTGAAATGTCTGCTTAATGGTGGTTGTTCTAGTCTAGAAATGAGTCAAATACGCATTCCAAAAGGAGAATTTATTATACCGTTGGAATATGTTTTACCTGGGCAAACGATTGCAAATTCGGTACATAATATAAGTGTAAATTTAAATAACGATTTAGTATTACCGCAGTAAATAGTTATTTGGTGATTGATAGCCAGCTACTCATTTAATGTGACAAAAATAAGTCAATTAAAATATAGACGCATGAAATTTAATTTTTTTCTAGTTGTATTGTTTGTTTTATCTGTTTTTGCTTCTTCTGCGCAAGAAAAAGATAGTTTAGTATTAGTGCATTACTACCAGCAAGATAAAGGTATGATGTTGAAATGGTTGCCTGTAAATTTCAGCACATTTGCCAAAGGATTTGAAAAGGGGTATAATATTTACAGAGCCGACGTGAAAAAAACTGCTGATGGAGGAGAGGTATTATCGGATTTCTTGAAATTAAACGCAGAGCCATTGAAACAAATTGGACTTGAAACCCTAAAGGAAAAAATAACGACAGATACAAGCCTTAAATCTGCATATTTGTTTATTGCCGGAGCGCAAGATATAATAAATCCTCCGGTTCAGACTAGTCCGTTAAGTGCTGTAGAACAAAGTAGCGGACAGGGTTTTGTTGCACTAATGTCAGCATTTGTTACAATTCAAAGTAATGCAGTAGCCGAAGCAATAGGTCATTTTTGGCTTGATAAATCATATATTCCAACCGAAAAATATGTTTATAGAATAGAACTTGTGGCTAATCCAAAAATTGTTACAAATATTATAGTATTTCCTTTTCAAAAAACTGCAAATGAAAAGATTATGGGTCTTAGTGCCGATTTGGAGAAGGGAGCTATTGCACTTTCTTGGTATAAAAACAACAATAAAAACTTCCCTTATTTTAATATTTATCGCTCTGAAAATCCTAATAAAAACTTTGTAAAACTCAATAAACTACCATTTACCGGTATTTTTGGAGATGCTAGAAGTGAAAATGAAACTACAACATTTATTGATTCATTTCCCGAATATAATAAAATGTATTATTATAAAGTAGTTGGTATTAATGCGTTTGAAGCCGAAGGTATTCCATCAGATGTTGTTGCAATAGAGTCAAAGTATTTACTTCAGGGTCGTCCTAAAATTACCAAAACATTTACAGTCAATGATTCCGATATTTTGATAGAATGGAATGTTTATCCTGAAGATTTACCATATATTAAAGGTTATACAATTAAAAGGGCAAATAGAGGTGCCGGAGTTTATAAAACCCTAACTCCCAAAATGTTACCTGCTAAAGATTTGAAGTATACTGATGTTTCTAAAAAACAGAATTCAAATTATTACGTCGTTTGCGCCTACGGACAAGCCGGAGATTCTATTTGTTCGCTACTCTACAGTCATTTGTTAGATGATTCAATTCCACCATCAGTACCTAAGTTCGTTTATGGAATATGTGATACATTGGGAATTGTTACTTTAAAATGGAACAAACCACCGGAAGAAGATGTGCTAGGATACCGACTTTTTAAAACCTATGATAAATCGTTTGAACCCAGACGAATTCTTCCCGGTCATATTAAAGATACTTTTTATGTTGATACCATCTCATTAAAAGAACCTTACAATCAAATTTATTATACAATTGCAGCGATAGACAACCGAGCAAATCCATCAGCGCCATCGGATTTTTTTATTGTAAAAATTCCTGATAATAAACCACCATCTAATGGATTTCTTAAGAAATTTGAAGTTTCTAAGCAAGGTATTCATCTTTTTTGGGCAAATAGTTCGGTTTATGATTTGAAGAAAATGCATCTACTAAGGAAAAAAACCGAAGATGTAGTTTATGATACAATATTTACAACAGAAGGAGAGCAATTAAAAATCACAGAATTTTTAGACACCTTAACGCGTTCGAATACTACTTACGATTACACATTAGTTACCGAAGACGAGTCTGGTTTGTATTCTGAACATGCTACAACCATTACAGCAAAACAATATAAAAAAGAAACAATAGCTTCGGTAAAAGGAGTACAGGCATTTGTAAGTAGAGAAAATAGAATGATAAAGCTTGTTTGGGAATATCCTAGTCATGCTACAGGATTTAAGATTTATCGTTCGGCTAATAATGAACCTCTACAAACATATCAGTTTGCTGAGGGTTCAACGAGAGAGTTTTTCGATAAAAGAATAAAGCCAAATACAACCTATACATACATGATAGTAGCAGAGTTGCAAGGAGGATATACCTCACTGTCGGGAGAGAAAGTTACCGTTGTATATTAGTAAATGTAGTTTTTAAATAGTCAATAAATTCGCCTATATAAGTTAGATAAGAACCATTCATAAGAAAATGAACTCTCGCAAAAAGAGACCATATTTCATAGAAGTTCAATCTAATAAAATAAATAAATATCAAACAGATGAAACGTTCATATTTAATAATAATTTTAAGTTTACTTTTTTTGCAGTTGTCAGCAAGAGTTATATATGTAAACGGAGAAAATGTTCAGAATGGCGATGGCAGTTCATGGAACTCACCTTTTCTTACTATTGGTGAAGCTATAGAAGTTTCAGAATCAGGAGATCAAATTTGGATTGCTGCCGGACGATATAATACCCCAGTAACTTACCTAATGATATCGCATACAAGGAAACATATAAAATCAGACATAACCTTACCTTTTACGGAGGTTTTGTTGGTAACGAAATTAGTATTTTAGATAGAAGCAAAGACAATATTTCAATTTTAAGTGCTTACGAATATGAAGAAGGTGATAGGTTTTTTAATTGTTTTGAAATTGCTGCCGATGATATTCGATTAGAAATTGATGGATTTCAGTTGGAGGATATTAAATGTTTTGTGAGTTATACTGAGGAATTGTCAAACATTTCAACGATTTTAAATAACATTTCTGCAACAATCAATGTTGGAGAGATAACTAATATATATTCCAGTAATCAAGATGTTACTGTTTCAAATTCTTCATTCTTATGTGCTGGAAATAATTTTAGTTTACATGATGGTAATTTGAAAATCATAAATTGTTCATTTAAAAATAATATTTCTACAATAATTACAAAGTATAATTTTGGAAGTGTTATAATTGATAATTCTGAATTTATTGGTTCTTATGGTACAATTGATTGTCTTTATTCAAATATTTTTGTTAAAAATACTGTTTTTAAGGACTGTGCTTTATCATTTAATATTCCAGAAGTAGAGACAGCTAAGTTTATTGATTGTAAAATTTCAAAACATAAATCAGCATTTGTTAGCAATTGTGATGCGAAGGATAAATTATTATTTGAAAATTGTCATTTTGATTCAGTTAGTTTTGATGCAGGTCCTTTAATTTATTCATATTGTAAAACGTCAGTTTCAAACTGTTCACTTACCAATTCCGTAATTGGAAGTTTTATCAATTTTAATAATACAAATGATGATGCTGATTTTGACGTTTTTAATTCTACATTCAAATCAAACAAAGTGCTTACTGAGTTTTTTTATGTAAACGGAAAATCTAAAATTGTCAACTGTGATTTTGAATATAATGATTTTTTTGAGTATGTAATTCAATCTTATGGTGTGTGTCACTTAAATGGAGTACGTATTAGTAATAACAAGATTATTAAATCAATTATTTACGCAGCTAGCACTCCCTATAGAGATATAAATAGTTTGATGTTCGAGAATTCTGAATTTTTAAATAATGTAGATTCAAATTATTTGTTTGAAACTTATACAGATGTATATTTTTTAAATTCCAAAATCGAGAATAATTTTTCAACAAATTATATTTTGTTTTCTCCTTCTTCATTTGAATATCAGATATTTAATACTTCTATAATTAATAATAAAACAATTGCAGAAAATTTTTTATTAGTGCCTGATGCCTACATTTTAAATTCAATTTTTGCTAAAAATGAATCTCTTTTAGCAAGTGAATTTTTAGGATCTCAGGGAATGTATACTGCTTCTTTTAAAAAAATTGAGAATTCGGTATTCTATGGTAATAAAATGAAGGGTAGGTTTTGCAATAGTTATAATGGCTATACGCCCAATAATATTACAAATTCAATAATATGGGATAATCAAATGAGTGAAGGAACAATTGCTGAAAAAAACGATAAGGCTGTTCAGTTTTCTAATATTCAATTTGTAGTTCCAGGAGAAGGTAATATGAATGTTGATCCATTATTTGTTGATGCGGCAAACAATAATTTTAGTTTATCATGCGAATCTCCTTTAATAAATAAAGGTAAAAATGAATTTGTAACCTCGACAACAGATTTTCAAGGCAATGCTAGAATTACTGCCGGAGTTGTAGATATGGGTGCAATAGAATCAATCTACAATCCTGAATTAACTGGAAAACCAGAACCTGATTTTTTTCCCACAATATTGTCGCCATGCGTAGGTGAACCCGTTTATTTTTTTAATACTACACCAAATACCGATGCCAATAAGTATTTCTGGACATTTGGTGATGGTTCTACACCCCAGTATACTGCCAACGGAGAACATGTTTATGCACAATCGGGAGAATATGAGGTGAAGCTAATTGCCGAAAATATTTGTGGTCTGAGTGGAGTAGTCACCAAAAATATTATTGTAAACACGAAACAGAAGCCTAAAATTGAAACCATATCATCTGTACATCCAAATTCTATTGTTTCTTATAAAGCTACCGATGGTTGTGGAATTTATAATTGGAGTGTTAGCGGTGGTGAGATTGTGAGTGGACAAGGTTCGTCTTCAATCTCCGTACAGTGGGGCTCAGGAATTGATGGAGATGGTTCTGTAGCCCTTCAAGTTGCAGATTGTAATGATGTTATATGCGAACTTTTTGTACAGGAAATAGTGCCTATTTTACCCGAAAACTTTTATATAGTTGGAGCGAACGTTGCTTGTTTTGATTCCGTTTCTACCTATCGTATTTCGCATACCGGAGCAGCTTCTACTTCTTTTTATGAGTGGAGTGTAACAGGTGGTAAGGTAATAGGTGCATCTAATGGTTATGGGCTTTATACTGTTGATGTACAATGGGCAAATTTAAGTTCTTTTGGAGAGATTAAGTTAACGGTAAAGACCGAATATTATACCAAATCAGAAAGTACAAGTTTGCAAGTTGAATTAAAAGAACCTATTAAGTTTCCAAACACTTTTTTTGCTTGTGCTGGAACAACTGACGATAATTTTTCGCTTAATATAAAAAATTATGATTCAAATAACTTCATTTGGACTGTTGCAGGAACTGAAAATAGTGTTTCGCCTGATGGTCTAGTGAATTGGGGTAGTCAAGGGGGATTGTTTGAGGTAAAAGCTGTTGCTATAGATTTTACATCTTATTGTGTTTCTGAAAATGCTCGTATTGTTGAAGTTATAGAATTACCTAAATTAGAACAGATTGATGGCGTTTTTCGTGTAAAACCACTTGAAGAGTATACGTATCGTTTAAAAACTGATAAGCCGGACAATGTTATTTCGTGGGTTCCTAGTTACGGTTCGGTGAGAAATGCAAATGCAGACTCAGCAGTTATTGTCTGGCAAGAAACGGAATACGATTTGGATTTGACAATTTATGCTGTTGCAAAAAATAATTGTTATGAAATTTTTACTTTTCCTGTTGAAAAAGATTATATACCTGTTATATCAGGCAATGAATCACCTTGTTATTTGTCAACAGAGGTATATTCTATAAATAAATATAAAGACAATAATTTGGTGTATTCATGGTATCTTGATGGGGTATTATTGCCCGAAACAGATAGTTTTGCTTCAGTTACTTTTAATGAATATGGTTCACATCAATTGATTGTAGAAACAGTTTTTGATGGAAAAACTTATCGTGCAACCAGAAACTTATATACTAATACAGCAGCATCTAATGCCAGTATAAACGGACCTTTATTTGTTGACCCAGAAGGTTTGGGCGAGTATATTTATACCGTATTACCAACCGGCGACCCATATACAGTTTATACACAGGGAGCTGCTGATTATAAGTTAATAGACAATAAGCTTTATGTTACATGGGGCGGACAAGAGCCTTTTTCTGTGAGTTTACTTCCTGCTCCAGCCGGAGAAGCTTGTGTTGCTAAACAGAGAACATTGACGGTAAAAAAGGTTGATTTCTTGAATGATCCAATTTCGCACATTAGTGGAAATACATGTATAAACAACTCTGCTACATACAGTTTTACTAAAGATACTTATACTTCTAATCCTATTTGGGCGGTAAGTGGAGGCATTATTACTCAACAGACAGAAACTCAGGTTACGGTACTTTGGGGTGCAGTTCCTGGAACGTATACTTTAACAGCTAAATATGAACGATTTGGAAGTAGACGTGCAAATTATGATGTTACAGTTTACGATAATCCAAAGCCCGAAATTACCGATGTAACTATTTGTGGCTTTGCAAGTGAGCGAATTTCTACAACAGAAAATTATTCAAGTTATATATGGTCTCGTGAACCTGATGGAAATCAGATTTCTGATGTAAAAAGTTTCGAGGTAAATAAGGAAGGTATTTATAAAGTGAGTGTAGCCAATCAATTTGGTTGCAAAGGAGTAACCGCTAAGTTCATAAAACAGGTACCTTTACCACCTGCCGATATTTTTAAGGATAGTGATGTCATGTTTTGTCAAGGTGCCGGAACGAAGACCGTGAGTTTAAAAACAATAGAGGGTGCTCATCTTGATTATGTTTGGTATAAAAATGGAGTTGAAATTCCGCAATCAAATTCGCAATTTCTTTCTTTTCAATTTGATGCAAATGTCGTAAAGACCGACCACTATAAAGTTAAAATACATTTATTAGGTTGTGAGGTTACGTCTCCTACTACTATTGTAACTTCTTTTAATTGCAATGGCGGTACTATTACCGGTGGAGATGGAGATGGAGATGGTTGGGTTGACACGGTGATTCCTTGTACCGATCCTGATGTTTCCTTTAATTTAGATGGTTGTAATCCAATACAATTAACAAATACATCGGCTGGTAGTAGTGGTTTTTATTGGTATTTTGGCGATGGTCAAATGTCTACACTTACCAATCCCGATGCTCATTCGTATTCTCGTTTAGGTGATTATTATGTGAATCTAAAAAAAGGATGTAAGAGTGCCTCAAAAAATATAACTATACCTGCATTGGCACTCACCCGACTTAAAACTCCTGCTTGTGCCGGAACAGAATTAGAATTTATCGATTATTCGGTAAATATACCGGGCTACAATATTGTAGAATGGAATTGGGATTTTGGCGATGGTTCTACGGTTGTTGTTAATAATGATATTGCAAAAAGAGATATAAAACATATTTTTGCAACTCCCGGGGTATATTATGTAAAGCTTACTATTACAGCAGAGGGTAAAGATAAGCAACTTTGTATGAGTAGCGAAACGATTACCGTTCTGGTAACGGCTCCTCCGGTTGTTGATTTTGATATTTCTTACCCTTCGTGCGATGATAATTTATTCGTATTTACTTCAAGTAGTCAAATAGCAACTCAGGAAGCTCTATTTTCTTGGAATCTTGATGAAAACTACACCGCTAAAACAGTAAATGCTGCGGTACGATATTCGGAACAGGGAGAAAAAACGGTGCAGTTGCAAGTAAAAGATTTGTGGGAATGTACAACTACAGTCAGTAAATCTTTAACATTTGCATCGCCTATTATTGCTCAGCCTATTGCAGTTGGTGGTTCAACGCTACTTTGCAATAGTCTACCAGTTACGCTTACTGCGCCAGAGAGTACAAATGGCTATTTATGGACACGCAACGGTGAGCCAATTTCTGAATCAGAGCGTGAGATAAGTGCTTCAATTCCCGGAGATTATATTGTTCATATTCAAATTGACGGTTGTACTACCAAGACCGATACTGTTCAATTGACACTGTTTAATAGTGGTGCCACTCTTTCGGGAGTTCAATTTGCATGCGAAAATCAATATTTGAAATTTGAAGTTGAAAATATTGATGCTTCTAAATATTCAATCAATTGGCTGAAAGATGGCGAAGCTTTTGGTACCGGTGGATCTAGTTTGATTTTTGAAAATGTTGCCTTAGGCGATAAAGGCACTTATTCTGCTGTTGTAGAAAAGAAAGATGACGGTTGCTCGGAGAGATTGCAAGATATTGTGATGAATGTTGGAAGCAAACCTGCTATACCAATTACAAGGGCTAATTTAATTCAAATTTGTAAAGGAGATAGTGTTTATTTTATCACTAATAGTATTCCTGAGGGTTTATCTATAGACTGGTTTCAAAACGGCATAAAAACAGGAGTAACAGATACTGCTCCTACTTTTAAAGATATTCAAATAGCTACAACCTTTGAGTTGCAATTAACTGATATTTCAAGCGGCTGTACAAGTCTTTCTGCACCTGTTTCTATTAAAATTCCTCTAATTGAGGAGTTTAAACTTGGCGACGATAAAGTTGCTTGTGCCGGTGCTGAGATAAAAATATCTAATGGAATTAATCAATCTCTTCTTTCCGATTCTCAATTAAAAGTATCAAATGATTGGTATAAAGACGGCAGCTTGTTTTTAAGTTCTGGAGGAAATGAATTGATTATTGATAATTTTGACACATTATATCAAGGTAATTACCAGGTTTTGGTCACTTTATCTCAAAGTTATCCAAATTGTAAATTTTACTCAGATGAGATAAATTTAACATTATTACCTTCTCCAAGACGACCTCAAATTATTGGGAAAGATGATTTTTGTGAAGGTGAAACAGTTTATCTATCTAGTTCTGTAAAAGACAATATTACATGGCATAACGGACTATCTGAACCAGATATATTAGTCACTACTTCAGGAAATTATGTTGTTACTGCACTAGAACCTAGCACTGGATGTAAACTGAGTACGGTTAAAAATGTTATAATTAACAAAAATCCAGATTTTAGTTTCTTGCCTAAAGGTTATTATGAAGAGTGTTTTAAAGATACGGTGGTGTTTGAAGGCTTACAAAATTTCAAGACATATCAGTGGTTTTATGATGGAGAACCGTATAGAGAAGAGAATCAAGATTTATGGGTAGCTAGGGAGGGAGATTATGTACTTAAAGCTACTTCTAAAGGTGGCTGTTCTGCCGGATCGGGAGTGCTTCATCTAAAACCTTTAAATTGCTATAATACCTGTGTTGTAAGTACTACAGAAGATTATGTAGTAGGTTCTTTACGTGAAGCAATTAACTGTTCTAATTCTTCAAAAGGAAAAGACAAAATTGATTTTATGTTGCCTGTATTGGAAGCTCCTTATAAATTTCTATTAAATGGTCCATTGCCCGAAATTACAGATGCTGTCATAATTGATGCTACAACACAGCCAGGTAATGAAAATGGCGATTTGATTGCAATATCAGGTGATTGGTATAATGAAACGGTCTTTTCAATTGCTCATGGGGTTAATGATGTAACCATAAAAGGATTTGTGATTGATAAATTCCAACAACCTATAAGTATACGTACAGGAGCAGCTGTGATTTCAATTGAAAAAAATAATTTTGTAAATTTCAATCGTTCCGCAATTTATCTCCAAAGCGCTACTTCATATATAGATGTTAGAAACAATATATTTTCTGGCAATACAGGAAGTGTTGGTTTGAGTTTGGAAGAAAAATCTAGTGTGAAAGTTGTAGAAAATAGATTTCAAACTGTTGGTACTGCCTGTAGAGCATTAGGTAGTCTTAGATCGTTACAATTCAATAATAACATCGTTGCTCAAAGTTTCAATACAGCAATAGAAATACAAACCTATACAGATAATTTCACTGCTTTAGGCAATACCTTTTATCATATTGGAGGTTCTGCAATAAATATTGCCCAATCAAAAAATATTACTATTTCAAATAATGTTTTCGGATTTTCCGATTCTGATGTTGTTGGTAATGGTGTGGAAATTAATACGGCTCAAAATATTGTTATCTATAATAATAAATTTACTCATTGTAGGAATGGTATAATCTCCAGAAAACCTGCAACGATACAATTAAATACGTTTAATTCGTGCCGAGAATATGGAGTTTGGATTGATAATAATAGCACATTGTTGTCTAACGAATTCGTTAATTGTGCTTTTGGAGGTGTTTATGTTCAAAATAATGGAGTGAATATCTCTAGTAATCTTTTCATGAATGATATTGCTCCGGTTAAAGGAATTGATTTACACAACGCTGCAAATTTCAATAAGCAGTGCGCTGCGTTTTCAGATTATTACAGAAGTCAAGGCACACTTATCATGTCTGGAACGGCAATGCCTGGAGATAAAGTTGAAATATTCAAAAATAATGGTATTCCCCAACATGCACTATCTTATATAGGTACTACTTATGCCAACAATATGGGCGCGTGGCAAATTGCGATTCCTGAAGGAACTGGTTTTGACCCGAATACTAGAAATTATTATGTAAATACAGCTACATCATTTGGCAATACATCAGAACTGTCTGAGCCATTTCAAGTTGGTTGTTTCAATTGTATTTGTACCGTTACAAATACCACCGATGCCGATCCGGAATCGTTTAGAGATGCTCTCTCTCGCGCACATCAAGGCGAATGTTTAAGAATAGAGTTTAATTTGCAGCCATTGGCTGAAATTCAGTTGGAAAGTGAATTGCCAAGTATTACTGTGCCTCTAACTATTGCTTGCACCTTGGTATAGTGATGTTGCTCAGGTTACTGTAAAAGGTTTAGACTCAGGTTCGGGTTTAGTATTTGTTTCTAAAGGTGCATCGTTGCATAATTTAGGCATATCAAATTTTAATACAGCTTTAATTTTAAGTGGGAAGGGCAATATTGCTGATAATAATTATATTAGTAATTCGAGTAAACCGTTAATTGTTTCTGGAAATGAAAATATACTTGTAAACAATTGTGTAAACTGTAGCAGCTCAAATTCCGATTTCTCTGTAGAAACCGGAATTTTTGTAAGTGGAAACAAAAATATAATTGGTGGAAGTGGTGTTGGAAATGAAATAAAAAACACTTTAATAAGCGGAATAACAGTTGATTATGGTGTTGAAAATACATTGTTAAATAACCTTATTACCGAAACTGAGAGACCAATTATTCATGATAATGCGGGCAATAATTATTATCAGGCACCTACCAATACCTTGGGTACACAGTATGATTCTTATGCTACCATAACCGGAAATGCACAGACGGGCGATCTTATTCAGGTATTCCAGTCATCCTATTATGGCGATGCTTGTTTGGCTTTTGTAACCGAAGTTATTTGTGCTGGCGATCAGTTCACCGTTACTATTCCACAAGAATTTATTAAACCCGATGCAAACACCTATTTTGTGCTTACAGCAACGAGTGTGCAGGGAAATACATCTATACTTTCTGCACCTGTAAAAGTGGGCAATTTTACCATACAGTGTTTTGTAACGAATGTGAATAATGAAGGAAAGGGTTCGTTGCGAGCTGCGGTTACTTGTGTCAATAATGCTGCATCTTTTAGTTCACCTGCTGATATTATTTTCCAACTATCAGAACCCGATAATGTCATTAATGTTCAAGGATATGGCTTTACCATTTTCAATGGTTTTGGTGTGAGAATAAATCCTGATGGAGCTGATGTTCGTATTGAAACAGATGATAATACCTTTTCTGGTTTTTCAATTCCTGTAAGTAATGTTGAGATTTCTGATTTAACTTTTGCAAATTTCAATACAGCTATTCATTCTTTCGGAAGCACAGGAAAAATAACTAATAATACCTTTCAAAATAATAAAGTTTCTGTTTCAATAAATAGTTCTCAGAAAATTGATATAGTAGGAAATAAATTCCTCTCGGGTGGGGTTGGTTTATGGTTAAATTATGGAAGTGCTTCTGTTTTAAACAACTCTTTTGGTTCCAATCAGCAGACCATTATGGGTGCTGCAATTATTGCCGAAAACTCCAACAATTTTGTGCTTACTGATAATATATTTGCTAATATTCAAGCATCGGCAGAAGATACTCTAAAGGGAGAGTCGGTTATTTTAAAATCTACTGATAATGCAGTTCTCTCTCAAAATATTTTTACAAGCGGTATAAATTCTACGCCAATAATCAGTGCATACGGACTTACTAATTCTCAGTTTGTATCAAATAATTTTAGTAGTAGCAAGGTCGGTTTGTATTTAAATAATTCTATAAATAATACCGTTTACAATAATTCATTTACTTTCGTAACCGACAGAGTTATAGAGCTGGTAAGTAGCGATGCCATAAAATTATCGCAGAATACCAATACCGGATTAGTAACCGACGGTAAGTCAATAAACTTGCATTATAACGAAGCTGTCCAGTCAAATAAAGGAAAAGTACCACCTGTATTTGATTACGCTACTTATAAACAAGGGCATCTTATTTTACGGGGTACTGCAATACAAAATGATATTGTAGAAGTGTTTATTACAAATGCTCAAGGTATAGATTTGGTTACTTATCTTGGAGAGGCCAAAGCAAATCGCCTGGGTAAATTTGAGTTCTGGTACAAAGTTGGTTTACACGATGTGAACGATTTTAATTTCAAAGCAACAGCTTCTTCAATTGCAGATTATGGCATAAATAGCATGATTACGTCAGAGCCGTCTGAGTCTTTTAATCCTCAGATAAAAATATGTTATGTAACCTCAAATTCTGACGATGATGTTAAAGGAACTTTAAGATATAATATAGGTTTGGCAAATAAAGATGAGTGTCATGTTATGTTGTTTGACATTGCTGATGCTTCTAAAATAATAGAACCGAAGTTTGATTTGCCTGAGATAACGGCAAAATTGCTTACCATTGATGCAACTTCTCAGTCTGGTTATTCATATCTGTCGCCTGCTGTAAAAGTAACTGATAAGAAAAACCTTGATAATGCTTTTGTAGTTAATTCTGAGGGCGTTATAGCAATTCATGGGTTGGAAATGGAAGGGTTTGAAAAACCCGATAAAAATCACAAATGTTGATGATTTTGAGGTTTCTGTCTCTACGTTTAAGAATTATGAGGTAAATGCGGTAGATGTGGTTTCTAGAACCCATCAGGGAGTGCGTATAGATAGCTGTGTGTTGCAAAGTCCGTTTGTAATGACCGGTTTTTCTAGCGACTGTTCTAAAGTTCAATTCACTTACAATAAGATGAATGCCGGGAAAATGTTTGCTGTCAAAATGCAAGGAGACAGTTTGGACTGTAATTGGAAATGATATAAATTTTACCGCCGCAATTTAAATAGAAATGCAATAGCAGTATCAATAAGTAATGCTACAGATTCTATTTATGTAAGCGATAATACAATAAATGGATATTTTAATGGATTGTTTGTTGAGAATGTTTACAAAGGCATTTTCAGAAAAAATAAAATAAATCCAGATTCTTTATTCTTAATGTTTAAGGGAATTGTTGCACAAAATGCAGATAGTTGTATTTTTACTTCTAATGAGATATTTAAAGCAGATTCTTCAATTTCAATATCTTACAGTCCGAAGGTGACCATTTCTGCAAACGCTATTGATTCATCGCTCACCGTTGGTATTGCGCTTGCTCATTCTGATAGTTCTGTAGTTTCGTCTAATGGAATAACTCGTATGCCAATAGGAATTGTAATAGATAATACTAAAAATGTTCTTATTTCGGGTAATACATTGTCCCGTCATTCAATATCCGGTATCGATTTGCTTGTAGGTTGCGATAGTAATTATCTGTATGAAAACTATATTGGAGCTGGTTTTGTAGAGAGCGAAGCCAAAAGTAAAGGTGTGGGTATGCGTGTTATGTCTTCCTATAATCTAATTGGTGGATTTAAAGATAGTGCAAACGTAATTTTTAATAATGAGCTTGGTGGAATAATTGTAGATGGTGGGGTAGAAAATCGTATTACATTTAATGAAATATTTGCTAACGATACAACTGTAGAAGCTCCGTCGGTACTAGCAATTAAACATTTAAACGAAGGAAATAACCTAAAAGCAAAACCTGAAATTCTCAGATACACAACGCTTATTAAGGATTCGAAATATGAGGTTTTTGGTGTTTCTGAGCCGTTCGACTCTGTGCATATATATCGCACTGAAGGATTTTATGAAAGTGCTCGCTATTTTGTAACAGCAACTATTGCTGATGGTAATGGTAATTGGTCTGCAATTATTGATACCACATTAAAGTTGTTCAGTTCAAAACGCCTTTGCGTTACAATACACTTACACTTGTTTCAACAGCTACCAATGCAGAAAACAATACCTCAGAATTATCTAATATGATTTATGTAGGTACTTGTTATATTACCAACGAAAAAGATAATAAGGATAATAAATATCCGTATCCAAATTCATTCCGTCAGGCTGTTACTTGTGCTAATGAGGTTGAAGAGTTTGCTTATATGAAAGTTGCAATTATTTCAGGTGGCGATCTTAAAGTTCCTATGCAAATAACTATGAAAGAGGTTATTAATAGTTATGGTTTAGATTTATATGCCAAAAACCATTATGCGCCTTATCAATCATTAAAATTAATTAATGGTAATGTAATTCCTTCAACTAAAATTACAAAAGCGTGGACAATATCAGATCAACTCGATTCTTTGAAAATCTCAGATTTGGGAATGTCTTATTTTGATACTGCTATGGCTATAGCTGTTCCTCAGAATGTAAAACTTTTGAATATGGATTTTGAAGGAATAGAAAAAACGGTGTTTGCGTTTTATGCTAATACTTCCGATTATACTATTCGTAATGCAGAATTTAAACAGTCGCCAGAAGCTACTTACATAAAGTTAGATAGTAGTCAGATTCGTTATGTGATTGATAGTTGTGAATTTAAACAGTCTGTAAATTCTATATTAGCCACTGGTATAACTGATTTATCGGTTACCGGTTGTACTTTTAAAGAATCAAGTAATTACATGGAAGTAAGTAACTGTAATAATGCCTTGCTTGATGATAACTCCTTTTCTACAAAACTTAAGTCTACGGGTGTTTTGTGGTCAAATAGTAATGGAGTAATCAGTAATAATAGTTTTGATTCTGATACATCATCTGCATTGGTGCTGAAAATTAATAATAGTTCTGCAACCACGGTTAACGATAATATTTTCTCAGGAAATGCAAAAACAAACGTTCATGTTTTGCAGTCGGGAACGGTTGCAATAAATAAGAATGTTTTTTCAGGAAATTATAACTCTGCAATACATTTTGAAAACAGTAGTAATTCATCGGTTGTTGAGAATGCAATAGCTTCTACCGATTCTTTGGGTGTAAATCTTGTAAATTCTAGTTCTATTTTGATGAGCAGAAATACTATAGTTGGCTTCAAAGATAAAGAGAATGTTGCTGATACATTGATGGCAATAAACATAAATAGAAATGTTGTAAACAAACAATCTAATGGGAATAAAAATGATCCAAGTATAACAGGATGGACAGTAAAAAGAGTTCCGGGCGATTGCAAGTTAGACGATTTTAGATTTAGTCTTTATATTTTTGGTTATGCACAGCCTAATGATATAATTGAAGTTTTCTTTACCGATACATTGAAAAATACCCTTACAGAATATATAGATACCTGCAAGGCCAATGAATCTGGTTATTGGGAAAAACGTATTCCAAAAGATAAATATCATAAAAATCCGAAACAGTGGTATCATTTTACGGTAACTGCTACCGATGCTCAGAACAATACTTCGCAAACTGCGGTAAGTTACCACTTTGGTGATGTATATAATGATATTAAGGTTACTAAAGAAGACAATAGTGGTGCTAATACACTCCGTCAAGCGGTTTATGATATAAACTGTAGCGATGTGCGTTCGCGTGTGTTTTTCAACCTTGAAAGCTCATTAAAACCTTATGAAATTGTGATTACCGATACGCTGCCTCATATATCTGCTTTCCGTGGTTTTGAAATGAATGGTGCTACCCAGTATGATTTTGCAATTAAAGATTTAGTTGAGACTACTTTAACAAGGGCAGATGAGGCTATTGTGATAAACGCTCAAGCTATAGCAAGAGACAGTGCGCTTGTTTTTATTGATAAAACCTCTTATAAATCTGATTTGAAAAACATCTCCTTTTCAAATACAGCAAATGTGTTACGAATTGAAAATGATGAGAATACCATAGATTCACTCATTATTGAATCGGCTACGAGGGGCGATACCGCTATAAATGTAAATAGCGCAAAAGGAAATGTAATTGCAAATTCAATAATTAAAGGGTATAAAACCGGTGTTTACGTTCAAAAATCGGAGAGTACATTAATCAAAAATGATTCATTAACCGATGTTGGTGTTGGCGTAAGACTTAAACATGATACTGAACTTACTCAAATAACAGAGTCTTCATTTATATATGATTCGGTGGGTGTGTTTATTGATAGTGTTCAGAAAATAAATACCATTTCAAAAAATGAATTTGGCACTGCTTCAATTCCGGTTCATGGACCTTGCGTGCTTGTTCAAGCTTCAAAAAGTCAGTATATCAATGAAAATTTAATGCCGTATGGACAAAAAGTAAGTACCGATAGTACCAGTGCATTTATCTTAGTTAAGGGTAATTCTGATGGTATAGCAATATTGAAAAATTTCATAGGTATAGACAAAGATAGAAACTATTCCAATCAATCAACTTTACGTGGAATTTGGTTAAAAGCAGATAGTTCTGAGTCTTTATTAGCAAACAACTTAATCATGGAAAATGAAATAGTTGGCTTGAGTTCGCCGGCTATTTATATAGAAAATAATTCAAGTGGTTCTGTTAATACCAATTACTTAGGTGTAGATAAAATGTTCAATACAAAAGGCGATGAAGAAAATTACTCTCTTGTTCCTGGTATTGAAGGAAATGCTATAGAAGTAGTAAATTCAAAATATATGTCTATTAACTCAAATACTATTGTTAATTATTCAGATTATGGAGTTTCTGTAAATAGTTCGGAAGCAATTATTATTGAAAAAAACAGGATATTCTCCGAAAAGACTGAGAATAAGGGTATAAATCTGCATTTAGGAACAGCCGAAGAGTCTAATAATGGTGTTGAGGCTCCAGTTATTGTAGATGCCGAAATATTGTCGGTTGAACGATTGCTTCTGAGTGGAACATCTACATTAAATAATGGTTTTGTACAGTTGTTTGAAGCTTTCGATAATGGAGACCAGTCATACTATTATATGGATAATGTTGCTACAGATGACGAAGGTAATTGGAGCATTGAACTACCAACAAAGAATTTTGGGTTTTCTAAATACAGTAAGTTTGTAGCTCAAATTTCAAAAGATGGTAATTCATCGGAATATAGTTCAATTTATGAGACAGAGCCTTTGCTTTGTTTGCTTGATAGCTTTGATATAGATTTAATAGAGAGCAAGTATACGCCTTGTCCTGAGTCAAACTTTACTATTGATGCTCAGTTGGAAGGACTAAATTACGTGTGGAAGCCCGATAATAATCAGTTTTCTGAAATTACTACTCAAGTAGCTACTATTCCTACTACTGCTTATATGGTTCTTACAATTTCCGATAATTTTGGTTGTAAACATGTAGAGCGTTTCTCTGTAGAATATAAACCAAAACCGCAAGACCCTATTTTTATTGTAGCTACCAGAGCTTACGTAGGAGATACGATTGTATTGGTCGATGTGGCACAAAATCAGCCGGACAAATTCGAATGGTCAGCGTCGCCAAATGTTTATATTGTTGGTCAGGGAGTTACTACTCAAACTACAACATTCCCTCCGGGTAGATATGTTAAGTTCTTGGTTCCTGATGAGGGTTGGGTTGAAATGACTCAAACTTCATTGCTTGATGGTTGTTTTAGCTCAGTAACTAGAAATATTGAAGTTACGGCAAAAGATCCTTCTGTACCGGAGCCTTATACCATCACTCCCGGGTTTAATTCGCTCACCGTATACCCGTCTCCTGTTAAAAAGGGTTCTACTACCGATGCGTATATTAAAACTACAACTACAGATATGCTTTATCTGGCTTTGGTAGATGTGGATGGTGAGGTTATATTTAAAGATTATCTAGCAGGTGAGAAAAATTATGTATACACACTTCCAACCGATAAAATAACCGCTGTAGGAATCTATTATGTTACTATTACTATAGGAGAGTCTGTCTATTCTTATAAGATTGTAGTTAATTAAGAAGTGTATCTGAAATGATTTTGTTTGAATTAATAAATACTATGCTGTAATAAGTTTATAAATAAATTAAAGAATGTACCGAATACTTAAAAAGAAAATTGTTTGGGGTGTTATTGTTTCAAGCATAGTTTTTAATTTGCATGGTCAGCAATTAGACCAAATTGGAAAAAAAGGGGGAGTTAGACTTTCCGGTGGTCTTGGGCTTTCGTCAAGCTATTACTTGGCCGATGCTGAGACCAATCGCCAGAGTCCGTTTTTATATTCTATTTCAGGTAATTTAGATTTAAATCTATATGGTTGGAGTTTACCTTTTACCGTATCATATTCTAATAGAAAATTTTCTACCGGACAGCCTTTTAATATAGTGGGAGTGAGTCCTACATACAAATCTCTTACTATGCACATAGGGGTAAGGAATATGACCTTTTCGCCTTATACATTGGCAGGACATTCTTTTCTTGGTGGAGGTTTGGAATATTCTTTTTCTAAAGTCGGAATTGCGGTGAAAGCTATGGGTGGACGGTTTATGAAAGCCATAGAACCGGGTTACGATTCTATTTATGGAGTACAATTGCCTTCTTTTGCACGTGTTGGTGGCGGATTGATGTTGAGTTACACCAAAAATAGTAGTCAGGTAGCAATTATCTGTTTTCATGCACAAGATATTAAGCAATCGCTTGCTATAGATGTAGATAGTTTAGGTATTGTGCCACAGTCTAATACCGTATATAGTTTGAGCTTAAAAAAGAGCATCAATTCTTTGCTTACGGTTTATGGTGAAGCTGCTTTTTCGGGTTGGACCAAAAATACGGGCGATTCTGTAATTTCTGATGAGCAAACATTCACAAAATCAATATTTTTTATTCCTATTACTACCAGTACATTTTTTTATAATGCATACAAAGCCGGGTTAGATCTTAATTTCAAAGTGTTTTCTATTGGAACTTCCTATCAGCGAGTTGAGCCTGAATTTCATACTCTTGGAGTTTACAATGTAGCTTCTGATTTTGAAAATGTAACCCTTAATGCCTCAACAGCTTTATTTAAAAAGAATTTAACGCTTTCTGGTAGCTTTGGTTTGCAGCGCGACGATTTAAATAAAACAAATGCATCTTCAATGAATAGGTTTGTAGGTAGCGCCAATGTTGCTATAAAACCGAATGAGAAATTACAACTTACTTTTAATTATTCCGGGTTTAATGCAGTTACTAAAGTTAAATCTGTTGAAGATGAATATATTGAGAATACTGTTTATGATCAGCTTGATACAATGAATTATATTCAGGTAACATCATCGGTAAATGGTTCGGTTAGTTACAAGATTCTTGAAAATGATAAAGTTGTACATTCGGTAAGCGATAATGCCAGTTATCAAAAAGCTGACAGTGAGCAAGGTGATATGCGATTTGGTAATTCGTTAATAAATAATACAATTCAATACATGCTTAGCTTAAAAGAAACTGGTGTGAATTTGGGTTTGTCTATGAATGTAAATAGAAGTTTCTACGAGGCAACCGATGCTTCATACCTTGGCGTAGGAATTACTACAAGTGTGCCTGCGGTAAAGAAAAAACTCCGTATTTCGTTGGGTGTTAATGGATCGAATAATTACGAAAATGGTTCAAAAACTGCAATGCTGTATTCGGTGAATAATAGTTATTCACTACGTTTAGGTAAAAGTCACTCATTTAGTGCTTCGGTGCGTTATTCGGGTCGTCAGAAATTTGCCGATGCCGAGCATAGTAATTATAATACTAATCTTAATGAATTTACATTCGCATTGGGATACAAATATAATTTTGCCTTAAAAAGAAAAGAAAAAGTACAATAAATTTATTTTTTAATATACTCATGAAGAGATTTTTAAATATTCTACTTGTCATCCTATTGTTTTGTAACATCAATAGCTTTGCACAACAGCAGTATCCTGTAAAAGTAGAAGCCTCTGTTTCAATGCCCAGTGTTTTTCTTAGCGATTATATCAATCCATATAATTTGCGTGTAAAAATTACATTGCGTGATTTGCAACATAGAGAATATAAACTCAAACTAAAAGTAATTATTACCGGAAAGAATTTAAATATTACTTCTGGTACAGCTTTGGAACTTACCGTTCGTTCCGGCGAAGTGTATTTTCTCGATGAGACTGATTTAGAGATACTTTTTGCGCCTACAAATCTTATCTTTTCCACAGGTAGTTATGTCTCTGCTCTAGAAGAGGGTCCTTATGTTATTTCTTTCGAGGCGGTTGATGCTATAAACACAACGGTAGTAGTTTCAAATTACAAAACAGATTTTGTGCAATGCGTCGTTATGCAATTGCAACCGCCTATGCTCTCGTTGCCTACAAATGGCACTATTCTAAATGAGGGAATTGTATCTACTATGTTTTCTTGGAGTCCGGTTTTGGTTATTTCAGTTCCGGGACAGGAAATTAAATATAAATTAAAAATTGTAGAAGTTGTTCCCGTTGAGAGAAATCCCGATGAAGCAATATTATCGAATGTTACCTATTCAAATAGTGATGCTTTTAAAGATTTAGCATTTACAACTTTTAATTACGACAATACTTTTAGTGCTTTCGAGGTAGGAGGCGTCTATGCTTGGCAGGTGCAGGCTTATGAAATTATTAATGGAACAGAAACATCTGCAAGATTTAAAAACGATGGTAAGTCGGAGGTTTTCACTTTTAAAGTAAAAGAAAAGTGCGATCCAATAATTCCACTTGCTGTACCCAAAATTGAATATGATGCAAATAATAAACCACTAGTAACAATTGATTGGAATGATGATATTAGCTTCACTCACACCGAATATGAAATTAAGTACAGACCTTACGGTACTTTCGATCAGTGGGCGGTAATAAGATTGAATGCTCCAAAAGATGATTATACCTTTGATATTACTCAACTCAGTGAGAATGTTACTTATGAATATACTATTTCGGTTAAATGTTCAAATTGGCAAGATGAGGTTTATGGAGAAACATTCAAAACCGGAACACAAGGTTGCTCAGCGCCATTGCCAATACGAATAGCTGTAAATAATTCAGAAAAGGTTGAACTTACTTGGAGTCAAAATTCTCTAGCTCAAACGTATTCAGTTTATGCGTCAAAAACTGGTAATCTTGAATCTGTTACGCCTACGGTAGTTACTGGTAATTCTACTGTATTAGCACCATTGCTTCAAGATGAAAGTTATACCGTTCGTATAGATGCTCAGTGTGGTTCGGAGACTGGAAAAGGTGTACCTATTACTGTAAATGTTGGTCAAACTGGAACAGCCGGTAGTTGTGTTTTGCCTAAATATAGACCACTTAGTGTGTCTAGACCGGTAAGTCCTGTTCATGCTCTTGATATCAGCGCTGTTTGGCTTGAAACGAATACTATATATGAAAAATATGTTATAAAATATTGGCATAAAGACTCCATCACTTCAGCACGCACCGTAACTGTTACCCAGCCAACTGCAATTCTTTCTTATATAAAAGATAATGAGTTGTATGCCTATGAAATTTCTTACTATTGCGATGCTAAAACGTACGTAACTTCAAAAGTTTCAATGTTTCGTTATGAACCGAGTAGTGAGTTAGATCCGGGCATTATTCCCGGTACAGCAAATTGCTTTCCACCTGCCGAAATTAGTACCGAAGTTCGCGATGCAACTTCTGCAAATTTTGAGTGGAAAAAAGTAAGCCAAGCTAATGAATATCAATTATTTTATTGGCCATTAGACAAGCAAGAATTTAAGACATTTACAACAACATCAGATAATGCGAAAATTAAAGATTTGCTTGATCCTTCTAAAAAGTATGAGTACTACATCCGTTGCCGATGTGGTTCTGAGTATAGTGTGTTTTCAGAAATAGGGTCGCTTGATTTAAATAATCTAACAACTAATGAAGCCTGCGATTCAATCAACACAGTTAAGATAAAAGCGGTTACCGGTTCTGAAATACAGTTGGAATGGACTTATGAAGCAGATCGTACCGGATATACTATTTACTACAAAGAAGATTCGCAAGATTGGTCTAAAATGTACACTTTAGACCTGAAAAATATGAAGGATTTAACCCAAAATCATCTTTCTGAAGATAATACCATGTTTGAATACACCATAGATCAGCTAAATTCTGGAGTATTATACCAGTTTAAAGTAGTGGCATGGTGTGGAACAGAAAAAGCACAAGCGAATACAACCGTTTCAGCAACCACTGTTGCAAATCCTAATAGGGGAAATTGTGAAAGCGGTAAGTCATGCGATCGTTCTTCTACCGTTCCTGTTGATGAATCTCTTATGGTAGAAGGAACCGAAATTTATATTGCAGACTATTCAATGAAGCTTGAGACGGTTACTTCATCGATTAATGCCGAAGGTAAAAAAGTGTATTCCGGAACAGCTGCCGCTAAAGCCCCTTTTATTGGTTATTCAGAGCATATTGTGATGAATACCGATTTTAAAAATATGTTTGTAAATGATTCATTATGTGTTCTATCCGGTGATATAGTATTAGGTGAAATAAGAACAAATATTGTAAATGAAGACCTGAGAAATAAAATTAAAGATTTTGTTACTGATGTACAAGATGTAATTGCAGTTGCTTCTGATATAAATAAACAAATACAAGACGGCATAGACCAAGCCCAAGATGCCACCGGAAAAGCGCTTGATTACTTTCAAGGTGGTAATGATGTAGGTAAAGTTAAGACCGGAAACTATCGCCGCAAACTACTGTTTCGGGCAATGTTTCTAAGAGTTCAATTTCGGTAAGTGATAATACTGTTACCGCCGGAGGTGATAAAATAACCGTTGCATCTTATCCAACCCTTATAAAAGACAGTGAAGGAGAGGTGTATCAGGTTAATGCTAACGGTACCGTTGCGTTGGTGGGTAAATATGACGATACTTACAAAGATTTACAGACCCAAACCCCTGATATGAGTGCGAAAAGCGTGACTTTTTCTGCCTCATCATCGGCAGTTTATGGTTTCGATGCTTTTGCACCAGTATATGCAACTAGGCCTGCAATGGAGCCAAAATACATGAAGCTTGGCGATACATATTTTTCAGCAAAAGCCATTACTCAGTCGGCTACCGATGTGGTAAGTTTCAAAATGCAAGGGGTAAGCCTAAACGATATTGTTTTTGTAAACAGAGAAGGCTTTGTATTTAATGCAAGTGGTTCAACGCTTACTTTGGTAGGTGGTCCGGAAAAAGATGCGCAAGAAATACTAGCAGTAACCAAAACCGATAAAAAAGTAATAGGAGCGTTGCTCTTAGCCAGTTACCCTAAGCTTAAAAAAACAGTAAAAATAGTTCCAACCGATGGACGAGTAGCTATATCTACAGCCAATTTAGCAATCTTGCAGACGAGAGTAAACGAAGTATTCTCGCAAGTAGGAATTGAATACACACTACAGCTTGATGAAAGCATAAAAGGTAAATGGTGTGGCGATCCGGTATGTGGCGACGTTATACCATCATCATCAGGAATATTGAGTAACGATTATACCGGAACCGAAAAACAGGTGGTAGATTTTTATGTGAGTCAGCCGGGGTTTAATGCCAGCGATTTAAACACAGCCTATATGTTTGTAACCGGAAACGCCGCAACCAATGCCGGAGACGAAGGTAATATGCAAGGGCGAATGAACTACGGCAAACAAGCAGGATTTTTGTACGGCGTAACCGGCAGTAGCAATTTTACCGAAATAGGACGAACATTAGCACATGAGTTAGGACACGGTAATTTCCAACTCTTCCATGTGTTTCTAGATATGTATTTGGGACCCGACTCCACTAACAGTAAAAACATAATGAGTTACAGCACCGCCCAGAATGCTACGAAACTCAATAAAGTTCAGTGGGATATAGTTCACGACCCAGGAGTGGTGTGGGGCGTTTTGGCGAGCGATGAGGATCAGGCTTTTGCTGGAGGTGAATTTTTTGTTAATCCAAATATTGATCAAAATTCAACCGATGTATTATTTAATTATAATACCAGTAAGTGCAAACAATTTTTTATTGATAATGGTTGGCTTGGTAAGTTTGGTGCTAATGAAGTTGCAGAAATAACTAATGTTTACATTGATGAAAATGGTTATTTAAGTTATGTAGTTGGAACTGATGACAGAATTTATACATTATCACATGCAGTTAAAATTGAGAAAATTGATGGTGTTGAGACAATCGTTACCAATTACTCCACTAGTAGTTTAGTTTGCTTTAGTTGTATTTTAGAAGATGAGAAAAACGGAAAATTAGCTGATGGAGTTACTGTTGATAGAAATGTAGTAGATGAAAACGGTAATAGTGTTCCAATTTTTAAAAATTTAAGAAATAGTACAAAGTATGTTGTTGCTCGGTTTGTTTCAGCAGAAAAATGTGCCCCAGGAAAGCAGGTTCTTGTATTGAACAACGGTACATATACATGTAAAACTCTAACGCAAGACGATTGTATTTATAATAGTGATGGAAGCAGTACAGGGAAGGGTGTTGCAGATCCGGCTATAAAAGTTTGGAATCTTACTGATATTAAAGATAATAGCAAAATACTTGAAATAGAAAATCTCCTAAAGAAAGTATTTGGTGGAGGTGCTAAGAATTCTTTAACTAATGATGTTCATAAAATTAAAATTGGAGCTTGTATTACTTCTAATGTTTCTATTAATTCAGTTTATGTAAGAGATAATAAGCTGTATAGAATGATTAATGAATCGCAACAAGAAGAGCTTCTTAACACAGATGGATATGATGTATATCTGCTTTTAAAATATAATACAGAAACTGGAAAGATTTCAGTAAATGGAACAATTATTAATAATGAACTTTCTGGATTACTTACCCAATATGTAAAACAAATTGCTGAAAATGCAGAATGGAATCAGGCTAGTTTTCTCCAAAAAATAGGCTCTGTTACCTATGATGTAAGTGATACTTATTATCAGGCATTATATGATATGTTTGACTTTTTAAGTCAAACTGTTAGAAAAGTTACTATGCCTGTACATGTATGGGATCCTGATGTTGAAAATTATAATAAATGGTATGGGATAATTTTTTCATGTGTTTACACCCCTATTGATTTACAGAAGCATATTGGTGATATAATAACTTCTGATAAATTATCAGATGCAAAGTATAATCTAATTGTAACAACTTGGGCTACATTCTGTGGTATGTATGATGGATTATTAGAGGTTGTAGCATCGGTTCCTGATATTTTAAAACTCGTAGTTTCGCCTCTTTCTGAAAAAGGACGAGAAGGAATTGTAAAAGCTGCAACAAATTTTGCAGAAATGGAAATTAAGGAAACAAACAGTCAGGGAATAGAAGAGGTTGTTTGTGCGAAAGATAATTATGATTGTAAAGCATGGGGAATTGTAAAAGATGGAGTAGCAAAACAGTTTGAAACACCTGCCAAAGGTTCTCATTTTGTCGGCTCCATTGCCGGGCCTGTTATTGTTGCTTGTTTTGGCGATGCAATAGCACTTACCGGAGTATTAGGAAAAATAACCGGAGGAGCAGTTACCTTCTTGAAATGGTGTGATAAAGCGACTGATATTGTTGGGTTTTTAGGGAAGTATGGAAAAACATCCTTACGATTAATAAGAAACAAAACAGGAGCATTAAAAGCAGCTTTTGATGTTGACGGAACAAATTTAATAAAAGAAGTTGATGGTAATTTTGTCGTTAAACAAGTAGAAGATGGTAAAGTTGTTGACAAAGTTCTAACCCCTGAACAGCTCGACGGAGTTACAAAGGAAAGTCTTGAAGATGTAATGTCCAAACTAACTAATTCATTATCCTTTTTGATAATTATTTATCCATAAAACAATGGGTTTCTACTATTAGTAACAATGCCGATTTAATAAAAAAATTAAAGCAATTAGATGTTGCAGATTTGATGTTATTAGAAAAAGATATTGCGAAGCATGGAAATCAACTATTAGAAATATTTAATGACAACATTAATAGAATTGATGATTGGATTTTAAATCAGAATAGAATTCAAAATATTGCAAAAGCTATTGGTAAAACTAGCAAGGAACTTGAATTATTAGAAGAAGTCTGGATAAAAGTTAGAAAATTAAATATTGATCCTGTTGAGATTGTTAATGCTAGCGCATCTGTTAAATCAATACTGTTAAATGCAGGTTTAAAAGAAGGTGACTTTAAACTATTGGTTGAACTTAATAGGGTTGCTACTAATAGTGGTAAATATGCTGGACAATTAACCTCTGTAGAACTCGAAGCATTACGTAATATAGTTAGGTCACTTCATAAAAAATGTTTTGAACAGAGTCTTAAACAAGGTGATAAAATATGGAAAGTTATTAAGATTGCTGATTTTCTTGGTGAATATCATTTAAAAGGAACTAATCCTAAAAGTGTTGGAGGTAGTATAACGTTAGTTGGTAAGTATAGTGAAACCGGACAAGCTGATATTGTTGATATTCTTGGTTTGGATTATGTAGATTCTCCCTACAAATTAGGTGCAAAAGATTTTTCTGATGGGTTTGTTAGAATAGAAGCCAATGCAACAATGCCAATGCAGACTAACAGTTTTACACCATTTGATTTAACTAGTGCCCAGAAAGCTGGTTTAGGCCCCCCTCAAACATTTACAGGTCTTGCAGGAAGTGCAAATTCTGAACATTTGGTGCCTGAGTTATATTTAACAGGATTCCAACAAATAGAGAAAGGATCTATTGCTACACGATATAATTACGATGGAACAATCAGTAAGGTGCCAAGTACAAATAATCCTTCAAAACTAGTTGATGGAATATATGAATTAGATTTTGATATTAATAATAATCTATGGAAATGGAAAACTGTAGACTAAACAAATATAATATTTTACCTTTGAAAGAAGAGTATGTTAAATATAAAGGAGTCTTTCACCAATGTATAAATAGGTTTGTTTTTGATAGAAATGGTTCTACTATATTTAAGATTAAACATTTTAAAGATATTAATACAGAAGAGAAATTTAATAAACTCTTAAATTCAGATTTTCCTATTATATCTTGTGAATGGGGAGAAAGAAGAAATGCTAATACATATTCTGAATTCAAAGATTTGGAAGTTTATATGAAGAATA